>JBMOQY010000008.1:0-186579 GCA_049322455.1 Verrucomicrobiota bacterium | reverse complement strand
CGCAACCCCCGCCCAAGATCCGCCTCCGCACCGGCCAACAGCCCGTGTAGTCCCGACCTTTGGCGCGCCCGCACGATGAATCAACCCCTTGCGCGACCGCCAAGCCCCAGTAGCGGAAGTCGGGTTAGAACCAGCCAGTTCTTGTCGTTCAGATGAACCACCACGCTGGCATCTTGCCATGCGCATCAAGTTGAATCCCCAAAGACGCAAAGGAGGCGAGTTCTGCTGAGGATGGCTTGCCGCCCGCATCGCCAATGTAGATGACCTCGCCACCAGGCGTGAATCGCGGGCAAAACTCTTCGATGATCGTTTTGATCACCCTGTTCTGACCGCCAGCCGACAGATGCCGGGTATTCCCTTTGGGCATCTTGACCGGAATCATGGTCATGCGGCGTTCCTGATGATGAAGCGCCTTGAGACTACCACAGCTTTGAATGAAGCGGACTAAAGCGGGACGCCACTGCCGAGTTCCATACAAACGCGCCAGTTTCACCACGGCCGGCTCAAGCACATAGCCATATTTCGGCGAATTGACCGGGCGGTCAGGTTGATCGGGATTGGGGACAGCAAGTCCCATCTGGACAAACTGGTGCATCGTTTGCCGTCTCACTGTCTCACGAGTGTTTGGTTTGTATATTTTTCCGTAGCAGGTGCGGAACCAATCCATCATCTCGGTGATCCCTAGAAACGGATTTGCCGCCTGCGACCAAGCGCGGTCAGGCGGGAGTCCCAGCAAAGCAAGCAGCGTCAGGGCGGAACGCTCGTTACGCTGCGCGCGAGGAACGTCGAGTGCGTCCAGAATGGACAGAGCTTCCTTTACCCTGACCTTCCGCATTTGCGCGGCAGAGCTGCGTGATGAATGGATCGACATGTTCGGTGGTGAGCGGGAGACCGGCGAGTTTCCGGCCAAGTTTTCTCAATGCGGTAGCCGGTGGATAGGGCATGGCCCGCAGATCGGTCGCATTCACCTGCGTATGCCCATTGTAGAGACGGAAATACTGATCGGCCAACGTGCTGTTAAGGTAGGCGACCAGGCCACGTGCCAGATCGTCATCCATGGGAGCGCCGACCGCATGAAAATAATTCAAATGGTTCTCTAGCGCATATTGCTCTGCGGGCACCGATTCAATTGTCAGCAGTGACGCCGCAATCCGACGCTTCTCCTCCTTGGAGGTAAACCGCTTGGTTACCACATAAGTGCCTGCCGGGATCAACGCTGCTGCATGCTGATCCCCGGGGCAGAAATAGTCGGGTTTTTTGGCCTGCTTAGGCCAGACAACGCCGGCATTGCGCAGGTGCTGCGGATAGATCAGCGGCACTGCGTCTCGTTTTTTCAGAAAGGACAGGGCCTCCCTAACCCTGAAATCAACCACCCTTCCGGTCGAAACTTCGAGTCCGAGATCTGCCAATCGCGCAGGCAGTGCTCTGATTAGATTGGCCACCTCGGAGTCGCCTGCATCTGTCTCTAAGTGCAGGACGCAATCAGCGTCATCCGGTTCTATGGCCCGATGCGCCGGAACGTCGTGAACTCTGGCAGCAGGCCCGCCGGCCACGGATGAGATGATACGAATCGTCTCCGACTGAACACCACGAACTGCATGTAAAACGACATTCTCTTGAAGCACTTTGTCGTTGGCAAAGGCCAGATCACGTCGGTTGAAAACATGCACCGCATGCAATGGAGCGAGAGCAAAGAACTTCTTCCTGAAGTCTCTAAAGTAGGGGCCGTTGGCGAATGAGCGCGGGTTGATGGAAACTAGTTGTCCACCTGGACGGAGCAATTTTGCCCCCAAAAAGAGAAAGGCTGCATAAAGGTTGGTGCATTCCAGCCCAGCCCTTTTCAGACAGCGGCGGTGCAAACTGGAGCTGCCGATTTTCTTGTAGGGAGGATTCATGACCACGCCATCAAACCGACGTGGAGGCGCTGAAAAGAAATCGCTCTCCCCCAGGTGGTCCATTGCCCATAAAATAAAATCGGCTTCAATGATCTCGACTTGCAGAATGACGCCCCGTGCTTTGCACCAATCTACGAGCATTTTCATGCCGACACGAAGATAGGGCACGACAGCTGAATCCACTTCGCAGCACGTAAGCTGGATTTCACGCACACCTGTCGCGCGCAACTCCGCCACTGCGGCTGCCGACAGCATCCCCACTCCGGCGCCCGGATCAAGCAGATGAACTGTATCAACGGAAGGTTTGGGCAGCATAGAAGCTAGTAATGAGGCAATCGGCTGCGGCGTATAATATTGGCCGAGCGAACCCCTATCCGCGCCCATGGCCCCATATGCCTCGATCCGCAGCCGTTCGAACTGCTCCAGCAATACCATGCGGGCAGGCTTAGCCTACAGGCCATGGACGACAAGCCCCGACTGCTGCCACACCCTTGTAGATCCACCCCAAGCACCCGCCTGACAGTAAGACAAAAGCCCGGTTGCGGCCGGCGGTTTTTCCGCCGACTCTTCCCGTCCATGCCCCACCCCCGCCTGAACGTGGGATCCCCGCCCGCCTGTCATCCTGAGCGGAGCGAAGGATCCAGTCGTATGACAGCTTGCATCCCTGTCGCTGGATTCTTCGCTGCGCTCAGAATGACACGGAAGAACTGGTTCTCTGTTTTGTGTATTCTGTGTGTTCCGTGGTTTCTCTCCGGTCTTCACGCCGCCGACTACCCTAATCCCCTCATCCGCCAGCGGGCCGACCCGCACATCCTGCGGCACACAGACGGGCAATACTACTTCATGGGCACCGTGCCGGAATACGACCGCCTCGTGCTGCGCCGCGCGCCGACCATCGCCGGCCTCGCCGCCGCGGAGGAGACGGTCATCTGGCGCAAGCACGCCACCGGCCGCATGGGGGCGCATATCTGGGCGCCTGAAATCCACCACCTCGACGGCAAATGGTATGTCTATTTCTCCGCCGGCGAGGCCGAGAAAATCTGGAACATCCGCCTCTACGTCCTCGAAAATTCCTCGGCCGACCCGTTCGAGGGCGAGTGGATCGAGCGCGGGCAGATCGACACCGGCTGGTCGTCGTTTGCGCTCGACGCCTCGGTCTTCGAGCACCGCGGCAGACGTTACCTCCTCTGGGCGCAGAAGGGTCCCGGCAGCAAGGACAACTCCAACCTCTACATCGCGCCCCTGGCCTCGCCCACCACGCTCGCCGGTCCGGCCGTGCTGCTGTCCAAACCCGAATTTGCGTGGGAGCGCGTCCGCTACGCCGTCAACGAGGGGCCGGTCGTCCTCCAGAAGAACGGCCGCCTCTTCCTCACCTACTCGGCCGCCGGCACCGGGCCGGAGTATTGCGTGGGGATGCTCACCGCCGACGAAAACGCCGACCCGCTCGACCCGAAATCGTGGACGAAATCGTCCGTGCCTGTCTTCGCCACCAGCGAGGAAAACCGCATCTACGGCCCCGGACATCACTGCTTCACCGTCGCCGAGGACGGCGTCACCGACCTCATCGTTTACCACGGTCGCAGCTACCGCGACATCCAGGGCAACCCGTTGCAGGATCCCAACCGCCACACGCGCGTGCAGGCCGTCAGGTGGCGCGCCGACGGCACGCCCGACTTCGGCGTGCCGCGGCCGGATGATCCGCCGATGTCCGGCCCCGTCGCTCTCCGCGACCTGCGCGCGCGCGACGCCTGCATCTGGCCCAATCCCGCCACGCAGGAATACGTCATGTATTTCGCCTCCGGCCAGCGCGGTCCCCACGGCCGCGCCGCCGTCGTCGCCTACGCCAGCAAGGACCTGGAAACCTGGACCGGCCCGACCGTGGTCTTCGAGCGCCCGGCCGCATGGTGGGCCGACCGCGGCATCTGGGCGCCGGAAATGCATGCCTACGACGGCAGGTATTACCTCTTCCTCACTTTCGACTCCACGCACCGGTTCCCCGAGCAGTGGCGCGACTGGCTCCCGCGCGTGAAGCGCGGCTCGCAGGTCCTCGTCAGCGACTCGCCGCTGGGACCGTTCCAGCCCTTCGCGAACAAGCCCACCCTGCCCGAGGACATGATGACGCTCGACGGCACGCTCTTCGTCGAGGACGGCGTGCCCTACATGGTGTTCTGCCACGAATGGGTGCAGATCAAGGACGGCACCGTCGAATGCATCCGGCTCGCGCCCGACCTCTCCGCCACCGTCGGCGAGCCGACGCGCCTCTTCCACGGCAGCGACGCGCCGTGGGCTTTGAAGTCGCCGCAATACGGCTGCTACGTCACCGACGGCCCGTGGCTGCATCGCACGGCCTCCGGCAAGCTCCTCCTGCTCTGGTCCAGCGGCAGCCCGACCGGCTACGCCGTCGGCATCGCCACCTCGGAGAGCGGCAAGCTCGCCGGCCCGTGGCGGCAGGCCCCCGCCGCGCTCTTCGCCGACGACGGCGGCCACCCGATGCTCTTCCGCACCTTCGACGGCCGCCTGATGATGGCCCTGCACCAACCCAACAAGACCCCGCACGAGCGCGAAGTCTTCCTCGAACTCGAGGAGGCGGGCGACACGCTGGTTCTCAAGCATCCCCCTGATTCCCCGTGAAAATTCCGGTCCTGCTTATGAGCTCCCTCCTCGCTTCCGCCGCCGGCGCTGCGTTCAGCGATCACCCGGTCATCCCCCTTTGGCCCGAGGGCGTGCCCCCGGCCGTGCGGCCCGACGCTCCCGCGGCCAAGGGCCCGCTCGGCGACGAGCAACTGGGCGAAGGCGGCCGCCTCTCGAACATCTCCACGCCCACGCTCACGGTCCATTGGCCCGCCGTGGACCGCCCCAACGGCACCGCCGTCATCATCTGCCCGGGCGGCGCCTACGGCATCCTCTCCCACGATCGCGAGGGCATCCAATACGCCCAGTGGCTCAGCCACCTCGGCGTCACCAGCTTCATCCTCAAGAACCGCCTGAAGGAATACGGCCACCCCGCGCCGCTGCAGGACGTGCTCCGCGCCGTGCGCCTCGTGCGCTCGCGCGCCGCCGAGTTCAGGATCGACCCCGCGCGCCTCGGCGTGATGGGCAGCTCCGCCGGCGGCCACCTCGCCGCCAGCGCCGGCACGCTCTTCGACCATGCCGACGGCAGGACCGGCCACGCGCTCGACGCGGTCAACGCGCGGCCCGATTTCCTCATCCTCCTGTATCCGGTCATCAGCATGGCCGAGGGTGTCACGCACGCCGGCTCGCGCGAAAACCTGCTCGGCAGCAACCGCACGCCCGAACAGGAGGCCTTCTTCTCGCTGGAGAACCGCGTCACCGCCGCCACTCCGCCCACGCTCCTCATCCACACGCAGGAGGACAAGGCGGTGCCCATCGAGAACAGCATCCGCTTTTTCCAGGCGCTGACCCGCGCCGGCGTGCCCGCCGAGTTCTACGCCTTCGAGAAGGGCGGCCACGGCATGGGCATGCGCGACGGCCTCGGCACCGCCTCCGACTGGCCCGACCGCGCCCGCGAGTGGCTCCGCGCCCGCGGCCTGCTGACACCGGCCCCGAAGCCCTGATGACTTTTCTGGAAAGCGGAGTCTCCGAACCCCGCCTTTCCTCCCCCCATGCACCGCCTCATCCCCTCTCTCTCGGCCCTCGTTTTCGCAGTCACCTTGCTCGGCGCCGCACCCGTGATGGAGCGCCTCTCGCGCGGCGTCGTCGCCGTCCAGCAGCCCGACGGCAAGGTGTTCGTGAGCTGGCGCCTGCTCGCCAGCGACCCGCCCGGCACGGCTTTCAATGTCTATCGCGCCACGGCGCCCGGTCCCGCCCGGCCGGCGGCGCCCGGACAGCCGGCGCAGAACCGCGAACCGGGACCGGTCACGGCGAAACTCAACCCCGAGCCGCTCGCCGGCCCGACCTGGTTCCTCGACCCGGCGCCGCAACTCGACCGCGAGACCGCTTACTTCGTGCGCACGATCGTGGACGGCGCCGAGGGCGAGCCCTCCCGGCCCTTCGTGTTTCCGGCCAACCCCGACCCGCGGCCCTACCACGCCGTGCCGATCCGGACCCCGGAAGGCTACACGCCCGGCGACGCCTCGCTCGGCGACCTCGACGGCGACGGCGATTACGAGATCCTCCTCAAGCAGGAGCACACCCCGCGCGACAACTCGCAGGCCGGGTTCACCGGCGAGACGCTGCTCCAGGCCTACACCACCGGCGGCACCCTGCTCTGGACGATCAACCTCGGCAAAAACATCCGCGAGGGCGCGCACTACACGCAGTTCATGGTCGCCGACTTCGATGGCGACGGCCGCGCCGAGCTGGCCTGCAAGACCGCCGACGGCACCGTGGACGGCACGGGCAAGGTCATCGGCGACGCCACGGCCGACCACCGCAACGACCGCGGCCACATCGTGCGCGGGCCGGAGTTCCTCACCGTCTTCGACGGCCGCACCGGCGCCGCCCTGGCCACTGCGGATTACCTCCCCGGCCGGCATCCCGACACACAGGACCCAACACCCGACCAGATGAAAGCCGTGTGGGGCGACGGGAACGCCAACCGTTCCGAGCGCTACCTCGCCGGCGTCGCCTGGCTCGACGGCCGCCTCCCGAGCATCATCATGTGCCGCGGCTACTACACGCGGAGTGTCCTCGCCGCGTGGGACTGGCGCGACGGCCGGCTCACCTCGCGCTGGGTTTTCGACAGCGACAGGCTCGGCCCGCCCGACAAGACCAACCCCTGGCGCGGCCAGGGCAACCACCAGCTCTCCGTCGCCGACGTGGACGGCGACGGCCGGCAGGAGATCATCTACGGCGCCATGGTCGTGGACGACGACGGCACCGGCCTCCACTCGACCGGCTGGGGCCACGGCGACGCGCTGCACGTCGGTGACTTCGTGCCCGGCCGCCCCGGCCTCGAGATCGGCGACATCCAGGAGCGCTTCGACGCGCAGGGCCTGAGCCTGCGCGACGCCCGCACCGGGGAGGCGATCTTCACCATCCCGTCCGTGCAGGCCGCCACCGAGGGGGGCGACCGCGGCGAAGGCCCGGGCCGCGGCAACACCTTCAACATCGACCCGCGCTTCCCCGGCGCCGAATCCTGGGCCGCCGGCGCCGGCATGGACGGCATCTTCGACTCCACCGGCCGGAAGGTCGTCGAGCACCGCCCGCGCGGCCTGCCCGTCAATTTCGGCGTCTGGTGGGACGGCGACCTGCTCCGCGAGCTGCTCGACGGCAACCGCATCGTGAAATGGAACTGGGAGACCGAGTCCATCGACCCGCTGCTCCTCGCCCACGCCTGCACCTCCGCCAACGGCACCAAGGCCACGCCCGCCGTCAGCGCCGACCTCTGGGGCGACTGGCGCGAGGAGGTGATCTGGGCCACGCGCGACAAAAAGGAGCTTCGCATCTACACCTCGACCATCCCGACACCGCACCGTCTCGTCACGCTCATGCACGACCCGCAATACCGCGCGGCCATCGCCTGGCAGAACACCGCCTACAACCAGCCCCCGCATCCCAGCTTCGCCCTCGACGAGTCGCTCCCGCTGCCACCGGCACCGGTCGTGGAATTCGCCCCGCGGAAATGAATCCATGAAAACCGTCCTCTGCCTGCTCGCCCTGACCGCCGCCCTTTGCGCGACGGAGCCCGCCGTGCTCCCGCTCTGGCCGGGGGACGCCCCGGGTTCGGAAGGCCGCCCCGCGGGCGAAAAGGTGCGCATCACCGAACGCGGCGAGCGCGTCGTGTCGGGCGTTCACCAGCCCAATCTCACCGTCTATCTGCCCGCACCCGGCAAGGGCAACGGCGCGGCGGTCATCGTGTGCCCCGGCGGCGGGCACCGGGAGCTCTGGACGGACCACGAGGGCCACGTGGTCGCGCGCTGGCTGGCGGAGCGCGGGATCGCCGCCTTCGTGCTGAAATACCGTCTCGCGCGCGAGGAGGGCTCGCCCTACCGCGTGGACGTCGAGGCCCTAGCCGACGCCCAGCGCGCGCTGCGGTTCGTGCGTTCGCGCGCCACCGAGTGGCATATCGACCCGACCCGCGTGGGCATCATGGGCTTCTCGGCGGGCGGCGAGGTCGCGGGGCTGGCCAGCCGCAAGTTTGACCCAGGCCAAACCGACGACCCCGACCCCGTCGAACACCAGTCCTCCCGACCCGCCTTCCAGGCCCTGATCTATCCCGGCCGCGCGGCTGCCATCGAGCCGGCCGAGGGCAACCCGCCCGCGTTCCTGCTCGCCGGCTACGATGACCGGAGCGACATCTCCGAGGGCCTGGCTGAGGTTTACCTGCGCTTCAAGCGCGCCGGTGTTCCCGCCGAGCTGCACCTCTACACCGGCGCCGGCCACGGCTTCGGCCAGCGCGCCACCAACCGTGGCCCGGTGGCCGCGTGGCTCGATCGCTTCCACGACTGGCTCGGCGAACGCGGTTTCCTGGCTCCTATCCGCCCCTGATGCCCGCCATGAAGCGCGGCCTGTCCCTGCTTGCACTGCTCCTGGCCCCGACCCTGGGTGCGACGGACGCGGCGCAGATGGACGAGCCGCTCGTGCCCAAAAGGCGTGGTTTTCACCTTGAGCTGCTGCCCAAGTCGTTTTCGCCGGCGCCGCAGATCGAGATGACCGTCTACAGCGAGCGGACCGAACACGGGCGAGGCTTCCCCGAAGCCGCCCCCGACCGGCCGGTCTATTATGTCGCGCACAGCCAGGGTTTCCAGCCCAGGGGCGAGACGCCCGCCGGCGAACATCCCCCGTTGCCGGACCAGATCGGGACCCTACTGCACAAGACGCTGGCGCGGCGCGGCTTTCTCCCGGCCCGCGAGCGCGAGCATCCCCCGACCCTGGCTCTGTTCTACTACTGGGGGTCACACTCGGCGGCCGACCGTGAGTTGATGATGCTGATTCCCGATCTGTGGCATAGGGAGAGGCAAAACATCATCGAGCGGGCGATGCTCGTGGGCGGCCACGCCTACGCCCGCCGGATTGCCCGGCTGCTGGATGAAGGCATGCCCTTCTACGAACGCACGGGAAAGAACGATCATCTCCTCTACCAGGCGGAGCACGATCTCTACTACGTCGTGGTCTCCGCCTACGAATACGCCCCCCTCGCCCACGGTGAACGCCGGCTGGTCTGGCGCACGACCCTGACCGTCAACGCGCAGGGCGTCTCGATGCAGGAGACCCTGCCGCCCCTGATCACCAGTGCGACGCGGTTTTTCGGCCGCGACACCGGCGCAGCCGTCGCCCTCGAACGCAGGATCCACCGCGGCTCGGTCGAGCTCGGCCCGCTCATCATCATCGAGAGCGATGTGCCCGCGCCCACGGACACCAAAGGCAAATGAACCTCCCCGGCGCACGCCTCCCCCTTGCCCTCCTGCTGCTGGCCGGCTGGCCGGCCCTGCATGCCCTGGAAAAACCCGACGTCACCTACCAGGTCTTCCAGTTTCCCGCCGGCCGCGCGCCCGTCATCGACGGCGACGCCGCCGACTGGGCGCTCGTGCCGGAGAGCTACGTCGTGGACCGCTCGCACCTGCACAACACCGCCCCGCAGCCGCCGGCCGCCGGCGACGCCACGCTCGCCGTGCGCGTGAAGGTCGGCTGGGTCAAGGGACAGAACCGGCTCTATTTCCTCTACGAAGCCGAGGACGACCACTGGGACTTCGCCTCGCCCGGCCTGCGCAACGACACCTTCGAGATCATGGTGGACGGCGACGCCTCCGGTGGCCCCTTCGTCGCCCGCGACCAGAAGAGCGTGTGGACGCCGGACCTCATCGCCCCGCCTGATCTGCGTCCCGACCCGCGCATCGGCGACGAGGCCCACCGCCGCGCCATCCACGGCGTGCACGCGCAGAACTACCACGTCTTCACCCCCGCCGTCGGCAAGGACTGGGCCTTCATCCTCGGCGCGGGCACCTGGATCAAGGACGCCCCGTGGGCACAGTCCGCGCAGCGCTTCACCGTGAAGCCCGGCGAGAGCGGCAAGGTCACGGTCGAGTTCTACATCACGCCCTTCGACTACGCCGGCGCCGAGGGACCGGAGCGGTCCGTCACCTCCCTGCTCACGGAGAACAAGATCATCGGCCTGTCCTGGATCGTGATCGATTACGACGGCCCGACCCCGCGCGGCTTCTGGTGTCTCTCGCCGCAACGCCCTGCCTTCGGCCACGCCTCCCTGCTCTGCGCCTTCCGGCTGATGCCGCTGGAGGAGGGCCTCACCTCGAAATGAGCGCTACCCCGTCCTCCCGCTTTCTTCCGGCAGGACCGGTCTCCGACCGGTCCCGGGCCAGTCAAAGACTGGCCCTACCCCTCTTCGCCCTCACTTTCACCCTCACGCTCCCCTCCCTCCTCTGCGCCGCGGAGCTCGCACCCGCCGGGGGCGCGCGGCTCCTGAAGATCGCCGACGATGCCTTCGCCGGCAGCTCGGTCAACGTGCTCGCCAACTCGCAGCACACGCTGCTCACGCACGGCGACACCCAATACGCCGCCTTCTACGCCGCCGACTCGACCGTCGTCCTCGCGAAACGCGCCCTCCGCGGCGACACCTGGACCGCGCACCGCACCGGCTTCCGGGGCCGCACGGCCGACGCCCACGACTCCATCGCCCTCGGCGTGGACGGCGACGGTTTTCTCCACGTCGCGTGGGACCATCACAACAACCCGCTCAACTATGCGCGGAGCACCGCGCCCGGCTCGCTCGAACTCGGTCCGCGCGAGGCCATGACCGGCGCGCACGAGGACCGCGTCACCTACCCGGCCTTCCTGCCGCTGCCCGGCGGCGACCTGCTTTTCTTTCACCGCGACGGCGGTTCGGGCCGCGGCAACCTCGTGCTCAACCGCTACGACACGCGCGCGCGTCGCTGGGCGCAGGTCCACGCCAGCCTCATCGACGGCGAGGGCGCGCGCAGCGCCTACCCGGCCTACACCGTGGACCCGCAGGGCACGCTGCACCTCGCCTGGGTCTGGCGCGCCACGCCCGACGTGGCCACCAACCAGGACCTCGCCTACGCCCGCTCGGCCGACGGGGGCGTCACGTGGACCGCCGCGGACGGACGCCCGCTCGCCGTGCCCTTCACCGCGGCCAACGCCGACTACGCCCTGCGCGTCGGCCCGAACCGCTCGCTGATGAACCCGCCCAGCCTCGCCGCGGACGCCGAGGGCCGCCCGCTCATCGCCAACTACTGGACGCCCGCGGGCAGCGACATCCCGCAGTTCCATGTCCTCCGCCATACCGGCAACGCGTGGCGGGTCACCCAGGTCACGGCGCGCACCACGCCCTTCACGCTCGCCGGCGGCGGCACCAAAAACCCGCCGATCTCGCGCGCCGTGCTCGCCGTGCGCGCTGCCGCGGACGCCGGCCGCGAGGCCGTGCTCGTTTACCGCGACGACGAGCGCGGCGGCCGCATCGTCGCCGCCACCTGCGAGGACCTCCGGAAAACCGGCTGGCGTTTCACCGCGCTCACCGAGGGCTCCGTCGGCGCATGGGAACCCTCCCAGGATCCCGTCGCTTGGGACCGGACCGGCGAACTCCACCTGCTCGTGCAGCCTGTCGTCCAGCGCGACGGCAACGACCGCGAGGCCGCCGCCGTCCCCGCCACCCCCGTCTACGCCCTCTTCTGGAATCCCTTCGCCCCATGAAACCCCGCCTCGTCCTCCTCACCCTCACTCTCGCGCTTTCCGCCCTGGCCGCCGGCGAGCCGCCCGTGTTGCGTTACGACCGTCCGGCTGCGGCGTGGACGGAGGCCCTGCCCGTGGGCAACGGCCGGCTCGGCGCCATGGTCTTCGGCGGCATCGCGCAGGAGCGGCTGCAGCTGAACGAGGAGACCCTGTGGTCCGGCGGCCCCAAGGACTGGAACAACCCCGGCGCCAGGACCGTGCTGCCCGCGGTGCGCGCTGCGCTCTTCGCGGGCGACCCGGTGAAGGCCACCGAGCTCAGCAAGCAGATGCAGGGGCCCTACACGCAGGCCTACCAGCCGCTGGGCGACCTGCGCCTGGCCTTCGCGGGCGCCGCCGCGGGCGCAGGCGCCACCGGCTACGAACGCACGCTCGACCTCGACCGCGCCGTCACGACCGTGCGCTACACGGCCGGCGGGGCGACGTTCACGCGCGAGGTGTTCAGCAGCTTTCCGGATCAGGTCATCGTCGTGCGCCTCACCTGCGACCGGCCGGGCAAGATCGCCTTCACCGCCACGGCCGACAGCCTGTTGCGCCACGCGGTGCAGACCGACGGACAGCAGACGCTCATCCTGCGCGGCCAGGCGCCCGCCCATTCGGAACCGAGCTACCGGCGGGTGCCGAATCCGATCCGCTACGAGGACGGCCCCGACGCCGAGGGCATGCGCGCCGAGCTGCACGTGCGCGTGCTCGCCGAGGGCGGGCGCGTGACCGCCGGCGGCGCCGCGCTGACCGTGGAGGGCGCCGACGCCGTCACGCTGCTGGTGTCGGCCGGCACCAGCTACAACGGTTTCGACAAATCGCCCGGGCGCGAGGGCCGCGATCCCGCGTCGGTGGCGCTGCCGCCGCGCACCGCGGCGGCAGCGCTCCCCTACGCCGAGCTGCTCACGCGGCACGAGGCCGACCACCGGGCGCTGTTCCGCCGCGTGAGCCTCGACCTCGGCGCCACGCCCGGCGCCGCGGAACTCACCACCCCGGCGCGCCTCGCCCGCTATTACCGCGGCGAGCTCGACCGCGGCCTCGAGGTCCTGCTCTACCAATACGGCCGCTACCTGCTCATCGCCAGCTCCCGCCCCGGCGGCATCCCCGCGAACCTGCAGGGCATCTGGAACGACTCGATGCGCCCGCCGTGGAGCTCGAACTACACGCTGAACATCAACGCCGAGATGAACTACTGGCCCGCCGAGGTCGCCAACCTCGCCGAGTGCCACCAGCCGCTGCTCGACTACATCGGCCGCCTCGCGGTCAACGGCGCGCGCACCGCCGCCGTCAACTACGGCGCCCGCGGCTGGGTCGCCCACCACAATGCCGACATCTGGGCCCACACCGCTCCCGTCGGCGCGTTCGGCGAGGGCAACCCGATGTGGGCCAACTGGTCCATGAGCGCCGGCTGGCTCTGCGCGCACCTGTGGGAGCATTACGCCTTCGGGCGCGACGAAACCTTCCTCCGCGAACGCGCCTGGCCGCTGATGAAGGGCGCCGCCGAGTTCTGCCTCGACTGGCTGGTGGATGACGGCCGCGGCCGGTTGGTCACGGCGCCCTCCACCTCGCCGGAGATCGATTTCCACACGGCCGACGGCCGCAAGGCCAGCGTCACCATCGGCGCGACCATGGACCTGTCCATCATCCGCGACCTCTTCCGCAACGTGCGGGAGGCCGCGCAGGTGCTCGGCATCGCCGACGACTTCACGCGGCAGGTGGCCGCGGCCGAGGCCCGGCTGCTCCCGCTGCAGGTCGGCGCCCGCGGTCAGTTGCAGGAATGGGCCGCCGACCTGCTCGAAACCGACGTGCACCATCGCCACACCTCGCACCTCTACGGCCTCTACCCGGGCCGCGAGATCACACCGGCCACGCCGGCATTCTTCGCCGCCAGCCGCAAGTCGCTCGAGCTGCGCGGCGACGAGAGCACGGGCTGGGCCCTGGGCTGGCGCATCAACCTCTGGGCGCGCCTGCTCGACGGCGACCGCGCCCACGTCTTCGTCAAGAACCTCCTGCGCCCCGTCGGCGGCAACACCGGCACCGACTACGCGGGCGGCGGCGGCGTCTATCCCAACCTCTTCGACGCGCACCCGCCCTTCCAGATCGACGGCAACTTCGCCTTCACCGCGGGCGTGTCGGAAATGCTCGTGCAATCGCACCTCGGCTCGATCGACCTCCTCCCCGCGCTGCCCTCCGCCTGGTCCGAAGGCTCCGTCCGGGGTCTGCGCGCCCGCGGCGGCTGCGAGGTGGACCTGGCCTGGACCGGCGGCAAGCTCACGTCCGTCACCCTCCGCCGCACGTCCGGTGCGGCCGGGCCGGTAAAGGTCCGTCTCGGCGCCAAGACCGCCGAAGTCTCCCTCGCCCCCGGCGAAAGCCGCACGCTCGGCGCGGACCTGAAGTGAGCAGTCTCCCAAGCCGTATTGGCCGCAAAAAAAACACCAAAATGATCCCTGCATGCTTCGGAAGTCTTTCGCGCGCCCATAGGCGCCTTGAACGTTTCATTCGCAGGACCTCTTCTTTGTGCCTTTTTGTGGCCATCCCTGCCTTGGTCTCGGGCGAGGCCGCTGCCCGCACCTTCGACCTCGCGACGGAATCCGCCTTCACCGCCGAACACGGCCACGGTTTCGAGCCGGGCTTCGCGCCCAACGCCACGGGCAAGCCGTTCCTGTTCTCCGTCGCCGTGCCCGAGGGCAACTGGCGCGTCACCGTCACCTTCGGCAGCGCCACGACCTCCGACACCACCGTGAAGGCCGAGTCGCGCCGCCTGATGGTCGAGGGCCTCAAGACCGCGCCGGGCGAGACCGTCACGCGCCGCTTCATCGTCAACGTGCGCAACAGCTCCGTGCCCCCGCCCGAGCGCAACGCCCCCGGCGGCAGCGCCGTCGTGCTCAACGACCGCGAACAGGGCTCGTTCACCTGGGATGACAAGCTCACGCTCGAGTTCAACGGCCCGGCGCCCGCGCCGCGCACGATCACCCTCGAGCCCGCCGATGTGCCCACGGTTTTCCTCCTCGGCGACTCGACCGTCACCGACCAGCGCTGGGAGGATGGCGCCAGCTGGGGCCAGATGCTCCCGCGTTTCCTCAAGCCGGAGGTCGCCGTCGCCAACCACGCCGAGTCCGGCGAGACGCTGAAGTCCTTCGTCACCGGCCTGCGCTTCGCCAAGGTCCTCTCGCAGCTCAAGGCCGGCGACTGGGTGTTCCTCCAGTTCGGGCACAACGATCAGAAGAAAAACTGGCCGCAGACCTGGGTCGAGGCCGGCACGACCTACCGGGCGTGGCTGCGCACCTACCTCGCCGAGATCCGTCTGCGCGGCGCCACGCCCGTGCTCGTGACTTCGCCGCAGCGCCGGAACTTCACGTCCGACGGAAAAATTCGCAACACGCACGGCGATTACCCGGCCGCCGTGCGCGCCGTCGCCGCCGCGGAACAGGTCGCGCTCATCGACCTCGAGGCCGCCAGCCGCATCCTCTACGAAGCCCTCGGTCCGGAAAAGTCCCCGCTCGCCTTCAGCAACGGCGGCCAGGACGCCACGCACCACAACAACTACGGCGCCTACCAACTCGCCAAGGCTGTCGCCCAAGGCATCCGCACCGCGCCCTTGCTTGCCAAGCTCGCCACCTTCCTCACCGACGACTTCACCGGTTTCGACCCCGCGAAACCCGACGACCCCGCGACCTACAATCTCCCGGCCAGTCCTCAACGCAGCACCGAGCGCCCGCGCGGGAATTGAGATTTTTCCGCAAAGGCCGCAAAGCGTTCGCGTTGGCACCACCTCCTTCGCGTTCTTCGTGGGTTGGTCTGAAGTCCTACCTTCCGTATCTCATTCTCACAAAGACTAAAACGCCGGAAAGAAGAAGAAAGCCGACCACGCTAAGCAGCCAGATGAACCCAGGGAGTTCACCGGCCTGAAATGTCCAAGCCAGTATGAAATATTCATAGCACTCGCGCAGCGACGGTCGATCACCCCGCGACAGCATGGTAAGGACGTATGCCAGTCCCCAAATGAGCAAATAGCCCGCGATCAGCACGGGTATCGCAATTATGATTGGAGTCTTTTTCACGACCAAGAACACCGGGGCGTCTAATTGTGCGGTAACTCGACGTTGATCACCAGTTGCTCCCCGGCTGTCGCTGTTTAGGGGACGCAGTCCACACTTCAACTAACATCCACATTGAGACGCCTCATTAGAGGTATGCTTGTGCCACCTTGATTTCCAACAGGCGCTCGTTCGGAACGTATCGAATTTCGATATCCCAGACGACGCCACCATCTATTCCCGGATCGGCCAAGACGATTCTACCGCCCTGCTTGCCGATTATGTTCGGTTTCTCCAAAGAAGCAGAATCGTAGTCAGCTCGTTTAAAAATACTCAGGCGGGACGAATCACTTGAATATTTCCTAGTTACCAGATCGTCGAAGACGCGCTTTGAATCCTCGTCCAATGGTTCGAGAAACACTGGATAGCGATAGGGACGAGCCCCACTTGGCCATCGCCTGAGCTTGACGGGCGGGATACGGACCACCAGCCCCGGCGACCCTTCCTGCGCCCGATCCCTGGCGACAAACTCCAAGCTATCTTGCGATCCACGTTTCACCTCTTCGACTTCCAGCGAAAGGATAAGCGCATTCTGGGTCTCGGTAATCCTGCCCGGACCGGAGGCAGCCGTGAAAGCGCACAAGAACATCACCAGCGGGGTAAAGCGCATGACCTTGCTCCTTATGATGTGATTTCCCGAAAGTGACTGGTTTGGGGTGGCGTATTTGCAAACGGCACTTTCTCGAGCGTCTTTTCTACCGTCATCTTCTCGGTCTTGGACACGCAGACCTATCGACCTTTGCCACATAACCCGGGTTATTGTTCGTAAAGTTGACGCTCGCAAACGCACCAACCAACAAGACCGCGAAAGCAAACTGCGTGATCAGAAATTGAATGAAGGACTTCATGGTAAGCAGACCAGACGTCAGTTTTTCTTGGAAGTGCCGAATTTCAGACCGCCGATCATGCCATGGACAAATTGTCCCTCCGGGAAACTGTCTGGCAGAGGCGTAGTGAGGATGAATACCGAAGGCGGTCGCGACAGTTTCTCGTCCAGCCAGGCGGCCCGCAGCGCATGCTGAATTTGCCCAAATCCCCCGGCATCGAGCAATTCGCCCAATAGCTGCCTCTCGAAATCATCCGGCACCGTGTTGTCGTTGGCGTTTTCAAAGAGAGGATTCTCATCGCTATACACAAGCCCGCACAGCCAGGCACCGGCCTTGCCGGCGGTTATCTGCACCTTGCCCAAGTCACCTTGCTCAGAGCCGGGGGGCATATCTGTGGCCACCAGTGCATCCCGGAACCACATCGCCCAGGTGCCGGCTCCGCGGTCCACTTTCAGCGTGACAATGTCGAGTGGCGCCATCCGGGCTCCGTTGTAAAGCATCCACGGCATCTCATGGTTGATTCTCACATCCGTGCCGCTGGTTTTGATCCTCGCATACCCCGGATCGCGCTCACTTTGATCAATCGTGAGGAATGCGCCGCCGATATTAATCTCGGTGCCACTCCGCTCCAGGCTTGATTTCAAGGTAGGCTGCACCACCGCGCGTCTTCAGGGTCTGAAGCGAGCCTGGCTACTTCAAAGGCGTCGCTGCGCACGGGCTTCTTGCCCAGCTTGTAGGTCTCAGGAACGTGGCAAGCAGAGCGGCGCCTTGTTCAGGATGGCGATCGGGGATTCAGTGGCGCGGACCAGCGGCAGTATTGTCGCCAGGCCGAGTAGCGCCGCTGACAGCAGCGCACGATGACTCGTCGAGCACACACAACGTGCAGGATTCATGGGGTGGGGCCGTGGAGGGTTGGGGATAACGCCGAACGCAGCGCGATGTGTGGCCCCACATCACGGCGGCGATTGGGGATCGCCGCTGATCCAAGCGAAACGCTTGGAACTACAGTCTGTTTACCCCCCGCGATTTCGAGAGCGCGTTTGTTCAAACGGTAGCGCAGCGACCTCCGCCCGCGCGGGAATTGATTTCCTCACGCCAGGCTCGCAAAGGACGCCAAGGTTCGGCCCTGAACGGGAACCACTCGTTTCAACCACAGATAAACACGGATGCACACAGATGGATGGTTTTTTGGGGGATCCGAGATCGGAACCATTCCGAAATACGGTGCTTTCACACACCTGGTCTCGCCGCCCGGAATATCTGTGCTCATGCGTGTCTATCTGTGGTTTTCAACTGTCTGAGTCAGGGAGGAGGGCCGTTTCTTTGCTCCCTTCGCTACCTTTTGTGTGAAATCCATCTGTGTCTGCCCACGTGACGGTAACGCATGACGGCGTTTCCGATTCCGCCGAATCGGTGCAGGATTCCCCCTCCAGAATCGTTCTCGTTCTCTTAATGCTAATCGTTCTCCCTCCCAAGGCCGCCGCCCGAATCAGTCGCCGAGATTACGAGAACGATTATGAGAAAGAGAACGATTGGCCCTCAGGCCCCGGAGCCAAGACCCCAACTCCCATGAAATCCCTCCCCGTCCTTCTGCTCGCGGCGCTGGCGCTGCCGGCGTTCGCCCAGACTCCGTCCGCGCCGGCTTCCGCCGCCGCGCCGTTCCCCGTCAGCATCACCGTGGATGCCGCGAAGTCCGTCGGGCCGCTGCGGCCGGTCTGGCGTTTCTTCGGCGCCGACGAGCCGAACTACGCGACGATGAAGGACGGCCGCAAGCTGCTCACCCAGCTCGGCCAGCTGGGCAAGCCGCAGGTCTATTTCCGCGCGCACAACCTGCTCACGAGCGGCGACGGCACGCCCGCGCTCAAGTGGGGTTCGACCAACGCCTACACCGAAGACGCCCAGGGCAACCCGGTCTATGACTGGACGGTTGTGGACCACATCTTCGACACCTACCTCGCGCGCGGGATCAAGCCCTATGCGCAGATCGGTTTCATGCCCAAGGCCCTCTCGACCCATCCCGAGCCCTACCAGCACGAGTGGCGCCCCGGCCTGCCCTACAACGAAATCTACACCGGCTGGGCCTACCCGCCGAAGGACTACAAGAAATGGGAGGAGCTGTGCTACCAGTGGGTGAAGCACTGCGTGGAGCGTTACGGCAAGGCCGAGGTCGAGTCGTGGTATTGGGAAACGTGGAACGAGGCCAACATCGGCTATTGGAAGGGCACGCCCGAGGAATTCCGCCAGACCCACGACTTCGCCATCGCCGGCGTGAAGCGCGCCCTGCCGACCGCGCGCGTCGGCGGACCCGATAGCGCCGGCCACGGCGGCGAGTGGATGCACGACTTCATCGAGCACTGCCTGCGCGGCACCAACCACGCCACCGGGCAGAAGGGCACGCCGCTCGACTTCATTTCCTTCCACGCCAAGGGCGCGCCGTCGTTTGTGGACGGCCACATCCGCATGGGCATCGCCCCGCACCTCGCGACGATCGACCGCGGCTTCCAGATCGTGGCATCCTACCCCGAGACGAAAAACACGCCCATCATCATCGGCGAATCCGACCCCGAGGGCTGCGCCGCCTGCCAGGGACCGTCGTTCTCCTACCGCAACGGCACGGTCTATTCGAGCTACACGGCCGCCAGCTTCGCCCGGAAACACGACCTCGCCGACAAGCACGGCGTGAACTTCGAGGGCGCGCTGACCTGGGCCTTCACCTTCGAGGACCAGCCGTATTTCGCCGGCTTCCGCCAGCTCGCCAGCAACGGCCTGCCGCTCGCCGTGCTCAACGTCTTCCGCCTGATGGGCCGCATGGAGGGCGACCGCCTCGCCGCGACCAGCTCCGCGCAGGTGCCGCTCGACGCCATCCTGAAGGACGGCGTGCGCGGCGCGCCCGACGTCGGCGTGCTCGCCGCCCGCAGCGGCCACCGCGCGACGGTCATGGTCTGGCACTACCACGACGACGACCTCGCCGGCCCCGCCGCCGAGGTCTCGCTGGTGGTGAGCGGCCTGCCGGCGGGCGTGTCCATCGCCCGGCTCCAACACCACCGCGTGGACGAGTTCCACTCCAACGCCTACGGCGAATGGAAGCGGATGGGCTCGCCGCTCGCCCCCAACCGCCAGCAATACGACCAGCTCCTCGCCGCCAGCAATCTGGCCACGCTGGCCGATGCTCCGGCGACCGTGGCGGTCGAAGGCGGCAAGGCCGACCTGAAGTTCAGCCTCCCCCGCCAAGGCGTGTCGCTGCTCACCCTCGACTGGAGCGAGTGAGGCAGGTCCAGCCTCTGTCTGGACCCTTCGCGTGTTCGCGGGCCGGTCGGAGACCCGCCCTACTTCTCACCGCAGCAGGGCGCTGGCGGTCCAGAGGATCGGGGCCTGGCCGTGGAGGTCGCCCGGGCGACGCGGCCGGGCAACGTAGAAATCGTATTGGACCTGGAGGTCGTCGGTCTTGGTGACCTGCCGGCTCTTGTTGGTGCCGACGCAGACCTCGCGCACGTTGGCGTCGGGGTCGAGGTGCGCGACGAGCGCGAGCCAGGCGCGGCGGGCGGCGGGGGCGTGATCCTTGGCGTCGAGCCAGCCCTGTTTCACGCCGGTCACGAGCGCGAAGGCAAACATGCCGGTGCAGGAGGTCTCGCCCCAGGTCTCGGGCTTGTCCAGGAGCTGCTTCCAGAGGCCGTCCCCGCCCTGCGTGGCCAGCAGCGCGGCCATCATCTTCCGGTAGCCGTCGAGGATGCGCGCGTGGTGCGGGTTCGCAGCGGGCAGATCGCGCAAGAGCTCCGTCATGCCGGCGGCGACCCAGCCGTTGCCGCGGCCCCAGTAGAACGGCGAGTCGGGCGCGTGCAGGAAGAGCCCGTTGGGTTGCTGGAGCTTGTCCAGATAAGCCGCCATCATCAGCGCGGCGCGGTCGAGGTATTTCGCGTCGCCGGTCGCGCGGAAGGCCTGCACCTGCAGGATCGGGCTCATATACATGTCGTCGATCCAGTAGCGGGCCTCGGCGGTGATGCCGTCGGGCGTGGGGTTTTCCCACTGGGCGTCGGCGTAGGTCAGGCCGATCGCGCGCCATGCGTCGCCGCGGCCCTGCAGGCCGAACTCCAGCGGCACGATGCCGGCGATGCGGTAGTCCACGTGGGCGGAGGGCGAGACGCGGGCCGCGCCCTCGGGCGTGAGCAGCACGTCGTATTTGGCAAAGAGCCGCCGCTGGAGGTCGGCGTCGCCGGTGAGGCGGGCGACCGTGAGCGCGCCATACCAGGCGCAATATTCCGGGTAGATGACGTAGCGGCGCCGGGTCTCGGTCTGCCATTGGAAGGGGCGCGCGGCGAAGTTCTCGGCCACCCGCTTGCCGACCTCGGCGGGCGCGGCACCCGCCGGCCAGCCGGTGAACTCGGGGATCTCGGACGGGGCGGCGGCGAATGCGCCGCCGGCCAGGATGAGGCCGGCGACGGAAAGAATGTGGCGGGGCAGCGATTTCATGGGAAAGGGAAGCGAGGCGGGTTCAGGCGTCGGCCGGCTGGTGTTCCCCGACGAGGGCGAGGCATTGGATGGCGGCGAGGCCCCACTGCGCGGTGTCGTTGGTCGAGACGAAGCGCGCCTCGTCCACCGGCCGGAGCACGGCCGGGCCGGCGATGCGCTCGACGCGCAGCGGCGGCCGGCCGCGCTGGCCGCGGAAGCCGCGGCTGAATTCCGCCCAGGCCCGCCTGGCGAGGGCGGCGTCGCCCTTCTGCTTCGCGGCGTAGGCCGTGAGCCGCGAGTGCCCCTGCGGCAGGCCGACGTTGCGCGGCGCCGCGCCGAGGCGTTTCGACTGCTCCTCGGCGCCGGCGTTGTAGAGCTCGCAGTAGTCGAGCCAGACCCGCCGGAATTCCGGCACGTCGAGCAGCTCGAGCAGCTCGGCGCAGACTTCGACGAGGCCGAAGACGGCGTTGAGATGCGAGACGGAGACCTTGTCGCTCCCGGCGATCTCGAAGGCGCCGGTCTCGACGTTGAGGATGAGGCCGGTGCTGAAGAGCCCCTTGGGCTGGGCCCCGAGGGTCTTCATGCCGGCGACGAGGCGGTCGCGCATCTTCGGACTGCCGGTGCGCTCCCACTCGGTGAGCCAGGCGCCGGCCAGCGAGCCCCAGTCGGTGCCCATGCTGGCACCGACGCTGTCCGGCGCCGTCGGCGTGCCGCGGGACTGGTCGCCCTGTTCGTTGGCGAAGGCGAGCTTGCGTCCGGGCGGGAACTTCAGGAGCGCGCGGCCGGCCTCGACCTGCTCGCGCAGGAGGTCGCCCACCCGCTCGTCGCCGGTGAGGTAGTAATAGTAGCGGCGGTTGGTCGCCGTGCTGATGCGGAGCTGCTTGGCGCTGCAGCCCCAGTGCTGGACGTTGTGGCGCGAACCGAGCGGGGCGAAGCGGCCGAGGTGGTGCACGTCCACCTCGCCCGTGTGGCGCGTCATCGCCTCGGCGAAGCGGAACACGTCGGCCCGCCCGCTCTGCAGGTAATAAAGCCACAGCCAGAGGTCGGTGGAGAGCTCGGAGTTGTCCCAGGCGAAGCCGCCGACGTCGTAGCGCCACTCGTGCCGGTCGGGGTCGTAGGTGTGCATGACGTCGCCGTAGTTCCAGAAGCCATACCAGCGGCGCTGTTCCTGCTGGCCGCGGTAGAAGTCGAACAGCTCGGCAAGCCGATCCTCGACCGCGGCGCGGGCGGGCGTGGAACGGTCGGCCGGCGACCAGAGGCCGCCGAAGACGCCGCAGGCGTGCAGCCATTGCGGGGAGCTGGCGAGTAGCGGGGGCGCCTGCAGCACGCGCTGCATGGCGGCCAGCGTCTCGCGGGGCGGGGTGGCGGCGACGCCCCACAGGTGCAGTTCGCTCGTGCGCCCGACCCCCTCGGGGGAGTTGAACCCCGGCTCGTAGTCCTCGTAGGTGATCTCGAGGCCGCCGTTGTATTGCTTGTCGTAGGTGTCCATCCCGAGGCCGTCGTGGTAAGGCCGCAGGTCCATGGCCCCGGCGCCGGGCGCCCACATCCACACGGTGACCTCGGCCGCATCGCCGGTGGCGCCGCGGATGTCGAGCTGGGCGGGATAGCTCTGCCAGAAATTGCGCAGGCCGAAGGCCACGCCGCCGGCCGGCGTGCCGACATAGCCGAGGCCGCCGGCGCGCTGCCCGCGCGCGGACTCGAGCCAGGTGTGGCCCTCCTTGGTGCGCTTGCGGATCTCGAAGCCGTCGCACGTGGACTGGAGGAGCGTCCAGTCGGCGTAGGCGGCGACGTATTGCAGGCGCGTGGCGGCGGCCGGCTCCCATTCCGCCAGCGGCGGGGTGGCGCGGCCGGCGACCTGCGCCGCGCGCACCGCCGCCCCCGGATCGCGGCGCAGGCCCGTGACACCCCGCACGGCTTCGCCAAACAGGCCGTCGTCGGGACCGCCGAAACGCACGTGGCGGTCGTGCAGCTCGCCGCGCAACGGCACGGCGAAGGTCACGCCGAGCCCGGCGATGAAGTCCTTCGCGGCATCGCCGTCGAACAGGATGGTGTGCATCAGGCGCACCAGGTCGCCGCCGGCATGGAAATAGAGCCGCACGGTGAACGGCAGCCAGGCGCGGTTGGTCCCGTGATGCCTGCCTTCGATCTTCACGACCGCACGCACCGGGCCGGCCTGCTCGACGGTGACGGAAGAAATTTCCCCGGTGAAGCTTTCGGTGCGCACGACGCCGGGTTCGCCGCGGTTCTCCAGCCGGCAGACGAGCCGGCCGTCGCGGGCGATCTCCCGGCCGTCGCGGGTGAGGGAGCGGATGAGCGCCCCGCCGCGGCGGCCGAGCACCGCGCGGATGACACCGGTGTCAACCACGATGGCCTCCTCGTCGTCGGTCACCGTCACCGGCCGCGCCGGGGCGGCGGGCGTGCCGGGGGCGAGGCGGTATTCGGCGGCCAGGGGTGCATCGGCCGGGAGGGCGTGCGCGGTCCACTTCAGCGAGCCGTCGGGCCAGGTGGCCAGCGGCCAGCTCTGCACCGGCACGGGCGCGCCGGCCGCGGTGTGCAGCGCAAAGGCGGTGTCGCGGCCGTGCCGGCCGCGCGGCCAGGAGCGGCCCCAGGTCGTGCCCGGCAGCAACGGCGGGACGCCGCCTTCCAGCCAGCGCAGCGCCTCGGGGGCGGCAGCCGGGGCGGCCGGCGCCGTTGCGGCGGTGTCGGCCGCCCGCAGCCGGGAGACCAAGGGAGCGACGGCGGCGGCCAGGGTGGTTTTGCGGACAAATTCTCGGCGGGTGAGCGGGGTCATGATCGGGAATAGGGGTTCAGGATCTTGGGCTCTGGATCGTTCTCGCTCTCGCAGCCGTTCTCTTAATCCCGATGGGCAAGCAGAGGGGAGAACGATTGGGATTAGGAGAACGATGAAAGGCGGCCCGCAGGGACGCGGGCCCTCCCCTCAATCGAGGTGGAAAACCTCGCGGAGACCGGTGGAGACGGGGCTGTGGTCGGGATTGGCGGGCATGATGTCGCCCATGTGCGTCCACCAGCGCCGGCACTCGGGCGTGGCGGCGATGGCGGCCCAGCGGGCCTCGTCCTCGATCTCAACGTAGCCGAAGAGCTGGCGCGTGCCGGGATGGAGGAAGATGGAATAGTTGTGGACGCCGTGGTCCTTGAGGACCTTTGCCAGCTCCGGCCAGATGGGCCGGTGCCGGCGTTCGTATTCCTGCTCCTGTCCGGCGTGGACGGACATGACGAAGGCTTTGCGGATCATGGGGGGATGGGCTTGGCCCGCGCCGGGGCTGGGCCCGGCGGGGAGGGGTTTGCCTACCGTTGCCAGGCGGCACCCTAACACCAGCGCGGCGGGCGGGGACAGTCCGAAGCCGGCGGGAGCCGGAAAATTCGGACGCTCCGAATTTGGCGTTGAGCTTTGGGCAAATCGGGGGATTTTGGACGGACCCCGTCCCCATGTCCGCCCCCACCTTGCGCACGCTGGCCAAGTCGCTCGGCCTGTCCCGCACCACGATTTCCGACGCCCTGCGCGGCTCGCCGCGCGTGAAAGCCGAGACGGTGCAGCGCGTGCGCGAGGCGGCGAAGGCGGCCGGCTACGAGCACAACCCGCTGACCGGCGCCGTCATGTCGCAGCTCCGGCGCTCGCGCGGGCAGCAGTTTCGCGGGGTGATCGCGGCGCTGGAAATCGTGGACGCCGACCGGGCGGCGCACGTGGTGCGCTACAACGAGGCGGTGCTGAAGGGCATCGCCGACCGCGCCGGCGAACTCGGCTTCAAGATGGAGCGCTTTGAGCTCGGGGCGGAGGGCATGCGGCTCAACCGCCTCGACACCATCCTGCACACGCGGAACATCCAGGGCCTGGTGCTGCTGCCCGCCTCGGGCCTGCCCGACCTTTCCGGTCTGAGCTGGGAGCGCTACACGGCGGTTTACGCCGACCTCTTCATCAACCACCCGCCGCTGCACTGCGTGTGCCTCGACCACTACCGCTCGATGCTGATGCTCCTGCGCGAGCTGCACGAGCGCGGCTACCGCCGGCCCGGCCTGTTCATGGAGATCTCGCTCGACGAGCGCCTGCAATACCGCTGGGAGGGCGCCTTCCTCGCGCTGCAGAAATACC
Source organism: Verrucomicrobiota bacterium (assembly GCA_049322455.1). Classification (GTDB taxonomy): domain Bacteria; phylum Verrucomicrobiota; class Verrucomicrobiia; order Opitutales; family Opitutaceae; genus Lacunisphaera. Next base: position 161,561 of record JBMOQY010000008.1, on the reverse strand, counting down.
TGCCCAACATCACCGAGGTGCCCGCCCTGCGCGCCCACCGGCTCTCCCACGACGATTTCGTGCCCTGGTTCCGCAAGCACAAGCCCGACGTCGTGATCGGCCACTATCCCGAGGCGATGGACTGGATGCGCGAGTGCGGCGCGCGCCTGCCCCGGACGCACGGCTTCGTGTGCCTCAACTCGCTGCGCTCGACCGAGCCTTGCGCGGCGCTCGACTTCCAGCCGGCGCAGATCGGCGCCCGCGCGGTCGAGCTCGTGATCGGCCAGCTGCTGCACAACGAGCTCGGCATCCCCGTGCAGCCCTCGCTGACGACCATTCCCGCGCGTTTCGTCGAGGGGCCGACGCTGCGCGCGGCGGCGGCGAGCGGGTGAGGCAACACACCCCGGCGCTTCACGCCACCCCTCTTGATCGAGGGGAATCAAGGCCACGCCGCAGCCGAAGTCCCCTCCATGAAGAGGGGGTGCCCGATAGGGCGGGGTGTGCAGGGAGCCCGCCCTACCTCGCGAACCCGCCCAGCGGGTCGCCGGGCAGGGCGCGGAGGGCGGCGGCCGCGATGGCGGCGTTGAGCTCGGCGCCGGCGCGGCTGGTGTGCGTGTGGGCGTCGGCGAAGAGTTCGTTCACCTTCGCCTCGCCGAGCTGCTCGTAGCGGGTGGCGACCAGGTCGTTGAGATCAATGAACGGCACCACCTCCTCCTGCGCCACGCGGCGTGCCCAGGCGGCGTAGCCGTCGTCCGTCGAGCGGGCGATGCGGCCGTCCTTCCAGGTCTTGCGGGGCACGGGCGAGCACACGACGGGCGTGGCGCCGGCGGCGCGGGCCTCGCGGATGTATTGCCGCAGATACCAGCCGTAGGTGTGCACGACCTCGGGCTGCTTCGTCAGGAGGTTGTCGAGCGCCTCGGTCTCCTCGCCGGTGCCCCGGATCGTGCCGCGGGCGCGGCTGGTGTCGTTGAGCGGACCGGCGTCGTTGTGGCCGAACTGCATGACGACGAAGTCGCCGGGGCGGATGAGCATGAGCGCGCGCTCCCAGTGCCCCTGCGTGCGGAAGGTGCGGCTGCTGAGTCCGCCGATGGCGCGGTTGACGAGGTTGAGCTTCGCCGGATCGAAGTGGGCGTCGAGAAAGTCGCCCCAGCCCCATTGGCCGCCCTCGCCGTCGCCGCGGCCGTTGCGCACGGTGGAGTCGCCGATGAGGAAGAGCGAGGGCAGGCGCGGGTCGGCGGGCTCGGGCAGGTTGAGCCAGCCGAGGCGGTCGGCCTCGACGGCGGCACCCTTGGCGGAAAAGACGTCCTTGAGCGGGGCCGGGCGCAGGCCCTTGAGGCCGGCGACGACGGCCGCCGCGTTGAAATCGGCGCCGGCGGCGTTGGTGTGCGTGTGATCGGAACCGAACAGCGCGCGGACCTTCTCGGGCCCCATGGCCTGATACGAATCGGCCACGATCCGCGAGAGATCCACGAAGCCGATGCCGGCCTGGTGCGCGAGCGTGCGCGTCCAATCGCGATGCCGTCCGGTGCCGCGGTCGACCCGGGCGCCGCTCCACACGTTGCGGATCGTCGGAGAAAGCAGAATGGGCGTGGCACCCTTCGCCCGCACGTCGGCGATCATCCGGCGGACGTAGTGGCCGAAGGTGAAGACGGTCTCGGGTTTCCCCGTGACGATGTTGTCGATGTCCCTCGTCTCCTCCCCGAGGCCCGGCAGGCTGCCGCGCGAACGCCGGCGGGCGGGCGGCACGGAGGGGTCCTCGTTGACGGGGCTGCCGTCGTTGTGGCCGAACTGGATGAGCACGACGTCGCCGGTCTTCACCTGGGCCAGGAGCTGGTCCCAGAGGCCCTCGGTGATGAAGGTGCGGCTGCTGCGTCCGCCGCGCGCGTGGTTGGCGAGGTTGACCTTCGCCGGGTCGAGGTAGTCGGCGAAGGGCACGCCCCAGCCCTGGATCGGGGCGTCGTTGTGCTTCGCGGCGGTGGAGTCGCCGGCGATGAAGACGGTGGGCCGCGCGGGGTCCAGCGTGCCGACGGCGGCGGCCGGGGTGGCGGCCGGATCCGGGGCGGGGGTCGGGGTGGACTGGGCGAAGGCGAACAGGGGGCCCAGGAGAGCGGCGATGCGGACGAGGGGAGTTTTCATCGGTAAAAGCGGTGGTTTTTCAGTGGCCAATCAGTGCGGCGGATGTGTGCTGGAGACATGAGAAAGTGGCTCGCATGGCTCGCCCTCGCCCCGGCCTGGCTCGGCGCGACGGAAACGCTGTTTCAGGACAATTTCCGCGACGGACTCGCCCGCTGGGTGGTCGAGCAGCAGCCCGGCGGCAGCGTGACGGCGGCGGACGGCCGGCTGGTGATCGCCGACGCCGGCGGCTGCACCGTGTGGTTCCGCGAGCCGCTGACCGCGCCGGTGACCATCAGCTACACGGCCAAGGTCCTGGCCGGTGGCCGCGTGTCGGATCTGAACTGCTTCTGGATGGCGAGCGACCCGGCGCGGCCGGACGACCTGTTCGGACCCGGGCATGGCCGGACCGGGAAATTCGCGACCTACGACACGCTGCGCACCTACTACGTCGGTTACGGAGGGAATACGAACACCACGACGCGCTTCCGCCGCTACGACGGCTCGGGCGCGCGGCCCCTGCTGCCGGAGCACGACCGGACCGCTCCCGAATTTTTGCTGCGCCCCGATCATGCCTATAAAATCGCGCTCGTGGCCGGGGCCGACGGGCGCGTGCAGTTCATCCGCGACGGCGAGGTCGTGTTCGACTGGACGGACCCGGAGCCGCTGCGGCGGGGCTGGTTCGGTTTCCGCACGGTGTGGAGCCGGATCGAGATCACGGATTTCCGGGTGCAGGCGGGGGTGCCGCCGAGCGCAGCCGCTCGATGAGCGCGCGCGGCACGGCGGTGACCGAGCCGTGCTTCATTCTCTCCCCGGTTCCGGGGAAGAGGAACTTCATTTTGGGGGTAACGTCTTCCCAGGTTGTCAGGTCCTTGGAGCGCACGGCGCAATAACGCTTCTCCATGTAGGCCTCGAAGTAGATCAGATACTCGTCACCGATCTTGACCGCCGACGGCCCCTCCGACCAGAGTCCGGCCGGCGAGAACGGCGCCCCGAGGGGGCCAAAGGGGCCGCGCAGGCTCTCCGCCGGGGCCAGCCGCAGGTGCTTGCGCGGCTCGGGAAACCTGGTCTCGTCCTTGACCACCACCCAGAACCGGCCGTCGGCCCGCAGAAAGGTCAGGTCGATGCAGCTGAAACCCGGATCGTAGAAGAGCCTGGTCGGCGAGAACGCCTGGAAATCCCTCGTGGTCGTGAAATAAATCCGGTGATTCAGATCGTCCTCCGAGGCGCCCGCGCTCTGCGGGAAGCGCCCGGGAATGGTGCTGGCCCAGAAAATGATGAATTCGCCGGAGGTCTCGTCGTGGACAATCTCCGGGGCCCAGGTGTTTCGCGTCGTGGGTTCGTGGTGCATCACCGGAAGCTCCTTCTGCTCCGACCAGGTAAGGAAATCCCGCGTCGAGGCGTAGCCGATGCCCTTTTCCCACCAGCCGGAAGTCCAGACCATGTGATAGGTGCCGTCGGGTCCGCGCGCGATGCAGGGATCGCGCAGCAGCTTCTCCTGCCGGCCGATCTTGGGCGCAAGGAAGCTGCGTCCTTCGCCCAAGGGCTGCCAGTGATAGCCGTCCTCCGACCACGCGAGATGCAACCCGTCCTCACCGTTGCGGGTGAAGTAGGTGAAGAGATAGGCGGTGTCCGCGGCGAGAGCGGAGCCGACGAGAGCGACGAGGAGAAGAAGGGTGCGAGGGAGGTTCATGAAAATCAGCGTGTCATTCTGCGCGGAGCGAAAAATCCAAGCGAAGCGGCGATCCCCATGCAGGCGGCGAATCAGCCCTTGGCTCCTGCGCGGGGCTCAGGATGACAGATGTTGGACAAATCCTGGTCATTGTGCGAGTCAGCGCACCAGCGTGGCGGCCATGAGGCCGATGACGACCTCGTTGGCGAGGGCGCGCACGGTGAGGGAACGCAGCTCCTTGTCGGGATCGAGTGCGAGCGCGAGCACGGTGGCCGCGCCGCCGGGCACCACCCCGCCCTTGCCTTTGAAGGTTTGGTGGTCGAGCACGCGCACCTCGCCGGTCTTGAGGTTCACGCGCGTCGGCAGGGGCGCGTCCACGCGGAACTGGTAGTCGTCAATGAAGTAGTCCTGCTCGATGGGCCACCAGGTGTCGGGATTGCGCAGAGCGAGGCGTGCGGTCGTGCCGTCGGCGTAGGTCACGACGACCTCGCCGTTGTCGAGGCGGCTTTGCATGGCGTTGGTCGAGCCGGCCATGAGCAAGTGCAACTGTCGTGCCATGCCGGAGAGCGGCACCGTCGCCTCATCGGGGTAGTTGTCCCACTGCGAAACGAACAGGATGTTGGGCGTATCGCCCGGTCCGGGCGTGGCGAAGGGCACGCCGTTCGGCAGGGTGATCCTGCCGCCGCCGGCCGCGGAGGCGGCGCGCAGGCCGGTGTCGTCGATCTCGGCCGTGGCGTTGACGTGCCCGGCCCAGGCCCCGATGCCCTGCGAAGGGATCGCCAGCGAGACGAACGGCGAGCGCGGCGAGACGTATTTGCCGGGCTTGAAGATCTCGGTGACGCGGTCGTTGAAGTGCGGAGAGAGCGGCACGGTGTCGGGCACTGCACCATCGGCCACCGATCCGTGCAGCGGCGCCATGCCACCGACTGGCGGACCGGACGGTGTCGGCACGGGCGGCTCCCCCTGCCACCGAATCATGATGTCGAAGGAATCGAGCGGAGGTAGCGACACCAACAACCGAGGGTCGTAACCCGTTTTCACTTCCGCCTCGCTCGCCACGCCGTTGACCAGCACACGTGCGCTGGCTCCCCGGGCGCGAACGAGCAGGGTCAACTTCTGCGGCGTGCCGAATCGCGTTTTGATCGTGAAATGCTCTTCCCTCGCCTCAACTCGGTAATCGAGCCCGACACGCGGGTGCTCCAGCCGGGCCTGCGTCCACTCCGCCGGCCAGCCCGGGGCGACGGTGAGTTCGCCGGCGAGGGCATCGGGCCGGACGCCGAACAGGCCCTCGACGATCGCACGCGAGGTCACGCCGTTGCCGTCGGCGAAGTCGCGCTGGGATTCGCGGCGATAGACATCGAGGGTGTTCATCGAACCGACGTTGCCCGGGCAGATGCCCATGAACATCGAGGCGAGGAGCGCGCTCTTGGTGAGCGTGAAAGCCTCTTCCACTTTTCCCGCCTGCCAGAGGCCGAGGGCGGTGTGGATGTTTTCGCCCATGACGACGTTGTTGAGGGACCAGGTGTAGGGCAGCCAGTCGGTCGAAGCATGGACGGCGTAGCGGCGATCAGCCGGCACCCCGGGACCGCGCACGGGAATGACAGGAGGCAGATTCCACGCCATGGTAGCCGCCTCTGTCGGGGTAGGAATCCCGCCATCCATCGTGTGGTAAAAAGTCCACAGCCCCGCACTCGGATGGACGAGTTGACGGCCGAGCAAGTCCTTGAACTCGGCGAAATGCGTGCCGGTCCAGAGCAGCTCGCGCATGCCCCGGGCGATGAGGCCGGCTTCGCGTTCGTAAGGTGCAGGATCGTGACCGAGCAACGACGCCAGGCGCGCGGCCATGCGGTTGTGCCAATGGTTGTAGGCCGAGGCGTGCGCCGTGCCGCCGCCATGGTATTGCAGGTCGTCGCTCGCCCAGATGGCGGCGTAGGCCTCGTAGAGCGGGAGCTTTTCGCCGTTCACCTCGAATTCGCGGCGGAACAGGCGGCGCTCCCACGCGAGGTGCCGCTCGATCACCGGCCACACCTCCCGCGCGAAGGCCAGGTCGCCGGTCCACAACAGGTGCCGGAACAGCGCGTCGATATAGACGAGATTCATGTCGTAGTGGCTGGCGGAGATGTCGCCGTTGCTGTGCAGGGCCTTTTCGCTGCGGGCGAGGTTGGTCTCCGGATCGGGCGGCGGAAGTTTTCCTGGAATCGGATCGGTGTTCTGCCGCGTGGCCCAATACGCGAGATGCCGGCGGGCGCGGTCGTGCCAGCCGAGCGCGTCCATCGCGTAGGGGCCGCGCCAGCCGAGGAGTTTCGAGCGCCAGGCGATGGCGCCGTGCATCACGGCGCCCTGCGGCTCGTCCCACACGGCGTCGGCGGCGACATTGAGCGCGCCGACGGCGGCGTTGAGCCAGGGATCGGGAGTTTCAACGCGAATCTGGCGACGGAGCGCGGCGAAGTGGGCCTCGGTGGCGGTGAAGAGGGCGGGGAGATCGGCGGGCGTGAGCGCGCCAGACTGCGGCGAGGTCGCCGCACCTCCAGTTTCGTCCGGTGCGCCGGCCGTGACAGCGCGATAGGTGTCGAGCTCGGTGGCCGGCGCGGGATCGGCGCGCTGGATCGAAAGGAAGAGCGGTGTGCCGGTGGCGAGCGCCACGCGGCCGGTGACGACGGGCTGGTCGGGCGCGCGGAGATTGACGGCCGTGAGCAGGCTCGCCGGATCGTCCCAGAGGACGGCGTCGCCGACGCGAAGCTCCGCCCCTGCGGGCACGAGGCCACGGATCGTGGCGGCCTGGTCGCGCGGGAGCTTCGCGGTGAGGGTGAATGTGCCGTCGCCCGTATCGATGCGGTTGCCGGCACAGAAATCGGGCTTGAGCCGGAACCATTCGCTGATGGGCACGGTTTCGGTGCCGATGTCGCCGTCGCGCCGGCCGCGCTGGCCGTTGACGCCGCCGTAGGCCCAGATGAGTTCCACCGGGGCGGTCGTGCGGGAGCTTGGCCCTCCAGCAAACTCGGCGCGGACGATCAGGCCGTCGGCGGTGGCCGTGGCATAGGCCACGAGGTGCAGCGTGCCGGCGCCGAGAAGCGGGTCGCGGATGGTGTAGCGCATGCCGCCGGGGCGGTAGCGGGCCTCGATGGTCGCGGCGTCGTGCAGCCATTTGGCTTCCGCCGCGGTGCGCAGGCCGAGCCGCAGGTTGCCGCCGCGGCCGGGCAGGTAGAGGACGAACTCCGGCCGGTCGCCGGCGTCCACGCGGAAGGCCGTATTGCCGCCGTAGAGCGGGCGGTTGAAGAACTCGTTGCCGTTGACGATGACGAAGTCCTCCCCGTCCGGTATGTAACGCAGCGGTCGCTCGATGTTGTCCCGGAGGTTCGGCCACAACTTCTGCGCGGCGGGCGCCGTCTGCCCAGCCAGCGTCACCGCCACCAGCAGGGCCGAGCCCAGCACCCCGGCCCGAGTGTAATATAATACGTTACACATTTCCGGACGGGGCGGCGCGGCCTCAGGGCGGGGTCAGACGGAACAGCAAGGAGCCGCGGTGCACGCCGGCGACCGTGCGCGTGAGAGACTGCGGGCCGAGCTGGTCGGTGGTGTGGAATTTGTTCCGCATGGCCGGGATGACCTCGAGCAAGGCGAGGCCGAAGTCCGGCACCTCGAGCAAGCCGTTCACGCCGTCTCGTGGACGGCCCACCGCAAAAAAGGGCACGCCGGAAAGGTTCTGCACATGGAGGCGGCCTTCGGGCGTCGTGAGTTCGAGCCAGCGCCAGTCGCGGAAACAGCCCTGGAACTCCGGATAGGCATAGCTTTCGCCCGGGATGGCGTCGTTGAACGCGGTGGCGTGCACGCCGATCGCGGCGCCTTCGAGGCGGTTTTGCCAGACGCGGTAAGGTCCGCGCCCGAGCCAGCGCTTGGCCTGCATCCGGGCCTCCGCCACCGGGAAGCGGACGCCGAGCACGTCGGCCGGACCGTCGTAGGCGAACTCGTAGTCGAGCCGCAGCGCGCCGTCGGCCAGCTGCGTCCAGCGGAACCCCGGAGCCGGCACGCCGGCGGCCGGCACGTAGCGGCGGTCCTCCCGGCGCAGGACGAACACTTCGGGTTCGCCCAGCCAGGCGGGCGCGGCAGCGGGGGTGCCCGCGGGAGCCGTGACGGCGGCGGGGGCGGCGGTCCAGGCCGTCGCGGACCATAGCTGCCCGCCGTCCGGACCGAGGGCGGTGAGACGGAGAAAATCCGCAGCCGGGCGATCCGCCGGCGGCAGCGGGCAGGCCAGGTGTCCGGCGCGGCGCGGGGCGACGGCGGGGCCGGCCTGTTCGGCGGCGGCCAGCACACGTTCGTGATCGTGGCCGCTGCGCACCCATTCCCACCGGAAACGGCAGGCGGAGAGCGCCGTGAAATCGTAGCCGTTGGCCACCGCGACCGTGCCGTCCCAGTCCGCCGGCAGCACGGCGGGCAACGAGATCCGCACCGGCGACCAGATTTCCTTCACGGTGTAGAAGCTGCCTTCCCTTTCATGGCGGGGGCCGACGATGCCGTCGGGGGCGAGGTTGCCGGCGTTGTCGAGGCGGCCGCCCTGGTCGGTGCGGGCGATGCCCTCGTCGGCGAAGACCCAGAAGAAGCCGCCAGCGACGGTGGGGCTCATCATCATCACGTCCCAGTAGTCGCGCAGGCCGGCGCCGATGCCGCCGTCGTAGAGGCCGTGCAGAAACTCCGTGGGCATATAAATCATCGGCCCGCCACTCTTGGCCACGTGCGAGTCCCAGACCTCGTAGTGATCGGTGTCCACCTCGCTGAACTTCGCCCAGGGGTGCAGGACGGGGCGCTGCTGGATGTCCCACTTGGCGAACTCTCCGTCCACCTCCGTGTTCCAGCCGCCCTCGTTGCCGTTGTCCCAAAACAGGATGCTCGGGTGATTCACGTCGCGGCGCACGAGCTGCCCGATGAGGCGCGTGCCGGTCGGCGTGTCGTAGAAGCCCTGCCAGCCGGCGAGCTCGTCGAGCACGTAGAGGCCGAGCTCGTCGCAGGCCTCGAGGAAGTGCTTGTCCGGCTGGTAGTGCGACATCCGCACGGCGTTCATGTTCATCTCCTTGATCAGGCGGACGTCGGCGTAGCTTTGCGCGCGGGAGATCGTGCGGCCGGTGTCGGCGTTGAAGCAGTGGCGGTTGACGCCCTTGAGGATGATCTTCGTGCCGTTGAGGTAGAGGCCGTCGTTGGGGCGGACCTCGAAGGTGCGGAAGCCGAAGCGTTCGGTGACGGTGTGGGCATCGGCCAAGCCCTTCCGGAGGCCGGGCTCCACCTGATAGGTGAACTTCACCCGGTGAAGGTTGGGCGTCTCGGCGGTCCAGAGCGCCGGCTGCGCGAAGCGCCCGGTGACGGTGGCTTTCGTGGCGCCGGCGGGCACGTCGGCGGTGAGCGGGGCGCCGAGTTCGCGGCCGGCGGCGGCGGTGACGGCGGCGGTGACACGACCGGCCGCACGGGCTGGGGCGCCGAGATGGATGTCGGCCGTGAACGTGCCGTCGGCGCGGGCGTCGATGCCGGTCCACTCGATGTGGTCGCGCGGGCGGGCTTCGAGCCAGACCGGACGGAAGATGCCGCCGAAGAGCCAGTAGTCGCCGAGGCGCTCGGCGCGGTTGACGCTCTCGTTGGCGGATTTCTTGCGGACGACGACCTCGAGGCGGTTGTCGCCGGTGAAATCGAGCAGCGCGGTGATGTCGTGGTGAAAGCGGTAGAACGAGCCCTGGTGGACGGGACCGGCGGAGCGGCCGTTGATCTTCACCTCGGCATCGGTCATCACGCCGTCGAAGACGATGCGCACGGCGCGATCGCGCCATTCGGCCGGCACGCGGAAGGTGTGGCGGTAGTGGCCTTCCTCGTCGGCGAGGGGCGGCGGGTTGGGTTTGTCCTTACCGGGGCGGTGGTGGACGCCATAGTTGTAGGTGCCGAAGCCCTGCTGCTCCCAGCAGGAAGGCACGGGAATGGTGGTCCAGAGGCCGCTGTTGCGTCCGCCGGTGCAGAGGAATTCCCACGGCACGGCGTCCTCGGGACCGCGGCCGGAAAGATAACGCACCTCGGTTTCGCCGGCGGAAAGGGCGGCCGGCAGGAGTGGCCACAGAAGGCACAAAAGGCGCAAGCGTTTCATAAGTGTGTTGTTTCCGTCATCCTGAGTGCCGGGAGGGATCCAACAGCACAAACGCTGCGTTCAGCAACCGGGATCCTTCGCTGCGCTCAGCATGACAGGAAATGAAGCTGGGGACTGAATCAGGCGCCGCTGGCGAGGTTGAGCAGGAAGAGGAAGAGGCCCACGATGGAGCCGGAGAGGGCGCAGCAGGCGAGGAAGCCGATGGTGTCGGCCTTGTCCCACCGGCAGAACTCCCACCAGGAGTTGCGGCCGAAGAGCTTGGTGTGGTCGAAGCGCGCCGGGTTGCGGCGGGTCTCCTCCATGGCGGCGGCTTCGAGCTCGGGCGTGTCGCCGACGGGGGTTTTCATCTTGCCGTAGAAGAGGGCGACGCGCGCCGGGTCGGTCGGTTTCGTGCCGAGGCTGACGAGGATGAGCACGGCGAAGGGGAACAGGCCGTCGAAGAAGAACTGGGCCGTGAAGCGCTGCGTCGGCGTCATGCCGACGACATCAAGGCCGGCCTTGCCCAGCAACCAGGCCTCGAAGTTGAAGCGGTTGGTGCGCGTCGCGGCGGCGATGTAGGGGCTGGAGAGGTCGGCGGGGTCGGCGTGGACGACCTTGGAGAAATAAACCCCGGTGCCGGGCTTGGTGCTGGGCTGGGCGAGCTCGGCGCTGTGGGCGAAGACGTCGAACTTGGAGGCCGTCCAGGGGACAACGAGGATGACGAGCGTCGAGAGGATCACGCAGGCCCAGACCGCCGGGGCGGTGACCCGGCGCCACCAGTAGGTGAGGAGGACGGCGGCGCCGAAGGGGATGTTCACCGTGAGCACGACGTTCACGATGTCGTAGAAGCTGCCCATGAGCGTGGCGGCGACGGTGCCGAGGATGAGCACGACGACGATGGTGCAGCGGGCGTAGAAGACGCCCTGGGCCTGGGAGATGTCGGGCCAGATCTGGCGATAGACGTTGCGGACGAAGAGCGAGGAGATGGCGAGGGCCTTGGCGGCGAGGGTGGACATGGTGCCGGCGATCACGCCGGCGAGCATGAGGCCGACGAGGCCGGTGCCGAGGAGCTGGTTGGACATGGTGCCCCAGACGGCGTCGGGATCGGAGAGTCCGCCGACGCCGAACATCGCCACGGCGATGAGGCCGGCGAAGGCCCAGAGGATGATCATGAGGCGCTTGAGGTAGGTGCCGGAGACGCCGGAGCGGGCGGCCATCTCGTTCTTGGCGGAGCCGCAGATGCCCATGTTGTGGCTGAGGCCGCCGTTCTGGACGATGCTGACAAGCAGGATGCCGCCGAGGCTCCAGGCGGTGAACTGGGCGCCGCCGGCGGCGCCGAAGAGGTTGAACATCTCCTGCGGCACCTTTTGTGCGAGGGCGCCCCAGCCGCCGATGGCGTGCAGGCCGGTGGGGATGAGCAGGAGGGAGAAAACGATGATGAGCACGCTCTGCAGGCCCTCGTTGAGGGCGGCGGCGGCCATGCCGCCGAGGACGATGTAGGTGCCGACGACGAGGGTGAAGACGCCGTAGAAGAGCAGGTCGTTGAGGAGCGTGATGTAGCTGCGGAGCTCGCCGCGGGCGTTGCGGTCGCGCAGGGTGTCGAGGCGCAGCTGGGCGTCGGGGGCGAGCGGTGCGAGGGCGGCCTGTTTTTCGAGGGCCTTCATCTCGCGGTAGCCCTCGACGGCGGCGCGTTCGGAAGCGGTCCACTGCACCTCCTGCTTCACCACGAGGGAGGAGGCGATTTTGTAGGCGGTGACGTTGCCGAAGCCGAGGAAGACGCAGGCGACGAGGATCTGGAACGTCGCGTAGAAGAGGCTCAGGCCCTTGCTGGCGTAGCGGTCCTCGAAGAGGTCGGAGACGGTGGTGAGGCGGACGCGGCGGAACCAGACGTTCATGAACCAGAAGTAGGGGTTCATGAAGACGGTCTGGAAGGAGAGCCAGGCGCCCGGAGCGCCCTGCTGGTAAACGAAGCTGGCGGTGCTCACGGCGCCCTGGGGCTCGGTGGCGTTGCCGAAGTTGAGGAAGAACTGGTAGAGCTTGCCGAGCTTGCGGCCGGCGAGGAAGAAGCCCTCCTCGTTGCCGGTGCCGGCGGCGGCCCGCCGGCCGATCCAGACGACGGCCGCGAGATAGGCCAGGACCACGAGGATATCAATCAGATGCAGGCTGCCGAAACGCATGGGGTTGGGGGTTGGGCGGGCGCCGACCTTGCAGGCAGGAATTGACCATCAAACCGGGCGCCGGGGAAGACCCAAAGTTGCGGCGCCGGAGCAACCCGCCAACCGGACCCGCCTCTGACAGTTCGGGCTGACCCGGCGCGGGATGCCGCCCCGGGCTGCGCCAAAGAAAAGCTCCCCGGCTTGCGCCGGGGAGCCGTGCAAAAACCCCATACTGGCAGAATCAGAAGTCGAAGGTCGTGGTCAGGATGAACTGCCGCGGATCAATGATGCGGTAGGCGTTGGGCGAGCCGTCGTAGTTGACGCCGACGATGCGCAGACCGCCGTTTTCGAAGGCGTTCACCACGTTGAGCTGGATCTTCATGTTGACCTTGTCGTTCCAGACGCGGCGCGAATAGGAAGCCCAGAGATCGATGTAGGTGTTGGCGTCGTCGTGGATCGGGCGGGTGGTGTCGGAGAGCGTCAGGTCGGTGGTGCCGGCGGCCACGTTGGGCTTGCCGTAGTAACCGATGATGGCGCTGTCTTCCCAGCGGGCGCTGCCGCCGACGGCGAAGCCCTTGAAGCGGCCCTCGCTGAAGCTGTAGTTGGAGAGGAAGGACCAGCGGTATTTGCGCTGGCCGGGAGCGGCCTGGCCGTCGAGATCGCGGGCGATGGCGTATTGCGGGGTGACCACGTTGTCGTAGTAGCGGCCGACGCTCGAGTTGCCGAACGGATCGTCGAGGCGGACATGGCTGACATAGCCGTAGCTGCTCCAGAAGTTGGTGAGATCCACGGGCCGGCCGCCGGACGTGGTGTAGGTGGCGAACGACTGATACTGCGGGAGCAGGTAGTCGGAGGCCTTGGCGGCCTGCCAGACCGGATTGCGCTCGGCGAACCAGGCATCGAACTCCTTCAGCACGTTGGCATATTTGGTCTCCTGCTCGCCGGCGGTGAACTTCATCGTCCAGTTGCGGGTGGGATTGTAGGTCAACTGGAACTCCATGCCCTCGGCGACGGCCGAGCGCGTGGCGAAGATCGTGCCGATGTCGGTGTAATAGGTGTAGGGCAGTTTCCAGATCTTGGCGGCGGCATCCTGCACGGCCTGCTCCTCGGCGGGGGTGAGGCCGACGCCGAAGTCGGAGGCGGTCGGATTCTCACCCATGTTGATGAGGGCGATGGTGCGGGCCCAGGCGCGGAACGTGTCGGTATCCACGTTGCCCGTGAGGCGGCTGATGGAGGTGCCCGGGTTCGTGCGCTCGTTGTCGTTGCTCATCTCGAACCGGTTGATGCGGGCAAAGAGCTTGCCGTCGAAGAGGGAGAACTGGACGCCCATGTCTTCGCCTTCGCCGGTGGGCTTGGGCAGCGGGGTGCCGAAGCCGTCCACCTGGGCGGCGGTCGGGGGGTTGAAGTTGTCCGACTTGTTGTAGCTGAAGCCGAGGGTGTTGAGGAATTCGTGGACCAGCGAGCCCTCGGCCGCGCGGGCCTCGATGCCGCCCCAGCCCTTGAACGGCCGGAACACGCCGCCGAGCGTGCGGGTGGTGCCCTCGAGGCGGTCCCAATAGTTCCAGCGGTGGAGGATGGTGTCGGTCTGGAGCACGCCGTTGACCCATTTTTGCGGGTTCGTCATGGCGGGGGCGAGCTGGGTGCCGCCGGCCCGGTCGAGGATGGCACCCGTGGTGGTGTTGCGCGCCTTGTATTTGTCCTTGCGGACGCCGAAGGTCGCGACGATGCGGTCCTGCCAGAGGTTGCTGGTGATGCCGAAGCTCTGCGAATCCACCTGGCGCTCGGTGCGGCCCGTGGAGGCGTCCATGTCGATGAATTCCTGGGTCAGGCCCAGGTTGCTCCAGGTGCTGGTGGAGTGGTTCCAGATCTGCACCTCGCCGGAGTGGCGGTCGGCGGACCGGTTCTCGCCGGAGGCGCGGGTGACGCCGCCGTTGGTCGGGTCACCGGGATTGGCGAGATAATAGACGCGGCGGGCGCTGCGGTTCTGGCGGCTCCAGCCGGTGGGGCTGCCGTCGGCGTTGTTGTTGGGGTTGGCGGACCAGAAGATGGTCCCGTCCGCGGCCTCGTCGCTGGCGGTGATGAAGTAGCGCTGGCGGATGAAGGTCTTGAGGTTGTGCGTGCGCGAGGCCAGGCCGAGGATCTGGTGGCGGCCGAGCCACTTGGTCCAGCCGTCGTTCTGCGTGAAGTCCGGCGTCCAGGCGAGCATCGCGCGGTAGTTGTCGTTGATCTCCCGATTGATGAAGCGGTCGGGATCGAAGTCCTCGACGAAGGGCAGGCCGAAGAAGGGATTGGCCCGGCCGTCGGGCAGCTTGACGTTGGTGTCCACAAAGAGGGTGGTGACGTTCAACTGCGAGACGGTGTAGTTGGTGACCGAGTCGAAGTCCTGGCGGAACCAGCCGGCGCTGAAGTTCACCGTCGGGAGGATCTCCTGCTCCAGCTCGACGTTCATGGTCGTGTTTTCGTCGTGGCCGAAGTTCATCTGAAGGACGTTGATGTTCTCCCAGTCGTAGATGGACTTGTCGCTGACGCCGGGGTAGCGGTAGCTGCCGACGCCGTTGCCGGTGGCGCGCCAGAAGGCGGAGTTGGTCCAGGTGGTGTCGTAGGCGGCGGCGTTGGCGGGGTTGGCGAAGATGGCGGCCTCGGCGGGGAAGAGCGGGGCGTTGGCGGCCGGGTTGGTGGCGGTGCCGAAGACCTGGCGGTATTGCCCGCCCTCGGGCGAGAACCAGTTGACGACGCCGCCGTCGTAGGTCTGCTGGATGGGGCGGCTGGTGGTGCCGAGCGCGAGGCCGGGGGTGAACAGCGGCGAAGCCGTGTTGGTCAGCGCGCCGCCGCCGAAGATGTTCACGCCGTTGTAGGCGGTTTTGGCGGCGTTCCAGAGGGCGGGATTGAAGTTGGGCAGGGATTCGATGTAGGCGCGGGTCTGGGCGATGCGCGGCGAGCCGGCGCGCAGGGCGAGGACGCCGGCGAACTGGCCGTTGCGGGTGATGACGCCCGTGGTGGGATCGTAGGTGGGGCTGCCGGCCGCGCGCCACTCGGAGACGGAATCGCGGGGCGTGAGGGTGTTGGGCCGGCGGTTGTCGTTCTCGTATTTCTCGATGCTGGCGCGGATGGAGGTCTTCTGGAACGGCCGGGCGGTGAAGGTGCCGAAGTAGCGCTTGGTATCGTCGTAGGAGGGCTTGCGCTCGAATTTCCGGTTGTCCACCAGCGCGGCGCCCGCGATGGCCAGCCGGTCGTCGATCAGGGCGCGGTTGAAGGCGAAGCTGGCGCGGAACGAGCCGTTGTGGTCGGTGCGGAGCTTGAGCGAGTTGCTGTCGCGGTTGAGCACGGCCTGCGAGCTGCTCTGGTTGACCACGCCGGCGGGGCTGCCCATGCCGAAGAGCATCGAGTTGGGGCCGCGGCTGATTTCGACGGACTGGATGTTGTAGGCGTCGAGCGGGACCTGGGCGATGGACGGATAGTAGTTGTAGGACGAACTCGGGATGCCGATGCCGCGGACGCGGTTGGCGATCGCGTTGGTCTGGGGCTGGCCGTCGCCGCCGTGCGTGTAGCCGGCGTTCACGTCCACCACGCCGTCGTTGCGGAGCGACTGGATGGCGGGCGTGTAGGTGGCGGAGCCCTCGGTGTTGGCCTCGTAGCGGAACACGTCGTTGATGTCCAGGGAGGCGGTGTCCTCCATCTGCTGCTTCGTCACGACCGTGATCGAGGCGCCGAGGTCGGCGATGTTCATGCGCAGGCGGGAGCCGGCGAGCGTGTTTTCGGCGAAGTAGCCCTGGTCCTTGGTCGTCGTGACCGTGAAGGGCGAGAGCTGGAGCACCTCGTCGGCCTTCTTCTCCTCGGTCGGAACGGGCTTCGTCTCCGCGGCGGGGGTGGTGGACGGGGGGGTGTTGGCCACCTGCGCGAACATGGGCAGGGCCACCGACAGTGCCAGCAACGGCGTCACGAAACGCCGGGCTCGATCCGGATTGGTTTTGAACAGCGGAGTCATGGTTGGTTTGGGGTCAGGATTAACGGGGTGATGGCACGGGCCCGCGCAGGCGGAAGGCGGGACAAGGCATGCCGGGGATTCAGGGGGTGAGGCTGAACGGGGTGCGACTGGTTCCCATCCACGAAAGCCCGCCGCGGGTGCGAGACAACCGGGGCTTGTTTCAGACAGTCCGAGCGTCAAAGCCGGGCTCGCGGGGCTGCGGCGGCATGGTCGCGCTTGCCAAACCGCGCGGCGCGGGGCTTAACGATGGCACCCCCGCCCGCCCCACCCCGCGCACCATGGCCGATCCCGCCGCCTCCCCCGCCCCGGCAACCGTCAACGAATACGAACGCGAGCGCGTGCCCGAGCACGCGCTCAAGGGCCCGAGCTCCTTCTGGGGCATGTATGCGGGCGAGCACACCGCCGGCACCGAGTTCATGCTCGGGCCGCTCTTCATCGCGTGGGGCGCGTCGGCCGCGGATGTCATCGTCGGCCTGCTGCTCGGCAACCTGCTCGCGGTGCTCACCTGGCGCTACCTCACCGCGCCGATCGCCACCGACCTGCGGATGACGCTTTACTACAAGCTCGAGAAGATCTGCGGCCGCAACCTCGTCTCCCTCTACAACCTCGCCAACGGCGTGCTCTTCTGCTTCCTCGCCGGCGCGATGGTGACGGTGTCCGCCACGGCGGTCGGCGTGCCCTTCCCCGGCGTGAAGATGCCGACGTTCGCCGACACGATGCCGACGGGCCTCGCGTGGTGCGCGGTCGTGGTGATCCTGGGCGCGCTCCAGACCGTGGTCGCGGTGAAGGGCTACAGTTTCGTCGCGCGCGTCGGGCATCTGGCGGCACCGTGGATGTTCCTCGTGTTCGTGGCCTGCGGGCTGGTGATGCTGCCCAAGCTCGCCTCGCTCGAACCGTCGAAGATCTGGACGGGCGTCGCCCTCGGGGGCGGCCCGGGCATCGGTTTCGCCGGCATCATGCTCTTCGCGTGGCTCTGCAACGCCGCGATGCACCTCGGCATGTCGGACATGTCGATCTTCCGCTACGCGCGCAAACCCAGCTCCGGCTGGGCGGCGAGCGCGGGCATGTTCCTCGGTCACTACGTGGCGTGGATCTGCGCCTCCCTGCTCTTCGCCTACGAGCTGCAGCAGCGCGGCGCCGCGGCCTCCAACGCGCCCGGCCCGATGGTCTATGCCGCCACCGGCTGGGCCGGCCTGATCTGCGTCGTCATCGCCGGCTGGACGACCGCCAATCCCACGATCTACCGCGCCGGTCTCGCCTTCCAGGGCGTGCTGCCGGCGATGTCGCGCAACACCGGCACGATCATCGCGGGAGCGTTGGCGACGGTCGCGGGACTGTTCCCGGCCTTCGCGATGAAGCTCCTGGATTTCGTCGGCATCTACGGCACGGTGCTCTCGCCGGTCGGCGCGATCATCGTGGTGGACCACTACCTCGCGCGCCGCCTCGGCCTCACCCGCGACTGGGCGGACTCGGCGCGCGCTTCCTTCAACCTCGCCGCGCTGCTCGCCTGGGTGATTCCGGTCGGCGTGTTCTTCTGGCTCTACAGGGCCTACGGCATCTTCCCGTCCTACCTGACGGTGCCGGTCTGGCTCGCCTGCGGCGTGCTCTACATCCTCTTCTCGAAGATTCTCCTCCGCAACCCCCCGCCCGCCGCCGCATGAACCTTGCCCGCTACATCGCCCTGATCGCCCTCGTCCTGACCGTCGGCCCGGCGGTGCTGTTCGCCGCCGGTTGGCTCGGCGACGCCGCCATGAAAGGGCTCATGCTGCTCGGCACCGTGCTCTGGTTCGCCGCCGCGCCGCGCTGGCTCAAGGGCGGCACGGACTGAACGGGCTGCCGGGCGTGGCCGCCGACCGCACCCCGGCATGCGGCGGGATCCGGCGATCCCGCCCTGCAGAAGCGCGCCGGCTTCAATCCAGCCAGACGATGCCGGCCTGGATGGCCATGGTGGCGGCCTCGGTGCGGTCGCGCGCGTGCAGCTTCTCGAGGATCTTGCCGACGTGGAGCTTCACCGTGCCGACCTCGATGGAAAGGGCGGTGGCGATGTCCTTGTTGCTGTTGCCGGCGGCGACGAGACGCAGCACCTCCAGCTCGCGCGCCGTGAGGTCCGGCCGGCGCAGGCGCTCGGCCAGGCGGCTGGCCACGATGTTGGGCAGGTAGCTCTCGCCCTTGGCGATGGCGCGGATGGCCTTGATCAGCTCCTCGCGCTGGACGGATTTCGGCAGATAGGTCTTCGCGCCGGCCTGCATGGCGCGCAGGATGTCGTCGCCGCCCTTGAAGGTGGAAATGACGATGATGCGGGCCTGCGGAAACTCGCGGCAGAGCGTGGCGGTGGTCTGGATGCCGTCGCAGCCGGGCATGCGCAGGTCGATGAGCGCGACGTCGGGCTGATACTTGCGGTATTGCGCGAGGGTCTGCTCGCCCGTGCCGGCCTCGGCGACGATCTGGAAGTCGGGCTCCATCTCGATGGAGGCCCGCAGGCCGATGCGGACCAGGGTGTGGTCGTCGGCGATGAGGATGCGCAGTTTGGAGGAGCTCATGGTCAGATGGCGGTGGTGGCCGCGAGGGGGAGCGCGACCGCCACGGTGGTGCCCCGGGAGGGAGCACTCCGGATGGTGAGACGGGCGCCGATCTTTTCGGCCCGCTCCTGCAGGCCGATCAGACCGAATTCGCCGGGGCCGCGGCGCACCCGGTCCTGCACGTCGAAGCCGCAGCCGTCGTCCGCCACCTGCAGCTCGACGCGGTCGGGGGCGGCGCGCATCGAGACGGTGATGCGGTGCGGGGCGGCGTGCTTGACGGCGTTGGTGACGGATTCCAGCACGATGCGGAGCAGATGCTGCTTCACCATCGTGTCCAGCTCGGGCCAGGAGCCGTCGCGCCGGAACTCCGCCTGGATGCCGGTGGCGTGCAGGCGTTCGCGGACGGTCTGTTCGATCAACGGGCCGAGATCGCGCTCGATGAGGTCGTTGCTGCGGAGGTCGGCCACGGCCTGCTGGGCCTCGTCGAGACTGTGCCGGAGCATGGCGCGGGCGGTGTTGAGCCCCTCGCGCGCGCGCCGCGGCTGTTCGATGACGGTGTCCACCGCATCAAGGAGGATGGTGGCGCCCGCGAGCTGCTGTTCGAGCGTGTCGTGAAGCTCGCGGGCGATGCGGTTGCGCTCCTCGAGCACGGCGTGTTTCCGGACGTTGCCGAGGATGATGCGGGTCTGGGCCCGGACGCGGCGGTTGAGGGTCCAGATCCAGCCGAGAGCCCCCAGGGCGAACAGGCTGAGCAGGGCAATGGCGGCGAGCAGGCGGGCCGGCGTCCACCACGGGGGCCGCACCAGCACGTGCAGATCGCCGAGCGAGCGCAGGCGCAACCGGATCGCGGCCGGAGTCACGATCTGGAAGGTATCGGGCGGCGTCACCCGCTCGATCGAGCAGACGCCCACCAGCGAAAGGCGGCTGCCCACGGGCGGCAGCACCGCCCCGGCCGGCAGCTGGGCGTTGGCGATGTCGGTGTTGAACGCCTTGCCCTCGTCCGTCAGCAGCAGGGTCAGGCCGTCGCCGTGCCGGAAGATTTCGCGCAGCTCGCCCTCCACCTCGACCAGGCCGGCTTCGTGCTGGAAGTCCAGCAGGTCGGCGGCCCGCAGCCGGCGGGGAGGCGGCGGAGCGCCGGCGGCGATGCGCCGGGCGAGGGCGCTCTGCAGCACGGGTTGCACGAGCCCCATCTCAGGAAAGCCGACGGCCTCGATCCGGTCGCCGACGGCCAGCTCGGCAGGCCGCTGGAGGCGGATCTCGAGGCTTCGTTCCCCGTCGCGCAGGAAAATCAGTTGCGGCAACGGCTGGCAGGTGACGAGCCCGCCGACCCGGACCATTTCCCCGGAGGGATGACTCCCCCCCTGTTCGAGCAGCGTGCCCACGGACCAGAACGGCGCGGCAAAGACATCCGCCGGCCCGGGCGTCTCGATCACGAAGGTGTCGGGACGGTAGTCGGTCCACAGGGCGGGTTCGATCAATTTGCGCTGCGGCGTCTTGGCGCCGCTGATCACACCCCGCAAACGGAGGCGCGCCCCGAGGAGGTGACCGGCCTGGGTGGCCGAGGGCGGGCCGACTTCCACGCGCAACAACTGACCGTCAAAGAGGACGCGCAGGGTGAGGTCCCCGCCGGGTCTGGCTTCGATCGTCCGCACCACGCCCGCCACCTCGACCCACTGGCAGTCGCTGCGGATCGTGGCCAGGTCGGCATAGCGCACGGCCTGCGGGACAGGCAGCCCCGGGTGGTCAATCACCTTGATTGTCGGGTCCTTGATGTAGGGGGACAGGTGACCGGGATGGGTCGTGCCGCTGATTTCCACGTAGTCGCCCAGGCGCATCCCGGGGTGGCCCGCTTCGTTCTGGCGGACGAAAATGGCGTCGGCCCCGTTCTGGATGAAAAGCTCGTAGGGGGTGAACCGCGTGATGACGCCGCGCACACGCACCGGCACTTCCCGGTTTGCCTGCTCCAGGGAGAGCGCCCGGATGTCGGCGATCGCGGTGAGCGTGTGCTGCGCCGGCGGCGCCTCGGTCGCAAGCGCCCGGCAGCCGCCGGCCAGCAGCAACCCGCCGGCCAGCGCGCGGCGAAGGCCGGCGGCAACAGCGGAGAGATGTGGGGCAGGCATGGCGGAAGAGGCTGGAGGCGGAGGAGCCGGGCCGCAACTCCTGCGGTGGCCGGCGAGGCCGCAGGAGCGGCGGGCTGGCCGGGCCGCGGCGGAGCGGCGGCGAAAAATGAAAGTGGCGCCAGCTGGTTACAACTGGCGCCACCCCCTAATAGGACTCCCCTAACCGCGGGAAACCCGGCGGAGGAATCCAATTGGTCAGAACGAGAACGTGTTGGTGAGCGCCCAACTCATGCCCTCGGTGATGCGCTGGACGGCGATGGCGCCGTCCGGGTTGGCGGAGATGGGCGTGAGCCCCTTCGATTCGCCGACATTGCGCAGGTTGGCCTGGACGCGCCACCGGATCTTGTCGCTGAGCTTGCGTTCATAGCCGACCCACAGGTCGAAGTGGCTCTCGGTTTCGCCGAGGATCGGTTTCTCGACATCGAGGCCGGACTTGTCGTCCTTGAGGCCGTAGCCGAGGATCTGCCGGCTCTCCCAGCGCCAGGCGCCGCCGGCATTGAAGCCCTTGGCGAAGCCCTCCTCGAAGTTGTAGTTCGTGATGAGGCCGACGCGTTTCGGGCGGAGCTCCGGCACCTGGAAGCCGATGGATTCTTTCTGGAACTGCACGGCGGAGATGATGTTGTCCTGATAGTAGCGGCGCAGGTTGTTGTCGCCGCCCCACCACAGGCGGATGTCGCCGGCCGGCCCCTGCATGCGGGCCCACTGCTTATCGATATACGCGAGCATCGGGGCGCCGAGGTTTTCGCGGTAGGCGTCGATCTTGGCGGCGTTGAGCTGGATGTTCCAGTTCTTGGTGGGCTGCCAGTTGAGCTCGAATTCGTAACCTTTCGAGGTGTTGTCGATGGTGCCGTTCGGGCTGATGCCGTTGATCTTGCCGTCGTTCCGCGAGGAGAACCCGGTGGTGTAGGTGCCGACCGCGAAGCCGCTGGCCTGGGCGGCGGCGACGAGCGGCGCGACGTTGCCGGTGGACTTGTAGGTGGCGTAGGCGGTCTTGAGGGCGCCGACGTCGGCGCGGATGTCGTAGTTCTGGAAGAACTGCGCATCCAGGCCGGCGAACCAGGCGTCGATCGCCGCCGTCTGCTTGGCGGTGCTCGCGTGGTTCTTGAAGAGGGCCGTGTCCGGGTTGTAGGCGGCGTTGCCCCAGCCGTTGTCATCCACCATGGCCCAGTTCCAATGCCAGTTCTGGTTGGGGTCGAGACCCTCGCGTCCGAAGATATACATCAGCGCATTGGCCGTGCCCCAGGCTTCGAGCTGGTAGAGGTAGTATTGGTTGCTGCCGATCAGCGAGGCGCCGCCGGGCAGATTGCCGTTCTTCACCTCGGTCTTGAAGTGGCCGACCTTGAGGGTGAGCTTGTCGTCGAGGGCGCTGATCACGAGGCCGTAGTCCACGCTTTCGGCGGAGGGATTGTCCAAGGGCTCGCCGTCGTAGTTGTAACGGGCCTCGACCTTGGCGTTCTCCCCGTAGTTGTAGTAGGCGCTCAGGCCGGAAACCACGGGGACGTTCCGGAGCCACCGGGCGGGCACGTGGGCGACCACGCCCCAGGAGGTCGTCCGGCCCTTGTTCTCCAGCACGGGATCGGTTTCGCCCACGGAGGTCTCGACGACGCCGGTGCTGCTCTTGGCGCCGGAGCCCGTATAGGTGCCCAGGGTGTCTTCACGCCAGCCGACGGTCGGCACAAGGTGGCCGCCGAGCAGGTGGCCCTGCCAGACGAAGCCCTTCGAGTCGATGATCTGCTCGGTGACGTCGTATTTGCTCACGAGCTGGCTCCAGTCGCCGGTGTCGGCATTGAGGATGCCGACCTGGGCGGTGGTGCGGCCGACATAGTTGAACGGATTGTCGGCCTGCACGCCAACGCCGCCGAGCAGGTTGGTCCACGGGGCGCCGGGATTGACGCCCCCCTTCCACTCGGTCTTGAAGTAGTCCACCGTATAGACGCCCGACGGGTTGTAGTAGGTCTGGATCGGGCCGAGATTGAGTCCGCTCGCGGTGGTGCGGCCGAACAGCGGATCGCTCAGGTAGATGAGCGGGGTGATGCCGCGCGGCGCTTCGGTGAGCGCGGTGTTCTCGCCGGAGACCGAGAGTCCGCGGGCCCACTCGTAGGGGGTGGCGCTCGGCGCCCAGGTGGTCTGGGCTTCGTGGCGCTTTTCCCGCGTGAGGAGGCCGGTGAGGACATGCTTGCCGAGGATGCGGGCCAGCAGGGAATCCTTTTGCAGGAAGTCGTCGGCGCGGATCTCGCCGTAACCGGTCAGCCGCGTGCTCTCGCGTTCCCGATCAAGGCGATCGTTGTTCGAGAAGCTGCCCGCGATGAACGCCGCACCCGCCATCGGGTTGGCATACGGCTGGGAGGGAGTCGGCGTGAACCCATAGACCGAATATGTGCTCGGGTCGAGCAGCCCGGACGGGGTCTGGGTGTATTGCGTGAGCTGGTTTTGCAGGTTCTTGTTGATATCGATCGAAATGTAGGGCCGGTCCCATGCGGAACCGCTGCGCCAATGCTTGTAATGCTGGCTGTCCCAGACGAATTCCAAGCCGATGCGGTTGTCGAGGAAGGTCTGGGCTATCGTGAGGTTGTCGGTATCCCACTCCTGGTGCTCGCGCTTGTTGTCGCCGTCGATCAACTGGTTGTAGAAGTTGAAGATCGTCGGATCAGTCAGTGACTGGTCCTTGTAATAGCCGCGGCTGGCCAGCGGGAAGCGCGAGGGCCGCCGCTCGACTTCGTCGATCTTGTCCACCGAAAGGGCATAGGCGTACATTCCGCCGACGCGCATCGGGGAACCGTAGGGGATGTCGATCGCATTGTCCACGCCACCGCTCGCGTTCAACGCGCCGGGATAGGCGCGCGGAGCCTGCCGGGAGACGAAGAAGGGCGTGGAGGAGCCGTTCTTGAACCAAAAGCCGATGCCGCCGTTGTTGAGCGCGCCGCCGTCGAGCGCGGTGACCGCCGGCTGGTAGGGCAAGGGATTCAGCACGGTGCTGGCCGCTGCGGCCAGCGAGCCACGGCTCGGATCGCCGCCACCCGTCTGGCTCCAGAGGAACATGTCGTAAACCCTCTTGCCAAAGCCGATCTTGTTGTTGACGCCGTCACCGGCGGCATCCTCGAACCACAGCGAGATGGCGTCTTCGGGCGGCAGCATGCGCGGACGGTTGGCCAAGATCTTGGCCGTCTCCGTGCTGGCCCGGATGGTGAGCTTGCTCGCCCAGCTCTTCGGCAGTATCTGCGGTTGGAAGGAGACGGTGCCGAAGATGCGCTCGTCGTCGTTGAAGGCGGGCTTTTGCCGGTAGTTCTGGTAGTTCGCGAGCGCGGCGATGCGCACGGCGAGGAGGTCGTCGATCAGCTCGTCGTTGTAGTCCAGGGTCCAACGCGCCGAGGAATAGTTGCTCAACTGGTTCTCCACCTTGCCGGTGTCGCCGGAGAACTTGGCCTGGATCGTGTTGGCGTTGATGATGCCCGCCGGGCTGCCGACGCCGAACAGGATCGAGTTCGGGCCGCGCTGGATTTCGACGCGGTCAACGTTGTAGCTGTCCCACGGGATGTCCGAGAGGAAGAAGTTCAGCGTGGTGTCGGCCTGTTCCAAGCCGCGCACGCGGGTGTTCTGGTTGGGCTGGAGCAGGGAGGAGCGGTCGCTGATGCCCTGGCCGTTGCCAAAGCCGCCCCAGTTGCCGAACAGGCCGCCCACCTCCGTGCTGGTCGTGTAGGTGAGCAGGTCCTGGTTGTTGTGCGAGTTCGTGTCCTTGAGGAACTGCTGGGTCACCACCGTGATCGGCGAGGCGATGTCGCGCAACTCGGTGCGGACGCGGGAGCCGGCGAGGGTGGAGGTGGCTTTGTAGGAACCGGCATCCTCCTCGGCCGTAACCACAAAGGGTGAAAGGACGAGGGTTTCATCGTCGGCTTCCGGCGGGGTGGCGGCCGGGGCTGCCGGCTGGGTGACCTGGGCAGATGCTAAGCCGGCGATCGCACCGAACAGAAGCGCGGTGACGATCCCGGCGCGATGAAGACAGGGCTGTCTCATGGGGCTGGGGTGTTGGGTTTGGGTATGACCACCGTCCGGAAAACCGTCCGGTGGGGGGAAAGGGGAATGTGCTCCACCCGTTGGGGCATGGTGGAAAGTGCGCGAGTATCCACCCCGGCGCCTGTTTCCCTCAAGAAACCAAAGGGCCTGATCCGGACTGGACTTTGGTCTAGTGTCATACGCCCAGGCCCCGCCGGCCGGTATCTTCCGGATGAGGGCAACCCCGCGAAGCGTCCGCCGAAGGACCGGAACGCGCCCCCGTTTTTGCGCCGCCCGCCCGGCCGCCCGCCCGCACTCAGGCACCGAGCTTGAACCCGGCCTCGGCCAGTGACTGCTCCGCCAGGTAGGACCGGCGCAACGCCTCGCCGAGTCCCCGGATGTCGGGCACCTGCGAGGCCAGGCCGTTCGCGCCCGTCCAGGTCACCGCGGAGGGCGGCACGGTGCCAATGTTCGCCTGGCGGTGGATGGATTCGATCAGCGCCGTGTGCCGGCCGGCCAGCGCGCTGGTGCAGATGGGCACGGCGGGGTCGCGCAGCCGGCGCAGCGCGGCGGCGAACATCGCGCGCCGCGCGCCGGTGATGTCGAGCAACGACCGGTGATCGGACGTGCCGTCGGCCGCGCGCCACCAGGCCTCCGATTCATAGCGCCAGCCCGCCTGCCCGCGACGGCCCGTGATCACGATCTCGGGCTCGACCGTCTCGGCGCAGGCGTGGCTCGTGCCGAACCACAGTTTCACGCCGCCCGTGCGCGAGCGCACGACCGCGGTGTCGAAGCTCTCGATGGCGTGCGCCCGCAGCAGCTCGGCGCCCTCCAGCTCCAGGGTTTCGCCGCCGATGAAATACAGGCTCAGCATCACGAAGTGGGCGAAGGCGTTGTTCAGCGGCGAATCCATCACCGGCACGCCGTCCACCTGCAGACGGCCGGCCCAGTTGTTGCGCGTGAAGTAGCCGCGCGTGCGGGGCCACACGCCGAGGAAACGCACCGACCAGAGGTCGCCGATCACCTGCCGGTCGAGCTCCTGCTTCAGCCAGGCGGTGCCCGGCTCGTAGAAATCCTGGAAGCCGACCGCCACGAAACGGTTCGTGCGCTCCTCGGCACGCCGGACCGCCTCCACCTCGGCCAGCGAGCCGGCCAGCGGCTTCTCCACCAGCACGTTGGCCCCGGCCTCGAGCGCGGCGATGGTCATGCGCGCGTGCCAGTGGATGCCGGTCGGGATGAGGCACAGGTCGATCCGCCCGGCATGGCGGCGGAGCATCTCGGTGTAGTCCGTGAAAATCTCCGTGCCGTGCGCCTGCAGCTCGGCGATGTTCGCGGCCTCCTGCCCGGGATTGATGATGGTGGCCGCGGTGATCCGGACCTCGTCCCGCTCCCGGCTCTCGCGCGCCAATTGCAGGTGGATGCGGCCGTAGCCGGACACGCCGATGATGGCGACGCGAGCGGGTTGGGAGGAGGCGGTCATTGGGCGGAAAGGAAGGGCTACCGGCCGCCGGTGCCGCCTCAGGCGCGGATCGTCCGGCCGGAAGGCTTCCCGTGCAAGGGGTAGTGTCGGGGTTGTTGGAGAGGTGAAGCTAGCCCGCGGCGGAACAGCGTCATGGTTGCCGCGGTCTTGACAGTCCGAGCACAAACCGGGCCGCTTCGCTTGCCACGGTTTCCCGGCAGGGGTAGGCGTTCCCCTACACCCCACCGCCCCGCATGAGAATCGGCCCCGCCCTGTTGCTTTGCCTTTGTCTCGGTCTGTCCGCATCCGCCGCCGATTACACAACGGCCCGGCCCTGGACCCGCTGGTGGTGGCCGGGCAGCGCGGTGGATGAGACCGGTCTCACCCGCCAGCTCGAGCAGTTCGCCGCCGCCGGACTGGGTGGGGTCGAGATCACGCCGATCTACGGCGTGCGCGGCGCCGAGGCGCGGAACGTCGCGTTCCTGTCGCCACGCTGGATGGAATTGCTGGCCCACACCGGCCGCGAAGCGAAGCGCCTCGGCCTCGGCGTGGATATGGCCACGGGCACCGGCTGGCCCTTCGGCGGCCCCTGGGTCGCACCCGAGGACGGATCGCAAAAACCCGTGCTCAAGGACGGCCGGCTCGCCGGTGAGCCGACCAAGATGAAGGTGAAGCGCGCGGCCCCCGGCGCCGAGGGACTCGTGCTCGATCCCTACTCCACTGCTGCGCTTGATCGCTACCTCGCGCCGTTCACGCAGGCCTTTGCCGGCTTCCCCGCCGGGCTCCTGCGCGCCCAGTTCCACGACTCGTTCGAATACTACAACGCCGCGTGGACGCCCGCGCTGGAGCAGAAGTTCCGCGCCATGCACGGCTACGATCTGCAGGACCATGCCGCGGCGCTGCTGGCCAACGAACCGGCAGACCCGGCCACGACCGCCCGCCTCAAGGCCGACTACCGCGCGACCCTCGCCCAGCTCCACCTCGACTACCTGCGCACCTGGGCCGGCTGGTCCCACGCGCACGGCTGGCTCGTGCGCAACCAGTCGCATGGCGCGCCGGCCAACCTGCTCGACCTCTACGGTGCGGTGGACATCCCGGAGACCGAGACCTTCGGTTCGACGCCCTTCCCCATCCCGGGCCTGCGCCGCGAGTGGACCTCGCCGCGCGACCTGCCCGACCCGCTCGTGCTGCGCATGGCCTCCTCGGCCGCGCACGTCGTGGGCCGGCCGCTCGCGTCGAGCGAGACCTGCACCTGGCTGCGCGAGCACTGGCAGGTGGCGCTGGCTTTCGCGAAGCCCGAGATCGACCGGCTGTTCGTGTCCGGCATCAATCACATCCTCTACCACGGCACGGCCTATTCTCCGCCCGACGCCGCCTGGCCGGGCTGGCTCTTCTACGCCTCCACCCAGTTCAACCCGCAGAACACCTGGTGGCGCGACTTCGCCGCCCTCAACGCCTACGTCACCCGCGTGCAGACCGTCCTGCAATCCGGCCGCCCCGACAACGACGTGCTCCTCTACTGGCCCTTCCACGACGTGCTGCACACGCCCGATGGCCTGATGAAGCAATACGGCGTGCACGACCGGAAATGGCTTGAAGGTTCTTCCTTCGAGGCCGCGGCCACCCAGCTCATGAAACTGGGTTACGGTTTCGACTACGTGTCCGACGCACAATTGCTCGCCACGAAATCGGGGCGCGACGGCGGGTTGGACACAACTGGCGGCCATTATCGCATCCTGATCGTTCCCGCCACCAAGCACATGCCGGTTGAAACGCTGCGGCATCTGGTCGAACTCGCCCGGGCCGGCGTTTGCATCCATCTGCTGGAATTGCCGGAAGATGTGCCGGGGCTGGGCCGCCTCGCGGAACGCCGGGCGGAGATGCAGCAGCTCCGGAGCATTGCCGGGGAGCTTTTCCGCAGCAAGCGTCACGCCCTCGGCATCGGCCGTGGCACCGGCACCGGTGGACTCAACGAGGTGCTTTTGAAGCAGCGCGCCCGTTCCGAGCCCGCAGTCGGCGCCGGCCTCGAATTCGTCCGTCGCGCCCGCGACGGCGGTTACGACTACTTCTTCGCCAATCTCACCGACAAACCCTTCGACGGCTGGCTCCCGCTCGGCACATCGGCCAAAGCCGCCGAGCTGACCGACCCGCTTACCGGCCGCACCGGTCTGGCCCCGCTGCGACCCGGCGACGCACCCGAGGTCTATCTTCAACTGGCCCCGGGCGAATCCATCCTCCTGCGCACGCTCACCTCGTCGCTCATTAAGAGGCCCGCCGCGTGGACCTGGGCCGCAACCGTCGGTCCAACCACACCGCTCGCCGGCGAATGGACCATCGAATTTCTCTCCGGCGGCCCGGAGCTTCCGCCGCCGTTGAAGACGACGGAACTGAGGTCCTGGACCGAACTCGGCGGCGAGCCCGCCCAGCGTTTCGGCGGCACGGCCCGCTACCGCTATGAGTTCGACCTGCCCGCTCGCAAAGCCGACGACTGGCTGCTCGACCTCGGCGACGTGCGCGAGAGCGCCCGCGTGCGCCTGAACGGCACGGAGGTCGCCACCGCCTGGAGCCTGCCGTTCCGCCTGCGCGTCGGCCCGCACCTCCGGTCCGGCCGCAACGTGCTCGAGCTGGAGGTGACCAACCTCGCCGCCAACCGCATCCGCGACCTCGACCGGCGCAAGGTGGACTGGAAGATCATGCACGAGATCAACTTCGTGGACATCCACTACAAGCCCTTCGACGCCTCCGCCTGGCCGCTGACACCCTCCGGCCTGCTCGGCCCTGTCACCCTCACGCCCCTGCGCCGGCTGGATCCGCGCTGAGCGGTGGGCGAACGGATCCGAGCGCGCTCGTCGGATGACCAAAGCCCTGAGACGTGGAGCGGTAGAGGGCAGAGCACACAGTGCCGCAGAGGCGCACTATTGGCTGTCCGTATCGTCCACGATATATGCGGTCAGCCATTCTTTGAATGAAGCGGCAGAAGGAGAACTGGATCGATCCGCTGCCTCTAAAAGGCGGACACGGACATCACCTTTACCGTTCCATTCAATCAAGCGGCCGGCCAAGCGCTTTGCCTTCTCAAGGTGTCCGACCCCAAGGGAAGCCTCAACAGCAGCCACCGTGTAGTTGATGGCCCGCTCTTTGGCTTCCGATGCGATACGATGGGTATGCCGCAGCCGATTATCCGCGCCGTGAGGAGGCTCGCTCGCCACGTTATGCAGCGGGTAAAGCCGTCCGATGAAAGCCTCCATATCCACCGTCATGACTGCGGCCCGGTAATTATGCGTCTGCACCAATCCTTCGAAGGCTAAGGGATAGAGGTCGCAGCGCAACGCACTGGTTTCGGGCAATTGTGCGAATAGCTCGCCATTGCGCGCCACATCGCCCAACGCCTCGTTGAAGGTAAAGGCGCGCGTATAAGCATCCGCGTCTTGCGATTGGAGGCCAGATTCGGCTTTTCGGCGAAACTCTTCAATGACCTCCCCAGCGGCAGGAATCTTCGGGCGCAGTTTGCCTATATGTTGGACCACCACCTTGAGAAGGCGGCTGTAACCCGAGGGATCTGCGTTTGGACCCTTCTCCAGACACCATCGGTAGGCGGTCAACGCCTCGGCATAAAAACCGCGTTTGACGAGTGCGTCGCCTAAGCGCCCATGGCTTTCGACCGACTGCTCAGTTTCGGCAAGGCTCCGCAACTGCGGCAGTTCTGGCCGTCCAGTCACAGCGGATGTAAGCAGGTCCAGTATCTCGCGCTCGCGAGGTGAACCCACAAGCCTATCGATTTCCGAACCATCGGCCCGGGCAGTAATGATGGTAGGAAATTCAGTTACTCGGAACCGCTCGGCGAGCTCGAGGCCAGGCATGCCATTTGCAGGCAACTCAACAAATCGAGAGGCTGTAATCCCCCGAACCGTCTCCGGCAATTGTTCGATTGCGCTAGAGAATGTGCCATCCGCCGGGCCGGGAAACCGCAATAAGATGAGTTTGCCTTCCGCGTCTGCGCGCAACCGTACCGCCTCGAAGGAGGCAAAGGGCTTCGTGCCTTGACCAGCGATTACGCAAGGCACGATTAGCGAAAAAAGATAACACAGAAGGCCTCGCATAAACTCTGTTACGTTGTAACAAACACTGTTTCCAAGGAGGGCTTGGGCAATGTAGATGACCACCAAGATTCACCGACGCCACCATAATTGCGACTGGACTATACGTGGCGCGCCGGAGGTGCCCCGCCAGAGCGCTCTGTGCGCGGGAACCATCTGTCCCAATAAGGATGCGTCCGCATGGATGGCACCCGGGTCTCGATCACCCGCTGCACGTCACGGTGAAACTGTTGGAATGCAGAGACGACTTCATCGAGTGGTGCTTCCGCGTGCCACGGTGCCGAGTTCGTCCATAACCTGATTATACCGTCTTCTTCCTTAAGGTGGAGCGTGCCAGAACTTGCGATCGAAACATGCACGGTGCCGCCAGGATGCAGTCGCCGAATCGCATCCACCGCCTCCACTGCGAAGCCTAACACGCTCATAACAGTCGGTGTTTCTGGAGTCGGGCCGAGCAAATTCCTGCCGTTTACATTCATAATCACGGGCATTTCAAATATTGTTTCCAGAACCACTGCCGCGTCTTGTCGTTCCGGTGGTGAATTGAATTCCAGTGATTTTTCCGTGACGGTGAATTTCAGTTGGATCATTGAGGGATGGGATAGGCCGTGATGATTTCACCGGTAGCCTCGGAAGCAATTACACGGATCTTGCGTGTATCTGCCATGGCTCCGGTTGCTGGATTATAGCCTATGGCCAATTACTTCGTCCAATTCTGCTTCAAACATCACCTTCCCAGGCCCCGCAGGTTGAGGGGTTGATCTCTGGATCGCTGTTTCAATTGCGTCCATGATCTGGGACATATGCCAGCCCCGCTTGAATTTTCCCGCGTTGGGTTCTCCGACCGTTCCGTGCGCATGGCGCCGGAGAATGTGGTCCATTCCTGCATCTTTAGTGCCGATCTTGATAATCCTTCCCCCAGGCAGTTGTCGGAGGATATCGGTGGCAAGGCTGATTGTTTTCTTAGCAAGCTTACCCGCTCCAGCGGGAATTCCAGGAATGAGACCGATGTAGGACCAAGGGTTTGTGGGGTCGCGATAAATCTCGACTGCCGTCATGATCCAATCGACAGGTTCAACGAAAATGCCAACCGCCATGCCCACCCATTCGGCACCCGCAGCTACCTGATCCACCGTGTCGGCCCGCAGCGCCGCGCCAGACAATGCAGCCAAGACGACGGCCACCACCGGCAGCAGACCGCGGGGCAGGACGGATTGGAGGAGGGAGACAAACCAATGCTCGCGGAGGATTTCCGGCGCGGACGACGGGCAAGCAGACACGACCGGGGCACGAGGAGGGGAAAGCAGCGCTCATGGTGCCGTCAGGTTAGCCGCAGTTCCTCTTCCTCCCAGAGATGGAAATTGCGCACAAAAGTGTGCAAAACCCCGCTTGACTGCATCGGCCGACGCAACCCAAGCGGCCCGCAGCGATGTCAAGTGCCGACGCAAACAGGCGTCACGCGATGATCGCGAAGGACGCGAATCGCCACGCGCGGCGGCCAGCATCACTTTCTGCTCTCTCCGCTTTCTCGGCGATCTCTGTGTTTGGTCTCCGGCCTTCTGGGGTTGCATCCGATAGTCGCAATGACGCCAAGCTATCGCTGGTCGGAAGTGTCGTGGTCGGTGAAAAACGAGGACGGCACGAAGTCGGTGCGCACCGCCCACCGCGTCAGCGCGGGCAGGCGGTTCAGTCTGAGCACGTGCATAATGCGATAGCGATGCGCCCGGATGGCAGTCGCGGGCGCCCCTGTCCGTCGGGCAATCACGTCATCCGTCAACCCAGCAACGGCAGCAACGCCTGTTGCCGTGGAGATAGCAATTTGTAATAAGCGTTGGGGTCGGTCCGCATCTGTGCATGGCCCGCGGCCAGTTCCGGCGAAAGATAGCGGCCGCCGCGCCGCACTCGGTCGAGCGCAGCGCACAATACGACCGGCAGGTCGCCACACTTGAGCAACAGACCCTCGAGCCGCAAGGCATCGTAGCCATGCAGTGCAACGGGATCATGCCGCGAGGTGCAGGCAATGATCTTGATCGGCATCTGTCGTCGGCGCAGCTCGGCAGCGAGCGTCAGGCCATCGCCGTCGGGCAGCCAGAGTCGAGCAGAAGCACATCGGGTGGCGTGGCGAAACAGACCGAGCGTGCCTTGCTCAAGTTCGATTCTACCCCGAGATAGCAGATATCAGACCAGCCCTGACAGGCGGCCGACACCAGCGCGGTCCACGCGGCGCAATCCTCCACGTGCAAGAGAGAGAGCAGGACGCGTGGACGGAATACTGCTGAGGGGGGCAAGCAACCTGGTTGAGGAATTGAACCGGTCTGCGCGGCAACGGCCATCACAAGTTCGTGATATGCCAGTGACACTCTTGCCAGCGACCATCGTCAGGCGCCCGACCAGCGGCGTTACCTACCCGCCTGTGCCATGGCTACGGCGAAGTAAGCCGCCGCTGCTGCACCCAAGGCAGCGAGGCAACCCGGCCGGGGGCGGCTCCAGAACCGGCGCCACAGCGGACGGGACGACACACTATTCGTTTGCCGTTCGGGCCTAATCAATATTAGGAAATTATTATGCGCGTGAAGAAACGGGTCTCCCAACAGTCCATCGCCCGCGACCTGGGCATCTCCCAGGCGCTTGTCTCGCTGGCCCTGAATGGCCGCAAGGAGGGCATCAACCCGGAGACCTACAAGACGATCTGGGACCACGCCGCGCGCCTCGGCTACCAGCCCAAGGGCATGAACCTCGCGCAGTCCCCCGCCGGCGTGCGGCAGCGGCAGGTCGGCTTCATCCTGCGCTCCGGACTCGCCCTTCACAACCAGGGCTCCTACTTCGGTCTCGTGCTCCACGGCCTGCATACCGCGCTCGCCGCGCGCGGCCATACCGCGGTGTTTCTGGGGTCCGAAGACACGCTCGACCCGGCCAGGCTGGCGGAGTTCTTCCCCGCGGGCCACACGCTGCGCGGCGTGGTGCTGCTCGGCGAGGTGGCGCCGGCCTTCCTCAAGGCCCTGCGCCGGCACGAAACCCGCATCGTCGCGGTCTCCGCCCGGCATCCCGGCCAGTGCCACTCCGTGATCGGCAACGAGCCCCAGGCGCTCGAGCTGCTCGTCGGACATCTGCACGACCTCGGCCACCGGCGTTTCGGCTGGCTCGGCGGCAACGCCACGCTCAACCGTCACCAGATGCGCTTCGATGCCTTCCGGGAGGCCCTCCGCGCGCGCGGACTCGCCGCCGAGGAGCGCTACTGCCTGCGCTTCACCGAGGGCGACCGCGCCATGGGCTTCGAGGGCATCCTCTCCCTGCTGCCCGAGGCGCGGCGCAAGGACTTCCCCACCGCCTTCATCTGCTACAACACCCTGATGGCCGCCGGTGCCGTCAAGGCCCTCCAGCGCGAGGGCTGGCGCGTGCCGGAAGACCTCAGCGTCGCCGGCGCCGACAATTCCCGCCTCGCGACCGCCGAGTCGCCGCGCGTCACCGTCGCGGGCTCCGACGCCGAGAAACTGGGCGCCGCCGCCGCCCGACTCCTCCTCGACTCCACCGGCGATGACGACGAGAGCATCAACGACCTCATCCTGCCCGCCCAGCTCGTGCCCGGCGGCACCACCGGCCCCGCGGCGGGCTGAACCGGCCCCGCAACCCCGAGATTTTCCCCACTTTGGGCTTGTTTGCTAATAATTATTAGCCAAATCTGCTCCCCTCCTCATGACCCCCTACGACCACGCCGTGCTCGGCTTCTACTTCGCGTTCATGCTGGCCATCAGCTGGGTCTTCCGGCGCTTCATCACCAACGTCAGCGACTACTTCCGCAGCGGCGGCCAGGTCCTGTGGTGGATGGCGGGCGGCTCGGCCTTCATGGTCTCGTTCAGCGCCTGGACCTTCACCGGCGCGGCCTCCCGCGCCTACGGCGACGGCTGGCCCATCATGGTCATCTACATCGGCAATGCCGTGGGCTTTTTCATCAACGCCGCCTGGTTCGGCCCGAAGATCCGCCAGTTGCGCGTCATCACCGGCATGGAGGCCGTGCGCCAGCGCTTCGGCCGGGCCAGCGAGCAGACCTTCACCTGGATCACCCTGCCGTTGCAGATGCTCACGGCCGGCATCTGGCTCTACGGCCTCGGCGTGTTCTTCTCCGCCGCCTTCGGCATGGACGTGCAGGCGACGATCGTCGTCACGGGCGTCTCGGTGCTGCTGATCTCCCTGCTCGGCGGGAGCTGGGCGGTGCTCGCCAGCGACTTCATCCAGGTGCTCATCCTCATGCCCGTGACGATGGTCACGATGTTCCTGGCCGTCGCCCACGTCGGCGGCTGGCCGGTCGCCGTCGAGCGGCTCTCCGCCACCTCCCTCAACCTCGGCAAGCTCGCCACCGACGACTTCCTGCTCTTCTGGTGCGTGGCCATCATCTTCAAGCAGTTCCTTTCGACCAACAACCTGCACGACGCCTCGCGCTACCTGTGCGTGAAGGACGGCACCCACGCCCGCAAGGCCGCCCTTCTCGGCGCCGGCCTCTTCCTCGTCGGCATCTTCCTCTGGTTCATTCCGCCGATGCTGGCCACGGTCACGCATCCGGACCTCGCGGCGGCCTTCCCCAGGCTCGCCGAACCCTCCGAGGGCTCCTTCTTCGCCATCGCCCAGGCCGTCTTTCCCGTCGGCATGACCGGGCTGCTCGTCAGCGGCATCTTCGCCGCCACCATGTCGTCCATGGATGCCGGTCTCAACAAGAACGCCGGCGTCTTCATCAAGAACTTCTACCAGCCCATCCTCCGCCCGCAGGCCGGCGAGCGCGAGCTGCTGCACGCGGGCAAGCTCGCCACCGTCCTTCTCGGACTCACGGTCATCGCCATCGCGGTCTTCTACACCACCCTGCGCAACCTCACGCTCTTCGAGTTGATGGTGAAGTTCCAGGTGCTCGTCTCCCTCCCCTACGTGGTGCCGCTGGTCCTCGGCCTCGTCATCCGGCGCACGCCGGGCTGGACCGGCTGGTCGGCCGTCATCGTGTGCTTCGTGGCGAGCTTCCTCACCGACCGCTACCTCGACATCGCCTGGGCCGTCGAAAAGTTCGGCGCGACCGGCGGCGTCTCCCACTGGGAGCGGCAGAGCTGGGAGCAGGGCATCGGCGTCTTCCTCATCCTCGGCGCCGGGCTCGCGTGGTTCCTCTTTGCGCGCCTGTTCTACGACCGCGAATCCGCCGCGCAGAAGGCCTCGATCGAGCTCATGTGCCGCAACCTCGCCACGCCTGTGGACTACGCGAAGGAGGAGGCCGCCGCCACCGACGACAAGCAGTCCTGGCTCATCGGCTGGCTGTGCCTGCCCTACGGCGCCATCGTCTGCCTGCTGGCGCTGATCCCCAACCCCCTCGTCGGCCGGCTCGCCTTCCTCTTCTGCGGCGGTGTCGTGATGCTCATCGGCTGGGCCCTCGTGAAACAGGCCCGCGCCAAACCCGCCGCCTGATCTTCCGCGCATGGCTCCCCGGGGCAAACTCGTCCTTCTCCCGCCCAACCGCGTCTGGCGCTCCTACCAGGGCGGCCGGCGGCTCGACGAGCTCGCCGGCGCCGCCGCGCCCGCCGACGGCCATTTTCCCGAGGACTGGATCGCCGCCACCACGCGCGCCATCAATCCCGGCCGCGAACACCTCACCGAAGGCCGGTCCCGGGTGCTGGTCGGCGGCGAAGCGCACGACTTCACGGCGCTGCTCGCCTCCGACCCGGCCTGGTTTCTCGGCGCCGCCCACGCGGCGAAACACGGCCCGCACCCGCACCTGCTGGTCAAGCTGCTCGACCCGGCGATCCGCCTGCACTTCCAGGTCCACCCGACCGCGGATTTCGCACGGCGTTTCCTCGGTTCGCCAAGCGGCAAGACCGAGGCCTACCACGTGCTCGCCACGCGTCCCGAGGTGGCGCAGCCCTGCATTTATCTCGGTTTCCAGCGCCCACCCTCGCGCACGGAACTCCGCCGGATGATCGAAGCCCAGGACCTCGCCGCCATCGAGGCCTGCTTCGACCGGATTCCGGTCAAACCCGGCGACACCTATCTCGTGCCCGGCGGCGTGCCGCACGCGCTCGGCGAGGGCGTGTTTCTCGTCGAGATCCAGGAGCCGAGCGACCTGGTCGTGCGCTTCGAGTTCGCGCGCGGCGGCTACGTGCTGCCCGAGAGCGCCCGGTTCATGGGCCGTGACCTCGACTTCTGCCTCGACGTCTTCGACCTTGCGCCGTGGCCGCTCTCCCGCGTCGCCACCGAGGCCGCCCGCGTGCCGCGCCGCCGCCGCGCGCTCGGGCCCGACTCCTGGCAGGACGACCTCATCGGCCCGGCGCACACCCCGTGCTTCCGTGTCCGCCAGAGCCGTCTCCGCGCCCCGGTTGCCAAGAGCGAGGACGGCTGCCATATCGGCATCGTCACCGCCGGCCGCGTCGCCATCGAGGCGGGCGGCGAGCGCCACGTGCTCAAGCCCTGCGACAAGTTTTTCTGCCCCGCCGGCCTCGGTGCGCTGCGCTACACGCCCGAACCGGCCGCCGAAATCCTCGAATGCTTCCCTCCTGACTGACATGAACCGTCGTCCCACCCTCCTGGCCGCGCTCGCCAGGCCCGAGCTGCACGAATTCCTCCCCGAGCCGTTGCTCGGCGAAGTGCGCGCCCTGGCCGGCTCCTTCACGCATTGCGACATCGAAGGCCTTTCCGCGCGGCAGTTTCACGAGGCCCTCGCCGCCGCCAACCCCGAGGTGCTGCTCGCCTGCTGGAAGACCCCGGCCCTCCCCGCCGAACTGCCGCCGAACCTGCGCTACGTCTGCTATCTCTGTGGCTCGGTCCGCCGGCTCGTCACGCGACGGCACCTCGAGCAGGGCCTCCTCGTCACCAACTGGGGCGGTTCGATCAGCCGCATCGTGGCCGAGTGGGCGCTGTTTCACATCCTGTCCTGCCTGCGCCGCGCCACGCATTGGACCATCGCCATGCACCTGGAGGGCGCCTGGAAAAACGGCGGCAGCGAGACCGCCTCGCTCTTCGGCCGCCGCGTGGGCCTGCACGGCTTCGGCCAGATCGCCCGCGAACTGGTGAACCTCCTCCGGCCCTTCGGCACGCCGGTCGCCGCCTTCGCCCCCGACATCACCCCGGCGCTCGCCGCCTCCTTTGGCGTGCACTGCGCCGCGTCGCTCGAGGAGCTGTTCGCCGAAAACGACATCATCGTGGAGCTCGCCCCGCTCAACCCCGCCACCGCCGGCACCGTCACCGAGCGCCACCTCCGGCTCATCCGCCCGGGCGGCGTGTTCGTGAACGTCGGCCGCGGCGCCGTGGTGGACGAGGCCGCGCTCCTGCGCGTGGCCCAGGAGGGGCAAATCATGGTCGGCCTCGACGTCTATACCGTCGAGCCGCTGCCGGCCGACTCGCCGTTCCGCGGCCTGCGCAACGTCTCCCTCACGCCGCACATCGCCGGCCCCACCAACGACCGGCGGCGCGATGCCGGCGCCTTCGCCCTGAGCAATCTCGGCGCCTATTGCGCCGGCCGGCCGCTCCAGGCGGTCGTCACCCCCGAGATCTACGACAAGGCCACCTGACGCTCCGCCCATGCTGCCCGCCCCCTACCGCCACTGGCAGGATGCCGCCCGCCGCCTGCTCGAACCGCTGGCCGCGCTCATGCAAGCCGGCCGCGCCGACCTGCCGCTCACCGGCCCCGCCTCCGACCATGACGCCCAGGCCGACCGGCTCGAATCCTTCGCCCGGCCGCTGCTGCTCGCCGCGCACTGGCTGCAATCCGCGCCGCGCCCCGAGGATGCCGCCCTGCGCGAAAAGATCTCGTCGTGGTTCCGCGCCGGCCTCGTGCTCGGCACCGATCCCGCGCACCCGCAATACTGGGGACCTGACGCCAACTACCAC
This sequence comes from Verrucomicrobiota bacterium, assembly GCA_049322455.1. Classification (GTDB taxonomy): domain Bacteria; phylum Verrucomicrobiota; class Verrucomicrobiia; order Opitutales; family Opitutaceae; genus Lacunisphaera. The sequence goes on along the minus strand of JBMOQY010000008.1, from coordinate 123,521 downwards.
CAGCATCACGTCGAGATCGGCCTGCTCGCCATCGCGTTGCAGATCGCGCCGGCCGAGCTCTGGGAGCCGCTCACGCCCGCCCGGCGCGACCAGGTCGCCCGCTGGCTCGGCACCGCCCGCGGCAACGGCATCGTCAACAACAACCACTACTTCATGGGCGTCCACATCCTGGAGTTTCTCCTGAAGCACGGCTACGGCCGGCCCGCCGACCGGCCCATCGTGGACGAATTCCTCGCCCGCCTCGAGCTGATGCACCGTGGCGGCGGCTGGTTCGAGGACGGCATCAACCAGGCCTACGACCACTACAACGCCTACGCCTTCCACTTCTACGGTCTGTGGTGGGCGCGCCTGCACGGCGCCCGCGATCCCGCCCGCGCGCAGCGCTGGCGCGACTGGGCGCGGTCCTTCGTGCGCGACTACGAGCACTTCTTTGCCGCCAGCGGCGAGCATCCGGCCTTCGGCCGCTCCATCACCTACCGCTTCAACTGTCTCAACGTCTTCGGCCTCGCCCTCGCGGAAAACTGCACCGACCTGCCGCCGGGACGCCTGCGCCGCCTCTGCACACGCAACCTCGATTTCTTCCTGTCGAAACCGATCACCCAGCCGCAGGGCTGCCTCGCCATCGGCTGGACCGACCGTTTCGAGCCGCTGATGGAGAGTTACTCCTGCGCCGCCTCGCCCTACTGGTGCGCCAAGGGCTTCGCACCGCTCCTGCTGCCGCCGGAGCACCCGTTCTGGTCCGCACCCGAGGAGCCGCTGGCCGCCGAGCGCGGCGACCACGCGCACGTCATCCGCCCCGCGGGCCTCGTCGTCCGCAGCACCGGCGGCGAGGTGGAGATCCTCAACGCCGGCTCGCAGATCTCCAATCTCAACCTCCGCTACGGCGCCTGGAAATGGAGCAAGACCGCCTACCGCACGGGCACCGGCTTCACCCTCGCCTTTCCCAACCAGACCAACTGGTCGCCCGACTCCGCGCTCACGCTCCGCCTCGACGACGGGCGCGTCTTCGGCCGCCACTCCACCGTCGCGGTCGAGATGGACGAAGCGCATGTGTTCTACAGCACCAACCTCGGTTTCAAGACCGGCCAGGTGAACTGCGGCGTCGAGACCGGCATATGGTGGAAGGCCGGCTGGATTTTGCAGGTGCACCGCTACGAATGCCGCAGCCCCGGCGTGCTGCGCGTCGGCGGTTACGCGCTGCCGCTCACGGAGCCCCGCGGCGTGCGCGGGGGGCCCGGCCCGGTCCTCGCCGCGTGGTCGCCCGCCGGCGCGGGCACCCTGCTGCAACCCCTGCACGGCTTCACCGCGACGGCATGGGACGAGCGGCTCGACGAAAACACGCCGCGCGCGCACATCGCCGCACCCTATCACGTCACCCCGATCGCCGCGACCGGCCGCGTCGGCTCGCCAGCCGGCGAGCATGGTTTTCTCGCCGCCCTCGCCTGGACGGGCGCCGACCGCCCCGCCGCCGCCCCCTGGACCGTGATCTCCGCCCCCGCCGGCGAGTGGCACCTCCGGCACCCCGCCCTTGGCGACTGGAAAATCAACCACTGGTCGCTCCCCGCCCTCACATGAACTTCAATCGGTCGTCATTCTTTGTGGGAGCGAGCTTGCTCGCGGCTTCAGCGCTTTCGTCGCGAGCAAGCTCGCTCCCCCGGCAGGACTTTGCCGCCGTCATCCCGGCCACCGCCCCGCGCACCAACATACTCGCCGGTCGCGCCGACGCGTTCCGGGCCTACTGCACGACCGGCGAGGGCGCGCAGGCCTTCGCCAGAATCAAAGCCGACCTCGACCGCGACTGGCTGGCGTGGCCTTTCCCGGCCGAGCCGGTCACCTACGGCGATCCCACACCCTCGAAGCGCGACTCCGCCAAGGCCGACAAGTGGCGCGCCGTGCAGGACACCTGCGGCCGCGTGACCGGCGTCGCCGAGGCCGCCACGCTCTGCTGGCTCGTTACCGGCGAGGAAAAATATTTCACCAAGGCGAAGGAGATCCTCCTTGGCGTCGCCGGCTGGCATTTCGCCCCTGACTGGAAATCCGGCCCCGCCGTCGGCGCGACGGACATCACTTACAACGACGAGGCGCACTTCCGCCTCTGGCGCAAACTCCCGCTCGTCTATGACCAGCTCCGCCCCCGCCTCACGCCCGCGGAAAAACAGGCCATCCTCGCCCACTTCCGCGAGCGTGGCACCCGCTCCGCCCGCTGGATCGAGCAGGAGGGCGACATCTCCAAGATCACGCGCAACTCCATCGCCGCCGACCTTTCGTCGCACCCGGTGCGTTTCATGCCGATGACCGGGCTCGCGGGCCTCGCGCTCTGGGACGACCTGCCCGAGGCGCGTGAGTGGTGGGCCTTCGCCTACAAGTTCTACCGCGACCAGTTTCCGCCCTTCGGCGGCGACGACGGCGGCTGGGCCGAGGGCAACGCCTACTGGCGTGGCACCTTCGAGCACGCCGTCTTTCAGGATGCGCTGCTCGCGATCGGCGATCCCTCCGCCTACGCCAGCCCCTTCTGGAAAAACTCGCCGCTCTTTGCGCTCTACCACGTCCAGCCCTACCTGCACACGACCTTCGGCGACACCTCCAACGCCGGCCGCTTCAACCTCGAACCCGTCGTCGCCGACTACATGGAACACGCCTCCCGTGTGCAGCAGAACGGCTGGTTCCGGGCCTATGCGGATCTCTGCACCGACCGCCGCCCGCGCCCCGCAGACAAGGGCCTCGCCGGCCTCGACCGCAACTACCCCACCGCCGCCGAATTCCTCGTGCGCAACTTCATCGCATCGCACCTGCCTCTCCCGCTCGCGCGTCCGCTCAGCGAACTCCCGCCGCAGCGCCATTTCGCCGACGTCGGCTGGGTTTCCCTGCACAGCGCGCTCGGCGATCCCGCCAACGACATTCACGTCACCTTCAAGTCCTCGCCTTACGGCTCGTTCAGCCACAGCCACGCCGACCAGAACGCTTTCATTCTGAACGCCTGGGGCGAGAGCCTCGCGATCAACTCCGCCTACCGCGAATTCCACAACTCCCCGCACCACGCCGGCTGGACGCGCCAGACGGTGTCGAAAAACGCGCTCCTCATCGACGGCCTCGGCCAGAAGGCGCAGAGCAAGGCCGCCACCGGAAAAATCACCCGCTACGAAGTCGGCGAACGCTACGTGCTCACCACCGGCGACGCCACCGCAGCCTACGCCACGCTCCAACCGAAGGGCCGCGTGAAGCGCGTCACCCGCGACCTCGTGTTCATCGACCGGCGCTACGTCGTGCTCCGTGATCGGGTCGAACTCACCACACCCGGCAAGCTCTCCTGGCTCCTGCATTCCGCCCGGCCCATCAGCTGGCTCGACGGCAACCGCGCGATCCTCGACGGCGACGGCGGCAAAGCCGCGCTCCAGGTGCGCCTCGTCTCACCCGACATCGAATGGCAGGCGCACGTCACGGACAAGTTCCCGATCCCCGTCGATCCGCGCTATGTGACCGGCGAAGTCGGCGGCGAATACGTCACCGGAAAATGGACCGACCACTCCCACCTCACTCTCGAAAGCGCGCAGCCGGCCGCGTCGTTCACGGTCTACGCCGTGCTGAAACCTTATCGCACGGTCGGCCCCGGGGGCGCACAGGCGAGCGTCACTTTCGTCGACGCCACGCTCACGCCCGACGGTTCCCTCGCCATCAGCCACCCAGGGGCGAAGCCGATCGTCCTCACGCTCACCGATGACTCGATCGCGCTTCGCTGACCTGACGGTGGGCAGCGCGCTCGCGCGCGCCTTTTCCACCTCGCGCGCCCAAGGTCGCTGACCCACATGAAATTTACGCAAACCTGTTCTTCCTCCCTGCTCCTCACGCTCCTCGCCGGCCATCTCCCCGCCGCGGAACCCTGGCTGCTCCAGCCGGCCGAACTTCCCGGGCTGGCCCAACACGCCCCGGCCGCGCTGACGGCGCCGATCACCACCGTCGTGGAAGGCGAGTCCCTGCCCGGCGGCGACCCGCACGACTACATCAGCTACGCCCGCTACTGGTGGCCCGATCCGGCCCGGCCCGGCGGCCTGCCCTATGTGCAGCGCGACGGCCGGCACAATCACGCGCAGGTCGCGGCGGGCGACCGGCATCGCGTCGGGACGTTCAGCGCGGCCGTCCTCCGGCTGGCGGCGGCGTGGCACCTGCATCGCGCCGCGGCCGCCGCCCGCCGCGCGGGCGCGTGGCTGCGCGCCTGGTATCTCGACCCGGCCACGCGCATGAACCCCAACCTCGACTTCGCCCAGGTGCGCCTCGGCCACAACGGCAACCGCGGCAATCCCGCCGGCGTGCTCGACACCCGCGACTTCGCGAGCGTCATCGATGCCTTGCGGCTGCTCGCGGACTCTCCGGCGCTTTCCGCCGAGGAACACACCGCCATCCGCGCGTGGTTTGCGCGCTACCTCGACTGGCTGCTCAACGCGCCCAATGCCCGCGCCGAGCGCGCCGCGCAGAACAACCACGGCACCTGGTATTTCGCCCACATCATCCCGGTCGCCCGCTTCGTCGGACGCGACGACCTCGCCCGCGAACTCGTCCTGGAGGCCCGGGACCGGATCGCGCAGCAAATCCGGCCCGACGGCAGCCAGCCCGAGGAAATCCGGCGCGTGGACGGCCTCGGCTACAGCCGCTTCAACCTCGAGGCCTGGTTCGCCGTCGCCCGCCACGCCCGCGGCCTCGGTTTTGATCTCTGGAATTTCACCGCCCCCAACGGAGCCAGCCTGCCGAAAGCGCTCGAATTCCTCCGCCCCTACAACGCCGCGCCGGAAAAATGGCCGCACCCGCAGAAGGAAAAGCTCGCACCCGGCTTCCTCGACCCGCTCCTGGCCCAGGCGGCGGAATTTTCCGCCCAGCCGCCGATCCCCACTAAGCCCGGCTCAGTCAATTGAGCCACGGACAACTTCACGGCTAGACACGGACGGAAATCGTGCAGTGCCGGTAATTCGCCCTGCGGTGGTTTCAGGGCACTGGAGAGGGCGGCGGCCGATTCTTGAAGTAGGTTTCCAGCGCGGCGATCAGCGGCTCGATTTCCGTCTGCGTCACCGCCCAGACGATCTTGAAGTCCACCGCGCCGTAGTCGTGGGCGATGCGGTTGCGCATCCCGCGAAGGCCCTTGAACGGAAGGCCCGGCAAGGCGGCTTCCGTCACTTGGTCGATCTTGTGGGCCGACTCGCCGAGCACGGAAAGACGCAGCGCAACGGCATCCCTTTTTTCGCTGTTGTGCCAGAAATCCTCGAAGGCGACGCCGGCCATGTAGCCGTGAATCAGCCGCGCCGCCTCCAGCATGTCGTGCAGGTAGGCGTCCTGCGTCTTCGGAACGGGCTTAGCCACGGTAGATCTCCCGGGCCTCCGCGAGAATGGAGACCCGGCGATAGGGGTTGGACATCTGCTCGACCGACTCGCGGGTCAGCAGGTGCACCGGCACGCCGAGGATCGCCGCCATTTCATCCTCCATCGTGAAAAACCGCAGGCCGGGATTGGCACCGAAGGTCACCATCAAATCGACGTCGCTGCCCCGCCCGGCCTCGCCTCTCGCAGCCGAGCCGAAAGCTTCCAGCCGGGTGATGCCTGCCTGCCGGCAGTAATCAGCCAGGAGCCGGGCGACGATCTCGGGAGCCGGCGGCACCCGCCGACGGCGCGGCTGCGGCTTCTTTCCGCTTCGCACCGCCTCCCAATAGGCGGTCGCCTTCGCCCGGTTCGCGACGGTCTTGGCCAGTGATCGGGCCCGTCCGCCTTTCCGACTGAAGGCTGCGTGATTCACGGTCAAAAAGCTAAGCGCTTAGGATACTTTGTCGATCCGATATGCAAAATGCGCTGTTCTCCAACGGGTTGGACTCACCCGATCGTTCTGCGCGAGCTTGTCCGACTTCGGCGGGCTCGTCTGCGAACCGTAGGCCCAGCGAAGGCTCGTTGTAAACCCTGAGCCCGTCGAATGGGTTCAACCAGCGCCCTGCTTCGCGCTACGGCGACACAGAAAGCCGCTCAGCGTTGAGCTTCTTTAGAACATATTGGGACTAAAGGTCTGCGCGCACAAAATGAGAAACAGAACAGACGCAATCAAGGTGATGAACAACGTAGCGTTCGAAAGACGATTGGCGGCGCTCTTTCTCCCAATCTCACGCAGCACCAGCTTCATCTGTTCGGCTCGAGGCATGGTCTCCATATCGGCCATAACTTCGAGTGCTCGAAGAAACTCTCTCTTCTCTTGGTAGAATGTCGCGAGCACGCACGCTACGCCGATGAACGACACCACTATCGTCGGAAATAGCAGCGAGCTTCTGCTTCCTCCAATTGAAGCGATGATCGAAGTCGCGCTTACAATATTCCCAGCAACGCCCCTACTGCACTGAGCATGGCGACATGAGCGCCGGCCAGTTTGTCGAGGTGCCTATCAAGGGTGTCCTGATCCATTTCTTTATGGTCAACGATTCAGATCAGCCGCCTTTTTTGATATTCGGGATTATGTGGTGCCGAGATAACATTGGTGAATCAGGTAAGTGCAAGGGCGTTGCTGCTGTGGCGGCTGTTGGGCACTTATCTTCTTTTCCCGAGGGAGGGCAGGCCGCCTGAAACAGTGAACAGAGAACGAGGAGGTCCTGCCTGCGCTCTGCCAGCGAAATATCTATCTGCTGCCGCATAGTTCGGTCCGAGAAGTATGTCCTCTTCGCGAATACGGCGACGTTTACCGCGTCCACTTTTGAACTTCTTTTTCTTTTCTCTTGGGCGCCGGCTGGGGCATCGCCTTCCGTTTTTGTGTAAGTGCACGGATGCGAGCGCGTGCTTTCTCGATGGTGGGAAGCTCTGAATAGTCGATTTCAGAATCGGTGTTCATCGCCCAACCGTATCATTCGGCGTTACGGGTTTTTTGTGGCCGGATTCATGGTAGGCACGAAAGACCACGGGCCTGTGGCTGGCAATGGTGCTTTTTCCAGTCCGCGCATGGGCAGGCCCGGCGCGTGTTTTCGGCCCCCGTTCCTGGCTACGAAAGGGCACACCCAAAACCCCGGAGCTGTTTTACCACTAAAAGGGATTCATCAAGCGATGAATCCTTCAAGGACCGGCTCCGACTGATCGTCTCCGCCACTGGGTTTCGGGGGCCGGCTTATCGCCGGCTGGCTTGATCCAGGCTGCGATCAGCAGCCTCCTAAAAACAAAGCCGAAGGCGATCAGCCGGAGGGGTGAAGCAAGGTTTCGCCGCTTGGCGAAACCCATCAGTGGTTCCTCCAACTCAAGGGTGTAGGGTTCCAGCCGTCACCACCAGCTGCGGCTGTGCGCGGCGGCGAGGGCCTCGTCGAGCGGGGCTAGGTAGGGGTGCCAGAGTTTTTCCCATTCGAGGCTGACGGCGCCGCTGTATTCCGCCGCCAGCGCCGCGCGCAGCGGGGCCATGGGAAATTCGCCGTCGCCGGGCAGGATGTAGGTGTAGGGGTGCTTCGCGGAGGGGCGGCTGACGCTGTCCTTCACGTCGATCGAGACGACGGCGCCCTTGATGTCACGCCAGGTAACGAGGGGATCCTCGCCGCCCTTCTTCCAAGTGTGGTGCGAGTCCCAGCGGATCGCGGTGCCCGGGCAGGCCTCGAGGAACCGCCGCACCGCCGCGGCGGTGAGCAGGGAGTCGTGCGTCTCGACCATGATGTCGGCGCGCCAGCCGTGCCGGGAGCGCTGCTCGCGCCACCAGCGCACGGTGGCGGCCGCCCCGGCGGGATCGGCGGCGGCATTGCCGTCGAAGACACGCAGCCACGGGGCGCCGAGCGCCTCGGCCCAGGGCACGACGCGCAGGAAGGCGTCGCGGTCTTCGGCGGTGCCGCCGGCCAGTTTGAGCGAGGGACACAGCGCGGTGACCGCCATCGCGGGCTTCTGCGCCGCGAGGTTGTCCGGCGTGCCGTATGTCGCGGCGAAGTGCGCCGGCAGATCCATCGTGCCGCCCAGCGAGCGCAGTTCGATGCCGTCGAGGCCGTGGCGCCGCGCCAGCGCGGCGGCCTCGGCGAGGCCGAGTTCCGGGCAACCCATCGTGGAAATGACGCGGCGGTAGGGCATGAAAGGATTCAAACTAAACGCCGCAGAAGGATTGGCCACAAAAAGCACCAGAAACGCAAAAAGGAGAGTTCATCCCTGGTCGCCTTTGGCGCCGCCATAGGCGGGTAAACCACAGATAAACACGGATGCACACGGATCAACCAAGTCGGAACTATGCAAATCGAGGTGGAGCGCACTGACCCCAGTGCGCTGGTTCGGAGAGCTGACGAAAGAAAGCGCGCTGAGGTCAGCGCGCTCCACCTTTCGGCGCGAGGACGCCTGGCTCCATTGCATGAATCTGGGTAGGGCGGTGCGGCCCGCTCCGCCGCGAGGATGATATCATGTTCCCGGCGCACCGGGCCGGTGCGCCCTACCTGTCAGGCGCCTTTCGTGCATTTTGTGCCTGCCAGCCATAGCCTTGGCGACGGCTGGTGTATTGTGATGACCGTCTCACCCGCTCAGAACTTGGTGCTGAGCGAGAGGATGACGCGGCCGGGGTTGCCGCGGGACTGGTTGGCGTTGAAGTATTCGGTGTCGGCGATGTTCTTCCACGCGAGCGTGGCGCCCCAGCTCGCGCCGGCGGCCTTCCAGTCGTAGCCGACCGTGGCGTCGAAGATCGTGTCGGCCTCGAGGAAGAGCGTGGGGTTGGCCGTGCGCTGGGCCTTGTCGCCCGTATGCACGAAGCCGCCGCCGAGCCACAGGCCCTGAAGGGGGCCGTCGTTGAAGGTGTAGCGCGTCCAGAGCGTGGCGAGGGTCTCGGCGGAGCCCTCGGGCACGGCGTTGAGGATGAGCGCCTTCGCCTCGTTGTAGGCGGCCAGATAGGCGGCCTGTGCGGCGGCATCGGGACTGCCGCTGTAAACCGGGTTGGCGGCGAACTCCGCCCGGATGGTCTTGATGTCCATCAGGCTGAGCGTGGCGAAGACCTGCCAGTTGTTCAGCGGCGACCAGGTGAGCTCGAACTCGAAGCCCTCGCTCCGGTCCACCGTGCCCTGCGAGGTGATCGTCGGGAAGGTGCCGTCGGGCGCGGTCTGGCGGAAGCGCAGCACGCGGTTCTCGCGCTCGAGGTGGAACCACGAGACGGTGGACGACACGCGGCCCTCGAGGAAGTCGGTCTTCACGCCGAACTCGTAGCCGCGGCCCGTGGTGGGCTTGGCCGGCGTGCTGAGGGTGACGCGGTTGGTCGAGCTGGTGGGGAGCGCGGGGTTGTAGGCGGGATTCCACGAGGTGAGCGAGCGGTCCTCGATGAAGAACGACTCCGAGTAGCTCGCGAAGAGCAGCAGGTCGGGTCGGACCTTGAAGCCGGCGCCGAACTGCGGCGTGGTCTCGTCGGCCTCGAACTTGTCGCCGACCGACGGCGGGCCGAAGGGCGCGACGACCGTGGGCCGGTAGTCGGTGTTGACGGTCCAGGTCTCGTTGTAGCGTGCGCCGCCGACCAGGATCAGGCGGTCCTCCGCCATCGTGGCGCTGAGCAACGCGTAGTAGGCGGTCTCCTCGCCCTCGGCGTCGTTGAACGAATTGATGCCGGGGATGGTGGCGAGGTCGTAGTCGGAGTCGCGGTCCCAGGTGGAGGGGTCGTTGAAGTTCCAGGGCTGGAAGTGTTGCGCGCCGGTGGTGGCGGAGTTGGGCGTGCCGGCGGGCGGGGTCTGGGTGCTCTCGCGCCGGAAGCTGCCCGAGCCGACCTGGTTGAGGTAGGCGCCGAAGAGCGGGCGGAGCTTCACCGGGCCGGCCTCGATCAGGCCGGTGACCTCGGCCTGGTAGGCGCGGTTGTCGCCCATGGACTGCTCGAGGCGCTTGCGGCGGGTGAGCAGCGCGCTGGCGGTCTTCGTCGGGTCGGCCATCACGGCGACGGGGTTGGCGGCCAGTTCGTCGCGGAAGGTGAAACGGCTCTTGCCGGCGGTCGCGAGGTAGGCGGCGGCCGGGGTGACCGTGACCTCGGCCAGGCCGGTGAGCTTGTTGCTGATCTTGAATTTGTTCCAGCCGGCATTGGCGCGGGCCCGCCATTTCTCGCCGAGCCTGACGTTCAGCTCGGCGCTGACGGAGTCGAACCAGGAGATGCGGTAGTCGTTTTTGCCGACGTAATTGAAGTCGTGCGGCAGCGGGGGGTAGCTGAGGAAGCCGAGGTTGAGGTTGCCGGCGTCCACGTAGCCCTGGGTGCGGGCGCGATCGACCAGGACGGGGTAATTGGCAGCCGTCGCGGAGGTGAAGCCCGCGACCTGGAGGTTGGGCTTCATGCCGATGAGCGGGGTCTGGTTGCGGGTGTAGGTCTCCAGATCGATGATGAGGGAGACGTTCTCGACGGGGCGGAGCACGATGCTGCCGGCGAGCAGGTGGGCGTCGCCGCCGCTCGGATCGGCCCAGGAGAGGAGGTTCTCGTAGGCGCCGATGAAACGGGCGCTGACCTTGCCGCCGGCGAGGGAGCGGTTCACGTCGAGGTCGGTGCGGAAGAAGCTGTCGGTGCCCACCTGGGCCTTGATCCGCGTGAAATCCTTCTCGGTGGCGCGCTTGGTGATGTAGTTCACGGTGCCGCCGGGCGTGATCTGGCCGTAGAGGAGCGAGGAGGGGCCCTTGACCACCTCGACGCGCTGGATGTTGCCGCTGTCCACGTAGCGGTTGCCGACGAAGCCGTTGCGCTGCGGAGTCACGTCGCCGTCGAAGCCGCGGATGGAATAGCGGTTGTTGCCCTGGGTGAACTCCTTGGCGCCGCTGGTCACGCCGGGGGCGAAGCTCACGACGTCGAGCAGCTCGATGGCGCCGATGTCCTCGATGAACTGCTCGGTGAATGCGCTGATGGAGAACGGCAGGTCCTTGATGGGCGTGTCCACGCGCGTGGCGGACACGGAGTTGCCGGCGAGGTAGCCGCGGTCCTTGGTGGTGGTGACCTGGAAGGTTTCGAGGACGACGATTTCACTCTCCTTGCCAGCCGGGGTGGCGGCGGGAGGAACGGACTGGGCGCTGGCCGCGATCGCGGCCAAGCCCGCGACGAGGGCGGCGGCCAGGCGCGGCGCCGGAGGGCGGTGGGCGGTTTTCATGGGGTCAGGGGGGTGAGCTGCCTTGTTTGATAATTATTAGTCGTGGGCCGCGTCAAGCTATTATTATGAGGCATTGCATGGATTATTTTTATCATATCCTGGTGGGCATTCCCCCTTCCCACCGTCCGAGCAGCCGCCGCTTGCGCCGGGGGCGCCGGCCTGCTGCGCTGGCCCTCTCCCTTTTGTATGAGCAAGAAACGCTTCGCCTTCGTCGGCACCGGCGGCCGCGCCATCAGCTTCGTCGAACCCCTGGTCACCACCTACCGCGACCACAACGAACTCGTCGCGATCTGCGACCTGAGCCCGGCCCGCCTGGCGTATTACAACGGGATGCTCGCCGGCGAGTGGGGCTATCACGCCGTGCCCGCCTACCCCGCCGCGCAATTCGACGCCCTGCTGCGCGAGACGCGACCCGACACGGTCTTCGTGTGCTCCAAGGACGACACGCACCACGACTACATCATCCGCGCGATGCGCGCCGGCTGCGACGTCATCACCGAGAAGCCCCTGACGATCGACGCCCCCAAATGCCGCGCCATTCTCGCCGCCCAGCGCGAGACCGGCCGGCGCGTGCGCGTGGCCTTCAACTACCGCTGGGCGCCCTTCCGCACCAAGGTGAAGGAACTCATCGCCCGCGGCACCATCGGCCGGGTGCACTCGGTCAACCTCGAGTATCTCCTCGATACCAACCACGGCGCCGACTACTTCCGCCGCTGGCACAGCCACGCCGCCGAGTCGGGCACGCTGCTCGTGCACAAAAGCACGCACCACTTCGATCTCGTCAACTGGTGGCTCGATGCCATCCCGGCGCAGGTCTTCGCCTACGGCGACCTCGTGTTCTACGGGAGGAAGAACGCCGAGGCCCGCGGCGACGGCGCATTCACGAAATACCCGCGCTACACCGGCCACCCCGAATCGAAGGGCGACCCGTTCCGTCTCGACCTCGATGAAAGCGACTCCTTCCGGAAGCTTTATCGCGCCGGCGAGGCCGATTCCGGCTACATCCGCGATCAGAACGTGTTCCGCGACGGCATCGACATCTACGACCAGATGTCGCTCAACGTCCGCTACCGCACGGGCGAGCTGCTCACCTACTCGCTGGTCTGCTACTCGCCGCGCGAAGGCATGCGCGTGTGCTTCAACGGCGACCGCGGCCGCATCGAATACCACGAGTTCATCGGCTCGCACATGAACCGCGCGGTGCGGCCCAAGGACTTCAAACTCGAGGACGACCGGCCCGGCCAGGAGGCTGAGGGCGAGTGGATCAAGGTCTTCCCCCACTTCCAGACCGGCTACACCGTGCCGATGCCCGTCATCAAGGCCGCGCACGGCGGCGCCGACGAGATCCTCAACCGCTCCTTCTACGCACCGGACGCATCCTCGACCGACCCCTGGGGGCGTTTTGCCGGCCACGAACAGGGCGCCGCGTCCATCCTCGTCGGCATCGCCGGCGTCGAGTCCATCAGGTGCAACCAGCCGGTGAACCTCGCCGACCTCGTGCCGCTCCGCCCGGAGGCACGGAAACTCAGCGAGCTGGTGTGAATCGCGGCACGGGTCTCCGGCCCGTGGAGTGCGGTCAACGGGCCGGGAGCTCCGCCACCCAAGACCCCGCCGGCCGGCCCGGGCGGCAACCCGCCAAAGAAAAGCCCCCGGATCCGTTACCAGGAGATCCGGGGGCGGCGTTACCTCGTTTAAGCTATCTTAGAACGAGAAGGTGTTCGTGAGGAACCATTCCTGGTTGGGCTTCACGCGGACCGAGGCCCAGGTCTTGCCGTCGGGCTCGATGGAGATCGGGATGAGGCCGTCCTTGGCGAAGGCGTTGCGGACGTTGAGCTGGACGCGCCAGGTGATCTTCTCGGTGAGCTTGCGCTCGTAGCCGGCCCACAGGTCGATCGCGTCCTCCGAGGGTCCGTAATAGGGCTGGCTGAGGTCGAACACGCCGCCGGTCACGACCGGGTAGCCGATGATGACCTTGTCCTGCCAGCGGTAGCTGCCGCCCACGTTCACGTTCTTGAGGCGGCCCTCGCGGAACGTGTAGTTGGTGACGACGTTGTAGCGCCACTTGCGGATCTCCGGCGCGGCGGCGTTCTCCTGGAGCTTCATCAGCACGTAGTTGGAGCGCCACGGACCATAGACGTTGGCATAGATGTTCAGGCTCGTGTTGCCGAACTGCGGCATGTTGCCGGCCGGGGTGCCGGTCAGCTTCTCATCGAGGTAGGCGATGTATTCGTCGAGCAGGGGGCCGCCGACGTTGCTGCGGACCGCCGTGGTTTCCGAGGCGTTGAACATGAGGCGCCAGTTGGGCAGCGGATTGGCCACGAGCTCGAACTCGTAGCCCTTCGATTCCGTGTCGGCCGTCACGGTGAAGCCCGGGGGCGGGGTCGCGCCATAGGCGAAGACCCGGCTCGTGTCGGGCGGGACGAAGGCCGAGGGATTGGCCTCATACGTGGTGCGGTCGGTGAGGGAGGAGAGCGCCTGCGGCTGGAAGCCCCACGCGTTGAAGAAGCCCTTCTCGGTGAGATAGGCCTGGATTTCGTTCCAGGTCTTGATGGCGGCATCCTCGAGCGCGCGGCCCTGCGTGGCCGTGAGCGTGCGGTCGGCGCCGATGGTGTTGCCGGGGTTCTGCGGATTGTCGGTCGCGCCCCAGGTGTTGCGGTTCTGCCACTGGTCGCGCGTCGCCCAGTCATAGACGCCGAGCTTGTAGAGGAAGACGTTGCGGAACCGGAGACCCTGCGCGATGACGCGGCCGATGCCGGCCGGATCGCTGATGCCGCTGCTGGCGCCGGCGACGCTGGTCTCGTATTTGATCACGTGGAAGGAATACTTGCCGTCCTTCGTGGAGAGCAGCACGCCGTAGTCCTTGGTGGCGCCGGTCGGGTTGCCGATGGGGTTGCCGTAGATGTCGCGGCGCGTGTCGGTGACCTGGAAGTTGTTCGACTTGTTATACGAGAGGCTGATGTTGAGCGGCAGCACGTCGCGCGAGAACAGCCGGTTGAGGTGCACCACGGCGCTGCCGCTGGTGGAGTGGTCCTTGAAGATCTGGCTGGCCGGATATTCGTCGGGCAGCTTGTAAACGGCCGGGTCCAGGTTGAGGATGTTGCGGTAGCCGCCCATCGCCGTGGCGTTGACGGCCTTGCCCTTCACCTCGTCGTAGCGCCAGCCGAGGGTGGTGACGATGGCGTCGTTCCACCAGAAGCCCTGCCAGGAGCCGGCGTAGGAGGTCGTCTCGCGCATGGATTTCTGCGCGCGGGTGAGGAGGTTGTTGTTCCGGCCGCCGTCGTAACGGAGCAGCGTCGTGTTGTAGTTGCTCCAGCCGAGGTAATTCGCGGGATTCGACGCCTGGGTGAGCTGGACCGTGCTTTCCGGATTGGGGCGACCGTTGAAAACCCTGTAGAGGTTGGCCGGGACATCCCACGGGGCGCCGTAGGGCACGCTGGCCCGCCAGTCGGCGTTGAAGATGACGATGCTGGGATCGTTCATCGTGATCGGGGCGCCGAGGGCGGGGATGGAGGCGCCGGCGGGCGAAGAAAGGTTGGCCACCGACGGCCCGAGATAGACGAACGCCAGCGGCGCGCGGTCCTGGATGCCGGAGCCGAGGCCGTTGGTGCCGTTCCAGAAGGCGGCCCATTCCGTGCTGTTGGCGTTTTCCACCCAGCCGATGCTTTCGGAGGAGAACTTTTCCTTGCTATAGACACCGTTGAAGCGGTGCTTGCCGAGCAGCTTCGTGAGGAAGTCGCTCTGGAGCAGATCCCGCGAGCGGAGCTCGCCGAAAAGCGAACCCCGCACGTATTCACGGTCGCTCTCGTAGCCGCTGCCGCTGCCGCCGCTGGTCGAGGAGACGAAGGGCCGGCCGAAGTTGGGGTTGGTGACGCTGGTCACGCCGTCCGCCCCGGGGGTGGTGTAGTAATCGGCGAAGTTCTTCAGCACGTCGATGGAGATGCTCGGGGAGCCGCCGAGGAACGCCGAGCCGCGCCGCTCGTAGTTCTGCTGGTCGTAGATGAGCTGCACGCCAAGGCGGTCGCCGAACGCCGTCTGCGACACATCGATGTTGTAGGCGTCCCAGCCCTCGGCCTCCCACTTGTTGGGGCCGTCGATGAGGTTGTTGTAGAAATCGAAGACCGTGGGATCCAGGAGGGATTGCTGCCGGTATTGGCCGTATTGGGCGTTGGGCAGCCGCAGGCCGTTGGCGGCCTGGGGCAGGCCGGCGATGCCGTAGAACATGTCGTTGGTGCGCTTGCCGAGGAGGCCGACGGCCGAGCCGGTGAATCCGCCGGTGTTGTTGCGCGCGCCGGTGTTCACCCAGCCGCCGAAGACCCGGTAGAGCGAGTTGTTCGCCCCGTCGATGGTCCAGAAGGGCTGCTGCTGGTTGGCCATGTTGCTCAGCCAGGGCAGGTAGTTCACCGTGGCCGACTGGATCAGGCCGCGCCCGTCGCCCGGGGTGATGTTGGCCACGTCGCTCCGCCAGGGGTCGTAGGCGTTGTTGGCGACCTGCTTGCCCATGCCGCCGAAGGGATTGTCGGCCGTGATGGCGGTCGGCCGGTACCACGCCGAGATGTTGTCGTTGGGCGGGATGATGCGCGGCCGGTTGGCGTCGATCTCCCCGTGTTCGTATTTCGCGCGGATGCTGGTGCGGAAGGAGGAATCCTTGAAGAGTTTCGGCTCGAAACGCACGGCGCCATAGACGCGCTCGTCGTCCTCGAAGGCCTGGTCCTGCCGGAATTTCTCGTGGTCCCACAGGCCGGAAACGCGGATCGCGAGCACGTCGTCCAGGATCTCCTGGTTGACGTCGAGGGTGCTGCGCACGCTGCCGTAGGAGCCGGTGCGGAACTCGAAGGAGCCCCGGCGGCGGAATTCGGCGTTGCGCATGGAGGCGTTCACGATGCCGGCCGGGCTGCCCAGGCCGAAGAGGATCGAATTGGGGCCGCGCTGCAGTTCGATGCGGTCCACGTTGTAGCCGTCCCACGGGATGTCGGTGACGAAGAAGTCGCGGGTGGTGTCGGCCTGCGCCAGGCCGCGCATGCGGTTTTGGGCCCCGCCCGGGGCGCGGAGGTTGGCCTCCTCGTTGACGCTGGTGCCGTTGCCCAAGCCGGCGTAGGTGCCACGGGTGCCGGCGACCTCGGCGTTGGGCGTGTATTGGAGCAGGGTGGCGCTGTCGGTCGCGCCGATGTCCTGCATGAATTCTTTCGTGATGACGGTAATGGCCGAGCCCACGTCGCGCAGGTCGGTGCGGATGCGGGTGCCGGCCAGGGTGGCGGTGGCGACGTAGCCCGAGTCCTCCTCGGCCTTCACTTCGAAGGGTGAGAGCACCAGGACTTCCTCCGACTTATCCGGAGGAGTGGCGGCCGGAGCGGCGGGCGACGGCGCCGTGGTTTGTTGGGCGAGCAGGCTTGGCCAGGTGGCGGAAGCTGCGATCAGGGCGAACACGAGGGTTCTTGGGGTCTTCATGTTAGGAATGCGGGGTGTGCCGGCCGCGGGCGGGTGTCCAAGGAGTCTGGCCCAAGGGGCGGCCAGCGAACGGCGCGATCAGCCGGGGTTGTGTCCTCGAAAGTCAATCTATCCGCCGTCGCAACGAGGCGCTCATTCAGACATCTGAATCGAGCCCCCCGTCAGCCACTTACGAGGCTTGCGATCCGGCTGCGACAACGGCACATCAAGATACTGTGGAAGAATGGTTTGCATGAGTTTAGCCCCGGTTTTCGCCATGCGGTCCAAAACCCTGGTCTAGTGTGAGCGCAAAATCGGCCCGCGACAGGCTCCCGCAATCGCTCCGCCTCCGGCCTCGCAGGCCAAACCCATCGCGCTTCAGATCAGGGCATTGCGACGGACAACCTCGGAATACCAGCGGGCGCTGAGTTTCGGCGTACGGCGCTGTGTGGCGAAGTCGTTGTGCACGATGCCGAAACGCCGCTGATAGCCGTCCTCCCACTCGTAGTTGTCCAGGAACGACCACAGGAAGTAGCCCTTCACCGGCACCCCCTCCCGCATGGCGGCGCGGAGCTGCGCGAGGCTGTTGCGCACGTATTCGCGGCGGTGCAGGTCGGGCGACTCGCCGTTGACGGGCGGCTCCTCGTCGTAGCCGGCGCCGTTTTCCGTGATGTAGAGCGGCAACGGACCGTAGAGGTCGGTGACGAGTTTCGGTCCCCAGTAAAGCACCTGGGGGAGCAGGTAGAGCCAGGTGCAATCAGCGCGCGGAAAATTGGCCGGAAACGGAATCTTCTCGGGCCGCCCGCCCTTGCCAGCGCGCACGAAGAAACCCGTGTAGATGTTGAGTCCGAGGTAATCCATTTGCTGCGCGATCAGCGCGAGGTCGCCGCGCGCCACCCTGGCGGCATCGCGGCCCGTGACCCGGCGATAGACCGCGCCGTAACGCCCGGTGAACAGCGGATCGAGCACGCGCACGTTCTCCTCGACGAAGGCGCGGCGCGCGGCGGCGACGTTGGCCGGCCGCAGGTCGAGCGGGAGCGTGACGATGACGTTGTCGGTCAGGCCCGCGCGCGCCCCCCGGCCGCCGTGCTCGCGCACCGCCCGCATGCCGTGGCCGTGGGCGAGCAGCGCGTGGTGGTGGGTCTGGTTGACGATCTGCTCGGTCTCGCGGGCGCCGGGCGCCTTGCTGCCCGTGCCGTAGCCGAGCCGCGTGAAGCAGAAAATCTCGTTGAGCGTGATCCAGTTCTTCACGCGGTCGCCGTAGGCCCGCACGATGATGTCGGCGTAGCGCGCGAAGGCCTCCGCCGTGCCGCGCACCCGCCAGCCGCCGCGGTTCTCGAGCGCCTGCGGCAGGTCCCAGTGGAACATCGTCACCCACGGCGTGATGCCGTGCTTCGCCATCGAGTCGAACAGCCGGTGGTAGAAATCCAGGCCCTTCCGGTTCACCGGGCCGTCGCCCTCCGGCAGGATGCGCGGCCACGCCAGCGAGAGCCGGTAGTGGCGGAGGCCGAGCCCGCGCATGAGCGCGAAATCCTCGTCGAAGCGCCGGTAGTGGTCGCAGGCCGTGTCGAGCGTGTCGCCGTTGAGCACGGCGCCCGGCCGGCGGCTGAAGGTGTCCCACACCGACGGGCTCTTGCCGTCCTCGAAGGCGGCGCCCTCGATCTGCGGGGCGGCGGTGGCCACACCCCAGGTGAACCCTGCGGGAAAACGAAGCGGAGTCATGTCTTGTGTGTCGTGCGCGAAAACCGACCGGAGATCGGCCGGAGTTGAAACCTGCCGCGCTGCCTGATGCAGACAACGTGCCGGACACTCTATCGGTTGCGTAAGCGCTGGTTGCGCCGGTTTGGGCTTTGTCCACCGGCGCGCCCACCAACCCGACCTCTACGGGTTCGCCGGAATGATGTCGTGCAACTCCACGAAAAACACCAGCGGGGTGTCGCGCGGCAGCTGCGGCGGCCAGTCGGCCTCCTTGAAGGACAGGGCCGGAGGCACGTAGATGAGGCCCTTGCCGCCCACCTTCAGCAGTTGCACGCCCTCGGCCAGGCCCGGCAGCAGGTCGCGCACGGCCACCTTCGCGCGCGAGCGGGAGAGCGCCGGCAGGCTTTTGCCTTCGGGCAGACCGGCCGCAAAGCTGATCACCACCGTGTCGGCGGCCTTGGGCGGCTCGCCGGTGCCCTCCTCGGTCACGCGATGGTGCAGGCCGCTCGCGGTCTGCTTCACGTTTTCCTTCTCGCGCAGGAAACGGAAATAGTCGCGCACGGGATCGGGGCGCTCGGCCTCGAGCATGGACTGCACCCGCGCGCTGATCTCGTCGCGCAGCTTCGCCGCCGGCTCGTCGAGCGGCAGCCCGCGGCCCTCGTAGCTCGCGCGGAACCCGTCCTGGAACGCGGCGAACTGCTCCGGCGTCCACCCGAGGTCGGCGATGCGGTTGTTCTCGGCCACGAACGAGCCCAGCGCGGCGTAGGGCGCCAGCTCGCGCGGCCGGGCGGCCGCGGCGGGAGGCGCCGCCGGTTCCGGGGCCGCCTGTTGCGCCGCGGTGCGGAAATGCCACGCAAGCAACGCCACGTTGGCGACGAGCGACAGCGCCGCGACGGCCGGCCAGGGTGAACGCGGGGAGGACGGCGGAGAGGCGGGGGCTTTTTTCTTCATGGGGTGGCGGGCCGGCGGCCGCTGTGCCGGAAGAACAGGGTGCGGCCGTTGTTTTGGGTGACGAGGAAATCCGGCCGGCCGTCGCGATCGAGGTCCGTGACCGCCAGCGCACGCGCCTCGCCCGGCACCAGAAAGCCGCTCTCGGCCACGGGCACCGGCGTGAACCCGCCGCGCCCGTCGCCGCGCAGCAGCCAGCCCAACCCGCCGTCGAACCGGCCGGTCTCCGGCGTCGGGGCGTGGGAGTTGCCCGCGGCGAGCAGGTCCGCGTGGCCGTCGCCGTCGAGATCGCCCGCGTGGAGCGCCGTCATCGGGGCGATCTGCGCGAGCCGCGGCAACGGCGTGAACTTCCAGGTGCCGTCGGGCTGCGACAGGAACACGCCGTTGCGCAGCTCGGTGGCCGCGAACTTCGTCGCCTTGGCCAGCACCGCCTCAGGAAACACCTCGGACAATTTCGCCTTGGAGTAAGCCTCGGCGGTGGGAAACGGGCGCAGCGCGGCCGGCAGAAGCTTCGCGAGCGTATCGCGGTCGCGCAGCGGGTAGCAGTGTCCTTCGCGAAACCCGGCCTCGATGAGCTGCGGCGCCGCGCCGCCCGCGGTCACGCCGGCATAGAGCAGGGCCGGCTCGGCGGCCGACGCGCGGTAGCGGGTGTTGAGGCCGGTGTTGCCGGCCGCGAAATCGGGCCGGCCGTCGCCGTTGAAGTCCGCCGCGGCGAGGGCGCGCCACCACCCGGAGCCGCCGGAGGCGAATCCCAGCCGCTCGGTCGCGTCCTCGAATCCCTTGCCTTCGCGGTTGCGGAAACACGCCACGCGGCCCCATTCGCAGGCCGCGAGCAGGTCGGGCCAGCCGTCGGCATCCACATCGCTCCAGCGCGCGGCGGTGACGAGCCCCGCGCGTTCCAACGCCGGCGCGAGCTCGGCGGTCACGTCGGCATAGCGACCGTCACGCCACGCCAACAGCGCGCTGCGCGGCACCTGCGGATAGGCGCCGGGCACGGCGCGCCCGCCGATGAAAATCCCGACGCGTCCGCTGCGTTCGAAATCGGCCGCGGCGGCCGCGCCGACACTCACCGGCAGCGAGGGCAGCAGACCGGAGGCGACGGTGAAGCGCCCGCGGCCGTTGTTGAGCAGCAGTCGCGGCTCGTAGGCGGGGCTGCCGGCGGGCGCGGCGGTGCCGGCCTTGGTCACGAGCAGGTCGGCATCGCCGTCGGCGTCGGCGTCGAGGGCGAGAATCGGGCCGTCGGGCAGCGTCGTGTCCGGAAAAAGGCCGGCGCCGTAGGCGAGGAAGTGGCCGTCGCCGAGATTGGACAGCAGTTTGCCCGGTTCGCCGCTGACACCGCCGATCACGAGGTCGTCGAGCTTGTCGCCGTCGAGGTCCACGGTCAGCGCGGCGGGGCCGGTGCGGTTGAGGCGCCACGGCAGCAGGGGCTCGCGCGCCCACTCGTTGAACGGTTTCTCGCGGCTCTCGAAATTGAGTCCAAGCCGTTCGCCCTCCTCGGCGAACAGGGGCGGCGGGTGCGCAACCGGCGGCGCCGGCGCCGGTGCCGCCGGCTCGGTGATCACGTAGCGGCGGCCGGCAGGCAGGTCTGCAAAGACCTGGTGCGCGCCCGACGGCCAGTCCACGGTCAGCCGCCGCACCGCGGCCTCGGCGCCGAGCCCGAAATGCAGCACGGGCTCGCTCGTGGACAGGTAGCCGCGTGCGAGCACCAGCGTGCGCATCTGCCGGCCGGCGGCGGATTCGACGCGCACCGTGGCGCCGACGCCGGCGCGGTTGGAACGGGTGCCCCGCAGGGCGACCACGATGGCGCCGCCGTCGGTCGTGTCGTTGCGGCAGACCGTGGGCGCGCCGTCCATGTTGGCGAAGACGAGATCGAGGTCGCCGTCGCCGTCGAGGTCGCCGAGCGCGGCGCCGAAGGACACGCCGGTGTGGTCGAGCCCCCAGGTGCGGCCGGTTTCCTCGAAGCGGAGGTCGCCGAGGTTGCGGAAGACGAGGTTGCGCTCGGCGAGCACGGGCGTGGCCTGCATGATGCGCATGCGCTCGAGCATGCTCTCGCGGCCCATCATGCGCTGGATGATGTCCTGCCCGTGGAGTTCGCGCACCATGCCGTTGGTGAACCAGGCGTCGAGCCGGCCGTCGTTGTCGAGGTCCTCGAGCCGCACGGACCAGGTCCAGTCGGTGGCGTCGAGCCCGGCGAGGCCCGCCGCCTCGAGCGCGCGGCCGGCGCCGGTGCCGAGGAGCAGGGCGTTGCGCATGTATTGGGGCGCAACCTCGGGGTGCCTCCCGTCCTCGGCGAGGCCGGCGCGGATTTTGGCCTGACCGCGGTGATCCTTCACGCGCGTGGTCGTCGCCATGTCGGCGACCAGCAGGTCGGGGTGGCCGTCGTTGTTCACGTCGCCGAGATCGGCACCCATCGAGGAGTGCGGCGTGTGCGGGGCGAACCGGTTGAGCTGGTCGGTGAACGTGCCGTCGCGGTTGTTGCGGTAGAGCTGGTCGGGATCCTTGAAGTCGTTGGCGACGTAGAGGTCCGGCCAGCCGTCCTCGTCGAAGTCCCACCACGTCGCGGAATGGCCCTGCGTTTCGCCGGAGATGCCGGCGCGGTCGGTCACATCGGTAAAGGTGCCGTCGCGGTTGTTGTGGTAGAGGCGGTCGCGCTGGCCGTTGGGGCGGCGCTCGGCGTCGAGCACGTTGGTCTGCACATAGGCGTCGAGCCAGCCATCGCGGTCGTAGTCGTGGAAGGCGGCCATGCCGCTGGCGTCGTTGAGCGCGAGGCCGCGCGCGGCGGCCTCCTCGGCGAAGGCGCCGTCGCCGCGGTTGATGAAGAGCAGGTTGGGCGCGTTGAAGCGGCAGACGTAGAGATCGGGCCGGCCGTCGTTGTTCACATCGGCGAAGGCCGCGCCCTGCTGCCAGGCGCCGCCCGGACCGGCCACCCCGGCGCGGTCGGTCGCGTCTTCGAAGCGGAAACCGCCGAGGTTGCGGTAGAGGCGCACGGGGCCGGTCTTCGCTACCACGCACACATCGGGCCGGCCGTCGCCATCGTAGTCGGCGATGGCCACGCCCGTGCCGATGGCCCCGAGCGAGAACTCGCGGTAGTGTCGGCCCCACATCTCGGGGTCGTCGTAGGGATTGCCGGCGGTCAGGCCGGTCTGCTCCGGCGGCAAGGTGGTAAAGCGCGCCGCCCCGTAACCGGTTGAACGGGATTGGAATGGCTCCGATTCGAGCCCCGGCACCTCTGCCAGCGCGGGAACCGCCGCCAGCAAGGCCGTGGCCAAGCGCAGGTTCGGCAAAAATGCGAAAATGGGGCGGGGCGGGGCCATGCGGAGGAGAGCGGCGCGGACAAAAGCGTCTTTGAGGCCGCAATTTTGTCTTGGCCAGCCGAAGGTTTGCCGAGCAACACAATACGTTAGAGTAACACCCCGCTTGCTGCTGGGCTCCTTCGGGAAATCACTTCCCCGCACGTCCGAGTCCGCCGCAGGCCTTCCACCCCGGGCACACACCCCTTGACCCGCCTGACCAAACCCCTCCTCGCCGTCCTGATCCCGCTGGCCGTCTTCGCCGGCTGGGTGACTTGGTTGCGGGTGAATCCAGCCCGCAACTGGGCGACGCTCCGGCCGGCCCTGCCCGCACCGGCCGGTGAGGCGGCTCCGGGACTTGACGCCCGTCTGGCGGCCTGCGCCGCGAGATTCGCCGCTTGGCCGCCGGACCGCGCGGCACTGGCCGGATTCGCGCAGTTGTGTCACGCCAACGGCCGGCACGCCGAGGCCATGCGCGCCTACGAAGCCCTGCTCGCCGTCGATCCCGCGAATGCACGCTGGCCGCATCTGCTCGCGGGTCTGCTCACCGGTTATGGTCGCCTCGCCGAGGCCCTCCCTCTTCTCGAAAAGGCCGCGGCGCTCGCGCCCGCCGAGCCGATCGTCTGGCAACGCCTGGGGGAGGCCCGTCTGAAAAACAACCAGCCCGCCGAGGCCGCCGCCGCGTTCGCCAAGGTGCTGGAACGCCGGCCGGCCGACATCCACGCGCTCTTCGGCCTCGCGCGCTGCGACCTGCAGGCGGGCCGGCTCACCGCCGCGCGCAGCCGCCTGCAGGAGGCGGTCGCCGCCGACCCGGATTTTCCCGGGGCGCAGTCGCTGCTGGCCACCGTGTGGGAGCGGCTGGGCAACCCGGCCGCCGCCGAGGCCGCCCGCCGCCGCGTGCGCGGCGACGGCCGCTACACCGAGGCGCCCGATCCCTGGGCCGTGGATCTCGTTGCCTACGGGCACGACCCCTATGCGCTGCTCGTCGCCGCCGCCGCGCTTTCCTCCGACGGCCGGCACCGCGCCGCGCTCCCGCTGCTCGAACACGCCCTCGCGCTCGCCCCGCGCGACGCGCGGCTCCACCGCCAGCTCGGCAACACCTTCGTCCGCCTCGGCGACCCGGCCGCCGCCCGCGCCCCGCTCGAACGCGCCCTCGCGCTCACCCCGGCCGACGAGAAGATCCGCACCGATCTGCTCGGCGTGCTCCAGAGCCTCAAGGACACCGCCGCCGCCGACCGGCTTGTGCTCGACGGCCTGGCCGCCTCGCCCGACAGCGCGGCGTTCCGCTTCGAGGCCGGCCTCATCGCAACCCGCCAGGGCCGCACCGAGGAGGCCATCGCGCGTTTCGCCGACGTGTGGGCGCGCGTGCCCGGCCAGACCGCCGCGCCCTGCGAGCTCGCCACCGCGTATTTCGCCCTCGGCCGCACGACCGAGGGCGAGGCCGTGCTGGCCCGGCTCGCCGCGCAACATCCCGACGATCCCGCCGTGCTCACGCTGCTCGTGCGCCGCGGCATCGAGACCCGCGACCCCCGCACCGGCGGCTGGCTGCGCCGCGCGCAGAACCTGCAACGTCCGCCACCCCTGCTCGCCGAACTGCGGCAGGCCTACCTCGCCCGCTTCGGCGTGATGCCATGAGCATTCCCACGGACACCCCGCCCGCCGCCGAGGCGACCCAGCCCGCCCGCCGCCCCACCCTGAAGGACGTGGCGCGCGAGACCGGCTATCACATCACCACCATCTCGCTCGCGCTGCGCGGACACCCGAGCATCCCCGCCGAGACCCGCCTGCGCATCGAGGAAGTCGCCCGACGCCTGGGTTACCAGCGCAACCCGGTCTTCTACGCGCTCAGCCGTTTCCGCCAGGAGGGCCGGGTGCGCGCGCCCGCCCCGCGCATCGCCTACCTGGAAAACTACGGCGCCGGCTCCGGCCTGCCGCGCCCGCCGCACCTGGAGGCCATCCACGAGGGCGCCCGCCGCCAGGCCGAGCTGCTCGGCTACCAGCTCGAGGTGCTCGCCGTCGGCGAGGACGACCACGACGCCCGCAGCCTCAGCCACCACCTTCGCAAGCACCAGATCACCGGCGTCGTCATCGGCTCGTTCCAGCCCGGCTTCGCCGAGATCGCGTTGAACTGGGACGACTACGCCGTCTGCAAGATCCACTCCCGCCACACGGCCCCCAACGCCACCGTCGTGGCCAACGACCAGTTGCGCGAGGTCCGCATGGCCTTCCGCCGGCTCTGCGACCTGGGCTACCGCCGCATCGGCCTCGCCGTGGGCCGGGCCGATGAGGACGCCAGCGGCCACCGGCACACCGCCGGCTACCTGATGGAGCTGGCCGCCGTGCCCGCCGACCGCCATGTGCCGCCGCTCATCTTCCCCTACAACATCGACAACGACATGCTCGGCGGCATGCTCGCCCGTTGGACGCGGCGCCACCAGATCGACGTCGTCCTCTGCAACTGGTCCAGCGTGCGCACCCTCCTCGAAAACGCCGGCCTGCGCGTGCCGCAGGACGTGGCCTGCGCCTGCCTCTGCCTCTGCGACGCCGCGCCCGCCGGCCTCGCCGGCGTGCGCCCGCACCTGCATCTCGTCGGCGAGCGCGCCGTGTCCATCGTCGTCACGCAGCTCAAGTCCGGCCAGCCCGGCCTCCCCGAGGTCCCCTCCTCCATCTATGTCCAAAGCACCTGGCAAGACGGCCCGTCCGCGCCGGCCCGCACCTGAGCCCGCCCCGCCGGCGGCGAAGAAATACTACACCCTGGCCGACATCGCGGCCAAGGCGGCGGTGCACGTCACCACGGTCTCGCTCGCCTTGCGCGACCACCCGAGCATCCCCCCCGCCACCCGCGCGCGCATCCGCGCGGTCGCGAAGGAATTCGGCTACCAGCGCGACCCGCTGCTCGACGCGCTGAACTTCCACCGCGCGCAGCGCACCCCCCACGCGCGCCGCGCCAGCACGGCCTTCGTCGTGCACGCCGCCACCACGCGCCTCTTTAGCGGCAACCATTACCAGCCGCTGGTCTATGCCGGCGCCAAGGCCGCCGCCGAGGCCCACGGCCATTCGCTCGAGATCTTCGTCGTCGGCCAGGGCCACCTCGCCCCCGCCCGCCTCAACACCATCCTCAACGCGCGCGGCATCACCGGCGTGCTCCTCTCCACCTTCGAGATCGACATCGGCCAGCTCGACCTCGACTGGAGCCAGTTCTGCGCCGTGAAGATCGAGTGCCTCCACCTCGCGCCCAACCTCGACGCCGTCTCCAACGACCAGATGCAGGTGGCCCGCCTCGCCATGCGCCGCCTGCGCGGCCTCGGCTACCGCCGCATCGGCCTCGCCACCGCCCGCGAGGACCAGACGCGCCTCGGCGAGTCCTTCGGCATGGGCGTGCTCGTCGAGCAGGCCTCCCTGCCGGAGGACGAGTGCGTGCCGCCGCTCATCTTCAGCCTCGCCGAGGTGCCGATGCTCCACCGCCTCATCCCCGAGTGGATGCGCGCCCACCGGGTGGACGTCATCATCTCCAACTGGAACGAACTCTTCGACGTCTTCGCCACCGCGCACATCCGGCTGCCCGACGACGTGGCCTTCGCCTCGCTCGACGTGCCGCCGAGCATGCCCCATATCGCCGGCGTGGTCCAGAACCACCGCCTCGTCGGCCAGCGCGCGATGGAGCAGCTCGCCATCATGACCGACGCCTACCAGCGCGGCGTGCCGGAGGCGCAGTCCATCACCTACATCCCCGGCTACTGGCAGGATGGCGTCACCGCGCCCAAGAAGCCCCACTCCGCCCCCGCGCCGCTCGAGGTGCTGTGATCGCCGGGGATGCCGGGCGCGGCCCCGGCCGCCCTGGGCGCCGCGGGCGGGTAAACTTGCTGCGCCCGGCAAAGGCGGACCGAGGTCCGCCCCTGCGGCTCCCTTCGCGTAAAACGGCGGCCTTTGACCGCTCCACTCTACCGTTTGAGTGACGGACTCTACCGATTGAGAGCCCGTCCTTTTGCGGACGCCCTTTCCGCCTGAGGGAATCCGGCATCCGCACAGCCCCCGTGCGGCGCCCGCTCCTGCCCCGACCTTCCCTTCCCTTTTGCTCCCCTACGGATGCCCCCCCGGCGTCCAGCAAAAACCCAAAACCAACATGAACCCAGCACTGCAGAAATGTCAGTCTCCCGGCCGCCGTCACCGGCTGACCGGATTGGTCCTGTGCGCCGCCCTGCTCGCCACCGCGGGCGGCCTGCGCGCCCAGACCGCCGCCGCCCCCGCCGCGACGGAAGACCAGGAGACCGTGAAGCTCCCCACCTTCACGGTTTCGACCGAGCGCGACTACGGCTACCGCGCCTCCAACTCGATCGCCGGCTCGCGCACCAATACGCCGATCAAGGACCTGCCCGTGAACATCCAGGTGTTCACCAAGGACCTCATGGACGACCTCGGCCTCCTGACCCAAGTGGACCTCGAGGCCTACAACGGCTCGCTCGTGAACGGCGGCTCCGACCGCAATTCCAACAATGCCATCCAGCAGGCCTACAACGCGTTTCTTTTCCGCGGTTTCCAGCAAAACTGGGGCCTGCGCGACGGCATCCGCGAGTATGATCCCGTGGACCTGCAAGGCATCGCCCGCGTCGAGGTCGTCAAGGGCCCTGTCGCCGCGCTCTACGGCATCACCTACCCCGGTGGCGTCATGCAGAACATCACCAAGACCGTCGAGCTGGGCAAGGACTTCGCCAAAGCCACGTTCAGCCTCGACAGCGAGGGCGAATACCGCGCGGCGCTCGACGCCAACTACAGCGGCAAGCTCAACGGCGGTGACGCCGGCGTGCGTTTCAACGGCGCCTACACGCAGTCCAAAGACCAGCGCGCGCACTCCGAGGGCAAGATCCAATACACGCAGCTCAACCTCTCCTATAAACTCACGCCCACCACCCTCGTCGAGTTCCTCGCTGAGAACGGCTACCGCGAGAAACCCAACGACCTCGGCTACTTCAGCCGCGGCGAAGCCGGCGCGGACGGCAACCAGGCGGTGATTCCACTGCAGATTATCCACCCCGAGATTCCCTGGGAATGGAACTGGTCCGACGGCGCCAACATGCGCTCCCTCCAGACCACCCTGTATCGCGGCAAGATCACGCAGTCCGTCGGCAACCTCGATCTGCAGGCGCACTGGCAATATTCTTCCCGTCGCCAGGAGGACGGCGACGGCTGGAGCGCCTCGGGCAACAGCCAGAGCGGCGACGGCTGGGAAGCCGGCGGCGGCTGGACCACCTACGCCGGCCAGGAAGTCATCGAGATGGGCTATTCCTACCGCGACTGGTCCAACCAGATGCACACCTACGGTTTCACGGGCGTCTATAAGTTCGACCTCGCCAACACCAAGAACACCTTCGCCTTCGGCGCCAATGCCTGGGCCGAGAAGTTCGTCTCCCGTTCCATGACCCAGGCCGGCGCGACCAACCCGATCCACCTTCGCTTCCCGGTGAAGGCTGGCATCGCGATCAACACCAGCTACGCCCCGCCGCCCGACTTACACCCCGTAACCAACGGCAACGGCTTCACCCACGAGAACAACTCCTTCGACTACTATTTCGCCAACTGGCAGCTGTCGGCCTTCGGCAACCGCCTGAACACGAACCTCAGCGTCAACCACGCCAACCTGAAGCTGCTCCAGTGGGCCAATGGCGAGGCCACCACCCCAAGCAAGACCGAGCAGTCCAAGACGTCGCCCCTGGCCGGCGCCATCTACAAGGTCACCGACGCCATCTCCGTCTTCGGCCTCTACTCGACCTCGCTGTTCCCCGACTCGGGCAAGGACAGCCGCGGCGGGCAGTTCTCCCCCCAGACCGGCAAGGGCACGGAGTTCGGCGTGAAGTTCGAGACCGCCGACGGCATCCTCAGCGGCACGGTCACCTACTTCAGCATCCTCCGCGAGGGCGGGTCCCAATACGATCCGAACAAGAACAACGTCAACACCGACCTCTACGACAGCCTGACCCCAGCCCAGCGCGCCGTCCAGTTTCCCACGGGCCGTCCCCTCGGCGACCTGATTCAGGGCGGCGAGCAGGAGAGCAAGGGCTTCGAGGTGGACGTCGTCTATCAGCCCACGAAGAACTGGCAGATCGTCGGCAGTCTCGCCGACGTGGACCACCAGTTCACCAAGTCCGCCGTGGCCTCCACCATCGGCCAGACCTACCCGCAGGCCATCAAAACCCGCTACTCGCTGCTCACGCGCTACACTTTCACCGAGGGTGACGCCAAGGGTGCGTTCGTGGGCCTCGGCCTCAGCGGCGGTTCCAAATCCCTCCAGGACTACCAAAACTTCGGCGGCAAGGATGTGCCCCGCTATGAGCCGGCCCGCATGAACGTGGACCTGTTCGCCGGCTACAAGTTCAGGCTCTTCGGCCGCGACTCCTCGCTGCAGCTCAACGTCAAGAACCTCACCGGCGAGGACGACTACTTCGGCTGGAAGGCCACCGGCTCGTCCACGAAGCTCGCCACCGAGCGCTACGCCGTGCCGCTGCCCACGGTCTATCGCCTGACCTTCGGCATCGATCTCTGAGCAGCGGTCTGTTTCAGGTAGGTAGGTAACGAGGAGGGCGGGTCACCCCGCCCTCCTTTTTTGCGGCCGTTCGGAGCCTCACGCAAAGGTCGCCAAGCGCGCCAAGGATTGTTTCAGTTCCCCATGCCCCTCGCTTCATGCCGTGGTGCCCGTCGCGACCGTGGCGCGAGGTCTCAATCCCCCTCCCGATGACCCGTCTGACGCCCGCCCGCCGCCGGCTGCTGCTCGTGCTCTTCACGCTCGCGCTGGCCGCGCTGCTGCTCGCGGGTCTCGAATCCGGCCTCCGCCTCGCGGGCTTCGGGCACTCGCCGCATTTTTTCCGGAAGGCGCAAACCGCCGGCGGTGAAACCGTCTGGCGCGAGAACCGCGACTTCACCGCGCCCTTCTTCGGCGAGGCCCTCGTGCGCCGCCCGCAGCCCGTGCGCCTGCCGTTGCAGAAGGCGCCGGGCACCGCCCGCCTCTTCCTCCTCGGCAGCTCCGCCGCCATGGGCGACCCCGAGCCCGCCTTCTCCCTCGCCCGCGTGCTCGGGGTGCAACTGCGCCACGCCTACCCGTCGGTCCGCTTCGAGATCGTCAACGCCGCCGTCACCGCCATCAACTCCCACCTCGTGCGCGGCATCGCCGAGGACTGCGCGCGACTCGAGCCCGACCTCTTCATCGTCTATGAGGGCCACAACGAAGTCATCGGCCCCTTCGGCCCCGCCGGCGTCTTCGCCCCGTTCCTGCGCCGCGAGGCCGCCGTCCGCGCCCTCGCCTGGTTGCAAGGCACGCGCACGGCCCAGCTCGCCGCCCGCCTCGGCCGCCCGGGCGCCGCCGCCCCCGCCGGCTGGGGCGGCATGGAAATGTTCCTGCAGCAGCAGCTCCGCGCCGACGACCCGCGGCTCGCCGCCGTGCGCGCGCATTTCCGCGCCAACCTCGCCGCCATCGCGGCCAGCGCCCACGCCGCGGGCGCCACCACCCTCCTCTGCACCACCGTCGCCAACCAGCGCGACTTCGCCCCCTTCCTCTCCCCCGACGGCGAGGCGGAGCGGCTGTATCGCGAGGGCCGCCGCGCGCTCGACGCCGGCCGCGACATCGAGGCCCGTGCCCTCCTCCAGCGCGCCCTCGATGCCGACGCCCTGCGCTTCCGCGCCGATTCCGCCCTCAACGAAACCGTCCGCGCCCTCGCCGCAGAGCTCCGGGACCGGCGCGTGGAGCTGGTTGACCTCGCCGCGACGCTCGCGGCGCAAAGCCCGCACGGCATCCCCGGCGACGAGTTTCTCTACGAGCACGTGCACCTGAACCTGCGCGGCACCCACGAGGCCGCCCTGGCCCTGCTGCCTGCCATCACGCGCGATCTGCAACTACGCGGCCTCGTCACCACCGAACCGGCGGCGCCGCTCGATTTCGAGGCGGTTGCCCTGCGCCTCGGCTACAACACGCACGAGCAGGCGATGATCACCCTGGAGCTGGTGAACCGCTTCTCGAAGCCGCCCTTCACCGGCCAGAGCGACCATGCGGCCCGCCTCGCCGCGTGGCAGCGCCGCGCCGCCGCCGCGCAGGCGCTCCTCGCCCGGCCCGACGCCACCGCCGCCCTGCGCGAACTCGGCCGCCGCGCGGTCGCGGCCTCGCCCGACGACTGGCTCCTCGCCCGCAACACCGGCGCCATGCTCGTCGCCCGCCAGCAGCCCGCCGAGGCCCTCCCGCTGCTCCGGCGTGCCGCCGCGTGGATTGATGACGACGTGGACACCCTCGTCGCGCTCGGCTGGGCCCACCGCGCCCTCGGCCACACCGCCGAAGCCGCCGCTGCCTTCGCCAAAGCCCGCGCCCTCGAACCCGCTTACCCCAATTTGCCAAACCCGGATGACAAATGACCGGGTGGATCCACGGCGGGTTGTCCCCCTTTGCCCGCCACCAAACCCGGAGTCCCGCCGGTCAAACCCGGCACCGTCCGGCTGTGCGCCGGGGTGCTTCTGTTGCGCTCGCCATCATCCGACCTTCCCATGCTCACAAGCTCGCATGCAACGGCTGCACCTCGCTCTCTTCATCCCAACAAACGCCGTGGGACCCAGAGCGCGCGGAGGCAAACCCGGCAAACCCAGAGGTTTGGCCAAGATTGCTCTGCACCTCGACCTTCACCTGTGAGGGGAACGGCTGATGATCGACCGCTGATCCGGCAAGGGCCTTGCCGTAAACTCTGTGCTCAACTCGGTGCACTCTGCTTCTCAACTCAACTGCGGAATTCAGGTTGAGCAGACATTTGCGGGACTCGGAAGCCGGTTTCGCTGTTCAAGGTTCACGCAGCCCGTGGCGGGTGATGGCGCCGCGAGAGCGCCGTGCAGCCCAGGGGGCGCCCGTCCAGTTGGCATCTGGCGTGGCGGCGGCGGCACGGCACCCGCCCGATCGTGCCCATGTTTGGTATGTTGTCCTGATTTTTTGTTCGCCACTAG
This sequence comes from Verrucomicrobiota bacterium, assembly GCA_049322455.1. Taxonomy (GTDB): domain Bacteria; phylum Verrucomicrobiota; class Verrucomicrobiia; order Opitutales; family Opitutaceae; genus Lacunisphaera. The sequence continues at coordinate 92,137 of JBMOQY010000008.1, read as the reverse complement.
GTCCGGACTTCCCTATTTCCGCCGCCAATCTTTCCCATTGACCAAATAACCCGCTTCCGAGACTAGCTCGGGGGTCGCGGCGACCGGGCCATCGCCGCGACCCCACGCAAAGCGCGTGCGTTCATGTCGTATTGCCATGGCCTCCATCATCCCTGACCAACCGCCCGTGGAAACCGGCCGCGACCGTTCCTCCGCCGCAGACACCCTGCCCGTGGCGACACCGCCAACCCCGACCGAAGCGACGGCAAGCCTGCCCCCTGCCCCGTCCGGGACACCGCGAACCCTGCTGGTGGTGGACGACCAGCCCGGCGTCTGCGCCTCGATCGCCTATTTCCTGGAAGTGTGCGGATACCGCACCTTCCGCGCGGAGTCGGGGCAGGCGGCCCTCGACCTGTTCGGCCGGGAACAGATCGACGGGGTGCTGTTGGATGTGCAGATGCCCAGGCTGAACGGCTTCGAGACCTGCGCGCGGTTGCGCGAGTTCGCCCAGGCGGCCAACCGGCCGCTCAAGGTCTGGTTCATGACCGGCGTCCATTACCGGGAACTGAAGGAGGACTGCGCCCGGGCCGGCGGCGTCTCGTTCTTCCAGAAACCCTTCGATTGGCCGCAACTGCTCGCCGAACTCGAGCAGGGCCTGTCAACACTTCCCCCGGCCGCCGGGCCCGGCACGGATTCTGCGCCCATCCCGACATGAAGCTCCCCGCGGGCTGCGCGCACACAACGGGCCGGCCGCTCCGGAGACGCCTCCGGAGCGGCACCCCTTTTCGTCAATGAAGAAGATCCTGCTCCCCTTCAACCTCCTCCCCCATCTGGACGGCACCGCCATCGCCTCCTGCTTCGGGCTGAAGAACCGGCCTTCGGACCAGCACACCGTGATCGAACTCACCCCCCGGGACACACACGACCTGCTGGCGCTGCTGAAGGCGCTGGAACACGATCTCCACATCCGCTGCCAGGTCTGGCAGAAGCAGGCGTCCAAATCCCCGGTGGGGCAGAGCCGGCGGGCCGGCGTGGAGCAGAGCCGTCAGGCCGTCCGCCGCGCCGTCGAGCTCATCGAGGCGGCACTGGCGGCCCCGCGACCCAGGGAGGAAGCCAAGTCCCGCAACAGCGGGGCGCCCTTCACTTCAGCCTGAGGAACACCTGCACCGCTTAGACCTGCTCGGGCGTGCCGTGGAGCTGTGATCGGAGCCGGCGGCTGCAACCGACTCCAGAAGGCCCGGGCCTGTCGAACCTGCGCGGGATGCCGGTCTTACCCGACTTGCTGCCAAGGCGCTTTCTGCGAAACAGCTTGCGCGCGCCCCCGCAGTCCACGCCGGCTCCGGCCGCGGGGCCCCGCCCGCCAGCGATTTTTCCGGTAACCCGACGCGCCCCGCCCGGTTATCCCCCTGCACACCGCCATGATCCCGTTCCATGCTCCTCGCCCCCGTCACCCAGTTCCGTGTTCCCTCCGCCGCCGCGCCCGCTAGCCTCCCCGCCGCCGTGGACGCCGCCTCCGACCATGAACTCATGATTGCCGTGCGCGCCGGGGAGATCCGGAAGCTCGGCGAACTCTTCGAGCGCCACCACCGCCCGCTCTACGGCTTCTTCGTGCGCCTCACCAACCAGCCGGCCGTGAGCGAGGACCTCGTGCAGATCGTCTTCTACCGCATCCTCAAATACCGCCACACCTACCGCGACGAGGGCAAGTTCTCCGCCTGGATCTACCACCTCGCCCGCAAGGTCGCCGCCGACCACTTCCGCAAACACGCCAGCACGCCCACCCCGGCCGATCCCGCCGACCTCGCCGACCAGCCCGACCAGGCCGCCGCGCCCGACGCCCACGCCGCCACCGCCGACGACCTCGCCCTCATGCGCCGCGCCCTCGCCCGCGTGAGCCACGAACACCGCGAGGTCCTCGTCCTCTCCCGCTTCCAGCACCTCAACCACCAGGAAATCGCCCGCCTCCTCGACTGCTCCGTCGGCGCCGTCAAGGTCCGCGCCCACCGCGCCCTCAAGGAACTCCGCGAGGTGTATTTCAGGATCCGCAAGGAGGCCGCGACCTGACCGCGGCCAAAGCAACAAGGGCCAAGGATCAAGAAACCGAGCCCCGACCTCAACCCCCCGAACTCCGATCTCCGAACTTCCAACTCCGACTCTCCCATGAACTGCCAACGCGTCCAGGACTCCTTCATCGACTACCAGGACGGCACCCTGCCGCCCGATGAATCCGTCGCGCTCCGCGCCCACCTCGCCTCCTGCCCGACCTGCCAGCGCGAATGGTCCGCCCTCCAGGAAATGACCCGCCGGCTCGACGCCCTCCCCGCCGCCGAGGAGCCCTCGCCCCGGCTGCGCGAGCAGTTCTACGCCATGCTCGAGACGCACCAGCGCGACGCCGACACCGTCAGCCCCTTCGCTCTCGCGCGCAGCCGCCTCGACCGCTTCTTCGCCGCGCTCCTGCCCTCCGCGCCGTCGCTGCAGTTCGCCGGCGCCCTCGCCGCGCTCGCCCTCGGCCTCTTCGCCGGTTCCCGCTTCCTTCAACCGCCGACCGCCGCACCCGCTCCGCTGGCAACCCTCTCCGCCTCCACCGCCGACACCGAGCGCCTCGCCAAGCTGGAAAAGGAACTCGCCGAACAGAAGGCCCGGGTGAACGACATGGGCAGCCTCGTCGCCGCCTCGCTCCTCCAGCAAAAGTCCACCAGCGAACGCCTGCAGACCGTTCTCGCCACCATGGACCTCAAGAGCCCCGACCGCCGCGTGCTCACCGATCTTGTCGGCGCCCTGGCGCTCGACCCCTCGGTCAACGTCCGCCTCTCCGCCGTCGAGGCCCTCGCCGCCCACGCCGACCAGGCGGTCGTCCGCCAGGGCCTCCTCGCCGCCCTCCCCCGCGAATCCGCCCCGCTCGTCCAGGTCGCCCTGATCGAGCTGCTCGCCGCCGTCGGCGAACGCAACGCCGCCCCGCTCTTCGAACGCCTCAGCCGCGACGAATCCGCCGACAAGAACGTCCGCGAGTCCGCCCGCCGCGGCCTCGCTCTCCTCCGCACCCCTTCACCCGCTGACACTCTCAAAAACAACCACCCGTCCAATCCTGCTGTCTCATGAACTCCCCGTTCCGCCATACCCCCCGCCTGCTTTGCACGGTCGCCGCGGCCGCCCTGCTCACCGCCGCCATCCGCGCCGACGACGCGGGCTCCACCGCCCGCGCCAGGTTCTCCGACTCCGCCAAGCCCGGCACCCTCAAGCTCACCCTGCCCTGGGCCGAGGCCCGCATCACCGGCACCGACGGCGACGAGATCGTCGTCACCTCCTCGCTCGACCAGAAGGGCGGACCCGAGGTGGACGACGAGGGCTTCCGCCGCCTCGACTCCGACACGACCTTTGAACTCGTCGAGCACGACAACGTCGCCACCATCCAGATCCTCGGCGACAACGCCTGGGCCTCGCACGGCGCCGAGTTCGACATCCAGGTGCCGCGCAGCACGAACCTCGTCCTCCGCACCCAGGCCGGCGGCGACCTCGTGGTCGAGGGCGTCGAGGGCGACCTCGACATCAGCAGCATGAACGGCGAGGTCGTGCTCCGCGACATCGCCAGCTCCGCCGTCGTCAACACCATGAACGGCGAGATCCGCGCCACCTTCAAAAGCGCGCCCCTCAAACCCGTCTCCCTCTCCACCATGAACGGCGAGATCGACGTGCGCCTCCCCGCCGACACCAAGGCCAACCTCCGCATGCGCACCCACAACGGCTCCATCCGCACCAACTTCCCCGACAAGGTCCTCCAGACCAAGACAGCAAAGACCTCCGGCCGCGCCATCGCGAATGACGGCCTCGGCCTGACCGTCCAAAAAGACGGCCGGGTCCGGGTCGGTGACGCCCGGGAAGCCACCGGCCTTGACGAATTGGAAAGCATCCTGACCAAGCACGCCACCGAATCGGCAGACTCTGTTGTTCGCATCTACACACAGGAAGGGGCCGCCCTTAAGCATGTGTCCGCCGTGTTGACCCTCTGCCGCAAAGCCGGCTTGAACAAAATCAGGTTGAGTGGCGAGGGCGTCGGCAACCCCGACCCCGCCGGGGAGAACCGTGAGCTGGCCCGCGAACAGGCCCGCCTCGAGCGCGAACATGTCCGGGCCGCCCGCGACGCCGCCAAGGCGGCCGTCGATGCCGCCAAGGCCACCATCGAAGCCGCGGTGGACGCCAACGTCTCCGTCCATTTTGACGGCAGCCTCCCCGTCCCGCCCGTCCCGCCCGTCCCGCCGGTGCCGCCGCTGCCCGGCTTCGGCGGCAAGACCATCGTCGGCACGCTCAACGGCGGCGGCGTGGACATCACGCTCACCTCCATGAACGGCGCCATCACGCTCCGGGAAGCAAAGTAAGCGGAGAAGTTTTCCCGGCTTTTCGCGTCCGGCCTGCCCTGAAGCCGGCCGTCTTATTTGCAGTTGCGCGGCACGCGGACGCCGCCAAGCGTCCGCGCGCCGGCCGGTCGCTCCGGTCCGGATTTCGGACATCTGATGCCGGTAAACCACCTCTCCATCATCATCCTGCTGCATGCCGCCTTCGGCGGCGCGTTCCTGTTTCTCCACTGGCAGCAGCCCACGAAATTCTCGCGCCTCCTCGGCCAGGCCTGGCTCCTCGAGGCCCTCCGCACCGCGCTGCTCCTGCCGGAAATCCACCACCTCGGCGGCTGGTTTCACCACTGGTTCACCCTTTCCGATCTCGCCAATCTGCTCGCCACCTGGTGGCTGCTGGCCGGTTGCGCCGACCTGGCCGGCGTGCGGTTGCCGCGCTGGGCGGGCCGCACCCTCTTCGGCGCCGGCGTGCCGCTCATCCTGCTGCTGCGCTACCCGGTCGCCTCCTGGGCTGCCGGCGCCGCCGGTCTGCCCCCGGAGATCGCCGTCCACCGCGTCCTCTTCGCCGAACTGCTGCTGGTCTTCCTCGCCGTCACCGCGGCGCGGGTGGCCGTGTTGGCCTGGTTCTACCGCATCTGGCGGGAAGAGCGGACGCCAGGCGCGCTGCTCGCGCTGCTCTTCGGCGTGCCTTACGCGGTCTTCGCCCTGTCGGCCCCCTTCCAGTTTCTCTTCGACTACTATCCGGCCTGGAGCGCCCTGTTCTGGTGCGTCCGCGTGCTCGGCTTCTCACTCGGCCTCGTGATGCTGGTGCTCAGCCGCCAGATGGCCGCCTTGCGCCGCAGCGAGCATCGGCTCGCCGCCGCGCAGGCGAGCGCCCGCCTCGGCAGTTGGGAATACGACCCCCGCGGCGAAAACGGCGCCTGGTCCGACGAGCTGTTCCGGCTCGTCGGGCGCGATCCCGCCCAGGGCCCGCTGGCCTGGCCCGGTCTCGCCGGCTGCCTCCATCCCGATGACCGCACCGCCTTCGAGGAGCTGGCCGCCCGCGCCCGCGCGGAGCTGCGGCCCACCCGGGGCGAGCACCGGCTGCTCCGGCCCGGCGGCCCCGAAGCCTGGGTCGAGTGCCGCCACGATCCCGTCGCCGGCCCCGGCGGGCGGCTCGCGCGGATGACCGGCACGATGCAGGACATCACGGCCCGCAAGCAGGCCGAGCTGCGCATCCGCGAGCTGGCGGGCATCATCGACCACTCGCCCTTCGCCATCGTCGTCACCGACCTGCAGCACCGCGTGACCTACGCCAACGAGGGCGCCGCCCGCCTTCAGGGGCTCTCCCGCGAACAGCTGCTCGGCCGCACCGCCGAGCAGAATTTCTCCGCCGGGGCGCAGGCGAAGATCATCGCCGGCCGCGACGCCACCTTCGCCACCGGCCGCTGGCAGGGCGAGGTGCCGCTCACCACGCCCGACGGCCGCACGCTCACGGTCGAATATTACATGAGCCTCATCCGCGACGACCGCGGCCGGGTCATCGCCCGGCTCGTCATCGGCGTGGATGTCACCGAGAAGAAGCAGCTCGAGGAGCAGTTCCTGCGCGCCCAGCGCATGGAGCACCTCGGCCTGCTCGTCGCCGGCATCGCGCACGACCTCAACAACATCCTCTCCCCCGCGCTCCTCGTGGCGCCTTTCATGCGGCCGCTCGCGCAGAAGGAGTCCGAGCACGCGTTCCTCGACAGCGTGGAGCGCAGCGCCGAGCGCGGCGCCGCGCTGGTGAAGCAGATCCTGCTCTTCGCCCAGGGCCGCGGCGACGGCCACATCCCCGTGAAACCCGGCTCCGTCGCCCGCGAACTCGCGGGCCTTGTGCGCGAGACCTTCCCGCGCTCCCTCCGGTTCGAGGAGGAGATCGGCTCCGACCTCTGGCCGGTGAACGCCAACCCCACGCAACTGCACCAGGTGCTGCTCAACCTGCTCGTCAACGCCCGCGACGCCCTCGACGGCCACGGCCTCATCACCCTGCGCGTGAGCAACCGCCTGCTCGACCCGGCCGCCGCCGGGCGGATCGCGGGCGCGCGCAGCGGCGCGTTCGTGTGCTTCGAGATCGCCGACACCGGCCCCGGCATCCCGCCCGCGGTGCTCCCGCGCATCTGGGAACCGTTCTTCACCACCAAGGAGCCGGGCAAGGGCACCGGCCTCGGCCTCTCCACCGTGCGCGGCATCGTCAGCAGCCACCTCGGCTTCTGCGAGGTGCAGACCGCGCCGGGCGAAGGCGCCACCTTCCGCGTCTTCCTGCCCGCCGCCGCCACGCCCCCCGACACCACGCGCAGCAGCGCCGACCCCTTCATCCCCCGCGCCCGCGGCGAACTCGTCCTCGTGGTGGACGACGAGGCCGGCGTGCGCGACCTCCTCAGCGCCATCCTCGCCAACCACGGCTACCAGGTCCTCACGGCCCGCGACGGCATCGAGGGCATCAACCAGTTCACCGCGCACCAGACCCAGATCGCCCTCGTCATCACCGACGTGCACATGCCGCACGGCCGCGGCGACTCCTTCGCCGGCCTGCTCCGCCTCATCCGCCCCGACATCCGCGTGCTCTTCATCAGCGGTCTCACGGCTGGCGAAAGCGGCGTCGGCCCGACCCCCGCCGCCTCGACGGACCCGTTCCTGCTCAAGCCCTTCAAACCTGCTGCCCTCCTCGCAGCGGTCCACCAGCTGCTGCATCCCGACGCCGTCCTGAAAACCACCTGACGCCCGGCTTCGGCTTCCTCGTGGCGGCGGCCATCGCCCGCTTCACCACTTGAGCGCTGGCAACGGTCGCTGCCGCCGTGCTTGCCGCAACTGCTCCCGCCTTTAGGCTGCCGCGCATGAATAATATCCGCCTGGCCGCCGGTCTCGCCCTCGCGCTGTGCGCCGCCGGTCTCCTGTCCGCCCAGCCCGACCGGATCAACGGCCGCGCCTTCGCCACCCGCTCCGAGGTCATCGCCCCGCACGCCATGGCCGCCACCTCCCACCCGCTCGCCACCCAGATCGCCCTCGACGTGCTCCAGGCCGGCGGCTCCGCCGTGGACGCCGCCCTCGCCGCCAACGCCGCTCTCGGCCTCATGGAACCCACCGGCAACGGCATCGGCGGCGATCTCTTCGCCCTCGTCTGGGACGCTAAGGAGCGGAAGCTTTACGGCCTCAACGCCTCCGGCCGCTCGCCCCTCGGCCTGAGCCACGCACAGCTGCAGGCTGAACTGCAGAGGCTCGGCCGCACCACCATCCCGCCGCGCGGGATGCTGCCCATCTCGGTGCCCGGCTGCGTGGACGGGTGGTTCGAACTGCACGCGAAATTCGGCAGGCTGCCCATGGCCGAAGTGCTCGCCCCGGCCATCCGCTACGCCCGCGAGGGGTTCCCGGTCACCGAATACATCGCCTACCTCTGGGGCATCGGCGTGCGCCACGCGCAGGAGGAAAAGCATCCCGGCGCCTTCCTCGCCACCTACGCCCCCGGCGGAAAGGCCCCCGCCAAGGGCGAACTCTTCCGCAACCCCGACCTCGCCCGCACCCTCGCCTTGATCGCCGCGCAGGGGCGCGCCGCCTTTTATCGCGGCGAGATCGCGGACCAGATCGACGCCTTCATGCGCGAGAACGGCGGCTTCCTCCGCAAGGCCGACCTCGAACAGCACACCTCCACCTGGGTCGAGCCCGTGTCGGTCAACTACCGCGGCTACGATGTCTGGGAACTCCCGCCCAACGGGCAGGGCATCGCCGCGCTGCAGATGCTCAACATCCTCGAGGGTTACGACCTGAAGGCGCTCGGCTACAACTCCCCCGCAGCCCTCCACCTGATGATCGAGGCCAAAAAACTGGCATTCGAGGACCGGGCGAAGTTCTACGCCGACCCGGCCTTCGCGCAGATCCCGCTGCCGGGCCTGCTCTCGAAGGCCTACGCCGCCGAGCGGCGCCAGCTCATCAACCCGGACCGCGCTGGCCGCAGCTACGACGCCGGCCACCCGCCGCTGCAGGACGGCGACACCATCTGCCTCGCGACCGCCGACGCCGCGGGCAACATGGTCTCGCTCATCCAGTCCAACTACCGCGGCTTCGGCAGCGGCATCACCGTGCCCGGCCTCGGCTTCACCCTCCAGGACCGCGGCGAGATGTTCGTCATGCACGATCCCGCCCACGCCAACGCCTACGCCCCCGGCAAACGCCCGTTCCACACCATCATCCCCGCCTTCATCACGAAGGACGGCCGGCCCTGGGTCGCCTTCGCGCTCATGGGCGGGGCCATGCAGCCCCAGGGCCACGTCCAGATCGTCTGCAACCTCATCGACTGGGGCATGAACCTCCAGGAGGCCGGCGACGCCGCCCGCTGGCAGCACGAGGGTTCCTCCGATTACGACAATCCGCGGATGACCGACGGCGGCTACGTCCAGCTCGAGAGCGGCGTGCCTTACGAAACCGTGCGCGGCCTGGTGCAGCGCGGCCACGACGTGCGCGCGGGCAACGGCGCCTTCGGCGGCTACCAGGCCGTGGCCCGCGACCACGCAAACGGCACCTGGATCGGCGCCAGCGAGTCGCGCAAGGACGGCCACGCCGCCGGGTATTGAGCCGTTTGTCCCAACAAGGGCCAGTCTGTGACTGGCCCGGACCGGGCGCAGACCGGTCCCGCTCCCCCCCCGCGAAATCGTTCTCGTTCTCGTGCAACGCCTGCGCTTTGCTCCGCCCGTGGCCAAGAAACCGACCCAGCCCGCCGCCGACCTGCCGCTCTTCAACTGGCTGCGCGACCGCGCCGCCGGCGTGCTCCTGCACCCCACCGCCCTGCCCGGCGCGCAGGGCTGCGGCGTGCTCGACCAGCACGCCGTGCGCTTCCTCGACTTCCTCGCCGCCGCCGGCCTCAAATACTGGCAGGTCTGCCCGCTCGGCCCCACCGGCTTCGGCGACTCGCCCTACCAGTGCTACTCCGCCTTCGCCGGCAACCCCAACCTCGTGGATCTCGTGCCGCTCGTGCGCTACGGCCTGCTGCCCGCCAGCGAACTCATGGCGCTCGCGCCGCTCTCCGCCGACGCGGTGGATTTCGAGGCCCTCGCCCGCCTCAAGCCCCGCCTCCTGGAGATCGCGGCCGCGCTCCGCCGCCAGAAGCAGCCCGCCCTGCCCTGGGGCGACTACGCCGAATTCTGCGCGCGCGAGGCCCACTGGCTCGACGACTACGCCTTCTTCCGCGCCCTGAAGGACCGCTTCCACGGCGCGCCCTGGTGGGCATGGCCCGCCGAGGCGCGCGACATCCGCCGCGCCCGCAAATCCGCACTGCGCAAACAGCTCGCCGACGCCGCCGATGCCTGGCGCTTCGGCCAGTATCTCTTCTTCGGCCAGTGGTCGCAGCTCCGCGAAGCCGCCCGGGCGCGCGGCGTGGGCATCATCGGCGACCTCCCGATCTTCGTCTCGGCTGACTCCGCCGACGCTTGGGCCCATCCACACCTCTTCGAGCTCGATCCCCAGACCTACCTCCCCGTCGCCGCGGCCGGCGTGCCGCCCGACTACTTCTCCGCCGACGGCCAGCTCTGGGGCAACCCGCTCTACGACTGGAAGGCGCACCAGGCCGACGGCTACACGTGGTGGTGCGACCGCCTGCGCGCCACGCTCGCGGTCTGCGACATCGTGCGCATCGACCACTTCCGCGGCTTCGAGTCCTGCTGGCGGGTCCCCCTGCCCGCGGAGAACGCCCGCCAGGGCTCCTGGGTGCCCGGCCCCGGCCTCGACCTGTTCCGCGCCTTCAAGGAAGCGCTGCCCGACGCCCGCATCATCGCCGAGGACCTCGGCATCCTCACCGACGAGGTGCACCGGCTCCGCGCCGCCACCGGGCTGCCCGGCATGCTCGTGCTCCAGTTCGCCTTCGGCGGCGACGCGAAGAACGCCTACCTGCCGCACAACGCCCCGCGCAACGCCGTGGTTTACTCCGGCACGCACGACAACGACACCACCGTCGGCTGGTATCGCTCCGCCCCGGAATACGAGCGCGACCGCGTGCGCCGCTACCTCCGCGTGTCGGGCGACGACATCGCGTGGGATTTCATCCGCGCGTGCTACGCCAGCCCCGCGCGCCTCGCCGTCGTGCCGCTGCAGGACATCCTCGCGCTCGGCGCCGAGGCGCGCTTCAACACGCCCGGCGTGCCCGCCGGCAACTGGCGCTGGCGCGTGCGCGCCGACGCGGTCGAAAAACTCTTCGGCGGCACCGCGAACTACCTCCGGGAGATCGGCGCGCTCTACGGCCGCTGAAATTCCGCGCGGAGCCTTGCGCGCGCGCCGCGCGGACAATTTTCGGCCGGACGAAAATTGTTCGTGCATCTTCGCGCGCGCCGCGCTAAAAATTTGCCATGGCCAAGAAAAAAACTGCCAAGAAGAAGGCCAAAAAGGCCGGCAAGAAAAAGAAGAAGTAACGGCCCGCCGTTCTTCCTCGTTCTTCACCCTCCAACGCCGGCCATCCCGCCGGTGTTGTTCATAAACCCCGCGGCCCCCGGCCCCGGGGTTTATTGCTGGAAACCATCACTTCACCGCCGCCCACACGCGCTGCACGTCGTCGTGCTCCGACAGCGCGTGCAGAAACTCGCCCACCTCGGCGCGCGCGGTCTCGTCGAGGTCCACGAACTGTTTCGGCAGGTAGCCGAGTTCGGCGGTCACGACCGTCCAACCGTGGGCCTTGAGCCAGGAGGAGACGGTGTGCACGCCGGCGCGGTCGGTGATGAAGCGCGCGCCTGTGGCGCCCTCGGGAATGTCGTCGTTCTCCGCGTGGGTGAGCGGCGCGAAGTCGTTGGCGCCGGCCTCGATCGCCACGCCCTCCAGATCCACGCCCGCCGCGGCGGTGTGCGCTTCCACCATGCCCACGTGGTCGAAGAGGAACTTGTTGCTGCCGGCGGCGCCGAGCACGCCCTGGCGGAAGAGCACGCGGATCTCCGGCGCGGTGCGCTGCTGGTTGTCGGTATAGACCTCGACGATCACCGGCACCTTGTGCGGGGCGTAGCCCTCGTAAACCACGTGGTCCAGCGCAGTCTTGTCCCCGCCGGTGCCCGCGCCCTTGGCGATGGCGCGCTCGATCACGTCGCGCGTGACGCTGGCCTTCTTGGCTTTCTCGACCGCGGCGAAGAGCCGGGCGTTGCCCGCGGGGTCGCCGCCGCCGAGCTTCGCGGCCACGGTGATTTCCTTCACCAGTTTGCCGACCACCTGGCCTTTCTTGAGGTTGACGATCGCGCGCTTCGCGTGGAGCCATTGACGTCCCATAAGGGTGGCAGCCTACGACAGCCGCCCTGCGCGCCGCAAGTCTGCTGACACAGGGCTGTCAGTCCCCTTTGCTACCCTTCGCTCCGCCATGTCAGCCACTGCCTCGTCTTCTGTTCTCCGTTCCCCGTCCTCCGATCGGCGCTGCCCCTGGGCCGCGGCCGAACTCCAGCACGACTACCACGACACCGAGTGGGGCGTGCCCTCGCACGACGACCGCCACCTGTTCGAGATGCTGATCCTCGAGGGCGCGCAGGCCGGCCTGAGCTGGGCCACCATCCTCGCCCGCCGCGAGCACTACCGCGCGGCCTACGACCATTTCGACCCGGCTGCCGTCGCTCGCTACGACGGGAAAAAGAAGGCCCGCCTGCTCGCCGATCCCGGCATCATCCGCAACCGCCTGAAGATCGAGGCCGCGGTGTTCAACGCCCGCGCCTTCCTGGCCGTGCAGGCGGAGTTCGGCTCCTTCAATCGCTATCTGTGGGGGTTCGTGGACGGCCGACCGATCGTGAACCGCTGGACCGCGTCCGCGCAGGTGCCGGCCCGCTCCGCGGTGTCCGACGCTCTGAGCGCGGACCTCAAGCAGCGCGGCTTCAAATTCGCCGGCACCACCATCTGCTACGCCTTCATGCAAGCCACGGGGATGGTCAACGACCACCTCGTGTCCTGCCCCAGGCACAAAGCCTGCGCGAAACTGGCATGACCACCTCTCAACCTGCCATGTTTTCAGCACTCGGCGGACAGCCAATCGTGGCCCCTCGGGAACGGCCTTGCGCCGACTGACCAGACTTGCGAGACATTCCACGCGCAACCCTCCCCCGCATCCTTCTCCACTGAATCGCATGTGACCAAACAATGGCGCCCACCACAACCCCCGCCAGCTTTGAGCAATTAGATGACCCGTCCGGAAATTGAATTTCCCATCAGAAAGCCAATTTTCCCCACCAAACATGGCAACACTGGAGGACTTCTATAAAGACTTGCTTGCTTGGGAAAACATCCCGCATAGGCCGCTTGTTCACGCATGGCCGTTGGCACTCGTTTCGAAAATCGAGACCAACATCAGAGCTTCTGTTCATAGCGGGACCGTAATCGGACTTCGGTGCCCAATCAGGCGCGGCAGCACAAACCAAAGCATTGGGAATCAGGTTGCGGATTATGCGTTGCCTAAACTCGCTGCAAATCTCGTGGATTTCCGCATTACCAGATGCTCCGGCTCAGGTTATCCCGACCAGGTTCTCACGGAAATTATTTCCAGGTTGAAAGTCCCCCTTGAGGTGAAGGCTACGAGTGATTGGAACGAGAACGATTCCAATCGTCGTGTGCTTACGTCTTCGTCCGAAAAAATACGTGAGCAATTTACTGCACCCATTCACCACCTGCTTCTCACCTTGCTCTACAAAATCTCCACTGGATTTGCCGTTGTGGAACACGTCCGTTTGGATTTTTTGCAGCCCGCCACCGCTGTCAGCATTCGCTTGGAAGCCTCGGTAAACCATAAGATCTTATCCCATGGCACACACCCAAGCTTTGTTATTTGACCCCGACCCTCAGTCACCTGCCGCAAGAATTGAGCATTACGACACTGAGGCCGGATTGATACCCGTTCATATTGGGGAATTTTGGACGTCGAGGCAAAGAGACGCGCACTCCATACATGAGGTGTCTTATAGGGCCTGCTACAAACCGCAGTTGCCGGATTTCTTTGTTTCACGGTATGCCCGCAAGGGCAGTGTCGTTTATGATCCGTTTCTTGGGCGCGGCACCACCCTTGTGCAAGCGAGGTTACACGGATGCACCGTTGTGGGAAGTGACATCAACCCGATTTGCCTGAAGCTTTCCAAGGCGAGATTGTGTCCTCCTCCAATTGAAGCCATCAGACAGCGGCTGGACTCTATTGTTTTGGGTGAGGAAGCGCCGGAGCATATCGAATTATTTGAGTTTTATCACCCTGACACTCTGCGCGAGATAGAGTCTTGGCGCCGATACTTTTCCCGAAGGAGAGAATTGAATCTTTTGGATTCGATAGATGAGTGGATTGAGATGGTGGCTATCAACAGACTTTCGGGCCACTCTCCCGGCTTTTTTTCCGTTTATACGCTGCCTCCTAATCAGGCGGTCTCGATCGAGCGCCAAAGGAAAATTAACACCAAGCTGAATCAACGGCCGGAATATAGAAACACACGGCAATTAATCTGGAAGAAGACCAAGGCTTTGTTGCGAGACTCGTTGCCCGCGGGCTATTCCGCCCACGAGCCATTTTTATTTGAAGCATCGGCTGATTGCGTTCCACAGGTTGCGTCTGGATCCGTTGACCTGGTGGTCACCTCTCCTCCTTTTTTGGATGCGGTCGATTATCTGCAGGACAACTGGCTGAGGCTATGGTTTTGCGACTGCTCGATTGACCGATCTGTGATGTGGAAGATTCGTTCAATCCCTGACTGGACCGCCAGAATGGAATCATCACTCAGGGAATTACACCGCGTTTTGAAACCGGGTGGCGTAATCGCGTTTGAGGTGGGTGAGGTCAGAAAGGGGACGGTTCGACTGGAGCTGGAAGTTCTGAAGGCCGGACATCGGGCGGGACTGACCGCTGAGTCCGTCTTAATCAATACACAGAAATTCACAAAGACCTCGAATTGCTGGGGTATTGATAACAACCATTGTGGAACAAATTCCAATCGTATCGTTGTTTTCAAAAAGTCCAATCCCTGAGGCTCGTGTGTTTCGACCACCGTCCGGAAATCGAGTTTCCCGTCTCCAGCGACAGATGGCAGGCTAAACCGTCCGTCCGTTAGCTGACATGCGCGTTGGGCCATTCCGTTGATGGACGAGGCCCAAGTCTACTTGTCCGGTTGCTCGCTTGCACCCGATAGCGGCGTGCGGCACACCTCGCCGTTCATGTCCTGGATCCTCGCCAGCCTCGTCTCCGCCCTTTTCCTCGGGTTTTACGACCTGAGCAAGAAGCACGCGTTGCGCGACAACGCCGTGCTGCCCGTGCTGTTCCTCAGCACGGTCTGCGGCGCGGCCGTGTGGCTGGCCCTGCTGCTGGCCGGGCTCGCGGCACCCGGTGTCGTGCCGGCCGCGTTCGTGCCCGCTCCGCTCACGATGGCGCAACATGGCCTGGTTTTCCTGAAATCCGGCATCGTGGCCGCCTCGTGGGCCTTCACCTACTTCGGCATCAAGCACCTGCCGCTGTCGCTCTCCGCCCCGATCCGCGCCACGGGCCCGCTCTGGACGCTGCTCGGCGCGCTGGTGGTGCTCGGCGAGCGGCCCTCGTGGCTGGAGAACGCCGGCATCGGGCTCACGCTCGCGTCGTTCTGGGGCCTGTCGGTCGCCAGCCGCGGCGAGGGCGTGCATTTCCACCGCGACAAATGGGTCGGCTGCATGGTCGCCGGCACGCTCTGCGGCGCCGTCAGCGGCCTCTACGACAAGCACCTGCTCGGCACCGTGGGCCTGAGCGCGGCGCAGGTGCAGGCGTGGTTCACCCTCTACCTGCCCGTCGTGCTAGCGCCGCTCGCCCTCGGCTGGTGGCGCCGCTGGTGGCCGCGCAACGAGTTCCGCTGGCGCTGGAGCATCCCGCTCATCGCCCTGTCGCTCCTGCTCGCCGACTACGTGTATTTCGACGCCCTGCGCGATCCCGAGGCGCTCGTGGCGGTCGTGTCCAGCCTGCGCCGCGGCAGCACGCTGGTGGCCTTCGCGGGCGGCATCTGGCTCTTCCGCGAGGCGCGCGGCGCGGCCAAGCTCCCCGCCGTGCTCGGCATCGTCGCCGGCATCGTGCTGACCGTGCTCGGCTGATGCGCCGGTCACCGCAAAGTTTGGATGGATTCCCGGCGGCCGGCCGCTATCCTGCCTTCCGGATGACCACCCTGCAACAGGCTCTCCGGCGTGGAGGCTGGCTGTGCTGGCTGTTGCTGGCCTTGGTCGCCCCGGGGAAGACGCCGGCGCAGGAATTCCCGCCCGCCGGGAAGAACCGGCCGCTCTCGGCCCGGCAGCCGCTGACCGTCGGCATGACCTCCGACAGCTACCCCTACGGTTTTCTCGACGCCCAGGGCAACGCCACCGGCTTCTCCGCCGACGTGCTCGATGCGGTCGCGCGGGTCATGGACCTGCAGATCCGGCGCGTGGCCCTGCCGGGGCGGGAACTGCACGAGCGCTTCCGCCTCGGCGAGTTCGACCTGCTGCAGATCTACAGCCAGACGCCGGAGCGGGACGCCTACACGGATTTCTCGGTGCCGTTCCTCACCCTGCAGGGCGCCGTGTTCGTCCAGAAGCGCGGCAGCCCCATCCGCCGGCTCGAGGATTTCAACGGCCGCCGCTTCGCCATCATCGGCGCCCGCAGCATCGGGGAAAAGTTCCTGCACGACCACGGCCTGCGGGTCGAGCCCGTCTTCGTCAGTTCGAGCGAAGCGGCCCTGCGCCTCGTGAACCGGGGCGAAGCGGCCGGCACCTTCGTCTCCCAGCTCACCGCCCTCGCGGTGATCGATCGGCACGGTTTCGCCAATGTCACGATCTTCGGCCAGCCGGTCCAGGACTACGACATCCGCCACTGCTTCGCCGTGCACAAGGGCGACGCGATGCTGCTGGCCCGCCTCAACGAGGGCCTCGCCATCCTGCACAACACCGGCGAATTCGACCGCATCTACCGCCGGTGGTTCGGCCGGCTCGACTCGCCGCTGATCTCCCGCGAGCAGGCCCTGCGCTACGGTCTGGCCGTGCTGGCGCTGGCCTTTTTCGTCGCGGTGTTCGCCTACCTGCGCCTCCGCGCCCTGCACCGGCGCATCGCCGCCCAGGCCGGCGAGCTGGCGCGCCAGCAGGCGCTGCTCCGCGCGCTCTACGACAACATCCCGCTCGCCGTCTGCGTGCTCGAGGAGGCGGCCGGCGGCGCGCACCGGGTCCTCCTGCTCAACCGCCCCGCCGAGGCGCTCTTCCGCCAGGACCCCGGCGCCAGCGCGGGCCGCCTGCTGGACGAGCTGCCCCTGGGCCCCGAGCTGGCCGCCGTCCTCACCGACTTCCTCGCGCGCAGCCGCTCCGCCCCCGGGCTCACGCGCGAAACCCGCCACCTGCCCGGCATCAACCGCCACCTCGCGCTCATGCTGGTGCCCCTCCTGCCCGGCACCGAAGGCCGCGCCCGGTATTGCCTCCTCGCCGAGGACACGACCGAACGGCACCGCCTCGACGAGGAGGTCGCCCAGTCGCGCAAGCTCCGCGCCGTCGGCGAACTGGTCGGCGGCATCGCCCACGAGTTCAACAACCTGCTCACGCCCATCCTGCTCAAATCCGGCGAAATCCTGCTCGACCGTCCGCAAGACCGCGAGCTGGGCCAGGCCGTCGGCCTGATCGCCAGCACCGCGCAGCGCGCCGCCGAGCTCACGCGCCGCCTGCTCACCTTCGGCCGCAGGCATGAGTCCCGCCCCGAGGTCGTGCGCCTCGCCGCCGCGGTGGACAGCTGCTTCGCCCTGCTGCGGCTCACGATGGACCGGCGCATCCGCTGGCAGAACGACGTGCCCGCCGACCTGCCCCCGCTCTACCTCAACGCCACCGACCTGAACCAGATCCTGGTCAACCTGATCCTGAACGCCCGCGACACCCTCCTCGACAAGCTGGCCGCCGGCGGCGGCGGCGACTGGAGCGCCCTCATCCGCCTCACCGCCACCGCCCTGCCGCCTGCCGCCCGGGTCCCGCCGCCGGATGTGCCGGCGCCGGGCCTGCTCGGGTGGATCCGGCTGACTGTCGAGGACAACGGCATGGGCATCCGCGCCGAGGTGCGCGAGCGCATCTACGAGCCTTTCTTCACCACCAAGGCCGTCGGCCAGGGCACCGGTCTCGGTCTGGCCACCGTCTGGCACCTCGTGCACCTCACGGGCGGGCACATCGAGGTGGATTCGGTGCCCGGCCAGGGGACGGCCTTTCACATCCTCCTGCCCGTCCTGCCCGCCCCAGCCGACGCCGCACCGGCCGCCACCGCACCCGCCGCCCTTCCGGCGGCGCAGGCCCGCGTGCTTCTCGCCGAGGACGACGATTTTGTCGCGCAGACCGTCGCCGCCCTCCTCAAGCGCGAAGGCCACAGCGTCCACCGGGAGCCCGACGGCGCCGCTGCGTGGCGGACGATCGAGGCCCGGCCCGAGGCCTTCGACCTGCTGGTGCTGGACGTCAACATGCCCGGCCTGAGCGGCATGGATGTCGCCCGCCGGGTGCGCGCTGCGGGGCGCTACCGGGGTCCGATCCTGGTGATGAGCGGCCGTCTGGGCTCCGAGGAACTGGAGCAGCTCACCGCCGCCAAGGTGGACGGCGTGATCAACAAGCCCTTCGAGATCGCGGATTTTCAGGCCCACGTGCGCCGCTGCCTGTCCGCGCAAATGTGAGCCATCGACCGCAGAGGAGTTTGCTCCTCCCAAGTCGTCCCTCAAAAAGCAGACATAGTATTTTGTCTGCTTTTTGAGGGACGACTAATTCAGGGTGTGCGATCGCGAGTATAGCCTTTCAAACTGACTATGTTGCATGAACACGAAGGTCCTTGCAGCCCTGCTGGCCATGATTGCATCAGGTTCTGGTGCTCCGGAAAAACAGTGTATTATCAAAATTGCCGATTTCACCTCGGGTAAGGCACAAATTATCGGCGAACTTGGAATTCCAATCGGGCAAGTTACGCGCGTCGAGGCGACCGTCGTTTCTGCGGATAAGATTTGGCCGGATTCCGGGATATTCCAAGAACGGTATTTGTTAGCGATTCAAACCATTGATGGGCGCTCTGTCCACGATGTGTTCATGCCTTTCCAGGTGCATAGATATGCCGTCTCCAAACTCTTTCCTGGCCGGATCGAACTTGGCGAGGAATTGAAGGACCTTCTCAAAAAAACCCCGACCGCAGTGGAAATGCACAAGGCCGAAGCTGAACTCTTTTCGTCGGGGAAACGCTCGTTTCTGGTTTATGAGTCGGTAGCTTTCAACGGTGTGCCCGCGGACATGCCGCCGGACGTGATGATTTGGTCTGGTTCCGCATTCGGTCCATTCTCCACCCTAGTTGTCATCAAAGAAATGGACGTGAACAAGTAGAGCGGCGTGGATTCTGAGGGGGCCACACTAGGCTGTGAAACAATCTTGGATACTACTCCTATACGTCGGCGCCTATTTGTTCGTTTGGGCGTTGGCCTACGTCCTTGCTATGCTGTCTCGGGGTGATCGGCCATCATTCCGTGAGTGCTATGACTACTTCACCTTGGCTTGGACATTTCAGGCCGGTGAACTCCCCGGATTCATATGGCTGCTCAGCGTGGTCGGTTATGTGCTACTGCTTTGGGGGGTAATCTTCGTGAAAACGCGAGGTGGAAGGTAGCAGCCCCACGGGAACCCTGCTCGCAGACCAAGATCCTGATAGATCCGCTGGGCCGTCAGCCCGGCTTCCATCCCGGTTGCGATCAACACCGCGAACGGCGCCCATCGACTCGCGGGCCCCGA
Organism: Verrucomicrobiota bacterium; assembly: GCA_049322455.1. Classification (GTDB taxonomy): domain Bacteria; phylum Verrucomicrobiota; class Verrucomicrobiia; order Opitutales; family Opitutaceae; genus Lacunisphaera. Next base: position 73,109 of record JBMOQY010000008.1, on the reverse strand, counting down.
CGGCGGAACCGTGGGCCGGGTTCGTGGCTGCATTTGCTTCTGCTTGCGCCCGCCGCAGTTGCCGGCCGACGGTGACAGTTGCGTAAAACCACCACGCCACACCTCCCTGGAATTATGCCGAGCAACCTTGCGGCCGAAGGCTCGAATCTCGCTCTACAGCGCGATCACCGTCGGCCGCTACTCGGCATAACTGCTCGTCCGCTGACACCGTGCACCTCCCAGGTTGAAGGCGTGGTGCAGAGTAATCTTGGCCAAACCTCTCTGTGTTTCTCAGGTTTGCCTCCGTGCGCTCTGTGTCCAACTGCGTTTTCTGGGTTCAAACGCCCGTTCGCTCACTCCTTCGCCCTTTTCGCCGCCGGCTTCATGTCCACCGGCAGGCTGCGCTTGGCGTAGGCTTCGTAGTCCGGCACGAGGCGCTCGTATTCGCCGTGCAGCAGGGGCGACGACACGATGAAGTCCGCCGTGGCCCGGTCGCAGGCCACGGGCACGTTCCACACCACGGCCATGCGCAGCAGCGCCTTCACGTCGGGATCGTGCGGCTGCGCGGCCAGCGGATCCCAGAAGAAGATCAGGAAATCGACCTTCCCTTCCACGATCAGCGCGCCGATCTGCTGGTCGCCCCCGAGCGGGCCGCTCAGGAGCTTCTTCACCGGGCAGTCCAGGACCTGCTCGACGAGCCCCCCGGTGGTGCCGGTCGCCAGGATCTCGTGCTCGACGAGCACCGCCTTGTTGTAGCGCACCCAGTCCACGAGGCTCTGCTTCTGGCCGTCGTGGGCGACGAGGGCGATCCGCTTCCGGTTCGCCATTTTGATCTTCTTGTAGGTCATGGAAGGTCGGCTCAACCGGCGGCCTCGAACTGCCCGGCCTGGCGGGTGAGGGTCTTACCCAGGCTGCCGCACACCAGCTCGCACAGCTTCGGGATCGTCGGGTCGGCGATGCGGTAGAAGACCTGCAGCCCCTCCTTGCGGCGGGCGAGGATGTGCGCGCCGGTGAGGGTCTGGAGGTGCCGCGAGATGTTGGCCTGCGTGCCGCCCGTGGCTGCCACCAGCTCGGTCACGTTCTTCTCGCCGGCGAACAGCGCCTGGATCAGGCGCAGGCGCATGGGCTCGGCCAGCACGGCGAAGCGCTGCGCCACGAGCTGCAGGGCATCCTCGGAGAGCGGCAGGCTTTTCAACATGCGGGCGAGAGAACAGACGCTTGACACGATGGCAAGTATATGCGTATATGCTCATACAAAGTCAACCGAAATCCCATGACCACCCACAACCTCGTCCGTCTGCTCGCCGGCTCCGTCACCCTCCTCGGGGTCGCCCTCACCCACTGGGTCAGCCCCTGGTGGCTGCTCCTGCCCGCCTTCGTCGGCCTCAACCTCGTCCAATCCGTCTTCACCGGCTTCTGCCCGCCGACGCTCATCCTCCGCAAGCTCGGCTGGGTGGACGAACGGGACGTGATCCACTGGGGCGGCCGCCGCTGAAACTTCCCCCTCCCATGTCCCGCCTCCTTCCCTCGCTCATTCCCGTCGCCGTCGGCATCGTTCTGGGTGCGCTCCTCGGCTACTTCGGCCAGTGCAGCAACGGCACCTGCCCGCTGACCTCCACCTGGTGGCGCGGCGCGCTCTACGGCGGAGTTCTTGGCCTGCTGATCGCCCTTTCCTCTGCCAAGCGGTGAAAACCCTCCACTCCTTCCTCCCCCTGGCCGCCGCGCTCCTGCTGGTCCCGGCACACGCGGCCGAGATCTGGACGCTGGAGCGCGCGCTCCTGACCGCCCAGGAAAACAGCCCCGACGCCCGCATCGCGCAGGCGCGGCTCGACGGGGCGCGGGCCCTCATCGCGCAGGCCCAGGCCGCCTGGATGCCGCAGGTCATGTTGTCCGGCCGCTACACGCAGACCAACAGCCCGATGCTGGCCTTCGGTTCGATCCTCAACCAGCGCGCCTTCGACTTCGGCCTCGATTTCAACCACCCTGGCCGGATCGACAACCTGAACGTCACCGGCACCGTCGCCTACAACCTCTCCAGTGGCGGCCGGGCCACCGCGGGGCGCGCCGCCGCCCGGGCCGGCGCCCGCGCCGCCGAGCAGGATCTGCGCTCGGCCCGGCTCCGGCTCGGCTCCGGTGTCGTCCGCGCCTATTTCAACATCCGCAAGGCCCGCGAGGCGGTCGCCGCCGTCGAGGCCGGCGTGCAGGCCTTTGCGGCCGCCGCAGCCAACGCCCGCCTGCGCTTCGATGCCGGCCAGCTGCTCAAGGCCGACCTGCTCAGCCTCGAGGTCCAGCTCGCCCAGACCCGCGAGACGCTCGCCGCCACCCGCCACGGCGCCGCGCTGGCCGAGCGCACCTTCCTTTACATGCTCGGCCTGGAGTCCGCCGCCGGCCCCGTCGAACTCGCCGCGGACGACGCCTCCCTGGCCAGGCTCGTCGCACCCGCCACGGGCGACTTCACCCGGCGACCCGAGCTGCTCGCCCTCAGCGAGCGCCTGCAGGCCGCCGAGGCCCTGGTCGCCGCCGCGCGCGGCGCCCGCCGCCCGACCGTGAACGCCTTCGCCGGCTACGAATACAACCAGGGCTGGCAGCTCGACCGCCACGCCGACGCCTGGCTCGCCGGTGTCTCCGTCGATCTCCACGTCTTTGACGGCGGCCTGACCGCCGGCAAGCTCCGCCAGGCGCAGGCCGACGTCGCCCAGGCGAAGGAGCTTCTCCGCCAAACCACCCTCGGCATCGGCCTCGAAGTCGAGCAGGCGCGCCTCGCCCTGGCCGACGCCCGCGAGCGTCTCGCCGTTTCCGCGCAGGCGGTCACCCAGGCTGAGGAAAGCGCCGCGCTCTCCCGCGCCCGCCATGAACAGGGCGCCCTCCTCACGGCCGAACTCATCGGCGTGGAAGGCCGCCTGATCGAAGCCCGCATGCGCCGCGCCGTCGCCGCGGCCGACGAACTCACCGCCCGGGCCGATCTCCGCCGCGCCGTGGGCCTCCCTCCCCTCGAGCCCTGACCCTTTTTTGCCGCCATGATTCCGCCGTCTGCTCCCGCCCTCGCCGCCCTCGCCACCCTCCTGCTCGCCGGTTGCTCCAGGCACGCCGCCGGCCCCGCCCCCGGCGCGGACCTGCCGCCCCTGCCCGTCACGGTCGCCGCCGTGAGCGCCGAGCCGCTGCCGTTCCCCACCGAGGTCACCGGCACCGTCCGGCCCCTGCGGCGCGCGGCCCTCGCCGCCAAGGTCATGGGCACCATCGAGGAGCTGCCCGTCGTGCTCGGTCAGCGCGTCGCCGCCGGCGACGTGCTCGTGCGCATCTCCGCCAACGAGATTTCCGCCCGCGCGGTGCAGGCCCGCTCGCAGCTCAACCAGGCGCAGCGCGACCTCGCCCGCGAGCGCGAACTCCTCGCCAAGGGCGCCAGCACGGCCGACCTCGTCCGCAACCTCGAGGACCGGCTGGTCATGACCGAGGCTCTGGTCCGCGAGGCCGAGACCATGCTCGGCTACACGACCCTCCGCGCGCCCTTCCCCGGCACGGTCTCGCGCCGCCCGGCCAATGTCGGCGATCTCGCCGCCCCGGGCATGCCGCTTGTGGAACTGGAGGGCGAGGGTGAATTCCAGATCGAGGCCGGCCTGCCCGATTCCCTGGCCGCCCGGCTCGCGCCCGGCGTCCCGGTCCACGCCGAGGTGCCCGTCGCGGGCGTCGGCTTCACCGCCACGCTGGCCGAACTCTCCTCGGCCGCCGACCCGGCCGCCCGCACCGTGCCGGCCAAGTTCACCGTGCCGGCCGGCGCCGCCGTGCGCTCCGGACAGTTCGCCCGCCTGCAGGTGCCCGGCGAAACCATCACGACCTTGCTCGCACCCGCCGCCGCCGTGTCGCGCGCCGGCCAGTTGGAGCGCGTGTTCGTGGTCGGTGCGGGCAGCCGCGCCGTCCTGCGGATCGTCAAGACCGGCGCCGCCCGCGACGACCGCATCGAGATCCTGGCGGGCGTCGATCCCGGCGAGCGCCTCGTGCTCCACGCCCCGGCGGACCTCCGCGAGGGCCGCCGGTTGGAGGTCCGGCCGTGAGCAACGCCCCCGGCCATCCCTTCCCCGACCCGGCGAAATACGGCTTCGCCGGCCGCATGGCGGCGCTGTTCATCGACTCGAAGCTCACGCCCATCGTCGTCGCCGCCTCGCTGCTCCTCGGCCTCTTCGCCGTGCTGATGCTCCCGCGCGAGGAGGAGCCGCAGATCAAGGTGCCCATGATCGACGTCATGGTCGCCATGCCCGGCGCCAGTGCCGCCGAGGTCGAGAACCGCGTCACGCGCCCCATGGAGAAGCTCCTTTGGGAGATTCCCGGCGTCGAATACCTCTACTCCACCGCCAGCCCGGGCGGCAATCTCACCGTCGTCCGCTTCCAGGTCGGCACCGACCTGGAGGCCGCCCTGGTGCGCCTCAACCAGAAGCTGCAGACCAACTCCGACCGCATCCCGCTCGGCGTCACGCCGCCGCTGGTCAAGCCGCGCACGATCGACGACGTGCCCGTGCTCGCGCTCACCTTCCACAGCGACCGTTACGACCACCTCACTCTGCGCCGCCTCGCCGCACAGGTGGACGACACCGTGAAGGCCATCCCGCAGGTGGCCGAGACCACGCTCATCGGCGGCACCCGCCGCCAGGTGCGCGTGCAGCTCGACCCGCTGCGCCTCGCCTCCCGCAACCTCGCCGCCGCCCACCTCGTGCCGCTGCTCCAGCAGGCCAACGCCCAGGCCCACACCGGCGCGCTCTCGACCGCCAACACCGAGACCCTCCTCCAGACCGGCGAGTTCTTCCGCGACGCCCGCGATGTCGGCGCCGTGGTCGTCGGCGTCTTCGACGGCCGGCCCGTTTACTTGCGCGACGTCGCCACGATCACCGACGGTGCCGAGGAGCCCGCCAACTACGTGCTGCATGGCGGCGGCGGCGCGCCTGAGCAGCCCGCCGTCACCCTCAGCCTCGCCAAGCGCCCCGGCGCCAACGCTGTCGCGGTCGTCTCCGCCGTCCTCGCCCGCCTCGAGGAGCTGAAAGGCACCGTCATCCCCGCCGACGTCGGCGTCGCCGTCACCCGCGACTACGGCGCCACCGCCAGCGAAAAGTCCAACGAACTCCTCCTGCACATGGGCATCGCCGTCTTCGGCGTCGCCGTGCTCATCCTCTTCTTCCTCGGCTGGCGCGAGTCGCTCGTCGTCCTCCTCGCCATCCCGGTGACGCTCGGCCTCACCCTGCTCGTCTTCTACCTCTACGGCTACACGCTCAACCGCATCACCCTCTTCGCGCTGATCTTCTCCATCGGCATCCTCGTGGACGACGCCATTGTCGTGGTCGAAAACATCGTCCGCCACCTGGGCCTGCCGAGCTGCCGCCGCAAGCGCCTGCTCCAGATCGCCGTCGAGGCCGTGGACGAGGTTGGCAACCCGACCATCCTCGCCACTTGGGCCGTGATCGCCGCCGTGCTGCCGATGGCGTTTGTCAGCGGCCTGATGGGCCCCTACATGCGCCCGATCCCGCTCGGCTCGAGCGCGGCCATGCTGTTCTCGCTGCTCGTGGCGTTTGCCGTCACGCCGTGGGCCGCGCTGAAAATCCTGCGCGGCCACGCCCGCCCCGACCCGCAGGCCGCCGGATTCGTGGACGCCCCGCTCAACGAGGAGGAGGAGGCCGCCGACGAGGCGATGCCCGACACCGCCTTCACGCGCCTCTACCAGCGCTGCATGCGGCCGCTGCTCGACCACCGCGCCTGGCGCTGGGCCTTCCTCGCCATCGTCGCCGCCCTCACCGTCGGATCCTTGGGGCTGGTCGGCCTCGGCGCGGTGAAGGTCAAGATGCTGCCTTTCGACAACAAGTCCGAGTTCCAGGTCATCCTCAACCTGCCCGAAGGCAGCACGCTCGAGCAGACCGCGCGCGTCGCCCGCGAGATGGCCGCGGCGATCCGCACCGAACCCGAGGTGCGCGACTACCAGCTCTACGCCGGCACGGCCGCACCCTTCAATTTCAACGGCCTCGTCCGCCACTACTTCCTGCGCCGCGGCGCCAACGTGGCCGACATCCAGGTCAACCTGCTCCCCAAGCACGAACGCGCCGCCCAGAGCCACGACATCGCCAAGCGCGTCCGCCCGCGGCTCGCCGCCATCGCCGCGAAATACGGCGCCGTGGTCGTGGTCGCCGAGGTGCCGCCCGGCCCGCCCGTGCTCTCGACCCTCGTCGCCGAGATCTACGGCCCGACCGAAGATTCCCGCCTCCGGCTCGCGACCCGCGTGAAGGAGATCTTCCACTCCGCCGCCGGCGTCGTGGACACGGACTGGTATGTCGAGGAGCGCCAGCCCAAGACCATCCTGCGCGTGGACAAGGAGAAGGCCGCGCTGCACGGCATCACCGAGGCCGCCGTCGCCCGCACCATCCAGATGGGCGTGCAGGGCTACCCGGCCACGCTGCTGCACACGCCCGCCGACCGCGAGGACGTGAACGTCGTGCTCGAGCTGCCCCGCGCCTTCCGCGGCCGCCCCGAGGACCTGCTCGCCCTCTCGGTCCGCTCCGAGCTGCACCCGCAGGCGCCGCTCGTGCCGCTGCGCGAGCTCGTCACCCTCGAGACCGTCCCCGGCGAGCGCAACATCTACCACAAGAATCTCCAGAACGTCACCTACGTGACCGCCGACGTGGCCGGCGTGGTCGAGAGCCCGGTCTATGCCATCCTCGCGATGAACCGCGAGCTGGCAAAGCTCGACGCCCGCGAATTCGGCGGCACGCAGCCCGTCGTGAAGATCCACAACGCCACGATGCCCGACAGCGACCGCGAGCCCGCCATGAAGTGGGACGGCGAGTGGCAGGTCACCCTCGAGGTCTTCCGCGACCTCGGCCTGGCCTTCGGCGCCGTGCTCATCCTGATCTACATGCTCATGGTCGGCTGGTTCAAAAACTACTCCACCCCGCTCATCGTCATGACCGTCATCCCGTTCTCGCTCGTCGGCATCCTGCCGGCGCACGCCGCGATGGGCGCCTTTTTCACCGCCACCTCGATGATCGGCTTCATGGCCGGCGCGGGCATCGTCGTCCGCAATTCCATCATCCTGGTGGACTTCATCGAGCTGCGCCTCAGCCACGGCCGCTCGTTGCGCGACGCCTGCATTGAGTCCGGCGCCGTGCGCTTCCGCCCGATGATGCTCACGGCCTTCGCCGTCGTGGTCGGCGGCCTCGTGATCCTCGCCGACCCGATCTTTCAGGGTCTCGCCATCTCGCTGCTCTTCGGCGCCATCGCCTCGCTCGTCATCAGCCCCCTCGCCGTGCCGCTCATTTACTACATGACGCACGCCGGCCGCGCCCGGCCGGCACCCGCCCCCGCCACCGGCAACGAACCGTGCGCCGTCGGCTCCTGAACACCTCCCCGCCTCCACATGAACCTGTCCCTCCTCTGCGTCATCCTGGCCGCCGCCTTCTTCGCGTGGGCGCTCTGGCGCGCCCGCCCCGAGGTCGGGCCCGAGGCCTTGCGCACCGCGCTCAAAGCCGGCACCGCCGTCCTCGTGGACGTGCGCGAACCGTCCGAGTGGGCTGGCGGCACCGCCCGCGACGCCGTCCTGCTCCCCCTCAGCGACCTCCGGGGCGAACGCCGGCAATGGCACCCCTTCCTCGAGAAACACCGCGACCGGCAGCTCTTCCTCTACTGCCAGTCGGGTTCGCGCTCCGCCCTGGCTGCCGCCCAACTGCGCCGCGAGGGCCTCGCCGCCCGCAACGCCGGCTCCCTCGCCGCGCTCGACCGCGCCGGCTGGCCCATGTGCCGCCGACGCCCCTGACGCCCCCGCCGTTTCCCGCCATGCACCCGCCCACCCTCCTGCTGCTCGCCGCCGGCCTGCTGCTCGGCCTCGTCGCCGTCGCCGGTCTCGCCTTCCTCCTCCTGCCGCGCCTCCTGCTGCCCGAGCGACCGAGCCGCTTCGGCCTGGATGAAACGGTGACGCGCCTGACCGACGCCGCGCGCGCCGCCGGCTGGGTGGTGCAGAGCGTCATCGAACTGGAAAAATCCATCGAGAAGCACGGCGGCGGCACCGTGCGGCCGGTCCGCCTGGTGAACCTCTGCCAGGCGAAACACGCCGCGCGCATCATGAACGACGACCTCGCCCGCCGCGTCTCGGTGCTCATGCCCTGCACGGTCTCCGTTTACGAGAAAAGCGACGGCTCCGTGTGGGTCGGCGCCATGAATCCGGGCCTGATTGCGCCGTTCTTCGGCGGCGTGATCGCCGAGGTGATGGGCGGGGCGGTCGCCGCCGAACAGGATCGGCTGCTGGCCTCCGTCCGGCAGGACTGACTTTTGCCCATGAACCACGAAACCGCCGATTTCCAGACCGATGTCATCGAACGCAGCCGGCACGCGCCCGTGCTGGTGGACTTCTGGGCGCCCTGGTGCGGACCCTGCAAAATGCTCGCGCCCATCCTCGACCGGCTCGCCGCGGCGGCCGCCGGCCGCTGGGTGCTCGTCAAGGTCAACACCGACGAGCAGCCGGACCTGGCCGCGAAGTTCGGCCTCCGCGGCATCCCCAACCTGAAGCTCTTCCACCGCGGCGAGATTGTCGCCGAACTCGCCGGTGCGCTGCCCGAGCATGCCCTCAGGCAATGGCTGGAAACGCACCTGCCAACGCCCAAGCGCGACGCCCTGACCCGCGCCCGCCAGCTCCTCCACGCCGGCCGCGCCGCCGAGGCCGCCGCGCTGCTCCGCCCGCTGACCGACGCCGATCCGGACGACGATGAGCTGGCCGTGCTCGCCGCCCGCGCGCTGGCGTTCACCGCTCCCGCGGAGTCCTACGCCCTCATCGCCGAGCTGTCGCCGGACTCCGCCTGGCAGGACGACGCCCAGCTCGTGCGCACCCTGTTGGCCGCCTTCGGCACCCTCGATCGCGGCGCCGCCCACCTGAAACCCTCCCCGCTGCGCGAACGCTATCTCGCCGCCCTCGGGGATCTCCGGCGGCAGGATTTCCGCGCCGCGGCGGCCGGCCTCATCGGGATCCTGCTGGAAAAACCCGGCTACGACGGCGGCCACGCCAAGGCCGCCGGCCTCGCGCTCTTCCGCCACCTCGGTTTCCGCCATCCGGTCACCGAGGAGTTTTCCCGCGCCTTCGGCATGGCCGTGAACGTGTGACGCCGGCAGCCATCGGAAGATCCTTGCCGCTTGGGTGCTGCTCGGCGGAGGGCCGCGGAGATGCTGACCTTGTTCCCGGGCCTGGGCTGCCGGCTTCACGAATCGGTTGCCGCCGGCCACGCGGCGGTTAACCTTCTGTCCCATGTGGATCTGGGCTGAATGGATCGCCGACCGGGTCACGGCCTTCGCCGGTCTCGACACCGCGCGGGGCGCCGGTGCGGCTCTGCGTTTCTTCATCTACGATCTCCAGAAGATCGTCGTGCTGATCCTCGTCGTGGCGTTCATCATGGCGCTCGTGCGCGGGGCGCTGCCGCTGGAAAAGATCCGCCGCTGGCTCGACCGGCCGGGCGGGCGTGTCTTCGGCTACCCGGCGGCCGCGGCTTTCGGCGCCGTCACGCCGTTCTGCTCCTGCTCGTCCGTGCCGGTGTTCCTCGGCTTCGTGCAGGCGCGGTTCCCCGTCGGCGTGGCCTTCGCCTTCCTCATCACCTCCCCGATCGTCAACGAGATCGCCGTGGCGCTGCTCGGCGCGACCTTCGGCTGGCGGTTCGCCCTGATCTACGCGGGCGTCGGCATCGCCCTCGGTGTTTTCGGCGGTCTGGCGCTCACCTTGCTCCGCGCGGAGCGCTGGCTCACGCCCGCCGCGATGGCGCCGGTCGGCGCCGACGAAGATCCGCCACCCGCCGGCTGGCGCGCGCGGCTGCGCGCCGCGGCGGAGACCAGCGTCCGCATCCTGCGCCGGATCCTGCCGTGGCTGCTGTTTTCCCTGGCGCTCGGCGCCGGCATGCACGGCTTCGTGCCGGCGGGTTTCTTCGAGAATCTCTTCGCCGGCACGGGCGGCTGGACCGTGCCGCTGGCCTCGCTCGCCGGCCTGCCGCTCTACGTGAGCGCCAACGCCACCGTGCCGCTGCTCGACGCCTTCGTCGCCAAGGGCGTGCCGCTGGGCACCGCGCTGGCCTTCCTGCTTTCGGCCGTCGGCGTATCGTTTCCCGAACTGGTGCTGCTCCGCAGCGTGATGACTGTGCGCCTGCTGGCCGCGTTTTCGCTCGTCGTGCTGGCCGGCACCACCATCGTCGGCTGGATTTTCAACGCCCTGCAATGAACCCCATCTACGACGCCACCTTCTGGAACAGCCGCTACGGCACCGCCGGCGAAAGCTACGTCTATGGCACATCCCCCAACGAATTTCTCGCCACGGTCGCCGGCCGCATCCCCGCCGGCCCGGTGCTCTGTCTCGCCGAGGGCGAGGGGCGCAACGCCGTGTTCCTGGCGAAGCGCGGCCACGCCGTCACCGCCCTGGACCAGTCCGCCGTCGGCCTTGCCAAGGCCCGTGCCCTCGCGGAGCGGCACGCCGTGCCGCTGACGACCGTCGTCGCCGATCTCGGCGAATACGCCATCGCGCCCGGCGCCTGGTCCGGCATCGTCGCCATCTTCATGCACCTGCCGCCGGAGCTGCGCGCCCGCGTGCTCGCGCAGGCGGTGGCCGGCCTCCGCCCGGGCGGCGTCTTCATCCTCGAGTGCTACACCCCGGCCCAGCTCGCCTTCCACACCGGCGGCCCGCGCGAGGTGGAGCTGCTGCCCACGCTCGCCGGCCTGCGCGCCGAGCTGGCCGGCCTCGACTTCCTGCACGCGCAGGAACTCGAACGCGACATCCTCGAGGGCGACGGCCACACCGGCCGTGGCGCGGTCGTGCAGGTCGTCGCCCGCCGGCCGGCCTGAGCCCCTTCCCGCCACCCGGCTTGCACGAATCAGTATTCGGGTTAATCAGTCACGGGATGAAACATCTGCTGCTGCTGCCCCTGCTGGTCGGTTCATTGTGTGCGGCCGAGGTCGCCGCCGTCACTCCCGCCGAGGCCGCCAGGCTCGTGGCCGGCGGCCGGGCCGTGCTCGTGGACGTGCGCGAGCCCAACGAGTGGGCCGACACCGGCGTGGCCGCGCCGGCCGCGCTGCTGCCGAAGAGCGAATTCGACGACGGGCTCGCCGGCGACTGGAAGGACTTCCTCGCGAAGACCGGCGACCGGCAGATCATCCTCTACTGCCGCTCGGGCCGGCGCTCCGGCGCCGTGGCCGCCGCGCTGGCGGAGAAGGGCTACAAGGTCGCCAACGCCGGCGGCTTCAAGGACTGGCAGGCCGCCGGCCTGCCGACCCGCCGGCCCACCGAGCCGGCCAGGTGACGGGTCGGCGTGGACCGACCGGTCGGCAGATGCCGACGCTTTGACAATATCTGCAATGTCGGTCCGTTGGAAGCGGAGTATCCTCGTGCCATGAAAGCACGATCCTACCCCGTCGTTCTTTCGCTGGCCTGCGGCTTGGGCGCGCTGGTCGCCGCGCGGGCCGCTGCTGCGGACACCCCGGCGCATGTCTTCGTCAACCCCGATGATCCGCGCGTGGCCGACATCCGACGGGCCGGCGAACGCGTGATCGACCACGCGGGCACCGCCTTGGTGCTCGAGGTGCGCCGGGTGCTGGCCAGCACCGCGCCGTCCATGGCCATCGGCCTGCTGCACCTCAAGGAATACCAGCCACCCGCGCCGGTCCCGGGCCAGCCGGCGGTCGCCTCCGTGCACCGCACGAGCCTGCGGCTGCGCAACCCGGCCAACGCGCCCGACGGAGCCGATCAGGCGGCGTTGGAGCTCATCCAGCGGCAACTGGACGACGGCGACGAGGTGGCGAAGGTGCTGGTGCAGCGCGTGACCCTGGCCGGCCGGCCGCCCGAGTGGCGCGTCTATCGCCCGCTGGTCACGCTCAAGCTGTGCCTGGATTGCCACGGTCCACCCGGCTCGCTCGCCCCCGGCGTGCCCGACACCCTGAAGGTGTTCTATCCGGCCGACGAGGCGGTGGATTTCAGGACCGGCTCGTGGCGCGGGCTCCTCCGCGCCTCGATTCCCGACTCGGTTCCCAAATCATGAGCGCTACCGATCCCTTTTCGTCAGGCCTGCCGGACTTTGAACCGCGTGCGCGGATCATGCAGCCGTGCGCGGAATCCTGCGCGGCTTACCGGCCGCTCAAGACCGACGGCTGGTCGGATTACGGCCGGTGCGCAAACCCCCGCTCGCGTTTTTGCGGCTACCCGGTCCGCCTCGGCCGCGAATGCCGCGACTTCCTCGTCCGCGGAGCCGCTGATCTCAACCGCGCCAGTTGAGCAGGCGCGCGGCCGGGATCACGCAGACGCAGTCCTCGCCGTCCGCGGTGTGCAGCCAGTGTGGATCGAGTCCGTGGAAGGCGCGGTCCATCGCGGCGCGCAGGCCGCCGACCTCGAGGGCGACGAGCCCGTGCTTCTGCAGACGGTCGCGGGCCTGGCGCAGGATCTTGCGGATGACGTCGAGCCCGTCGCGTCCGCCGTCGAGCGCCATCCGGGGCTCCCTGGCGAACTCCTCGGGCAGGCCGCGCAGCTCGCGCGTCGGCACGTAGGGCGGGTTGCTGAGGATGAGGTCGTATTTCGCCGGCGGCACGGCGGCGAACACATCGGAGTGGTGCAGCTTCACGCGGCCGCTGAGGCGGTGCGTGGCGACGTTGAACTTCGCCACGGCCATGGCGTCGGGCGACAGCTCGATGGCGTCCACCCGGGCTTCCGGAAACTGGTGCGCGAGCAGGATGGCGAGGCAGCCCGAACCGGTGCACACGTCCACGGCGCGCCTGACGGTCCGGCCCTGTAGGGCGGGGTCGCTGACCCCGCCTTTCTTTCGAGGCGGAACCTGCGCTCCGCGCAGGTTTGCGCCCGCGGTCCGCGCGGGCCCCGCCGGCGGGATCAGCGATCCCGCCCTACAGCCGAGCAACTCCGCGATCTGCGGCAGCAGTTCGAGGAAGTAGGAGCGGGGGATGATGACGCGCTCGTCCACGTAGAAACGGTGTTCGCCGAGGAAGGCCTCGCGCGTGAGGTAGGCGGCGGGCACGCGCTCCTCCAGGCGGCGGCGGAAAACTTCCGCCACTTTGGCGGTCTCGGTCGGCGTCAGCCTGCGCTTGAGCACGGCGGGCCGGCTGTCGAGCGGCAGGCCGAGGGTGCGGAGCAGCAGGTAGAGCGCCTCGTCGTGGGCGGAGACCGCCACCTGGCCCAGCGCCGCCTTGTGCCGCCCGTAGGCGCGCACCGCCCACTGCAACCAATCTCCAAGGGTCCGGGGTTCCGCCGCCATGGCTCAGGCCTTTTTGCCTCCGCCGCGGTGCGCGGAGCAGTAGCATTGGTCGTCGTCACCGTAGCGGAATTCCTCCAGCGGGTGGCTCAGATCCGTCTTGCCGCAGACGACGCAGCGGTGGCGGGGCTCGTTCCCGGCCTCGCGCAGCGCGGTGCGCCGCACCTGCTGTTGCATGTGCCGGCGGCCGGTTTTCATCCGTTGCACGATCTCGCCCGCGAAAAAGAGAAAAAAGTTGCCCGTCGCCGCCAGGATCGCGAGCCGGACGTTCCAGCCGCCGGTCACGAAGGCGTAGGCGAAGCCGAGCCACATCAGCAGCGCGAACCACTTGATCTTAACCGGCAGGATGAAGAAGAGGTAGAGCTCGAAGTCGGGGTTGAGCAGGGCGAACGCCAGGAAGACTGACACGGCAAAGAATTCGTAGCCGGTGGGCCGGTTGGGGGTGAGGAACGAAACCGCCACGGTCAGAAACCAGCCGATGAGGAAGAAGAGGTTGAAGCGGTAGGCGCCCCAGTGGTGCTCCAGCGCCTGGCTGATCATGGAGAAAAAATACCAGCTGATCGCCAGGAACAGCGCCCCCGTCATCGACAGTTGTCCATAGACGGGCGGAACCAGCACGAACGTGAACAGCCGCCAGACCTCGCCCTGCAGCACCAGGGCCGGCAGAAGCATGATGCGGCCCACGTCGAACTCCGCGAGCAGCGAGACGCTGAAGAACAGCACCTGCCCGCCGATCAGATAGAGCGACAGGTTCGGGATGGCAAAGCGACCGAGGGTCCGTTCGAGGCGGGTGAGCAGCGACATGCGGGCTATTTCTCGCCCTTGGCCGCCAGCTCGTCCAGCAAAGTCTGCTTCTGCTTCTGGAGCGGTGGCTCGGTGACCGTGATGAGCAGGGCGCGCGCGTGGTCGCGGCGGCCGAGCTTGGCGAGCACGTTGGCGGCGTGCAGGCGGATCGTCTGCTGCTCCAGGCCGGGCTTGGCCTTCTCCTCCAGCGCACTCCAGGCCTTGAGCGCGTCGTCCCAGCGCGGGGTCTCCAGATCGTAGTAGGCCTCGGCGGCGCGGTAGGCGAAGGCCATCTTGTCGGGCGCCAGCTGGGCCGCGCGTTGGAAGGCCTCGAGCATGGACTCGTCGAGCTTGGCCCGGGTGAAGTTGCCGGTGGCGATCAGTTCGTCGCGCGCCTCGGTGAGCAGCTTGCCGAGGTGGTAGTGGTAAAGCGGCTCGTCGGGCGCGAGCTTGATGGCGGCGGTGAGCCAGGGCAGGGCCTCGGCGGGCTTGCCGTCCTCGGCGAGGAGGCGGGCGATCTCGTTTTTGACGACGGGGATCTCGCCGTCGAGCTGGTTGGCCTTGAGCAGGATGCCGGCGGCCTCGCGGTTCATGCCGACCTGGCCGAGCAGCATGCCGTAGGCGGCGTAGGCGGCGGCGAACTCGGGGTTTTTCTGGATGAGCACGTCGTAGCTGTTGATGACCGACTGCAGCTCGCCCCGCAGCCAGGCCTCGTCCAGGTGGTCCTTCTCGGCCTCGGCCCGGGCAAAGATGTTCTTCTGGCGGGCCACGATGTCCTTCAGACTCCGCTCGGCGAGGGTTTCAGCCCCGGCCATGACGGCACCGAGCAGCAGGCAAAGGACGACAAACGGGCGGGCGGTTGGACGCATCCGCCCTACGACATGCCGGATTCCGATACGTTCAAGGCTTTACGACCCGCTAATCCTGCACCGGACCAGGATTGATAAACCTGTGAAGTGTAAATGTCACGGGATCGGCACATGCCGGATGGCACTGTCCGTGCTATTCTCGGTCCAGTCGCGAGGCGGTGGTTCACTCAGGCCGCTGCTGTCGGCGCGGTTCCTTTCCGTTCTTTGACTTGGTTGCTGTCGGCGCGAGGCCGCCGGGAGCGACCGGATTGGTTGTCCATGTTTCTGTCGGGCCCCGGGTTGGGCAGTGAGATCGCGCCCCTGGTGTTGCCCCAAAGCAGACTTTTGCCGCCGCCGGCCGCTTACCGGGCCGGTGACGGCGAAACGGGACGCCCAGCCTGCGGTCATTCCGGCCGGTGGCCGTGTCCTGCCTGAACAGAAAACAGCCTCCGCCTCGTGCGGAGATAAGAAGAAGCCATGAACACGAAATCCAAACTAGCCCTCAGCCTCGGCCTGCTCCTGGCGCCCCTCGCCCTCAAGGCGGCGGATGCCACCGAGAAGGCCTATGTCGAGTCCTACCGCAACCGAGCGGGCGGGCCGATTCCTACGGCGGTCGTTACGCCCGCCGTGAGTCCCCGCTTCGCCGGCACGCAGGTGGTGCTCGAGTTCGTCGTGGATGCGACGGGCAAGCCGACCGAAATCAAGTCGGTCACGCCCGGCGCCAACACCGAACTGGTGTCCGCGGTGGCCGACGCCGTGGCGCGGTGGAAGTTCTCCCCTGCCCTCGTTGACGGCAAGCCCGTGGCCCGCAAGGTCGCGTTGCCCGTGAAGATTGTGGCCAACAGCTACAACGGCACGTTCTACGCGCTCAACTGAGCCATAATAAGCAAACAACCTGGGCCGTCCTCCGCGCAAACGGGGGGCGGCCTAGTCTTTTTTGGCCCCCCCGCAATCCGCACAAAACCTGTCAGGAGACCCGGCTGCCGGCCGCTTTGGTTCTGGCGTTCGCAAATTTCGCCTTAACGTGGAATCCATGACGCCGCGCCCCGCCTCCGCTGTCGTTCCCGCCCCCGGTCGCGGCACCGCCCTGAACCCGGCGAACCGCTTCGCGCCGATCCGGATCGAACCCGCCGCCGACTACGCGGAGCTCGATGAACCCGGCGTGCCCGTCGAGCGACCGCACCCGCGCACACAGTTCTATCACGACGCCTCGGAATCGATCCTCGTCCACCACGACAGCCCGGATGTCGGCCCCGGCTGGGGGCTCAACCCCTACCGCGGCTGCGAGCATGGTTGCGCCTACTGCTATGCCCGGCCGTTTCACGATTATCTCGGCTGGACCAGCGGGCTGGAGTTCGAGACCAAGATCCTCGTGAAGCTCCGCGCGCCCGACCTGCTGCGCGCCGAGCTGTCGTCGCCGCGGTGGAAACCCGAGACGGTCGGCTTCAGCGGCATCACCGACGTCTATCAGCCGGCCGAGCGGCATTTCAAACTCACCCGCGCCTGCCTGCAGGTGCTCGCGGAATTCCGCCAGCCCGCCGGCATCATCACCAAGAATTTCCTCGTCACCCGCGATCTCGACCTGCTCCAGGAACTCGCCCGCTGGCAGTGCATCGCGGTGTGCGTCAGCGTCACCACGCTCGACGCGGACCTCGCCGGCCGGCTCGAACCGCGCGCCTCGCGCCCCGAGCACCGGCTGCGCGCCATCCGGATGCTGGCCGAGGCCGGCATCCCCGTCGGCGTCAACGTCGCGCCCGTCATCCCCGGCCTCACCGACCACGAGCTGCCCGCCATCCTCGAGGCCGCCGCCGCCGCCGGGGCGAAGACCGCCGGCTACCTCATCGTGCGGCTGCCCCACGCGGTGCAGGACGTGTTCCTCGCCTGGCTCGATGCGCACGAACCCACGAAGAAAGAGCGCGTGCTCGCGCGTCTGCGCGCGCTGCGCGGCGGCCGGCTCAACGACCCGCGCTTCGGCGCCCGCATGCGGGGCGCGGGCCTCTTCGCCGGGCAGATCCGGCGGCTTTTCGAGGTGTCGGCCCGCCGCGCCGGCCTCGACCCCCACGCCCCCGCCCGCTCGCTCTCCACCGCGCATTTCCGCCGCCCCGGCGGCGTGCAGAGGGAGATGCTGTAGGACCGGTCATCCACCGGACCCGGGGCCGGTCAGAGCCCGGCCCAGAGCATCGGGTGCCGGCCGCACGATGCGCCGCCAGGCGAGCAGCACGATCCAGGCAAGGAGCATGGTCACCACGGTATGGCTGAGGTAGTGCGCGCCCTTGAGCATCTGGTAGCCGCCCATCCACCACCCGACACCCAACCCGAGCGCGAGGCCGCCCAGCCGCCAGACCCGCGTGCGGCGCAGCCACATCAGGCCGAGGAGGGCGAAGCCGCCGCTGGCATGGCCGGCCGGGAAACAGTGCCCGCGCCGCGCCGGGCGATCGTCCTCCGGGTAGGGCTCACACAGCTTCACGTAGGGCACGTCGCCGCCGTAGCGGCGGATTTCCGAGGGGCAGAAGGTGTTGGTGTGGTTCTTGCCGAGTCCGGCGAGCACGGGCACGGTGACGAGTGTGAGCACGGCGACCCACAGGTCGCGGCGCGCGAAGCGCAGCCGCTCGCGCCACCGCGCCGGACCGGCGGCGAGCACGAGCACGGCGACGGCCGTCGGGATGATGAGCGCCTTCGGGCCGGTGTAGAACACGAGCCGGCCGAGCGGAGCCTGCGCATCCACGGCCCAGCGGTGTTCCTCGAAGTTGTAGAGCCGGTCCTGCACCCACAGGTCGAGTCCGGTGAACTCGAAGGTCGCGAGCGCCGCCGCGAGCACGAGCACGGCCGGCCAGAGCGTGCGGTCGAATCCGGCGGGGCTGAACTTCATCGGCCCGAGGCTGCGCCTTTTTTGCGGCCGAGCAAGCGCTTGAAATCGAAGTTCACCCGCAGCTTGGCACTCGCGCCGAGGTCGCCGCCGTCGCGCCCGTGGCTGAGCCGCAGGCTCAGCCCGAGCAGCCACTTGCCGCGGGCGCCGAAGGTGTAGCGCGACGGCACCACCCACACGATGCCGGGCCGCAGCGTGAACACGTCCTTGCCGACGTCCACGATGAGGTGCTCGGTGCTGTAGGCGCTCTCGAGCGAATAGGTCGTGTTGCCGCGGGTGTAGAGGAATCCCGCTGTCGCGCCGATGTTGTCGGCGTCCAGCTGGTTCTTGCGGAGCCGGCCGGGAATGTCGGTGTGGGCCACGTCCTCGTAGGTGGCGCCGAAGAACACGCGCCAGGCCGGGTGCTTCTCCAGTTGCCGCGAAAAGGTGACGAACGGAGCGATGTGCCGCAGGCCGTCGGTCACGTCCGGCGGCGGACTGCTGACCGGCCGGCTCCAGTCCACGCCGACGGCCGTGTCCCAGGCCGGCAGGAGGCGGCGGTCCAGTTGGTATTTGGTGCCGAGGTGCAGGCCGGAGAAACCGTAGTCCGAGAAAAACGCGCCCCGCTTGAGTCCGTGGGAAAAATAGGTCTCCGCCTCGGCCGTGGCCTCCCAGTTTGCCGTCAGGCCGTAACGGACGCCGAGGGCGGTGCGCAGGTGGTCCCGCTCGCGGAAATCGCCAAGGTGGGGATGGAGGATGAGCCGCAGCGAATTCTTTTGCTCCGTCCGGGGCAGCGCTGTCTCGAACACGCCGCGGATGCGCAGATCGTCGTCGGTCGGCTGGGTTTCCGCGGCGCGGGCGGGCGGGCCGAGGGCGAACAGGACCGCGAGGGCCGCAAGGGGGGATTTCATGGGCGGGGCGACCGGGGGACGGGTGGGCCGCGGACTCAGGGATGGACGACGATCGCCCGCTTTTCGGCGGCCTTCTCCTCGCCGCTGTGCGTGTAGCGCGTGTATTCCTCGGGGCTGAGCGCGCGGTAGAGCCCGTGTTTGTAGAGGTAACTGGCGGCCTGATAGTAACTGATCGCCTCCTGCCGGCCGTAGTTGCTGTCGGCCGCCGGCGTCAGGGTCTTGGTGTCGAACTCGTATTTGTAGGTGGATTCCCCACGCGGCTGCAGGACGACGAACTCTCCCTTTTCGAGGTGGCCGAGCTTCTGGTAGGTGCCGATGAGCGCATGGGCCTCGCCCGGGGCGATCCGGCGCACGTCGTGGCCGAAAAAGCGCGAGGGGTAGCTCCAGTTCAACAGGCCGAGCAGGGTGGGCGCGTAGTCCATCTGGCTGGTGAGCGTCGCGATGCGCCCGGGGGCGATGTGGCCGCCGGGCGCGTAGATGATGAGCGGGATGTGATAGTTCTGCACCGGCAGCTCGGACTTGCCGGCGCTGGCGGCGCAGTGGTCGGCGACGATGACAAAGACCGTGTCCTTGAACCAGGGTTTCTCCGCGGCGTCGCGCAGGAACTTGCCGATGGCGTAATCGGTGTATTTCACGGCGCCTGCACGGCCCGAGACCTTCGATGGCAGGTCGATGCGACCCTCGGGGAAGGTGTAGGGCCGGTGGTTCGACGTCGTCATGACGAAATAGTGGAACGGCCGGCCGGTCGCGGCGCTCGCATCGGCCTCGCGCAGGGTCCAGCGGAAGAGATCCTCGTCGCAGGCGCCCCAGGCGTTGGCGAAGGTGATGTCCTCCTTCGGCACGGCGGCCCGGTCCACGACGCGGTAGCCGTTGTGGCCGAAGAAATGGTTCATGTTGTCGAAGTAGCCGTAGCCGCCGTAGAGGAACGCGGTGTCGTAACCCTTCGCGCGGAGGACGGAGCCCAGGCTGAACATGTCCTCGTTGCGCGGGCGCTTGATCATCGAGCGCCCGGGGGTCGGCGGGAGCGAGAGGGAGAGCGCCTCCATGCCGCGGTCGGTGCGCGTGCCCGTGGCGTAGAAGTTCTCGAAGACCAGGCTCCGGCGCGCGATCGCGTCGAGCTGCGGCGTGAGGGTGGAGGCGGGATTGAAGAGGCCGAGGAAGTCGGCGCTCAGGCTCTCGACCGTGATCTGGATGATGTTGGGGCGCATCTCCGGGCCGGGGTTCCTGACGTAGCGGAGCGTGTCCGGCGCCTCGGGCCGGAGGAGCACCGAACCGTCCTGCACCAGCTCCGCCCGCAGGCGGGCGAAGGTCTCGTCGAGCGGACGCGTCGGGTAGAACTCGTCGTAATCGAGCACATTGTTGCGGAAGGCGGCGAAGAGCGACCACAGGCCGTTCTTGGCGAGCTCCCGGTTGAAGTTGTTCTGGAAGGCTGGCAGCCAGTCGGCGTTCAGCGCCAGGCCCACGCCGAGCGCGCCCGCGAACCAGAGCGCCCCGGTGCGGTAGCGCCGCGGCCAGCGCTCGACGGCGGCGTCGAACCAGGCGTGGGGCAGGCGGGTCCGCCACAGCAGCCAGCCGAAAACCGTCGCCGCGGTGAACAATCCGCCCAGGATCAGCGGCAGCGGGTAGGACTCGCGGATGTTGCCCAGCACCTCGGTCGTATAGACGAGGTAGTCCACGGCGATGAAGTTGAAGCGCACGCCGAATTCGTCCCAAAACGTCCATTCCGCCGCCGCGCCGAAGAGCAGGGCGAACAGGATCGCGAAACCGAAACCGCCGGCCAGCCAGCGCACCCACCCCTGGCGCAGCGCCCCCGACGGCAGCACCGTCAGCAACACGATGAGCGGCAGCGACGCGAAACACGCCGCACCCAGATCATAGACCACGCCCCAGCCGAAGGCGGCCAGCAGACTGAGCGACCAGGTGACCTCGTGCGCCGCCTTGAACAGCAGGGCAACCCGCGTGAGAAACGAGATGCCGAGGAACGCCGCGAAAAACAGCACGAGCCCGCCGTGGCGGCGGCTCAGCATGCTCTGCCATACACGCGGAACACGACTCGAGGGCAGTATCAGGATGGGCATGGGACTTTCTGATCCAAAGGCCCTCCGTGGCTTCGCGCAAGCAATGCAGCCGTGTAAATTATTGAACGTTTCGGGCTTCCCTCATCTTGTGCCACCGCATTTCGTGCGCCGCGCCCGCCGGCAATGGAGAAAAAACTTGCCCTGACGGGCGTTCCCGGGCTTTGTCACGGCCTCGCAATGAATCTCCACCACCATCATCACCACGCATAACGCCTTCCCGGCGCGGGGAGGCCTTGATGTGCCTTCCTGGGTGATGAACCGACTTTTGCAACCCCGGCTGGCATGTCCCGCCGGGGTTTGTTATTTCCGGCATAAGGCCGCCCCGCGCTTGGCTCGCACCCCGCCGCTGTTTTCACTCTCCGCTTCACTTCTCCTTCGCCCGCCATGCCTCCCGCCAACCTCCCCAAAGACCGCCTCCGCCTCGCCATCCAGAAAAGCGGCCGCCTTTCCACGGACTCCCTCGACCTGCTCAACCGCTGCGGCATCAAGGTCAAGGCCCCCAAGGAGAAGCTCCTCCTCCACGCCGACAACTTCCCCATCGACCTCCTGTTCGTGCGCGACGACGACATTCCGCAGCTCGTGATGGACGGCGTGTGCGACCTCGGCATCGTCGGCCAGAACGTCCTCGAAGAGTCCGCCCTCGAGCGCCGCTTCGCCGGCTCGGGCCACGCCTACTCGGTGGACCGCGTGCTGGATTTCGGCGGTTGCCGCCTCGCCATTGCGCTCCCCGAGGAACGCCCCTATTCCGGGCCCGCCGACCTCGCCGGCCTGCGCATCGCCACCACCTACCCGCAGCTCACCAGGCGTTTCCTGGCCGCGCGGAACATCCAGGCCGAGGTCGTCATGCTCAGCGGCTCGGTCGAGGTCGCCCCGCGCCTCGGCCTGGCGGAGGCCATCTGCGACCTCGTCGCCACCGGCTCCACCCTCGAGGCCAACCGCCTCCGCGCGGTCGAGACCATCTTCCAGAGCAAGGCCGCCCTCATCCGCGGCGACTACCGGCTCACGCCCGAGAAGACCCACGCCCGCGAGATCCTGCTGCGCCGCATCGACGGCGTCCAGCTCGCCGCCGAGGCCAAATACATCATGCTCCACGCCC
Source organism: Verrucomicrobiota bacterium (assembly GCA_049322455.1). GTDB lineage: Bacteria > Verrucomicrobiota > Verrucomicrobiia > Opitutales > Opitutaceae > Lacunisphaera. The sequence goes on along the minus strand of JBMOQY010000008.1, from coordinate 51,325 downwards.
CGAAGGCCGCGCTGGCCGAGGTCAAGAAACTCCTCCCCGGCTCGGAGAACCCGACCGTGCTTCCGCTCGCCGGCGACGACACCAAGGTCGCGCTCCACGCCGTCTGCCAGGAAGCCGTCTTCTGGGAAACCATGGAGGCGCTCAAGCAGGCCGGCGCCAGCAGCATCCTCGTCCTCCCGATCGAGAAGATGATGCTGTGATGCCAACACTGTGGGGCAGGGTCTCCGAACCTCGCCTCCCCCACCGCATGAAGCTCCTCACCTGGCAATCCCTCTCCGCCGCCGCCCGCAACGCCGCGCTCCAACGCCCGGCGCAAGAGGCGCAGCCGCGGACGGCCGCCATCGTCGCGCGGATCATCGCCGACGTGCGCCGCGGGGGCGACGCCGCCCTGCGCCGGCTCACCGCCAGGCTCGACGGGGCCAGGCTCTCCTCGTTGCGTGTGAGCCCCGCCGAATTCGCCGCGGCGGAGAAGGCCCTGCAACCCGCCGACCAGGCCGCCCTGCGCCGCGCCTACCGCAATTTGCGCGCCTTCCACCTCGCCCAGCGTCCGTCGCCCATCCGCGTCGAGACCATGCCTGGCATCGTGTGCGAGAAGGTCTCCCGGCCGATCGGGCGCGTCGGCCTCTACGTTCCCGGTGGCAGCGCGCCCCTCTTTTCCACCGCGCTCATGCTCGGCGTGCCGTCTCAAATCGCCGGCAATCCCGTGCGCGCGCTCTGCACCCCTCCCGGCCGCGACGGCCGGGTCAGTCCGTGGATCCTCTTCGCCGCGCGCCTCTGCGGCATCACCGAGGTTTTCAAGCTCGGCGGCGCCCAGGCCATCGCCGCCCTGGCCTACGGCACCGCCACCGTGCCGAAGTGCGACAAGCTCTTCGGCCCGGGCAACAGCTTCGTCACCGAGGCCAAGCTCCAGGTCTCGCGCGACGCCGCCGGCGCCGCCATGGACCTGCCGGCCGGTCCGTCGGAGGTGCTGGTCGTCGCCGACCGCTCGGCCGACCCCGCCTTCGTCGCCGCCGACCTGCTCTCGCAGGCCGAGCACGGTCCGGACTCGCAGGTCGTGCTCGTCGCCTTCTCCGCGAAATTCGCCGCCCGCGTGCAAACCGAGCTCGCCCGCCAGCTCGCGCTGCTGCCGCGCGGTGCCCTCGCCACGCAGGCGCTGAAAAAGAGCCGCGTTCTCCTCGCCTCCTCGCCCGCCGAGGCCGTGGAGATCGCCAATCGCTACGCACCCGAACACCTCATCCTCCAGGTCGCCGACCCGCGCGCCCTGCTCCCGCAGATCACAACCGCCGGCTCCGTCTTCCTCGGCGCGTGGACGCCCGAGTCGCTCGGCGACTACGCCAGCGGCACCAACCACGTCCTCCCGACCTACGGCTGGGCGCGCGCCTGCTCCGGCCTCGGTCTCGCCGACTTCCAGCGCACGATGACCGTGCAGGCGGCCAGCCCGCGCGGATTGCGCAAACTCGGTCCCGCCGTCGAACGCCTGGCCCTCGCCGAAAACCTCGCCGCCCACCAGCGCGCCGTCCGCGTGCGGCTGGATAAACTCCCCGCATGACCCCCGTCGAACAAGTCCTCGCCCTCGTGCGGCCCGACATCCGCGCGCTCGCGCCCTACAGCTCCGCCCGGAAGGAATCCAAGGGCGGCCGCGTGTGGCTCGACGCCAACGAGAATCCCGAGACGCCGGCGGCCCACAAACCCTTGCTCAACCGCTACCCGGAACCGCAGCCGGCCGAGCTTGTGGCCAAGCTCGCGGAGCTTTACGCCGTCGCGCCCGCGCAGTGCCTGGTCACGCGCGGCTCCGACGAGGGCATCGACCTGCTCCTGCGCACCTTCTGCCGCGCGGGCCGCGACGCCATCCTCGTCACGCCGCCAACCTACGGCATGTATGTCGTCGCCGCCGGCATCCAGGGGGCGAAGGTGGTCACGGCGCCCCTCATCCGTGAAAAGCACTTCGCCCTCGACGCCGAGGCCGTGCTCGCGGCGGCCACCAGCGAGGTGAAACTCGTCTTCCTCTGCTCGCCGAACAACCCGACGGGCGGACTCCTCGATCGCGCCGCTGTCCTGCAGATCGTGCGCGGCCTCGCCGGCCGGGCAGTCGTCGTGGTGGACGAGGCCTACGTGGACTTCTCCGGGCAGCCGAGCCTCGCGGCGGAGATCCCCGCCAACCCCAATCTCGCCGTCCTCCGCACGCTCTCCAAGGCCTACGGCCTCGCCGGCGCGCGCGTCGGCACGACCATCGCCGATCCCGCGGTCATCGCCGTGCTGCAGAAGGTCATCGCCCCCTACCCGGTGCCCGCACCCGTGCTGTCGGCGGCGCTCGCCGCGCTCACGCCCGCCGGCATTGCCGCCGCCCGCGAGTCGGTCCGCACGCTCGTCGCCGAGCGCCGGCGCCTGGCCGCCGGGCTGCCCAAACTCCCGGCGGTGAAGCGCGTGTGGCCGTCGGATGCCAACTATCTCCTCGTCGAGGTGGCCGACGCCGCCCGCGCCATGGCCGCGGGCCGCGCCGCCGGGGTCATCTGGCGCGACCGCAGCAAGGACGTGCCCGATGCCATCCGCATCACCGTCGGCACCGCCGGGGAGAACAACCAAACCCTGGAGGTCCTGTCCCGTGTTTAACCCAGCCTTGCCCTTGCGAGGAGCGCAGCGACGAAGCAATCCAGCTAGCTGGATCGCCACGCCCAGCCCTGCCGCGCTCGCGCTGACAAACCCAGTGCAGCCATGAAAAAAATCCTCTTCCTCGACCGCGACGGCACGCTCATCACCGAGCCCGCCGACTGCCAGATCGACCGCCTCGACAAATTCGCGCTCGAGCCGGAGGTCGTGCCCGCACTGCGCCGCCTGCGCGACGCCGGCTGGACCTTCGTCATGGTCACCAACCAGGACGGCCTCGGCACGCCGAGCTTCCGCGAGGAGGAGTTCCGCCCGCTGCAGAACCTGCTCCTCGACATCCTGCGGTCGCAGGGCCTCGCCTTCGAGGCCGTGCGCGTCTGCCCGCACACCGCCGCCGACCGCTGCGACTGCCGGAAACCGAAGGTCGGCCTGCTGCTCGATTACCTCAAGGACACCTCGTGGTCGCGCGCGGATTCCTACGTCATCGGCGACCGCGAGACCGACCTCCAGCTCGCCGCCAACCTCGGCGTGCCCGGCCTGCGCTACCACCCGAAGACCCTCGGTTGGCCGGAAATCGCCCGCCGCATCGCCGACGCCCCGCGCCGCGCAACCATCGCCCGCCAGACCAAGGAAACGAAGATTTCCGTCGCTGTGGACCTCGACGCCCCGGCGCCGGCGAAGTTCGCCACCGGCATCGGCTTCTTCGACCACATGCTCGACCAGATCGCCCGCAACGCCGGCATCAGCCTCGTCATCGGCTGCGAGGGCGACCTGCACATCGACGAGCACCACACGGTCGAGGATGTCGGCCTCGCGCTCGGGCAGGCGCTCAAACAGGCGCTCGGCGACAAGCGCGGCATCGGCCGCTACGGCTTCACCCTGCCCATGGACGAGGCGCTGGCCCAGGTCGCGCTCGACCTGAGCGGCCGCCCGTTCTTCGTGTTCGAGGGCAAATTCCCGCGCGAGAACGTCGGCGCGCTGCCCAGCGAACTCGTGCCGCACTTCTTCCACTCGCTCGCGACCACGCTCGGCGCGACGCTCCACATGACCGTCCGCGGCGACAACACCCACCACATGATCGAGGCCCTGTTCAAGGGCTTCGGCCGCGCCCTGCGGCCCGCCGTCGCGCGGGGCGCCGGGAGCGACATTCCCAGCACGAAAGGAGCCCTCTGATGCTCGCCATCGTGGACAGCGGCGGCGCCAACATCGCCTCGGTGCGTTTCGCGCTCGAGCGCCTCGGCGTGCACGGCGAACTCACGGCCGACCCGGCGGTCATCCGCGCGGCGGAGCGCGTCATTTTGCCCGGCGTCGGCTCGGCGCAGGAGGGCATGAAGCGGCTGCAGGCCAAGGGGCTCGTGGCCTGCGTGCGCGGCCTGCAGCAGCCCGTGCTCGGCATCTGCCTCGGCATGCAGTTGCTCTTCGAGGCCTCCGAGGAGGGCCACACGCCGTCGCTCGGCCTCGTGCCCGGGCGTGTCGCCCGGCTGCTCGAGTCGCCCGGCATCACCGTGCCGCACATGGGCTGGAACACCCTGGACCTGCGCAAACCGACGCCGCTGCTGCAGGGCTTCGATGCGGCCACGCGCTTCTACTTTGTCCACAGCTTCGCCGGGCCGGTGAACGAATTCACGCTCGCGAGCTGCACGCACGGCACGGCCTTCGCCGCCGTCGTGCAGCGCGGCAACTTCTGGGGCGTGCAGTTCCACCCCGAACGCTCCGGCGCCGCCGGCGCCCGCTTGCTCCGGAACTTCCTGGAGATGCCCGCATGAACCCGGAAAGGTGCAACGGATCATATTGCAGATGCGCGGAGCGCCCATGATTCTCTATCCCGCCATAGACCTGCGCGGCGGCCGCGTCGTGCGCCTCACCGAGGGAAAATTCGACCAGGAGAAATCCTACGGCGACGACCCGCTCGCGGTCGCCCGCGGCTTCAAGGCCGCCGGCGCCACCTGGCTGCACGTCGTGGACCTCGACGGCACCAAGGATCCCGCCAAGCGGCAGACTCCTCTCGTGGAGCAACTCGCCCGCGAAAGCGGCCTGCGCATCCAGACCGGCGGCGGCATCCGCGACGCGGCGCAGGTGGCCGCGCTGCTCGGCGCCGGCGTCCAACGCGTGATCGTCGGCAGCCTCGCCGTGCGCCAACCCGCCCTTGTGCGCGGCTGGCTCAGTACCTTCGGTCCGGAAAAGGTCGTCCTGTCCCCCGACGTGCGACTCGACAGCGCCGGCGTGCCGCGCGTCGCTGCCGCCGGCTGGCAAGAGACGACCCGCGTCGCGCTCGACGATTTCCTCGCCGGCTATCTGTCGGCCGGGCTGGGGCACATCCTCTGCACCGACATCAGCCGCGACGGCAAGCTGACCGGCCCGAACACCGCGCTTTACGCGACGCTCGTGAAAAAATTCCCTTCACTCCAGATCCAGGCTTCGGGCGGGGTTTCGTCGCTCGATGACCTGCGCGCGCTCAAGGCCACCGGCGCCGCCGGCGCCATCGTCGGCCGCGCGCTCTACGAGAACAAGTTCACCCTGCAGGAGGCCTTGACGTGCGCCTGACCATGCCCGCCGCCGAAAGTGGCGCCGGTCTCCGACCGGCCTTCTTCCCTCGCCCTCTCAACCGCCCGGTCACCGACCGGCCCTCCTCCCCATGCTAGCCCGCCGCATCATTCCCTGCCTCGACGTGCGCGCCGGCCGCGTCGTCAAGGGCGTCCAGTTCCGCAACCACGTGGACATGGGCGACATCCTCGAGCTGGCCGCGCGCTACCGCGACGAGGGCGCCGACGAGCTGGTGTTCTACGACATCACCGCCAGCAGCGACGGCCGCACCGTGTCGACCGACTGGGTGACGCGCGTCGCCCGGGTCATCGACATCCCGTTCTGCGTGGCCGGCGGCATCCGCTCGCTCGACGACGCCCGCCGCCTGCTGCACAGCGGCGCCGACAAGGTCTCGCTCAACTCGCCCGCCCTCGAGAACCCCGACCTGCTCGGCGAACTCGCCGCCGAGTTCGGCTCGCAGTGCGTGGTCGTGGGCATCGACAGCCGGCAGGAAGGCGGCGACTACTTCGTGAAGCAATACACCGGCGACCCGGCCAAGACCCGCGGCACCCGCTGGCGCACGGTGGACTGGGCCCGCGAGGTGCAGAAGCTCGGCGCCGGCGAGGTCGTGCTCAACTGCATGAACCAGGACGGCGAGCGCAAGGGCTACGACCTCGCGCAGCTCGGGCTCGTGCGCGCCGTGCTCACCATCCCGCTCGTCGCTTCGGGCGGCGCGGGCGCGCCGGAGCACTTCCGCGACGTGTTCCGCGCCGCTGGCGTGGACGCCGCGCTGGCCGCCTCCGTCTTCCACAAGGGCATCATCTCCATCCCCAGGCTCAAGGAGCAGCTCCTCGCCGACGGCATCCCGATCCGTCCCTGATTTTTGAACCACAGATATACACAGATGATCACGGATAAATTCTTCGAAATTCGACCGCGTGTCCTGTTTTTCCATCTGTGTGTATCTGTGTTCATCTGTGGTTAAACCGCCTTTCGTATGAAACTCCCGAAAATCGACTGGAAGAAGACCGACGGCCTCGTGCCCGCCATCGTGCAGGACGCCGCCACCGCGCAGGTGCTCATGCTCGGCTACATGGACGCCGCCGCGCTGAAGCGGACGCTGCGCACGAAGAGGGTCACGTTCTTCAGCCGCACCCGGCGGCGCCTCTGGACCAAGGGCGAGTCGTCGGGCCATTTCCTCCGCGTCGTGAGCGTGGAGGTGGACTGCGACAACGACACGCTGCTCGTGCAGGCCGACCCCATGGGCCCGACCTGCCACCGCGGCACCGTGAGCTGCTTCGGCGACGGCGCGCTGGCCGGCGGCGCGGGCTTCCTCGCGCACCTCGACCGGGTCGTCGCGGCGCGCCTCAGGAGCGGCGACAAGAAGAGCTACACCGTGCGCCTCGTGCAGGAGGGCGTGGCCCGCTGCGCCCAGAAGGTCGGCGAGGAGGGCGTCGAGACCGCGCTCGCCGCGATGCAACAGGACTCCCGGGAATTCGCCGGCGAAGCCGCCGACCTGCTCTACCACCTCATCGTGCTGCTCCGCGCCAGGAAGCTCTCGCTGGCCGACGCCGTCGCCGTGCTCGAGCAGCGGCACGCGCCGAAAAAATAGGCGGCGCAGGGGGCGAATCCTCCGGATGCGCCGCGGCCCGCCGGGACGACTCGCCCTGCCCACCTGCTGAAAACCCGGAGTTGCGCCGGGGGCGGAGGCGCGCACCTTCGGGAGGGTCCCGCCCCATGAAGCCGCTCCGCCCGTTGCTCCTGCTTTGCCTGCTGGCCTCCGCCGCCCTGGCCGCGGGCGATCCGCGCTCCGGCCGCTGGGCGCACGAGGACACGGCGCACAAGCCCGACGGCAATGTCGTGTGGGGCCGGCTCGACAACGGCCTGCGCTACGCCCTCCTGCCGCACCGGGGCGTGCCGGGGCACGTCACGATGAATCTCCTCGTGCTCGCCGGTTCGGTGGACGAGCACGACGACGAGCTCGGCCTCGCGCACTTCACCGAGCACATGGCCTTCCACGGCAGCGACGAGATGGACGAGCCGCAGATGCTCTCCTTCTGGCGCCGGCTGGGCGCGGAATACGGCAGCGACGTCAACGCCTTCACCACCTTCGACTCGACGACCTACAGCCTGGACTTCCGCGAGAACGACCCGCGCTTCCTCGCCGACGGCCTGCGGTTCTTCCGCGGCGTGGCCGGCAGCATCAGGTTCGAGCCGGCCGTGATCGACCGCGAGCGCCGGGTGATCTTCGCGGAGAAGCGCAACCGCAACAGCCTCTCCGACCTGCAGCTCGAGGCGACGGTGCCGGTCCTGTTCCGCGGCGTGAACTTCGCCCACCATTCCCCGATCGGCACCGACGAGACGCTGCGCTCCCTCCGGCGCGAGCAGTTCCTCGAATTCTACCGCCGGTGTTACCGGCCCGACCTCATGGTCGTGGTGGCCGCGGGCGATTTCGACGCCGCGGCGCTGGAGCGTGTCATCCGTGAAAAATTCTCCTCCCTGCCGAAACCCGCGACCCCGGTCCCCGCGCGCCCGCCCGGCCGGCCGGACATCCGCAGCCTGCGCGGCGGGATCTTCCGCGTCCCCGGCGTCGGCTCGGCCGAGACCCTGGCCGCCTGTGTCGCCCCGCTGGCCGAGCGTCCCGATCCGCGCGCGGCGCGGCTGCACGAGTGGCGCAGCTCGCTCGCCATGGAGCTCTTTGCCCACCGGCTGCGGCACCTCATCCCCGGCGCCGGCTCGCCCGAGGCCGCCTACGAGACAGTCATGGGCTATGGCTCCGCGACCGCCTCGGTCCGCGTGCCCGGCGGGGCCTGGTCGCAGGGCCTGCTCGCGCTGGACCAGGCCGTGCGCGACACGCTGAAAAAGGGCTTCACGGCGCCCGAGGTCGCCGAGTTCCGCACCCGCTACCAGGAATACACCCGTCACCAGATCCGGCAGTTGCCCGTGATGGACCCCGCCGACCTGTGCCGCGCCCTCACCGAATCGATTGCAAAACACGCGGTGTTCGTCGGCCCCGCCACCGAGCTCGCCTGGACTGCCGCCTGGCTCGACGGCCTCAAGCCCGACGAACTCAACCGCGGCTTCCGCGAGCTGTGGAACCTGAACGCCATGGCCTTCCACGTCGGCGGCGACGTGGGCCTCGAGCTGAACGCCGACGAGCTCGTCAGGACCGTGCAGAAGCACCGGCGCGGCGAGCTGTCCTACCTGCTGCCCGCGCCGCCCAAGGACGAGCCCTTCGTCCTGAAGAAGCCCGGGGCCGCCGCCACCGTCGCCGAAAGCCGCCCCGTGCCGGAGCTGGGCGCGGAGCTGCTGCGGCTGTCGAACAACGTCCGCCTGAACTTCATCCCCACGAAGCACGAGCCCGGCCTCGTGCAGGCCGTCATCCGCATCGGCGACGGGCTGCTGACCATGCCCGGCCGCCGCCCCGCGCTGAAGGAGTTCGGCCTCAACACGCTCATGGGCAGCGGCACCATCTACTACCAGCCCGACCAGCTCGCGCAGATCATCGACCGGCGGCTGCTCGACTTCAGCTTCGACCTGGCCGACAACGACGCGTTCACCTTCCGCGGCATGATGGCGGCCGCCGATCTCGAGACCTTCCTCGGCATCGCCACCGAGATCGTGCGCGCCCCGAAGTTCAACCCCTACGCGCACCAGGAGCAGCGCATGCGCGCCGCCATGGGCCGCCTGGGCGCCGCCATGGGCTTCGGCGAGGGTCTGCGGCAGATGATGGACCACCTCTTCCAGGGCGACGCCCGGTTCATGTCGGGCACGCCCAAGGACTACGCCTCGCTCAGCGTGGCCGACGTGCGGTCGTGGATGGAGCCGCCGCTGACCGCGGGTTACGTCGAGGTGACCATCGTAGGCGACATCCCGCGCGAGGCCATGCTCCGTGCGCTCACGCGCACGCTCGGCACGCTCGGCCCCCGCGCCGCCGCCAAGGAGCGGACCGTGGCCCCCCTGCCGGTGAAGGTGGCCGCGCCCGCCGGCTTCCAGCGCTTCGAGTTCGTCGGCGAGCTGAACCTCGGCCTGGTGCGCGGCAACTGGCCGGTCAACGACCGGATCGACGCCCGCACCAACGCCGCGCTCCAAGTGCTCAGCAAACTGCTGGAATTCCGCCTGCGCTCGCAGGTGCGCGACCGGCTCGGCTATTCCTACGGGCCGAGCGCCGCCTTCGATCCCTACGGCGGCTTCGAGAACTTCGGCCTGATGCAGGCCACGGTGGATTGCACCCCGGCCGACGTCCAGCAGGTCGCCCAGATCGTGCAGGACACCGCCGCCGCGCTCGCCGCCGGCGGGGCCGACGCGGAGGAGTTCGCAGGCGGCCGCGGCATCGTGCGCAGCCAGCTCCGCCGCGGCTTCAAGAACAACGGCTTCCTCCTCAACCTCTTCAAGCGCGCGCAGGAGACCCCGGACCGCATCGCCGAAATCCTCGCGCTGCACGACGGTCTCGTGGAGCAGCTCACGCTGGAGGAGGTCAACGCCTGGGCGGCGAAGATCCTGCCCGCGGCCAACGCCCGCACCGCCATGATCGTCCCCAAGCCCTTCGTCGGCGTCTTCGATGGCACGCGGCAGTAGGGGACGGCGCCCTGTAGCGGCGCTCTGCGTGCGCCTTTATCCACCACCGGCCGCCACAACCCGCCTACTTTGCCGCCTCTTCGGGCACGCCGGTGAACTTGAAGCGCACCTTCACCAGCGGATCCACGGTCAGGACGCCGAACTTGCGGTATTTCTTCAGACCCCAGCGGCGGTAGTCCACCGTCGCCTCGCCCGTGATCACGTAGGCGCCGCCGCTCTGCGCAATGTTGACCGGAAACTCGACCAGCGCGGTCTGGCCGTGGAAGGTGAGGTTGCCCGTGACCTGGCCCTGGCCCGACGGCGTGAGCGCGAGGATGCCCAGCTCGAAGCGCCCGGCGGGCTCCCCGCCGCCCAGCCACGCGAGCATGGCCGCGTCGCGGTCGGCCTTGCCGGTCTTGAGGTCGGCGAACCGGAAGGCAAGCACCGCGGTCTTGATGCGGTTCTTCTCGTCCACGGTGGCGCGCAGGTCGTAGGCGTCGAGCCGGGCGGTGAAGGAGTCCACGGTCGCCTTCACGTCCACATCCACGTAGGAGCGGGCGCGGTCCACCTTCAGGGGGCGGTCGGTCGCGGCGAGCGCGAGGGGCAGGAGCAGCAGCAGGGCGAGGGGGCGGAGGCTTCTCATGGCGGGCCGCAATCTGCAGGCTCGCCCCGGGGACCGCAAACGCGCAATTTGGAGCCGGTTCCCCGCCCCGCGCATGAGCCGACCCGGCAGGACCGCCGACCGGTTGGTTCGCCGAACACGGCGAGGGCCACCCGCACCGCCGCCAACGAGCTGATCCCCTGGGTCTGCGTCCCGGTGAGCTTCCTCTGCGTGCTCGGGCTGATCTGGTCCATCCCGGTGCCGGCGGCCGCATAGCTCGGCTTCAAGGGGCCGCTGCTCGTGATCCTGGGCGTGCTGGTGTTCTCCGTGCGCCCGTCGGCCTCGCTCGCGCTGGGTATGCGGCTGTGCCTCCTCGCCTGCGACGGCGTGCTCCATGAGCTCGTGCTGCGCGCGCCCTGGCCGGGGTGTCTCGTCCTGTTCGTGCTGGCGTGGATCGGCCAGTTCATCGCCCACAAGATCTCGGGCAGGAAACCGTCGTTTTCCCGCGACGGGGTGTTCCTGCTCATCGGCCCCGCCTGGCTGCTTCACTTCCTCGGCCGGAAGATCGGGCTGCGGTATTGACCCGCCTTCGTCCCGCAGCGCGGGCCTCCGGCGCGGCGGGGCTGTTCTCTGTCTTCCGTCTGCTGTTCGCTGTTCACCCCTTCCCGCCGCGCAGGACGACGACGTGCGCGAGGTCGTTCTTCTCGAACTCGGCCCAGTAGCTATCCTCGATCTGCTTGAGCTGCTCGTCGCGCGAGGGCGGCGGCTCGACGCCGGGGGTCTCCATCGTGCGCCTGGCCTGCTCGCCCGCGAAGTCGCGGTCGGCGAGCCGCGCCACCAGCTCGTGCCAGAAAACGTCGTTCTGGAACTCGCTCTGGATGTCGCGCACGCGCTCGTCCTCCGCCAGTTTCGGCGAGGGCTGCAGCGAGCCGTCGTCGCGCTCCTCGACGAGGTCGGCGCAACCCATCGCGGCGGCCATTTCCATGAGGCGCTGGTCGAGGGCGTAGTAGCGCTTCGCCGCGGCGGTGTCCTCGCCCTGGTAGCCGGTGACGGTCCACATGCCGAGATGCACCAGCTCGAGGAGCTGGCGGTATTCCTTCGCGGTGAACGAGACTTTCATGGTCCCGCCACGCTTGCCCCGCGGAGCGGCCCCGCAAGCGCAAAGCGGGGCGGCCGGATCAGCCGGAGCCCGGCGCGTTGTCCCGCCTGGGCAGCTCGAAATTCATCGGCACCTGCACCCGGGTCGCGACCCGCTTGCCGTCCTTGAGGGGCGGGGCGAACCGCCAGGTGGCCACCGCCTGCACGGCGGCGTAGCCAAAGGCCGGCTCGGTGCAGGAGACGATGCGGGGCAGCTGGGCGTCGCCGTCCTCGTCGATGATGAATTCGATCTGGGCCGAGCCGGGCCGGCCGGCCGCCAGGAGGGTCGTCGGGTAGACGGGCGCGCGGTAGGACAGCGGTTTCGGGCGTTCATCCAGCTGGGCGGCGGGCACGATTTTGTCCGGGGACTTTTGCATGAGCCGCAGGATCCGGTGGGCGCCCTCGGTGATCGGGACATCGCCCCGGGTGCCGGAGTAACGGAAGTCGTGCTTGATCGAGAAGGCGGCGAAGCAGGGCGTGCCGTCGGCCTTTTCCGCGGGCTTGAATTCCCACACGTCGATCATGGCGAGCACGGCCTGCTCCATCTCGGGGGTGGTGGATTCGATCACTTTGGCGGCGACGACCCGGCCGTGCGGGCCGATCACGAAGCGCAGCTCGGTCTTCCCGTCGCGGCGGGCCTGGAAGTCCTCCCATGGGTAGACAGGAAAGGCCGTGCCGACGGGTTCGGGGGGCTTGGTCCACCGCAGCTGTTCCGGGGCGGCGGGGTCGGGGTTGCGCGAAGGCACCCGCCACAGGTCCTGCCCGCCAAAATCGGCCTGCGAGTCGAATTCCAGCAGCTGGTTGGCGTGAATGTTGACCGGGCGGCCGGCCTTGAGCGCCGGCTCGAATTTCCACTTCAGGATCGCGTCGAGGGCGGGCCGCTCGAACCAGGGGTTGTTGGAGCGGACCACGTGCGGATTGATGACCTCGCCCTTGGTGTTGATGATGAAACCGACCAGCACCTTGCCGTTGAGGCCGGCCATGCGGGCATTGTAGGGATAGATCGGTGGCTGGCGCCGCACCGGCTTGGGCATGACGTCGGGCGGATCATCGTCCTTCGGCGGGGGCTCCGCCGCGAGCAGGAGGGCGTGACCGAGCAGCAGTCCGGCAACGAGGGTGAGCCGCATGAAGCGGGGGCGGGGGGCGGGGGGCGGGATCATGGCTTTTCGGGGCGGGTGGTGGAGATCAGTTTCCGGTCGGCTTGAATCCCACCGGGATGCGGACCCGGATGTCCACGGGTTGCCCGGCCTTGGTCGGCGGCTCGAAGACCCACTGGCTGATGGCGGTGGCGGCCGCCCAGCCGAACGCCGGCTCCGTGGCGCGGACCACGCGGGGGAGGCGCGCGCGGCCGGTGCGATCAATGATGAACTCCACCTCCGCCTCGCCGGTCAGCTCGCGCTCCTTGAGTTCCTGGGGGTAAGCGGGGTAACCGCGCCAGAGCGGTTGCAGCCGCCGGTCCAGGCCGCCCGGGCTGGCGATCCCGGCGCCGCCCGGCTGCAGCTGCATCGCCAGGCGCTGTTCCGTCGGCCGGCCCGCCGGGGAGAAGCGCTGGGTCAGCTTCAGCCGCACCGGCACGGGGCCCTGTTCCCCTTGCGCGGGCTTGAAGACGGCGGCCTCCAAGGCGGCCTGCACCGCGGCGGCAAACTCCGCCGCCGGCGTGGGCGCCAGCAGGATCTGCTTGGTGCGCCCTTCCTCATCGACGGTGAATTCCGCCTCGATGACCGCCTCCGCCCCGGCCAGCAGCCGCTCGCTGGGATAGACGGGCTGGAGCCACAACAGCGGCTGGGGCGGGATCTGGACCGCCGTGGGGTCCGGCATTTCGAGCCCGTTGGCGGCGAGCACCTCCGAGGGGCGGGCGCCCAAGCTCGCGAATTCCACGGGGTAGCGCAGCTGCGAGACCTTCGGCAACGGACCCTGTTGGGCGGGCGTGAAGGTGGCTTTCAACAGCGTGTGCAGCGCCCGCTCGACAAACGCGGGATGCGACGCCCAGAGAACCTTGGGGTGCCGCACCTGGCCGGCCTCATCCACGGTGAACTCGATCTGCACCCGGCCGGGCAGCCGGGTCTCATCCAGTTCGGCAGGGTAGTCGGGGTCCAGGCCCGACGACGGGTGAGCCGGCGTGAGCGGCAGCGGATGGGGCATCTGCTGCGGAGGCGGCGCCCAGTCGGGGGTCGTTTTGCGGCGCGTCGCTTCCGGATCAAAGACCAGCGTCGCGCCCATGCCGCAGGCCACGGGCACGCTGTCCAGCAGGGCCGGTTTGAATTTCCAGCGCCGCACCGCGGCCAGGGCGCCAGGGTTGAAAATCTCGTCCGAACTCCGCTGCACGCGTTCGCGCGTCACGGCGCCGTCCGGTTCGACGACGAACTCCACCTTCACCTGGCCCGTCAGCCCCGCCGGGCGGGCTTCGGCGGGATAATCCGGGGGGACCCACTCCACGAGGATGGGATCGCCCGAGACGGGCACGGCGTCCGCCCCGGAGGCGGGTGGCAGGGCGGCGATCAACAGGCTCGCGAGGACCGGCAGCAACGGATGCCGCCCGGCCGGCGCGCACGACGTCGGGGAAGGAAGAGGCATGAGGAAGACTGGCGGCCCGTTGCGCAGGGATATGCGCGGGCCGGCGGGTCCTTGGCAAGTTCAGTTCCGCGCGGCCGAAAATCGCGGACGCGACCGGCAGCTTACTTCTTCTCCGCCGGGGCGGTTTCCGCGGGGGCGGCGGCCGGCGGCGGGCGCACGGTGGTGAAGCTCCCGAGACTCGGGCGCGGCGCCACGCGCCACATCCAGTCGGCCTCCTTGTTGTCCACGGAGAAATTCATGGCGAGGCGCCAGCGCGACTCGACGGCCACGCCGTCCTTCTGCGCGGGGGTGAACTGCCATTTTTGCACCGCCAGGTAGGCGGCGTTGGCGAACTCGGGGTGCGAGGAGCGCAGCACGGTGGCCTGCTTGACGGCGCCGTCGGTGCCGATGATCAGCTCGAGGATGGCGCCGCCGACCTCGCCCGAGGCGGCCAGGCTTTCGGGATAGACCGGCTGCGGCGCGGCCTTCAGCAGGGGCTTGGGGGCGTTGTTGGCCTCGGGGCCCTCGTCGTCCGCGACGGGGAAATTGAAGGGTGCGCGGGCCTTGAACCTGACCGGCTGGCCGTCTTTGCCCAGCCGGGGCGGCTGCCTCACCTCCTCGGCCAGGCGCAGGGCGATCTGGTTGAGCAACTGCACGCCGGTCGGGTCGTCGCTTTCCACGACCTTGGCCTCCTCGGCGGCGCCCTGTTCGTCGAAGGCGATCTCGACCACGACCTTGTAGCCGCCGGCGGCTTGGACCCGGCCCAGGAGCAGGCCGAGGGCGATGAGGGAAAGGAGCAGAAAACGAAGGGGGGATTTCATGGGGACCGAAGCAGACACGTGACCCGGCGGAGCCTTTCTGGCAAATGGATAGTTGGGGTGGCGGCCGCACGGGCGATTGCCCCTTGTGCGGCCCGGCAGCCGGCGTAGCCTTGCGTCATGCGTGCACCCCTGTGCGCCCTTCTCTGCGCCGCGCTTGGACCCGTTGCGGCGGCCCATGCCGGCCAGACCGTCGTGGAAATCCGCGGTGCGGCTTTCCTCATCAACGGCCGTCCGACCTACGAGGGCCGCTCGTGGGAAGGCGCCCGCATCGAGGGGCTGCTCCTCAACGCCCGGCTCGTGCAGGGCCTCTTCGACGACCTCAATCCGGCCACCCGCGACCGCTGGGCCTACCCCGACACCGGCCGCTGGGATCCCGACCGCAACACCGCCGAATTCATCGCGGCGATGCCGGCGTGGCGGGCGCACGGGCTGCTGGCCTTCACCCTCAATCTGCAGGGCGGCAGTCCCGAGGGCTACTCCAAGGGCCAGCCGTGGGAAAACTCGGCCTTCGCGCCCGACGGCGCGCTGCGGCCCGCGTATCTGGCGCGCCTGCAGCGCATCCTCGACCGGGCCGACGAGCTCGGCCTGGCCGTCATCCTCGGCCTGTTTTATTTCGGCCAGGACCAGCGCCTCGCCGACGAGGCCGCCGTGCTGCGCGCCATCGACGGCACCGTGGACTGGCTCCACGCCCGCGGCTGCCGCCACGTGCTCCTCGAGATCAACAACGAGTGCGACATCTTCTACGACCACGCCCTGCTCCAGCCCGCCCGCGTGGCCGAGGCCATCCGCCGCGCGCAGCGCCCCGGACCCGACGGCCGGCGCCTGCTCGTGAGCACGAGCTACAAGGGCGGCGCCCTGCCCTCGCCCGCGGTCGTCGCCGCCAGCGACTTCGTGCTCCTCCACGGCAACGGCGTGCACCCGCCCGCGCGCATCGCGCAGATGGTCGCCGCCGTGAAGGCCGACCCGGCCTTCACGCCCAAGCCGATCGTCTTCAACGAGGACGACCACTTCGATTTCGACCGGCCGGAGAACAACTTCGTCGCCGCCCTGCGCGCCGGGGCCTCGTGGGGCTATTTCGATTACCGCATGAAGGGCGAGGGCCCGGCCGACGGCTTCCAGAGCGTGCCCGTGGACTGGACCATCGGCTCGCCGCGCAAGCGCGCCTTCTTCGCCAAGCTCGCCGAAATCACCGGCAGCCGGCCGTGAGTCAGGACCAGTCGGTTTAACCACAGATGAACACCGATTGACCCAGATTCTCGAGCCGCCGGGTTTGGGGTCTTGGGTTGGATCTTCCCTTTGTGTGCAGCTGTGTCCATCTGTGGTTGCTCTGTCTCGGGGTGATCGCCCCCAGCCTTGACCGCCCCCGGAAGGCCCCCTTTGCTCGCCGGCTGCTCCCCACATCCAGTTGGGGGCGCTCCTTACCGCCATGTCCACTCCCGCCGCCGAAAACCCGAACCTCATGGAAGCCCTCGTGTCGCTCGCGAAGCGCCGCGGCTTCATCTACCAGTCGTCCGAAATCTACGGCGGCCTCAACGGCTTCTTCGACTACGGCCCCCTCGGCGTGGAGCTGAAGCGCAACATCCGCGACTGCTGGTGGCGCGACATGGTGCACCGCCGCGACGACATCGTCGGCCTCGAGACTTCCATCATCATGCACCCCAAGGTCTGGGAGGCCTCCGGCCACGTCGCCGGCTTCACCGACCCGCTCGTGGACTGCAAGGTGAGCAAGCAGCGCTACCGCGCGGACCAGTTGTTCTTCGCCGCCGTGGTCGTGGACGGCAAGACCGTGGGCTACGTCTCCGCGCTGGAGAGCGAGCGCACCGGCGCCGAACTCCAGGAAGCCGCCGAGACCTTCAAGCGCAAGAAAGCCCTCCAGGGCGCGCTCGCGCCGGTCAAGGTCCGCGAATTCACCGAGGCCACCGAGGCCGAGATCCCGCTCATCCCCTCGCCCGCCACCGGCGAGCCCGGCAGCCTCACGCCGCCGCGCGCGTTCAACATGATGTTCGAGACCAACGTCGGCGCGCTGAAGGACGCCTCGTCCGTCGCCTACCTCCGCCCCGAGACGGCGCAGGGCATGTTCGTGGACTTCAAGAACGTCGTGGACACCACGCGCGTGAAGCTGCCCTTCGGCATCGCGCAGGTCGGCAAGTCGTTCCGCAACGAGATCACGCCGCGCAACTTCATCTTCCGCTCCCGCGAATTCGAGCAGATGGAGATGGAGTATTTCATCCACCCCGACGCCGACTGGCTGGCTTGCCACGAGGAGTGGCTCCAGTGGTGCCAGGACTGGCTCCAGAGCATCGGCCTGCCCGCCTCGCACCTGTCGCTCTACGAGCACCCGAAGGAGAAGCTCGCGTTCTACTCCCGCCGCACCGTGGACATCATGTTCAGGTATCCCTTCGGCGTGCAGGAACTCTGGGGCATCGCCGCGCGCTCCGACTACGACCTCCAGCAGCACCAGCAGTTCTCGGGCGTGCCGCAGACCTTCTTCGACGAGGCCACCAAGCAGAAGGTCGTGCCGCATGTCATCGAGCCCGCCGTCGGCACCGACCGCATCTTCCTCGCCGTGCTCGCCGCCGCCTACGCGGTGGAGGACGTGCAGGACGAGAAGGGCCGCGTCGAGCCGCGCACCGTGCTCCGCCTCTCGCCGCGCATCGCCCCGGTGAAGGTCGCCGTGCTCCCGCTCCTCAAGAACAAGGAGCAGCTCACCGCCCGCGCCCGCGCCCTCTACGCGAAGCTCAAGCGCCACTACGCCGTGCAATACGACGACGGCGGCGCCATCGGCAAACGCTACCGCCGCCAGGACGAAGCCGGCACGCCCTGGTGCGTGACCATCGACTTCGACACCATCGAGAAGCCCGGCGACACCTTCACCCTCCGCGAGCGCGACAGCATGAGCCAGAAACGCATCACGGAAGCGGAGCTCTTCGCCCTCCTCGCCGAGCAGGTGTATTGAGCAGACAAGCTCCTTCTTTGGCTACCGACTGGTTCAAGGCCCGTCTGTGGAGCATCTCTAGGCGGCCGTGGCCTTTGGCCATTCACTAATCCGGCTCCACCGCTTCTCCAGCCACTGTCGGTATTGCATAGGCTTCGGCATGGACTCGACCACCCAGGCGGCACCAAGCTTCTTGTCGGGCCAAAGATGCAATCGGTCACCCATACCAAGCTCGCGCGTGATGCGCACGACGGCCTTCAACGCTGAGAGCGAATAATCGCGCCAGCTCTCTCGCGAGGCGAACACCTCTGTGCTGAGTTTGACACCGAGCAACTTGCCTTGGGCGGCAATGCGCTCGACGTTGTCGGCCCGGATGTTGATTGGCTCATGGAAAATAGTGATCGGCTTCACCGCCTTGATGGCCTGCAAAGTCGCGATGAGATCCTTATCATCGCATTCTGGATAGGTTGGCGCCATCGCAACATAGACGTTTAGACCGGCGGCATTGGCCGCCTCCAGAGTGGCGAGGCGTTGCGATGGCGCGGGTGCGGCCGGCTCGTAGACACGCGCTAAGTCGTTGCGTAACGTCGGCAAGCTCATGCCGAACACAAGTCGGCTGCCAAAGGTTTTGAAGAGGTCGAAATGCTGTCGCGCGAGTGGACTGCGGGTCATGATGCGCACATTGAGCGTCGAGCGGTCGCGGATCAGTTCGAGGGCGCGCTGCACCATGTTCAATGATAGCTGGGTCAGCTGCTTCGCTCGCGCCGGGTCTTGATGCCTGAACACCTGATAGGGATCGGTCGTCGTGCAAAGCATCACCGCGCGGTTGCCGTCTGGATTCAGCACACGCTTTGGCGTGCGCTCGGCCGCCTCAAGCGAGGCCAAAAATTTGGCTTCGTCCCAAGGCCGCAGTAACACATAGCTGCCCCACTCCGCGTCAGGATCTTCAACGCCGAATTCCGCGAGCCGGTCAGCCTGCTTGTTGGTCGAAGAACTGGGCACATAACAGAAGCGGCACGCGTGACTGCAGCCGATGGCTATGTTCAGCGACCAGTTCGAGAGGCTTTTGTGCACGAAGTTGTTCGCGGTTATCACCGCCGGATGCGTCCACAGCCCGATGGGCTCTTTTGTCTCCAAATGCATGGTTCAACGGTATTTCTTCATGATGTCGTTGGCAATCCTGGCACCGGTTTGATTGTTTGAAGCGAAGAACAGGAAATAGACGACTGCGCCTTGGGGTATTTTCATGGCAACAGGTTCCGGCACAAATTCAAATCCGGCGACTTTTTTTAGCCGTTCTCGGAATGCTGCGACAAATGAAGCCTGATCAACCTTCTCGAGTTCCGGCGTCACATCCTCACCAAATAAGCCGGGTAAAGATGCCTGCTTGCTTGGGGAAAACATTGCCGCGTGCCAGCTCTCGTCACCCCAAAACTTCGTCATTCGCGCGCGGCTGGTCGGGTCAACATCGTCGATGCTCTTCCTCTTCGCATTGCGGTTCATGTCGTGGATCGGAAAGTTGAGAAATATATCCACCGAACGCATATGGCCGGCGGTCTGTAGCACCTTCCAATCAAGCTGCAAACTATATGGATCAAGGAAACATAGCGCCCTTCGGTATTTTGTCCGGGGATATTTAGGCAGCACTATCTTGAGCAAGACATCATTGCAGTCGCCATGATACACCGAAACGTTGTTCCGTCTCTCGGCGAGCTTCTGGAGGCGCTGCACGCGCACTGGGTCGAGATCGATAAAGTCGTAGTGGTCGAACTGCGTGGCCAGCTCGAGTGCGATAAGCGGGCTGCCCTTCACGACCTGGCCGGTGCCCCTATGGATGTGCTCTCCCGCGCCGGCGAAGGCGTCGATATATCCGGTAAAGAACTGCTTCTTGCCGGTGCGCTCGTTGCGCTGATTCTGCAGGACAATCGCATAGGTGGCGGAGTAGTCCTTTAAGATTCTGAGTTTATCGACAGACCAGTCGCCGATTTCATCAAGGCCAGCCGTATCGTCTGACATATTGCTTGTGGGGTTGAACAGCGTGGCCCGCGCTGTGATAAAGGCCAGAATGTGGAATTCAGGACTCTCTCCAAGCCTTAAGGCAGGCGCTCCAGGCAATTATCGCAATCGCGGCACCTCCCTTGGTGAGTGTCTTCGCACTTCGAGCGAAGACGCTCGGTCGCCAGCGTGATTCCCGCCCTTGGAAAACCCCTGCACCTTCTCCCCTGACCGGCGGCACCGCTACTCGCTCGTGCACCGCTGGAATCCGCTCTTCGGCGACCGGCTCATCCTCTGGATCGGGCTCAATCCCTCCACGGCCGACGAGCAGCAGCTCGACCCGACGCTCACGCGCATCCGCTCCTTCTCGCAGCGCGAAGGCTTCGACGGGTTCTGGATGGCCAACCTCTTCGCCCTGCGCACGCCCTACCCGAAGGAGATGATGGCCCACCCCGACCCGGTCGGCCCGGGCAACGACGCGGCCCTGCTCGAAGCCGCAACCCGCTGCGAGCGCATCGTCGCCGCCTGGGGCGCCGGCGGGGAATTCAAGGCGCGCGCCGCCGTCGTCGCCCAATTGCTCGCCCGCCACGAACTCTGGTGCCTCGGCACCACGCAGGACGGCCAGCCGCGCCACCCACTCTACGTCGCCGGCGATACGCCGCTCGTGCGGTGGACCGGTTCGAAGCAGGGTAACCCGTAGCCGCGCTGGAGCGCGGCGACAGCGGGGTCCGCACCACGCTTTCCTTCCGCCGTCGGCGGAACTCAAGCGCTGCTACATCGGATTCGAACCCGACCTTAGCCGCTTGTCCCGCGTGGCGCTCCGAGCCATGCTGCCTTCATGAAACCACTGCCCCTGTTGATTTGCCTGCTCCTCGGTTCTCTGGTGGCCGATCCCATACCCGTCCTCCTCGACACGGACATCGGCACCGACATTGACGACGCCTATGCGCTGGCGCAGGTGCTGCGCAGCCCGGAACTGGAACTGCTCGGCGTGACCACCGTCGCGGGCGACACCGTCGCCCGGGCCCGGCTGGCGGCCAAGCTGCTGGCGGTCGCGGGCCGGCGCGATGTGCCGGTTTACGCCGGGATTTCCGGTTCCGTCCAGTATCTCAAACAATGCGATTGGGCCGCCGGCTTCACCACGCCCGCGCTGCACGAATCCGGCGGCGTGGAATTCCTGCGGCAACAGATCAACGCGCGACCGGGCGAGATCACGCTCATCGCCGTCGGCGAGCTGACCAATGTCGCCGCGCTCCTGGAAGCCGAGCCCGGCATCGGCAAAAAGCTCAAGGCCATCGCCCTCATGGGCGGCTCGGTCCGCCGCGGCTACGCGCCGGGCTCCAAGCCCGAGCCGGAGTGGAACATCAAGTCCAACGCCCGGGCCGCGCAGGTTGTGTTCGCCTCCGGCGTGCCGCTGCTGGTGGCCCCGCTCGATTCCACGGCCGATCTGAAGCTGACGCCGGAATGGTGCGTGCGCATCTTCGGCGCCGGCACGCCGCTCAACGACGCGCTGGCCTCGCTCGACCACGTGTGGCGGCGCACGAACACCTGGCAGGCCGACACCCCCACGCTATTCGACTGCCTCGCCGTGGCACTCGTCGCCTCTCCCGGCCTCGTCCCGCTCACCCCGCTGCACCTGGCCGTCGAAGCCGACGGCCTCACCCGCGTGATCGCGGACCGCCCGCCCAACGCGCAGGTCGCGGTGACCTCCGAACCTGCGGCTTTCCTCGCCTACTTCACCGCGCGGCTGGAGCATTGAGCGGAAACTCCGCATTGCATCCCGCGCCGCGGCCGCGCAAGTTCACGGCGGGTTGAATTCGGTCACCCTCACCTACCCCCCGGCCGGTCCCGGCCGCGTGCAGTTGCTCGACGAGCTGCGCGGCTTGGCCATTGTCCAGATCGCCACCTACCACCTGTGCGGGGTCACCGGCTTCCCCAACCACACGCACGGCGAGATCGGCGTGGACCTGTTCGTGCTGCTCAGCGGCGCGGCGCTGACCCTGAGCCACCGGCCGGAGGAGGGCGCGGCGAAGTTCCTCTGGCGGCGGCTGGCCCGGCTGCTGCCGGCCTACTGGATCGCGCTGACGCTCTACTGGCAGCTTGGCGTGCACGTGCTCGGCCGGGAGCACACGCCGACCGACATCTGGTCGCACTACCTCACCCTCCATGCGTGGTGGGGCGACAAATACATCCTCGGGTTCAACGACTCCTTCTGGTTCCTCGGGCTCATCGTGCCGCTCTACGCCGTGTATGCGGTGCTGCGACGCTGGCTGGACCGGATGGACATCGTGCTCGGGGCCGGGCTCATCCTGTCCTTCGCGCTCACCTACTTCACGGCGCGCATTGCCAACCAGCCGGCGCTGTTCGTGCATCTCGGCCTGCGGCCGCCGGTCTTTTTCGCCGGCCTGCTCTTCGGCCTGCTGCTGCGCGACGGCGCCGTGCGCCTGCCGCTCACCGCCTGGCTCGGGCTGGGCGTGCTGCTGACCTGGTATGGCACGTTCTTCACCGGCCTGCTGGTGGGCTACAACCTCGCCGGCTTCGCCGTGTTCTTCGCCTACTGGGCGCTGCGGGCCAGCGCGGAGGCCGCCGGCGGCCGGTTCCTCTGCCGCGCGCTGGCGGGGCTGGGCCTGGTTTCCTACGAGATCTTCCTGCTCCACCAGCCGCTGATCCGCGACTACAACCACCATGTCTGGCACCGCCTCCTCGGCCACGCCCCCAACGAATGGCAGCTCGCCGCCGGCGCGGCCGTGGCGCTGTTGCTCACGCTCCCGCTCGCCTGGGTGCTGCGCGGGGTGGCGGGCCTGATTTCGCGCGTGCTGTCGCCGCGCGGGACTTAATTATCCGCCAGCGGCTGCGGGGCGCGGAGCCAGGCGAGGAGCTGCTTGCCGGTGACGAAGCGCACCTCGGGCTTGGTCAGCGCATAGGCGATGAAGTCCTCCATCGCCTGGCGGCGGTCGGGCTTGTTCGCCGGATAGAGGGCGGTGTGGCCGCCGACCATGAAGGGCGCGCGGTTGCCGGCGAGGCGCAGATCGAGGGTGTGTTTGAGGATGGCGAGGAATTCGGGCCCGTCGCACTTCGCGGCCTCCAGCACGTTCCAGTCGAGGCCGGTGATCCGGTCGGTCGGCTCGCCCGAGCCGCCGCCGTAGGCCACCTTGAGGTTGGCGCCGATGCGCGCGCGCAGGCCTGGCGCGATGCCGTAACGCGCGCAGGCCTCGTCGGCCGGGATCATGAAGACGTGGATCGGAATCTCCCACAGGCCGGGGTGCTTCCCGACGTGCTTGGGTGAGCCGGGCGGGTGCGCGGCGGCGTTGCCGGGGCTGCCGGCGTCGAGCGTGTAGGGCCAGAGGAAGTTGGTGCCGTCCTGCCCCGGCTGGTCGCCCTCCTCGAGGGAGCTGTCATAGACTTGGCCCTCGGCGACGAGTGCGTCGAAGGTCGCGGCGTTGTATTCGAGGAACGGCGTGCGGAAGCCGATCACGCCGGCGGCGGGGATGCCCGTCTCGTCGAAGGTCGCCTCGCAGCGCGCCATCTCGGTGCGCCATTGGGCGACGGTGAAGGCGCCGCCATGCTCGTGGTTCTGGGTGTGGTTGGCGATCTCGTGGCCCTCCGACAGCGCGCGGTGGTGGATGGCGATGAGCGCGCGGTCGTTCCAGTATTTGCCGTTGCTGAAGAAGATCGCGCGCACCGGCGTGCCGTCGGCGTTGCGTTGGTCCCTCAGAAAATCGACGAACCAGGTCATGGCCGCCGCGTCGGGGTTGTCGTCGAAGCCGAGCAGCACGAACTGCGGCACCCGCTCCACGGCGAGGCCGCCGGGCGGCCGGGGCGAGGGGGCGAGAAAATCGGCGGCGGCGAGCGGGGTCAGCAGGGGCATGAGCAGCAGGGGCAGAAAGCGCGGTTTCACCCGGAGAGTAGAATCCACGAGTGCGCGCCGGCGCAAACCCGTTGTGGGGGCGCCCTCGGCCCGTCGCCGCAGCAAAATCCGGCGTCCCGGCCACTCTACTGACAGAGTGCCGGCGTCTTGCCTTTCGGGGGCAGGCCGGTCTGGATGGCCGCGCCCCGTCCGTCCACCCCGTTCTCCATGGCCTCCCCTGTTCCTCCTGCCCCGCCCGTCCGCAACCCCTGGTCCTGGGTTCCCTCCTCCTACCTCGCCGAGGGCATCCCCTTCGCGATGGTCATCTGGGTCGCCGGCACCATGTTCAAGGACCTCGGCCACACCGACGGCCAGATCACGGTGGCGACCGCCAGCATCGGCATCGCCTGGTCGCTGAAGCCGTTCTGGGCGGCCTTCCTCGACATGTATCGGACGAAGAAATTCTTCGTCCTGCTGATGGAGGTGCTCATGGCCGGCCTGCTGGCCCTCATCGCCGCCTGCCTGCCGCTGCCCAACTATTTCCAGATCACGGTCGCCGTGCTGTGGGTGCTGGCCTTCGCCTCGGCCACGCAGGACATCTGCGTGGACGGCATCTACATCACGTCGCTGGATGAGAAGAAGCAGGCGGCGTTCATCGGCGTGCAGGGCGTGTTCTGGAACGTCGGCCGGCTCTTCGGCACGGCCGCCATCGTGTGGGTGGCCGGCTCCCTCAAGGCGGACCACGGCCTGTCGGCCACCGCGGCCTGGGGCTGGGCGCTCGGACTCTCGGGTGCGACGCTGGCCATCCTCGCCGCCTACCACTGGTTCATTCTGCCCACCGGTTCGATCACCACCCGGCCGCACAGCGCCGGCGAGGTCGCCCGCACGTTCTGGGACTCCATCGTGGATTTTTTCCGTAAGGAGAGCATCTGGGGCATGCTGCTCTTCGTCTTCCTCTACCGCAGCTCGGAGGGCCTGCTGCTGATCGAGGGACCGCTTTTCCTGCAGGCCACGCCCGACGACGGCGGCGTCGGCCTCACGCTGAAACAGAAGGGCCTCATCGACGGCACGGTCAGCACCTTCGTGAGCCTGTTCGCCGGCCTGCTCGGCGGCGCGTTCATGGCGAAATTCGGCCTGAAACGGAACACCCTCGTCTTCATGGCCCTCTGCCTGAACCTGCCGCACATCACCTACGTGATCCTGTCCCAGCTCGCCGGCCCCGGGCACACGATGTCCCTCTGGACCGTGGGCACGCTGGTCACGATCGAGAAATTCGGCTACAGCTTCGGCTTCGTGGCGAACATGCTCTACATGATGCAGCAGATCTCCCCGGGCAAATACCACATGACCCACTACGCGTTCTGCACGGCGCTGATGAACCTGATGCTCGTGCCCACGCAGATGATCAGCGGCCCGCTCGCCGACCACTTCGGCTACAAGACCTACTTCATCATCGTGATGTTCGCCGCCATCCCGTCCATCCTGTCGGCCTGCTATGCGCCGTTCCCGCGCAAGCCCGACCACGGCCACCCGGCCTGAGCCTCCCATGCGGACCGGCCCGCTCCTCGCGCTTTTGCTCGGCGTGTCCATCCCCGGCGGGCATGCGGCCGAATGGACCGCCACGACCTGGCACGGCGAGCCCGCCTGGGAATCGCGGGCGCAGGGCTGGCGCGCCGTCGTCTCCGTCGCCCGCGCGCGGCTGATGCACTTCGGGCCCGACGATGGCGACGTCAACCTGCTGCTCGCCCCGCCCACGCGCGCCAATCCCAACCGGCTCGGCGGGCACCGCGTCTGGCTCGGCCCGCAGGCCGAATGGCGCGCCGGCTGGCCGCCGCCCGCCGCTTGGGAATACCGCGAGCCGGAAACCATCAGCCGCGAGGCCGGCGTGCTGCGCCTCGTCATGCCGCCGACCGGCGACGACTGGCCGCAGCTCACGCGCACCTACCATTGGGACGGCGCGGCCCTGGTCTGCGGCGCGGAGTTCTCCGGCGGAAAACGCCCGGCGCAGCTCGTGCAGATTTTCCAGGTGCCGCCGGCCATGACCGCGGAGGCCCGGGTGCGCCCCGAGACGGCTTTCCCCGCCGGCTACGTGCGGCTGCCGTCCACCGCCGGCCCCTTTGCCGCGCGTTTCCCTCCGCCGGTGCACGCCTCCCTCGCCGGCGACACGCTCATGCTGCGCCACACGGGCGCGGTCGGCAAATTCGGTTTCCGTCCGCAGGTGCTGCTGGGCCGGCTCGACGGCCACGAGCTCCGCGTGGCGCGCGGCGCGCAGACCGGCGAGGTCGCGGGCGAGCCCGACGAAGGCTTCCACGCGCAGGTCTATCTCAGCGGCGCCCACGAGGCCTTCGTCGAGCTGGAGCAGCTTTCGCCGCTCTTCGCCCCCGGCAAGCCCACCCGCTTCGAGGTCATCCTGACCGGACACGCGCCGTGATCACGACCCGACCTCGGCGAGGATTTCCCGGAGCCGGGTCTTCTCGGGGCGGCAATCGGCGCGCGGCGTGAACCGCTCCGCACGGATCTCCAACCGCTCGATCTCGTCGAGGAGGAAGCTCCGCCAGCCGGGCCGTCCCGCCGGCGCTCATGGAGCGCCGCCACATCCGCCTCAGCCCCCCGCCGCCTGGCAGAGCAGGAACACGATGAGCTGGGCGGAGAAGACGCGCAGGAGCATCACGAGCGGATAGACGGTGGCGTAGGACACGGCGGGAGCATCGCTGCCCGTGGTCTGCTGGGCGAAGGCCAGCGCCGGCGGGTCGGTCATGCTGCCGGCCAGCAGGCCGCAGAGCTCGGCATAATTGAGTTTCTTCCACGCGCGGGCGAGCAGGCCGACCACCAGCAGCGGCACCGCGGTGATGAGCGCGCCGAAGAGCAGCCAGCGCAGGCCTTCGCTGCCGAGCAGCACCTCGGCGAACCTGTCGCCCGACTTCAGGCCGACGGCGGCGAGGAACAGCGTGATGCCGACCTCGCGCAGCATGTGGTTGGCGTTGGTGGGGAGATACCAGACGAGCGGACCGGTGTTGGCCACGCGCGACAGCAGGATCGCCACGACGAGCGGGCCGCCGGCCAGGCCGAGCTTCACCGCCGCGGGCAGGCCGGGCACCGCCAGCGGGACGGCGCCGACGATGACGCCGAGCGCGATGCCGAGGAAGAACGGGATGGGCTGCGGCGAGTTGAGCGCCCTGTTGGAATTGCCGACCGCCGCGGCCACGGCGTCAATCCGGGGCTCCTCCCCCACGACCATCAGCACGTCGCCGAACTGGAGCCGGAAACCCGGCGTGGCCGTGAACTCGATGCCGCCGCGCGTGACGCGCGTCACCACCACGTCCTGCTCGGCGAAGATGTCGAGTTCGCCCAATTCGCGGCCGAAGACGTCGCTGCGCGTGACGATGAGGCGGCGGTTGGTGACGGAGCCCGGCAGGGCCTTGAGGTCCACGCCGGCGTCGGCGCCCACGACCACGCGCAGCTCGTCGAGCCCCTCCTCGGGGCCGACCGCGTGCAGGATGTCGCCGAGGCGCAGGAGCGTCTCGGGTTTGGCGACCTCGACCACGCCGCCGCGGGAGAAGCGCGACACGACCACGCCGGAGCCGGCGAGGCCCGGCACCTTGCCGAGCGCGCGGCCGACGAGGTTGGGATTGCGCACCTCGAAGTTGCGCGTGGCGGGCTTGGGGCGGGCCGGCGCGTGCGCCGCCTCGGCGGCGGCGACCTCGGCGCGCACATCCACCCGGAACAGTTTCCGCACGAGGATCATCGTAAGGATGATGCCGACGATGCCGAACGGGTAGGCGGCGGCGTAGGCGAGGCCCTGCACGGCGGCGGCGGCATCGGTCAGGCCGACCTGTTTCAGGGCCTGTTGCGCGGCGGCCAGGCTCGGGGTGTTGGTGGTCGCCCCCGAGAGCAGGCCCACGCCGGCCGGCAGCCCGAGGGAATCCGCCCGGATCAGCGCCACCGCCACCGCCGCGCCCAGCAGCACGATGGCGGCGGCGAAGCCGTTGAGCATGAGCCCGCGGGCGCGCAGCGAGCCGAAGAAACCCGGCCCGATCTGCAGCCCCAGCGTATAGACGAAGATGATGAGGCCGAATTCGCGCACGAATTCCAGCACGTGCCCGTCCACCGCGAGCTTCAGGTGGCCGAGCAGCAGGCCGACGAAGAGCACGCCGGCCACGCCGAGGCTCACGCCGCCGACGCGGATTTTGCCGAGCGCGGACCCGGCGGCGCCGGCCACGCCCAGCAGGATGACGGTGCGGGCGACGGATTCCTCGGTGAGCAGATGGATGAACCAGTTCATGCGGGTGTTGGTCGGGTTCCAGCCTACCAAGCCGGCGGGGCCGGCACAGCTCATTCTTTGTCCTTTGCTGGGCGGCTATCCGGCCCCGTCTCGGCCTCCCCGGCGCAACCCCGGCTGGAAACCCGCCGATTTTGTGTCATGTTATCCCCCATGCTCCCCACCCGCCCCCTTTGGCTGCTGCTCCTCGCCGGCGGACTCGCCCTGCTAGCCGGCTGCAGCTCCCCCACCTCGCCCAATGCCATCATGGACCGGGTGGAGGCCAATCGCGACGTCTATGAATCGTGGCCGATCGAGATCAAGGACGCCGTGCTCTCCGGCCAGGTGCTCCGCGGAATGACCACGGAAATGGTCTATGTCGCGCGCGGCAACCCCAGCGAGCGGATCGAGCGCGGCAACGGCGACGAGATCTGGGTCTATCGGATCGGCGGTTCGGGCGGCGGCGGCTCGTTCCTGCCGCGTGGCACCACGGTGAGCGTGGGCACCGGTGGCAGCGGCGGCTATCCCGGCACCTACCCGGGCACTTATCCCGGCACCTACCCGGGGACCTATCCCGGCACCTACCCGGGCGGCACCGGTATCTATGTCCCGCCCATCGTGCTGGGCGGCGGCGGCTCCTCCGAGCCGGCGCTCGAGGAGCAGATCGTCTTCCGTGGCGGCCGCGTCACCCACGGCGACGGCGTGAAATAACCCTTCGCAACCGCCCCTGTGAGTCTCGACCGCGCGCGTGAACTGATCGACGCCGCCCACGCCGGCGATCCCAAACGCACCGCCGACGGCCGGCCCGCCGAGCTGGTCTATGCCGACCGCATGGAGGCCTGGGTCGCGCGCGCCGCGGCCGAGCCCACGCCCCTCCTGCGCCTCGCCGCCCGCTGCCAGCACCTCGAGCGCTGGAGCGTGCCGCGCAACACCTTCCCCGACGGCCGCACCGGCTACCTCAAGTGGCGGCAGTCCCTCTACAAGAAGCAGGCCGACCGCGCGCGTGAACTCCTCCTGCAGGCCGGCGTGGCCGCGCGCGAGGCCGATGAAGTCGCCGTGTGGGTCTCGAAATCCGCCATGAAAACCAACCCCGGCACCCAGGCCCTCGAAGACGCCGCCTGCCTCGTCTTCCTCGAGAACGAGATCGAGGCCTTCGCCGCACAGCACGCCGACTATCCGCGCGAGAAGTTCGTGGAGATCATCCGCAAGACCTGGAAAAAGATGAGCCCGCGCGGCCAGGAACTGGCGAAGACCATCGCCCTGCGGGCCGACATCGGCGCGCTCGTCGGCGAAGCCCTCGCCGGCGCTTGAGCGTGAGGCAGCCGCGGCGCTCCGTGGGCGTCGGTGCGCCGGTCGAATCCCCCGCGGTGGCCCGACCCCGCGCATCCCGCCCCTCCCTTTGCTGGCGCTGGCTGCTGCCGGTGGCGCTGCTCGTCGGGGCGTTTCATTTCTCGCCGCCGGCCGCCACCCGCTGCGTCCGCCGCCACTGCCCGACAACTCCGCGCTGGTGCTGGTGGATGACGACCCCCTGCAGGCCATGGGCGTCCAAGGTGTGCGCTGGCCGTTTCCGCGGACCGTTTTCGCCCGGCTCATCGCGCTCGGTCCCGGCGAACTGCTTGTCGTCCCGCGCCAGCGCGAATACCGCCTCGTCGCCGCGCCGGTTCGGTGCAGGTGCTTGCGCTGGCCCCGCCGGCCGCCGTGTTCGATTAAATGCCCGCGCGTGATGCAGAAGATCAGCCCGCGAAGCAACTCGCGCTCTTCCCGGCGCATTGGAGCCCGAAGATCGTCGCGGAGCTCAACGGCCAGCAGGTGAAACGGATCAAGATCCGCGGTGGGTTCGTGTGGCGCCACCCTGCGCACGAAGACGAGCTGTTCCTCGTCCTGCGCGGCTCGTTCCGGATGGAATGGCAAGAGCCTGTCCGCGGCTTGCCGCGGAAATCCAAGGAGGTATTGGGACGCCGCCATCCCGGCGGCGGGCGCACCGTCGCCCGCCCGCCCGGTTTGGATCTGAACCCAGAAAACGCCGGCGGACACAGAGCGCACGGAGGCCAA
Organism: Verrucomicrobiota bacterium; assembly: GCA_049322455.1. Lineage (GTDB taxonomy): Bacteria > Verrucomicrobiota > Verrucomicrobiia > Opitutales > Opitutaceae > Lacunisphaera. Next base: position 21,442 of record JBMOQY010000008.1, on the reverse strand, counting down.
CCCGAGAAACCCGGAGGTTCAGCCAAGATGGCTCTGCCCCACGACCTTCACCTGGGAGGTGAACGGCTGATGATCGCCTGCGGATCCGGCAAAGGCTTCTCGGTGAACTCTGTGCTCAACTCAACTGCGGAATTTGGGCTGAACCCGGTTTGCGGGACCGGTCAGGGCCGCCGGGCCACCGGCACCAGCTTGGACACCGCGTCGGCGAGGGTGGCGACGTCGTAGGGCTTGGGCACGACCGCCTGGAATCCATGGGCGCGGAAATTGGCCATCACGGGGTCGCTGGAATAGCCGCTGGAGACAATGGCCGGCGTCTCGGGGTCGATCCGCCGGATCGCTTCGATCGTCTCGCGCCCGCCCATGCCACCGGGGATCGTCAGATCCAGGATCACGAGCGCGAAGGGCCGGGCGGCGGCCCGCGCGGCCTCGAATTCCCGCAGGGCCGTGGCGCCATCGGGCACCGTCTGCGGGTCCAGGCCCATGCGCTGGAGGACCGCGGTGGCCACCTCGGCCACACCGGGTTCGTCTTCCATCAGCAGGACCCGGGGCGCGCCGGTCGCGGAAGCGGCGGGCGGCGGCGGCGGCGGCGGCTCTTCGGCCGCGGCCGGCCGGGCAGCGGCGGGCAGCCAGAGGGAAAACACGGCCCCCTGTCCCGGCGGGCTGCTTGCCTCGATGCGCCCGCCATGGCGGTGGACGATGGAATAGACCATGGCGAGGCCGAGGCCGCGCGCGCCCTTGCGCGTGGTGAAGTAGGGATCGAACACCTTGGGCAGCACCTCCGGGGCGATGCCTCCTCCCTCGTCGGCCACGGTGAGGCGCACACCCCGGCCGGCGGGCGTCTCCTCGTTGGCCAGTCGCAGCCGCACCGTGCCGCCCCGGGGCATCGCCTCGGCGGCGTTCTGCAGCAGATTGCACACGGCCTGGGTCAGCTGGTCGCGGTCGCCATCGGCGGGCCAGAGTCCGGGCTCCGCCGTCAGCTCGAGCCGCACCGCGGTGCCGCGCAGCGTGCGGGCGGCCGCCTCGCGGGCGGCCGCGGCCAGGTCCGCCGGCTCGCGCATGGGCTCGCCGCCGCTGGCAAACGTGAGCAGTTGCCGCGCGAGGTCGCGCGCGCGCGCGGTGCCGCGCTCGATGGCGCCGAGCGCCTTGGCCTCCCCCGCCGCGACGGCGGGGTTGAGCTTCATCAGGGACACGTTGCCCATGATGACGGTGAGCAGGTTGTTGAAATCGTGGGCGATGCCGCCGGCGAGCACGCCGAGCGATTCCAGCCGCGCGGCCTGCTGCATGCCGGCCTCGATCCGCGCCTGCTGCTCGAGTTGCGCGCGGATCTGGTCGGTCTGGGCCCGCACCCGCCGGCGCAGGGAATGAATCCAGGCCAGGCCGAGCAGCACGCAGCCGCCCAGGGCCGCGGTGAGGTAGAGCACGCGGCGCAGGTTCAGGAGCGGCGCGGGCCGCACCAGCGCGATGTCCGCCGGATCCCGCACCAGCAGTTCGAATCCCCGCGCCTGCTGGGCGTCGTCGAACATGACCCGGTAAATGCCGGTGAGCTCCAGCACGGCGCCGGTTTCCACGCCCGGTGGCAGCCGGCCGGCTTCGTGATCCAGGCTGGCCTCGAAGGAGATCCCCCCCTGCTCGAGGGTGAGGCGGGTCTGCCGTGCGCTGTGGAAGGTGTCGAGCAGCACCCCGCGCACGCGCATCAGCCGGTGGTCGTTGGCCGGATTGAAGGCGGTGATGTCCGGCAGGGAGGCCGGCGCGGGCGGCGGGCCGGTGCCGGTGCGCCGGTACACCGCCTCGCGGAGGATTGTGCGCCCGCCCTCGCGGCCGAGGATGCCCACGGCCTCGACCCGGTCGCCGGGCCGCAGGGGGGCGGTCTCGCCGCTCAGGACGAAGAGGCCGGCCGCGCCCTCCTGCAGATAGAGCCTCCGCCCGGGCACGGCGTGGAGCACCGTGCCGGTCACGCGCACGCGCATCAGCTCGCGCGCGACGCCGAGCCGGTCGAGATCCTCGAGCTCGCGCCGGGGCAGGTCGTAATAGTCGGCGGGCGCGTCCTGCTCGATCCGGATGTCGTGGAGGAAAGGGACGCGCAGGGTGACGCCCGTCACGCGACCGGCGCCGTCCGTGCGGAGGTCGCAGACGCCGCGCACGCTGATGAGCGCGCCGGGGTTGGCCACGAAGTTCACCGGCGACTGCAGGTGGCCGACGAACTCGCCGGCCGGGGTGGTGACGTAGATCCACCGCCAGTCGCCCTCGGATTCGGTGCGACGCAGGAAGCCGCGGAGCTCGACCCATTCGCCATCGTGCTGGCCGGTGAGCGCGCGCTCCATCGTGATCGGCCGGGTGCGCGGATGGCTCATCGAACCGAGATCCACGTAGGTATGGAGCTCGACCGCGGGCGAGATGGGTCCGGCGCGGGTCACGCCCTTGATGTTGAAGTATTTTCCGTAGGCGATCTCCCCGGTCTTGGTCCGGTCGTAGTGCACGCGGAGGCCGCCGGTGGCGTCCTGCAGGAAGAGGAAATCCGATCCGGGCATCGACCAGGTGACCATGCCGGTGATGTCCACCGGCCGGCCGGCGGCAGCCTCCGTCCGGCCCAGCGCGCGGATGTCGGCGATGCGCACCAGCGGCCCGGCGGCGGGAGCGGGGGCCGCGGACCGGACGGCAACCTGCCGGTAGAGCGCGTCCCGCAGGATCCAGCGGTCGGTCTCCTCGACCCGGCCCACAGCCTCGACTTCCGTGCCCGGGACGAGGCGGTTGCTTTGGATGGACTCCACCTGCACCTCGCCGGTCGGATCGCGGATGACCAGGTATTCGCCCGGCTCGTGGCGTTCGACGCGCCCGCGAATGAGCAGTTCGGTGCCCGGCGGCTGCCGGTGGATTTCGCCGACTGGGGTGGGCGCGCGGCGGAATCGCAGGCTGGTGGCCAGCGGCCCGTGCACTTTGATGTCGGCTTGGGATCCGACCCACAGCTCGATGGTCGTGCGCGTCATCGTCGGATCGAAACGGCTGGAGTAAACCCCGGTTGCCCGGATCCACTGGTTGCGCCAGTCGGGCACGCGGGCGGGGTTGTCCGGCCGCACCCAGCAGATGACCGGGCGGTTGTCCGCGATCAGGATCATCCGCTCGTGCTCGTCATCGATGGTCTGCTGGCTGTCCACATACGCCTCGACGGCCACGATGCGGCCGGCGAACTCCGCCTGGGCGTTGATCCGGCCGTGCGTCTCGAGCGGCACGACGGGATCGTGTTCGCGCACGACGCGCACGGTCACCCCGTCCGCGTCCAGCCCCCGCGTGGGAACAATGGCGCCCTCGATGACGACATACTGCCCGTTGCGCAGCGGGGGCGGATTGGCCGAGACCTGCACGTAGGTGCTCACCCCGGCCTTCTCGAGCCAGAACAGCTTGAACCCGGTCTCGAAATAGTTGACCCGGCCCTCGATCCGCAGGGGGTGGCGGAGGCTCTTCTGCTCCGTCGGCATCGCCCAGATCATGGCGGGGTCGGTGATCACGGCCGGTTCGGCCGCCCCGCCCGCCACCACCAAGGCCAGTCCGGCAAGCAGCCGGAGCAATTGCCGCGCCCGCGGCCTGGATTCTGGAGGGAAGGATCGCATTGCCCGCGTCCTGGTGACGCCGGTCAACATGCGTCCGCTTTCCGGCGCCGGCAAGGCTGTTTGAAGGTCGCGCCGCCACCTTGAACCGTGCGGCGCCCGCGGCGCGCCGGGCTTCCCTCCTGCGGCGGTCGCAGACCGCCGCTACAGCATTGCCCGCCCGCGGCAAACCCGCACGCTGCGGCTCACCGATGGAGCCTCCCCCACCCAGTCCCTGGCGCGCGTGGTCGTGGGTGCCGTCGCTGTATTTCTGCCAGGGCGTGCCCAACGCCGTCGCGGCCAGCCTGTCGGTTGTGCTGTTCAAGAACCTCGGGGTCGCGAACACCGAGATCGCGTTCTACACCAGCGCGCTCTACCTGCCGTGGGTGCTCAAGCCGCTGTGGTCGCCGTTGGTGGAGCTGTTCGGCGCGAAGCGCCGCTGGGTCGTGCTCCTGCAGTGCGCCCTCGCGCTCGCGTTCGCCGGGATCGCGGCGGCGATCCCCGGCCCGGACTTCCTCCGCTGGACGCTGGCGCTGCTCTGGCTGCTGGCGTTCTGCTCGGCCACGCACGACATCGCAGCCGACGGCTTCTACCTGCTCGCGCTGCCGCCGCACCAGCAGGCGGCGTTCGTCGGCGTGCGCAGCACGTTCTTCCGCGGGTCGTTGATCGCGGTGAAGGGCGGCCTGGTCGGGCTGGCCGGCTGGCTGCTGGCCGCGACGGGCGATGTCGCGCACGCGTGGACCGTGGTCTTCGCCCTGCTCGCCGGCTGGTTCGCGCTCGGCGGCGCGTATCACGCCTGGGCGCTGCCCCGACCCGCGGCCGACGGGCCCGCCGGGCGCGGCGGGCCGGCGCGCGCCGGGTTCCTGGAGGTCTTCACTTCCTTCGCAGCCAAGCCGGGCATCGGCGCCACGATCGCCTTCCTGCTGCTCTACCGGCTGGCCGAGGCGCTGGCGCTGAAACTCGTCGAGCCCTTTCTGCTCGACGCGCGCGCGGCCGGCGGGCTCGGGCTGACCAACGCGCAACTGGGTTTCGCCAACGGCACGGTTGGCGTCGGCGCCCTGCTCGCCGGCGGCCTGCTGGGCGGCTGGCTCATCTCGCGCCACGGGCTGAAGCGCATGCTCTGGCCGATGCTTTTTGTCATGCACGTGCCGATCGTGGTCTTCCTGCTGCTCGCCCTGGCGCAGCCCGGGAGCCTCGCGGTCGTCAGCGCCGCGCTCGCGGTGGAGCAGTTCGGCTACGGCTTCGGGTTCACCGCCTACATGGTCTATATGATGCTCGTCGCGGAGGGGCCGCACCAGACCGCGCATTATGCGATCTGCACGGGCTTCATGGCCGCGGGCCTGATGCTGCCCGGCATGGCCGCGGGCTGGCTGCAGGAGCATCTCGGCTACGTGAATTTCTTTGCCGTGACCTGCGCCGCCACGCTGCCGTCCTTCGCCGCCGCCGCGCTGCTCAGGGTGGACCCGGCTTACGGCCGGAAACAATCCGAGGGTTAACCGCGAGGGGTGGTTGTTAACCCCGAGGGCGCGGCGTGCGCAGCGTGCAGCCACATGAACCCAGAAAACGCCGGCGGGGATCTGACTCGTCCGGCCTTCATCCCTGCGCGACTTTCTGGAAGTGATCTAGGCAAGAACAACGTTAGTCTGAAAACTCTGCTGAAAAAATGGCGCGACTGTTGTTCGTTCCCGGGCTTTGCGGATGGTCTCCGCCGAGGAATTGGAATCAAGGCAATGCCCTGCGCCTCTCTCCGCGCTCCGTGTCCTCCGCGTTTCAAATTCTGGGTTTGCGTCCTTGTTTCTCCTGTTCGCTTTCCCGCCGGGCGCCGGTGATCACGGGGTCCCACTGGAAGGCCGGGCCGGGATCGACCTTGTTTTCCTGGAGGTGGAAGTGGCCGAGCACGCCGCGGAAGCCGGCCTGTTGCGCGGCGGGCAGCCGGTCGGTGAGCAGCCGGCCGCGGCGGTCGCGCGGGTAGTCGAGCGCGATGCGGGGAAACACGCGGTGGAGGGGGGCGGCGGTGAGCTTGATGAGGGCGGCGTATTGCTCGGGCGTGAAATCGTATTGGACGAGTTCCTGGCCGTGGATCCGGCCGCGGACCGGAGCGGGCCGCTGGGGCCGGCCGTGGTAGCCGGGCGCGAGCAGGCGCGGATCGCCCGCAGCCTTGGGCGGCACCAGCCGGGTCTGCCCGGCCGGATCCACGGCGATACCACGCAGCCAGCACGGCGGCATCCTCCGGCGGGTGGGCGCCGATGTTGGCGATCTCGATGCCGACGGAGCGGTCGTTGCTGGCGCCGGCATGCCAGGCGCGTTCCTGGAGGTCGAGCGTCTGATAGACCGTGCCGTCCACATCCAGCAGGAAGTGAACGCCCAGGCCGCGCTGTTGCAGGACCTCGAAACAGCGCCGGCTGAGTCCGCCGCCGTCGTAGTGCAACACGAACTGATCCACGTGGCGCTGCAGCTCGCTTAAGGTCGACGGCCGGTCGGCGCCGGTTGGACCACCCGCGCCGGCGGCGTGCGACAACCGGCGAGCACGCATAGTGCAAACAGCAACCAGGCAGGGTCCGACCTCCGGGCGGGCCGGGCGTGGGGCGTCAGGGTTCGATTTGAAAAGGCCATGGTTCGCCAGATTGGCACAATCCCGCTCGTGCCGGGTTGGCCTTGATGTCGGCCGCCTTTTCGGCCCTGCCCTCGTCGCCGCGCAAACGGTGTTCGAAGAAGTTTTTTTGCCAACGGATGCCTGCCTTGATCGCAGCGTATCGCTTCCAGTCGCCGATCAACCGGGAAAGAATTGTGTCCGGCGCCGGTGCAATCGAGGCATGCACGTGATCTGGCATCAGGAGCATCTGTCGCAAAAACCAATCCTGCCGTTGATGGTGTTGACGCGCTGCACCCAGGAGCACTTCGGCCGCGGCGGGCCGGCAGAGCTGATTGGCGCCGCGTTGTTCGCAGCAGACGGTCACAAAGAGACCGCGCCGCGCCCGACCCAAGATGGTGGCGTGTGCCCCATGGATTTTCGTTCCGGCCCGCCGGAGGTCGGGCCCTACCCGTTTCCCGATCTGTCTCTTTCATCTCGCCGCCAGGAGGGGAAACCCATGGCGGCGGAGGGTGCGGTGCAGTTCGCGGATGTGGGCGCGGTCGTGCGTCTCGACCGTGCAGACGGCGTTGACCGCCTGCATGTCCGGGCCGCTGAAGGCGCGGTCGTGGGCGATGTCCTTGATGCTCGCGCCGCAGCCGGCGATCGTCTGCGCAAGGGCGGCGAGGCCGCCGGGGCGGTCGCTGATGCGCACGGTGAAGCGCGCGAGCCGGCCGTCGTGCACCAGGCCCTGCTCGATCACGCGGCTGAGGATCGCGGGGTCGATGTTGCCGCCGCAGACGACGAGCACGACCTTCCTCCCGCGCAGCTCGGGCAAGAGGCCGGCCATCAGCGCGGCCAGCGGCGCGGCGGCCGCCCCTTCGACCACGGATTTCTCGAGCTCGATCATGCGCAGGATCGCGAGCGCGATCCAGTCCTCCTTCACGCGCACGACGCGGTCCACGTGCCGGCGGGCGAGGGCGAAGGCGTTGGCGCCGACCGTAAGCGTGGCGAGGCCGTCGGCCAGGGTGGGCCGGCGCGGGCGCCGGACGGGGCGCCCCGCGCGCAGGGCGGCGGTGAAGTTGCCCGTCTCGGTGCTTTCGACGCCGATGACCTTGACGCGCGGGCTGGTGGATTTCACGGCCAGGGAGAGGCCGGCGATCAAGCCCGCGCCGCCGACGGGGCACACGATGGCCTCGGCGTCGGGGACCTGCGCGAGGATTTCCAGGCCCAGCGTGCCCTGGCCGGCGATGATGGCGGGGGCGTCGAAGCCGTGGATGTAGGCCAGGCCGCCGGCCGCGGCCAATTCGTCGGCCCGGGCGCGGGCCTCGGCGAAATCGCGGCCGTGGATGACCACGCGCGCGCCGAGCCGGCGGCAGGTGCCGACCTTGATGAGCGGCGCGTAGTCGGGCATCACGACGGTCACGGGAATGCCGAGGAGCCGGCCGTGGTAGGCGAGCCCGAGCGCGTGGTTGCCGGCGGAGGCGGCGATGACGCCGCGCTTCTTCTGCGCCGCGGGGAGCTGCAGCAGCGCGTTGCGGGCGCCGCGCTCCTTGAACGAGCCGGTGCGCTGGAGATTGTCGAGTTTGCACCAGACGCGGGCGCCGGTGATCTCGGACAGCGGGATGGTTTCGGGACAGGGCGTCTCGACCACGCCGCCGGCGATGCGGCGGCGGGCGGCGCGGATGTCGGCGGGGGCGACGACGACGGAGGGGGAGGCCATGCGCCCAGACTGGCAGGGGCGCGCGGCGGGGCAATCTCCATGCGGGGGTGGAAAGAACCGGGCGTGGGCGCCCCGGCTCCAGCAAGGCAAAAGGGCGGACCCAAGGTCTGCCCCCACGGGTCAGAGACCCGCGCCACGTTTTGCGGGCCTACTTGCCGGCGGGTTTCGCGGGCAGCGGCGGTTGCTGCTGGAGGAACCTCTGCCAGGCGTCGCGCAGCTCTTGGCGCTCTGTCTCGCCCAGTTTGCCGTCGCCGTCCTGGTCGAAGCGGGCAAGCACGTCCCGGCGGTTCTCCCGGAACCTGGCGCGCATCTCCTCGCCGGCCTTTTTGGCCGCGGCGCGCTCGGTGTCGTCGAGTCTGCCATCCTGGTCCTTGTCGAAGCGCTGCAGGATCTCGCCGCGCATCCGGCCGCCGGGACCGCGAAAACCCTGCGGGCCGGCGAAACCGAATCCGCCCGGGCCGTCCACTCCGCGCAGGTGGTGCCTCCGGGCCATGTAGCCGCGCAGCAGGCGGTGCTCCCTCTCGTGGCGGAATTGTTTCCGGGCCTGGCGCGCCTCGGCTTTCTCGGCGTCGTTCAACCGGCCGTCGCCGTCGTGGTCGAAACGCCGGACAAGCTTCTCCCGGGCCTTGGCGCGGACCTCTTCGCGGGCGGCCTGGCGCTCGGTTTCGTCTAGCTTGCCGTCGGCATTCCGGTCGAAGCGCCTGATGAACTCTTCGCGGCGGGGGTGCGGGCCCTTCATCGGGCCGGTTTCCGGCGCCGGGGCGGCGGGCGGCTCGCTCTGGGCGAGGACCGGGATGGCGAATAGCGTTGCTGTCAGCACTGAGAGGGTTACAGACCTGTTTTTCATGATGTCGGGGGATTCGGGGTTGCAGGTCTAGACGCCCCGCCCTGCCGGCGGTTACCAGCCCTCTTTCCCTCCACTTCCATGTTTCAGGTCACATTTTCCGAGCAGAGCATGCGCGAGCTGAACCGGCTCGACAAGCTGGCGCAGCTCGAGGCCATCGAGCCCATCAGCAGGGTCCGGCCGGCCGATCTGGCGAATCCGCGCGAGCCGCTCGGCCGGTTCACGCGCGGCCAGCACGCGTTCTACCGGCTGCGCGCGGGCGACTTCCGCTTCTACTTCACGGTGGACGGCGACAAGCTCCACACCCACTATATCCTGCACAAGGACTCGCTGGAGGACGTGCTCTTCCGCATGAAGCTGCCTGTGTCGGAGCAGCAGTTGTTCGAGCAGCATTCGAAGTTCTGGAAATACCTGGAGAGCCTGACCAAGTAGCCGCGCCCCATGCCGGACGATCTGGAGCAACGGGAGAACCCCTACAACGTCACGCAGGCCAGCCGGATTTATTTCCTGCCGAACCTGATGACGGCCGGCAACCTGTTCTGCGGGTTCGTGGCGGTCATCAAGTGCATCCAGGCGCGGCTGATCACCGACGCCGGCGAATACGCCCTGTTGCATCCCGGCCTGTCCGCACTCGAGCTCTACACGCAGGCCGTGTGGTTCATCCTGCTCGCGGTCGTGTTCGACTCGCTCGACGGGCGGCTGGCCCGTTGGGGCGGGCGCTCGTCGCTGTTCGGCGCGGAGTTCGACTCGCTGGCCGACGTCGTGTCGTTCGGCATGGCGCCGGCGCTGCTGGTGTTCTTCCTCATCCTGGCCCCGCGCGAGGAATACCAGTGGTTCCGCGAGCTGGGCTGGTTCATCGCCTTCATCTATCTGCTCTGCGGCGCGGTGCGGCTGGCGCGCTTCAACGTCATCACCAATCCCCTCCTCCACCGCGTGGAGGCGGAGTCCCACAAGGATTTCGTCGGCCTGCCCATCCCGGCGGCGGCCGGCACGGTCGCCTCGCTCGTGCTCCTGCTCGTCAATCTGGCGAAGAACGACCGCGAGCTGCGCCAGCTCACGGTGGCGCTGCCCCTGCTGCTCATCCTCGTGGCCTTCCTGATGGTGAGCACCGTCCGCTACCCCGGCTTCAAGCAGGTGAACTGGGAGACGAAGACGCGTTTCCGCACCTTCGTGCTCGTGGTCGTGGCGGTGGCGTTGATCGTGCGGCTGCGGGAGGTCGCGCTGGTCTTCCTTTTCCTCGGCTACATCGGCTACGGGCTCTTCGCCCACTACCAGCGCGCCGCCCGCCACGCCCAGATGCGCGCCTTGCGCCGGAAGGTTGTGAAGATGAAGCAGGGGGAATCCGAATAACTTTCCGTTGTGAACAAACGCCCGGTTGCTCCCAGCCTCCCCAAAGTCGTTCACACCCGCCACCCGAGCGTTTTGCGAGGGAAAAACCGGGTTTGTTCGCATATTCGGCCTGCATAATAAGACGGATACTCTTTCATCATTGAATCCCTCTTCAATCATCCTTTGTTAATTCCATCCCCAACCGCGACCTCCGAACGATGAAATTCAAGATCAACCGCGACCACTTCAGCAACGGCCTGGCCCAGGTCCTCAACGTGGTGGGTTCCAAGGCGGCCATGCCCATCCTGAGCAACGTGCTCATCGAGGCGGAAAAGGACCACATTTCGCTGACGACCACCAACCTCGACCTCGGCATCCGCTGCCGTATCAAGGCCGAGGTCAAGGAGGGCGGCGCGATCACCCTGCCGGTGAAACGCCTCGCCACCATCGTCCGCGAGCTGCCCAACGTGGACGTGACGTTCGACTCCACGGCCAACCACCAGGCCAAGATCGCCTCCGGCGGTTCCAACTTCCGCATCATGGGCATCGGCGCCGAGGAGTTTCCGAAGCTCCCGGATTCCGGCGACGACAAAAGCCACACCCTCGACCAAGGCGAGCTGGCCACGATGCTGGGCAACGTCGCCTACGCCCAGTCCACCGACGAGACCCGCTACATCCTCAACGGCGTCTATTTCAGCTTCAAGGACGGCAAGCTCGCGCTCGTCGCCACCGACGGCCGCCGCCTCGCCCTCGTGAGCAAGGAGTTGAACGTGCCGGCCAACGGCGCCGGGGCGATCATCCTGCCAGCCAAGACCGTCGCGGAGCTGCTGCGCCTGCTCGGCAAGGGCGAGAAGCTCACCATCGCCTTCAACGAGCGCCGCGCCGCGTTCCAGATCGAGACCGGCAAGGAGGCCGGCGGCCTGACCGACAGCATCTACCTCTTCTCGAAGGTCGTGGAGGGGAACTACCCGAACTACCAGCAGGTCATCCCCAAGGAGACGCACCAGCGCATCAAGCTGGAGCGCGAGCTCTTCCTCCAGTGCGTGCACCGCGCCGCGCTCGTGACCTCCGAGAAATCAAACTCGGTCAAGATCAGGCTCACCGCCAACCTCCTCGAAATCACGGCCTCCTCGCCCGACTTCGGCGAGGCGCACGAATCCATGGCCATCTCCTACAGCGGCCCCGACCTGCAGGTGGCCTTCAACCCGCAGTTCATCATGGACCCGCTCCGCGCGCTCACCAAGGACGAGGTCTTTTTCGAGCTGAAGGACGAGGTCAGCCCGGGCGTTTTCAAGACGCTCGAGAGCTTCGTCTGTGTGATCATGCCCGTCCGCCTGAGCTGACGGCGGCCGCAGCGGCAACGTCCGCGCACCCACACCGAACATGTCCGAGACACTGTCATGGGTTCTCGCCCCGGCGGTCGCACTGCTGCTCCTGCTGTTCTACGTCAACCTGCGGCTGGCCTCGCCGCTGCTGGCGATCCCGATCCGCTGGCTGCGCTGGATCCTCTTTGCGCTCTTCGCCGCGCAGGCCAACGGGCAGCTCGGCTGGCTCGACCGGCCGGCGTGGGTGATCGGCGCGGCGGCGTTCCTCGGGTGGTTCCTCGTCGAGTCGGGCTTCAACTGGCTCAAGGTCAGCGCCATCAGCCACAGCCCGCTGCCGCTGTTCCCGCGCTACGCGGTCAACACCACGGGCGACGAGTGGCCCACGCAGAAGCGCCTGCTCAAGGTGCGCGACTGGCTCCGCGACCACCGGTTCACGCCCGTGCAGGCCCTCAAGGCCGAGCTCGGCGGCGGCATCTGGCTGCGCACCTCCGTGCACCACAACCACGACGGCACGGTGCGCCTGCACACGCTGTTCGTGCCGCAGGAGAGCGGCGCCATCACGGTCTGCTACAGCCTGGTCACGAAGACGGCCTCGGGCCGGCGCTATGTGACCGACAACCTCTACATCCCCTTCGGCGGCTTCTACCCCGAAAACTGGCACGTCGAGCGGTCGCCGTGGCGCCGCCGCCTGGCCGCGCTGGTGGACCGCCATCTGCGGCGCCTGGCCGACAGTGGCGAGACCCCGGTCGCCTGGGACACCAGCCCGCTCGACGACATCAACCAGCAGCAGCAGCAAATGGAGATGATCAACACCGAGCTCGGTTACCTGCTCCCCCACGCCGACCGCGAGGAATACGGCAAGATCACGCCCGAGGGCCGCTTCCGCGTGTGGAAAGAGGCCTGGCTGCTCGATTACCTCGGCATCGCCAGCCGGTATTCCTGAGGGGTCAAAGCCCCGTCAAACCCGGCCCCGCCCCAAAATCGGCTCGTAAGCCCCGGCAATCGCGCTAACTCCTCCTCCCATGCTGTTGTTCGCCGTCACCGCGCTGGAAAAACTCAAGACGCTCAAACCCGACGTCTGGCTGAAGATCGGCGTCGCCGTCGGCGTCGTGATCGCGGCCGTGCTCGTCTGGCGCCGCGTCATGAAGATGAACAAGATCGTCGCCGGCGTGGTCGTCTTCGTGGTCGTGACCGTGGTGTTCTTCTCCTGGGTCTATAACCGCAACGAACCGCGGTTCCTCACCCCGATCGTCGAGAAAATCGCGCCGTTCTTCCCGAGCGCGGCCGATTACGCCTCCAAGCAGCAGTCCGCGCCCAAGCCCTGACGGCGCAGCGGGTTGGGATATTACGCGCGGCGGCCCAAAAACGGGTTGGTCTTTGGAAAGGCCGGTGCTAGACACGATGTTCCTTATGGCCAAAACGCACTCCGACATCGGACTCATCGGCCTCGCCGTGATGGGTCAGAATCTCGCGCTCAACATAGCCGACCACGGCTTCCAGATTTCGGTTTACAACCGCACCGGCGAAAAGACGGACAAGTTCGTCGCGGACAACCCGAACACCCCCGGCGGCCTCGTCGGCACGAAGACCCTCGAGGAATTCGCCGCCTCCCTCGCCAGGCCCCGCAAGGCCATCATCCTCGTGCAGGCCGGCAAGGCCACCGACGCCGTGATCGACGGCCTCGTCGGGGTCTTCGAACCGGGCGACATCATCATTGACGGCGGCAACGCCCTCTGGACCGACACCATCCGCCGCGAGAAGGCGCTGCGCGAAAAAGGGCTCCGCTTCATCGGCTCCGGCGTGTCCGGCGGCGAGGAGGGCGCGCGCTTCGGCCCGGCCCTCATGCCCGGCGGCGACCCCGCGGCCTACAAGGAACTCGAGCCCATCTGGAACGCCATCGCCGCCAAGGTGGACGCCAAGACCGGCCGCCCGCTCACCGGCGCCAAGCCCGGCCAGCCCGTCGTGGGCGGCGTGCCCTGCGCCACCTACATCGGCGAGAACGGCGCGGGCCACTACGTGAAGATGGTCCACAACGGCATCGAATACGGCGACATGCAGATGATCTGCGAGGCCTACGCGCTGATGAAGGGCCTCCTCGGCCTCAAGCCCGCCGAGATGGGCGCCATCTTCTCCGCGTGGAACCAGGGCATGCTCGGCTCCTTCCTCATCGAGATCACCGCCGACATCCTCCAGCAGAAGGACCCCGTCACGAAGAAGCCCTTCGTGGACATCGTCCTCGACACCGCCGGCCAGAAGGGCACGGGCAAGTGGACCTCGGTCAACGCCCTCGACATGGGCGTGCCCGCCCCGACGATCGCCGAGTCCGTCTTCGCCCGCTGCATCTCCGCCGTGAAGGAGGAGCGCGTCGCCGCCGCGAAGATCCTCAAGGGCCCCAAGAAGAAATACCGCGGCGCCAAGAAGGCGCTCATCCAGGCCATCCACGACGCCCTCTACTGCTCCAAGATCTGCTCCTACGCCCAGGGCTTCCAGCTCATGCGCGAGGCGCAGAAGGAATACAAGTGGAAGCTCAACTTCGGCGAGATCGCCCAGATCTGGCGCGGCGGCTGCATCATCCGCGCCGTCTTCCTCCAGAAGATCACCGAGGCCTACGCCCGGCAGCCCGACCTCGCGAACCTGCTGCTCGACCCGTATTTCAACAAGACCGTGAAGAACGCGCAGGAGAACTGGCGCAAGGTCGTCGCCCTCGCCGCCGAGTGCGGCGTGCCGGCCCCGACCTTCGCCTCGGCGCTCGCCTACTACGACAGCTACCGCTCGGCCCGCCTGCCGGCCAACCTGCTCCAAGGCCAGCGCGACTACTTCGGCGCACACACCTACGAGCGCGTGGACCAGCCGCGCGGCAAGTTCTTCCACATCGACTGGCCCGAGCCCACCCGCCCGCAGCTCGAAGTTTGAGCCCGATGGTTGGGCAGGGCCTCCGAAACCCGCCGTCCCCCGCCAAGGCGCGGCCGCCCCAGCCGCGCCTTTTGCTTTGTCCGTCCTGCGCGAATGCACAGGGTGACACCACGTTCCCGTGACCGCCGCACCCCATCCAACACCCGGCCCAGCCATCCGGCTCTGGCTGTTCCGCCTCGGCCTGGTGCTGGTGGCGCCGGTGGCGTTCTTCCTCGGATTGGAGGGGACGCTGCGACTGGCGGGCTACGGCCGGGACACCCGGTTTTTCATCCCCGACGAGCAGCCGGGATTTGTCCGCAGCAACCCGGCCTACACCGCGCTCTTTCTCCCCGCCAGTTTCGACCTGCGGCCGATCAACTTCCGCGTGGCCGGGAAAAAACCGCCCGGCACCGTCCGCATCGTGGTGCTCGGCGAATCCGCTGCGCAGGGCATCCCGGCGCCCGCATTCGGCTTTGTCCCCCAACTGCGCGCGCTCCTGCGCGCGCGCTATCCCGACAAAACCATCGAGGTCGTCAACACCGGCGTCGTCGCGATCAATTCGCACGTCGTCCACCAGATCGCCCGCGACGCCGCCCGGCTTTCGCCCGACCTTTTCGTGGTTTACCTGGGCAACAACGAGGTGGTCGGCCCCTACGGTCCGGGATGCGCCTATCTCCCGGCCATGCCGCCTCTCCGGGTCATCCGCGCCAGCGTCTGGGTCAAGTCCACGCGCACGGGCCAACTGCTCGGCGCCGTGGCCGCACGCCTCGCGGGCGCGCGGAAACCCCCCGCCGAATGGGGCGGCATGGGCATGTTCATGGAACACGCCGTGCGCGGCGACGACCCGCGGCTGGAGACGACCTGCCGCAACTTCGAGGCCAATCTGCGCGACATCGTCCGCGTCGCGAGAAACGCCGGGGCCAAGACACTCCTCTGCACCGTCGTCTCCAATCTCAAGGACTGTCCGCCGTTTCTGTCGCTCAATCGGCCGGACCTGACGGAGCCCGAACGCGCCGAATGGCAGACGGCCTTCGCGGCGGGCAAGCTGGCGTGGAAGCTGGGTGAAAACGCCGCCGCGCGTGCACACCTCCTGAAGGCATGGGAACTCGACCCGCACCACGCCGACACCGCCTTCCTGCTCGCCTCCCTGGAGCTGCAGGCGGGCAACCCGGCGGCGGCCCGGAAACTTTTCCTCGAAGCGCAGCAGTGGGACGCCCTGCGCTTCCGTCCGTCGCCGCGGCTCAACGAGGTCGCCCGCGCCGTGGCGCGCGAGGCCCAGGACATCACGTTCGTGGATGCCGCGAGGGAGCTCGGCTCCGATCCGGCCTCCGCCGGCGACATCGCCGGCCGCGAGCTGCTGCTCGAACACGTGCACCCCGACTGGGAAGGCAACTATCGCATTGCCCGGTTGATGGCCGAGGGCGCCGAGCGGGCGCTGTTCGCCGCGCAACCGGGTCGCGGACCCTGGCTCGACTCGGCCGGCGTCGCCGCCGCGGTCGGTTACACGCCCGTCGAGCGGTTCGGCCTGCTGCAACGCGCCGCGCTCATCACCCGCGAGCCGCCCTTCCCCAACCAGCTCACCTACGCCGAGGACCAGGCCCGCATCGCGCGGGAAATGGCCGCGGCCCAGGCGGTGCGGCGCGATCCCGCGGCGCGGCACCGCGCGCGCGAAACCGTCCGCGCCGCCCTCGAGGGCGATCCCGCGAACCCCGAACTCGCCAAGCTCGCCGTGGAGCTGGCCGACGACGCGGGCGACCTCGCGGGCGCGCTGGAGCAGGTGCGCCGGGCCCGGGCCCTCCAGCCGGACAACTTCGCCCTGGCGGCCGACGAAGCCATCAAACTGGCGCGGCTCGCGCGCCACGAGGAGGCGGAGAAGCTCCTGCTCGCGACCGCCGCCGCCTGCACCCCGCGCGACTTCGCCAAGCTGACCCCGGCCATCGCCGATTTCTACCTGCGCACGAAACGGCTGGCCGACGGCCGGCGCTGGTTCGACGCGGCCCTCGCCCGGGAGCCGCGCTCCACCCCCGTGCAATTTTATCGCGGCCGGCTCGCGCAGGCGGCCGGCGACGCGGCCGCGGCGGAGAGCGCCTACCGCACGGTGCTCGAAACCGACCCGGCCAACGAAGCGGCGCTGGAAACCCTGTTCTCCCTGCTCGCCGCCCAGGGCCGGACGAAGGAGGCGGAGGAACTCTGCCTGGTCCACGCCGGATTCCAGCCGAACAACCAGGCCAACCATTTCCGGGTGGCGCAGATTCTGGAGACCGACGGCCGGATCGCCGAAGCCGCGCAGGCCCTGCTCGCCGCCACGCGCAGCGGTCCCGCGCCCGTGGCCGTCCATCTGCGGCTGGCCAATCTGTTCTACACCCGGCAGCAGCGCCGCGAGGCGCTCGACCACCTGGCCACGGCCTGGCGGTTGTCACCCGATGAGGGCGACCGCGAGGCTACGGCGTCCATCCGCGAGCTCCTCCGGCGCATCCAGGCGGAGAAGTGAGCCGCGGAGCGGCGGTCTGCGGCCGCCGGCAAAATGACGGCGCGCTCTGCGCGCCGCCCCAACCTCATGGCTTGAGCAGGAAGTGCAGCGGGATGTCCACGCGGTCGCGCCAACTGCGCTCGGAGTGTTCGGCGCCCATGTATTTGCGCGTCATCCAGTCCACGCCCTCGCGGTAGCCGGCGGCCCGCATCACCGCGTCCACGCGGCGCTGGTAGGGCTCGTAGCCGGCATCCAGGGTCTTGGTGCCGAAGTCGAAGTAGAACCGGTTCCTGCCGGGCTTCGGCAGGTTCTTGGCAAACCAGGCGGTCACGACCCCGTCGCCGAGCGGCCAGTGGGTGGAGACGCAACCGGCACCGCCGAAGACCTCCGGATATTCGCAGACCGCATACAGGGAGATCAGCGCGCCCATGCTCGCTCCCATGATGGACGTGTGCTCCGGCTCCGGGCGGGTGCGATAGCTGCGGTCCATGAACGGTTTCAGCTCCTCGACGAGGAATTTCAGGTAGGCGTCGCCCTGTGGCGGCGCGGGCGGGAGTTTGAACTGCTGCACGAAGCCCTCGTAGAGGTCGGCCGACACGGCCTTCTGCGGCAGGTATTCGGCGAAGCGCGCCGGGGTGTTCCAGATGGCGACGAGAATCGCGCCCGGCCCAAGCCCGGTGGCCAGCAGGCGCTCGACACCCTTGTCCGCCGACCACGGCACGCCACCGTAACTGGTGGCCGGGTCGAAGAGGTTCTGTCCGTCGTGCATATAGACGACCGGCCAGCGCGCCGACGGGTCGGCGTCGTAGCCGGGCGGCAGCCAGACATCCACGTTGCGCGGGGCGACGAACTGCGAGGAAAACTCCGGGTGTTTCTCGAGGCGCGCCGCCAAGCCGGGCAGCGTCACCGCCGCCTCCGCGCTCAGGGTCGTGCCGGCGCGGTTGCGCACGAGCGCGCGGTAGGTGCCGGCGGTTGCGCGCGTGGCCTTGAAGGTCAGCGTCGCGTCCGTGGCGCCGGACACTTCCTCGCCGTTGCGCAGCCACTGGTATTCGAGCGGCCCGGTGCCCTCGGCGGCGACGGTGAGCGTGACCGTATCCCCCGGGGTGGTGCCGGTCGCGGCGGGATGCCGCGTGATCACCGGAGTCTTCGAGCCGACGATGCCCGCGGGCACTTCGGTGGAGCCGAGGGTGAGATCCGCCGACTGCGCGCTGACGATGTGCCCGCGCAGATCGTTGTGGGTGGCGGTGAGCGCAAACCTTTCCCCGGGCCGAAGGTCGTTCGGCGGACGCCAGAAGATGCGGTAGGGCGCGGCATCGTCGGTGCCGAGATACTCGATCTGGCCGGGGCGCGAGGCGCGCTCGAGGGTGAAGGTCACCTCGCCGAGGCCGTCGCCGCCCGCCACTTCGGCGCGGAATTCCGCCCGCAGGGGAAACACGACGCCGTCCAGCGCGCGCTGGCCGAGTTGCAGCACCGCGCCGGTCGCGGGGGTGACGAGCGAGATGCGCGCGGCCTCCGGCGGCCCGAGCGGAGCCACCGCGCGCCAGACGGCGAATTGCAGCGGCGGGATCGTGACCACGGCACGGCCTTCCCCATCGGCGGTGATTTCGTCGCTCGCGTCGTCATGCGAAGCGAAGAGCCGCGCCAGCTTGGCGCCCGGCAACTGGCTGGTCGGCACGGCGACGGTCAGCGACTGCGTGCGCGAGTTGTTGAAGGCGGCGAGGTATTCCACGCGTTCGCGCCGGTCGAAGCGGGAAAAAGCAAAGACGTCCTGGCTGGCGGTGGCGCGCGGCAGCAGCGCGCCCGTGCGCAGGGCCGGATGCGCGGCGCGCAGCGCGGCGAGCCGGGAGATCAGCACGTAGAACGGGTGTTGCGGGTCGAACTTGTCGTCCGCCCCCGTGCGGGTGGTCGCAAGCAGGGGGGCGTCGCGGAAGTCCGGCGCGCGCGAGGGGAACATGTCCTCGCGGGCCTGCATGTCCCAGCCGCCGCGGCCGATCATGCCCTGTTCGTCGCCGTAATAGATGACGGGCTGGCCGCGCGAGAGCAGCAGCAGGCCGTGGCCGAGTTTCGCGAGATCGGCGAGCAGCACGGGCGAGGCGCCGGGGTTGTCCTGCTGCAGGAAATGGGCGAAGCGCCCGGCGTCGTGGTTGCCGAGGAAGGTGGTGGTCGTGTGGATGTTGCTGTCGTGGTCGGTGTAGAGGTCGTCGCGCTGGAAGAGGTCGGTCAGCGCCGCCGCCGTGCCGCCGCGGGAGACGAAGTTGCGCGCGGCGACGAAAAAACCGAAGTCCAGCGTCGTATCGAGCGGCATGTGCGTGGAGAATTCGCTGAGGTAGGGCACGTCGAGCGTCTCGTTGGCCACCTCGCCGAACTGGATGAAATCCGGCCGCCCGGCGGCGCGTGCGACGGCGCGGATCGCGGGCGCGAACGCCTGCCAGAACTCGGCGTTCACGTGCCGCGCCGTGTCGATGCGGAAGCCGTCCACGCCGTAGTCGCGCACCCAGGAGCTGAAGATCTCGATCATGCCCTGCACCACGCGGGGATGCTCGGTGAACGTGTCGTCGAGACCGGAGAAGTCGCCGAACACCGAGCTTTCGTCGCGGAACGCGGAGTTGCCGCGGTTGTGGTAGAGCGTGACATCGTTGAGCCACGCCGGGTTCTTCACGGTTTTCTCCGCCTCCGCCACGAGCGGGCGGTAAGGGAAGCCGGTCTCGGCCGACAGCGCGGGCCGCGCGGGGTCGCCAAGGCCGTTGTAGGCGAAATCCCGCTCGCGCACCGGCGCGCCCGTGGCATCGCGGAGCGGGTGCGCCTGGGTGTCGCGGTAGTCGGTGCGGTTGTCCGGATAATGGATCACGTCGGCCGTGTGGTTGGCGATGATGTCCATATAGACCTTCAGCCCGCGCGCGTGGGCCGCTTGCACGAAGGCGCGGAAGTCGTCGTTGGTGCCGAGGTGCGGGTCGATCTTCAGGAAATCCGTCACCCAGTAGCCGTGGTAGGCGGCCGAGCCCTGCTGCACGGGTTTGTTCTGGAACGGCGGCGTCACCCAGACCGCCGTCACGCCAAGGTTCTTGAGGTAGTCCAGTTTTGAAATCAGGCCGGCGAAATCGCCGCCGTGGAAGTAACCGATGCGTGTGGGGTCGAAGCCGTGCTCCTCGGTCCCGCCGGGGAAACCGCCCGTGTCGTTCGCCGGGTCGCCGTTGGCGAAGCGGTCGGTCAGCACGAAATAAAAGGTCTGGCCGGCGCCCGGATGGGTGAAGCGCGGCACGACCACAGGAGCGGAAGCGGCCAAACCAACGACAGCAGGGGCAGCCAGCAGCAAGAGCCCGGCCGGCCGGCGAAGGAAACGCGGGGTGATCATGAGGGACATCAGGCTGCCCCCCGCGGGAGCGCCGTCAACCGGCACACCCGGGAAAAGTCTTGCGTGACCCGGATAAAACTTAGACCCCCCGGCCCAATCGACGCCCAGCGGGGTGAGATACTCCCTCGTCACGTGCCGGCGGGCTGCCGTTGCTCTCTGGGGGCACCCGGACAACGAGGCCGCCAGACGGCGTCGCCAAGTGAGTCCGCATGGAATTGACCCAAGATTTGTCCTGGGCATCTCGGTTTTTTGGGTGCAATGCAGGTGGCGGTGAACGGGGAGGAGGAGTTCGTTTTCGGGGCAAGATAACCGCCGATCCCCCGGCGTTCCCCAGTCCGTTTCGTTATCCCATACCCACCCACCATGCACACGACCGTTCATAAAAGACCCGCGCGCCAGCTTCTCTCCCGAGGACTGGTTGCCGGCCTGCTGCTGGCGCAGTCTGCTGCGCCGGCGCTCGCCCAGACCGCCGCTGCCCCCGGCAGCAACCCGAAAGAAGAGGAGCCCGTCGTCCTCGAGACGTTCACCGTCACGGCCGGTTTCGCGGGCAGCCTCGCGGCCGCCGCCGAGATGAAGAAAAACCAGAAGGTCATCACCGAGGTCATCGCAGCCGAGGACATCGGCAAGCTGCCCGACATCTCGATCGCCGACGCCCTCACCCGCCTGACCGGTGTCACCACCCAGCGCACGAACGGCCGCAGCCAGCAGATCAGCATCCGCGGCCTCAACGGCGACTTCAGCACCGGCCTGTTCAACGGCCGCGAGCAGGCCACCACCAACATGAACCGCGCCGTCGAATACGACCAGTATCCGGCCGACCTGCTCAGCCAGGTCGTGGTGGCCAAGACCGCGGAGCCCAGCCTCGTCTCCCAGGGCCTGGCCGGCACCGTGGATCTGCGCACCGTGCGCCCGCTCGACAAGACCGGCCGCGTCATCGCCGTCAGCGGCTACTACGAGTGGAACGAGCTCGGCGAACTCACGCCCAGCGCCAAATCCACGGGCAACCGCTACACCCTGTCCTACATCGACCAGTTGCAGGACGGCAAGCTGGGCATCGCCCTCGGCTACTCGCATTCGAGCAAACCGTTCGCGGGCCAGCAGTTCCAGGCCTGGGGCTATCCCACCGTCAACGGCAACCTCGCCCTCGGCGGCATGAAGCCCTATGTGCGCAACAGCGTGCTCGAGCGCGACAGCTGGCTGGGCGTGATCGAATACAAGCCCAATGAAAACAGGTTCCTCGCTGTTTTCAATGGGTAGCGGGTAGGTCGAGGTGCCCGGCGGTGAAGTAAAGCATGGTGATAAGGTTCTCGGTGGTGCGGAAGCCGCGGGCCTTGCGTTTGACGGCGGAGAAGACGCT
>JBMOQY010000007.1:0-33821 GCA_049322455.1 Verrucomicrobiota bacterium | reverse complement strand
GCAGGCGCAGAGAAACCCGGCGGTGAAGTCGCCCCGCTCCCACGAGCGGGGCGTGGCTTGAAACCTCCCATGAGCATGGTGACGCTGAGCCGCGGCGCGTCGCCCCGCTCCCACGAGCGGGGCGTGGATTGAAACCTCCACTCTCTGCCCACGTCGTCTGGGCCGGGTGCGTCGCCCCGCTCCCACGAGCGGGGCGTGGATTGAAACAATGCCCATGAGCGAGATGTTTTCTGTTTTCATGTCGCCCCGCTCCCACGAGCGGGGCGTGGATTGAAACCTCCGACCTCCCGCCCGCCGCATGAGCATCTCCAGTCGCCCCGCTCCCACGAGCGGGGCGTGGATTGAAACTGGCAAAATATGAAGTAGGGTCTGTCCATCGGCACGTCGCCCCGCTCCCACGAGCGGGGCGTGGATTGAAACCTTACGGGCGGAAAATCATTCGCGTTCGAGCATGTCGCCCCGCTCCCACGAGCGGGGCGTGGATTGAAACGACAGGCCTTGGCACGCTGCCGCGGGAACCTGTCGGGTCGCCCCGCTCCCACGAGCGGGGCGTGGATTGAAACCGCAGATGTCAGCTATTCTCTGACGCTCCGGATGTGTCGCCCCGCTCCCACGAGCGGGGCGTGGATTGAAACCCGAGGGGCGCGCATGGACCGGTTGCGCGTGATCGTCGCCCCGCTCCCACGAGCGGGGCGTGGATTGAAACTGCGCGACCATCAGCGGTGCTCCTCCGTGCTGGCGTCGCCCCGCTCCCACGAGCGGGGCGTGGATTGAAACGCATGGTTGCGAGACCAGTGCCCGACCGAGCTGCGTCGCCCCGCTCCCACGAGCGGGGCGTGGATTGAAACATTGGTCAGCCGCAGGACGCGATACTGCGTCGTCTGTCGCCCCGCTCCCACGAGCGGGGCGTGGATTGAAACAAATATCTCGGGAAGGACCGGGGAAAAATTCCGTGTCGCCCCGCTCCCACGAGCGGGGCGTGGATTGAAACACGGCCGCGTGGCTGCGCTCGCGAGGTCTCCAGATGTCGCCCCGCTCCCACGAGCGGGGCGTGGATTGAAACGTGTAGCCGGTCTGCGCCAGGGCTTCGCTGGAAAGTCGCCCCGCTCCCACGAGCGGGGCGTGGATTGAAACGTTGGCAGCGGCGCCGGCGCACATTCCGGCGCCGGTCGCCCCGCTCCCACGAGCGGGGCGTGGATTGAAACGGCATAGGCGAGGAGCTGGCGGTCGGGAGCGCTCGTCGCCCCGCTCCCACGAGCGGGGCGTGGATTGAAACAATAGTCACCGCATGCGGGAGGGTTGCCGCGCCTGTCGCCCCGCTCCCACGAGCGGGGCGCGAGATACTACCCCAGCTGCCGGCGCACGATCTGGTCCACAAGCTGGGGGTTGGCCTTGCCTTTGGAGGCTTTCATCACGGCGCCTTTCAGGGCGTTGAGGGCCTTCTCGTTGCCGGCCTTGAACTGCGCCACGGCCTTCGGGTCGGCCGCGATGGCGTCGGCCACCCACTTCTCCAGCTCGCCCGTGTCGCTCGACTGCCTGAGGCCCTGCTTTTCCACGATGGTTTCGGGCAGCTCGCCCGTTTGGAACATCGTGGCGAAGACTTCCTTCGCGATGCTGCTGGAAATGACGCCGCTCTCGGTGAGCTTCACCAGCGAGGCGATGTGCGCGGGCCGGACTTTGCTGGCCGCCAGTCCGATCTGCGCCGCCGCCAGCCCGCCCAGCAGGTTGTTGCAGATCAGGTTGGCCGCCGCCTGGGGCTTGGCGCCGAGGCCCACGGTCTCCTCGAAGAATCCGCAGATGGCGGCGTCCGGCACGAGCACCGACGTCTGCGTGTAAGGCAGGCCGAACTGCTCCAGATAGCGCCGCTGCCGGTCGAAATGGTGCTCGGGGATGGTGGCCCTGATGCGCGCCTTCCACGCCTCGTCCACCTTCACGGGCAGGAGATCGGGATCAGGGAAGTAGCGGTAATCGTGCGCCATCTCCTTCGAGCGCAGCGATTGCGAGGCGCCGGTCTGGCCGTCGTAGTCGCGCGTCTCCTGCACGATGACGCCGCCGGCCCCGACCACGGCGAGCTGCCGGCGGATCTCATGGGCGATGCCGTCGCGGACGAACGAGATGGAATTGAGGTTCTTCAGCTCGACCTTGGTGCCGAGCCGCGTTTCGCCCGCGGGCCGGATGGAGATGTTGGCATCGCAACGCATCTGGCCCTTTTCCATGTCGCAGTCGGAGATGCCGCCCTGCACGAGGGCGATGCGCAGCGAGGTGAGGAAGGCGAAGGCCTCGTCGGCGCTGCGCAGGGCGGGCTCGGTCACGATCTCCATGAGCGGCGTGCCGGCGCGGTTGTAGTCCACGAGCGAGTCGGTGGCACCGTGGCTGAGCTTGCCGACGTCCTCCTCCAGGTGGATGCGGGTGAGCGGGATCTTCCGGTGCTCGCCCATGACGTTGCGCGACGGGCCGGGCAGCTCGATCTCGACCGCGCCGCCGAGGCAGATGGGCTGGTCGTATTGCGAGATCTGGTAGTTCTTGGGCGAGTCGGGATAGAAATAGTTCTTCCGGTCCCACTTGCAGACCGGGGCGATCTCGCAGCCGAGGATGAGGCCCGCCTTGATGATCTTGTCGAGCGCCTCCTTGTTCAGGACCGGCAGGGCGCCGGGCAGGGCGAGCACGACGGGATCGACGAGGGTGTTCTCGGGTTCGCCGTAGCCGGCCGCGACGCGCGTGAACATCTTCGACGCCGTGCGCAACTGCACGTGGACCTCCAGACCGATGACGGCTTCGTAGGTGGGGGAACTGTGGGACACGGAGGACACGGAGTGAGGAAGCGTGGTCACAGAGCAAGGCGGCGCAGACCGTCCCTGAGCAATCCGGCGCAAAAGTTGATGAGCAGCCCAATGTGGCAGCCGGTGAACTTCAGATAAGCCAGGACCTGCGCCTCATGCCCGTCGGCCAGCGCATCCACGGCCTTTAATTCCGCCACCTGTTTCTCTCCGACGAGCAAATCAGGGCGAGAGGCATCCTCAATTATCAAGCCCTTGCAGGCGACTGGGCAGGTCTTTTGGGCCTCGAATCCCACGCCCTGCAAAGTCAGCTCGTGTTCCAAGGCCCGCTGGTAGGCCGACTCCAGCGATCCGGGCTCCAAATCCCGCTGCCCTTCAATCGCCGCCCCGATCCCCGTTTCCGTCAGTCGATTGCTTTCCGTGTTCATCTCCGTGTTCTCCTGTGCGGTTCTCCGTGCCCTCTGTGTCTCACAAAACCGGGTGTTGGGCGGACCACCCGTGCGCCTGCTCGTAGTGGCGGGCGATGGCGAGCAGGCCGGCTTCGTCGAAGGGGCGGCCGATGAGCTGCAGGCCGATGGGCAGGCCGGCGGCGGTGAAACCGCAGGGCACCGAGAGGCCCGGCAGGCCGGCGAGGTTCACGCTGATCGTGTAGATGTCGGTGAGATACATCGCCAGCGGGTCGGACGACTTCTCCCCGAGCCGGAACGCCGGGGTCGGCGACGTGGGTGAGAGGAGCGCGTCGCAGTCCTTCAGCACGGCGGCGAACTCGTTGCGGATGAGCGTGCGGACCTTCTGCGCGCGGAGGTAGTAGGCGTCGTAGTAGCCGCTGCTCAGCACGTGCGTGCCGAGGATGATGCGGCGCTTCACCTCGTCGCCGAAGCCCTCGGCGCGCGACTGGAAGTAGAGGTCCACGATGTCCTTCGCCTGCGCGGCGCGGTGGCCGTAGCGGATGCCGTCGTAACGGGCGAGGTTCGACGAGGCCTCGGCGGTGGCGATGAGGTAATAGACCGCGATGGCCTGCTCCGCGGCCAGGGGCAGCGACACCTCGCGGATTTCGCAGCCGGTCTGGCGGTAATGCCCGATCGCCGTCTGCACGGCCGCGCGCACTGCGGGATCGAGGCCGGCGCCGAAAAACTCCTTCGGCACGCCGAGCCGCCACGGGCCGGAACGCTTCGCCATCTCCGCGCGGTAGTCCGGCACGTCGGTCTTGAACGAGGTCGAGTCGCGCTCGTCGTGGCCGGCGATGGCCTGCAACAGCAGCGCGGCGTCGTCCACGGTGCGGGCGAGCGGCCCGATCTGGTCGAGCGACGAGGCATAGGCGGCGAGGCCGTGGCGCGAGACGAGGCCGTAGGTGGGCTTCAGGCCGACGACGCCGCAGAGCGCCGCGGGCTGGCGGATGGAGCCGCCGGTGTCGGAGCCGAGCGTGAGCGGGAGTTCGCCGGCCGCGACCGCCGCCGCCGAACCGCCGGAGCTGCCGCCGGGCACGCGCGTGAGATCCCACGGGTTCGCCGTCGGGCCGAAGGCCGAGTTCTCCGTCGAGGAACCCATGGCGAACTCGTCCATGTTGAGCCGGCCGAACGGAATGGCGCCGGCGGCCTTGAGGCGCGCGGTGACGGTGGCGTCGTAGGGTGAGACGTAGTTCGCCAGCATCCGGCTGGAGCAGGTCAGCGGCTGCCCCTCGACGGCGATGACATCCTTGAAGCCGATGGGGATGCCGTCGAGCGGCCCCCGCGCCTGCCCGGCGGCGCGGCGGGCGTCCGCTTCTTGCGCGGCGGCGAGCGCCGCGGCCTCGTCGTGGGAATTGAAGGCCCGCACGCGTCCGTCCACGGCCTGCACGCGAGCGAGGCAGGTCTGCACGAGTTCGACCGACGAAAGCTGGCCGGCGCCGAGAAGAGCCGCCAGTTCGGTGGCGGAAAGCCAGGTGAGATCGCGCGCCATGTTATTCGACGACCTTGGGCACCACGATCATGTTGGCGCGCTGCGCAGGGGCGTTGCGCAGGGCCTGCTCGACGGGCAGGCCGGGGCGCGGCACATCTTCCTGCCAGACATTGAAGACGGGTGCGGCGTGCGCCATCGGCTCGACGCCGTCCACGTCCACCTGCTTGAGCTTGTCCACGTAGTGCAGGATGTCGCCCAACTGGCGGGCAAACTTCTCCTTTTCCGCCGGCGTCAGGGCCAGGCGGGCGAGGTTGGCCACGTAGTCGATGTTGAGGTCGGAACCGGCGCTCATGGCAGGGATGGCATCGCCACCAAGCAGGCGGCCGGAAGGCGGCTTGGCAACCGGCAAAAATGCCGCCAAACCGGACAGCCGGGTGCTGGCTTGACGGACACAGCCATTGGGCATCGGCTGGCGGGATGCTGCTTTTCAAGAAGATCCTGGATTTTCAGAAGACCGCTGGAGGCCTGCGGGACAAGCGCGGCGCCAAGCGCTACCCGGTCGGCGCCAAGTTCCAGCTCAAGGCCAAGGTCGCGCTCTCCGCCCACGACGGCGAAGGCAACGCCCTGCCCCCGGATAAGGCCGCGCCGATGGACTGGGGCGGCCAGCTCGCCAACCTGTCAAACACGGGTCTGAG
The DNA here is from genome assembly GCA_049322455.1 of Verrucomicrobiota bacterium. GTDB lineage: Bacteria > Verrucomicrobiota > Verrucomicrobiia > Opitutales > Opitutaceae > Lacunisphaera. The sequence goes on along the minus strand of JBMOQY010000007.1, from coordinate 28,471 downwards.
CATCCGGCTCCATCCCGCGGCCGTCGCCGGCGTCGGCGAAACCTGCACCCTCAAGCTCGAACTCGACAACCGCCTGTTCGAAACCGAGGGCAAGGTCGCGCAGTTCCGCGTAAGCCCGCAGTATGTGACCTGCGGCCTCGCGCTGACCTTTCCCGACAACTACACCCGCAAGGCCTACCTGCAGTTCATGGAGCCGGTGGTCATCGGCTCCACCCTCGAACCGGTGCCGGCCTCCAAGGTGAAGCAGGACCTGCCCGGGCTGGCGAAGGAGCAATACACGGGCGAATCCGGCGGGGTGCTCAGCGTGTGGCACGATGCCTCCGGGAAAAATCCGAAGCTTTTCGAGCTGCTCTTCCACGACTATTGCATCCGCGGCAACACCGAGATTCCCGGACTGAAGATCGGCTACCGCGACGGGGCCAAGGCCGGCAAGCGCGTCTCGCGCCCGTCTTTTCCCGTCACGATGCCGCCGAGCCTGAAGGCCGAGGTGCAGCAGCTCTACCGGCTCGTCGTGCCCAACCTCTCCAGGTCCGTGCCGGCCGAGGTGCGGAGATTCCTCGAACTCTTTGCGGTCTGAGGCGCCTGCGTCACCGCATCGTTTTCGCCGCGGACCGCTGGTTTCTTCGCTGCGCGCAGCATGACACGTCGGGGAAAATGCCTTCGTGTCCTGTCTTTCTGGACGCAGCGAAGAAGCCAGCCGCAAGCGACCGCCACCGGCGCCCACTCACGCGCGCACGGTGATGCTGCCGTCGGCGGCGATCTGCTGCTGGATCTTGGCGAAGGCGGCGTTCACCTCGTCGTCGGTGAGCGTGCGCTCGGCCGAGCGGAACGACAGCGCGAAGGCCAGGCTCTTCTTCCCCCCGGGCAGCCCGGCGCCCTGATAGACGTCGAAGACGGTGACGCTTTCCACGGCAAAGGCGCCGCCGGTGGCGGCGCGGGCGGCCTGGAGAAGCTGCTGGCGCACATCCTCGGCCTGGCGCGAGGCGTCCACCACGAGCGCGAGGTCGCGCAACGCGGCCGGGAACAGGCTGAAGTTCCGGTAGCGGCGGCGCGCGGCGCCGGCGGTCAGTTTCTCGGGCAGGATGGCGAACATGCCGGCCCAGACCCGGCCCTCGATGCCCGCGGCGCGGACCATCGCGAGGTTCAGCAGGCCGAAACGGGCGGTCCAGCCCGCCTGCATTTCGCCGGCCGCGGCGGCGTGGCCTTCCTGCCAGCCCCAGTAGGCGCCGGTGACGGGCACGAGCGGTTGCGCGGCCAGCTCCACCCCGGCGGCGGCGGCGAGGACCTCCATGTGCCGTTTCACCGCGTAGAAATCGGGTTTCTCCCGGCCGAGCCAGGCGCGCGCCTTCGGATCCTCGGCCATGACGAAGCCGACGCCGGCACACTCGTGCACCGTGCCGTTGAGTTCCATGAACACCCGCCCGGTCTCGCAAAGGCGCGCCACGTGGTTGCCGCGCGACTGGTTGAGCTTGAGCGATTCGAGCAGGCCGAGCACGAGCGAGGGCCGCAGGTGCGACTGCTCCTCGACGAAGGGATTGAGCAGGCCGAGCTCCTGCACGGCGGCGGCGGAGACCCAGGTCTTGAGCTCCCGGGCCGAGCGCAGCGTGTAGTTCACACATTCGTGGAAATGCTGCCCGACGAGATAGTCGGTGACCCGGCGGTTGAACACGACGGCGGGCGCATCGTCGCCATCCACCAGCGCAGGACCGATGGCCGGCGCGGCGGGCACGCGTTCGGTGCCGTAAAGGCGCAGCACCTCCTCGACGAGGTCGATGGGCCGGTCGAGATCGGACCGCCAGCTCGGGATGGTGACGGACCAGGCGGGGCCGCGGTGCTCCGTCGGCTCCTCGTGGCGGATGACCAGGTCGAGCGCCTCGAGGGCGGCGCGCTGCTCCTCGGCGGGAATCTCGAAACCGAGCTTCTCATTGATGTAGGCGGGCGTGACGACGATCTCGCGCTGCCAGGGCACGTCGCCGCCCACCTGGAAGGACGGTCCCACGACGGAGCCGCCGGCGGTCTCCAGCAGCAGGTCCACCGCGCGGCGCGCGGCCTCCAGCGTGCTGTGCGGGTCCACCCCACGCTCAAAACGGTAGGAAGAGTCGGAGGCCAGCCCGAGCTGCCGGGAGGTCCAGCGGATGGACTGCGGACGGAAATGCGCGGCCTCGAGCACGATGTCCGTCGTGGTGTCGTCCACGCCGGCGTCGGCGCCGCCCATGATGCCGGCCACGACGAGCGGGCGGGCGGCATCGGCGATGACGAGCATGCGGCTGTTGAGCACGCGCTCCTTCCCGTCGAGCGTGACGAGCCTCTCGCCGTCGTGCGCGTGGCGGATGACGATCCTGCGGCCGCCGATCCTCTTCGCATCGAAGACGTGCAATGGCTGGCCGAGTTCGAGCATGACGTAGTTGCCCACGTCCACGAGGTTGTTGATGGGGCGCAGGCCGACGGCCTTGAGGCGCTCCTGCATCCAGGCCGGGCTGGGGCCGACCTTCACGCCGGCGATGGCGATGCCGATGTAGAGCGGGCAGTCCTTGGGCGCCGCGACCTTGATGTCGGCGAGGATGTCGGGGCGCGCGCCGCGGGTCTCGCCGTGGAACCTGACCTCGGGGTAATTGACCTCCTTGCGGAACCACGCGGCCAGCTCGCGGGCGATGCCGATGTGGCTGAGCGCGTCGGGGCGGTTGGGCGTGATCTCGATGTCGAAGACGGTGTCGCCGCCGGGCAGGGCCTCGTTGAGCGGCTGGCCGACGGGCGTGGCGGGCGGGAGGATCAGCAAGCCGGCGTGGTCGCCGCCAAGGCCGAGTTCGTCGGGCGCGCACATCATGCCGTCGGACTGCTGGCCGCGGATTTTGGACTGCTTGATCCTGAAGTCGCCGGGCAGCACCGCGCCGGGCAGGGCCACGGGCACGCGGCGGCCGGCGTCGCAGTTGGGCGCGCCGCACACGATGGTGCGGACACCGCCATGGGCCGGCCCGACGTCCACCGTGCAGACGGAGAGCTTGTCGGCATTCGGGTGCTTGTCGCGGGTCTTGATCTCGCCGACGACGACGTTGGTCAGCGGCGGCAGGCCGGTGCTGGCCACGCCTTCGACCTCAAAGCCGAGGAAGGTGATGGCGCGCTGGAGTTCGTCGGTGGAGACCCCGTCGAGGTTCACGTATTGCTTGAGCCAGTTGAGGGAGATTTTCATCGGGCGTCTCAGGCGAACTGCTTCAGGAAGCGGACGTCGTTCTGGTAGAAGTAGCGGATGTCATCGATGCCATAGACCAGCATCGCGAGGCGTTCGAGGCCCATGCCGAAGGCGTAACCGGTCCAGACCTCGGGATCGTAGCCGACGGCCTCGAACACGGAGGGATCGACCATGCCGCAGCCGCCGATCTCGATCCACTCCTTGTTCACCTTGGGCAGGTGCTTGGCGGAGAGGTCCACCTCGAAGGAGGGCTCGGTGTAGCCGAAGTAGTGCGGGCGGAAGCGCGTCCTGGTGTCTTGGCCGAGCAGCGAGGCGAAGATGTAGTCGAGCAGCGCCTTCAGGTCGCGGACGGTGACGCCCTTGTCCACGTAGAGGCACTCGAGCTGGTGGAAGTTGGCGCTGTGCGTGGCGTCGGTGGTGTCGCGGCGATAGACGCGCCCGGGCGACACGATGCGGATGGGCGGCTGGCCCTTGAGCATGGTGCGGATCTGCACCGAGGAGGTGTGGGTGCGCAGGAGGTATTTCTCGCCGGGGACCTTGCGGGCGATGTTGCCGAATTTCGCGGACTCGGGGAAATAGAACGTGTCCTGTTCGGCGCGCGCGGGGTGGTCGGGCGGCGTGTTGAGGGCGTCGAAGCAGTAATACTCGGTCTCGACCTCCGGGCCGTCGGCGACGGAGAAGCCGGCCTTGCGGAGGATGCGGCACATCTCCTCGCGCACCTGCGTGAGCGGGTGCATCGTGCCGGGGCCGGCGTCGGGCGACGGGAGCGTGGGGTCCACGGCGGGCCCGAGCTGGGCGGCGATCTCGGCGGCGGCGATGCGCTCGAGGGTGGCGTCGAGCTGCGCCTGGAGCTGCGCCTTGGCCTCGTTGACGAGCCTGCCCATGGCGGGGCGCTGCTCCTTGGGCACGGCGCCCATCTGTTTCATGAGGGCGGTGAATTCGCCGTGGGGGCCGACGTAGCGGGCCTTGGCGGCCTCGAACTCGGCGCGCGTCTGGAGCGCGGCCAGCTCGGGGCCGGCCTTGGCGAGGATCGCGGAGAGGGTTTCTTGCATCGGGGGAAAATCGTTCTCGTTCTCCCAATCCTAATCATTCCCCCTCGATTACGAGAACGATTAAGAGCGCGAGAACGAGGGAGAACGAAGGAGAAAGGAAAAGGACGGGCGCCTGCGCGGCGGCCCGTCCTTCGGAGGATTGGTCTTTTCGACCGGAAGGCGAGCCTGCAGGGGCTCGCGCGGGATCAGGCTTTCGGGAGGGTGACGCCGGGCTTGCCCTTCAACGCGGCCTTGGACTTCTCGACCAGGGCCTTGAAGGCGGTGGCGTCGGCGATCGCGATCTCGGAGAGCTGGCGGCGGTCGAGCCCGATCTTGGCGGCCTTGAGGCCCTCGATGAAGCGGCTGTAGCTGATGCCCGCCTCGCGGCAGGCGGCGTTCAGGCGCACGATCCAAAGGCCGCGCATGTTGGCCTTCTTCTTCTTGCGGTCGATGTAGGCGTATTGCCAGGCATGCTGGACCGCTTCCTTGGCGTAGCGGAACAGCTTGGATTTGTTGCCGAAATAGCCCTTGGCGTATTTCAGCACTTTCTTGCGGCGCTTGCGCGACGCGGGGGAGTTGGTGGCACGAGGCATGTTGGGTGGTGGTTTGGGCGCCGGCGGGTCGTCTCGTTAGGATTCACCCGCCTGGCGGAGTTTTGGGTTTCGCTTCGGCTGTCGGTTCAGAGCCCAAAGGGCAGACAGCGCTTGAGCGGCTCGGCATGGCCATCGGCCACGAGCTTGTCGCGGGAGGCACGGCGCTTGGACTTCGTGCTCTTCGCGGCCAGCAGGTGACGGAAGCCGGGCGTGCGCCGGATCAACTTGCCCTTGGCGGACAATTTGAAGCGCTTGGCAACGGACTTTTTGGTCTTTTGCATGGGTGGAGCGGGCCAAAACAGAGGAGGCCCGGATGCTTGGCAAGTATTTTGTCCGCCGAAACCGCCCCTGCCCCGCCTGCGTCAAATCCAGCCGTAAAGCGGCGCCAGGCACCGCACCACCAGCCAGATCGTCACGGCGCCGAAGAGGTCCAGCCAGATGCCTTTGCGCATCATGGCAACCAGCCGCACCTGCCCCGTGGCATAGGCCTGGGCGTTGGGTCCCGTGGACACCGGCAGTAAAAACCCGAAGCTGCAAGCCAGCGTTGTGGCCAGCGCCACCGGGATGGGGTTAACCTTCGCCGCCACCGCCACCGCAATCATCATCGGCGCCATGATGGCGGCCGAGGCGGTGTTGGACGCGGCCTCGCTGAGCATGATGCTCAGCCCGATGGCCACGGCCACGAGGCTCCACAGGTCCGGCTGGCCGAGCAGCACGCCGACGCCGTCTCCGATGGCCTTGGCCAGGCCGGTCTGAAAAATCTGCCCGCCGAGCGACAGGCCGCCGGCGAACAGCAGGATCGTGCCCCAGTCGATCTTCACGGCCTCGTGCCACTCCAGCGTGAATTCCGATTTGCGCAGGTTTGTCGGCAGCACGAGCAGGACAAGCCCCGCCAGCAACCCGATGATGTCCTCGGGGAAATGACGGCGGATCCAGGCGGTCAACGGATTGCCTCCGAAGCCGAACAGCTCGCTCACGCCGGGGAAAACCCAGAGGAAAATGGCGGTCGCGAGCGAAGCCGTCACGCACAGCTCGCCGCGCGACATCGGCCCGAGTGCCGCCAGTTGCGCGCGGAATTGTCCCTGCAGGTCCGCGGCGTCGCCGAGCGCAACACCGGCGGGCGGGCGCATCAGCCAGAGCAGCCACGCCAGCAGCACGAGCGAGAGCGGCACGGCGAGCTGCATCCATTGGACAAACGTGAGCTGGATGCCGGCGTGCTCGCGCAGCGCCGCCAGCGCGATGAGGTTGGGCGGCGTGCCCACCGGCGTGGCCAAGCCGCCGATCGAGGCGGCAAAGGCGATGAGCAGGACGAGATTCTCGCGCACGTTGCGGTTCCCGCCGAGGGTCGGGCAGGTTTTCATCACGCCCAGCGCGATGGGCAGCATCACGGCCGTGGTGCCGGAGTTGCTCATCCACATCGAGAGCAGCGCCGTGAGCGTGCCCAACGCCGCAAAGACCGCGAACGGCGAACGCGTGACCCCCGGCAGCGCGAGCAGGCGCAGGGCAAGCCGCTTGTCGAGCCGGTGCTTCTGCAGGGCCGCCCCCAGCATGAACGAGCCGATGAACAAAAACGTGATCGAGCTGGCGAACGGCGCGAGCACCGCCGACACCGGACCCACGCCGAACACGATGCAGAGCGCCGGCACCAGCAGCGACGTCGCCGCCATGGGGATCGCCTCGCTGACCCACAGCAGGATCGCCAGCGTCATCAACGCCGCGAGTTTGTGCGCCGGCACATCGAGTCCCGGCAACGGCAGCAGCCAGAGCGCCAGCGCCGCGACCGGCGCGAGAAAAAGGCCAGCCGGGCGGCGCAGCCGCTCAAAGTCAGCTTCAAGCCGGGCAATCATCGAGGAGGGCACCCAACCGTGCGGGGCATGTGGGGTGCGGCGAGCTTGGCGGCCAAAGTCCGTGACACCAGCCGATTTCGCCGCACCCGGGCCCGCTCCGAAGCGGCCGCCGCACAACCCAGAATTATGATTGCTCACTCTGAAAATCAGAACCCGGATTTTCCGTGTGCTTGCTCCGGGAAAGGGGTTGACATGCAACTGCGGTCATTAACGTTGGCGACTCCATTTTTGCCGGCTTCCTAGCTCAATGGTAGAGCAGCTGACTCTTAATCAGTAGGTTCGGGGTTCGAGTCCCCGGGGAGCCACCAAATTTCGGGTTGTTTGCCAGTTCCCCCACTCTTATCGTGCCCGGCACGCGACGCCGGCGTAGCTCAATGGTAGAGCACCTGTTTTGTAAACAGGCGGTTGCGGGTTCGAATCCCATCGCCGGCTCCACTCTCCCTCCGCTGCGCAGCGCGAACACCCCCACGCTTTCGCTCCCGCGTCACGATTCTTCCACTGCCCGATGGTGTAATGGTAGCACAAACGACTCTGACTCGTTTTGTCTAGGTTCGAGTCCTAGTCGGGCAGCCACTTTTCACCTGCGCCGCCGCCGCGCATGACTTCTTTTGCTGCGTCCCGGTTTTTTCCAGCGCTGGCACAGAAACCGCATTGACAGTGCAAAGCGAATCCCAGCAGCATTTGTCTTCTCACGTTTTTTGCACATGAAGTAGTATGCGGCGCCCGGGTGTTATCCCCCCAACCCCCGCGTGAAGCGTCACCTGCCTTCTTTCCTCAGAAAAACTCAACCTCCCCCTCAGCCAGTCCGTCAAATCACACTCGCACTATGATCTCTGCATCTATGCCCCTCGCCTTCGTGGTCCTGATGAACAAGACCTTCATGGAACTGTTCAAGGCCGGCGGTCCCATCATGTGGCCCGTATTGCTGGTCTCGTTCCTGATGGTCACCGTTGCCATCGAACGCGTGATCTTCATCGTCCGCGAAAACGCGCGCCGCCAGCCCGATCTGGTGGACAAGATTCTGGAGAAGGTCGAGGCCAACGACATCGCTGGCGCCGTCGAGCTGGGCAAGAAGAGCGAGGATTACGTCGCCCGCATCCTGGTTTACGCCCTCACCCACAAGGAGCACTCCTTGGGCAACGCCTTCACCCGCGCCGCCAACCAGGAGATGCACCGCTTCAGCCAGGGTCTGCCCACCCTCGACACCTGCATCACCGCCGCCCCGCTCCTCGGCCTGCTCGGCACCGTTACCGGCATGATGAAGACCTTCGGCAGTCTTGAAGGCGGCGACATCGCCGCCGCCGCCGGCCAGATCACCGGTGGTGTCGCCGAGGCCCTCATCGCCACCGCCTGCGGTCTCGCCATCGCCGTGACCGGTCTGCTGCCTTACAACTACATGAACGCCCGTGTGGACGAAGCCCGCCATGAGGTCGAGGACGCGTCCAACTCCCTCGAGATCATCATCAACAAATCCGAGAACGCCACCACCCGCTGAGCGGACGTTGCCTCTCAGGATTTTGTTCAACCTCTAAACACTTACTGTCATGCACGGTGGTGGCGGATCAGGCCCGGGTGGCACCAAGAGAGCGCGCATTGAGATCATCCCTCTCATTGACGTCATCTTCTTCCTGCTCGCCACCTTTGTTCTCTTCACTCTCTCGCTGAACCGGTCCAACGGCGTCTCGGTCCAGTTGCCCAAGGCCGAGTTTACCGAACCACGCGACCCCAATGGCACGGTCACCATCAGCGTCACCGACGAGGGCGCGATCGCCTGGAACAAGGATCTGGTGACCCTCGACGAATTCCTCCAGCGCCTGCAGCAATTCAAGCGCGAGCAACCCGAGGGCCGCATCCTGATCAACGGCGACGAACGCGCTTTCTTCGCCCAGGCGATCTACGTCTTTGACGAGGCCCGCAAGGCCGGCTTCACCAAGGTGTTCATCGAGACCCGCGCAAAGTGAGATCTCCCTAAGAAAGCCGCCGCCCGCGCGTAATCCCGCTAGCAGCCCCACATCATGGAAGGCACCAAAATCAAAATCCCGGTCCGCAAAAAGGCGCGCATTGAGATCATCCCCCTCATTGACGTCATCTTCTTCCTGCTGGCCACCTTCGTTCTCTTCACCCTCTCGCTCAACCGCATCCAGTCGCTGCCGGTGGACCTGCCGGTCGCCGCACCGCCTTCCTCCACCCCTCCGGACCCGAACAGCAACGTCACCATCCAGGTCTCCGGCGAAGGCGCCATCTTCTGGAATCGCGAACTCATCGACTTGGCGGAGGTCCCCTCCCGCCTCGCCTTCTTCAAGACCCAGACGGAAGACCCGCGCGTGCTGATCGCCGGCGACGAGCGCGCGCGTTTCGGCGCCACCGTCGCCGTCCTCGACGAGATCCGCAAGGCCGGCATCACGAAATTCTCCGTGGAAACCCGCACCCGCCCGACCGGCAAATAATCGCCATGAACAAGGATCTCATCATCGGCATCGTGGTTTCATTCGCCCTGCACGCGATCGTGCTGGGCGGCTTCAACAACAAAACCGCACACCATGTCAGTGTGGCCAAAGAAGAGGAGCCCGTCGTTCAGTTTGAAATGCCCCCCCTCGAGGATGAACCCGAGGAGAAGGTCGAGGAGCTCACCGAGGACACTCCCATCGAGAACATCATCGCCCCGCCCAGCCTCGTCGATCTGCCCTCGGTGGTGCCGGTCAATGCCTTCACCCAGCCGATCCAGCCGCCCCCGCCCCCCGGCCTGCAGGCCAACAAGGGCGCCATCACCATCCCCGTCACGCGCCCGGGCGCGAACTTCGGCAAGGGCATCAGCAATCTCTTCAACATCGGCGACCTCGACCAGCAACCGGTCGCCCGTGTCCGCCCGGCCCCCACCTATCCCTACGACATGCGCCGTGCCGGCATCAACGGCACCGTGGTGGTCGAATTCATCATCAACACCGACGGAGACGTCATCCAGACCCAGGTCGTGCGCTCCTCCCACCGCGAATTCGAGATGCCCGCCCTCCAGGCGGTGCAGAAGTGGAAGTTCAAACCCGGCCGCAAGGGCGGTCGCGTCGTGAATGTCCGCGCCTCCCAGCTCCTTGAGTTCAACGCGACCGAGTAATCCCGCTGTCATGTCTTTCACCTCTCCCTCTTTTCTCCGTCGCCTGCTCGCCCTGGCCGCCGCGTTGCTGGCGGTGGCGAGCCTTTCGGCCCAGGCTGTCGAGCGCAACTACAGCCCCTCCGACGCTACCGCCGAAGGCCTCATCAAATACAAGGAGGCCATGGACGCCAAGAATTACGCCCAGGCCCACGCCATCCTCGACGGGCTCATGAGCAAGGTCGAGGCCACCAGCTACGACGCCGCCCTCATCCACCAATACCGTCTGCAAATCCACCTGCAGAACGGCGAATTTGCCAAGGCCATCGAGCCGATGGAGAAGAGCCTCCAGCTCTCCGAAGCCCAGACCCCCACTTTCTTCGACGAGCGCATCACCCGCGAACTCTACTATTATCTGGTCCAGCTCTACTTCCAGGAGGCCAACCAGACCAAGAACCTGACCCTGTCCGCCGCCTATCTGGAGAAGGCGAACAAGGCGATGGAGCAATGGCTCAAGCGCACCACGCAGACCACGGCCGACGCCCAGTTGCTTTACGCGCAACTGCTCATCAGCCGGGCGTTGCTCAACCCCGAGAAACCCAACCTCGATCTGGTCAAGGCCGCCCTGGAGCAGGTGGAGATCGGGCTCAAGCTCACCGCCCGGCCGCGTGACACGTTCTACGTCCTGAAGCTGGTCTGCCTGCAGCAACTGGAGCGCAATGCCGAGGCCGCCGAGCTGCTCGAATTGCTCGTCAAGCAGAAGCCCGACAGTTCCACCTACTGGCAGCAGCTCGCGGCCATCTACCTCAACCTCGCGAGCGGTTACGACAGCACCAACCAGTCCCTCGCGCAGGCCAACAACATCCGCAGCATCGCCACCATCGAGCGCGCCCAGGCCCACGGCTTCATGAACGCGCCGAAGGATCATTTCAACCTGGTCGGCATCTACTTCAACATCGCGCAATACGAGAAGGCGGCGGAGCTCCTCGAAGCCGGCCTGAAGAGCGGCAAGATCGAGAACGACCCCAAGAACTGGGAGCTGCTGGCCCTTTGCTACCAGCAGTTGCAGCGTCCCCTGAAGGGCATCGACGCCCTCAAGCAGGCCACCAAGTCCTTCCCCAAGTCGGGCCAGTTGGAGTTTCTCGTCGGCCAGGCCTACTCGGCCCTCGACAAGCCGGAAGAGGCCCTGCCCCACTTTCAGGCCGCGATCGCCAAGGGCAACCTCACCAAGCCTCATGCGGCCTACCTCGCCCTCGCCTACACCGCCTACACCATCCAGAAGTATGATATCGCCCTCGAGGCCGCCCAGAGGGCCAAGGAGTTCCCGGAGGGCGCCAAGGACGGCGAGAACATGGAAAAGGCCCTGAGAGACATCATGAAGGAACGCGAGGCCAAGAAGAACAGCACCTGACCCCACCCTTTTTTTAACAGCGCCGCATCAAAACATGAACAAAGCTTATCTAATCTTCCCCCTCATCGGTCTCCTGATCTTCGGGGGATTCTACTACAATTTCAGCAAGGGCTACGAAGCCAAGATTGCCGCCCTCAAGGCCAAGGAGGAGGCTGACAAGAAGGAAAAGACCCGCATCGAGATCGAGAACCGCGAGAAGGCCATCCAGGCCGCCATCGAGGCCCAGGCCCGCCGCAAGAAAGAGCGCGAGGAAAAGGAACGCATCGAGGAAGCCAAGCGCGTGGCCCGGCAGGAGGCCGAGGACAAGCGCGAGCGCGCGTTCAGCGACTACAAGAAGTTCAACGACCAGGTCTCCCGCCTGAAACGCGACCTCGCCGAGGTGCAGGAGGAGATCAAGAAGATCGAGGACGAGAAGAAGGCCCTCGTGAGCGAACAGGCTTTCCTCAAGGACTATGTCAAGCAGGCCGAGAGCAACGTGAAGTATTACTACGAACTGCTCGACAAGATCGCCCAGGCCGAGAAGGCGCGCGAGGCCGCCGCTGCTGCTGCCGCCGCCGCCAAAAAGAGCTGATCACCTCCAAGCCGATTTCTCCCAATGAAGAAGACCTTTATCACCTATCTTGCCATCCCCGGCGTCCTGCTCGGTATTTTCATTTTCTTCTACCTTGGCGCCGTCAAGGAGATGGATGAGAAGGCCAGGCTGAAGGCCGAGGCCAAGGCCATCGCCGACAAGGCGGAGGCCGACCGCAAGGCCGAGATCGAAAAGAAAGCCACCGAGGATGCCGAGCGCCGCCAGAAGGAGCGCGAGGCCGCCGACGCCGCCAAGGAGGCCAAGAAGGAGGCCGACTACCAGGCCGTGATGACCCAACTGCGGACGGAGGCCGCCAAATGGAACGGCGAGGCGGACAAGCTGGCCAAGGAGGCCGCCGACCTCGAAATCCGCATCTCGCAGGCCCGCTCCAACAAGGAGAAGCTCAATCGGGAAACCTTCGACCTCGCCAAGGAGGTCGAGCTGGCCAAGATCGCCCGCCGCACCTCCGAAATCGAGATCCAACGCATGGTCGAGATTGTTGGCAAAAAGGTGGCCACCACCTCGGTCGCCGTTCCGCCGCCCCCGCCCCTGCCCGCCAACTGACTTCCGACCATCGCTGTTTTCCAGACCGCACCCGCAAGGTGCGGTCTTTTTGCTTTGTCGTTGGAGCGGGGAACACGTCAACCAACCGGCCGGCTCCCGGAAAGGGACGGGGCCGGTCTCTCCTTGGCACAAGCTGTGCTCAACTTGCGGCCGGCCTTGTCAGTGTCCCCACGCTGCCATGCAGCCGTCCCTCATCCACCACACTGAACCTGATCATCTGCATCCTATGAGTAAACCATCCAAGCCTCTGTGCTTATTGTTCGGACTGGTCGGCGGCTTGGCTCTGGCGGGAGCCTTCAGTCCCGCCTGGGCCCAGGACGCCGCTCCCGCCGCTCCCGCCGTCGATCCAGCCGCCTTGAGCGCCATGCGCGTCGGCTTGGACACCGTCTGGGTGCTGGTAGCCGCTATGCTGGTCTTCTGGATGAACGCGGGCTTCGCCCTCGTCGAATCCGGTCTGGCCCGCTCGAAAAACTGCGTGAACATCCTCGCGAAGAACTTCGTGGTGTTCGCCCTCTCGACGCTTTCCTTCTACGTCATCGGCTGGGGCTTGATGTTCGGTGATGGCACTCCCTGGGTGGGCATGTCGGGCCTGTTCTTCGTGAGCGGGGCGGATAATTCTCCCGCCTTGGGCGCGGCCTATGCCACGATGAACCCCTTCTCCACCGCCACCTATGAGGGCGTTTACAGCGCCATCAACTGGACGCCGGTTCCGCTCTGGGCGAAGTTCTTCTTCCAACTGGTGTTCGCCGGCACGGCCGCGACGATCGTGTCGGGTGCTGTGGCGGAGCGCATCAAGTTCAGCTCGTTCATCTGGTTCAGCCTGATCCTCGTGGCCGTCATCTACCCGGTTTCCGGCCACTGGATCTGGGGCGCGGGTCTCCTCGGCTCCACTCCGACCGAGTCCGGCATCACGGCCTTCTTTGGCAATTTCCGCGACTTCGCCGGCTCCACAGTCGTGCACTCGGTGGGCGGCTGGGCGGCCCTCGCCGGCGTGATCGTGCTCGGCCCCCGCCTCGGCAAGTTCAAGGATGGCAAGGTTCATCCGATCCCTGGCCACAATATGACCTCCGCCGCCCTCGGCGTGTTGATCCTGTGGCTCGGTTGGTTCGGTTTCAACCCGGGCTCCACCATGGCGGCCATGGACGGGACCGCCATCTCCCACATCCTGGTCAATACCAACATTGCAGCCTGCACGGGCACCATCGGCGCCCTGATCACCGCTTGGGCTCTCCTCAAGAAACCCGATTTCTCGATGGTGCTCAACGGCTGCCTGGCCGGCCTGGTCGCGATCACCGCTCCCTGTGCCTTCGTCACGATCACCTCCGGCGCCATCATCGGCTTCATCGGCGGCGTGCTGGTGGTGCTCGCGGTCATCCTGTTCGACAAACTCAAGCTCGACGACCCCGTGGGCGCCCTTTCGGTCCACTTGGTGAACGGCGTGTGGGGCACCCTCGCCCTCGGCCTGTTCTACAGCACCGACACCGCCAAGGCGATCGCTGCGCTTGATACCGGCCTCACACCCGGCGGTCAGTTCGTCGCCCAGCTCAAAGGTGTCGTCCTCGTGGGTGCCTTCGTCTTCCCCGCCTCCCTGATTGTCTGGTCTGCCCTCAAGGCCATCGCCGGCATCCGGGTCAGCGCCGAGGAGGAGACCGAGGGCCTCGACATCGGGGAACACGGCAACGAAGCCTATCCGGACTTCTCCCCCGCCCACAAATAATCGCCGATCCCTTACATCCCATGAAACTCATCGTAGCCATCATCAAGCCCTTCAAACTCGACGAGGTTAAGGAAGCCCTTTCCCAAATCGGCATCGAGGGCATGACCGTTTCCGAGGTCAAGGGGTTCGGCCGCCAGAAGGGCCACACCGAGATCTATCGCGGCAGCGAATACACCGTGGACTTCCTGCCCAAGGTGAAAATCGAGGTCGCCGTGGCCTCCGAGCAGGTCGCCAAGGTCGTGGAAGCCATCTCCAAGGGCGCCAAAACCGGCAAGATCGGCGACGGCAAGATCTTCGTCCTGCCACTCGAGGAGGTCCTGCGCATCCGCACCGACGAACGCGGCGATTCCGCCCTCTGATCGTCTCTCCGACACCACTCACCTGCACCCCGACACCCCGCCAGCGTCGTATGACGTTGGCGGGGTTTGCTTTATAAGCCTGCACGAATCCCGCCTCCCTCCGCACTGATACCTTGAGATGAATAAACTTCATGGCTTGGCCCGCAGAGTGCTTTTCCACCAGTAAGTCCATCTCCGATGGCACCAGCGCCCCGCGGTGATGTCCGTCGGAAGGGGACTTACCAATCCCTACCAAACACCAAACCTACGCATGAAAAAGACCGTCATCCTCGCAGCGCTCCTCACGAGCGCCTCGCTCAGCGCCGACGAAGCCGCCCCGGCCTCGTCCTACTCCATCACGGTGGACGTACCCTACACCACCAAGTATGTCTTCCGCGGCGTCTCCTACGCCGACGATGCCATGCAACCCTCGGTCAAGCTCACGGTCGGCGATTTCTACGCCGGCATCTGGGGCAGCGCCCCGCTCGACAAGGGTTTCGAGCTCGAGATCGATTATTACCTCGGTTACGGGGTGAAGCTGAACGACACCTGGAGCCTCGACCTCGGCGCCACGCTCTACAGCTACCCCGGGCTCAATGGCGCCGGGGTGGACAAGACCACCTTCGAGCCCTACGCCGGCTTCAACGGCAGCTTCGGCGGCGTGACCTCGGGCACCTACTTCTACTACGACACCACCCTGGATGTTTTCACCGCCCAGCAAAGCTTCGGCTACAGCATCCCGATTGACGAGAAGACCTCCCTGAACTTCGCCGCCACCCTCGGCCACGCCAATCCCGACGCCGGCAGCGACTACACCTACTACGGCGCCGGCCTCACGCTCCCCTACAAGCTGAGCGACCAGGCCACCCTCACCCTGGGCGCACAGTATGCCAGCCACGACCTCGACGGCGTCGAGGACGACCACTTCTGGGGCACCGTCGGCATCACCTACACGTTCTAAGCCGTCGGCCAGGACAACCTTAACACAAAGCCCGTCCCTGTTTGCGCGGGGACGGGCTTTTCATTGGGCGGAAACGGGGATCAGGCCGTGGCCTTGACACTCAGGGAGGCCAGCATGCGCTCGATCTGGTCGCAGGCGGCGTTGAGCTTCTGTTCGTTGGCCGTGAAGCAGGCGCGCACGTGGCCCTTGCCCGCGTCGCCGAAGGCCGTGCCGGGCACCACCGCCACCTTGAACTCCGTCAGCAGGCGGCGGGCGAACTCGCCCTCGTCCAGACCGGTCGAGGCGACCGAGGGGAAGGCGTAGAACGAACCGCGCGGCAGATGGCACTCGAGACCGGCCGCATTGATGCGGCGCACGAAGAGGTCGCGGCGCTCGCGGTAGCGGTCGCGCATGTATTTCGTGGCATCGTCGCCGAGGCGCAGCGCCGCGAGGGCGCCTTCCTGGCTGATGCTCGGCGCGCACAGCATGGAATACTGGTGCACCTTCATCATGGCCTCGATGAGCGGGGCCGGGCCGCAGGCGTAACCGAGGCGGAAACCGGTCATCGCAAAGGCCTTCGAGAAACCGTGGAGCAGCAGCGTGCGCTCGCGCATGCCGGGCAGGCTGGCGATGCTGGTGTGCGTGCCCTCGAAAATCAGCTCCGAGTAGATCTCGTCGCTGATGACGATCAGGTCCTTTTCGATGGCAAACTTGGCGATGCGCGCCAACTGCTCCCTCGAGCAGACGCCGCCCGTCGGGTTGCAGGGCAGGTTCAGCAGCAGCAGCTTGCAGCCCGCCTGCCAGGCCGCGCGCAGAGCGGGCTCGTCGAGCGAGAACTGCTCGGCCGCGCTGGTCGCCACCGGCACGCCGACCCCGTGCACGAGCTCGACAGTCGGGGCGTAGGAGACGTAGCAGGGCTGGTGGTAGAGGACCTTGTCGCCCGGATTGAGCAGGGCGCGCATGGCCAGGTCGAGCGCCTCGGAGACGCCGACGGTCACGAGCACCTCGTCGTCCCAGCGGCAGGACACGCGGAAGTAGCTCTCGACGTAGCGGCTGATCTCCTTGCGGAGCTCGGGCAGGCCGAGGTTCGAGGTGTAGTGGGTCTTGCCCGTGTCCATCGCCGTCTTCACGGCGTCGCGGATGGGCTGCGGGGTGTCGAAATCGGGCTCGCCGATGCCGAGCGAGATGACGCCGTCGGTTTTCGCGACCAGCTCAAAGAAGTCGCGGATGCCGGAGCGGCGCAGGCCGGCCACGTGACGCGCGATGAAGCGGGTCGTGTCGAGTGGCGGCTTGGGCGTGGAAGGTTTCATGAAAGGAGGCAAGAGGACTGTTTTGGACTTAACGCTTGAGGCGTGCGCGGACTGCATCGCCCATCTGGGTGGTGTTGACCGGCCTGGCCGCACCGAGGTCGCCGGTGTGGATGCCTTCGTCAATGGCGGCGCTCACGGCCGCCTCAATAGCTCGGGCCTCGGCCTCCAAACTGAGGGAGTGCCGCAGCAGCATGGCCGCGGAAAGGATGGTGCCCGCGGGGTTGGCGATGCCCTTGCCCGCGATGTCGGGCGCCGAGCCGTGGATGGGCTCGTAAAGGCCGAGCCTGCCCTCGCCGAGCGAGGCGCTGGGCAGCAGGCCGAGCGAACCGGCCAGCACGGCCGCCTCGTCGGTCAGGATGTCGCCAAACATGTTTTCGGTCACGATCACGTCGAACTGCGCGGCGTGCGTCACGAGGCGCATGGCGGCGGAATCCACGAGCTGGTGCTCCAGCTTCACGTCGGGGAACTCCCTGCCGACCTCCATGGCGATCTTGCGCCACAGGCGGGACGACTCGAGCACGTTGGCCTTGTCGATCGAGGTGACGAGCTGGCGTCGGCCGCGCGCGAGCTGGAAGGCCAGGCGCACGATGCGGCGGATCTCGACGTCGGTATAGACGAGCGTGTCCACCGCCTGCTCGCCACCCTCGGGCGTCGCACTGCGGCCCTTCGGCTGGCCGAAGTAGAGGCCGCCGGTCAGTTCGCGGATGACGATGAAATCCACGCCGGCCACGCGCTCGGGCTTGAGCGGCGACAGCTTCGCCAGCGACGGGATCGCCTTCACGGGGCGCAGGTTGGCGTAGAGACCGAGGCCCTTGCGGATCGCGAGGAGACCCTGCTCCGGGCGCACCTTGGCTTGCGGATCATCCCACTTCGGACCGCCGACGGCGCCGAGCAGCACGGCGTCGGCCGCCTGGCAGGCCTTGAGCGTGGCCTCGGGCATGGCGGTGCCGGTGGCGTCGATGGCGCAACCGCCGAGCAAATGCGTGGAATACTGGAAACTGTGGCCGAAGAGTTTGGCCACCGCGTCGAGGACGAGGCGGGCTTCATTGACGACTTCGGGACCGATGCCGTCTCCCGGCAACAGGACGATTTTGGCGTTCATGCTGAAATTTCCTTCTTTTCCGCCGGCTGCGGCCGGGTCGTGAGCGCGAACTCGTAGCCGTCCGCGAGCGCCAGCCAGGTGGCGTCGAGGATGTTGGTGCCGGCGCCAACCGTGCTCCAGCGGCGGCCGGTCGCGTGCTCGTGCCAGTCGATGAGCACGCGCGTGACCGCGCCCGTGCCGGTGTTGCTGTTCAGGATGCGCACCTTGTAGTCGGCAAGCGCGATGTCCTTCACCTGCGGGAAATGCGGCTGCAGGGCCTTGCGCAGCGCCTTGTCGAAGGCGTTGACCGGGCCGTTGCCCTCCGCCGCCGTGTGGACCTCGTGCCCGCGCACGTCGAGCTTGATGGTCGCCTCGGCCAGGCGGCGTTCGCCATGGCGGCTGACCATCCCGCGGTAGTCCTGCAACGTGAACAACGGCTGGTAGTCCGGCGTCAGCCGGCGCGCGAGCAGCGCGACGCTGGCCTCGGCCGCCTCGTAGGAGAATCCCTCGTTTTCCCTCGCCTTGACCATCTCGACGACCTTCGCGCCGAGCTCCTCATCGAGTCCGGCCAACCCGAGCGCGCCGGCCTTCTCCACGATGTTGGAACGGCCGGAAAGCTCGCTCACGACCACGCGCATGGCGTTGCCCACCTTCTTCGGGTCGATGTGCTGGTAGGCGTCGGGATGGCGCTGCATCGCCGACACATGCACGCCGGCCTTGTGGGCGAACGCGCTGTTGCCGACGTAGGCCATGTGCTCGTCGGGCGCGAGGTTGGCCACCTCGGCGACGAAGCGGGCGACCTCATGCAGGCGCGGCAGCGCGCCGGCCGGCAGGGCCTTCACGCCGAGCTTCAGCTCCAGGTTGGGGATGACCACGCACAGGTTGGCGTTGCCGCAGCGCTCGCCGTAGCCGTTGATCGTGCCCTGCACATGCGCCGCGCCGGCCCGCACCGCCGCGATGCTGTTGGCCACGCCGCAACCGGTGTCGTCATGCGCATGGATGCCGATGCGCTGCCCGGGACCGAAGTGCTGCTTCACGGCGCGGACGATCTCCTCGACCTGCCACGGCAGATGGCCGCCGTTGGTGTCGCACAGGGTGAGCGTCTCCGCCCCGCCCCTCTGCGCCGCCGCGAGTGTCTTCAGCGCATAGGCCGGATCGCTGTCGTAACCGTCGAAAAAATGCTCGGCGTCGTAGATCACGCGCTTCCCCTGGGCGCGCAGGTAGGCGACCGTGTCCTCGATGAGCGCGAGGTTTCCCGCGAGCGTGGTGCGGAGGACCTCCTCGACCTGCAGCACGGAGGACTTGCCGAAGACGCAGCAGACCTCGGTGCCGGCCTCGACCAGCGCGCGGACGCTCGGGTCGTCCTGGGGCTTGAGCTTGGCCCGGCGGGTCGCGCCGAAGGCCACGATCCTGGCCGTTTTCCAGGTTTCCTTGCGCGCCGCCTCGAAGAAGGCCGCGTCCTTGGGATTCGAGCCCGGCCAGCCGCCCTCGATGAACGCCACGCCCAGTTCGTCCAGCTTGCGCGCGATGCGCAGCTTGTCGTCGAGGGAATAGGAAATGCCCTCGCGCTGGGAACCATCACGCAGCGTGGTATCGAAGGTTTCGACGGAACTGGGCAGGGTGGCGGGCATAAATCAGGCGCGGACCTCCGGGGTTGCGGCGGTCTTCTGCGGATGCGGCGTCCGCCCGGTGCTCCGGCGCGAGAGGACGTGGTTGATCGCGGCGATGTAGGCCTTGGCGCTGGCGACCACGATGTCGGTGTCGGCCCCGTGGCCGTGACAGGAGCGCTGGTCCTCGTAACGCACGCGCACGCTCGCCTCGGCGAGGGCGTCGATACCCTCGGTGACGGCGTTGATGCCGAACTCGAGCAGCTTCACGGGCGTCTGCACGATGCTGTCGATCGCCTTGTAGGTGGCGTCCACCGGGCCGGTGCCGACGCAGGCGCAAACGTGGGTTTGGCCCTCCGGATCGCGCAGGCGGACCGTCGCGGTGGGCAGTCCGGTCGTGCCGCAGACGACCTGGAGGTTCTCCAGCACCCAGAGTTCGGGGACCGGCGCGCGCTCGTCCGAGGCGAGCGCGATGAGGTCCGCGTCATGCACCGACTTCTTGCGGTCGGCCAGTTTCTTGAACTCGCTGAAGGCCTTGAGCAGCGCGTCGCCCTCGAGCGGGCAGCCCAGCTCGGCGAGGCGCTTCGAGAACGCCGCGCGGCCGGAATGCTTGCCCAGCACCAGCGCGGTCTGCGTGGCGCCGACATCCTCCGGCCGCATGATCTCGTAGGTCTGCGCGTTCTTGATCATGCCGTCCTGGTGGATGCCCGACTCGTGCGCGAAGGCGTTGCCGCCGACGATGGCCTTGTTGGGCGGCACGGGGTAGCCGGTGCTGCGCGAGATGAGCTTCGACACGCGGCAGAGCTGCGTGGTGTCGATGCCGGTCTGCAGGCCGAGCTTGTCGGCCCGGGTGCGCAGGGCCATGACGATCTCCTCGAGCGACGCGTTGCCCGCGCGCTCGCCGATGCCGTTGATGGTGCACTCGGCCTGGCGCGCGCCGGCGCGGAGACCAGCCACGGAGTTGGCCACCGCCAGGCCGAGGTCGTCGTGGCAGTGCACGGAGATGATCACGTCCTGCGCGCCGGGTGTGTGCCGGATGATGCCGGCGATCAGGGCGCCGAACTCGTCGGGCGTCGTGTAGCCGACGGTGTCGGGGATGTTGAGCGTGGTGGCGCCGGCCTGGATGACGGCCTCCAGCACCTCGTAGAGAAATTCCGGATCGCTGCGGCCGGCATCCTCGGGGGAGAACTCGATGTCGGCGCAGAGCGACCGGGCGTAGGCGACCATCTCCACCGCCTTGGCCTTCATCTCCGGCCGGGTCAGGCGGAGCTTGTGCTTCAGGTGGAGGTCGCTGGTCGCAAGGAAGGTGTGGATGCGCGGGCGCTTCGCGCCCTTCACCCCCTGCCAGGCGGCGTCGATGTCGTTCCTGGTGCAGCGCGCGAGGCCGCAGATGATCGGCGGCTCGCCCTGCGGGCGGCCGGCGAGGACGGTCTGCCCCACCTCGGCCGCGATGGTCTGCACGGCGGCAAGGTCATCGGGCGAGGCGGCGGGAAAGCCGGCCTCGATGACGTCCACGCCGAGGCGGGCCAGGGCGCGGGCGACCTCGATCTTCTCGGCCGAGGTCATGGAGGCACCGGGTGCCTGCTCGCCGTCGCGGAGGCTGGTGTCGAAGATTCTGACGTAATTCTGGGCGGTAGTGTTCATGAAGTGAGAGTGTTTGCCGACTGCCTGTTGGAAACAATAGTGACGCTGCAGACCGGAGCTAGCCGATGTTCTCATGGCTGGCAGCCAGGAGAACCGCCGGCAGCTCCTCCCTAAGTCGCAGTCGCAGACCCGTCGCGACCAAGCCCTGCCCCTGCGCCGTGGTGGCGGCGGCGAAGCGGTGGGCTTGGTTGCGCGCGGTCATGTGCTCTCTCACTTCGTCATCACTTCGAGATGACGACCGGATTCAGGAACGGCATCATCGCGCGCAGTCTGGCGCCGACGACCTCGATCTGCTGGCCCCGCTCCCGCTGGCGGAACTTGTTCATGGTCTTGCGGCCATACTTGTTGTTCTCGTCGATGAAGCGCTTGGCGAACTTGCCGGTGGTGATGTCCTTGAGGATGCGTTTCATCTCCTTCTGCGTCTGCTTGGTGATGACGCGCGGGCCGGACATGTAGTCGCCCCACTCGGCGGTGTCCGAGACGGAATAGCGCATGTAGTTCAGGCCGCCGCGATACATCAGGTCCACGATGAGCTTCAACTCGTGCAGGCATTCGAAGTAGGCGATTTCGGGCTGGTAGCCCGCATCGACAAGGGTCTTGAAGCCGGCTTTCACGAGTTCGGCGCAGCCGCCGCAGAGGACGGCCTGCTCGCCAAACAGATCGGTCTCGGTTTCCTCCTTGAAGGTGGTCTCGAGCACGCCGGCGCGGGTGCAGCCGATGCCGCGACCGTAGGACAGCGCGAGCTGCTTGGCCTTGCCGGTGGCGTTCTGATGAACGGCGATGAGGCCGGGAACGCCGCCGCCTTCCTGGAACACCTCGCGCACGCGATGGCCGGGGGACTTGGGGGCGATCATGGCCACGTCCACGTCCTTCGGCGGGACGATGCCCTTGAAGCGGATGTTGAAGCCGTGGGCGAACATCAGCATCTTGCCCGCGGTCAGGTGCGGGGCGATCTCCTCGCGGTAGAGGCGGGCCTGGACGTGGTCGGGCACGAGGATCATGATGACATCGGCCCAGGCGGCCACGTCGGCGACCTCGCCGACGGTGAGGCCGGCCTTCCTGGCCTTGGCGACGGACTTGCTGGTCTTGGAGAGACCGACGCGGACCCGCACGCCGCTGTCCTTGAGGTTGAGCGCATGGGCGTGGCCTTGGGAGCCGTAGCCGATGATCGCAACTTTCTTGCCGCGGATGAGCGAGAGATTCGCGTCCTTGTCGTAGTAGATTTTAGCCATGGTGAAAAAAAGTCCTGGATTTGGGTTCGGGGTTCGGGGGGCTCACACGGACATCGCGAGGCCGGAGGTGTCGTGGTGGGCGTGATGATTGTTGTCGGTCGTGCGCACGAGCGGGGGCGCGGCGGAGACGGGCTCGTGACCGCGGGCCATGGAGACGGCGCCGGTGCGCACCATCTCGACGATGCCGTAGGGGCGCATCATCAGCTCGAACTTGCCGAGCTTCTCGGGCGTGCCGGTGACCTCGACGGTCACGGTCTTCTCGTCCACGTCCACGACGCGGGCGCGGAAGACCTCCACGAGCTGCAGCACCTGCGTGCGGCTGTCGGGCGTGACGCTGACCTTCACCAGGCCGAGCTCGCGGGTGAGCGAGGCCTTGTGGGTGAGGTCGTCCACGCGGAGCACGTTGACGAGCTTGTAGAGGTTGGCCTCGACGATGCGGGCGCCGGCCTCGGTGGCCTCGACGACGACCGTCAGGCGCGAGACGCCGGGCTGGTCGGTGCGGCCGACCGCGAGCGACTCGATGTTGAAGTTGCGGCGGCGGAAGAGCGAGGCGACGCGGTTGAGCACGCCGGGCACGTCCTCCACATAGGCGATGAGGGTATGTTTGGCCATGACGGGAAGGGGTTAGCGGCGGGCGAGCGCGCCGCGCTTGCGGGCGGGCACGGCGGCCTTGGCGGGTTTGCGGGACTTGGTTTCGCGGACGGGAGCGGGCTTGCCGCCGTTGGCGGCGGGCATCTCCCACTCCTTGTCGGAGCCGGACTCGAGCAACACGTCCTGCTTCGGGCGGCGGATCATCTTGTCGAGGTCGGCGCCGGCGGGGACCATCGGGAACACCGTGTCCTCCTTTTCCACGACGAAGTCGATGACAACAGTCTTTTTGTCGGCGAGGGTCTTCTCCACAGTGGCCTTGACGTCGGGGCGCTTGTTGCAGCGCAGGCCGGTGAGGCGGTAGGCCTCGGCGAGCTTCACGAAGTCGGGACCCGTCATCGGGGTGGCGGCGTAGCGCTTGTCGTAGAAGAACTCCTGCCACTGGCGCACCATGCCGAGAAAGGCGTTGTTGATGATGGCGACGTTGACCTTGATGCCCTCCTGCTCGGCCGTGGCCAGTTCGCAGGAGGTCATCTGGAAGCCGCCGTCGCCGACGACCACCCACACGTCCTTCTCGGGACAGGCGAACTTGGCGCCGATGGCCGCCGGCAGGGCGAAGCCCATGGTGCCGAGGCCGCCCGAGGTGATGAGCGAGCGGGGCCGGTCGTGGCGGAAATACTGGGCCTCCCACATCTGGTGCTGGCCGACGTCGGTCACGACGATGGTGTCGCGCTTCTGGGTGAGGCGCCAGATGTCGTTGATCACATGGGCGGCGTAGAGGTGGCCGCTGTCGGGCAGGCTCTGGATGTCGCGCACGGCGGAGTCGCCGCGGGCCACGTTGATCGTCGCCCACCAATCCTTGTGCTCGGCCTTCTGCACCTGCGGGATGAGTTCGCCAAGCACCTCCTTGAGATCGCCGATGAGGGCGACGTCCACCGGGACGTTCTTGTTCACCTCGGAGGGATCGATCTCGACGTGGATCTTCTTCGCATTGAGCGCGTAGGTCTTGAGGTTGCCGGTCACGCGGTCGTCGAAGCGCATGCCGAGCGCGATGAGCACGTCGGCCTGCTGGATGGCCTGGTTGACCCAGGCTTCGCCGTGCATGCCCATCATGCCGAGGTTGAGGGGATTCGAGGCCGGGATGGCGCCGATGCCGAGCAGCGTGGTGCTGATCGGGATGTCGGCCGCCTTGGCGAGGGCGAGCACCTCGGCGGTCGCGCCGGACTTGATGATGCCCTGGCCGGCGAGGATGAGCGGGCGCTTGGCCGAGTTGATGAGCTCGGCGGCCTTGGCGAACTCCGACGCCGGGGCGCGGTGGTTCGGGCGGTAGCCGGGCAGTTTGGGCTCGGCGGCATCCCAGTCGAAGTCGGCGGTGAGCTGCTGCGCATCCTTGGTGATGTCCACCAGCACGGGGCCGGGGCGGCCGCTCTTGGCGATGTAGAACGCCTCGCGGATGGCGCGGGCGATGTCGCCGGGCCTGGTGACGAGATAATTGTGCTTCGTGATCGGCAGGGTGACGCCGGTCACGTCGGTCTCCTGGAAGGCGTCGGTGCCGATCGCCTTGGAGCCGACCTGGCCGGTGATGCACACGATGGGCGACGAGTCCATCATCGCGGTGGCGATGCCGGTGACCATGTTGGTCGCGCCGGGGCCGGAGGTCGCGATGGCCACGCCGACCCTGCCGCTGGCGCGGGCGTAGCCGTCGGCCATGTGCGTGGCGCCCTGCTCGTGGCGGACGAGGACATGGTGGATCTTCGGATACTTGGTCATGGCGTCGTAGGTCGGCAGGATCGCGCCGCCCGGATAGCCGAAGACCACGTCAACACCTTCGCGCATGAGGCATTCCCAGACGATTTCTGCTCCGGTGAGTTTTTTCATGAGTGTTCCCTGTGTTTTGTGGGGTGATTGTCCTGAGGGTCAGAGGGTGACCGCGCCCTCCGAGGCGGAGGAGACGGTGTTGGCGTATTTGGCCATGACACCGCGCGCGTAGCGCGGTGCCGGGGCCTGCCAGCCCTGCTTGCGTTTCACCAGCTCGGCCGGGGGGATCTCGACCTGCAGCCTGCGGGTCGGCACGTCGATCTCGACGAGGTCGCCCTCCTGCACGAAAGCGATGAGGCCGCCCACGAAGGCCTCGGGCGCCACGTGGCCGATGGAGAAGCCGCGTGTCGCGCCGGAGAAGCGGCCGTCGGTGAGCAGCGCGACCGACTCGGCCATGCCGGCGCCGGCGAGCGCGGCGGTCACGCCGAGCATTTCGCGCATGCCGGGACCGCCCTTGGGCCCCTCGTAGCGGATGACGACCACGTCGCCGGGCTTGATCCGACCGGCGGTGGCGGCGGCCATGGCGTCCTCCTCGTTGTTGAAGACGCGGGCCGGGCCCTTGAAATGCTTGATGGCCGTGCCGGCCAGCTTGAGCACGCAGCCTTCCTCGGCGAGGTTGCCCTTGAGGATGATGAGGCCGCCGGTCGGCTTGAACGGGTTGCTGGTCGGGCGGATGACCTGCTGGCCGGGCGTCTCGGGCGCGTGGCGCACCTCGTCGGCCAGCGTGCGGCCGGTGACGGTGAGCGTGTCGGTGTGTAGGTAATTGCCCTCGAGCAGGCGGCGGAGGAGCAGCGAGATGCCGCCAGCCTGGTGCATCTCGACGGCGGTGTAGAGGCCGCCGGGCTTGAGCGTGGCGATGGTCGGGGTCTTCGCGCAGATGGCGTCGAATTCGTCGATGGTCAGCTTCACGCCGGCCTCCTTGGCGAGCGCGAGCAGGTGGAGGACGGCGTTGGTCGAGCCGCCCGAGGCGGAGACGGACGCGATGGCGTTCTCGAAGGCCTTGCGGGTGAAGATCTGCGACGGCTTCAGGTCCTTGCGCACGAGGTCCATCACGAGTTCGCCGCAGCGGAAGGCGGCCCGGTTCTTCGCCTCGTCCACGGCGGGAATGCCGTTGAGACCGGCGGGCGAGATGCCGATGGCCTCCATGATCGTCGCCATGGTGTTGGCGGTGAACTGGCCGCCGCAGGCGCCGGCGGTCGGGCAGGCGGCATCCTCGACGCAGTGGAATTCCTTTTCGGTGATCTTGCCGGCCGCGTAGGCGCCGACGGCCTCGAACACGTCCTGCACAGTCAGGGCCTTGCCGTGGAGCACGCCGTGGTTGATCGAGCCGCCGTAAAGGGCGAGGCCGGGGATGTCGCAACGCGCGAGCGCCATCATGACGCCGGGGTTGGTCTTGTCGCAGGCGGAGAGGCAGACGAGACCGTCGAGGTAGTTGCCGCGGGCGACCAGCTCGATGGAGTCGGCGATGAGTTCGCGGGAGATGAGCGAGGTTTTCATGCCCTCGGTGCCCATCGTGATGCCGTCGGAGATGGAGACGGTGTTGAACTCGAGGGGGGTGCCGCCGGCGGCGCGGACGCCGGCTTTTACATGTTCGGCGAGCGTCCGGAGGTGGTAATTGCAGGGCCCGATCTCGGTCCAGGTGTTGGCGATGCCGATGAGGGGCTTTTTCAGATCCTCGTCCGTAAAACCCACGGCCTTGAGCATGGCGCGGGACGGCGCCCGCTGGGGGCCTTCGGTGATGTGCTGACTGTGACGTTTGCCGGAATCCATGGGAAAAATGGTCACCTCACGCTGCCGGAACATTTCCGGCAGGGCGAGGATGGGCTTTTAAAGGTCTGCGTCATAACGGCTGGGGAATAAAAAAGCCGCCCTTTTCGTGGGCGGCTTCATCTTTTTTTCTGTTTCTCGTTTCAGGAGTTTGAGACTTCGGCGAGCCGCCCAGTAGTGAGTGTGTCCACGGCAACAAGGGCCAGGACGACGGTAATAAGGGCAATGGCGACGACGTTGAACATCACGGGAAGAGGGCGGTGAAGCTGCGTATCGGCACAAACCCTGTCAACCCTGAGTTTCTAAAATCATAAAACGCGAGCAGGTGATGTGTAAAAAATGACGCACAAGCGAAACGTTAACAGCTAGGCGGCGCAAGCGGCGAACGGCCGTGAGCGGCGGCTGAGGCGTTCGCGGCAGCCGATGGGCGCAGCCGGGGCCCCGCCGGTCACTCCAGGGCGGACATGACTCGCAGGCCGGGAGCGCAGCGGACGGCCGCCGTGACGTGCCGGCGCGGGTTTTACAGGAGCGCCGCGTTCGTGCGCGATCCTTCGCGCACACGCCGCCCCCGGCGGGGCAGGACTCCACCGGACTGGAGCGAAGCGGAAGGAGGAAGCAGACGGCGTGACGGCTTCGCTGGCGCGTCGTGTGCCGCCGGGTTCATTCACGACGTTGCGGCGGAATCGGATAGCGTTCCGGCGGATGAACGATTTCAACTTTGAAGGTCTTGTCGGCTTGATAGACGAAGACGATCTCACCCTTGAAGCTGCGCTTCACCCGCTCGCGCAGATCAAACTTCTGCTCGTGCGCCTGGCCTTGCGCGTCCTTCCAGCGCACTATGAACACGTCGCTGGGAGCTGTTTCCATGGGACCGGCATGCGCCGAGTAACCGGACGGGCTGAGGACGCCACCGCCATAGCGATAGGTGTCGGTGCTCTCAAGAACCTGAGATTCAGGAATCTGTTCCTTACTCAGATTCACGAGCACAACTCGATAGTGATATTCGCGAGCGATCATCTGGCAGCCGGACAATCCCAGACCGAGCACCAACGTGGCAAGCGTAGCAATTTTCATGGGAGTCAACGGGGGCGCTTGGGAAAAAGGTTGTGCGGGAACTTGCGACTGAGGTCGTGTGGCGTGGTGTTGCCGGTCGGCGTAAAGTCCGGCAACGGACCGAAAGGCGCACCCGCAGACCGGCCCTGATTCCAGATATACTCCAGCGGCGCACGGCTGAGGTCGTTGGTGCCCTTCCCATGGCCACGTCCGATGTCTGAATGATCGCCGGGGAAGCTCTGCTCATCGAAGCCTTCGCCTGCTCCGAGCGGAGTCAGGGGGAATAGATACCGTTTCTCATCCTGCGCTGTGGCTTGGGCGGCGTGGAGAACACCAGGTAAGCTCATCCGAATGCCGATATTGATGTTGTTCCCGGGCACGCCGAACGAGCCGACGGTGTCGAACAGACCGACGAAACGGATGACGAACTCGCATTCGCCCGGAGGCGTGTTGCGGCCCGCTTTCAACTTGTGCTTCAATTGGCCGCCGTAAGCAGGATCGTAGCCGCGCTCGACCAGCAGATTTGCAAATTCGCGCGACAGTGCCGCGCCGCGACTGAAGCCGACAATGTCCACATACCGATCACCCGAATCGACCGCCCGGATGAAGTCGCGGTAGGCAGCTTCCAAGCGATTGTTACCTCCTGCTCCTGTCAGACCGCCAACCGCCCGCGTGCCGACGCTGCTGCCGACGCCACGATAGTAATACCGCAAGCCGCCATACGCATCATGGAGGATGAGCACATTGGTGCCGCTCTTGCGGTTATTGCCGGTGCCATCAAAGAAGAAGCCTGCCAGCCCGAGCACATCGACATTGCCGATTGGATCGTTGGCCACGAAGCCGTAGAGATTGGCCCCGCCGTCTTCCTCGATGGGATCCTTGCATAGGAAGCGACCGGTTAGCGCCGAATACGGCCGCCGCGGATACATGACGATGCTGGTCTCGCTGTCGGTGTAGCGAGTGCTGAACCTGAACGGCATTGCCTCGGCTGCCACGCCGTCGGCGATGAGGGTTTCCCCAAACGCGCCATACTCGTAGGTGGCGGACTTGGCGCCGGTGGCCATGTCCACAAGGCCGATGACGTTGC
>JBMOQY010000006.1:0-195427 GCA_049322455.1 Verrucomicrobiota bacterium | reverse complement strand
GTCTCGACATTGATCAGACTCACGAAACTCGGTTGGGAGGGAAGTTGGCCACGCATGTCGCCTGCTTCGACGCAGCGCACCGCACTTTGTTCAATCTCTGTCGGACTTTTTCAGCAGCCTGCTAGGCGCCGCCGGCCCCGGAGGACCACGCCAGCGCCGCACCG
Organism: Verrucomicrobiota bacterium; assembly: GCA_049322455.1. Lineage (GTDB taxonomy): Bacteria > Verrucomicrobiota > Verrucomicrobiia > Opitutales > Opitutaceae > Lacunisphaera. Next base: position 195,263 of record JBMOQY010000006.1, on the reverse strand, counting down.
ACGATGCCGGCGTCGTTGTGGAGTTGCGCCGGCACGACCCGCGCCTGCGCCCGGATGAAGGGCAGGAATTTCTTCGCCTTCTTGCTGACGCCGCCTCCGAGGATCAAGAGGTCGGGGGAAAAGAGCCGCTCGACCACCGAGAGATAGACGTTCACGCGCCGCGCCCAGTCCTTCCACTCCAGCCGGGCGCGCTTGCGCACGGCGGCCGCAGCGTAGCGCTCGAACGGCCTGCCCCGCCACGGGAGGTGGCCGAGCTCGGCGTTGGGAAAGAGCTTGCCGTCGTGAAACAGCGCCGAGCCGATGCCGGTGCCGAACGTGAGCAGGATCACCGTGCCCCGTTTGCCGCGGCCGCGCCCGAACTGCATCTCCGCCAGGCCGGCGGCGTCGGCGTCGTTGAGCAGGCGCACGCGGCAGCCCGTCGCGCGGCGGAAGAGGGCCGCGCCGTTCCGGCCGACCCAGACGTCGCCCAGGTTGCCGACCTCGCCGATCCGCCCGTCCTCGATGATGCCGGGGAAACCGATGCCCACGGGCCCCTTCCAGTTGAAATGCTCCGTGATCGCGCGCGCGGCGGCCAGGCCTTCGCGGAGCGGACACGGCGACTTGATCTCCACGCGGTGGCGCTCGGCCAGCAGGCGACCGGTCGTGATGTCCACGGGCGCGCCCTTGAAGGCCGAGCCGCCGATGTCGATACCGAGAACTTTCATGGGGTGGGGAAAACTACGGACGCAGGCCGGCGGCATGCAACTCCGCAGGCGTGGCGGCCCGCCGCGCGACCAGCTCCACCTCGAAATGCAGTTCCTGGCCCGCCAGCGGGTGGTTGGCGTCGAGCAGCACCTCGTCGCCCTCGATGGCCACGACGGTCACCACGGGGGCCTGCCGGTCGGGACCGGTCTGGAACTGATCCCCCACCCGCACTTCATCCACCGGCAGCCGCACGCGCGGCACTTTTTGCACAAGGGCATCTTCGCGGAGACCGTAGCCGCGTTCGGGCGGCACGACCACACGGCGCTGTTCGCCGGCGGCCATGGCGGCCAGGCCGGCCTCGAGTCCTTCGATGATCTGGCCGGCCCCCTCGACGCAGGCCAGCGGCTCGGCCCCGCGCGAGGTGTCGAGCACCCGGCCCTCGCGATCGCGGAGGGTGTAATGGAAAGTCAGATGTTGGGCGGCGGCCATGCAGGGGGAAAGTGACAAGAGCCAGGCAGCAAGTGACAAGACCAAACACCCTTGCCCCGACAGAACCCGGACTGCCTGCGCTCCTTCTTGCTACTTGTTCACTTGATCCTTGCCACTTCCCGGCCCGGTTAGGCGGGACCTCCTAGGTTTCCTCCCGCAACACCGCCAGGGGCGGATGGTCGCAGATGCCGCGATTGGAGAGCAGGCCGGTCGTGACGGTCAGGGCGCTCACGGCCGCCCAACCGCCGAGCAGCACCCAGGCGGACGGAGCGGACCAGGCGACCGCGAACACCTGCCAGGCCAGCACCCAGTTGGCGCCCACGGCGAGGATCGCCCCAACCGCCGCGCCGAGCGTGCCCAGCGCGAGGTATTCGGCGAACATGATGCGGTTCACCTGCGCCTTGGAGGCGCCGAGCGTGCGCAGGAGCACGCTCTCGCGCACGCGCTGCGAACGGCCGATCAGCACCGCTCCCGCCAGCACGATGCCGCCGGTGACGACCGTGAAGAGCGCGAGGAACTCCACGACGAACGAGGCCTGGGAATAGACGCCGTCGATGGTCTGGATGATGAGCGCCAGGTCGATGGCCGAGACGTTCGGATGGTCCCGCACGACGGCCTGCTGCACCCGTGCCGATTGCCCGGCGTCGGCCACGCGCAGGGCCATGATGTGGAACTTCGGCGCCGCCTCCAGCGCGCCCTCGGGGAACACCATGAAGAAATTCGGCTGCATGCGCCGCCAGTCCACCTCGCGCAGGCTGTCCACGCGGGCTTTCACCGGCACACCTTGCACGTCGAACGTGATCTCGTCGCCCAGCTTGACCTGCAGATCGCGGGCGAGGTTCTCCTCGACCGACACGGGCACGACCTCGAGGTCCGGGGCTACCCGGCCGGTGAATTTGCCCGCCGTCACCTTCTCGGTGTCGCTGACCCCGCCGCGGTAGGTGGAGCGGTATTCGCGGCGGAGCGTCCAGGCCGGCACGCGCGAGTCCCTGGCCTTGAGGATGTCGGCGGTCGCCACGCCTTTGATCGCGGCGATGCGCATTGTGATGATCGGGGCGTGCTGGCGCACCGGGGCGCCCTGGTCGGCGAGGAGCTTTTTGAGCGGTTCGACCTGGTCGTCCTGGATGTCGAAGAGCATCAGGTTGGGTCGGTCGCCGCCGCCGACCACGCGGAGCTGGCCCAGCAGCGTGTCGCGCGACAGGTAGAGCGTCATCATCAGGAACGTGCCGAGGCCGAGCGAGACGAGCAGCAGCAGGGTGCGGTTGTTGGGCCGGTGGAGGTTGGCCACGCCCTGCCGCCAGGCGAAGGGCAGGCGGCGCGGGGTGAACCTCCGCGCCAGCCACGACACCGCCCGCGCCAGGCCCGCCAGCACCAGGAAGCAGGCCAGCAGACCGCCCGCGAAGCCCACGCCCCACTTCAGGCGGCCCGTCTGCCACCAGGCGAAGCCGAACACGAGCGCGGCGATCAGCCCGAGCAGCGCAACCTGCCACCAGTCGCGTCCCGCCGCCGGCACATCGGCCGAGCGCAGCGTGAGCAGCGGGGAGACGCGCCGCACCTCCAGCAAGGGCAGCAGCGCGAAGAGCACGCTCACGCTCACGCCGGCCCCGAGGCCGCGCGCCAGCGCACCCCACGAGACGGAAAGCCCGAAGGAGAACGGCAGAAAATCGCGCAGGAGCGCCGGCAGGGCCGCCTGCACTGCGAGGCCGAGCGCCGCCCCCAGCACGGCTCCGATCAGGCCGAGACCGAGTCCTTGCACGAGGTAGATCGCGAAGCTGGTGCGCGCCGTGGCGCCGAGGCAGCGGAGCATGGCGACGGTCGGGATCTTCTGGCGGACATGCGCGTGAATCGCGCTCGCCACGCCGATGGCGCCGAGAAAAAGGGAGGCGAAGCCCACAAGGCTCAGGAAGGAATTCACGTTCTGGATGGACCGGCCGAGCTCGCGCTTGCGTTCCTCGACGGTGTCGTAGCCGAACCGGTGTTCGCGGAAGCGTTCCCGCAGGTCGCGTTCGAGCGCCTGCACGTCGAAACCCTCCGGAAACTTGAAATACAGCCGGTGGCGGGAAAGGCTGCCCTGCTGCAGGAGTCCCGTGCCGCCCACAGTCGAAAGTGGCACGAAGACCCGCGGGGCCATCTGGGTGACGGCAGCCGCCTCGCCGGGGATGGCGCGCAGGCCGCCGGCCACCTTGTATTCGGCGGTGCCCAGCCGCACCTTGTCGCCCGGCCGGAGGTTGAACTGCACCAGCAGGCTTTCCTCGAGCACGGCGTTCATGCCGCCGCGCAGGGCGGCGCGGGCGCCGGCCGGCGCGGTGTGGAAGTCGCCGTAAAAGGGGAAATTGCCCTCGATGGCGCGCACCTGCACGAGGCGCGTCGGCCCGCCCTCGCGCGGCCCAAGGAGCATCGAGTTGAAGGCGACCTCGCGGGCGCGATCCTCGCCCAAGGTGGCAAAATAGCGGGCCGGTTCCTCCGGGAACTCGGTCCGGGAATTGACCGTGAGGTCGGCGCCAAGGAGGGACTTGGTCTGTTCCTCGATGGCGACGCGCAGGTTGTCGCGCAACGAGCCGACGGCGACCAGCGCGGCCACGCCGAGGACGATCGCCAGGGAGAACAGCAGGAGCCGCCGCCGCGACGCGCGGGTGTCCCGCCAGGCCATCTTGAGGATGAAGTTCATGCTTTTGCCCGCGAATTACGCGAATTTGCGCGAATCATGATTTGGACCTTACGATCCGTTTCCACTCGAGACCGGGATGAGGCCCCAAGTTGATGAGCACACCGAGTTGATAGCCGGTGGCGTTCAGATAGTTCAAAACCTGAGCGACGTGCTCGTCGGTCAGCTTTTCCACCGCCTTGATTTCAACCACGACCTTTTCCCAACAGGTGAAATCGGGCGAATAGGCATGCTTGATCGGACGTCCCTTGTAGGTGAGTTGAAGTGCCGGTTCATGGATGCGGGGGAGGCTTTGGAGTGCAAACTCCAGGTCCAGACAGTCATGGTAGACCGGCTCCAAAAACCCTGAACCTTTCTCGTTATACACTTCAAAACACGCCCCCACGATTTGATAGCACTCCTCGGCATGGATCAACTCGCTCATGATTTCTCCTTTCATTCGTGTCGATTCGCGGAAATCGCGGGCCCTAGGGTTGTGGCTGGGTGACTTGATAATCAGGTGGGCTCATCGGAGATCACGGCGCCGGAGCGGAGGCGGAGGATGCGCTGGGTGCGCCGGGCCAGCTCGAGGTCGTGGGTCACCAGGACGAGCGTGGTGCCGCGCTCGCGGTTGAGTCCGAAGATGAGGTCGGCCATGGCGTGGGCGGTGTCGCCGTCGAGGTTGCCGGTCGGTTCGTCGCAGAAGAGGATGCGCGGGCGGTTGACGAAGGCCCGCGCCAGCGCCACGCGCTGCTGCTCGCCGCCGGAGAGCTGCACCGGGTAGTGGTCGAGGCGGTCGCCGAGGCCGACGCGCGCGAGCAATCCGGCGGCGGCGGATTCCCGCACGCCGTTGCCGCGCAATTCGAGCGGCACGAGGACGTTCTCGAGGGCGGTCAGCGTGGGGATGAGCTGGAAGTTCTGGAACACGAAGCCCACGCACTCGTTGCGCACCGACGCCCGCTGATCCTCGGAGAGACCGCCGATCTCGCGGCCGTCGAGCTCCACGGTGCCGGTCGAGGGTTGGTCGAGGCCCGCGCAAAGGCCCAGCAGCGTGGTCTTGCCGCTGCCCGACGGTCCGACGATGGCGCAGGTGCCGCCGGCCGGGATCGCAAAGGACACCTCCTGCAACACCGTGAGCGGCCCGGCGGCCGTGGCGTAGGTCTTGGTCAGGCGCTGGACTTTCAGGATGGTTTGGACACTCATTGCGGGTGACAAATATGGGCCTGAACAAGAGCAAACTCACCCCAAAGCGCAAAAGCCAATCATGGCGGGCGGTTCTGCTGGCCCTGTGGCTGGCGGCCGGACTGGGTGCAGCGGAAACCAAGACCGTCGTCTTCTTCGGCGACAGCCTCACCGCCGGCTACGGCGTGGACCCCGACGAGGCCTACCCGGCGCTGATCCAGAAGAAGATCGGGCAGGCGGGCCTGCCCTGGCGGGTGGTGAACGCCGGGCTCAGTGGCGAGACCACGGCCGGCGGCCTGCGCCGGCTCGACTGGGTCCTGCGCCAGCGCGTGGACATCTTCGTGATCGAGCTGGGCGGAAACGACGGGCTGCGGGGAATACCGCCCGCCACCACGCGCTCCAACCTCGAAACCATGATCCAGCGCATCCGTCAGCGGTATCCGGGCGCAACGGTGGTGATCGCGGGCATGCGGATGCCAGTCAACATGGGCCCGGAATACACGCGCGAATTCGCCGCCCTTTACCCGGAGGTCGCCCGGGCCGGCGGCGCCGTGCTCATCCCCTTCCTGCTTGAAGGCGTGGGCGGCGTGGCCAGCCTCAACCTGCCCGACGGCATCCACCCCACCCCGCAAGGTCACCAGCTTGTCGCCGACACCGTATGGGACATCCTCCGCCCCCTGCTTTGAAACCGCTCCTCGGCCTGTTGTGTGTTGCCGGCCTGCTGCTGACCGCTGCGCGGGCGCAGTCCGCCGCTCCGACATCCAACTGGCTCGAACGCCTCCACCTCACCGCCACGGGCGCCGCTTCCGCGATCAACAACCTGAGCCGCACCTCGCACGAGCCCACGCGCCAGGACGCCGAAACTTACGAACTCAGCCTGGCCAGCACCCACGCGCGCCAGCTCGCGCCCAACATCCTGCTCGTCGCCACCGGCGAGGCCGGCTCGCTGACGGTGCCCGCTTACGAACTCACCGACAGTCTGCGCTTCACCGGCCGGCTGGCGCTCCAGAGGAAATTCGGCCTCGGCCCCCAGGCCCCGGTGCTGCAGTTCAGCGCCGGCGCGACCTACAAGGCCGCACGCTTCGGCGGCGACCGCGGCTGGACGACCGAAGCCGGCGTGCAGCTCGCCAAGCGCGTGCGGCCCAACCTGCGCCTCGCCGCCCGCGCCGACTGGCTCGAACACGACGCCCGCAGCGCCACCTTCGACCTCAACCAGCATTCCTTCGGCCTCGACGCCCGGTGGGACCTCAACGACCGCTGGGCGCTCTCCGGCAGCGCCGCCCGCCTGAGCGGCGACATCGTCGCCAACGCCGCCTGGCCGATCTGGGGCATGGCATTGGGCGGCGGTTTCGGTCCGACGGTGCAGCAGTATTACCGCAGCCGCCCGTGGACGACCACGCACCTCTACGGCCCGGGCTGGGTCTCCTACAACGTCGAGGCCGACGTTGACCTGTGGTCCGCCGCGCTCGGCTACGCCTTCACCGACCGGACCTCCCTCGAGCTGCGCAAATCCGCCGCCTACGTCGTGAACGCGCTCGGCATCGCCTACCCGACCGACTCCTGGGGCCTGAGCCTGACTCACCGGTTCTAGCGCGATTCTTCGCTTCGCTCCCGCGGACAAACCTGTATGCTCGCGCGCGTCTTGAAACCCTCCTCCGCGCCTCTTGTCCGCCTGCTGGGCCCGCTGCTGTGTCTGGTAGTCAGTCTGCCCGCCGCCGAATTCGCCTGCACCCTCGCCAACAGCAAGGACGGCGAGCCGGTGCCCGAGGCCGCCGTGTCGCTGATCCCGCTCGACCAGCCCGCGCCTCCGCTCGCCTCCGGAACCGAGGTCGAGATCGCCCAGCAGGATCAGGAGTTCTCCGCCTTCCTCACGGTCGTGCAGACCGGCACCAAGATCGTCTTCCCCAACCGCGACACGGTGCAGCACCATGTCTATTCGCTCTCCCGACCGCGGCGCTTCGAACTGCCGCTCTACAACCCGGGACAGGCCGAATCCGTCGTGTTCGAGGTCGAGGGGCAGGTCGCCATCGGTTGCAACATCCACGACTGGATGGTCTCGCACGTCGTCATCGTGCCCACGCCGTGGTTCGCCAAGACCGACGCGAAGGGAGCCGCCCGCATCACCGCCCCGCCCGGCCGCTACCGGCTCGAGGTCTGGCACCCGCGCATGGCCAAGCCCGAGACCCGTGAAGTCGCCCTCACGGACGGCGCCCCCGCGCGCGAGTCCCTCGGTCTTTCGCTCAAACCCGACCGCCGGGTGCGGCGCGCCACCGGCGGCAAAACCGGCGGCTACCGCTGACCCGTGGCTCTCCGGCTCCCCCGTTTCCGGCGCTTCAGCACCCAGCTTCTCTTCCTGCTGGCCGGCCTCTTCGCCATCGTGCAGATGGCGGTCTATCTGCTTGTTTCCCAAGCCAACGAAAGCAATGCGCGGGAGCACATCGACCGGAACCTGCGGATCGGCGCGAAGATCTTCCGGCAGAACCTCAGCGAGCGCATCGACTACCTCGGGGGCGCCGCCAAGGTGATGAGCAGCGACTACGCCATCAAGTCGCTGCTGATCCAGGAGGAGGTGGACAAGGCCACGCTGCGCACCACCCTCCTCAGCTACACGGACCGGGTGAAGGCCCCGGTCATCTCGTTCTTTTCCCCCGAGGGCGACCTGCTGGCCATGACCGACGACGTGCTGGGCGCCGAGAACGTCGGCCCCTTCCGTTATCTCATCCGGCAAGCCGACGAGAACGGCCTGGAGCAGGCCAGCGGGTATTCCTACCTCGACGGCAGGCTCCACGTGCTCGTGGTCGTGCCGCTCTATGCGCCCTATCCCACGGTGGTCGCCTGGTTCGGTCTCGCCTACCCGATCGACACGGCGTTCGCCAACGCCATCAAGAACACGACCCTGCTCGATGTGACCTTCCTCTCGAACCCGGATGAAAGGAATCCGCGGGTGCTTTCCTCCACCCTCGACCGGAAGATGGCCGACGAACTCCTCTCCTGCCCCTTCCGGATGCAGCCCGGCCAGGAGGCGCAGATCGAGGTGCTGGCTCTGTCCGGCGAACCCTACGTCACCCTTTTCGAACCGCTGGAGCTGCTCGGCGAGGCTCCCGCCCATGTCGCGCTGCAGCGCTCCCTGACGGCGGAGCTGGCGCCCGCCCGCGAACTCGAACGGATCGTCCTGCTGATCTCCCTGGCCGCGCTCGTCGCCGCCACGCTGGTCGCCTTCGGCATCGCGCGCGGCGTCAGCCGGCCCGTGCAGCAGCTCGCGCAGCACACCAGGCTCGTCGCCGCCGGCGACTACAGCCAGCGGATCGAGCTGGCCCGCGCCGACGAGCTCGGCCAGCTCGCCACCGCCTTCAACCAGATGACCGCCGGCCTGGCCGAGCGCGACCGGGTGCGCAACCTCCTCGGCAAGGTCGTCTCCCCCGAGATCGCCGCCCAGCTCCTCCAGTCCGACCTCAAGCTCGGCGGCGAGGAGCGCGAGGTCACCATCCTCTTCTCGGACCTGCGCGACTTTACCGGTCTCAGCGAGAAGCTGCCGCCCGCCGGGGTGCTGGCCCTGCTCAACCGCTACCTCGACCGCATGAGCGCGGTCGTCGAGCAGCACGGCGGCGTGATCGACAAATACATCGGCGACGCCATCATGGCGCTCTTCGGCGCCCCGATGGCCCTGCCCGACGCCCCCGGCCGCGCCGTGGCCGCCGCCCGCGACATGGCCCGCGCCCTCGAGATCCTCAATGCCGAACTCCGCGCCGAGGGCCAACCGGCGCTGGCCTTCGGCATCGGCATCAACACCGCGCGCGTCGTCGCCGGCAACATGGGCTCCCAGAGCCGGCTCAACTACACGGTCATCGGTGACGGCGTGAACCTTGCCGCCCGCCTCGAAGGCCTGACCAAGGACCCGGCCTACGCCACCCCGATCATCGTGAGCGAAGCCACGCTCGCGGCCATGAACCCGCGGCCCGTGGCCCGCGAACTCGGCGAGGTGAAGGTCAAGGGCCGGACCGGGGCCGTGAAGATCTTCGCCCTCACCGCCCGCGGCGAAACCAAGCCGCCTTATTCGGTGTAGGCCGGCTCCGGCGCGACTTCCAGCTTCGCCCGCACCTCGGCCGGGATGGGTTGGGCGATCATCTTGCCGTGGGCATCGGAGGCCACGCACACGGCGGCGATTTCGCCCCGGGCGATGATCTCGGGCGACACGCGGCCGGCTGCATCCACCTTGCGGAACTGGAAGGCGTAGATCACCGCCTTGCGGCGCACCTCCTTGACGAGCAGCCGCACCTCCGCCGTGTCGTTGAAGCGGAGCGGCGCCTTGAATTCGCAGGAGGCGCTCACACGCGGCCAGCCCACGACGTTGCCCGGCACGAAGGAAATGAGCGGCAGGCCCAGCGAACGGTAAAATCCGGCCTCGCAGGCCTCCATCCAGCGGAAGAAATTCGAGAAATGCATGATGCCGGCCATGTCGGTCTCACAAAACTCGACCGTGCGGATGAGGCGGAACTCGGAGGGCATGGCCCCGAGCTTGCGCAACGGCCAGGCCTTGGCAACGCCCTTCAATCCCGGATTCCATCCTTTGGCCTGTTTTCGGCGTGGCGGGAACCCGTCCCTCCCGCCGCCTCGACAACCGCCTCCCCCGTGTCATACCCTGCCGGTGTCATCCACCCCTGCCGTCCATGACCCCCGGCCAGAAATTCCGCGCGGCCCTCGCCGCCGAGCGCCCGCTCCAGATCGCCGGGGCGCTGAACGCCTATGCGGCCCTGCTCGCCGAGCGCGCCGGCTTCCGCGCGCTGTATCTCTCGGGCGCGGGGGTGGCCAATCACTCCTGCGGACTGCCCGACACCGGACAGACCGAACTGGCCGATGTGCTCATCGACGCCCGCCGCATCGCGCGGCGTGTTGGTCTTCCGCTGCTGGCCGATATCGACACCGGCTGGGATGACCCCGCGCGCGCTGTGCGGGAAATGGCCGCCGCCGGCGTCGCCGCCGTGCACATCGAGGACCAGGTTCCGGCCAAACTTTGCGGCCATCTCCCGGGCAAGCATCTCGTCCCGACCGCCGAGATGGTCGCGCGGGTGCGGGCCGCCGTCTCCGGCAAGCCCGACCGCGACTTCGTCGTGATGGCGCGCACCGACGCGGCCGCCAACGAGGGCGTCCCCGCCGCCGTCGCCCGCGCCCAAGCCTATGTCGCCGCCGGCGCCGACATGATCTTCGCCGAGGCGCTGCGCTCCCTCGACGACTTCCGCGCCTTCACGGCGGCCGTGCCGGCCCCCGTCCTGGCCAACCTCACGGAGTTCGGCCAGACGCCGCCTTTCACCGTCGCGGAGATGCGCGCCGCGGGCGTCGCGATGGTCCTCTACCCGCTGTCCGCCTCGCGCGCCGCCGCCGCCGCCTCGCGCGAAGTTTACGCCGCCATCCGCCGGGACGGCACGCAGCAGAGCGTCGTCGGCCGGATGCAGACCCGCGCCGACCTCTACGATATCCTCGGTTACGTCCCGCCGAAATAATCCGCCATGCCCGACGACGCGCCCAAGGCCAAGAAGTCCGTCGCCCTCTCGGGCGTCGTCGCCGGCAACACGGCCGTCTGCACCGTCGGGCACACGGGCAACGACCTGCACTACCGCGGCTACGACATCGCCGACCTCGCCGCGCAGGCGACCTTCGAGGAGGTCGCCCACCTCCTCATCCACGAGCACCTGCCCAACGCGGCCGAGCTCGCCGCCTACCGCGGAAAGCTGCGCAGGCTCCGCGGCCTGCCCGTGCCGCTGCGCAACGTGCTGGAGCAGATTCCGGCCACCGCCCACCCGATGGACGTCCTGCGCACCGGCTGCTCCTTCCTGGGCATCCTCGAACACGAGAAGCTGCCGCCGGCCGGCGCCGGCGCGGCCTCGGCGGCGGGTGCGCGCGACCTCGCCGACCGCCTCCTCGCCTGCTTCCCCTCGATGCTGCTCCATTGGCACCATTTCACGCGCCATGGCCGGCGCATCCTGGTGGAGACGGCCGACGACTCCATCGCCGCGCACTTCCTGCACCTGCTGCACCAGCGCCCGCCGGCGGCCTCGCACCTGCGCGCGCTCGACCGCTCCCTCATCCTCTACGCCGAGCACGAGTTCAACGCCTCGACCTTCACCGCGCGCGTCATCGCCGGCACCGGCTCCGATTTCCACTCCGCCATCGCCGGCGCCATCGGCGCGCTGCGCGGCCCCAAGCACGGCGGCGCCAACGAGGTCGCCTACGAAATCCAGCAGCGCTACCAGAACCCCGACCAGGCCGAGGCCGACCTCCGCGAGCGCCTCGCCCGCAGGGAGATTGTCATCGGCTTCGGCCATCCCGTTTACACCGTGTCCGACCCGCGCAACGCCATCGTGAAGGAGATCGCGCGCGGCCTCTGCACCGAGACCGGCAACCTCAATCTCTTCCGCATCGCCGAGCGGATCGAGACCCTGATGGGGAACGAGAAGCGGATGTTCCCCAACCTCGACTGGTTCAGCGCCGTGGCCTACCACGAGATGGGCGTGCCGACGGCCATGTTCACCCCCCTCTTCGTGCTGGCCCGCACCGCCGGCTGGGCCGCGCACATCATCGAGCAGCGCATCGACGGCAAGATCATCCGCCCCGGCGCCAACTACACCGGGCCGGAGCCCCGGCCCTTCCCGCCGCTCAGCCAAAGGCCATGATTCCAAACACAGAGAGCACAGTGCCCCCAGAGTCCCATCCTCCGCGCTCTCCGTGTCCTCTGTGTTGAGTTCATAATTCATGTCATCGCACATCTCCAATGTCCGTCCCGCCCCCGATCCGCTGCTCACCGGGCTCGCCGATTACGCGCTGCACGCGCCGATCACGAGCGAGGAGGCCTACGACACGGCCCGCTGGTGCCTGGCCGACACGCTGGCCTGCGGCATCATGGCTCTCGCCTACCCGGCCTGCACCAAGCTGCTCGGCCCCGTCGTCCCCGGCGCCAGCATCAAGCACGGCGCCCGCGTCCCGGGCACGGCCTACGAACTCGATCCCGTCGCCGCGGCCTTCAACATCGGCACGACCGTCCGCTGGCTCGACTTCAACGACACCTGGCTCGCCGCCGAGTGGGGCCACCCGTCGGACAACCTGGGTGCGATTTTGGCCGTCACCGACTGGCTCAGCCGCAACCAGGTCGCCGGGCAGCAGCCTGCCGCATTTGGCACTCCGCTCCCTGCGCTCCGCGCACCGCTGAAGGTCAAGGACCTTCTCACCGCCATGATCAAGGCCCACGAGATCCAGGGCGTGCTTGCGCTGGAAAACTCCTTCAATCGCGTCGGCCTCGACCACGTGCTCCTCGTCCGCGTCGCCTCCGCCGCCGTCGCGACCGCCCTGCTGGGCGGCACCCGCGATCAGGTCGTCAACGCCGTTTCCCACGCCTGGCTCGACGGTTCCGCCCTGCGCATCTACCGCCACGCCCCCAACACCGGCTCGCGCAAGTCCTGGGCCGCGGGCGACGCCACCAGCCGCGCCGTGCGCCTCGCGCTCATCGCCCTGACCGGCGAGATGGGCTACCCGTCCGTCCTTACCGCCCGGACCTGGGGCTTCCAGGATGTCTCGTTCAGGGGCCAACCCGTGAAGCTCGCGCGACCGCTCGGCAGCTACGTGATGGAAAACGTGCTCTTCAAGATTTCCTTCCCCGCCGAGTTCCATGCCCAGACCGCTGTCGAGTGCGCTCTGAAGCTCCACCCGCTCGTGCAGGACCGCCTCGACCAGATCGAGCGCGTCGAACTCACCACCCACGAGTCGGCCATCCGCATCATCGACAAGACCGGCCCGCTGCACAACCCGGCCGACCGCGACCACTGCCTCCAATACATGACGGCCATCGGCCTCATCTTCGGCGGGCTCACCGCCGACCACTACGAGGACAAGGCCGCCGCCGACCCGCGCATCGATGCCCTCCGTGCCAGGATGGTCGTCACCGAGGACAAACAATACTCAAGGGACTACCTCGACCCCGACAAGCGCTCCATCGCCAACGCCGTGCAGGTCTTCTTCAAGGACGGCACCCGGACCGAGCGCGTCGAGGTCCACTATCCCCTCGGCCACCGCCGCCGTCGGAGCGAAGGCATCCCCCTGCTCCAGCAGAAGGCCCGCGCCGCCTTCACCACCCACTACGGCGCGGAGAAGGCCGCGCAGCTCATGGCCCTGTTCGCCGACCGCCTGAAACTGGAGGCCATGCCCGTCCACGAGTTCGTATTCGCCTTCGTCAAGTGACGAAGGCAACCCCAGCCGGTTTGTATCGCAACACGGCACAAATCACTTGTGCCATCTACCGCTGGACTTGTGCTTGACCACACGGGAAGGCGTTTGCCTTGTTGCTGCACTCACACTTGTCTTACGGCCCATGCCTTCATCCCCCAGTTCACCGTTTCCGCCCGGCTGCTTCGGGAGTTGGAGGCCATTGCCGACCTGAAGGCAAAGATCGCCGCGGCCACGGTGCAGGTCGCCTGGGTTCCGCAGCTCGCCAAAGACAGCCGGCAGCGCGGCGCGCACGCTTCCACCGCCATCGAAGGCAACCCCCTCACCCTTGAGGAGGTCCGCGCGCTCGAGGGTGGCATGCCGCTGCCGATCCACACCGAGCGCTCGAAGCGCGAGGTGCTCAACTACTTCGCCGGCCTGCGCTGGGTCGAAAAACGCGCAAAACAGAGCAGGCCCATCACCCACGAGGATCTCTTCCGTCTGCACTCCCTGCTGGCGGATGGCGTGATGGATCAGGGCGAAGCCGGACGCTACCGCACCATCCTGGTGCGCGTGGGTCAGCACCTGCCGCCGGCGCCCGACCTCGTTTCCGGTCTGATGCGCGAGCTGCTCGACTGGTGGAACGGCCCGAGCGACGAATGGTCGCCCGTGCTCACATCGGCCATCCTCCATTGCCAGTTTGCGGCAATCCACCCGTTCACCGACGGCAACGGCCGGGCGGGACGGATGCTCGCGCTCTGGGAACTCTACCGGCGTGGCTTCGACACCCGCCACATCTTCTCCATCGACGAGTTCTATTGGGAGAACCGGCCTCGCTATTACGCCGGACTCGCCGCCGTGCCCAAGGCCGGGGGCGACCTGACCGCGTGGCTCGAATACACCACGGAGGGCCTGCGCATGACCTTGGACCGCGTCTGGCTGCGTGCGCAGCAATTTGCGGTCAAAGGCAGGGCGAAAAAGACCGTGCTGCGCCCGAGTCAGGAGCGGCTGCTGCATCTGCTGCGCGCCAGACCCGAAGGCCTTGCTCCGGCGGAAATCTGGACGGCGCTCGATGTCGCCAAACAGGGCGCCGCCCACATTCTCGCTCCGCTGCTCAAGGCGAAGCTCGTCAAGCGCACCGGCACCCGCAAATCCGGCCGCCATCTGCTCGCCTGAGCCTCGCTGAACCCCTGCATAGAAAGACGCGCCGCGGGTTTCACCCGGTTTTTGCCTCGGATTGGCCAACGGCGGCTTGTGTCGCGGGGGGCGGGGCTTAGGCTCCGCCGCATGAAACCCCTACTCCGTCTTTTCGCGGTGGCCGCGCTGCTCACCGCTTCGCTTGGTCATGCCGCCGCCTTCGAGGGCAAGGTGGCCCTCGCCATGACCACGGGCAAGGGCAAGACCCAGGAACTCGACTACTCGATCAAGGGCAGCGCCCTCCGCATCGACCTCAGCGCCGAGGGGAACGCCTTCGCCAGCATCATGGACCTCCAGAAGATGGAGATGCTCATGCTCATGCCCGACCAGCAGATGTATATGGTCATGCCGATCAAGGAGCACGTGGAAAAGGCCGTGCAGGGCGCCTACGAGAAGGAGCCCAACATCGAGAAGACCGGCCGCACGGAGACCATCCTCGGCTACAAGTGCGACGAATACGTCTCCAAGGACGGCAACATCACCACCGAGATCTGGGTGACCGAGGGGCTTGGCGCCTTCATGGGCCTCGGCAGCGGCGCCGGCAACCCGATGGGCGGCATGTTCGGCGGCGGCAAGAAGAAGGCCGCCAGCGGCTGGGAGGAGAAATTCAAGGGCAAGCCCGGCTTCCCCCTGCGCGTCATCTCCCGCGACGCCAAGAACCGCGAGACCTTCAAGATGGAGGCCACCAAGATCGAACCCGGCAGCCTGCCCGCCTCGCTCTTCCAGCCGCCGGAGGGCTGGCAGAAGTTCCAGATGCCCAACATGGGCGACATGCTCAAGGGCATGGGCGGCTGAACCGGTTTGCAGGCTGAAAACATCCGGCCGGGCGTGAGGCCCGGCCTCTGTAATTTCCGGAGGGGCGGGATCGCTGATCCGCCGCCTCAAGAAAAAGGCGGGGTTCGGAGACCCCGCCCTGCAGTTGGAGACGCGTGACCGCGCCTCAGTTCCCGATCTTCAGCAGTTCCTCGGCGGTCCAATAGGTGGCGCGGCCGGCGGTGTCGGCGCGGACCTTGGCGACCGTCTCGGGCTGCACCTCGGGGGCGGTGTTGCCCCACTCCGAGCGGATGTAGGACAGCACGTTGGCGATCTGCTCGTCCTTCAGGACGGCGCCGAGCGGGGCCATGACGTTGTTGTAATCGGCGCCCTTGACCTTGAGGGGACCTTGCAGGCCGTGGAGCACGATGCGGACGATGCGCTCCTCGCTGCCCGCGACCCACTCCGAGCCGGCCAGCGGAGGGAAGGCGCCGGGCACGCCGAGGCCGTTGGCCTGGTGGCAGGTGGCGCAGGTGCTCAGATAGACCGGCTTGCCGAGCTGGGCGCGGGTGAGAACCACCGGACCCTTTTCGCCCGGTTTCGCCCGGTTGGCGCGGGCGTTGACCACGAGCGGGTCGAACCGGATCGAGTGGTGCACCATGTAGATCGAGCCGAAGAAGCCGACGCAGCACATGAGGCCGAGCAGCACGAGCGGCAGCAGCGGGTAGCCGTGCGGCTTGTCGGGCTTCCGGCTCTGCAGGCGGGCGTGAACCTCGCGGATGCTGTCGTCGCTGGCGGCGGAGGCCTCGAAATTGAAACGGTTGTCTTGGTTGGCGCTCATCTTAGTGGCCGCCCTCCTTGGCCGGGGCGGGAGCGTTCAGTTCCTGCTCGGTGGGATAATGGTAGGTGTCCTTGAGGCTCATCAGGTAGGCGACGAGCGCCTCGGCGCGGTGGGTGGGCACCACCTCGAGGCCCTCGCCGGGCGAGTGCTTGCTGGGGAGCTTCAGCGCCTTGTGGGAGGGCTGGTTGCCCGTCAGCGGGCGCACCTCGTAGAGGAACCGGTGCGCCGGCATGTTGGTGCCGGGGGCGACGGACTCCGGGGCGTAAAGCAGGCCGTGGAAATACTCCGGGCTGGCGTAGTTGCGGGCGGCGACGTTGCGCAGGTCGGGGCCGATGCGGCTGGAGCCGATCAGCACGGTCTTCTCGCGGATGTAGTCGCGGGCGAAGCTGCCGCGCTCGCCCCAGCCGCGCTTGAGGTCGGAGCCGAAGCCGTCGTAGCGGACCTGCTGGGTGTGGCAGGTGACGCAGCCGAGGTCCTGGTAAACCAAGCGCCCCTGGTCGGCGAGGCCGGTGAGCGGCGCCGGGTTGAGCGTCTGCTCGATGGGGTCCTTGAACTGGGGCAAGGCGCCGATCTGCTTGTGCGCGGCGAGCAGCAGGCCGGCCCAGGACAGGGCCATGGTGCCGAAGACGCCGAGGAAGAGGACGAGGCCGTTTTTCATGCGGGGCCCTCCTTCGCCGCGAGGCTGAGCGCCGGCGGCACCGGGATGGTGACGCTGGCGGTGCCCTGCGAGTTGAGGGGGCAGGCGATCCAGACGAAGTTGATGAGAAAGGCGAGATGGCCGACCAGCAGGACGCCGAGGCCGACTGTGTTGAGCAGGTGCCAGCCGGAGAGCGCGCGGGTGATGTCACCAAAGGCCACCGCGGCGTGGTTGAGCAGGGCGCCCTGCTGCCAGCCGCCGGCGCCAAGGCCGACGACCAGGAGAGCCACGCCGAGCACCGTGGCGCCGAAGTGGGCCCGGACCAGCGCCGACGAGCGCCACTCCTTGCCGGTGAGGCGCGGGAGGAAGAAGTAGGCGGCGCCGAAGACGGCCACCGAGAAGGTCGCATAGAGGGCCGACCAGTCGCGCAACCCGCCGAGCAGCGTGAACTGCCCGACCTCGGCGAAGGCCGGGATCGAAAGCAGGACGTTGACCAGGGCGTTCAGGAAAAAGCCCGCGACGGCCAGCACGACGAAACGGAGCGAGAGGCTGCCCCCGACGGCGCCGAAGCTGCCGGAGAGCGTGCCGAGGAAGTTCAGGGCGAAGATGACAAGGGGCAGGAGGAGCGCGAGGTTGGCCACCGTGCCGAGGGTCGGAATCCACACCGGCACCGGGGCGCCGACGAGGCGCGCCCCGCCGGCGAAGGCCGCGGCGAGGACGAGCCACCAGAAGGCGAGCGGCGCGAGGTAGTAGTGGGCGATGGGTTTGCCGAGAAGCTTGGGCAGGAGGTAATAGATGGCGGCCAGCGCGACCGGCAGGAACCACAGGCCGTAGAGGTTGTGGACATACCAGGCGTTCACCACCGGCTGGAGCACGCCGCGCACGGGGGTCGCGATGAGCATGACCTGCGCGATGCTATAGGCCCAGGGGAACCAGAAGGCCGCGCCGAACAGATACCATTGCGAGGCGTAGATGTTCTCGGTGTTGCGGATGCTGAAGGTGGTGACGCCCCAGACGCCGATGAGCGCGTAGGCGCCGAGCAGGAGCAGCGAGACGAAGCGCGGCATCTCCAGCAGCTCGAAGGAGGTGGAATAGCCGGCGAGGATGCCGCCGATTCCGAGGGTGACGCCGAGGTTCCAGAACTTGGCGGCGACGAAGAGCCAGCCGCCGTGGCGCAGCGTGGTGGCCGAGAGGCGCGCCATCAGCCACAGCCCGAAGGCGAAGGCGGCGTTGAAGCCCCAGCCATAGACCAGCGCGTTCTGCGCGGCGGGCGCGAGGCGGCCGTGGGTGAACCACGCGCAGTCGGCGAGGAACGACGGGGTGTGCAACTGGATGTTGGCCGCGAGCGCGAGCGCGCCGCCGGCGACGAGCCAGAGCAGCCCCGAGCCGAGGAAGACGAGCACGGGCCACTTGGCGGAGGCGTCGATCTCCTGCTGCTCGGCGCGGCTGTTTTGGACGTTGGGATTCATCGGCAAGGGTTACTTCTTCGCGAGGTCGCGGGCGGTGAGCTCGATGGCGCGGTCGAGGGGCAGGCGCACGACGCCCTTCGGCTGGTCCACCCAGCCGTAGGTCGTGGCGGCCTCGTGCTCCTTGGTGCGGAGCTCGGTGAGGCGGGCCTTGCGCTCGGCCGGGGTCAGCTCGCCGGTGAGGGACGGGATCGCCGTGGGTTGCGGCACATAGACGCGCCGGGCCAGCCAGCCGAAGGCCGCGAAGCACAGGATCACGATGATCGCGGTGAAGACCGGCGTGCGGTGCGGGAAGGAGAAGTTGGCGGGGGAATCGCTCATAGCCAGTGGGGACGGGCGGGCGCCGGCTCGGGCGCCGTGGCGTCGTGGTGGGTGAGGGACTCGACGATGCGGGGATCGCGGACCGGGATGAGCTTCGCGGTGGCGAAGCTGCGCAGGTAGGACCACACGCAGATGCCGCCGACGCCGACCACCGAGCTCAGCACCCAGAGCAGGTTGGGCGACAGGAACGGCCGGGGCTCGTCGTGGCCGTCCTTGAGCGCGGGCAGGACGTTGTAGCAGAGGTCCACCAGAATGATGAGCGCGACCCACAGGCTGATCTTCAGCGCGGGCGCGAGGGTGGACTTGCGGCGGTAGGAGAGCCAGAGCAGGAACGGCACGAAGAAGTGGCCGAAGAGCAGCAGCATGCCGACCCAGAGCCAGTCGCCGTGCTCGCGGATGTTATACCAGAAGGTCTCCTCGGGCACGTTGGCGTTCCAGATGAGGAAATACTGCGAGAAGGTCACATAGGCCCAGAACACCACGAACGCGAAGGCCAGCGCGACGAGGCAGTGAAGCTGGTTGGTGTTGTAGATGCCCTTGTAGTCGCCGCGCGTGTAGAGCCACCAGGTGATGACGACGCCGAAGGCGAGCGCCGCGCGCATGCAGTTGGCGAAGAACCACACGCCATACATCGTGGAGAACCAGTGGTATTCGAGGCTCTTCATCCAGTAGATGGCGGCGAAGGTCAGGGCCAGGGCGTTGATCGGGATGCCGAAGGCCGCGGTCTTGCGGTTCATGAAGGTCCACTTCAGGTCGCCGTCGGCATCCTGGGCGAAGGAGGCCTTGCGCAGGCGGGCGGAGAGCCAGATCCAGCCGGCGAAGAACGCGACCGTCATGCCCGTGAACATGGGCACGTTCAGGAAGCTCGCCTTCTTCACATAGAGCGGGTCGGCGCCCACGGTGCCGTGGCCGCCGTGCAGCGCGTGGCCCAGATCCATCCAGGGCCAGACGAAGCCGGGCTTCAGCCAGGCCGAGGCGATGAGCGGGAGGAAGAGGATGAACAGCCACTTGAAGGCCGAGAGGCCGTGCTCGAACTGGCGGCGGATGACCGTGGACCAGCCGGCGTCGAAGATGTGGTGGATCATCACCAGCATGAGCATGCCGATGGCGACGGCGGTCCAGTAGCTGATGCCGACGACGTAGGAGAGGGCCACGCCGTGGGCGTCGCCCACGAAGAGCCCGATCGCGGTCAGCGCCAGGCCGGCGAGGCCGGCAACGAGGAACTTGTTCGCCAGGGAGGCGGTGGAGGCGGGAGCGCTCATGTTACTTCAGGCCTCCGCGTTGTTCGAGGGGGACATCGTCAATCGTGGCGTGGGCGGCGCGCTGGAGGGCGCGGACGTAGGCGATCACGGCCCAGCGGTCGTCGGGGCTGAGCTTGTCCGCATAGGACGACATGGTGTTCTTGCCGTTGGTGATGGTGTTGTAGATCTCGCCCTCCGCCATGCCGCGCAGGCGGTCGTCGTGATAGGTGGGCGTGGCGACCATGCCGTAGGCCTTGGTGATGCCGTTGCCGTCGCCGAGCGCGCCGTGGCAGGGCTGGCAGTAGATCTGGTAGCGGTCCTGGCCGCGGCGCACGAAGTTCTCGTCGAGCTCGAGGCCGGCGGGGAAGCCGCGGACGAAGGAGCCGTCGGCGAGCTTGCCGGCGTAGCGGGCGTCGTCGGCGCGCAGGTAGGCGGCATCGGCCTCCACCGTGCGGCCGCGCGGCACGGCGCCGGCGGGAATCGGGCGGTCGGCGCGGCCGTCGGCGAAGAACTGCGACTCCGCCTGCGGCTTGTATTTCGCCTGGTGGTCCATGTCCGGGAAGAACTCCAGCGGCGGACGGGTGGAGAGCGAGCCGCGGTAGCCCAGGACCGAGAGGGTCAGGACGACGAGGAACGCGAGGGTGTAGTAGGCGTAGCGCATCTTATTCCTCGATTTCGACGATGTCCTTGCCGCCGGCGCGCTCCAGCAGGGCGCGGGTCTGGGCGGCGTGGTATTTCGGGTCGTTGGCCTCGATCACGATGTAGAAACGGTCGTCCAGGGCGCGGACGAACTGCGGGGCTTTCAGCACGGGATGGTAGTGCATCGGCAGTTTGTTCAGGAAGAACATGCCGAAGATGGTGGCGAAGGCGGTGAAGAGGATGGTCAGCTCGTAGGACACCGGGAAGGCGAACATCGGGCTGAAGTAGGGCTTGCCGCCGACGACGAGCGGATACTCGACCCAGCCGAGCCAGGCGATGAAGGACATGCCGGTGCAGAAGCCGGTGACGCCGCCGGCCAGCGAGAAGCGCGGGACCTTGGAGCGGCGCATGCCCATGGCGTAGTCGAGGCCGTGGACGGGGAACGACGTGATCGCGTCCCATTGCGAGTAGCCGGCGTCGCGCACCTGCTCGCAGGCGTGATAGACGGCGGGCACGGTGTCGAAGGCGGCGATGATTCCGTAAGGCTTGCTCATGGCAGGTTCCTCAGTGTTTGTGCCCGCCGTGCGGGTCGGCCTGCGGGATGACCGCCTTCACCTCGGACATCGGCATGATGGGCACGAAGCGGATGAAGAGGAGGAACAGGAAGGAGAAGACGCCGAAGGTGCCGAAGAACGTGAAGATCTCGACGATCGAGGGCGAGTAGTAGCCCCAGCTCGAGGGCAGGAAGTCGCGGGCGAGCGAGGTGACGATGATCACGAAGCGCTCGAACCACATGCCGACGTTGACGAAGATCGAGAGGACCCAGACGAGGGCGGTGTTCTCGCGCACGGCCTTGAACCAGAAGAACTGCGGCGTGATGACGTTGCAGCCGATCATGATCCAGTAGGCCCAGGCGTAGTGGCCGAACGCGCGGTTGATGAACGCGAAGCCCTCGTAGGGGTTCGCGCCATACCACGCGATGAAGAACTCCATCGAATAGGCGTAGCCCACCATGGTGCCGGTCGCCAGGGTGATCTTGCACATGCAGTCGATGTGATACTGCGTGATCAGGTCCTCCAAGCGGTAGATGGCGCGCAGGGGGAGCATCAGCGTCATCACCATGCCGAAGCCCGAGAAGATGGCGCCCGCCACGAAATACGGCGGAAAGATCGTCGTGTGCCAGCCGGGGATCAGCGAGACGGCGAAGTCGAACGACACGATCGTGTGCACGGAGAGCACAAGCGGGGTGGAGATGCCGGCGAGGATGAGGTAGGCCATCTCGTAGTTGCTCCAGTGGCGGTTGGAGCCGCGCCAGCCCATGGAGAAGAAGCCGTAGATGCGGGCGCGGACCAGCTTGCCGGCGGCGGTGAACCGGTCGCGCAGCGTGCCGAGGTCGGGGATGAGGCCGACATACCAGAAGAGCACCGAGACCGTGCCGTAGGTCGAGACCGCGAACACGTCCCATTCCAGCGGCGAGCGGAAGTTCTGCCAGATGCCGTTGGAGTTGGGGAACGGGAAGAGGTAGCCGGGATAGACGGCGAACCAGATGCGGCCGACGTGGAAGACCGGGAAGATCGCCGCGCAGACCACGGCGAAGATCGTCATGGCCTCGGAGGCGCGGTTGATCGAGGTGCGCCACTTCTGGCGCAGCAGGCACAGGATCGCCGAGATCAGGGTGCCGGCGTGGCCGATGCCGATCCAGAACACGAAGTTGACGATGTCCCACGCCCAGTTGACCGGGTTGGCGTGGCCCCACACGCCGACGCCCGTGGAGACGAGGTAGATGAGGCCGGCGACGGTGAACGAGGCGACGAACGACGCGACGCCGAAGCACCACCACCACCAGGTCGGCGTGGTGCCCTCGACGAGACCGCAGATCTTGTCGGTGATCCACTTGAAGTCGCGGTGATGGTGCACCAGCTCCGGGCGCGGGAGCACCGCGGGCCTGACCTCGGAGAGGACGGCGGGGGCCGGATGATCAGAGACGTGCGCGGCCATTAATGGTGCCCTCCGTCTTTCTTGGCGGCATGGTCGTCAGGGCCGTGCGCGGCGGCCTCGGGGTGGCCGCCGCCGTGGCCGGCGTGGCCGTTCTTGCGGTTGTACTCCACGCGGCTGAGCGGGAGGCTGGAATAATCCGGCATGTGCGGGTTCGGGTTGCGGAGCTTGCCGAGGTAGGTCGTGCGGGGACGGATGTTGAGGTAGCCGAGCACCGCGTAGTCGCGCTCCTGGGCCTTCGCGCGGGAGACGGCGCTCTTCTCGTCCCTGACGTTGCCGAAGACGATGGCCTCGACGGGGCACACCTGCTGGCAGGCGACCTTGATCGTGCCGTCGGGAATCTCGGGCACGGCGTCGAGGCCGGTCTGCCGCTTCCGGGCGATCTTGGCCTGCTGGATGCGCTGCACGCAGTAGGTGCACTTCTCCATCACGCCGCGCATGCGGATGGTGACGTCGGGGTTCTTCACCATCTTCACGAGCTCGGGCATGTCCTGCTGGTGGCCGAGCGGGCCCAGGTAGAGGGCGTCGGTGGCGCGCTTGTTGAAGTCGAAGAAATTGAAGCGGCGGACCTTGTAGGGACAGTTGTTCGCGCAGTAGCGGGTGCCGATGCAGCGGTTGTAGGCCATCACGTTGAGGCCCTCCTCGTCGTGCACGGTGGCGTTGACCGGACACACGGTCTCGCAGGGGGCGAGTTCGCAGTGCTGGCAGGTCATGGGCTGCATCGAGACCTGCGGGTCCTCGGGGAGGATCGAGTTGCCGCCTTCCTGGCCAAACGCTGTCGGGTCGGCCGAGCCGTCGGAGTAATAGCGGTCGAGGCGGATCCAGTGCATCTCGCGGCCGCGCAGCACCTGGTCGCGGCCGACGATCGGGATGTTGTTCTCGGCCTGGCAGGCGACCACGCAGGCGTTGCAGCCGATGCAGGTGTTGAGGTCGATGGACATGCCCCACTGGTGCAGGCCGTCGAACTTGGCATCCTTGCCGGCGAAGTCGGGCGTCTCGTAGAGCGACTGGCCGCGCGGCGTGGTGCCGGCGCGGGCGGCGGTGATCTTCGCGCGCTCCTCGCGGGAGAGCTTGGCGAACTCGGCCGGCGGGAGGTCGCCGTAGATGGCGGGCGAGTGCGACTCCATGCCGATGCCGGCGACGAAGCCGGGGTTGTCCTTGAACTCGTCGAGGTTGGCCTCGCGCACGATGTCGCGGCCTTCCATGGACCAGTGTTCCTGGGTGTTGGCGAGGAGCTTGCGCTCGCCGGTCACGCGCAGCGTGGCGCCGGTGGCGAAGCCCAGGGCGTCGCTCGTGCGGAGCGGGTAGGCGCTGAAACCCGCGCCGGTGCCGACGTGGCCGGTCTTGGTGCGGCCGTAGCCGAGCGGCAGGACGATGGTGTAGTTCGCCAGACCGGGCTGGATGTGCAGCGGGCCGGTGATCTTGCGGCCGTTGAGCGCGACCTCGCCGACGTAGGCGTTCTCCCTGCCGACCGAGAATTCGGCCTCCTCCTTGCGGGCGACCTGCAGCAGGCTGCCGCCGGGCACGATGCCGAGATCCTTGGCGAGACGCGGGCTGATGAGAATCGCGTTGTCCCACGCGAGCTTGGTCATCGGGTCCGGGCACTCCTGGAGCCAGCCGTTGTTGGCGAAGCGGCCGTCGTCCATCTTGTGGTCGGTGGCAAAGCGGACCTCGAGGTTGTCCTTGGAAAGCGCGGCGATGGCGGGGAAGCCGGCGAAATCGAGTGCGCCGACCGGCCTGGCGGAAACGCCGACGACCGGGTAGGCCGTGCCCTCGGCATAGCCGTCGTGCAGGAACTTTTCGAAGGCCTTCCGGTCGCCGCCGCGGGTCGCGAAGACCTGCTCGTAGGCGTCGGGCTTGGCCTCGCCGGCGAGGCGGGCGAGCAGTTCGACCTCCATCAGGCCGTTGAAGAGCGGCAGGATCATCGGCTGGATCGGCACGATCGTGCCGTCCACGGTGCGCGCGTCGCCCCACGACTCGAGATAGTGCGTGGCGGCGAGGTGGGTGCCGGCCAGCGCGGAGGTCTCGTCGTGGTAGTAACCGTAGCGGATGACCTCGGGCACGGACTTCAGCAGCGCGCCGAAATCGAGGTCGGCCGGCGCGTTGTAGGCCGGGTTGCCGTTGAGGACGAAGAGGGTCCTGACGGAACCGCCCTTGATGGCCGTGGCGAGCGCCTGGATGGTCGAGGCGGCCGAGGGCTCGACGGCGACGAAATCGACGGTCCGGCCGATGGCGCCGAGGGCGCTGTTCATCAGGTAGGCGAGCACGTGCACCTGGACGGGCTGGTGCGCGCCGGCGACGACGAGGCTTTCGCCCCTGTGTGCGAGGAGATCCTCGGCGCACTGCTCGATCCAGCCGGCCTTGATGTCGAGGCCCTGGGCCGGTTTCTCGAAGGCGGAGGTCGCGAGCACCTTGCCGGCGAGGGCGGCGGCGAAGGCCGGCAGGTGGCTGCTGGCGAGGCGCAGGCGGTGGTCGGCCATGCTGCCGGTGAGCGAGAAGCCGCTCTCCGCCACGTAGAGGCGGTTCATCCGGTCGGCCTCGGCGGCGCTGCTGACGCGGCGGCCGTCGGCGAAGCTGCGGGCGTAGTAGAGCGAGCCGGCCTCGGCGTGGAGGAAATCGGCGTCGAGGCTGACGATGCGTTTCGCCTTGGCGAAGCGATAGACCGGCTTGACGTTGCGGCCGAAGGCGGCCTGGGCGGCGGCGATCGGGGGCTCGTCCTGCACGGGCTCGTATTCGGCCCAGATGGCGCGGGGGAACTCGCGCTTCAGGCGCGCGACGAGGCGGGCGCGGGTCGGGGAGGCGGACTCGTCGGCGAGGAACGCGAGGCCCTCGCCGTTGCCGGCGTAGGTGCTGCGGACCTTGGCGAGGAGATCGTGGACGTCGGCGACGTTGAGCGTGCGGTTGCCGGCGGTGTGGGCGGTGGCGCGCTCGGGATCGTAGAGATCGAGGACCGAGGCCTGCGCGAGCAGCGAGCTGGCGCCGCCGTGCGGCTTGTAGCTGGGGTTGCCCTCGAGCTTGGTCGGGCGGCCCTGGTGCGTCTCGGCGACGAGCGGGATGGCCGTCTTGCGCAGGGGCATCGCCGTGGCGAAATAGAGCGGGAGGCCGGGGACGGTGTATTCGACGGACTTGCCGTAGGGCAGGATGTGCTTTTCCGGGCGGCGGCAGCCGGCGAGGCCGAGGCCGCCGAGGGCGAACGAAGCCGCCATGAGCCGCATGAACTGGCGGCGGTCCACGCCGTTCAGCTCGGAAGCGCCCTCGGGAAACTCGCGGGCCAGGTGCTCGCGGAAACCGGGCGTGTCGGCCAGCTCGTCGAGGCTGCGCCAGTATTTCGGGCCCGTTTTTGTGGGCTGAGCAGGCAAGGTGTCACCACCAGTTGACGAAGGCAGGACCTGCACCGGAAAACCGGCGAGCTCGCGCTGCGTGGGGGCGGAATGGTCAAATTTGCGTTTCATCAGCGATGGCAGCCGGAGCAGCTCTGCGGCGGCATGATCTTGGCGTGTTCGACGTAGTCCTGGGCGCGTTTGCGGCCCTCGGGGCCCTGGTCGGCGAGGCGGGCGGAATCGAGGTTGAAGACATCCTTCGGGTCGCGGATGCGGGCGGCGGGGTCGCGGTGGCAGTCGAGGCACCAGCTCATGCTCTGGGGCTGGTCCTGCCGCACGACGGGCATCTCGTTGACCTTGCCGTGGCACTCGACGCAGCTCACGCCGCGGTTCACGTGCACGGAATGGTTGAAATAGACGTAGTCCGGCACGGCGTGGATCTTGACCCAGGGCACCGGGTCGCCGGTCTGGAAGCTCTGGCGCACGGGTTCGAGCAGCGGGCTCTGGGCCTTGATCGTGCCGTGGCAGTTCATGCAGGTCTGCGCGGCGGGCACACTCGAGGTGCCGGACTTCTCGACGGCGGAGTGGCAGTAGCGGCAATCGAGACCGAGCTGGCCGGCGTGCAGGCTGTGATCGAAGGGCACCGGCTGGACCGGGGCGTAGCCGACGCGGGAATAGGCCGGGGTGGCGTAGTAGGTGATGCCGGCCGCCGCGACACCGCCCAGGATGCCGAGGAAAATCAGGATCTGCAGGGGCAGGGCGTTGGCGGATTTCGGGAAGATTTTGGACATGAGCGTCAGTCTGGAACCCGGCGGGAAACGCGAAGGATCGGCATCCGATCCCCCGAATTGAGCGCAGAATTCAGGCTAGCGAGTGGTGTGCGGTAAAAAGAGGGCCAAAGCAAAGAGAGAGCCCCGGGGGGATGTAAAACAAAAATTCCAAATGAAACCCGGCGAGTTCCAATATTAGCAGCGTCCGGGACAACGGATGCGTTGCTAATTGTGAAAAGACTGACGCGAAAATCGTTTCAGTGGTCGGGATTCGGGACACCCGCCGCCCCCGGGCCCCGCGTCCCGCGCGCCCCCATTCGCGGGGGCCGCCCGGCGGGTTCTGCTCAGCCGACGAATTCGCCGTCGCGCATCGGCTTGATCTCGTCGCAACGGTTGGCGATCTCGGGGTTGTGGGTCACGAGCACGACGGCCTGGCCGTTTTCCTTGGCGAGGCGGGTGAGCAGGTCGAAGATGAGGCCGGAGTTGCGGACGTCGAGGTTGCCGGTGGGCTCGTCGGCGAGGATGATGGCGGGCTGGTTGGCCAGGGCGCGGGCGATGGCCACGCGCTGCTGCTCGCCGCCGGAGAGCTGGGTGGCGAGGCGGTGGGTCTTTTCGCCGAGCCCGACGTCGGCCAGCAGGCTGCGGGCGCGGGCCGCCATCTCCGGCTCGGAAAGCCGGCCGAGCTTGCGCATGGGCATCATCACGTTGTCCAGCGCCGAGAACTCCTGCATGAGAAAGTGGAACTGGAAGACGAAGCCGATGTGCTCGCCGCGGGCGGCCGTGCGCTCGAGATCGCCGCTGTTCGACATGAGCTGGTCGCGGATCCAGATCGAGCCGCCGTCGGGCCGGTCGAGCAGGCCGAGCAGATAGAGCAGCGTGGACTTGCCGCAACCGGAGGGGCCGACGATGGCCGTGACGTTGCCCGCACGCGCCTCGAAGGAGACGCCCCGCAGCACATGCACCCTCCCCTCTCCCTGGCCGAGGTAGCGGTGCAGACCCTCGCAGCGGAGCGCGACGCGACCGTTCTTGCCGGTGGAAGCGCTCATGTCGAAGTCCCCCGGATGATGTCGCCCGGCTCGAGGCGCGCGGCGCGGCGGGCGGGAATCAGCGAGGCCACCATCACCATGGCGACGGCGGTGAGCACGGCGGCCACGTAGTGCCAGACGGACCAGTTCACGATGAAGGTTTCCGTTCGGAAAATGCCGGTGATGTGCAGCGGAATCCGCGAAACGCCATAGGTGCCGCCGGCGCCCAGCAGGCAGCCGATGACCGACCCGATGGTGAGGACGATGCAGGCCTGCCAGAGGAAGATCTGCGAGATGTCCTCGCGGGTGTAGCCCATGGAACGCAGGATCGCGATCTCCTTGGTCTTCTCCATGACGATCATCGCGAGGGTGTTGAACATCGCGAGGCCGGCGATGAGCGAGAACATCGAAACGGTGATGGCCGACGAGAGGCGCAGGGCGCGGAAGGTCTCCAGCCAGGTCTTTTCGCGCCACTGCCAGTCGCGCACGCCGTGCTTCAGCACCTCCTCCATCTGCACGGCGTCCTCGTCGGCGCGGTCGCGGTCGTAGAGGCTGACCTGGATGTAGCTGGCGCCGGTGGGCTTCTTGAGCTGCGAACGCGCCTCGGCGAGATGCAGATAGATGCGCTCCTTGTCGATGCTGCTCACGCCCGTCTGATAGACGGCCGACACCCGGTAGCGGCGCGTCTGGCCGGCCGACGCCAGCAGGAAGGAGTCGCCGACGCCCAGTTGGAGGCGGTCGGCGATCTCCTTGCCGATCAGGGCGCCGGCGGCGGCGTCGCGGAAGTTGTCGGCCGAGCCCTGCACGATCTGGCTGCCGAGCTGCGAGACGAGGAGGTGGTTCTCGAGGACGATGCCGAAGATCTTGACCGAGTCGCTTTTGAAGGAGCTGGTCATCACGGCCGAACCGGTGACGACCTCCGAGACGCCGGAGACGTTGCGGAACTGCCTCAACTGGTCGATCACCAGCTTCGGCTCCTCGACGCCCTCGATGTATTTCACCCCTTCCTTCTGCTGGATCTGGAAACCCGATCCGCTGCCGCCGCCGCCCGCCTCCATCGTGCGGATGGTGGCCTGCACGCGGTCGCGCACCTGGATGGCGCCTTCGGTGCCGAGGATGGTCTTGATGAAGAAATCCTCGAAGCCGCTGGTGGTCGCCTGGGTGACCACGAACAGGCCGACGCCCAGCACGATGCAGGACAGGCTCATGAGCATGGCCCGCTTTTTGGCCGTGAGGAAACGGAAGGCTATGCGCAGCGTCGGAGACATCGGCTCGGGCGGGCGGCGCGGCCCTTACTTGAGCACCTGGGTGCGGACCCGCATGCCGGGGCGGAACAGGTCCAGCTCCTCGACGATGACCAGCTCGCCCTCCTTGAGGCCTTCGAGAATCTCGGCCTGGTTGAGCGCCACGTAGCCGAGCTTCACGCTGCGCAGCTCCACCCGGCCGCCGGAGACGACAAAGACCTCGTTGCCGCGCAAGGCCCGGCGCGGAATGATGGCCCCGGCGTCGCGCTGGCCGATCACGATGCTCGCCTCGCCGGTGAGGCCGGGCACGAGCTTGTCGAGCGGCAGATCCACCTCGAGGTGGATGACGTAGCGCTGGGTCTCGGCATCCGCCGTGGGCAGGATCTTGGCGATGCGGGCGTTGTAGAGCGTGTCGCCGTAGCCGAGGAAGCGCACGGAGGCCTTCTGGCCGACTTCGAGGCCGGCGAAGTTCTCCTCGCTGACCTTGGCCTCGACGGTGCGGTTGGTGGAGATGAGCGTGGCGATGGGCGCGTTGCCGCCGATGAGGTCGCCGGGGCGGGCGTAAACCTTGGAAACGACCCCGTCGAAGAAGGCGGTGATGGTCATCTTCTCGCGCTGGCGGCGCTTCACCTTGAGGGTGTTCTCGAAGGTGTCGGTGGTCAGTTGGTTGGCCACGTTCTCCTGTTCGAGGCGCTGCTCGATGGAGCGGACCCGCCGCTGCTGCTGCACGACCTGCGTTTCGGCAAAATTGCCGAGTTTGAACAGGCGCTCGTAGTTTTCCAGTTCTTCGCGGGCGGTCTGCAGCTCCAGCTTGGTGGAGGTGCCGACGGCAAGGCGGGCCTTGTGGGCGGCGTATTCGCTCTCGATGCGTTCGATCTCGAGGTCGAGGTCGCCGGTGTCGAGCTGGACGAGAAAATCGCCCTCCTTCACCGACAGGCCGTCGTCGAGGGCGCTGCGCAGCACGCGCCCGCCGATCTCGCTTTTCAGGTCCATCTGGTATTCGGCGAAGACGGTGACGCTGCCGGGCACGGCGTTGATGGCGCGGCCGCGGGTCACGGGCGCCACGGCGGCCACCGGCCGGCTGAAATAGAGCGCCACCGCCGCGCCGGCGGCGAGCAGCACCAAAATCAGGCCGAGCTTGGCGGCGGGATGGAGGCGGGACTTAGCGGACATTGGACTTGAGCGTGGCGGGCAGGAACTGGAGCACGGGATCGGTATCCGTCGTCGAGACGAACTCCGACCAGCGGGACAGGAAATCCAGGCGCTGACTCAGCAGGTTGAGCGTGTAGCTGTCCTGGGTGGCGAGGGCCGCATCCAGCGTCACCTGGGAGGAGAGGCCCTGCTGCAACTCGTCCTGCCGCTGCCGGACCGCCGATTCGGCCTGGGCCTGCCGGATCTCGGCCAGCTGCAGCGCCCGGTGGGAGAAGCCGAGCTGCTTCTCCATCGCCCGCACCTGGTCGATCAGGGCATCGGTCTGGTTTTGCAGCTGCCGCTCATAGTAGCGCTGGTTGGCGCGGGCGCTGGTTTGCGCCGCCTTGGTGGCGCGGCCGTCGAAGATCGTCCAGGTGGCCGTGACCCCGAGGTATTGCGAAAGCACGCCCACCTGGGAAACGGAGTTCTCCGAGGCGGTGGTGGAATTCGTCTGGGAGATGCTCGCGCCAAAACTGAACATCGGGTAGAGGCGGTATTTCGCCACCTTGTAGTTCAGCTCGGCCACCCGCACCCAGTCGCGGGCCGACTGGATGGCGGGGCTGCTTTCCCAGCGCTCCCCCAGAAACGCCCGGGCCAGCGCGGTGGTGGCCGCGGGATCGTAGCTCACCTGGGGAATCTTGTCGGGGATGCTGTCGTCGGCCGGCTCCGGCAGGCCGGTCAGGCGCGAGAAACTGCGCTTGGCAGCCGCGAGGTCCTCCGCGGCCTTGTCAGCCCGGAGCCTGGCCTCCTCCATTTCGAGCCGGGGGGCGATGATCTCGCTCTGGGAGATGCGGCCGTATTGCAGCTTGGCCTCCTCCAGCGAGAGGCTGTAGGCCGCGCGCTCGCGCGCCGCCTCGGCGTTGCGCAGGGCGATCTTCTTGTAAACCAGCCCGAGGTATTGGTTGCGGATGCTCAACGCCAACTGGCGGTAGGCCTCGGCAAAGTTGCGTCGGGTGATGTTAAGCTGGATCTTGGCCGCTTCGGCCTGGGCCTGCAGCGTGCCCCAGCGATAGACGGGTTGGTTGAGGGTTGCGCTGTAAAATATGCCGCTGGACCGGCTCGTGACGTCGGTGTTGGAACTGACCGCCGCGTCGCTTACGTTGTAGGACACACTGGTGCCCACGCTGGGCAGCATCTGGGCGACGGCGGTCATGCGCGCCGCCTCGCTCTGGGCCAGCTCGATGTTTTTCAGGATCATTTGCGGCGACTGCTGCAGCGCCGCCTGCAGGATTCCCTTCAGCTCGGGAAACATCTCCTCGGGCAGCGGAGTGGTGCGCGTCTCCGACGCCCGCCCTGCCGCTCCCCACACCCAAAAACCGATGGACAGCAATGCGATGCCGGCACGCCGCCGGCGGGTGGAGGGGAGGATTTCAGTCATGAGCTCGTGACAGGGTTGGGACCATGCAGACCGCTGCAAGATGACTTTGTTTGCAACACTAGAAATATTCGCCTTGGCGAATGCCGGGCACGCGCCAATTTGCTCCACCGCCGCCGCCCGCGCGGACCCGGCCGCTGGAATGACCAAGCGTGCCGAAGCGCTGCCGGTGATCAAGCCACGCTCGCAAAGAGCACAAAGCATGCAGGCAGGAGAGCCCTGAAGCTCGACATCCTGACACGATCGGCTACCTTTCGCCCATGCGTGCAACAGCCACGTCCTTTGAAAATGGTCAGCCGGCTTTTCGACTGGACCGCTCTCGTTTCGAGATCGGCTCGCTGACTCAGAAGCCGGATGACTTGGCCCATTGGATGAAGCAACCGGCAGACGTCCGCTTGGCCGGCATCGAGTTTCTGCGCCGTCAATTCCACTCTTATGGAGAAGCTGGACGCGAATTTCGCCGACTTCTTGAGATCACTCAACCGGCGCAGCGTTGAGTATGGGGTGGTGGGCGGCTATGCGGTCGGCCATCATGGCCTTGTCCGGGCCACCGGTGATTTGGACGTGTTCGCGGGGATTTCGGCGGCCAATGCCGGCAGACTGGTCGCCGCCTTTCAGGATTTCGGTTTCGACGTGCCCGGGCTGACCCCGGCAGTCTTCCTGGAGAAAGGGCGGATTGTCCGCATCGGCGTGCCGCCGCTCCGCCTGGAGGTCATGAACGAGATTTCCGGCGTTACCCTTGCCGAGTGTTATGCCCGCCGGATTGAAGAGATGATCGATGGCGTCAGGGTCAACTTCATCGACCGGGAAAAGCTCCTCGCCAACAAGCGCCCGGCGGCGGGAGGCCCCAAAGACCTCGCCGACGCGGACGCCTTGACCAAACAACCGCGTGCGGGGAAAAAGCAGAACCCAAGAGACTAAACACCCTATCCCGACAGCGCCTCGCCCCTCGCATGCCGCCCTCTGTCCTCCGTCATCTGTCCTACAGCCCCCTTGCTCCCTTTTCCCTTTCTCCGGGCTCCCCTTCCCCGACCGATGGACAGCCAGCCGCCTGACCCCGTGCCGACGACCCGCGCGCCGGCCCTCACGGGCGAGGCGGGCCGGTTGGCGGTCCTTGCCCTCGTGGGCGCCTGGTTGCTGCACCCCTTCATGACCGGCCGGCTGGTCGGCACGGGGGACGCGCTCTGGTATGCCAACATGCTGGCCGATTTCGTCACGCAATGGCGCGCGGGTGTCTTTCCGGTCTTCGTGGGGCAGACGGAATACGCCTTCAACGGCGCGGTCTATCCGCTGCGCGTGGCCCCCCTCTACCAGCATCTCGCCGGCCTGATCGATCTGCTGACCGGCCGTTCGCTGGGTTTCTTTGCCCTGCAACACGCCACCGTCCTGGCCTGCGGCTACGCCGGCCTGCTTGCCAGCTACCTGACCCTGCGCCGGCTCGCCCCCGCCCGCCCTTGGACGGCCGTCGCGGGCGCGACGCTCTACCTGTCCTGCCCCGGCGTGCTGGGGACCATCTATACGCAGGACCTTTACATGACGTGGATGACGGTGCCCTTCCTGCCGCTCGCGGTTTACGGCATCGTGCGCCCCTGCGCCCGCGACGACGTGCGCAGCCAACTCTGGCTGGCGGCCCCGCTGGCCGCGCTCTGGCATGCCCACTCGCCCGTTGCCCTCTGGATGACGCTCATCGCCGCGGGCACGCAGGGCTTGCGGCTGGTTTTCCTGCACCGTCATGGTCCGGCGTGGAGGCGAGCCCTGCTCGGCGCCGGCGTGTTTGTGGCGCTGGCCCACTATCCGTTCGTCTCGGTGGCCTCGCTCAACGTCCCCGGCGCAGCCTCGGCCGTGACCGCCGGCTTGACCGAGCAGGAACGCATCACCAACGTCATCCGCGAGGTGTTTCCCGCCGTGTTGAAGCCGCTGAGCCACGCCGCGGGCAGTCTCAGCGACCTGCAACTGGGCTATTCCTTGTGGATGGCGGGACTGGTGATCCTGGCCGTCTCCTTTTGGCGCGGCACGCCGCTGGCGATCCGTGCGCTCGCCGGCGCCGGCCTGTTGCTCGTGTTGTTGCTGCTGCCCGTGCCCGGACTAACCGACTGGCTGTGGGCGCATCTGCCCGAACCGGTCAAGCGCATCACCTTCTACTGGCCCATGCACCGTTTCTATCTGCTGCTGGCCGCCCTGCTGACGGGGGCCGGTGCGCTGGCGCTGGCCGCCCTGCAGGACCGGCACCGGCACGGGACCTCCCGGAGCCCTGAGTCCATCGAGGGCGCACGCCTGGCCTCCTCCGCACTCGCAGGATTTCAGCCCTTCCGCCATTCAGTCCTTCCGCTTGTCCTTCTGCTCGCCTGTGCCTGGAGCCTGTGGGAGGCGCGCCAGTTCGTGCGGGCGGGGAAAATCCGCACCGCCACGGCCGAGATCACCGCCCGCAGCCAGCGCCCCGAAAACCTGCTGCTGATGAACCACGCCTACGGCCTGCTGCCGGCGTTGCCGGCCTATTTCTCCAACGGCGTGATGGACCCGCGCGCCGAAGTCCGGCTGCTCGACCAAGCCGGCGCTCCCCTGCCCTTCCCGGCCGCCCACGCACAACCGCCGCAGGACCGGTTCATAGGCGTGCTCGACGCGAATCCCGGGGTGTTGAAGCTGACCCCCTCGCTCCGGCTCGAACCCGGCAAGCGCTACGAACTCGAATTCGCATTTCCCGACCGCGAGATCGTCGGCATCCTGCAGCTTGCGGGAGCAACCTTCTTCCGCGAATACGCCCTGCCCCGCTCCGGCCAGCCCCGGGCCTTCGGCAGCGGACCCGACAACGCCCGCACCCTGCCGTTGTGGACCACCTCGACGGCGCCGGAGGAGGTCACCTTGCGGTTCATCCCGCAGGCCCCGGGGGCCAGGCCCGCCGACTTTGCCGATTTTGCCCGTTATCGCCTGCGGGAAACGCCACCCCGCGCGCTGCCCGTTGAGGTCACCTCCTTGGTGCCCTTCCGGGCGACTGTCCGTGCCCCGGAGGGCGGAGCGTTGCTCGAAACTCCGCGCATGTTCCTCCCCGGCTACACCGCCGACGCGGGAGGACGGACGGTCGAAGCCGGACGTTCCGCCCAAGGCCTCGCCACGGTCGCCGTCCCCGAGGGCTGCTCCGAGGTCACCCTCTCCTATCGTGCGCCGTTGAGCGTCCGGCTGAGTTATTGGACCGCCCTATTGACCTGGCCGTTGCTTCTCATGGCCTGTGCGGTGTCCGCCTGGCGCACGCGCCCCGGGGTCAGCCCCAATTGATCCGCTCCTTTTCCACGACCAGCGGCCGTTTGGTGACCTTGGTGTGGATGGAGCCGAGGTATTCGCCGAGGATGCCGATGAAGAAAAGCTGCACTGAAGCGAAGAAGAACAGGCCGATGACCACTGGCGCCATGCCGAGCGCGAAGCGCTCCCAGAAGACGAGTTTGTAGATCAGATAGGCCAGCCCGACGAGGAACGACCCGGCCGAGGCCGCAAACCCCAGCATGGTCGCGAGCCGCAGCGGCACCTTGGAGTGGCTGGTGATGCCCAGCATCGCCACGTCGTAGAGGGTGTAGAAATTGTTCTTGGTGATGCCGCGCTTCCGCTTCGGCTGCTCGTAGGGCACCCGCGCCACCGGGAAGCCCAGTTCACAGACCAGCCCGCGCACATACGGATACGGATCGTCCAGCGCCCGCAGCGCCTCGATGACCTTGCGGTCGTAGAGACCGAAGCCGGTGGCGTTCTCGATCAGCTCCACGTCGGCCAGCCGTTTGACCACCTTGTAGTAGGCGCGGCGCAGCGTGAAAAACAGCCACGACTCCTCGCTGTTCACCTTCTGGCCCATCACCACCGGATACCCTTCGCGCCACTTCCCGATGAATTCCGGGATGAGTTCCGGCGGATCCTGCAAGTCCGCCGCCAGCACGATCACCGCATCGCCCGGCGCCTGCAGCAGCCCGTGGAACGGCGACCGCACGTGCCCGAAATTCCGTTGATTCAGGATCACCTTCACCCGCGACTCCGCCGCCGCGAGCGCCCGCAATTCCTCCTGCGTCCCGTCCGCCGAGGCATTGTCGATGAACCAAAGCTCCCAAGTGAGCGCCGCCACTACCCGCTCCCCGCCCCCTTCTCCCATCTCCCTGCTCCTTTCTCCCTCGGTCCCTTCTCCCACGGCCCCTGCCATCGGCAGGCGCGCCTTCTCCCCGTCCCCTGCACCAGCCATGGCCCGGACCACCCGCTCGTGCAGGACACGCACGTTTTCCCGCTCATTGCGGCACGGGACGAGAATGGTGATACGGCAGGTCGTTTGGCTCACAGGAGGTTCAATCCAGGCCGGCCAGTTCAACCCGACTGCCCACCGCTCCGCAACGATGTAATCACACCTCCCCGCCCGCCTGTCCCGCACCAAGCCGTGCTCAACGGTGCCGATGGGCTCGACCATCCCACCCTCTTCAGTTGCGGACATTTCTACCAGATTGCCCCCGACTCGATCACCGGCCGCTATGGCAGCGTCGCCACCACGCGCCGCCGCGAAATCGCCCGCCAAATCATCGCCGCCTACCGGTTTCCCCTGTAGCGCAGCGCCAGAGTGCGTCTTTCCCGCCATGATATTCGTGTCTCTTCGTGTCCATTCGTGGTCAAACCTTATCCCTCCCCGCTCCCTGCCAGAGGCAGGTAAGCCTCCGCCCTCTGTCCTCTGTCTTCGGTCCTCCAGCCCGGCAGGGCCGCCTCGCCATAGCCCGAAGGGGCGACGGCGGGCGTCCCCCTTCTCGCGGAGGGCGCTTCGCGCCCTCAGTCCAGATGCGGCGTGTATTCGGGGATGATCGCCTGCAACTGCTGCTTGATCGCGTTGGGGCTGGCCGTGGCCAGCAGGGGCTCCAACTGGTCGATCGCACGGGCGCTGGCCTCCTCGATGCCGCCCTTCGGCACGAACCGGAAGATGCGGACGTGTTCGGTCGGCACATGGCTCTCGTCCTGGTGCTGCAGTTCCTCGTAGAGCTTCTCGCCCGGCTTCAGCCCGGTGAACTTGATTTCGATGTCCTCGCCGACCCTGAAGCCGCTGAGCTCGATCATCTGGCGGGCCAGATCGGCGATCTTCACCGGCTGGCCCATGTCGAGGACGAAAATCTCCCCTCCCTTGCCCAGCACCGCCGCCTGCATGACCAATCCCACTGCCTCGGGGATGGTCATGAAATAGCGGGTCACGTCGGGATGCGTCACCGTGACCGGTCCGCCCGCCGCGATCTGCCGCTTGAAGATCGGCACCACGCTGCCGGAGGAGCCGAGCACGTTGCCGAAGCGGACCGCCATGAACTTCGTAGCTGCATGCGCAGCTACGGGAGACGGGAGACGGGAGACGGGAGGCTGGAAGGCTGCCGCCACCGTCGGACCGGCCACCGTGCCCGCAACAGACGCTCCGTCCTCCGTCCCCTCGTCCTCGATTTCGCGAAGCGAGAATCGTGGACCGACACCGGGCTGCGAGCACGCAGCAACGGCGCGGCTTCCCGCCTGCAACGCCTGCAGGTGGATTTCCGCCAGCCGTTTGCTGGCCCCCATCAGGCTGGTCGGATTGATCGCCTTGTCGGTTGAGATCAGGACAAACGACTCCACGCCGTGCCGCATCGCCATCTCGCCGAGCAGGCGGGTGCCGATGCTGTTGTTGCGGATCGCCTCGTCCGGCTGCCGTTCCATCAGATAGACATGCTTGTGCGCCGCCGCATGGAACACCACCTGCGGACGCAGCCGGTTGAAAATGCCTCCCATGCGCTGCAGATCCAGCACGTCGGCGGCGAGCGGGGTGGCAATTGCGCCGATACCCAGTTCGTTCATCTCCTGCTCGATGGTGAAGAGGCTCACCTCCGAGCGCTCCACCATCAGCAGTCTTTGCGGATTGAGCCGCGCGATCTGCCGGCACAACTCGCTGCCGATGCTCCCGCCCGCGCCGGTGACCATCACGACCTTGCCCTCCACGAACCGACGGATCGCACCGGTGTCGAGCTGCACCTGTTCGCGGCCCAGCAGGTCTTCCACCTCCACCGCGCGGATGCTGCTGGCCTTGGCCCGGCCGGAAGCGAGATCCTCGATGGCCGGGACGATCTCGACCTTGTAACCCAGCTGGACGAGATGCAGGACGATTTCCCGCACGCGCCTCTGTGGCGCCGACGGCATGGCCACCACCACCGTGCGCACTCCCGGGAGCTTGGCGGCGGGCAGATCCTCCGGCCGACCGAGCACCGGCACGCCATGCACCAGCCGGCCTCGCTTGGCCGGATCGTCGTCCAGGAAAGCCACCGGCTTCAGTCCGCGCGACGGCTTGTTGAGCAGTTCCTTGGCCAGAGAGGCCCCTGAATCACCCGCGCCCACGATGACGATTTCGTGCAGTTTCCTGCCACCCTTGGCTCCGTGCGCCACACTGAGCCGCTCCTGATAAACCCGGAGCGCGATGCGAAAGGCGCACAACCCGGCCACGCTGAGCACGAGGTCGATCAACAGCACGCCGCGCGGGAAAATGTAATCCGCCACGCCAGCAAACCGCGGCATGATCAGGAGCGCGCTGCCCAAGGCCATCGCCAGCGCCAACCGCACCAAGTCCGGGATGCTGAAATACCGCAGCATGCTGCCCGTCTGCCGGAGCAACACCAGACACAGGAATTTCACCCCCACCGCATATTTGAGCAACCGCAGCCGCTCCTCCTGAAACTCCGCGGGCACTGCAAAATCGAACCGCAATTCATACGCCAGGTAGAATGAAGCCGCAAGAATCCCGAGGTAACTGAATACAGTCACACAGAACCGCAGGCCAAATTGATGCACGGGCGTTTTTTGTAAAATTTGCATGGGAGACCGACCTTGTGGTCCTGCTCGGCCCAAACAGGACTCACTTTTAAATTTATGAATATGCTGACATCCACTGACAGCCTGTCTATGCAAATCACGCAAGAGCAATAACTGTATTTGCGCCCTACCACCTTGTGGCAACCACCTATGCTAAGCAACCGGAGCAATGCTTTTTTAGCTTCGCGGACAACGTTCTGACGACTCGTCTAGTGGGACACTCCTTCCCGTTTGATGACCTTAGCAGCAGTGCGCCAAAGAATCAGGAAATCGAGCGTCAATGACTTGTTGCGCAGGTATTCTGCATCGAGTGCGACCTTCTCCGGGACCGACAGCTCATCCCGTCCGTTGATCTGCGCCCAGCCAGTGAGCCCCGGCACAAGCACATGCACTCCCATCTCCGTACGCAGATGGATCAGGTCGTCCTGATTGAAAAGCGCGGGCCGCGGCCCCACAAAACTCATGTCACCTTTGAGGATGCTCCAAAGCTGCGGCAGTTCATCTAGACTACTTTTGCGTAAAAAAGCGCCGATCGGTGTAAGATACATCGGAGGATTGCTGAGCAAGTGTGTAGCAACGACCGGGGTGCCGATCCTCATGCTGCGAAACTTGGGCATTTTGAACGGCTTGTTGTTTCGGCCAACTCGTACCGACCAGTAGATCACCGGGCCGGCGGAAGTCAGCTTGACGAGCAGGGCTACGAACAGTGCTGGCAGCAGCAGGAGTACCCCAGCCGCCAACGTGATAAATATATCCAGTAGTCGTTTGCTTACCATGTCGCTGCGTGAATCCACGAATATCAGCCCCGAAGCGGTCAGCCGGTCAATACCTGCATCGCGCTCAAAGCCCACGATAGAATTCAGCCGATTCACGCACCGCCTCGCTGAGGGAGGGGGGCTGCAGATGGGCCAACGCCCGATAGAGCCGGCGCGCGTCGACCACCGTCGAGCCTACGAGTTTGCCCAGGCTGGTCGTCGTGAGGGGGAAACCGATCCCA
The DNA here is from genome assembly GCA_049322455.1 of Verrucomicrobiota bacterium. Taxonomy (GTDB): domain Bacteria; phylum Verrucomicrobiota; class Verrucomicrobiia; order Opitutales; family Opitutaceae; genus Lacunisphaera. Next base: position 156,237 of record JBMOQY010000006.1, on the reverse strand, counting down.
GCTTTCGCGATGGCATCTCCGAAGCGGGCACCCATTCTTAAAATGCCCTGAGGCAGCGCCCGGGGCGGCCGAAAATTACATTCTAGGCAAAACGTATGGCAAATTTCTGCCAGCGATGGGGCCTCAGGAAGAGCCACATTAAAGCATCGCTCCGGCATGATCTCGGTTAAGGCCAGATGGCCCAGAACTTCCGCCGCAAATCTCACGGGCAATACGCTTTTCCGCGCATCTCCTTCGCCCGGTAGAACAAATCGACCCCGCTTAAGGGCTCTCGCCAGCGTAGCGAAATTGGCAGGGTCCCCTGACCCAAAAACCGTCGCCAGGCGCGCCACGCGCCAATCCAACCCGGACCCACTAACCAACCCCTCGCCGTCCAACTTGGATTGGGCATAAATCGTCGCGGGCCGCTGCGGTGCGTCCTCGCCCGCGGCCTTTCCGCAAATCTGCGACCAATCGTACCCCGCAATGGTGGACGTGTACACCAGACGAGACACCCCCGCGGCACGACACGCGTCGATCACACGCATGGTTCCGGCAACGTTGACCTCGTGAAAAACTGATCGGTCGTCGGTGTTTTCGCGCGGCTGATGCGCTCGCCCCGCGCAATGAACAACGGCGATGGCCCGACCAAGCTCCCGGTGCAGCTCCACCGGCAATCCGCGGCGAGCGCTTAAATCGCCTACTACAAAATGGGTCCATGGACCTGCGGCAGCGTTCCGGCCGAACCCGACCACACGTTGCCCGTTCCGGTGCAACCAATCGCAAACCTGCCTTCCTACCCACCCGCGCGCCCCCATCACGATCACGGTGTCGCGATTGTGGTCCATGGGATTAATGGCCGGCACGGAGCAGTGACTCGAACATGGCCACGCTCGCATCCCAAGAAAAATTATCCATCACGTAGTCTCGGCTTGCCCGGGCGATCCGTTCCCAATCCTCACCCCGTAGTAACGCGACCACCGCGGCCGCATATTCGTGCTCGTCGGCCGCGCTCCGGATGATGTCAGCGGCCCCAGGGAAGCCGCTTGTCGCCTCCACCGCCGCGACCACCGGCGTGCCGGTCGCCATGGCCTCAAGGATCTTGGTCTGGGTTCCGACCCGGAGTCGCACCGGGCATACGGAAACCATTGCCCGCTGCAAGTAGAGGGCAACGTCCGGCACGGCACCGGTCACCACGATATGCTGGCCGTCGCCCCATTTTTTCACCTCTGCCGCGGGATTGACCCCGACAAGATACAGCATCGCGCCAGGCTCCGCCTGCCGCACCAAGGGGAAAACCTGACCACAGAAGTAATTCACGGCGTCAATGTTCGGCGCATACCCCAGGTTGCCGGAAAGAACAATCATCCCGGCTTGGCGCGCCGCGCCCACCGGTCGGAATTTTTCCGTGTCCACTGCGTACGGCACCACCCGAACGTTCGAGGCTCCGATTAGCGCCGAATACTCCTCTTTTTCGTCGGCGGAAACCAAGACCACTGATGAAACCCGGCGCGCGGTGGCACGCTCGTAATTTTTCAAACGGTGCGCTTCCAACCGGAAAAACCACCGCGTCCCACATCGACGCCACGCAAGGGAGCGGCGAAAGCTCAAGGAAAGGGGATCCACCATGTCCACCACCGCTGGACCGGCGAAGCCCGCGGGCAGGAACTGCGCCAAACGCACCAGCTGGACCACCATGGCCTCGTAGCGTCTATCATGCATCTCCGTCGTCACTCGCCTCTGCATGGCCTCGGAATGGTAGTATCCGACCTGCGCCGGCTCGCCCCGCAGGAAAGCCAGCAACGCGTTCCCCCAGGCCCGCCGTCGGCTGAACTCAACCCGATGGACCGCACGGCAGCCCAATGTTTCCGGCGTATGGCCACTCGTGTCCCCGGTCCGGGGGGAGAAGTAGAAAACATCGACTTCGTGGCGGGCGGCTAACCGTTTGATCCGCTCAAATGCGATGCGCTGGTACCCCCGGAAACACGGCAACGGCCAATCAGGAAGAATATATGCGATCTTCATGCAGGTTCAATCATGGAGCTGGTTCGGTCGCCCGCGAGGCTAGTTGATCCCTGTGCCCGGGCGAGAAACGCGTTCGTATACCGCAAGGGTTTCCTTCGCCAGCTTGTCCCAGGAAAACTCGGCGGCGCGTTTCCGTCCGCGGGCGATCAACTCTCGCCTCAGCCCGACATCCCCGAGAATCCGCGCCATGGCCGCGGTGAGCATCTCCGGTTCCACAGTGTCGATCAACAGCGCCGCGTCGCCGGCAATTTCCGGGATCGAAGCGTGCACGGAACCGACCACCGGGGTGCCACAGGCCATTCCTTCCAGGATCGGAATACCGAATCCCTCGTACAGCGACGGGTAAAGAATGGCCGTGGCGCGCCCGTAGAGGGCCGTAAGTTCTTCCTCGGTTACGAACCCGAGCAAATGCACCCGTGGCCCCAAATTTCTCGCCCTGAGGTGCTGGGCGAAATGCTCGCGGGCCTTCGGCGCCAAGCCGACAATCACCAGATCGTGCTCCTGCTCACCTTGGGCTACCAGTCGGGCAAACGCCTCGATGGTGAAAAGCGTGTTCTTGCGCGGATCGATCGCGCCCAAGGTGACAAAAAACGACCGCCGCAGCCCAAATCCCCGTAGCCGCGCCTCCGCTTCATCGTTGGCCAACGGCCGGAATGTCCGGCCCGCGGCCTCGTGAATCACGTCAACCGTCTCCGCCTTCACGCCAAGGTGGCGGCAGATATCGCTTCGGGAGTACCGGGAGATGGTCAGGACCGCCCGCGCGTGCCGCACCGCACTCGGCACCACCCGGCGCAGATAGGCCCGACCCAGCCGCTGGTAGAGCGATGGTGAGACCGGCAACTGGGACTCTGGCAGCATGTACATGACGTCGTGCACCGTCAGGACCAGGCCGACATCGCGTGGCATCCAGAGCGGACCGGCATTGGCCGGGCAGTGCAACAGGTCGACGCCGTCCCGGCCGGCCTGGACGGGCAGCGCCAGCTGTTCCCAAACGGGATAGATCTTCGGCGACATGATCCGCACCTCAAACCGGTCGTCCGCCGGCGCGACCGCGCGCAACTCCTCGTGATCGCCATAAAGAACAAACCGGTGCCGGGTGTCCGAGGCCGCCACGGCCTCGAGCAAGTTGTGCACGTAGTTGCCGATGCCCCGCCGCTTGGCTAGCAACCTGACGTCCATTCCGATACGCAGCGAGCTTTGCATGCGAACTACGAAACCATGGCCGGCGCGGGGCCAGCGACCGCAGCGCGGCCGGTCCTCAGGCACAGCAGCCGGTAGATCGAAAATGTCACGAGGTCCGCCAATCCGAAAAACATCATCGCGCCGAAAAGTGAGGCGCGAACACCGTTCAGCAACTGAATTCCAAGCAAGACGCCCAGCGCCTGCACTCCGCCCCGCGCGCGTGCCCAGAGGTGCATCGCTTTCGTGGACATAGCAAGGATCGCCGCGTAGACGATCATGCCGGCAAGGCCAAAATGCCCATAAGAAAGCTCGAAGCCAGAGGGTACTACGGATGCGGTGTATGGGTAAGCATCTTTAAGCGCCTGCGCCCATTTGTAGAACACCAAGTCCGGATTGGTCCGAAGGTGATTCGGGATGTAGTTGGTCAGGATGGCTAGTTCACTGATCCCGTAGTCATGGGCTAGGCCGCCCTGCTTCTGTTCGTAATCAATCACGCCTGCGACTCCCGTGAAGGCTTCGACATTGAGCCCGTAAAACCAGTCGACCACGGCGAAATCCCTCGAATCGGCGGCCACCTCATGGGCCACGCTGTCGACCGCATCGACATCGATCCGGTGGGCGATATGCCGATAAATCCCGAATAGGATGAAGATCGCCAAGGCTGGAAACGTGAGGGCCATGATGGTCTTCCGCGACACCTCCTTGCGACAGTAGTTTATCGCCACGATCAGCTGCAGCACCGCAAATGCCGTGAGAAAGCGAGAATTGAAAAGTGTCACCAACAGCGCCCAGCCGTAAAACAGCACGTCGAGGCTCGAGACCGGGCGACGGTTTGTCAGCTTCTCGATCAAAGGCCATTTGCCGAGGCCGACCGCCAGCAGCCAGACGGTCTGGCCGCCAACCATCTGCCCCGGCTTGGTCAGGGCAACCTCAATTCCCCCGACCCGCGTGATCAAGCTGGCTGTGGCCAAAGTCATCCACAATCCCACCAGGAAATACGTGAAGGGCGAGTATTGTGGGCGAATCTTCAGCCATGAGACATCGCGCACCTTCTTCCAACGTATGCCATCCGCCAGCAGGAGGCATCCCGCGAAGCAGAGCGTGGCGAGCGTGAGGTAGAAATTCGCGCGCTTTGCGCTCTCGATGCCAAAGGCGTTGTAGGCGATCTTGATGTGATCGTAGCCCGTCCGGTCGAACTGTGCGAACACCCACCAGGCCTGCCCTTGCACCAGTACCAGCATCGCAGTCGCAACCAAGATAACGTAAAGGTTACGTCCACGCACCTTCGCGAACTCCCGCAGGATCAGCCCACCGAGAACGGCGGCTTGAACTACCAGCAAAATCCAATGTGCATCGAACTGCGGTTGCATCGCGGACGACATCAAGCGTACGTCGGCGGACACTCTCCCGCAGTCGCACCCGCCGCCAGGTCAAATTTTAGTTCGGGATTTTCCAAGATCGGCGCCTCCATTTGGATTCCTCAGGAGTTTACCGACTGGTTCGCTCGCATCGCAACGTCCTCGTAATAGCACTCTAATTTTTTAATGTAGCGGCTGATCTCAAAGCGGGTGCGAACATGCCGGCATAGTTGGTCAGCGCAGTGCTGCAATTTCACCGGATCTTGCAGAAGCTCGAGATTGAATCGCGCAAACTCCTCTATGGTCGAAAAAGCATGCATGGCCCCGTCGGTCTGCCGGAGAATCTCTTCATAGGAATGTTGGGATAGATCCCAAAACACCATTGGGAGGCCCAGGCTGGCGACCTCCACACTCCCGTAACCGATCGTAGGACCCATAGAAACCAACCAGAAGATCGACGGCTGATCGCGCGAAAATGCCTTCTCCAAATTGGATTCATGCCCTTTGAAAACAACTTTGTCCGATATGCCCAGCTCGCGCAACAGCGCGGTATATTTTGACGCATCGCCGCCCCCGTAGAAATACAGTTCCGCATTGATCTCTCGGGTGAGTGCCGCGAAACAACGGAAAAGAGGCTCGTTAGGGCGATCCTTGTAGAGGCGACTCACAACGGCGAATCGGACCGGCTTTCCGGCAGAAGGCGTGTTCACCGGCAGAACTGCGCGGTTGAGCAAAGACATCGAAAGGGGAAAATGAAACATCTCGCACCCCCGCAGCGGGCTCGCTGAAATCTCCATCCGTTGCTGCTCGTCGAAAATGACGATGTGCCGTTGCCGGCATTCAGCGAAATAATCGCGCTCAAACTGGAAATTGTGGTTCATGTGGTGAATCACCACATTCTCACGCTTATCGAGCCAGGGCGCGAAGGCGTCGCAGTACGTCTCGACCCCGATGACCACTATGATGTCGGCCGATTCCACCAGCGGCCGGCAAAGCCACCGCACCAACCGTTGCTGGGTCCAGCGGACCAACCCTCTGACAGCAGCAGAATACGAGTAGAGCCACTTGATCGGAAACCGAAGATGGCGTCGCGTCACGAGCCGGCAGTGGATCGGCACGCCGAGCTTGGTAAACTCGTGGTAGTAGAATTGATCACGAATGAAGAATGGCCGGGTCAGCACAGTCACATCGAATCGGTCCTGGTTCAGTGCCCGACAGATCTCGTACATGTATCTTTCGCTGCCATGCTGGGCCAGCTGGCTGTGAACGACAAGGACGCGGATCTTGGCCAGGTCAGTCATAGAAGTTTTCTCGCATAGGTCTGCAGGAGCACGACGATCTTTTGGACGTCGCTCCATGTCACCCATAATAAGCGAGTAGGCGGTTCCCCGGTCAGCTGGCAGTAACGGTATATCACCACACCTGAGTTGACCGCGTAACCCATGCTCGTGCTGATCGCCGCCCCCGCGATGCCAATCCGCGAAGTCAGTGTCAGGTTGGCGACAACCCCGGTGACCAATCCGGCGGCGCCGGCGACCGCGCTCGCCATCGGGTAGCCCCGGCCGGCTAGGTCACTGTTCAAGATCTGCACATAGTTGAACAGCACCGCGCCGGGCAGCAGCCAGGCCAGCGCCAGCCCCGCATCCGCATAGCCCGTGCCGTACACGGCAACAACTAACGGATCGCGCAACAACCAGACGAGCGCCGCGATCATCCAAGCTAGCGTCATCACAATCCTCAGCGTGGCGCTCGTCAATTGGGTGGCCTCGTTCGCATTGGAGGAGGCAACTTTCGCGAAAAGGACCTTGCTGACGGCCGTCGCGATCTTGAGCGGGAGTTCGGCCAGGGTGACGGCGGTGACATAGACGCCCAGTTCACGAACCGGGAGGGCGGCGGCGATGAGGAACTGGTCCACGCGCAGGTTCAGATGCCCCGCCAAAACCGAAAGATGATTAATCCAGCCGTACGAAAGCAAAGGACGCAAGGTCGGCAACAACGGCGCCATCCGCGGCCGGCCTAAGTTGGCCATCAGGTTAGCCCAGCCCAGGCTCGTTGAGACGAGTGCCGCGACCGTGACGGCGAGCACGGCCCCGTCGACGCCGCCCCGCCAGTGTATGAGGGCCGTAAACAGCACCAGCCGAAGCACGAGGTCCACCATCAGGACCACCGCTTGCCAGCCGAAGCGATGCATCGCCGTGTAGAGATACTCCGCGTAGTTCCTCGCGAGCAGAGGCGGCGTGAGTAAGACCGCGACACAAATTACCAAGACGCTGAAGAGTCCCGGCGACTTCAGATTCCAGATCGCACAGCCGATCAAGACACCGACGGCGGAGATGCCACCCCAAATCCAAGCTGTCGTCCATAGCTCGTTAGCGACGGCTTCCACGGATGCCTTCTGTCGGTTGATAGCATATACGGCGGCCTGGCCTAGGCCGCCGTTGATCAGAACCGGCACCGTGCTCATTATCACGAGGAGCAGCGAGAGCTTGCCGTTTCCGTCCGGACCGAGCGCCCTGGCCGCGATGATCCCAAAACCCAATGTGAGAACGCTGGTGATGGCATAGCCGCCCAAGCTGACTAATGAGTTCGTCGAATATGACCGCTCTCTCTTACTAAACCGCACCAACTTTAGGATATCCGGGGAGCCCATCAGAGGTCAGCGCCTGAGCACGTTCTTGGTATGACGGACAAGCGCGCTCTCAAAACGAATTCACCGCTTCAATTACCTGCGCTACTTGTCCAGAAGTCATCACCGGGCTGATCGGCAGACTCACCACCTCGCGATGGATCGCCTCGGTGATCGGCAGCTGTAGGTCCCGCAGGTGTGGATAGCACTGCTGGTGGTGGACGGGAATGGGATAGTGGATCACGGTTTGCACCCCCCGCCCGGTAAGATGGGCCACAAACGCGGCCCGGTCCGGGACGCGCACCACGAAGAGATGCCAGACGTGCGATTCCTCCCCTGCCAGCACCTGCGGCAGCGCGACAGCGGGATGGCGGATGCCGGCGAGGTACTGGCGGGCCACTTCCCGCCGGCGGGAAGTTTCCGCGTCCAGGTAACGCAGCTTCACTCGCAGCAACGCGGCCTGGATTTCGTCCAACCGCGAATTCGGCCCCTGATAGATATTCTGGTATTTGACGTGGGAACCGTAGTTGCGGAGAGCCTGAAGTGCTTTGGCCAACTCAGGGTCCGCCGTTACGATTGCGCCAGCGTCACCGAGCGCGCCAAGGTTCTTGCCCGGATAGAAACTGAAGCCGGCGGCATGCCCCCAGGCCCCGGCCTGCCGTCCGTCGACCTTCGCCCCATGTGCCTGCGCAACATCCTCCAGCACCAGCAATCCGTGTTGTCGCGCGAACGTCATGATCTCCGACATCGAAGCGATCTGACCGTAAAGATGGACTGGCAACACGGCGCGGGTGCGCACGGTCAGAGCAGCCGCGAGGCGGGTAGGATCGAGATTATAGCTACGCGGATCCGGCTCCACCAGCACCGGAACCAGCCGGTTTTCGGATACGGCAAGGACCGAAGCGATGTACGTGTTAGCCGGGACCAAGACCTCATCGCCTTCCTTCAACCGGCCCAGCACTTTCCAGGCCCGCAGAGTGAGGGTCAGCGCGTCGAGCCCGTTGGCCACACCCATGCAAAACGGCATGCCACAGTAAGCCACGAACTCCTGTTCGAACGCCGCGTGCTCCTGGCCATGGATGTACCATCCGCTGTCGATGACCCGAGTCGCCGCCGCGACCAGTTCGTCGCGATACACTTCGTTGATCTTCTTCAGGTCCAAAAACGGCACTTTTTGATGCACTATTGTCATGTTTTGGTGGCCAAAAAATTCCCGGATTGGCGCCATGGGTTGGACATGCGATTTGTCATTATCTACTGAAGTGGACCCCGTCCGTTGGACAGCGGATCGGGTAAATTAAGTTAAGATAAGGGAGGGGGCAGGGGGAGGGGCGAAGCTCCTCCCCCACTCTGATTGGGTTGTTGGCTGATGAGCGCATGGAGTTCAAGCGCTGAGCGTGACCGGCAGGTCGCGGCGGTAAACTTCCATCGGGGTGAAGTGGCGGCCGTCGCGATCATAGACGCTGTGCGGGCGGCGTTCGTTGTAGAAGGCAAAGAAGGCCGTGAGGCGGGTCGCGGCTTCGGTCAGGTCGGCGTAACTGCGCAGGTAGATCTCGTCATGTTTGACCGTGCGCCAGAGCCGCTCGACGAAGACGTTGTCCAGACACCGGCCCTTGCCGTCCATCGAGAGCTTCACGCCGCGGGCGAGCAGGAGCTGGGTGAACTCCGCCGAGGTGAACTGGCAGCCCTGGTCGGTGTTGAATATCTCCGGGGTGCCGTGCCGCGCCAGCGCCCGTTGCACCGCCCGCACGCAGAAGCTGGCATCGAGGGTGTTCGACAGTTCCCAGGCCAGGACGGCCCGGCTATACCAGTCGATCACCGCACAGAGGTAACAGTAGCCCCCGGCGATGGGCACATAAGTGATGTCGGTGGCCCAGACCTGATTGGACCGGGTGACGGCCAGATGCCGCAGCAGATACGGGTAGACCTGCTCACCGGGCCGGGGGCGCGACAAGTTCGACTTCGGATAGATCGCTTCCAAGCCCATCAGCCGCATCAGGCGATGGACCCGCTTGTGGTTGATCTCGTAGCCTTGGCGGCGCAGCCAGCGGGTCATCTGCCGGGAGCCGAACACCGGCTGGGCAAGGTAAACTTCGTCGATCACCTGCATCAGCGCGAGGTCCTCCACCGGTTTGGGTTTCGGCCGGTGGTAGTAGCTCGAACGCGGCAGACCGAGCAACCGGCACTGCCGCGCCGTCGAGAGCTTGGGATGGTGGGGCTCGATCATCTGGCGGCGCTCAGCCATGGAGCTGCGCAGATTTTTTTTAAGCCAGTCGAGTTCCACCTCGAGCTGGCCGATCTTCTTGAAACAACCGGGCCTCCCGGGCCTCGATCTCGGCGGGATCGGGCGCACCCTTGCGGGCAAAGACGGTGGGCAACTGGGCCAGCAGTTCCTGCTTCTAGGTGGTAATTTGCGTGGGATGGATCTGATACTTTGGGCTTGCCCCGATAAAGTGGACACAAAGGTCGGGCTGGTGGTGAGGGTTAGTTGGTTAGGTTTTCAAAGTCCACAGGAAAAAGATAACCGAGGGCGCTGTGGCGTCGCCGACGGTTATAGAAGTGCAGATAGGTGAAGATAGCTGCCCGGGCCTCGGCGCGGGTGCGGAAGTGGTGGCGATAGACGCATTCGATCTTCAGTGAAGCCCAGCCTGATTCCATCATGGCGTTGTCGTAGCAGTTGCCCCGCCGACTCATGCTTTGCACGACGCCGGCGGAAGCCAGATCCGCCCGGAATGTGGCCCTGGCGTGTTGGCCGCCCCGGTCCGAGTGGAAGAGCAGCCCAGGCTCAGGCCGGCGTTGGTCGCGGGCGTAGTGCCAGGCGCTCAGCACCAGTGTGGTGTCGATGTCTTCGCTCATGGCCCAACCCACGAGTTTGCGACTGTAGAGATCTTTGACCCCGGCCAGATACAGCCAGCCTTCATCGGTGGGGATGTAGGTGATGTCCGCGACCCAGACTTCGTTGGGGCGGGTCGGCCGCACCCGCTGGGCGAGCAGGTTCGGCGCGATCGGCTGGTCGTGCCGACTGTCCGTGGTGATGACCCGGCGACATACCGGGGAGCAACCCCGTAGGCCGGCCTGGCGCATCAATCGGGCCACGCGCTTGCGGCTGACCGGCTCCTGCCTGGCGTGCAAGGCCCGGTGGAGCCGAGGGGAGCCGTAGGTGCGGTCACTGTCGGCAAACTCTGTCTCCAACAGGCCCAGCAGTGCGGCATCGCGCTGCCGGCGGGGACCAGGGTGGAGAAGCCGGGCTTGGTGGGCGTAATACCCACTGCGGGAAACGTCAAAGGTCTCGCAGAGTAGCTGAAGGGGGTAGTGCGGCTTCATCGCGCTGATCCGGCCGTGGCGTTCGGCGACGGTTCGCAGACTATGCCCAAAGTTTTTTTTAGAATGTCGCGCTGGAGCCGGGTGCGTTCCAGCTCCATCTGGGTGGAGCGCAACTGGGCCTCCACCTGCTCAAGGGTACGCGGACCCTTGGGCGCGCCGCCCCCTGCCACCCCCGGCAGGGGGCACTCCTCCGCATGGATCCAGGTGTACAACGTCGAGCAGTGCACGCCGATCTGTCCGGCATACTTGGGCACGCTCAATCCGCTAGCGCGCCACGCCGCGACGCTGTCGCGGCGAAACTCCGTCGGGTATCCTGCCTTGATGCGTGCCGGCGTTGCCGGCACGTCTTTGTTCTTGGTTTGGTTCATTGGGCTGTTCCTTCATGTCAGCCTCTCCTCTTGTGTCCACCAAACCGGGGCAGGCCTACTTCGCCGACAAGGCGTGAATCGGCTCGATGCCCTTGAGGGCCTCCAGCGCTACTTTGGCTTTGAACTCGGGACTGTGGTTACGGCGTTTCTTAGACATAGGATCGGTTTTCGATGGTTGGACTATCGATCCGACCTGTCCAGTTTTCGGGGTCCACTTCATACCAATCATGCGGCCGGCGCGGGCCGACGCCAAAACCGCTGGAGAAAAGTATCCCGGATCCGGGCGTAGCTGGCCTTGGGCAGGACAAAGCCGATCGATCCATTGCCCTCCTCGGTTTGCTGCGCCCCGAAACCCCGATGAAATCGAATCACGTTCTGATTGGTTGAAACCACCTGGAACTGCGCTTGGGCCAGTTCCAGATGAACAAAAGCGAAATCATAAATCAGTATCACTGACAACCAGGCGATCTCAGGTTTTGTACCCTCTTGGATCACCCAGCTGCCCCAGGTAAAGGTACCATTCGATCGGTCGATCGAATAAACGCGAACCGCTCCAACCGGTCGATCCTGATGCAGGATAATGAAGTAATGTTCTATCCCCTGCTGCTCCCGCTCCTTGTAGGATTGAAGCCACTGCTCTTGATCACGAATGGACGAAGCTCCAGGAGACAGGGCCTGCTTGCGAATCCCCATTGACCTCAATTGCAGGATGTAAGCGGCATCGCTCACCTGCACATAGCGAAAGGAGACGTCGCCGATCGAAATAATTGCCACGATTGATCAGCTTTTGATGTGCGGGCTCACAAATTCCAGCAAATCCCCCACCGTGTGACAATTTTGTAGGGTATCGTAAGGCACAGATAGATTCAGCTCTGAATCGATCAGGGTCAAAACCGCCATCTTCCCCATGGAATCCCATCCGCTGTAATCAGCCAGCTTGCTGCCCCCGGTAATCGAGCCCTGGGGAGCGCCCAGTATCTGGGCCAGTTCCTGGAGAAACTTTTCTTTAGTTATCATCTTTGTTTTGAACTACCAAGTTACGACACATGCGGCCCATGACAAGCCAACGCCAAAACCGCAGAGCAGTGTGCGTATGCCAGGCTTTATCCGGGCGTCGCGGCGCATTTTCTCCAAGACCACGGGTATGCTCGCGGAAACCAAGTTTCCCGTCTCGGCCATTTCGACGACGAACTTCGCGGGAGGGATTGCGAGTTTTCGGCGCAGGGCCTCGAGCATAAAGGCGTTTGCCTGATGAAAGATGACGTAGTCGATGTCATCCATGCTGCATCCCGCCTTTGCCAAGGCATCGCTCACAGCCTGCGGCACGACGCGCAGCGTGAAATTAAATATTTCCGGCCCGTCCATCCGCATGAACTCCGGATCGGATGGCACGCTTGATCGCCCCTCCCCGTCGCGGAACTGACGCAACCGCTCTCCGCCCGCCGGTAAAAACATCCGAAGCGCCTGGGAGCCGTCTGAACCAAACGAGAATCCAGAAATTTTTCCCGGCGCTTCATTTGTTAGCAAAGTGGCAACGGCCGCATCGCCAAAGATCGGCCGACAAACTGCGTCCTTGGGATGGATGTAGTGGGTATAGGTGTCCGCGTTGACCAAGAGCACCTCTGCCACGCTCCCGCTCTGCAGCAGCCCTTCTGCCACCATGAGGCCATAAACAAAGCCGGAGCACGCCAGATTGATATCGAGACATCCACAGCCTACCGGAAGCTGGGTCTTGGTTTGCAAAATACAGGATGACGACGGCAACTTATAGTCGCCGGTTTGGGTGCAAAGCAGAAGAAAGCCAATCTTGCTGCGATCGTGGTCGCGCAACAATTGCTCGACCGCTTTTGTCGCCATATCGACGGCCGTTTCATCAGGACCCGCAATGCACCGCGATCGAATGCCTGTTTTGGCGAAAACCTCCTCCGGGGTCCAGCGCCCGAGTTCCTGCACCAATTGTTCGTTGGTCAACCGGCCTTCAGGCAAAAAGGATGAAATACGAGCAATCACCGCACCACTTCTGGTTTGCCGGTCGCCAGCTCGATGAACTCCGAGTAGTTCCGAATGTAGTCCTTTTCATCATAACGATCCGAAGCGAGCACCAGCAAGAGACAATCCGGACTAAACTCGTTCATTTCATGCCAGATCATCGGCTCGATCATGAGCCCGCAGTCACGCCGGTTCAGCACGATCTCCTGCTTATTGCGGCCGTCGTCCATCTGAAAGTGACAGGACCCCTGCAGGCATACCGCCATCTGACTCAGCGTTCTGTGTGCATGCTTGCCGCGGGTGATACCAGGTTGTGTGCCGTAGATGTAATAGATACGTTGGACCGTAAACGGGACCTCGCGCTGGTTCTCAATTGGGATCAACCAACCGACATGATCGCCCCGCGGTGTGAAGTTTCGTAACTCAAGATGCATAGAACCTGTTTATAGAAATCTTGGCTTCTTCGATGATCGGTGTGGGATTCCGAGGGACCGGACGGCGGAGCGCGGCGAGAGACGTGGCCACGAAGTAGCGCACCCAGCTACCGCCGTGGATGTAACAGGAAGTGAGGTCAGTTTCGCCACTAAGAGTGCCAGAGGCCGCGGGTGCAACAGACACGCAATTGAGCCATCGCTTGCGCGCTGCAGGGAGTTTGCGCGCGGTGCACCGGCTATGATGCTTCGCGCCCAGGACGAGAAGAGCCCCCCCTTTCATAGCATGGCAGATCCTTCTGGTTGGCCGTCAACGCGATGTCGTGCTCAACCATTTCCTTCACCATGTCGGTGAATGAAATCTTGGGTGACCAACCCAACCGGTTCGTAGCGCGATCGATTCCACCTACGAGTGCCCCCGCCGGGGGCCCGCGGCGTTCCTTCACAAAATCCCTCCAATCGCGTCCGACGTGCCCAAAGGCTACGCGCAATAACTCCTCCACTGTCCTAGTCTGGCCAGAGGCTAAAACATAGTCGGCCGGCGTGCTCGCCGTCATTGCCAGAAACATGCCTGCGACAATGTCCCGGGCATCCGACCAGTCGACTTCTGCCCCGATGTTGTTGATCGACAAATCGCCGGAAAGCCCGCTCGCCACCGCCGCAGCGGCCATGCTCACCTTGCGGGTGATATAGCGAGGCGATCGCAGCGTGGACTCGTGATTGAAAAGGATGCAGGTAACCCCGAACACCCCCCGGCAAGCGCGATAGTGTGAAAGGAGTTCACGACTCCATTTCTTGGTATACCCATAAAATGTGGACGGCCGTTCGACGGTGTCCTCGACGACCGATAGATACCCAGCTCTCGGAGGCGTGTACATCTGACTTGAACCTGCACACAGCAGACGACATGCGGGGCGCAGCGCAGCCACGGTGGCGGCAAGCACCTCGGCCGCCTGAAAGTTGACCTGTACCATCTCATGCTCAATTGCCGCCGATCCTACCTGCTCTGATGAGTGATGGCAGGCAGCCAGGTGGTAAATGTGATCCGGCTCGAATGATTTCACGAGACCTCGTACCTGCTCCTCGTCCAACAGGTCTAGTCCCATCACCTCGTCCGCCTCGCCCGACATAGCGGAACCAGGGCGAACGATTCCTTTCACGGTCCAGCCCTCGCGACGAAGGTGGGTCGCAAGTAAGCGCGCATCTTGACCGTTAGCACCGGTAATTATCGCCTTCATAAATAAGGGTGTTGCTAACCGCCTACAATCTCGATCTCAGGCATGGGGAAGATCATCTTCCCTCCGGCCGCCAGGTACTCGCGCTCGCGCCGCAGGATGTTGTCTTTGAAATGCCACGGCAGGACCAAGAAGTAGTCCGGCTTCATCCGCTTGGCTTCATCCTCGGATATGATCGGAATGTTCGTACCGGGCGTGAAGCAGCCAAATTTGTCGGGGTTGACCTCCGCGATCGCCGGAATCTCCTTGGTCGTCAGACCGCAAAACTGCAGCACAACGTTGCCCTTCGTCGAAGCCCCGTATCCTAAGATCTTTTTCCCGTCGGCTGTAAGCGAGCGAATCAGATTCACCAAGTTAGTTCGGTGTTCAAATACGCGAGTCTCGAATTCGCGAAACGGGCGCGGGCTCGACAGGCCCATCCGGTCCTCCTGCTCAAGCAGCCAGTCGATCACAGCCCGGTTGGCTCGCAGTGTCGATTCTGCGTGCGTGGCGGTCACCGCAAAGCTACCGCCGTTGACCGAGTTCATCTGAACGTCAACGATCCGGAGCCCACACGACTCCAGTAGCGCCTTAACGGGCGCCAGCGAGTAATACTCGATGTGCTCGTGGCAAACCGTATCATAGGCATTCGTCCGCAGCATGGAGGGCATGTAGCTCTGCTCGAAATGCCAGATTCCGTCCTTGGCGAGGACCTCCGCAATCTCGGTCACAAATTTTCGGGGATCCTCCAAATCGTAGAACATGGCGATCGAGGAAATGATTGCCGCGCGTTTTTGCGGGAATTTCTTCTTGAAGGCGTGCGCGCTGAAGAAGTCCGGGATGAGCTCGACTCCGTCCGTGTAGTACGCGCGAAACTTCACGCCGGTGGGATCCATGCCGAGGCGATGCAGCCCCGCGACATTGTAGGCCTTGAGCGTTGTCGCATCGTTGCTACCAATATCCAGCACCAACTCGCCAGCGACCACAGGGCGGAGGCGCAGGAGCTGCGCGACCTTGTTGTGAAGGTGCTCCACCATGGACTTGTTGAGCCCCGAACGATACCCGTAGTTCATCCCGTACATCTCGGACAAGTCGTAAGACTGGCGCATCTGCAGTAACCCGCTGTCGGGACACCAAACGAGCTCGAGAGGACCGCTCGTCACAGCTTCGGACGGGGAGCGCGGAAATACGCCAGTCAGCGCTTGGCGGCCGAGATGCAGAACGGAGAGCAAATTGGTGCTGGCGGAGATGCGACAGCGGGTAATCTCGGTCATCATAGGTTCATGACGATTGCGCTCGATTGAAGGTTGAATTCAAGGAAATTATTCTGCGGCATACGCCAAGTTGCAGAACACTGACACCCTAGCATGTAATACAGCAACAGTACGCATGATTGGCGTCTCTCGGATTGGGAGAAGTATGGAATTTGATACTTCACCTTTCCCACCGGGAAGAATCCACCGCGATCGCGGAGACCCTGTAATCTCCATTTGAAAGCTTCGCCCCGTCACTTCCTCGAGGAAGGAAATCAACGGCTGACACCCTGTCGTTGGAATCAAGCGCGGCGGAGGTTGAGAATGGTTTGGACCACGGGGAGAACCCGACCCAACTGCTTGTGCCAGGTCTCCAACTGCCTGATCCGCTCCATCTGAAATACGCGCTGCCCGCCTTGCGCTGATTCGGCGCTTCGCTTCAGGCGGGCCACCGTGTCCTTGGTTTTCTTGGTCAGCGGCTGGATCTTCTCCTGGATCAAACCGCTGGCCAGACGGCGCAGGCCCAGCTCGGGCTCGAAAAACTCGCGGCGGTCGCCGGCGACCTCCACCGCCTTCACCGCTCCGCTCTGGCGCAAAAAGGCCAGGCCTTGGCTGACCGAGCCTTTGCTCATCTCCAACCGCTCAACAATGTCGGCAAAACAGAGCGGTTCGGGCGAAGCGAAGAGCAGGCCGTAGATCGCGCCAATGGAGTTGGGAACGCCCAACACGTGCAGAAAACTCGAAAACAAGGCCACACACTCCTGCTCGAAAACAGGATCATGCGCGAGGGGGGCATCGGCTGTCGGGCTGGCTGGCAACGCACAAATCAAGGCGGTGCGTCGCGCCGAGTTCAATAAAATTTGAACAGCAGGTTTCCGCCAGCGCGAAGCGCCCATTCTTTTTGCGGCGCAAAACTGAGCTTGTCGCTTCGCCCTGGACCCTCTTGCCTCGCGACAAACGATCAGCAATCACGAACTACGGACCAAGAGTCGAAAAGACTACATGACTATGAAGCCTGCAGTCCCTTAGTCCTTTCGCACTTTCTCTCTCCTGCCCCCTGCCATAGGCAGGCAACCCTTGCCCCTTTTCCTCTCCCCCCACTATGTCCGAAACCAGCAACACCCTCCCGCGTAGTCCCCACGCCGCACCGCCGCCCGACGATTACGACGCCATTGACTTGCGCGAATTGTGGTCGCGTCTGATGCATGGTCTGCCCCAGACGCTGGGACTGGCGGTGCTGGGACTGGCGGCGGCGGCCTTGACTTATGCCGTCCTCTCCCCGCTTCTGCCGACCGAGACCACCAGCCGGGTGGTTTTCTCCTTCCCCGGCTACGCGCGCAGCGAATATCCCGATCATTCGAAGTTCCAAGCCGACGATCTGCGCGCGCCGGACATCGTCAGCGAGGCGCTCAAGCGCCAGGGCCTGGATACGACCGAGGCGGTTCAAGCCAAGGTCCGCGCCGCCTTGAGCATCGAGGGCATCATCCCGCCCAACATAGTCAAAGAGCGCGACCGGCTTCGGGCCAGCGGGCAGACGCCCGCTCCTTATATCCCAGATGAATACGCCGTCACTCTCTCCCTGCCGAGAAAATTCCCCCTCTCCAGCCGGCAGCGTGAGATGCTGCTGAACGAGATCGTGAGCGTCTATCGGGATAAATTCCAGCGCACCTATGCGAACGTGCCGCTGGCTTTTGGCAATGCCTTTGCTACGCTGCAGAATGCCGACTTCTTCGAATACGAGCTCATCCTCAGCCAGGAGATGCAGAACATCCTGACTTACTTGGAGCAGCAAATGGAGAAGGCCAAGACCTTCCGCTCCCCAACGACCAATCTCTCCTACAGCGACCTGCTGAAGCAGGCCCAGTTGTTCAACCAGATCCGCCTCAACGAGACGCTCGGGCTGATCCGCCAGCACGGACTGTCGAAGAACCGGACCACGGCGATGGTGAAGATGGATTACTATCTGCGCTTGCTGGAGGACCAGGAGCGCAAGGCCGTCGAGGAGGAGAAGGTCGTGCAAGAGCTGCTGACCAAGACCCAGGAACGGGGGCAGGGCTATGTGCTCGGAGTCAAATCGGCCCAGTCGCAGCCGAATGCCCCCATCATTGACCAAGGGTTGATCGATTCGCTGCTCGCCAACGACGCCTACAATTTCCTCGTCCGCGAGGCCCTGCGGGTCGGACGCAAGGTCAAGGAGATCCAAGCCGAAAAGGCCGTGCTGCTGGAGCGTCGCAACAGCATGGAGGCTTTCCTCCAAGGCGAGGCGCGCGACCAGACCGCCGTGATCACCGAGGTGACGGCCTCGCTCAAGCAACTGGAATCCGACTACAAGGCCCTTGTTGATAAGGTCCGCCTGACCCACGAGGACTTCTCGCGGCAGGAGTTCGCCGACGCCATCCGCACCAGCATGCAGGCCGGCACCGCCGGCTTCTACCGCACCTTGGTCAAAATGGGAATCGTCGGCCTCGGCATCGGCCTGGCCGCCGGCGCCGGCCTGAGCCTGCTGGGAGTGTTTGGCGGCCAGCGCAAAGCGCAGACGTGAGAGACGGTGAGTGAAAGTGAAGCGCACGGAGCAAGGGGCGCAGGGCGAGGGCCATAGAGACAAGGGACTGAGGGACCACGGACTACGCTTGCACGCCTACGGCGGGGACCAAAGACTGAAGGAGTGAAAAGCTGAATCGCTGAATCCGATCTCTGCCCCCCTCCTCCCTTCTCCTTTATCCCTTCTACCAGTTCCCCCACGCCGCAGCTTCATGCCGTCAACAGAGCATAGCGGCCACGAGTGATTCACCCTAGTTCGATCCATCAGTGCCCATCAGTGATCATCAGTGGTTGAATCGTCTTTCCGCTATGGATCGCCTCCGTTCGCAACTGTGGAATACGTGGGAATGGGTCCTGCACACGTGTTTTGCACTCCTCTGCCTGCGGTTCTCGGGGAGCACTATAGCCGAGGCGTCAACCGGCATCCCCCCTCTTCTGTGGTTATTCCTCGGCAGCGCAGCCTTGGGCTGGTGGCGGATTGGATCGGCCCCCATCGCTTTCGCCGCCGCCGTGCCCTGGTTGAACGGGTTGGAGCAAACCGCCCTGCTGCCCGGCGCCTCCCTTGCACCTCTCGCCTTCTGCGGGATTTATCTGGGCTGGGGTCTGCGACGGATGATCGCCTTAACCACAGATGAACACGGATGGACCCAGATAATGACGCGCGTTCAATCCGTGTTATTCCGCGTAATCCGCGGTCAACCTGTTTCGCCCCCAGGGAAGGGCGGCCATAATGAGGCGCAAGAAGACGCCAGAATTCACCCGATAGCATCTTCTCTACATCAGGGTGGATGGCGGAATGTCCATCTGGTCATCAATCTGTTGCTCAGTGGCATTCTTTTCTCGCTCGTCTGGCAGATGGTCCGGCACCCGGATCAGTCCGCCTTGTGGACCACTCTCCGGCAAAGAGCCGTCCTTGGCTTTGGCGACCCGTTCTATTTCCTCACCTCGGCCTTCGTGTGGCTGCAAGGGCTATGGTTGTGCAAACTTTGCCTGGCAAACGCTCCCTTGATCAGGTTTGGCCGATGGCTTGGCATCATATTTGTTGCACATGGAGCCACCATCGCAGGTTTCTTTTTCATACAGAACTCCTGGGATGTGCCACGCGGTTACGATACAGGTCGCTGGTGCTCCCCTTTTGAGGACATTCACTCCTTCGGCGCAATCGCGGTCAGTGCTTTGCTGTTTTTTATCGCTATCTGGCGTTTCAAGCCTCTGAGCCGAGCGGTCGGGCATGGTCTCTGCATCGCGACGTTGCTCGCCCTGGTGGTCCTCTCCTGGTCGCGCGCCACCTGGCTGGCGGGATTCGTCGTTACCGCGTTGATCATATCCCTCCGCGTCTCCTGGAAAGGACGGATCGTGCTCCTGCTTGCAGGTGCGGGGTTGCTGGTCGCAGCCAATCAGGCCGCGAATACACCAGCCTGGCAAAACAACACCTATCTCTCACGGCTCGGCAACTTGGTCCGCTTCGAGAGTCCGATGCAGAAAGATCCGAGCCGCATGAACCTCTACCACAAGGCGCTCGGCATGATCCAAGAGCACCCGCTGACGGGCCATGGCATCGGTTCGTTTTATCTGCAGTCGCTCAACTACGCCCGGGCCGGCGATCCCTATGCGACAGTGCCCAATTTTGCCCACAACTTCCTCCTCCAGTTCGCCGCCGAGCTGGGCGTGCTGGCTGCCTTGCTGCCGGCTGCGTTGATCGGTTTCGCGCTCGTCCGGGGTTATCGTTGTTCGTTGCGGGCGCTCCGGAAGCCGGGAAGCGACCTGACCATCCTCGGCCTGACGATGGCCCTGACCGCCTACCTCCTCACCCAGATGACGGCCAACGCGCTCAACATCTATCCCAGCAACCAGTTCTTTTTCTGGTTCCTGGTGGCTGCCCTTTTTCAACTGTCGTTGAAAAAGGAAACGCCGTCGGCGCCGACGGCGGACGGGAGTTCTTAACCTGGAAAACGCAGATGGAATCAACCGCAAAGAACTCAAGGAGCTCAAAGAGCGGAACCTTGGTGAATTTTTCGGACCGAAAGACCTTCACCCGGAAGGTGAATGAACAGGGATGCGTCTGTCTCGAAAGAGGTTTTCTCCCTGTGACCTTTGCGTTCCCTGCGGTTTCAATTGCGGCATTTACGGCGGACAAGACAGCGAGGCGGTTGGAAAGCACCTCTTCCTCATGCAAGGGCCAGTCTTGACGGCCGGACATTTGTCAGCATGGTCATGGCAAACGTAATCATTGGCATGACAAAGACGCTACAGGTCCGCATCGAGGAAAACCTCCGCACCGAGGCCGACGAGGTGCTTCACGAGATCGGCTTGGACGTGCCCTCGGCCGTCCGGCTTTTCCTCACCAAGGTCGTCCAAACCCGGAGCATCCCCTTTGACCTGAAAGTTCCCGCCATCCGCGTCGTGGAGGTCCCCGTCGATCCGGCGACACAGGCCAAGATGGACGAAATCGGCGCCCTCTGGTCCAAAGGCAAGAGCCGGAGGGCCTGATCCGTGGCCCTCCTCATCGCCGAGCGCATCCGCAAGCGCGAGTTCGGCAAGGAGATCTCCTCAGCCGATAAGGACTCGCTCCTCGACGGCGCGCGCGTCGCCCTGACCGAAACGATCGCCGGCCGGGGGCTTCCTGCAGGCACGAAGCTCCTCAAGGCCTACGCCACCACCAAGCAGGGTCCCCGCCGGATCCTTTACCTTTTGCTGGTCAGGGAAGGAGACCTCTTTGTCCTCTTCTATCGGACCAAGGACGACGTCGTCGGCGCCAACATGAGTCCGACGAATCCTTCGTTCAACGCCGCTCTGGCGAAGCACCTCGACCTGTTGCGCAAGGACCTGGCTTCCGGGAAGATCGAGGAGATCGTCCGCGCTTCCGACATCCCGGCGGGTGAAGCGCCGGGCTGATCCCGCCCAAAGACGCGCGACGGAGCGGGGGCTGAGGGGGGGCGTGACCCGCCTTCGCGCGAGGCTTACCCGCCTGAGGCGGCGCCCGCCAAAGGCGGACAAGCCGAAGGCTCGCCTGCCTACGGCATGGCGACCAGGGCTTCCGCCTTCGCCCGGCTTCGGCGAGACAGGACGGCGAGGCGGCCCTGGCGGGCCGGAGAAGCACTGTTGCCCACTGCTATGGGCACATGTGTTGGTCCGACGTTCTCAGGCGCGATTGCGCCTGAAACGTAGGCAAAGGAGAAGGGAGCAGGCTTGCCTGCTTAAGGCACTCGGTTCTTGATTTTTGACGCAACCTAAAGATAATTACTCAATCTAAGGAAATCGCGATGACCACCTCGACTCTTTCGCAGAACGGACAGACCACCATTCCCGTCAAGGTGCGTCAGTTTCTTCATTTGGAGCCGAACCACAAAATCCTCTATCGGTTCGAGGGCGAGAACGTCGTCTTGGAGCCCGTGCGGGCCTCGACCGAGTCGCTCTACGGGAGCCTGAAGACGGACAAGAAGCCGCCGACCGCGGCGCAGCTCAAGGCAGCGCGGCACGCCTACGCGACCCGGAAATATGCCCGATGAACGGCGGGCATCACCTCGACGCCAACGTCATCCTGCGTTTTTTGCTGGCGGATGACCCCGGCCAATCGCCGAAGGCCAAGGCCGTATTTGAACTCGCCCAAGCGGGCAGGCTGACCCTGTTCATTTCGCATGTGACCCTCGCAGAAGTGAGCTGGGTGCTGCTTTCGTATTACGAGTTCGAGCGGGGCAGGCTGGCGCAGACGCTGCGGGAGCTGGTGTTGCATGAGGGGGTCGAGGTGGACGATTCCGATGTCATGCTCGATGCCTTTGCATGCTTCGGGAAGGCGCACGTCGATTTCATCGACTGTTATGCGGCAGCGCTGGCCAAAGCCCGGGGCTGTGCAGTTGTCACGGAGGATCGGGATTTTCGGAAGTTTACAGACGTGACCGCTCATCGGCCCGAGGAAGTCATCCGGCAATTCAAGCCATAGTTGAACCCAGAGACCGCAGTTGGAACTAACCGCAAGGAACGCAAGGAGCACAAAGAAAGGAAATGGAGTGAATAATTCCGAAGGCTGCAGCTTCACGGCGAAGGTGAATGTGTTCGGACGATCATTCGGCTGATTTCCCCCTCTGCGCTCTCCGTGATCTTTGCGCCCTGCGGCACAACTGCAGAATTCATCCCAGAAAACGCCGTGGGACTCCGAGCGCACGGTGGCAAACCTGAGAAACCCGGAGGTTTGGCCAAGATTGCTCGGCACCACGACCTTCACCCGTGAGGTGAACGGCGATGATCGACCGTTGATCGGGCATAGGCTTCTCCGTAAACTCGGTGCTCAACTCGGTGAACTCCGTGCCTCAACTCGACGGCGGAACCTGGGTTGGGCTGATCGTCCTCGCCACAGGGTTTCGGGGGCCGGCCTATCGCCGGCAGGTTTTGATCCAGGCTGCGATCAGTGAGGTATGAGCGGGAGCGGGAGGGGGAAGCTCAGAATTCCCACTTTTCCCGGCGGGCGACCTCGGTGATGAAGGCCTCGCACGCGCCCGGCAATGCGTCCACAATCAATCCGGCGTCGCGCATCACCAGCGCCAGCCGCTCCGGATCGAGGGTCAGGTCGCAGGCATGGTTGAAGATATGACGAAAGCCGCGCCGTTGTCTCAGCGGCGCCATCAGGGAGGACGGCCACCAGGCGGGGCGAATGCCCGGAATCTCCAGAGAGAGACGCCGCATCAATTCCGTATGCCAGCGTTTTTGCGGAGCAAAAACGTAAGTTTCCCGCGATGCGGAAAACTATGCGATCCATCCCTCCCCCTCCCGCAGAGTCTTGGTCCGCAATCGCGAACGGTTCAACTCGACCAGATCCACGAGGCGGCCCAACCGCTCCGCCAGCTCCGCCGTCAACCGGAACTCAGTCAGGTCCCCGGGCAAAGCGGTCCAGGCAAGATCGACAGCCGAAGCCGGATTGAACGTGCCGCGACGGAAGAGCGACCCGCATACCCAGAATTCACAGCCCGGCGCCAGTTCGTGCAACGCTTCGCGAAGCTTCTGGCTCGTTTCGTCGAACAGCACCTCGCGCCGCAACTGGCGTTCGTGGGCGCGGTTGGGCGAGGAAAGTCATGCCATGGAAATAGGCGGCGGAACAGCGGCCAGCAAGCGGTATTCCGCGCTGCGCCCGCCCTCCCCGGCTGGTCGGAGACCAGCCGACCATGGACTACGGACCATGAGACCAAATGACCCCAGCGACAACCAGACCCCGACACGGGATCCCCTCCCCCACGATCCGGGCCTGCAACTTTTCCTCACGCCACGATCGCAACGGACGAAAGGTCTGCATTTTTCAACCACGGTTGAAAAATGGGCCGGTGGAAAGGGTAATCACCTGATTCGGCAGCCGGAACTGCTCCCGGATGGCGCGAACGATCTCGACCGCAAACACGCGCGAACCGATCAGGATTTTCTCCGAACGCCCCGTCAACCCGGTGGGCGGCAGGATGCTCCGCCCGGCCAGGGTTTGTCCACCGAACGCCGGGTTGGAATCCACGAAGGCGACGATGTTCGCCCGCCCCAGTGCCGTGGTGGCGAGCAGCCGGCGCGTCAGGGTCCCCGCCCCCCAGATGAGCACCGGTTCCTGCGTGCGCACCAGCTCCGCGATCTGCCGGAGCGCCGCCGCTTCCTGCGCGACCGCACGCGCCAGGTATTGGCGCAAGGCAGGGGCAGTGACCTCGTCCCTGGATGGACCGTCTGGCGACGACCGACCGGAAACCAGCGACGGCTGCCTTCTTTCATTCTCTGCGCCTTCCAAACCTCGGCGGTGCAATCCTCCTCCCGGCTCCTTGCTCCCGGCTCCTTGCTCTTTGCCGAACACCCCGCTCACAACCGAATCGGTGATCCCTGCCCGCCATTCCACCATCCACCGCCAGGTCTCATGCGGCTGCAGGCCGGCCACGGCCATCAACCGCGTCAGCGAATCCCGGGAGAAATAGTTCACGTGCTCCGTGCTGAACTGCTGGTAAGGGGCGTTCTCGCAATCGGCAAACGCCTCCACGTCGGGCTGCGCACAGTAGAGCAAACCCTTCGGTCGCAGGAGACCGGCAACGGTTTGCACCGCCGGCCGCACCTCGCGCAGGTGCTCCAGCACGCCGACCAGCAGCACGACGTCGAAGCGATCCGTCCAGGTCGCGTGGTCGGCCAGCGCGGCCGTGCGCACCTCGATCCCGTGCAGACGGAGCGCCGCCGCGGAGCAGGCGGGTGCCGGATCGCTGCCCAGCACGTGGCGATATCCGCGCTTCTTCAGGACAGCCAGCAAGCCTCCCGTGGCGCACCCGATGTCGAGGATGCGCGCCTCCCTGGAGGGCAGATGTCGCGCCAACTGGTCGGCGATCAGTTCGAACCGCTTGAAATCATAAGGCGACTCCTCCCCGCCCGCGTGCGCGTAGGTGTATTTGGAGCGTTCGGCGTAATAGCGATCCAGCTCGGCCTGCGTGGGTATGCCGTCGGCAAAGCCTGCGCCGCAGTTTCCGCACACGGCCACGTCGTAGCCGTCGCCCAGGGGCCCCTCGAAAAATTCCTGCCGGTGCAGCACTTCCCGCGGTCCCGTGCTGGCGCAGACGGGGCAGGGGCGGATTTTCGGTCCGGAGGAGGAAGATTGACCCGTCTGCGTCATGACCGGACCACCCGTTCCGCCGGGACCGCGTAGCACACCGTTTCCCAGCCGTCGTAACCGTGGCACCGCATGTAGACGCGATGATTTGGCAGGTGTTGTCGCAGCATCCGCGGCACGACCCACAGATCATCGGGCAGGTGATAGCAGCACGCCGCCACCAGCGGCTGCTGTGTCGCCAGTAGCTGCGCCGCCCCGCACAAGGCCGCCGGTTCCGCGCCCTCGATATCAAGCTTCAGGATGGTAACAGGATGTCCGGCCAGCAATCCGTCCAATCGCCGTGTCTGGACGGTGCTGCGGCCTCGGGGCGTGATCGCGGACTCCACGGTCCCGCCACCGGAAAAGGCCAGCTCGCCGTCGCGATCATGCAAGGCGACCGGCAGGATTGATATCTTTCCCCGCACCGGCTCGGGCAGACCGGCGACCCGGCCCCGCAGTTTCTCCAGGCTGGCCGCGTCCGGTTCGATCGCAAGATACGCCCGGAAGCCCCCGTCGCTGCGCCTCAGGAACTCCGCCAGCGTGTCGCCGTCAAACGCACCGGCATCGACCAGGACTTCATCGGTCCGCCACGCGATGAATGGTGGAAAATACTGGTCCGGGGCGGGCGCAGCCGGGCTGAAGCGGCCGTGGAGTCTCCGCTCCAGGTCCCGTGCCAAGGTCTCCTGCGACTCCTCGTCGGCCAGGCTCGCCGCCAGTTCCCGGATCTCGCCAGCATGCGCCAGAACCGCCGACGGACGATCGAACGAGTGGAAGGGCACCTCCGTCGTGCCATGCGCCCAAGCCAGCGCACTGTAAGGCACCACGGACCGGCAGCCCAGACCGCGCAGCCAGGCCAGGCGCTCCGCCATGCTCTCGCGCGCCGCGCCGGTCCAAATCGCCACGACAAAGAGCGCGCCGTCCCCGTGCCTCGCGGCCGCCTCCTCCGGAGACAGGACCACGGCGCCCTCGACGGTGGTGCCATGCAAACGGGCATTCCGGTCACAAAACGCCCGCAGCGGCACGCCCGCGCGCCGCAGCGCCCGGGCGCACAAGCGGCCCAGACGCCCGGCGCCAAAGAGCACCACGCCGCCGTCGGTCCCGCGCAGTTGCGCCCCGAAGGCGGTGCGCTCGCGCGCCCCGGCCGCGGCCACGGACTCGGCGAGAAGTCCCTCAATCTGCGATCGGATGCTCATCCCGGGAAAAGCTGCTTAAACACGGAGAACGCAAGGAACGCAGCGAGGGCCGACCTGACGGATCGGAGTGGAAAGCGAAGGTGAAAAGAGAACGAGAACGGCCGATAAGCCGTGCAGAATAGCTGGGACACAGAGGACCCGGAGGAGACCGAGGCTCACGGGGATTTTGGCTCCGTGCGCTCTGGGTTGTCTCTGTGGTCTCTGTGTCGCCCATGTCCCTGTTATTTCAACTCTTCATGATCGCGTCGAATTCCGCCCGAGCGAGGAACGGCCACATGTCCTCCATCGGCTTGGACACAATGCTCCCGTCGGGACGGATTTCCGAGGTGACCTTCGGGGCCGTCATCTCATCGACCGAGGTTTTGACCACACAGACGACCGGCCCGGGACGGTTGAGCGCCTCGCGCAGCACTGCCTCCAACCTGCTGTGCGAATCCACATAGAGCGCCGGAACGCCGTAGGCCCCGGCCACCCGACCGGTGTCGGGCATCGTCAACCGGCTGGACGCCTCGGAACCGACCAGCCGTCCTTGGAAATGCCCGCGTTGCATCGCGACGATCGAGCGGTAGCCGCCGTTATCGAGCACGAAGTATTTCACCGGCAGCTGCAGCCGCCGCACCGTTTCCAGCTCCTGGATGTTGAGCTGGAAGCCGCCTTCGCCGTTGATGTTGACGACCCGGCGCCCGCCGGCCGCCAAGGCCGCCCCGATGGCGCCGGGCAGACCGGTGCCCATTGCGCCGA
This sequence comes from Verrucomicrobiota bacterium, assembly GCA_049322455.1. Classification (GTDB taxonomy): domain Bacteria; phylum Verrucomicrobiota; class Verrucomicrobiia; order Opitutales; family Opitutaceae; genus Lacunisphaera. The sequence continues at coordinate 129,424 of JBMOQY010000006.1, read as the reverse complement.
GGCCCGGCGCATTGAGGATGCGCTGCCCCGCCTTCACGCGGAAGGCCTGGTAGAAGATGTCGCTGCAGGGGCCCGAGCTGCCGGGCACGAGCACATCGTGGGCATCGAGCAGTTCCGACAGCACGTCCATGAGCACGTAGGTGCTGACCGGCGTGTCGGCCTGGGTGCGGTATTCAGGCAAGACCACGGGATAGCGGCGCACCAGATCGCGACATTGCTCACGCCACGATGACCAGGAGGGCAAGGAGCCCGGGAAACCCGGGCGGTCCAAAGCGGCCTGGAGCGCGGGGAGAAAGTGCCCGAGGTCCGCGCAGACCGGCACATCGATCCCGCCCTTGAACTTCGCCAGCTCGGCCTCGTCGACGTCCACAAACACCTTGAAAGCGTGCGGGGCGAAGTTCGCGTGGTTGAACGCCACGGAGGGAAGGTCCAACCGCGCGCCCAGCACCAGCATCCAGTCGGCCTTCTGCTGGGTGAAGTTGGCCGCCCGCTGCCCCATGCCACCCGGCCGGCCGATGTAGCCGGGATGGTCTTCGGGCAGGAAATCCGCCGCCTTCCACGTCAGCAGCACCGGCAATCCGAGCCGGTCCACCAGCGCGCGAAACGCCTCCACCTGTCCGGCGGTCCGCACGCCATTGCCGGCGTAGATCACCGGACGCCTGGCCGCGGCCAGGGCGGTCAGCGCCCGGGAGATCGGTTCCGTCAGATCCAACCGCACGGGAGGCGGGGGGGTGAAGCCCCGGAGGGCCTCCGGCTCGATCTGCGCCGCCTGCACGTCCAGCGGAATGTCGAGCCACACCGGCCCCTTCCGCCCATGCGTGGCCAGCCACACGGCCTGCTCAAGATGATAGCGGATGTCCGCCGGCTCCCGCACCTGCACGGCATATTTGGTGATCGGCCGGACCATCGCGGTGATATCCACCTCCTGCGGGCCCATCGAACGCACCGGCAGGGGCTGCCGGCAGATCAGGTCGCTGCGCTTCGCCTGACCGGAAAGGAAGAGGCAGGGCGACGATTCGATCCACGCGCAGGCGACCCCCGTGATGGCGTTCGTGCCGCCGGGGCCGGCGGTAACCAGCGCCGCCCCCAGGCTGTTGGTATATTCGCCGTAGGCCTCGGCCGCGAAGGCGCAGCCCTGTTCGTGCAGACAGCACACGTAGTCCAGCTCCGGTCGCTTGCCCACGGAGTCGGCGAGGTGCATGCAGCCGCCGCCGGGCAGCAGGAAGATGTGCCGCAGGCCCCGGCGGATCAGAAAATCGACGACGTAATCCGACAATTTCATGGCATGGTGGAGCGGCTGGCGCGGACGCGCGCCAGCGCCTCTTCGGTCTGGCGCAGGGCTGCCTCGGTGTCACGGAGCATTTGTTCGTGCGCGGCCGCCATCTGCCGGTGCCCTGCCGCCGAAGCGCGTGCGGCCTCCAGCTCCTTGGGCGCGGAACCGAAGTTCGAAATCAGCACCGCCAGCGCGATGACCCCGGAGAGCCATGCGCAGGCCTGCGCCAGTTCCACCTGCCCGCGCAATTCCCGCTCCTCCTCTTCCGCCGATGGAGATGCCTCATTCATGTCCGCTTCAGGGCTTCTGGCCTGTTTCCCGGGCCAGTTCCTCCTGCACCCGGATGATCCGGGCCTGGGTCGCGCGGATGCGGTTTTGCAGGTCGAGCAAGGCCGCCTGCTGGCGCAGGATCTCCTCGTTCGCCTGTTGGTGCGCCCGGTAACGCTCGAGCCGCCGCGGCAGCGCCGCCCCGATGGAGCCGAGGAGGGCCGCGATCGCGATGGCGGCATACCAGTTGCGGCGCCGCCGCAGGCGAAGGATCTCAGCGCGGGCGCTCACACGTCAGTCCATCCAGTTTGTGACATAGGTCTTGCGCGGGTTGCGCCGGCCGATGGACGGATCGCTGTAGAAGGAGTCGTCCGGCGAGTAGGCCGAGGAAATCTCCTCGATCACGGCGCCGCCGGCGCTGGCGAAGGCGTGCTTCACCCCGCGCGGGATCACGATCACCTCGTTCTGGCCGCAGATCCGGCGCTGCCCGTCGAGCGTCAGCTCGATCTCCCCGTGGAGCAGGTGATAGGTCTCGTCCTTCAGCTTGTGCCATTGCTCGGGATGCTTCTGGCCGGGCAGCATGAGGATGATGCGTTTGCAGTAGGCCTCGCGGTTCACGACCGTGATCGTGGTGGAGCCGAATTCGCGAAACCGCTCCAAGCCGTAGTGGTGCGAGACCTCGAGTTCGAGTTGCGCGGGCACGATCGCCCCCGACTGCTTCAGCAGGGCCTTCACGTCGCGCACCACCCCGTGGATCAGGCTGCGCGTGTCGGTTGCTTCGACATCCGCGTGGCCGATGGCCTCCTTGGCGGCGAACGCCCGCCGGGCGCGGAACTCGGTGTATTTGGACAGATCGTTGCCGGCCAGTTGTCCCGGCTTTCCGGGGATCGAAAGAAAGACATCCCCGGGCTTGATCACCTCCCCCGCCGCGATCGGCCGGCGGGCAAAGACGGCGCGTCGCAGATCCGCCAACGTGCGTTTTTCCGCTTCGGAAAACCCGTGGCGCCGGCCGGCGACCCCGCACATGGCCAGCGCCCGTTGCGCCGCCGCGACCCACTGCCGCACCTGGGCCGGCGTGGCCGAGTAGGCATTCAGCGCGTAGCGTTCGGTCGGCACTCCCACGTGTTTCTCGAACACGGTTGCCCCCTTGGCCACGGCCAGCATGACCGCCTCGAACTGGTCCGGCGCCTCATGCGTCGAGTAGCCGATCTCGACATCGTGATAGCGCCGCTTCAGCAGATCAATCTGGTTGAGCTGCAGATGGTCATCCGCCGTCGGGTACTCCCCGACGCAGTGCAGCACGGCGAGCGACTTGTTGCGGTGCTGGTAGAAGCTGACGATGCGGTCGATTTCCTCGAACGGTTCGCCCGCCGTCGAGACGATGAGCGGCAGGCTGGTGGTGGCGATCTTCTCGGCCAGCGGCCAGTCGGTCAGGTAACAGCTCGGCACCTTGAGATAATCGTAGCCGTGCTCCACGATCATCTCGACGGATTTTTCGTCCCACGGGGTGCAGATGCTGAGGAAGCCCGCCGCCGCGATCCCGTCCTTGAGCCGGCGGTAGTCGTCCCAGCCCAGGGCGGTCTCGGAGAAGCGTTTCACGAACTTCAGGTCGGTGCGGTTCCGGTAATCCGGATGGATGAAGTCGGGCAGGTGCCGGTATTGGAGCTTCACCGCAAACCGGAAGGGAAACCCTTCGACCGCCGCGCGCAGCTCCCGCACGATGCGCAGGCCATGGGCCACGTCGCCCATGTGGTTGTTGGCCATCTCGAAGATGAAAAGCGGAGGAGAGTGCATGCGGAAGACCCAGTGCCTGATAGAGAAACCCCTGTTCCGGATTGGCCACACAAAACACAAAAACCGCAAAAAGAATCAATATCAGCGCCGCTCGTATTGCCGGAGCCAGCTTGCGGTCCGCCGGACGGCTTCCGGGAGCGCCACTGTTTCGCACAGCGGCAACTCATTCCGTGCGCGCCGGGTGTCGGGCACATAGCGGGTCGCGCCCGCGCCACCCGCCCCGAGGACCCTGACCGGCGCCTGCGGCGCCAGGTTATCCCGCACCGTGTCGGCCGCCTCGCGGATGGTCACCGCCGCTTCCGACCCGACGTTGTAGGCGCGGCCCGCCGCGCCGCGCCGCATGATCGTCCACAGCCACACCGCCAGATCCGCCGCGTAGAGGTAGGAACGGACCGCCTGGCCATCCCCTTGGATGACGATGTCCCGTCCATGCAGGGCATCGTCCAGAAAATTGCCCAGGGCGAACTTGCCGCGCAGCGGCATGCCCGGACCGGCGAAGGTGAAACACCGGGCGATGGTGGCGTGCAGACCGGACGACTCCGCCGCGGCGACACACAGCTCCTCGGCCCGGTGTTTGCAGATCCCGCCGATCGCGTGTCCCGAATCCCGTGCGCCCGACAACCCGACCAGCGGGTGATCCTCAGGCAACCGCGCCGGCCCCGCCCCGTTTCCAGCGGCATAAACCGACCCGGAGCTGGTGAACAACAAATGGCGCGCCCCCGTCTGCCGGGCAAGGTCGAGCGCCGTGCGGGTGCTGCCCACGATGGTCTCCTCCGCCAGATCCGGTCGCGCGACCAGGGCGGCGTTGTCCGCCTCCGTCACGAGATGGACGATCGCCGCCAACCCGCCAGCCCCCGTCGCCTCGCGCAGGGCCGCCGCGGTCAGAGCCGATGGATGAGACCGCCACCAGCGGATCCCCGACTCCGGGCCCAGATGCGGCGCGCGCTGCAGAAAGGCGGCCGGATCGCGGGACTGCGCGATCACCCGCAGGTCCAGACCCAGTTCGCGATTCAACGCCTCCAAGCTTTCGAGCAGCCACCGGCCGAAAAAACCGGTCGCCCCGGTGATGAGGATGTTTCCTCCGCGCAACGGCTCCCAGAGCGCACCTGTGCTCCGGACAATCTGCGCCAGGTCCTGTGCCGGCAGACGGCTCACGCGAGCCAAGGGGCCTTGCCCTCGGTCCACAGCCGGTTCAGCAGGGCAAATTCCTGATAAGTGTCCATCGGCTGCCAGAATCCCTCATGCCGGTAGGCGGCGAGCCTGCCCGCGGCGGCCAGGCTCCGCAAGGGCGCCTCCTCCAGCATCACCTGCCGGTCCGTCGGCAGGTGATCGAAGAGGGCCGGTTCGCACACCATGAACCCACCGTTGATGCACCCGTCCTCGGTCTGCGGTTTCTCGTTGAAGGCCTCCACCCGTCCGTCCGGACACAGGCGGATCTCGCCGAATCGGCCGGGCGGGTGGACCGCCGTGATCGTGCAAACCGCCCGGCTGCGCCGGTGATGCTCCAACAAGGCCTTGAGGTCCACGTTGCCCACCCCGTCGCCATAGGTGAGGAAGAACGGCTCGTTGGCGGGCAGATGGGAACGGACCGCCTGGATCCGGTTGGCCGTCAGCGACTCCAAGCCGGTGTCGCACAGCGTCACGTCCCAATCCACACCCTCGTCACTGCCGAGGAAACGGGGTTCGTCCGGCCGGCCCAAGCGAAGGCTCACGTCGTGCGTGTGCCATTTGAAGTTGCGGAACCATTCCTTGATCAGGTCGCCGCGATAGCCCAGGCAAAGGACGAAGTCCTTGTGCCCGAACCGGGCGTAATGACGCATGATGTGCCAGAGAATGGGCCGGTTGCCGATCGGCAGGAGGGGTTTCGGGCGGAATTCCGTCTCTTCACGGAGCCGGGTGCCGCGTCCGCCGCAGAGGATCACTGTTTTCATGCCGGTTGGTTTCCTGCCTTCTTCATCCGGCAGAAATCATGGATGACCCCGACCAGGTAGTCGAGCATGGGAACGGTCAGGCCGGGATAAACGCCCACAAAAAGCGCGTCGTTCATCAGCCGGTCGGCGCCGGCCAGCCCGCCCACCGTCCGGAAGGCCCCCGGATGCTGGCGCCGCAGCTGCACGAAGGCCGGCTGCCGCGCGAGGTTGCCTCCGAAGAGACGCCGGTGGCCGATCTTGCGGTCGTCGAGATGGCGGGACAGCTCCGCCGCCCGGAACGGCGCCTCCGGGCGCACCAGCAGCATGAAGCCGAACCAGCTCGGGGCGCATCGCGCACCGGGAGGGGAAAGCGAAGGCGATTGAGCGGAGGGGGCCGGGCCCCAGGCAAACGCTTCGCCGTCGCTGCGTTCCGCCGGCGGAATCCAGCGCGCCGCATGCGTCGGCAACGAAAACTCGAAAAACTCCTCGAGGCTGGCGAGGCCGCGCCGCAGATGTTCCCAGTTTGCCTGGCGGGCCTCGATGAAGGAGGGCAGCTTCTTCAACTGCACGCGTCCGATGGCCGCCTGGATGTCCAAGGGCTTCAGGTTGTAACCGAGATGACTGTAGGTGTATTTGTGGTCGTAGCCGCGCGGCAGTTCGCCCGCCTGCCATTCGAAGCGTTTGCCGCAGGTGTTGTCGTGCCCGCTGGCACACCAGCAATCCCGCCCCCAGTCCCGGAAGCTCTCGACCAGCACCTTGAGCCGCGTCTCGCGCACCACGTTGACCGCCCCGCCCTCGCCCATGGTCATGTGATGCGGCGGATAGAACGACTGGGTCGAAAGGTCGCCGAAAGTTCCGGTCGGCCGGGGCGCTTCGCCGGCGGCCTGGTAGATCGAGCCGAGCGCGTCGCAATTGTCTTCGATCAGCCAGAGCCCGTGACGCCGGCAGAAATCCCGAGCCGCCGCCAGATCGAACGGATTGCCGAGGGTATGCGCGCAGATCAGCGCCTTGGTCCTACCCGGCACATGGGCCTCCTCCAACCGGCTGAAGTCCGGATTGCCGGTCGCGGGCAGGGCATCGAGGAAGACGGGCACCGCCCCGTTTTGCACGATGGGGGCGACGGTGGTCGGAAATCCGGCTGCGCAGGTGATGACCTCGTCGCCCGGCCGCAGGCGCCTTTCCTCGGGCAGCTTGTGGCTGGTCAGGGCCGACAGCGCCAGCAGGTTGGCCGATGATCCGGAATTGGTCAGCACCGTGTGCCGCACGCCGAGGTGCGCGGCCAGTTCCCGCTCCAACGCCTCGCCCTCGGGGCCCAGCGTGAGCCAGAAATCGAGGCACGCCGCCACCGCCGCGGCGACCTCCTCCTCGGAGAAGACCCGCCCGGCATAGGGCACCGGGGTCACGCCCGGAACAAAATCCGCCGGATGCCCGTGCGCCCGGGCCGCATACTCGCGCACGCGGGACAGCAGCTCGTCCTTGGCCGATGGGTTGGGGGTTTCCATGTTCAGGCCCTGTTGCCGGCCATGTATTCCCGGATCTGGCGCCGCGTGAGTTCGGGCGCCACGGCCGGCTTCTCGGCCACCGCGCGATACCACGTCACCGTGTGCACCACGGCCCGTTGAAAATCCCAGCGCGGCCGCCAGCCAAGCACCTCCCGCGCCCTGGCGCTGTCCAGGTGGAGCCGCCACGATTCCGACGGTGCGGCCGCGTCGAAGCGTCGCTCCCAGCGTCCCGGCCAGTGCCGCAGCACCTCCTCCACCAGCTCCCGCACGGTGCGCTCCACGCCGTCGCCGGGACCGAAATTGAATGCGGCGGCGAGCCGGGCAAGCTCCCCTCCCCTGCCTTCCGGCGCGGCGGACAGCGCCGTGTGGAGCCGCGCCCCGAGGTGCAGGTAACCGGAAAGCGATTCGAGCACGTGCTGCCAGGGCCTGATCGACTCCGGATTGCGCACGAGGATCACCTCGTCGCGCGACAGGCTGCGGATGCAGTCGGGCACGATCCGGTCGGCCGCCCAGTCGCCCCCACCGATGACATTGCCCGCCCGCCCGGAAGCCACGCCGACGGGCGCGACGCGGCCGCTGGCGACCGCTTCCGGGGAGAAAAACGAATTCCGCCACGCGGCGATGGCGATCTCCGCGGCGGCCTTGCTGGAGCTGTAGGGATCGTCACCCCCCAGCGCGGCGTCCTCCTTGTAGCCGCCGGGGATGTCGCGGTTGGCATAGCACTTGTCCGACGTGACAAACACCGCGGCACAGGGGCTGCGCAGCCCGCGCAACGCCTCGAGCACGTTGACCGTGCCCAGGACGTTGGTCTCGTAGGTGGCGGCGGGCTCGGCATGCGACTGCCGCACGAGCGGTTGTGCGGCCAGGTGGAAGACAAAATCGGGCGCAAACTCCCGCACCGCGGACACCAGCGCCGCGCGGTCGCGGACATCGGCCAGTTGGTGCGAAATGCGCCCGGCCAAGCCGAGCTGCGCAAACAGCGACGGCGTGGTCGGCGCGGCCAGGCTGTAGCCCCTCACCTCGGCGCCCAGCAGCAGGAGCCATTCCGTCAGCCACGCCCCCTTGAAACCGGTATGACCGGTCACCCAGACCCTCCTGCCACGGTATGCTTCGGCGAGTTGCTCCATCTGCGGTGATTTGAAGCGCCCTCCGTCAAAATCCAAGGCAATTGTCCCACGCGATGATCGGTTGCGTCTCTCGTTGTCGGCCGGTCCAGACTAAACCGGGAAATTCTTTGGTTGAGCCCCCGGGGCAACGCCCAAAGCTCCGGGCCGCTCATGCCTTCCACCCACTCCGAGCTCACCCGCCGGCACCTCGAGGCTGTGCGGGAATACTATGCGGCCGCCCCGACGGTCCTCGGCTGGGCGGCCCGGGGCTACCGCGCCTGGCTGGCGCACTATTACAACCTCCTGATCCCCGCCGACGCCTCGGTCCTGGAAATCGGCTGCGGCGCGGGCGACCTGCTCGGCCGGCTCAAGGCGCGACGGTGCGCCGGCGTGGACGGGCAGCCGGTGTTTTGGAAAGACCGTAAGCGTCGTCCCGGTGCCGATAGACCAGCCCTCAGCCGAACTCATGCAGTTGAAAAACCACAGATGCACCCAAATGCACACAGATCGTTCGGACAGAGCAGCCAACCAAGGAGAGCGCCAGAGCACTGAATGGTTTCGGTCTCGGGTTCCCCAAGCCCCTATCCATCTGTGTTCATTTGTGTTTATCTGTGGTTGAACTGAATTGTTCCGGCTCAGACAGCTAAACACGGCTGCCGGGACAAAGGTGCTTGCGACAGGTGCGCCACTGTCGCCTCGACCTGTGGTGAGCGCCGCGTCATGAGTCAGCCGATGCGCGCCCTGTCCCTCTATCTCGATACCTCGGTGATCGGCGGTTACTACGACGCCGCGTTCATGACCGACACCCGGGCCCTCTGGCGCCTCAAGGAGGCGGGGCACTTTCGGTTTGTTTCCTCCGTGCTGGTCGATCAGGAGGCTGCGCGTGCGCCGGCGCAGGTGCGTGCTTTGCTGCGATCCACCTTTGCCCCGGAGGACATGCTCCCGATGACGGCCGAGGCCATCGAATTGGCCGGAAAATACCTTGCCCAGAAGGTCGTGCCGGCCTCCTTTGCCGATGATGCCCGTCACGTCGCACTCTGTTCAGTGGCACGGCTTGACTACCTCGTAAGCTGGAACTTCAAGCACTTGGCCAATGTCAGGCGTGAATCCGGGTTCAACGCGGTAAACGTCTTGCAGGGCTATCCGTCCGTGCGCATAGTGGCTCCAACCTTCCTCATTCATGGCCACAAAGAAACAGACCTTTGATGCCGTCGCCTCCTCCCGCCGCTGGAGGCAGGCCACGAGCAAGCTTTTGAACAAGATGACGCCCAAGGAGCAGCTCGCGTTCCTGAATCGGCGGCTGGCCAATTGGCCCGCTGCCAGCAAGCCCAAGGCCGCGCCGACGCTCGTCCACCGCTAATTCGAATGAGGCGATTCCACATCCCCGCGATTTTTCGCAATTGAACGCCGCCCTCACGCCAGCGCTACTTCCCGGGGCAAGCCCCGGGGATTCTACGCGCGGCTCGCGCAGCCCCGCTGTCGCAGGGCTGGCCGTGCGGCGTCCTAATTCTATTTGCGAAACCCCGCAGTAAGCTGCGGGGAATGTTTCAGCATTCAAGAATGCACTGCTCCGCCTCCGGCTCCGCCGCCACCGTCTGCCAAGGGTTGTGATTGTTGCGCCCAACAGGCACCCGCACCAATCACCCTTCCGCGTAAGTGGACCAAGCGTTCACGATGATCTCCACCTGCCGTTCAGCGGCCGAGCGCAACAAATCCGAGGCCACAAATTCGGCCTTGGTCCTCCCCGCAACGAACTGACCGATCCGCACACACGCCATGCGGGCATCTTCCAACCGCTTTACGGTCTCGAGCCGCATGGATTTCGAGCCTCTCCCTGCACACGGCGTTTGAGATACGGATCCCGCAACGACGTAGTGGTCAGCAAATCAACCGGCCGGCCGAGAATGCGCTCAGCTTCCTCTGCGAACTGCATGAACCGATCTGCATATCCGGGCGATTCGACATCGGCAAACTCGACCAACAGATCCACATCGCTATCCGACCGGAAATCGTCCCGAACGACCGAGCCAAAGGCGGCAAGACGCTTGACACCAGCCGCCTGGCAAAGACGGATCAAATGCTCACGATGTTGTTCAAGAAAAGGCCTCATCGCATTCCAGATTACATCGGTGCCCCCTCCTGCAAGCGTCAAGCAGAGCCCGCTGGTGGAGACCAGAAGTAGCCGTCTTCACCTTTTTGCAGCGGTCGCAGGGAAATTCTTTGGTTGAGCCCCCGGGGCAACGCCCAAAGCTCCGGGCCGCTCATGCCTTCCACCCACTCCGAGCTCACCCGCCGGCACCTCGAGGCTGTGCGGGAATACTATGCGGCCGCCCCGACGGTCCTCGGCTGGGCGGCCCGGGGCTACCGCGCCTGGCTGGCGCACTATTACAACCTCCTGATCCCCGCCGACGCCTCGGTCCTGGAAATCGGCTGCGGCGCGGGCGACCTGCTCGCGCGGTTGCGCGCGGTCCGCAAGGTCGGAGTGGACCTTTCCGCAAAGCATATCGAAGCGGCGCGCGCCCGCCTGCCCGGGGCCGAATTTCATGTGCAATCGGGCGAGTTCCTCGAACTGGACGAGCGTTTCGACTGCATCATCGTCTCCGACACCCTCAACTACGCGGCCGATGTCCAGCAACTGCTCGACCGCCTGCACACCGTGAGCCACGAGGGCACGCGGCTGATCCTCAATTTCCACTCCAACGCGTGGCGCCCTGTCCTGGCCCTGGCGGGTGGGCTGGGTTTGCGCTCGCCGCACCCGCAAAGCAGCTGGCTGACGCCCGCCGACGTGCGCAATCTGCTCGGTCTCGCCCGGTGGGAGCCGGTCTATGAGCAGCGCCGGCTCCTGCTGCCGGTGAGCGCCCTCGGCCTGGATCACCTGCTCAACCGCTGGCTCGCGCCGCTCCCGCTGGTCAATGCACTTTGCCTCACCAACCTCTGCGTCGCCCGCCCCGTCCGCCCCGGCCCGCCGGCGGCCCGCACCGTCTCGGTGATCATCCCCGCCCGCAACGAGGCCGGCAACATCGAGGCCGCCGTCCGCCGCATCCCGCCGATGGGCGCCGGCACCGAGCTCATCTTCGTCGAGGGCCATTCCACGGACCACACCTGGGCCGAGATCCAGCGCGTCGCCCGCGAGCATCCGCAGCTCAACATCAAGGTCATGCAGCAGCCCGGCCGCGGCAAGGGCGACGCCGTCCGCGCCGGCTTCGCCGCGGCCACCGGCGACATCCTCATGATCCTCGACGCCGACCTCACCATGCCGCCCGAGGAGCTGCCGAAGTTCTACGAAACCCTCGCCGGCGGCCGCGCCGAGTTCGCCAACGGCTGCCGTCTCGTCTATCCCATGGAGGAGCGGGCCATGCAGTTCCTGAATCTTTGCGCCAACAAGGCCTTCGGAATCATCTTCACGTGGCTGCTCGGCCAGCCGGTCAAGGACACCCTCTGCGGCACCAAGGTCCTCTCGCGCGCCCACTACGAGCGCATCGCCGCCAACCGCGCTTGGTTCGGCGACTTCGACCCCTTCGGGGATTTCGACCTGCTCTTCGGCGCCGCCAAGCTGAACCTGAAGATCGCCGACGTGCCGATCCGCTACCGCGAGCGCACCTACGGCGAGACCAACATCCAGCGCTGGAAGCACGGCTGGCTCCTGCTCCGCATGGTGCTGTTCGCCGCCCGCAAGCTGAAGTTCGTCTGAGCCGGGGAGGCTCTTTCGACCGGTTGCCGGTTTTGTCGCCATCAACCGTTGCCCGTCACTCGACAAAGATTATGGCGCCGCAGAGGCGGGAGGTGCGCAGAGCGGAAACCGACGCAGAGGAGGAGAAACCGTTCCCTGGTTCCGACATCAAAGCCGCCTGAATCGGTGGCCGCTTTTTCGCGGCAAGCCCTCCAGTCCGTCCTCATTCTCCCTGCTCCCTTCCCCGTTCTCCAGCCTCCGGCTCCCGGCGCGGAGCGCAGAGGCCGGTTGACGGGGCGCGGCGTTTCGTGGCAACTTCCGGACCGCTCCGCCATGTCCGCCCCGCCCTCCTTCTGGACCAACCTCTCGCTCAAGCGCGACCTCTGGTGGCAGTTCACCGTCCGCGCCGTCGAGATGAAGCACCGCGGCAGCACCCTCGGTTTCATCTGGGCCGTGCTCAACCCCCTGCTCATGGCCGCGCTCTACGTCGTCGTCTTCGGCGTGATCTTCAACGGTCGTTTCCACGCCGTGCCCGACGAGACCGGCGTGGATTACGCGCTCGGCGTCTTCCTCGGGCTCGTGCTGTTCCACCTGGTCACGGAAACCCTCGGCGCCGCCCCCGCCTTCATCGTCGGCCAGCCGAACCTCGTGAAGAAGGTCGTCTTCCCGCTCGAGGTGCTGCCGCTGGCCCAGTTGGGGGCGTTCTGGTTCCATGCGCTGATCAGCCTCGCGCTGTTTGCGGCGGCCGCGCTCGCCTTCGGCCGGGGGCTTTCCCCGGCCGGCCTGGCCTGGCTGCCGGTCATCCTCCTCCCGCATCTGCTGCTCACCCTCGGTCTGGGCTGGCTGCTGGCGGCCGGCGGCGTGTTCTTCCGCGACATCGCCCAGGTCACTCCCCTGCTCGGACAGATCCTGCTCTGGACCAGCGCCATCTTTTTCCCGGCCGCCGTGATCGCCGAGAAGTCGGCCCTCGCGTGGGCGGTTCTCAAGTGGAATCCCGTGCTCCACACGGTGGACCTCACGCGCAACGCCCTGCTGTGGGACCAGCCGATCAATCTCCTTCGCCTGGGCTACACGTGGGCGGCGGGCGGCGCGGTGTTTCTCGCCGGCATGGCCTTTTTCCGCGCCACCAAGCGCTCCTTCCCCGAGGCGCTTTGAGCCGCCGCGGGCTTCAGGCGCCGGAAAGGCGATAGATGCTGACCCGGCGGTTTTCGAAAACCACCCGGGCGGAGGGGGGAGACACCATATCCTTTGGCGGCGCGGCATGATCAACCAACAGATACACGCTGCGTGTTTTCAGTCCGGGCGGCAGCACCGGCATCTCGCCCCGCACGATTCGGGCCACCGCCTGCATCCGGTGCGTCGCCTCCGTCTGGTCGCGCACATAAGCCGGGCCTTCGATGAAGAGCCTGCGCTCGGCCAGGGCCGAGTAGTAGTAGTGCTTGTCCATGGTGGTGCGATCCACCACCTGTGCCAAATCAGGCGTGGCCCGCTCCGGCGAAAATGACGCGGCAATCAACATGGCGTCCACGGGCGTATGCCGCCGCAACCAGTCCAGGGCCTCCTGCAGCTCGATCAACGGCTGCTCCCGGCCCGCCGCCGCCGAGGTTTTCCAGAGCAGGAACCCGCTGCGGTTGCCGAGTGCAAAAAACCGGACCTGCACCACAAGCACCAGCAACAACGGCAGCACCGGCACCAGCCGCCACAGGTAACGCCCGGACTCCACCGGCGACCCGCCGACCGTTTCGTTTGCACCGTCCCGTGCCGGGGCCAGCAGAAACAGCACCGCCACCACCACCCCGCCCCACCAAGAAAGTGTTCCGTCGGCCATCAGCAGCGCAATCCCAGCGAGACAGGTCCCGCCGATCAGCAAACGCAACACCCGGCGTTGCCGGTCCGGCGACAATCGGGCCCGCGCCGCCCGGTCCCGCCACCAGGCCACCACCGCGGTGGCCGTCAGCACCGCCAGCGGCAGTTTCATCGGCAGATAGAGGTAGGACTCCCCGTGGCTGTCCAGAAACAGCAGGTTGCCGAAGGCGATGCACGCCACCGCCACAAATCCGATCCAAACGGCATAGGGATCCTCGCTCCGAGTCTTGGCCCGGAACGCCTGAACAAGTCCGAGCAACAGCACGCCGTTCAACCCGGCCAGGACTGCGGCCGAGCCAGCCGTCTTCGCCAGAGTGGCGCTGATGCCGGAGGCAAGGCCCATCCCCTCCAACAGCGCCTGCCATGCTCCCACATGCTCCAGCCAGAACGCGGACACCTGGGGAAACGCGAAGAGGCTGAACGCCGTCCCGTTGCCGCTGTAGCCGCGCAAAAACACCCAGTATGCCGTCAGGAACCCTCCGACCAACAGCAGTCCGGCCCAGACCAGGCGCCACGGCCAGACGCGCTTGCCGATCAACTGCCCGATGCACCACAGGGCGGTGGCGGCTGCGAGCGGCCCGACGGTCGTGCCCTTGGCTCCCGTCCCCACGACCGCGAGCAGGAACAACACGCCAAAAACGCGCCACTTCCGGTCCGATCGCAGCACTTCATGCATCCACAGCATCATGGCACCCATGAACACCATCCCGAAGAAGAAGGTCGGACTGATGTAAAGCCAGGCGAGAAAAAGCGATTGGAAGAGGCCGCCGCCCGCCGGCTCAGCCCACGAGACCTCGCCCGTGGCGAAAAGCAGGACCGTCGCCAGCACCCCGGCCCAGACGGAACGTCCCAGGAGACGCCCAAGCACGAATGCCTGCGCCAACAAGGCCACCCCCATCGGGACACTGACCAGCCGCAGCAGCACCAAGGGGATTTCCAGCCCCGTGACCTGCGCCGCCGCGGCGACATGCGTCATCAGGAAATAATGATAACTCAAGGGCGTGCCCGCCAGACTGGGATCCTCCAGCGGCCAGTGGTTTCTTATCTCGGCAGCGCGGCTCACCAGGTAAACCCAATCATGATGCGTGCTGTGCAGGAGCAGACCATCCGCCATCGGCGCCGGGGCATACATTTTCGCGGCCATGGTCATCATGATCACCAAGGCCATGGTCGAAAGCAGCAAGCCCGCCCCCGCTTCCAGCGAAGGACCGGTCGGCACCAACTGCCGCCAACCGCTCCGCCAGACCAGCCATCCCGCCAGAGTGAGAGCGCCCACGAGGCTCACGATCAGATAGGCGTCACGCCCACCGGCCGCCGCGCAGGCCAGGTAGAACAGGATCTCATGCACAAACCCGAGGGGCAGACCCAATGCCAAGGATCGGCCGAGCCCGACACGTCCTCGCTGACACCAAATCAGCAGGCAGTGTCCCGGCAACCAAACCGCCACCAGCAGGTAGGCGGCATAGAGACCGATGGCCCCATGAGCGTAGCCACAGGATCGGGACAAGATCCAATACGCCACGCCGAGCGTGGCCAGAATGAGGGCATGGGCCGACGACCACCACCCCGGTCGAATTTCAACGCGATCCTGGTTCGACGGGGGTAGATGGACAGACTGGCCCTCCCCAACGCTGTGGAGCGGTTGAGACAAGGGGGTAGGGAGAGGTGACCGGCACCATTATATCGGTTAACAGGCCGCAATCTCCTCTTATTTTTTGCGGAGGCGGTAGCACTCCTGGCTGCCGTGGTTGGATCGAGCACATCTTTGCAGAGCTGGCCGGCTACGGACAGGTGCATGATGGCCTCAACGCCAAGGTGATGCATGCGGTGAAGACGCCCGCGCCCGGGGCAGAATTCCGCCGGCGTCTGCGCGGCACCTCCTGCGTCACTGATTTCGTCGGACAGTCAGTCGGAAAACGACCCCCACGCTTCCGTTCGGTGCAGCTTTCCCAAGCAATACACCCACCCTTGCGGACGCCCCTCTCAAACGGGGACCCTGCCACAATCCAGCGAAAACTCCCTCCTGAGAGGGGTGACGCTCTGCTGGCCACCAAAGCGCCGGGGTGCGTGAACCACGCAACCAGGCAGACACTACTCCCCCAGCCGTTTGTCCGCCAAGAGATGCTTCCGCACGTAGTCCGCGATGGCGTCGGAGAGTGGCGTGGCGGGCCGGTCGTAGCCGGTGGCGCGCAGCTTGGCGATGTCGGCCCGGGTGTAATACTGGTATTGGTCGCGGATCGCCGGCGGCATGTCCACATACGCGATGCGCGGTTCGCGGCCCAGCGCGGCGAAGAGCGCCCGCGCCACCTCGTTCCAACTGCTCGCCACACCCGAGCCGAGGTTGTAGAGCCCGCCGGCCGCGCGCGCGATCGTGGCAAAGTGGAGCGTCATCTCCACGGCATCCTTCACGTAGAGAAAATCGCGCTTCTGCTCGCCATCGGCGAAGTCCGGCCGGTGGCTCTTGAACAGCGTGATCCGGCCCTCGCGCCGGACTTGGTGAAACGCCTTGTGGCAGAGCGAGCGCATGTCGCCCTTGTGGTCCTCGTTCGGGCCGAAAACGTTGAAATACTTCAGCCCGACGATGCGCCCGAGCCAGCCCTCCCGCTGCGCGAGAAGGTCGAACTGCTGCTTCGACCAGCCGTAGGGATTCAGCGGCTTCAGCTTCGCCAGGTCCTCGTCGCGGTCGTCCATGCCCTGTGCGCCGTCGCCGTAGGTCGCGGCCGACGAGGCGTAGATGAAGCGCGCACCGCGCGCCAGCGACCACTCCGCCAGCTCGCGGGTGACGTTGACGTTGTTGTCCGTGAGATAGGCGACATCGCGTTCGGTCGTGCTTGAGCAGGCACCGAGGTGGAAGACCGTGTCGAAGCGGCCGAAGGCGTCGGGGTTCACCCTCAGCTTCGCCCGGAAACGGGCCGCGTCCACGCAGTCGGCGAACTTCAGCGGCCGCAGGTTGCGGTCCTTGGCCGCGTCGCCCGGGAAATCGCTCACGAGGATGTCGGCCACGCCGCGCCGGTTCAGCGCCCACACCAGCGCGCTGCCGATGAAGCCGGCGCCGCCGGTGACCAGAACCCGTCCGATTGTGTCAGCCATGGGAAGGTCTCCAGCGTTTTGTCCCTGAAGTGCTTGTCCACCCGAAACTCGGCGCTTGCGACACCCCGGGGGCGTGGCTTGCTGTGGTTTTTGCCGAAAACATGGCCGACGACATCGCCATCTCCGCCCGGAACCTCGCCAAGACCTACCGTCTGTGGTCCCATCCGTCGGCCCGGCTGAAGTCCCTGTGCTGCAGCGGCGCGGCGCGGCTGTTCCCCGACGGTTCCGCCCCCGCCCGCTCCCTCGCCCGGGCCGCCGCCGCGGGCTACCGGGAGTTTCACGCGCTGCACGGCCTGAGCTTCGAGGTGCGCCGCGGCGAGGCGCTCGGCATCATCGGCCGCAACGGCTCGGGCAAGAGCACGCTGCTCCAGCTCATCGCCGGCATCCTCGAGCCCACCGCCGGCAGCATCGTGACGCGCGGCCGCATCTCCGCGCTGCTCGAGCTCGGCTCGGGCTTCAACCCCGAGTTCACCGGCCGGGAAAACGTCTATCTCAACGGCTCCATCCTCGGCCTCTCCGCCCGGCAGATGGACGCCCGCTACGCGCAGATCGCGGCCTTCGCCGACATCGGCGACTTCATCAACGAGCCGGTCAAGACCTACTCCAGCGGCATGATGATGCGCCTGGCCTTCGCCGTGGCCGTCAGCGTGCAGCCCGACATCCTCATCGTGGACGAGGCCCTCAGCGTGGGCGACGTGTTCTTCACGCAGAAATGCTTCGAGCGCATCCGCGAGATCCTCGCCGGCGGCACCACGCTCATCTTCGTCTCCCACGACACCGCCGCCGTGCAGAACCTCTGCACCCGCGGCCTGCTCCTGGGCGAGGGCCGGCTGCTGCACGACGGCCCGCCGGAGGAATGCGTCACGCGCTACTTCACGCTCGGCGGCCGGCGCGCCACCAGCGCCCCGGTCGCGGCGGGCACGCATCCGGCGGTGAACGCCGAGCTGCGCCGCGAGGTGCTCGCCCACGACCTGCTGGCCCGCGCCCGCTCCCGCCACGGCGACCGGCAGATCGAGTTTGTCGCCGCGGCCTTTTTCAACGAGCGCGGCACCCACGAACCGGAGATCGCCCTCGGGGCACGCGGCACGGTGCGCATGCTCGTGCGGGCCCGGGAGGCGGTCGCCCACCCCGCGCTCGGCCTCCAGCTCATCGACCGCATGTCGAACCTGATCTTTTCGGCCGGCACGCCGCAGTTGCGCTTCGCCCTGCCGCCGCTCGCCCCCGGCGAGGAAATCCTGGTGGATTTCCGCCTCGGCTTCGACGTCCAGCCGGGAGAATACACGCTCGGCCTCGACGCCGGTGCCCTCGGCCCCGACGGTCCCAACCACGGCGTCTTCCACGACCGCGTCACCGGCCTCGGTCCCGTCACCGTCACCCTCAGCCCGCAGGCCGACCTGCCCTTCTTCGGCGCCGCACGGCTGCCCCTTGAAATCAGCTATGCCTGACCCCGCTTCCGCCCCTCGCGCCTGCTGGTGCGGCGAGAAATCGCTCTTCGCCTATTCCGACGAATTCCACGTCTGCAAGGCCTGCGGCACACTCGTCACCGCCGCCGACGTCAAGCCCGCCGACCTCGCCGTCACGCAGGACGCCGGCGAACTCTACAGCAAGGACTACTGGCTCAAGCGCCAGTCCGAGCGTTACGGCCTGCCACCGCTCGACCAACGCGCCCGCCTCGACCTGCCCGAGCGCTGCGTGCATTGGCTGAACCTCCTGCTGAAGCGCCGGCTCCCGCCCGCGAAAGTCCTGGAGATCGGCTGCGCCCACGGCGGCTATGTCGCGCTCATGCGCTGGGCCGGCTACGACGCCAGCGGCACGGAGATGAGCCCGTGGATCGTGCAGTTTGCGAAGCAGACCTTCGGCGTGCCCGTGCAGGCCGGCCGCATCGAGGAGCTGGCCTTCGCGTCGCAGAGCCTCGACGTCATCATCCTCAACGATGTCATCGAACACCTCCCCGACCCGGCGGCGACGCTCGGTCACTGCGCGAAACTGCTCAAGCCCGACGGCTTCTTCGTCATCCAGACGCCGGAATACAAGGAGCACCTCAGCTACGCCGACATCCTCGCGACAGGGGACAAGTTCATCGAACACATGCGCGGCAAGGCGGATGAACACCTCCACCTCTTCAGCCGGCGCGCCACGCAGCAGCTCTGGACCCGGCTCGGCTTCCCGGCAGTCGCGTTTGAGAACCCGATTTTTTCCTACGACCTGTTCTACACGGCCAGCCGCACGGACCTGCCGGAAAATCCCCCCGACGCCATCGCCGCTGCGCTCGCCGCGCAGCCCGCCGGCCGCCTCGTGCTGGCACTCCTCGACAAGGCCTACGAATCCAACGACCGCTGGTGGGCTATCCAGCGGCTGGAGGCGCGTTTACATGACAAGTGACCCGGTCAGAAATCTTGCTCGCCACCCCCCGGCCTAGGCCTTTGCCTGTCCGGCTTCCGTGCCCGCAGCGCCCAAAAACATCCTCTATCTCCGGCCCGATACCTTTGGCGATATCGTGCTTTTCGAGCCGGCCCTCCGGGAGCTGATGGCGGCCTGGCCGCAGGCCCGGCACACGATCCTGGTGCGACCCGGCTACGAAAGCCTCGCCCCGCTGTTCCCCAAGGACCTGCACTGGCAGGTGGCGCCGCTGAATCCCTTCAAGCAGAGCCCGGCGGAGGGCCGCCAGGCCTTCGACGCCCTGCTCGCCACCCTCGCGGCCAACCCGCCCGACCTTATCGTCGCGGCGACGCTCAACCGCACCTGGCTGGAGGTCGCGCTGGCCGCCCGTCTGCCGCAGGCCCGCAGCGTCGCCCTGGGCCACGGCCGCGTGGACCCCTTGTTCACGACCTCCCTCGTGCTCGAGTTCGGCGACCAGGCCGCCGACTCCTTCCGCGAGCACGTCCCCGCCGACGAAACCGCCCGCGAATGGGAGAACAACCTGCGCCTCGTCGACCATCTCCTCGGCCGGAAGGCGGCGCGGCACCGCCCGGTGATGACCGTGCCCGCCGCCCGGGCGGCCGAGGCCGCCGCGTGGCTGAAGGCGCACAAGATTCCCGAGGGCCAATGGGCCGCGCTCTTCCCCGCCGGCGTGGCCAACGTGCAGATCAAGGCCTGGCAACCCGCCAGGTTCGCCGAGACCGCCGCCTGGCTGCACCGCGAGCACAAGCTGCCGATCGTCCTGCTCGGCCACATCTCCGAGAAGGCGATCCTCGACGAGGTCGCCGCCGGCATCGCGAAGCTCGGCCTGGCCAGGCCGCCTGTCTGGCTCGGCCGCGACGGCGAGATCGCCCTGCTCGCCGCGCTCCTGCAGACCGCGCGGCTCTATTTCGGCCACGACACCGGCGCGATGCACCTCGCCGCCGCCGTGGACCGTCCGGTCGCCGCGATTTTCGGCGGCGGCCACGGCCTGCGTTTCCAGCCCGTCGCCCGCCAGGCCGTCACCCTC
Organism: Verrucomicrobiota bacterium; assembly: GCA_049322455.1. Lineage (GTDB taxonomy): Bacteria > Verrucomicrobiota > Verrucomicrobiia > Opitutales > Opitutaceae > Lacunisphaera. The sequence continues at coordinate 109,519 of JBMOQY010000006.1, read as the reverse complement.
ATCCAGCCCCTCCCCTGCTTCGGCTGCCGCTGGGACTGCCATTTCGCCGACGCCCCGTGCGTGAAAACCCTGCAGGTGGCCGACGCACAGGCCGCCCTGGCGCGGCTCATCGCGGCCGGAGACCAACCGCTCGAAGCCGTGCAGGAGGCGAAGAACCTCCCGGCCGAGACGCTGCAGCTCATCGCCGCCTCCACGCCGCGCTATCAGCAGCTCCAGCAGGACCGCCTCGACCGCCAATACAAGATCGAGGAGCTCACGCACCTCGGCCGCGAGAAGGACGTCGAAAACGCCGGCCTCAAGCGCGCCGCCGAGGAGCGCAAACGCGAGATGGAGTCCATCAAGGCCGAACTCGAGGCCGAGTGCGCGCAGAAGGACACCGAGATCGGCGAGCTGAAGGCCGAGGCCGACACCAAGGACGCCGAAATCGCCTCCCTCAAGCGCGAGGCCGACACCAAGGACGCCGAGATCGCCTCCCTCAAGCGCGAGGCCGACACCAAGGACGCCGAAATCGCCTCCCTCAAGGCCGCGGCGAACACCAAGGACGCCGAGATCGAGCAGCTCAAGGCCACCTGCAACGAACGCGAGGCGCTCATCTTCAAGCTCACGGACATCGTGAAGGACTTCCAGCGGCAGGTGGCCGAACTCAACGCCGCCGTGCAGCAGCGCGAGTCCTCCCTGGCCGCATCCACCGCCGAGCTGGAGAAGCTCAAGGCCCACTTCGCCGCCCTGCCGCCCGCTGCCGCGCAATACGGCCAGTGGCTGCACGACAAGGATGTCCACATCCGCAACCTCGAGGTGATCGTGGCCGACCTGCGCGGCTCGCTCGAGAACCACCAGCACGGCCACGGCGAGCTCGAGCAGATCAAGCGCTACGGCCGGTGGCTGCACGAGAAGGAGGCGGTCATCCGGCAGCTCAAGCGCGCCTGCGACGAGCGCGAAGCGCTCATCCGCCAGCTCGCCGCCAAGGCCGCCGGTCTCGGCCGCGTGCACCAGGCCGCGCTCGCCGTCTCGGGCTACTTCCGGCAGAAAGGGTGGCAGCCGCTCAAGGACTGGATTTTCAAGAAGGTCGTCGAAGACTACTGGATGCAGCTCGGTGTGCTCCGGCACTACGAACCGCGGCCGATCCGGTGGGACAAGAAGCTGCCGAGCCGCGGCCATCTGCCGGATCCGGCGCTGCCGGCGATGGTCATCGTCACGCCCTCCTACAACCAGGACAAGTTCCTCGAGAGCACGATCCTCAGCGTGCTGAACCAGAACTACCCGAAGCTGCGCTACCGCGTGCAGGACGGCGGCTCGCAGGACCGCAGCGTCGAGATCATCCGGCGCTACGCCGACCGCCTCGCGGGCTGGCACTCGGGCAGGGACCGCGGCCAGTCCGACGCCATCCGCACGGCCTTCGACCAGCTCCCCGGCGGGCCGGACGACATCATGGCGTGGCTGAATTCCGACGACCTCATCGCCCCGCGCGCGCTGCGGTTCGTGGCGGAGTATTTCGTGCGCCACCCGAAGGTGGACGTGATTTACGGCCACCGCATCATCATCGACGACCACGACCGGGAGATCGGCCGCTGGATCATGCCGCCGCACGACCGCGCCTCGCTGGAGTGGATCGACTACGTGCCGCAGGAGACGCTGTACTGGCGCCGCCGCGCCTGGGACGCCGTGGGCGGCCTCGACCCGAGCTTCCAGTTCGCCCTCGACTGGGACCTGCTCGCCCGCTTCCAGCAGGCCGGCGCCCGGATCGTGCGGCTGCCGTATTTCCTGGGTTGTTTTCGCCTGCACAGTGAGCAAAAAACCAGCGCGCACATCCACACCACCGGACACGACGAAATGACCCGCATCCGCACCCGGATCCACGGCCCGCATCCCGACCCCGCCCGCATCGAGCACCACGCGCGCAAGGCGCGCTTCCAAGCCGCGCTCCACGCGCGCCTGCACCAGCTCGGGGTGCGGCTCTGATCCCTCCCTTTATTTGACGACATGCTTCCGTTCCTGCTCATCCTGTCCCTCTTCGTGTTTCTCACGGTCGTCGGCCGCGCCGTGATCAGCCTGCTGCGCCCGCGCCTCGGCATCCTGTGGGGCTGGTTCCTCTCCCCCGCGGCCGGCCTCGCGCTGCTCATCGTGGTGATGACGCGCCTCAACATCTGGGGCCTGCCGGTGAAGACCTTCGGCCCGTGGCTGGCGGCCGGCCTGCTGGCCGCCTCGGCGGCGGTGCTGTGGTGGCGACGGCCCGTGTTCCCGTGGCGGCAGCTCCGGCCCTTCGCGCTGCTCGTGCTGCTGTTCGTCGTCTATGCGGGCTGGCCGATGTTCCGCTTCGGCTTCGACTGGATCTCCTACGGCAACGACGACATGGCCAACTACTGCCTGGCCGCCGACCGCTTCCTGCACCACGGCTACTACGACCTGCCCCAGCAGACCGAGCTCGAGGGCCGCGACTACGCCCAGCACTACTGGTTCATGCACAGCCTGCAGCAGATCCGCCCCGGCTCGGAGCTGGTGCTGGCCTTCGCTTCGTCGGTCACGGGCCTGAATCCGCACGAGGTGTTCATGCCGGTGATCATCATGTTCAGCATGATCCAGATCACGGCGATGGGCGCGGTGGCGATGTTCCGCGGGCGCTACCGCAAGATCGCGCTGCTGGCCTTCCTGCTCTTCGCCACCAGCCCGCTGTTCGGCCTGGGCACGCTCTACCAGCTCATCGCCCAGCAGGGCGGCATCGCCATCCTGCTGGCCGCCTGCGCCGTGCTGCTCAACACCCGCGAATGCACCTGGCGCCGCGTGCTGCTGGCCGCCCTGTTCACCACCTGCCTCGGCATCTTCTACCCCGAGGTCGCGCCGTTCGTCGCCATCTCGATCATCCTCTACTGGCTGCACCTGCGCTACACCGCCCCGGAGGCCATCAAGGGCTTCAGCCTCGTGGTGCTCGGCGCCGCCGCGCTCACCTTCGTGTTCCTCGGCACCAGCACCTACCAGTTCATCAACACGCTGGTGATGCAGTCGGTCGGCTCCGCCGGCCTCGGCGCCATGGCCGAGATCAACGACCAGAGCGGCGGCCTCGTGCTGTTCCCCTGGACGCTCGTGCCGTCGTTCGTGCCCATGCTGTTCGGCCTCCACGCGTTCGGCGTCGTGGGCGTGGAACCGCTCATCTCGCTCCAGATCGCCGTCGGCCTGCTGTTCCTGGCCTTCTTCATCTGGATGGCGCTGGGCCAGCTCTTCCGCCGCGAGCCCGCCGGCTACATCGCCACGATCATGATCGGGCTGGGCTTCTTCCTCTTCTTCAAGGGCCAGGACTTCGGCCTCTTCAAGCTCGCGATGTTCGCCCAGCCGGTGATCACGCTGCTGCTGGCCCACGAGTTCTTCCGGCTCCTCGACTCCCCGCGCCGCCGGCCGGCCCGCGTCGCCGTGGCCGTCTTCGTGGCCTGCACCGTGCCGAGCCACGTCTATTACAGCTACGCCTCGCTCGGCACCTACGGCGGCGGCCTCTCGGAAATCGTGGGCGCCTCCGAACTCGGGGTGCGCTTCGACCCGCCGAAGGACGTGCCGTTCGACGCAATCGAGTCGGACATCAGCAACGTCGTGAGCGCCAAGATGCTCGCCCAATACACCAAGGGCATCGACACCCGCTTCCTCAGCCGCAGCTACATGGACAACATCGCGAACATCGCGGTGTTGAAGTTCCTGCGCACGCCCGACCCCGACCTCGGCCCGCAGGCCCGCCTCATCGAGAAGCTCAGCCTCCTCCGCCCGTTCCTGCCTCCCGAGCTCATGGAGGGCGACGTGGCCGACTACCGCGTGATGACGATCAACAAGCTCGACAACAACTGGACCGAGACCGGCTCCCGCCACCTCGACTACCGCAACCGCCTCTTCGTCGGCATCCGCCAGCACCTCGACCATTTCAACAAGGCCAACCAGGACACCGGCTGGACCGTCCAGAACATGTATCAATACAAGCTGGAGAAGGACCTGAAGAACCGCCTGGTCTTCATCCACTCCGAGCTGGGGCCCCACTACTACTCGTCCGCCCGGTTCAAGGCCGCCTTTTTCCAGCGCGAGCCCGAGCCGGTCACCAACGGCGACGTGTATTTCCACGGCACCGGCCGCTACAACCTCTTCAAGATCATCAATCCCTCCGACCGGATCCGCGTGATGGTGGACTTCACCCGCACCCCGCTCGGCGGCGAGCGCTACGGTCTGCCCACCAAGGCCGTCGTGATCGGCGAGGAGGATTATCCGATCGGCTTCGTCGGCAGCGGCTCGGCCCGCCTGGCCTCGCCCGTCATCAAGCCCGAGGTGTTCGAGCAGCAGCCCTACATCACCATCGATTTCGCCGACCAGGCGCTCCCCATCGCCAAGCGCAAGACCGGCCTGATGTCGCTCTGGGGTGAGAAATTCAACCTGGACGACCGCCGGCTCGTGGGCTTCACGCGCGACATCTCGATCATCACCGAGGAGGAATACCAGAAGCTGGAGCGCCCCTCGAAGATCTCCCGGTTCCCGCAGGACCTCGCCCGCTACCCGGGCCTGGAATACTCCGGCATGTTCGAGGACGGCTGGGTCGGCCCCGAGTCGCTCTTCAAGCTCGCCGGCTCCCATCCCGGCCAGGTGCTGACCTTCCGCGGTTACATCCCCGACACGCCCGAATACCGCTCCAAGGGCCTCGATCTCACCATCTCGCTCAACGACTACCCGACCGAGATCGTGAACCTGCGCGCCGGCGAGTTCACCCTCACCCGCCTCATCCGCGAGCCCGCCGCCATCACCACGGTGCGCCTGAGTTTCTCCGGCTCCATGCCCTACGGCGAGCGGGACACCCGCTATCTCTCGGCCTACGTCCACGAGATTTCGCTCGGCGACCTGCCCGACCTCGTCTCCTTCCGCAGCATCCGGAACCGCCAGGGCGACGGCTTCGCCCTCGACGGCGTGGACGAGGACGGCTGGATCAACCGCGCCGCGAAGTTCGACGTGCCGGTGTTCGACGAGTTCAAGGTCCTGAAGATCGACCTCGAGATGCCCGGCTGGTCGCCCCTCGCGAGCAACACGCTCGACGTGCAGCTCAATGGCCGCCCCTTCAGCACCCAGGCCGTGCCGCGCGGCTCCTACACCAGCGTCTTCGTGCCCGTGCTGCCGATGACGCCGAACACCGTCACCCTCGGTGCCGGCGCGGTCTTCCCGATCACCGGCGGCGAGCGCGCGCGCTCGTTCCTCATCAAGAACATCACCTTCGAGAACCTGAGCCGCACCGACCTCTTCACCCGCGGCTGGCACCAGTCGGGCTACCTCTTCAGCCTCACCGGCGTGGACCAGGACGGCTGGACCGGCCGCGAGTCGGAGTTCCGCTTCCCCGCCACGGCGAAATACCGGACCGCCGTCATCGAGGTCGTGCGTTATCCCGCCCGCACCGACCTGCCCGTCGGCGTGACCATCAACGGCGCCGCCTCGACCGTCGCTCTGCCGCTGGAGCAGACCTGCCGCATCCCCGTGCCGCTCTCCGAGACGACGGAGACGGTCGTGAAGCTGGCGACGGAGCGCGTCTATGAGCTCTCCGCCGCGGATCCGCGGCAACGCTCCTTCCGCATCGTCAACATCGGCATCGAATAGGCCCCTCGCGTTTTCCCTTTCCCCGCCCCGGCGCCCCCGGTATCACCCTCCGTCATGCTCCTCAGCCTCGTCGTCCCGGTTTACAAGGAAGAGAAGAACATCCCGGAATTCCTCCGCCGGCTGCGTCCCATTCTGGCCGGCATCACGGAGGACTACGAGATCATCTTCTCCCTCGACCCGTCGCCCGACCGCACGGAGGACGTGATTCTGGAACACCGCGCGCAGGACGCCCGCATCAAGCTCCTCAAGTTTTCCCGCCGCTTCGGCCAGCCCATGGCCACCCTCGCCGGCCTCCAGTATTCCCGTGGCGACGCCGTGATCGTGATGGACGTGGATCTGCAGGATCCGCCCGAGCTGGTGCAGACCCTGGTCGCCAAGTGGCGCGAGGGCTACGATGTCGTGCTGCCCCAGCGGCGCGAGCGCACCGGCGAGCCGTGGCTCAAGAAGCTCGTCGCCACCACCGGCTACAGGATCATCAACAAGATCGCCGACGTCCGCATCCCGCCCAACACGGGGGATTTCCGGCTGATGAGCCGGCGCGTGGTCGAGGAGGTCGTGCGCCTCAAGGAGTCCCACGGTTTCCTCCGCGGCATGGTGGCCGTGGTCGGCTTCCGGCAGTGCCTCATCCCCTTCGACCGCCCGGCGCGCTTCGCCGGCGAGACCAACTACAACCGCTTCCTCGGCTCGCTGCGCATCGGCTTCAACGGCATCTTCTGCTTCTCCACCTACGCGCTGACCCTGAGCACGATGGCCGGTTTCGCCATCGCGGGCGTCTCGTTCCTGATCGCGCTCGCCTACCTCGGCATGAAGCTGGCCGGCTTCCCCTTCCCGATCGGCAATCCGACCGTGGTCATCCTCATCCTCTTCCTCGGCGGCATCCAATTGATCTCCGTCGGCATCCTCGGCGAATACATCGGCCGCATCTACGAGGAGGTCCGCAGCCGCCCGAAATTCATCGTGGACCGCGCCGAGGGCTTCTGAGCCCTCATCGGGAGCCGGCGAGTTCGAGGTGGACTCCCCGCCAGCCCCCTGATTTTTCTACGCGCGCTGCGACGAATGATCTTCACCACGTATTGGTTTTTGATTTTTGCCGGAGTCGTCGTCCCGGTCTTCTGGTTGATTCCGTGGCCCGGCACCCGGCTCTGGGTGCTGGCGGCGGCGTGTGCCGTCTTCCATGCGCATTTCGCGGGACCCGCCGGGGTGATTCCCATCGTGGTGCTGATGTTCCTCACGTTTGCCGCCGGCCTCACGCGCCGTTCCGGCTGGTGCCTCGCCGCCATGGCCGTCTGCGTGCTGACGCTCTGCTTCTACAAATACGCCCTGTTCCTCATCGGCGCCGCCGTGCAGCCGTGGAGCGCGGGTCTGGCCGCCAGGCTCTCCACCCAGACCCACGCCCTCCTGCCGGGCGCGCCGCCGCTGGGCATCAGCTTTTTCGTCTTCGAGTTCGTCCACTATCTCTTCGAGGTCCGCCGGGGCGGCGAGCCGGTCCGCTCGCCGCTGCGCTTCGTGCTGTTTGCGATCTTCTTCCCCTCGCTGGTCGCCGGGCCGATCAAGCGCTACCAGCAGTTCCTGCCCTCGCTGGAGGAGGGCAGCCGGCGCTTCTCCGCGGACAATCTCGCCGCCGGACTGCGCCGCATCGGCATCGGCTACCTCAAGAAGGTGGTCATCGCCGACAACCTCACCTTCTTCATCAGCCAGCAGCAGCCGCACTTCGAGGCGCTCGGGCTTGGGGGGCGCTGGCTGCTCGTCGCCCTCATCGCCCTGCGCATCCTCATGGACTTCTCCGGTTACAGCGACATCGCCATCGGGTTTGCGCGGATGGTGGGCGTGGAGCTGCCGGAGAATTTCAACTGGCCCTATGTCGCCCGCAACCTGCAGGACTTCTGGCAGCGCTGGCACATCTCGCTCAGCTCGTGGATCCGCGACTACGTCTATATTCCGCTCGGCGGCAGCCGGCACGGCACGCCGCGGCGTCTGTTGAACGGCCTGATCGCCTTCGGCCTGTGCGGCCTGTGGCACGGCGCCGCCTGGAATTTCATCGTCTGGGGCATCTATCACGGCATCGGACTCGGCCTCTGTGCCACCTACCGGCAACTGCCGGCCGGGCTCGGCCCCGGCATCGGCAGGATCTTCGACAAGGAGCCGCTGGCCGGTCTTGTGCTCACGCAGCTCTACGCCTGGCTTGGCTGGCTGGTTTTCTTCTACCCGCTGCCCGAAGCCTGGCACATGATCAAACTGCTGTTTAGCGCATGAACGAAACCCCGCCAACCACGGCACCCCGCTTCTTCCAGCCGGTCACGCTGCTGGTGGGCTTGGTGCTGGGTCTCGTGACCCTGTCCTGGGCCGGGCGCGCGGTCACCCGGCACAACTGGCATCGCGATTTCCAACGTTTCCACCCCCTCATCGCCCCGGAGAGCCATTATCAGCCCACCATCGCCGAGATGCGCGCCATCATCCGCGACCGTTGCCGGCCCGACCAGATTCTCGTCGTGGTGGGCGGCAACTCCGTCTTCCAAGGCGTCGGCCAGCCGGTGGAACAACTGTGGACCCGCCACCTGCAGGACTTGCTGGGCGAGCGCTACGCCGTGGTGAACCTGGCCTTCCGCGGCGCCAGCCCCACCGATGGCGGCGCCTTGGCCGCCGAGTCGTTGCGCGACGAGTTTCCCCGGCAGATCTACCTGGCCAACGTGCCGCCGTTCACCGGCGCGTCGCCGGCCGGCAACCTCGATTACCGGTTCATGCTGTTCGACGCCCAGTACAAGGGCTGGCTGCTGGACTTCGCGCCCCGCCTGACCACGCTGGAGGATTACCTCGCCCACCCCAAGGTCTATCCTGCGGCGCGGGAGACCAGCCTCGCGGGACGGCTCGATGCGTGGCTGCGTTTCCGCGAACTCTGGAACTGGTGGTCGGTCACCCGGTTCTTCACCTTCCCGACATCCCTGACCCCCGAGCGCGCCCACGCCTTCCGTGCCCGCAATGAATTTCCCGACATGGAACCCGACTTCGCCGCCATTCCGTTCAATGAGCGCTTCCCGGGAAAATCCCTCCCGGTCGAAATGCAGATCGTGCGCAACGTCAGCGCCCAGTTCTATGAACCCGTGCCCGGGGGCGGCTGGAAACCCAACGAGTTCGAGCGGCAACAGTTTCGCAAGATCGCCCGCGCCGCCTTCCCCGCTCCGCTGAAGCGGCGCACCCTCATCGTGCTGTCGCCCAACGCGCCGTATTATGTCCGTCAGCTCACGCCGGCGGAACAGGAGCGGGACCGCCGCGCGCTCGCCGACTCCCTCGTCGAATGGCAGGCGCAGGGCTACGCGGCCGCCGTCTATGGCGACGGCTTCACCGACTCGGACTTCGGCGACCGCACCCACCTCACTGCCTCGGGCGGGCGCAAAATGGCCGCACAGCTCGCTCCCGCCATCCGCTCCCTCGCCGGCAAGCTCGGTTACCCCGCCCCCTGACCGCCATGCGCCCGAAATTCCTCCAGACGGTCTGGCAATCCCTCCCGCCTTCCGCTGCGCGCCTTGTCGCGCATGCCGTCTCCCTGTTGGCCGGCCTGCTCATCGCCCTGATGCTGCACTACCTCCTCTACCGCATCAGCCTGCCCGGCACGCCGTTCATCTACGTCGTGTTCTGAGCCTACGCCCGGTCCGCTTCGATCGGCCGGTCGCAACGGCGCCAATTCCCTCCGCGTCCTCCCAGCCACTCCCTCCCCATGTCCCTTGCCCCCCCATCCCCCAGCTCGCCGTCTGCGGATCACGCCGGTCCGGGTGGACGGCGGTGGGAAAGCTGGCTGCTGGTCCTCGCCCTCGCCCTCATCGGGATCGCCTACTATTTCGCTCTGCCCGCCTCGGCCCGGATGTCGTCGCGCACGCCGCAGGATTACTACGGGCTGCAGACCGACGCGTTTCTGTCCGGCCAGCTCCATCTGAAGATCGCGACCGACCCGCGCCTGCTGACCCTGGAAAATCCATACGCCGGACCTCAGGGTGCCAGCCGGCCCCACGACATGAGCTACTACCACGGCCGCTTCTACCTCTACTACGGGGTGACACCTGTGCTGCTGCTTTTTCTGCCCTGGCGATTGGTCACGGGCACTTATCTAGCCGAGGCGCTGGGGGCGGTAGTCTTCCTGTACGCCAGTGTGCTCCTCGCCTCGGTCTGGCTTGTGCACGCCCGCCGCCGCTGGTTTCCCTCGCTCCCGTTCGGCTGGGTCCTGCTCCTGGTGCTGACCATCGGATTCAGCCCGCCCCTCTTTTCCGAATCGACCAACAACACCTTTTACGGCGTGCCGATCGCGGGGGCAGTCTTCTGCCTGCTGGCCGCCTTCACCGCCGCCGAGCGCGCCTTGGCGGCCACCACACCGGGGCGGCAGGCAGCCTGGCTGGCGGCCGCCAGCCAGAGCTGGGGTCTTGCGGTGGGTTCGCGGCCGATCTATGTGCTGGGCCTGACCTTTCTCGCGCTGCCGGCCGTCTGGCTCTGGTGGCGGTCGGGCCAGGACCAACGCTGGCGCTGGCCCGGCCTCCGCCTCCTGCTGGCCGCCGTTGCGCCCGCAGCGGTGGTGGGCCTGGGATTGATGGCCTACAACTACCTTCGCTTCGACAGCCCCTTCGATTTCGGTATCCGCTATTCGATGGCCTCCGGCGACCTGCGCGAGGCCCGGTTGGTCGGCCCGGAATTCATCCCCAAGAACCTGCGCCTCTACCTGCTGGAGGCGGCCAGCTTCGTCCGTTACCATCCCTTCGTCCTCCTGGATGCCAACGCCTGGGGTCTCGGGCCGCACCTGCCCTTCACGCTGCTGGGCCTGCTCTTCCCCCTGACCTGGCTGCGTCGAACGCTGCGCGACGCCGGCTGGATCTTCGCCGGCGTGCTCCTGGCAGGGGCCGCCGCGGCCAACCTCGGTTTGCTTTGCCTGTTTTTCGGGGAACAGGAGCGCTACCTGCTCGACTTCACCCCCCCTCTGCTGCTGCTGGCGGCCACGACCGCGCTGGCGCTGCTCAGCTGGGCCCGTTCGCGCCTCGCGGCCTGGTCGGCCCGGATCCTGATCTCCTCGCTGGCCGCCTACGCGATCGCCACCGGCTGCTGCCTGGCCTTCCCGCGGCATGCCTTGCTCCAGAACCAAGTGTGGCTCGAACGGTTGTTCAACTACCCCGCTTATTTCGTGGAGCGGCAGCTCGGCGTCGAGCACGGCCCCCTCGAATTGGAACTGGAGTTTCCCCGCAACCAGACCGGCATGATCGAGCCGCTCGTCACCACCGGCTACGGAGTCGCCGGCGGGGACAGCCTCGCCGTCCGCTATATCGATGCCGATCAGGTCCAATTCCGCGCGTTCCACATCGGCCGCGGTGGTCCGGCCAGCGAGCCCGTCCGCGTGGACTTCGGGGTTCCGCACCGGGTGCGCATCCATCTCGGGTCGCTTTATCCGCCCCGCGGGCACCCCCTGTTCGCCGGCTGGCCACCGGCCCGGGTCGAAACCCTGCGTCGCCGCCTGCGGGTTGAACTCGACGGCCAGACGGTGCTGCAGGGCAACTTCCCGGTCTATCCTTCGACACCCGCCGGCATCCAGATAGGCCGCAGCGACCTGTCCCCCGATGTCTCCACCCCCCGCTTCACCGGCCGGATCCTGCACAACCGCCGGCTGGGCCTTGATCCCGCCGACGCCGCCGGTTACGCGCACCATGCGGGTCCGGTGCGCTTGACCCTGCGCTTTCCCACCCGGAGCGGCGACGAAGGCCTGCCGCTCGTCGCCACCGGCGAGACGGCGGGCGGCGACCTGGTTTTCGCCCAGCTGCTGGAAGGCGATCTGGTGCGCTTCGGCCACGACAGCTTCGGTGCCGGTGCCATCTACACCCCGACCGTGCCCTACGATCCGGGCGTCGACCAGGTGGTCGAGATCGAGATGGCTTCGCTGTATCCTGCCAAGTCGGAGCTCCCCGATTCCCGCCTGTCCAGCCGCCTGCGAATCGCCTTCAACGGCTCGGCCCTCCTCGACACCTCGCGCCCGTTCAACCCGGCCGGCGCCGAGGAGGTCGAATTCGGCTTCAACACCATCCACGCCTCCACAGCCATCGAATACTTCCCCGGCGCCGTGCGCTCGATCGAGCGCCTTCCCCCGCACCCTTTCTCCGACTGGCGGGCACACCCCGGCGACCTGCGCCTGACGGTCCGCTTCCCCGCCGCATCCGCACCCGTCAGCGAGCCGCTGGTCGTCACCGGCCGGCCCGGCCGGGGTGACGTGCTGTTCGTGCGGTATGAGGAGGACGGCGCCATCCGCTTCGGCCATGACCACTGGGGCGTCGGCGCCGATCTGGGTGAACGCCTTCTCCTGGACCGCAGCCAGGTCCATCTCCTTGTGATCCGCAGCGCCAGCCTGGGGGCAGCCCCGAACGGGCCGGCGGGATTCGAGGTTTCGGCGGACGGGAAGAGTGTCTTCCGCTCCGCCCTGCCCGTCTATCCCGCCGGACCGCAGGAACTGGCCCTGGGCGAAAACAGCATCGGCGCCAGTTCCAGCAATCCGCAATTCACCGGCGCGTTCCTGCTGGCGGAACGCGTGCCCTGAGCGCGCCTCACCGGGCCGGGGGCAGCCGGCAGAAGCGGTATTTCACGAGCGCCCGCAGCCAGGTGAGCGGATCGCGCAGGTAGGTGATCTTCTTGCCCTCCTTGAAGGAGCGCGACTGGTAGCTCACGGGAATCTCGATCGGCCGGTGGCCGCGCCGCACGAGCTTGATGAGCAGCTCCCAGTCGAAGTCGAAGCGGTCGCACTCGAGCGGCAGGTCCTGGAGGCAGTCGCGCCGGAACACCTTGTACATGGTGAACGGATCCTTCAGCCAGATGCCGAGCGACCCGTTGATGCAGAGGGTGAAGAACCAATGCCCGGTGTTCAGCACGAAGGCCTGCACGGGCTGGTCGGTGAACTTCCGCAGGGCCCAGCCGCCCTGGCCGTGGCGCGAGCCGAGCACGAAGCTCTGCGTGCGCGCCGCCAGCGGCGCCAGCAGGATCTCGTAGTCCGCCAGGTCGTATTCGAGATCCGCATCCTGGATCAAAATCACGTCGCCCGTGGCGACCGCCAGCCCCGCGCGCACCGCGTGCCCCTTGCCGCGCGGCGCCTCCTCCAGGATGATCCGCACCCCCTCCCGGCCCTCGTAGCCGCGCACCACGTCGCGCGTGCCGTCGGTCGAATTGCTCTCGATGATGATGACCTCCTTGGTCCACCCCGGCACCTGCTTGGCGACGATCGCGTCGAGCGCCTCGCGGGCCGTCGCCCTTTCGTTGTAGATGGGCACCACGACGGACAACCTGGGGGGATCGAACGCGAAGGGGGCTAGGCGTGGGATGCGCAAGACGGCACACTCAACTTCCCCGCCGGCCCGGTTCAACCATTAAAAACCCCGCGGGCTTTCCGCCGCATTTCCGGCTTCACGTCCCCTGCATTTGCCTCCACGAATGTCCCTCCATGCAGACTGCCAAGTGGCCCAAGATCCTCCCGCCGCTCACCCCCGAGCAAAAGGAACGCAGCGACGCGTTCATGAAGCTCTGGCATGAGGAGCTGGCCGGCCGCCCCCGCTACGGCCTGCTGGAAAAGTTCAACCACACCTTCCCGGTGCGGCATTCCCGGCCGGGTTTCCGCACCACCATCGAGATCGGCGCCGGCCTCGGCGAACACTTGGAATACGAGAAGCTCACCCCGGAGCAGGAGCGCAATTATTACTGCAACGAATACCGGGAAAACATGGCGGCGGAGATCCGCCGGCGCTTCCCCAAGGTCCGGACCATCGTCGGCGACTGCCAGCAGCGCATGGACTTCCCCGACGGCTTCTTCGACCGCTACATCGCCGTGCACGTGCTCGAGCACCTGCCCGACCTGCCGGCCGCCATCCGCGAAGCCTGGCGCCTCCTCGACAAGGAGCGCGGACAGATGCTCATCGTGATCCCCACCGAGGGCAGCCCGGCCTACAGCCTCGCCCGCAAGGTCTCGGCCGAGCGCGTCTGGAAGCGGCACTTCGACGTGGACTACGCCGAGTTCTACCGGCGCGAGCACATCAATCTCGTGCCCGAGATCCTCGCCGAGCTGCACCCCTGGTTCACCATCGAGACCCGCAGCTTCTTTCCCCTCGGGGTTCCGCTCTGGTTCTGCAACCTCTGCATCGGCTACGCGCTGAAACCGCGCCGGCAACCGCTCTCCGTCTGACCCGCCTTCCATGCAAAACGTGTTCGTGACCGGCGCCGCCGGCTTCATCGGTTCCAACCTCGTTGACCGGCTCCTCGCCGACGGGGTCGCCGTCACCGGCTGGGACAATCTCTCGACCGGCCAGCTCCGCTTCCTCGCAGGCGCGCTGAAGAATCCGCGCTTCAAGCTGGTGCAGGGCGACAACCTCGATCTGCCCGCCCTCACCGCCGCGATGAAGGGCGCCGACTTCGTCTTCCACCTCGCCGCCAACGCCGACATCAAGGACGGCTGGCAGCACCCGCGGAAGGACCTCGAGCAGAACACCATCGCCACCTTCAACGTCCTCGAGGCCATGCGCGCCAACGGCGTGAAGCGCATCGCCTTCTCCTCGACCGGCTCCGTCTATGGCGAGGCGCTCGTCACCCCCGACCGGCCCACGCCCGAGACCGACGCCTTCCCGATCCAGACCTCGCTCTACGGCGCCTCGAAGACCGCCGGCGAGGGCCTGCTCGCCGCCTACGCCGAGGGCAACCAGATCGCCGAGGCCTACATCTTCCGCTTCGTCTCCATCCTCGGCGAACGCTACACCCACGGCCACGTCTTCGACTTCTACAAGCAGTTGCTCGAACACCCGGACCGCCTCCGCGTGCTCGGCGACGGCACCCAGCGCAAAAGCTACCTCTACGTCCAGGACTGTCTCGACGCCATGCTCCACGTCACGCGCGCCGCCACGGCCCGGGACGCCAGGCACCGCACGCAGGTTTACAACCTCGGCACGCCGGAATACGTGCAGGTCAACCAGAGCATCGGCTACATCTGCGCCGCACTCGGCCTGAATCCGAAGCTCGAATACACCGGCGGCAACAAGGGCTGGATCGGCGACAACCCCTTCATCTTCCTCGACACGCGGAAGGTCCAGGCCACCGGTTGGAAGCCGAAGCTCACGATCGAGCAGGGCATCATCAGGACCCTGCGCTGGCTCGAGGCCAACCGCTGGGTTTACGAAGCCCGCCGGTAGCCCTCCCGCAGTTCAGACCGGCTTGGCCATGCCTCCCAGCCTGCTATCCAAGGAACGGGACAACCTCATCGATCTGGGCTGGCTGCTGGCGGGCTTGGGCGTCACGGCAGCCGTTGGCACCGAGGGCAGGCCCTCGCTGCTTCAGGTCGCCATCATCTTCATGGTGGCCAGCCTGACATCACGCCATCGCCCCAAGGAGCTCGCGTGCAGTGTCCGGAAGCAGTGGCTAACCCGCCTGCCTTGGCAAGGGCTCGTGATCGCGACCGGCGCAGGCGTGCTTTGCTGGTGGGGACGTCTGCCGCTGACCTGGCTGGTCCCTCTTCTGGTGTGGCCGTTGCTGTCGTTCGGCTGCAGACTCGATTGGTTCTCCGCGGCGGATTGGGCGCTGTCCAGCTTCAGATGCCGCGCCCGGTTGAACCAGGCCGTTGGCCTCGCCCGCGATGCACGCGAACCGCTCGCCGAGGCCCTGCTCCTTTTTCTCGTGATGCATCTGGGCGGTGCCTTCTGGTCGCTCTGGCCCGACGGCCCTGCCTCAATGCTGGCCGCATCGCTCTGGTTCGGGCTCCGTCTGCTGGGGCGCAGATTCCCGCACCAAGCCGCCCCGGTCGCGGAGCTGATGCCACCCTGCTTCGCCCTGGGACTCGTCCTGTTGATCGGCGCCGGTTTCTCGCCGGCCGGCCTTGAGCGCGGCCACGGGGTGGTCGCCACGGGGCTGGCGTTGAGCCTCTGGACCGTGCGCCGTCTCGCCCGGTTGCTCGCGAAAGCAGGTGTCTCGCGGGAGGGGGAGCTCCTCCGCGTGGTCGCCGTGGCTGGCATCGCCCTTTGGGTTCTCCGGGGCTTCGCCACGCCGACGATGCACGGCACGCCCGACGCCCTTTGGTATGCGACGATGTTGCACGACATGGTGCTGCAAACCAGGGCCGGGATTTTTCCGGTTTTCCTCGGCCAGAGTGAATACCAGTTCAACGGAGCCATCTATCCGTTGCGGGTTGCGCCCGCCTTCCATTATCTGGGCGCCCTGCTGGACTGCCTGACCCTGCGCAGCCTGGGCACTTTCGCCCTGCAGAACTTGCTCATCACCCTCATCGGAACAGGTGCGGCCCTGGCCGTCTATTTCTGCTGCTGCTCACTCGCCCCGGCCCGGCGCTGGCTGGCAATGATGCTGGCGGTCCTGTTCATCAGCTGCCCGGGCGTGGCCGGCATTGCCTACAACACCGATCTGTACATGTCCTGGACCACGCTTCCGTGGGTGGTGATTGCGCTCTGGGCCGCGGTCCGGTCGTTCACCCACCCGGATATTCCGACCTTCCTGGCCTTGGGCGGAGCGACCGGGTTGCTCTGGTGGGGCCATGCCCCCATCGCCTTGTGGAGTTCAATTGTGCTCGGATCGCTCCAGGTCCTGCGCCTGGTCACCAACTTCCGGAACGGCCCCGCCTGGGGGCCGATGTTGCTGGCAGTGGGGATGTTCACAGTGATCGCCGCCTATCCTGTCGGTTCCGTTCTGCTCCATCCCCCCGAGCCGGAAGTCAATGCGGCTGGGTTTCAACGGGCCAGCCCCGATGCGCTTGCCCACTTCGTAAGGAAAGCATTCCCCGCCTCGATTCTTCCTTTGAGTGACTTGGGGCGGATGTTGGGAGATTTCCAATTTGGTTATTCTTTGCTATTGATTTGGTTTGGCAGCGTGTTCTGGGGTTGGCGCACGGCATCGACGAGCGCCCGCAGCCTACTGGTTTGGAGCGGCGTCTTCCTGCTCCTGCTTCTCCCCTGGCCATGGCTCAACCTAGCCGCGTGGCACACGGTCCCGGCGTTTGTGCGCGACACCACAGGCAACTGGGCCATGAATCGACTCTACCTGCTTGGCGCCGCGTGCATGATCACGGCCGGAGCCTTGCTTTTGCCTCGATGGGGGTTCGGCGTGGATCGCAGCCCCCGCTTCAAACAATGGGCCGTCATCGCGTTGGTGTTGGCTACAGGCTGGAGTCTCTTTGAAGTGAGGAAATTCGCGTTCGGATCGACGATGAGATCTCACACCCGAGAGCGCTCCGACGCGATGCTTGCGCCTGAGAACATTCTGCTAACCCGTTTCGCCTACCTCATTTTCCCCCGCCTGCCGCTGCATTTCTCCCATGGCGTGATGGACCCACAGTTGCTTCACCGCGTACTTGCAGCGGACCGTCAGGCGGTGCTCGCTGATAATCAGCAGATAGCCCGCAACCTCGCCCAACCCGTTGCTACGGTCCCGTTGCTTGGACATGCCACCGGTGAAGCCGTCTATGAAGCGACCACATCGGTGACCTTGTCGCCCGGACGGCGCTATCTGGCCGACTTTGCCTTCGTCCTGCCGCCCTCCGAGCCCGTCGTTCTGCAGGTTTTTGGCCAACGGTTGCATCGGGAATATGCCCTGCCCGAGTATGGCGAGGCGCGTTCCTTTGGCCGGGGCGGCGCACACACCAACACCCTCTCGCTCTTCACCAGCGCCACTCAGCCGGAATCCGTGCGCTTCCGCTTGATCCCAAGTTCCGGCATCCCCCCCGCGGATGGAGCCTTAGGAGCCACGATGCAATTGCTGGAATACGATCAGCAGCAGTTGCCGGTCCGCGTCGTCTCATGGATTCCCTATCGGAGCAGCGTGACATCACCCTCCCCTGGCTGGCTTGAGACTCCGCGCATGTACCAGGATGGGTATAAGGCCACCGTCAATGGCACCCTCGCCGAGGTCAGGAAGTCCGCTGACGGCCTCGTGGCGATCGCACTGCCAGCCGGCGATTCGGAGGTGACGTTGGCGTGGCAGGCGCCCGCGGGGCTGCTGACCTTGTTCTGGACTTCCCTGTCGGGCATCTTGTGCTGGTTTTGCTGGACCGCCTGGCAGGTGGTTCGTGCCCGCAATATCACCCCCCCGCTAAATTGAACGCCGCCCTTTCGCCAGCGCTCCTCCCTGGGGCTAGCCCCGGGGATTCTCCGCGCGGCTTGCACAGCCCCGCTGCCGCGGGGCTGGCCGGGCGGCGGCGTAATTCCATCTGCGAGACCCCGCGGCAAGCTGCGGGGAATGTTTTGGCCTTCGACTCATGAAGTGGACATTTGCCGTTGTCATCGCCGGCCTGCTGGCCGCGGCACCTTTTCTGACCAACGGTCCGGTCGGAACCAACGAGGCCTACAACTACAGTCTCGGGCTGGCGGATGCCGTCACCCAGATGCGTGCCGGCGAGGTGCCGGTGCTCGCCGGCCAGACCGAATTTGCGTTCAACGGCCGCATCCACCCGCTGCGCACGGCACCCTATCTCTACCATGTCGCCGGCCTGCTCGATCTGCTCACCTGCAGGCAACTGGGCTGGTGGTCGCTGCAAAACCTAGTCCTCTCCTTGAGCCTGATCGGCGGTGCTCTCTCCTGCTATTGGGGGCTGCGCCGCACAACCCCCGCCACCCCCGCAACCGCCGCCGCGTTGACGGCACTGTTTGTCCTTTCGCCGCCAGTGCTCGCCGCCGCCTACGGCATGGACCTCTACATGACCGTGACGGCGCTGCCGTTTCTGCCGGTGGTCTGCGCGATGGGTCTGGCCGGTCTAACGGAGCGACGGAGCGGTGATCTGCTCAAGCTGGTCGCCGCCCTTGCCGCCTGCTGGCTGGCCCATCCGCCGGTGGCGCTGTG
The DNA here is from genome assembly GCA_049322455.1 of Verrucomicrobiota bacterium. Lineage (GTDB taxonomy): Bacteria > Verrucomicrobiota > Verrucomicrobiia > Opitutales > Opitutaceae > Lacunisphaera. The sequence goes on along the minus strand of JBMOQY010000006.1, from coordinate 91,090 downwards.
GGTCAGCGTGGTTGCGGCCTTGCTGCTCTTCGCCGGGTTTCTGCGGCATCCCCCCGCGTGGCGCGAATGGCCGGTGCTCTTTTCACTCGCGCTGCTTTTTGTGGTGCTGGCGGGTTTCAGCTTCGCCTCCGCGCTGACAATCGCGCCCTACCGCGATGTCACCAAGACCCACGATCTGTCCCTGCTGTTCTCGGAAGTGGCCCGGACCTTCCCCTCGACCCTGCGTCCGGTCAGTCCGGCCGCCAACCAGCTTGGCGATTTCCAGCTCGGCTACGGGCTTGGGGGCCTGGCCGTCGTTGCCGCCGGCCTGGCGCTGGTCCGTCGCAACGGTTCCGCCCTCCTGCTGCTCGGCCTCGCCGCCCTGCTCTTCGTGATGACCGCCCCTGTCCCCGGGCTGCACCGCTGGTTGTGGACCCAGGCGCCGGCCGTCTTTTTCAATCTGACCAACCAGTGGCCGATGCAACGGCTCTACCTGCTCATTGCGCTATTGGTCATGCTCGCGTTCGCCCTCGTGTGGCGCACGCCGGAGGTGCGCCACCCCCTGCTGCGCGACGCCCTGCGGCTGGCGCTGCTGGCGGTGGTCGTCTGGTCGGGCTGGCAGGGCCTGCGCTTCCTGGGCCGCGGTTTTGCGACCCGGAGCTCGGAAGAGGCCATCAAGCGCGGCCATGTTTCCGGCAACATCAACCTCACGCCGATTTCCTATGCCCTGCTCGGATCGCCCGGCTCCTTCGTGAACGGCGTGATGGACCCCGCCTTTGAATTCCGCCTGCTCGCCCCCTTCGATGCACACGAAACCGCGTCGAACTGGACCGCACGCCTGCCCGCAACTCCCGAACACAAACAGGGCGTTTTCATTGCCCGTGAAGGTGAACGTCCCGACATCCTCGACTTGAGCCCGCGGCTCACGCTCCGGCCGGGTGCGCACTACCGGCTGGATTTCAAATTCCTCGTGCCGGCGGCCACCGCGACGCTGCAGCTCCGCGGCCCCACGATGTTCCGGCAATACCCGCTGCCTGCGGCCGGCGGTCCGCGCGGTTTCGGCATGCGCCCGGGCAACAACCAGGCGCTCACCCTCTGGACCGGACAGGCCGAACCGGAGGAGATCGCCCTCCGCGTCGTCGCTCCGGGCATCGCGGGCGGTCCGTGGGCGGGCAGCCGCTTTGCCGAATTCACTTTCGACCGCATCGAGCCATCGGCGCTGCCTGTCCGGCTCGAATCACTCCACCCGCTGCGGGCGCAAGTCGTCACCCCCGATGCCGGTTACCTCGAAACCCCCCGGATGTTCATCCCGGGATACGAAGCCACGGTAAACGGCCAATCCGTACGTGTGCAGCCGTCGCCCGAGCGTCTGTTGATGCTGCCGGTGCCCGCGGGAGAAAGCCGGGTCGAGGTTCGCTATGCCGGCACATGGATCACCCGGCTCGCCTTCTGGACCGGCATCGCGGGCTGGCTCGGTCTGGCAGGCTTCAGCCTGGTGTTCTCCCGGCGGCCTGCCTGGCGGACTCTGGCACTCGCACGGATGAAAACCTCCCGGCGTACCGGACTGATCGCAGGCGTGGGCGCGATGCTGCTGGTCTCCGGCGCCTGGGGCTGGCATAAATGGATGCACCATCGCGCCGCTGTCGGACCGGTCCGCCTCCGCTTCGTGCTGCCCCGCGGCGAGACCAACCGCCAGCAGCCGCTCCTGGTCACCGGCCGGCCGCAGGCCGGCATGTTTGTGTATGTGGTTTACCACGACGACGAGCATGTCCGCATCGGCGTGGATTCCTGGGGCCGGTTCGGTTTCCAGTCCGACCCCATCCGGACCGACTACTTCGCCGAACACGAGATCGTGGTGGAGGCCGGCGCGCTCTATCCGCCCGACCATCCCCGGCTGGCGGCGCTCCCCGCCGAAACGGCGGCCCGGCTCCGGCAGCGCCTCCGCCTCGAGTTCGACGGCCGGACCCTCCTTGCGCAGGAGGTGGACACCCACACCTCGCGCCCCGGCGAGGTCACTTTCGGACGGAACCTGATCGGCGGTTCCTCCTGCGAACCGCGTTTCGCCGGCGAAATCCTTTCGGTCGAGCGTCTGCCTGTGCCGATCCGTTGAATCGCATCGCCAAACCGGGACCGGTTCCTTTTGCTCGCGCCATGAAATGGCTGATCGTCGCCCTCGTCCTGGTCCTTGCCGCCTTGGGTCTGCATTGGCAGCTCAACACCACCAAGATTTCCTATGTCAACGGACTGGATGCCTACGCCCATCTGCCCAACCAGGAATTCATCCTGGTGAAGGACTGCTACGTCTTTGCCTGGCGCAAACCGATCGCCACCGCCTACCCGCTGCTCGGGGTCAATGCGCCGGACGCCGCGGCCAGCGTGGCGGCCCTGCCCCGCGAGACGAGCCGAGCCGGCCTGGCGAAGTCCGCCGACGATCCCGTGGTGCGGCTGATGGATTTCATCCCGCAGGGCACCCGCTTCCGGCTCCTGTCCGTCCGCCGCGAGGAGAGCCGCCGCACCGGCACGCTCATCAGCTACGAAATCAAGTTCCTCGACGAGGTGGACCGCCCCTACCAGCGCGTGGACATCCGCCCCATCCTGCTGCCGGTGGCGCAGCCCGGCGACGCCCCGCAGATCGACCCCGCTGTCGCCGTGCCCTGGATCAAGCGCTGACGAATCCGCAGCATGCCGGCCCTCACCCTGCAGATCCCCGCCCCCGTCAAGGGCCGCCTGCCCGCATTGGACGAACTCAAGGGCCTCGCGATCCTGCTCGTCGTGCTCTATCATGCGGGCGGGGTGCTGACTTGGAACAACTATCTGCATGGCGACCTCGGGGTGGACATATTTGTCATCCTGAGCGGCATCGGCCTGTCCTACGGTTCGCACTGGGAAGGGGCCGGTCCTTTCCTGCGCAAACGTCTTGCCCGCATCATTCCGACCTACTGGTTGTTGCTCACGGTGTTCCTGGTGCTGAACAGCCATTTTCTGCAGCTCAGCTACACTCCCGCCAACATGGCGCTGCACTACCTGGGCATCCATGGCTGGTTCGGCGACGCCTATGCGATGACCATCGTGGACTCTTTCTGGTTCATCACCCTGATCCTCTCGCTCTACCTGCTCTATGCCGGCCTGCATGGGTTGGTGGACCGACCCGATCGGCTCCTGCTGGCTGGCGCACTCATTTCCGTGGCGGCCGCCTTCGTTTGGTTCCTGACGGGGCAGGCAGGTTCGTTCGGTCACCTCGGCCTTCGCCTGCCGGGGTTTTTTTATGGTCTGCTGATCGGCCGGTTCCTGCAAACCGGCACCCTTTCGCTTTCACTGGGATCCTGCCTGATGCTGGCGGCTCTGCTTCTCACTTATGTGCCCTATGTGCGGGGCATCGTTTTTCACACCGGTATCGTGGCCCTGGGAGTGATGGGATTCTATGTCTTTTCCGCCCGCGCACGCCTCACGGGCCTCACCGGCACCCGGGTGCGGCAAACCTTGAAATTTCTCGGAGACCACTCGCTGGAAATCTTCCTCCTGCATCAGCCGCTCATCCGGGACTACAATGTTTATCTGCACGGACGCTGGCTGGGCGAATCCGCCCCGAGCCGACTCTCCCTTGTGATGGGCATGCTGGCGGGTTTTACGATCACGCTCTTGCTCAGCTACGAATTACGCCGCACGCTGCGCCGCTTCTTCACCTCATGAACCTCGTCGTCACCGGCTCCAGCAGCGGCATCGGCCGCGCCCTTGTCGAACGGCTCGTCGGCGGCGGCCACGCCGTCTGGGGCCTGGCCCGTTCCGCCCAGGCGCCGGTTCCGGGTGCGGGCCGGTTCCAGGCCGTGGCATGCGACGTAAGCGACTGGCCGCAGGTGGAGGCGGCCGCCCGCACCGTGTCCGCCGCCGCCGACCATCTGGACGGACTGGTGGCCTGCGCCGGCGTGCAGGGCGAGATCGGACCGGCCCTCGCCGCCGACCCGCGCAAATGGAGCGACACCGTCCGCGCCAACCTCGACGGCACCTACTTCGCCATCCGCGCCTTCGCCAGCCTGCTCGCCCGCGGCCGCCGGGCCAAGGTCGTCTGCCTCTCCGGCGGCGGCGCCACCAAGGCCCGGCCCAATTTCTCCGCCTACGGCGCGGCCAAGACGGCCGTCGTGCGCCTTGTCGAAACCATCGCCGGGGAGACGCGCGGCCGGCCCTTCGACATCAACGCCATCGCCCCCGGCGCCATCAACACCCGGCTCACCGACGAGGTCATCCGCCTCGGCCCGACGGTCGTCGGCCAGGCCGAATACGACGCAGCCGTGAAACAGAAGGCCACCGGCGGCGGTTCGCTTGATCGCGCCCTGGGCCTGATCGAGTTCCTCCTCTCGGAGAAATCCGACGGCATCTCCGGCCGCCTGCTCGCCGCCCCCTGGGACCCCTGGTCCACGCTCCCCAGCCACGCCGCCGCGCTGGCCCAGTCCGACATCTACACCCTGCGCAGAATCCTGCCAGAGGAGCGGGAGCAAAATTTCGGCTGAGCGGATGCGCTCCGCATCACGGAGCCGCCGGCACTCTCCGGCGAACCGAATATATCTCGCCCGGGAAGCGTTCGCGGCAGGTGGAAAACCCAATCCGGTTCAATCCGATTTCGACTTCACCGGCCTGCACCGGGTGCAAGGGCGTGCGCAATTCGAGCACGACCTTGCCATCCAGCCAAACCCGCACGAGATCCGGCGGAAATTCCCCAGCAGGGAAAAGCGAGCCCATCTCCACCCCGAGCGCCATTCTCTTGGCCGGCGTGATCCCGACCGGCCGGCTTTCGAAAGCCGCCACGCCCCAGTGGTCCAGCCCGAACACATAGGCATCCGGACCGACCGGCCGCAGGAAAATCGCGTCGCCGCGGCCCGGCCGGCCGGCGGTCAACAAAGGGACGCTTTCGCGCAATCCTCCCTCGGGCAGCGCCAGGTGCATTTCGACCCGTCCCGGATGGCGTTCCGCCTGCGGTTGCACAACCCCAGCCTTCCTCTCCGACAACGGCGTGACCGTCCAACCCGCGCCACCGAGCGCATGGGCCGAAACCGTCCTGCCGGCATAAAAATCCGTGTATCCGGAAATCAACACCCGCTCTTCCCAGAGCACGCGGATCAGCTCCATTCCCGGTTCCGCCGCCACAGGCGGAACCGAGTGACCGGCGGGCACCCGTTCAAATTGAAACGCGCCGGACCGCTCGCTGAGCGGCGCTTCGCTCCACATCACCTGTCCGTCGTCGATCCAGCCCAACTGCACGGCATCTGTTCCTGGCAGCCGGCGCCAGACCACCGCCGCCTGCCGCCGGTCGTCGCGGCGCCAATGCATCAACACTCCCTCCACGCCGACAAACGCCTGCCCCGGCTCCAGCACGGTGCCCCAAGCGCGCGCCTCTGCCTTCAGAGGTTCAAGCATGAGGGCCCGCTGCAGCTCCGCCGCATAGGATGACCGGCAGGCCGAGGCAAACTCGTTCAGGCCAACCGCCACGCTCGCAACATCCGCCGGGTGCACCGGCAATGTGGATCGCAAAATGATCCGCCCGTTCCACCGCACCGTCAACCATTCCGCCATCCGAGTCTCCAAAGTGTCGTGCCGGTTCCAAGCCAAGCCGTCCTGAGCAACGGGCGATTCGATTTCCACGACATGAGTAGCCCCGTAGTCCACCGCAAATTCCTCGGAGGCCACCGCCCCCTGACCCGAGGAATCATGCAGCACCCGCACATGACCGGGCCGGGTGAATTGCACCATCACGACGTCCCATGCCGAGACCGAACCGGATTGAAGCAGCGGCTCGCTGGAGGCGAATCGGTCTCCGGGCAGCCGCAGGCGCATCCGCACCGCTCCCCGGCTGTCGTGGAGTTTGCCAACCCACCCCGCATCAGGAAGACTTACGCGGGCCGAACCCTCCCGCAGTGGGCCCCATTTCTGCCACCAAGGCGCGGTCGCAAAACTCGGCACGTCGCGATCGAATACGATGGCGTCGTCCACCCGGATGCGCAACCGCCGTTTGATGGCGGTTCGTCCCTCCGGCGAAAGCGCCCCATACCACTCGTGCCAGACAGGCGGCAGGAGAAAGGCCCCGCTGAGGCGCAGCTTGGAAACGGCTCCCGGCTGGTATTCGAATTCCGGTCCCAACACCGAGCCGTAATCCCGATGTTGCACTTCAAAGGACGCGCGCCCCTGTCCGTCCAGTCGCAGCCAGAGCCGATCTTGAAATTCCGGCACTCCGACGGAGAGCAGGGGCCGGACTCCGCCTTCGCCCTGAGGCGGCCAGCGCAATCCGGTCTCCCGATCCCCCACCTTGTGAAAGATCCACGGAGCCGCGTGCCACACGATCCGGTCCAGGAACCGGCCGAGCCGTTGGTACCCCTGCGGATCTGTCCCGGCAAAGAAGCCATGCACCTGGAAACTCGCGAACACGTTGAAGATCACGGCCAGCAGAACCAGCGCCGTGAGGGACGCCCGCCAGAACCGCCAACGTCCCCGCGCTTTCGCGGCGGCCCAACCCACACCCGCCATGACCGCACAGACCAAGGCCGGGTGGAAATCCAGCATGTAGCGGTTGGCGCGGACGCCCAGCAATCCCGTGACAAGCAGATTGCCGGCAAACCAGACGAGCACCGGCAGCACATATATCGCTCCTTGTCGGCCGGCCAGCAGTGCGGCCGGAACCGCCAACAGACCCGCCATCAGCCAGGGCCATTCGCCATGCACGCTCTCCCGGCCGATGTAATCTGCAGGTTTGGCCTCCTCCTCCGGCGGCAGCACATAGGGGAAATAGGCGTTCAGTTCGGGGGTGCGGGTGTAATAGAGGCCGACATTGTGGGCGAGATTGGTTAAGCGAAACATCTGCTCGGGATTATGGCCCAGCTGATAGGAATGCCCGAACTCATGAATGCGGCCAAAACGCGCGCAGTTGTATCCGCCCAACGCGAGGCCCACCGGCAATACCCCGACCGCAGCCAACCCCAGCGCAGGCAGCATTCCGCGCCGGAATTCCGGGCTGAACCGACGCCCGGCCAGCCCGGCGCCCGTCGATAAGGCGGCCAAGCCGGCCAGAACGAGATTGGCCCTGGATCCCACCGCCAGACCGCAAGCCAAGCCCGCCAGCACCAGCCAAGACGCCCCGCGTCCTTTGCTGCCATAGGCGCGGACCAAGGCCCACAACATCAGGGCACCAAAGAGCCAGCCGGACAGTGCTGCCTCTTCATAAAACAGCGGCCGTCGCAGAACCGCAGGCACCCCACTTCCCAGTCCCAACGCCAGCACGACCAGCCAATCCGACTGCGGTCCCAAACCTGGCCAGAGCAACCGACGCAGATCTCGCCACCACAGCAACCCGACCCCCAAGGCAGCCGAGGCCAGTATCAGCACGGCCAGGGCGTCCGGCAGATCGCGGCCCGTAAGCCCCGCGAACGGCCAGTGCAACAGCACGGCCGGCACCACGCCGAAATAGAGATAATATCGATCGTTGTAGAGACTGGCATCCAACAGGTAAGGCGCATTCCCGGGCCGCTCTTTCGGAGGCAGGACCAGCAAGGCTGGATCTACTTCCACCTTCATGTGCAAATGCCCCGCCTGAAAGCCGTCCACGAGCAGGTTGTAGTAGTCCCGGTGTTCTTGCTGGGGTATCAATGCCCCACGGGCGCTGTGAAGCGTCCAGAGATAAAAGGCCAGCACGCCGGCAATGCAGATCAACGACAGGAGGTGCCAGACGATCCCTCGCCGGATGGCCGAACCCGCCACGGAACTGGAGCGCACGTCATCCATGCGTTGTCGGATCGCATACGGACTGCCCGTCCGCGACGATCATGGAGCCACCCGTTCCTGGATTTCAATCACGCCGGTAAACTCGGCTTCGGCCGTGCTGGCGCCGATGAGGTTGCGCCCGACTGCAATCTGCGTCGGTCGGCTGGGATAAAAACCCTCCTCGACATCGAGCAGCGGAGATCCATTCAGCGAGACCACCAGCCGCTCGGGCGCACCCTCGCCGAGCAGTGGCGGGCACGCGATGTCCAAATCCAGCGGCACGGCCGGGTCATACCCGATGACAGGACTCATGGAGCCGCCGCTGCCCCAGCGATCATGGCCGATCTGGTAATGGGTGGCGTCAAGGTAGCGGATATAAATCAGATTGCCCCGTCCGGTCTCTCCTGTGCTAAGCAGCGGCTCGCTCTTGGGGCTGGTGAAAGGAGGCAGGCGGATCAACAGGTGCAGTTTGCCGACGGCAGGTGCGGCCGATCCTTCCGCAAATAGGGGCAGACGCCGCCAGCTGAACAAGACACCCGAAAAATCCTCCTTGAACCCCGGGCGATGAGGACCGCTTGTGCCGATCGAGGGCTGCCAATCGCTGGCATCGTAACAATCAGCCATCAATTGCAGCACGGTCCGTCCGTCGAGCGAAACCTTGATCAGGCGGGTGCGCAGATCGACTTCCTCCAGCGACATCCCGCCGTAGGCCGGGTGCTCGGCCGGGGGATGAAGCGATCCCATTTGCACTACCAGCGTATGCTCGGCGTCAGGATCAATCCGGGTGGCCGGTCCGGTCCAGGTGCCGCGGCTGGTGTGCTCCAACCCGAAGCGAATCAACCCCTGATCGAGATAATGCACAAAGAGGTAGTCGGCCAGGAACTGGTGGCCCGTGACCACGAGGGGTTCGATTTTGTCTCGCTTGTCCTTGGGAAACCTGAGGCGGAGTTCCACGGGGCCATCCTGGTGTCCGCTGAGCTTCGACCACCAATGCGGCAGATGATTGGCCGCGGTGGCCAGCCGGGCATAAGTCGCCGGGTAATTCTGTTCGAGCAGCCGGTTATGCTGGAGGCTGAGCAGCACATTCACACCGCCCGACCAGCCGGCCAGCATCAAAGCCGATCCCACGATCAGCCGCCGCCAGCGTGGCAGCACCTCGATCAGCCCGGCAACCCCCATGACCGCCAGCAGGCTCAGTGTCGGCGCAAACTCCACCTGATAGCGACCGGTGGCGCCGGCGAAGCAAAACAGTGTGCTCATGATGAGCAGCACCCCGCCGGAGGACATCGCGCACCACAATCCGACTGCATCGCGCCTCCACCAGGCCATGCCGATCGCCGGCAGCGCAAAAAAGAGCCAGGGCATCGTCGGAAACACGCCGTAAGGATCTTCGATCCCCAGTTGCCCGGCCGGCACCGGCGGAGGTTGCACCACGGTCAGGAACGGAAAATACGGCGAGAATCCCGGAGCCGTGAGCAAATATAACCGGAGATTGAACAGAAAAAACCGCGGACTGAAGTGGACGACCTTGTTTTCGTTGGCGCCTGAAAGCTGATATTTCTGTCCGAATTCAAACGGATCCTCGAATCGCTGGTAGTTGTAAATCGCGAGCCCGATGCCGATCAGCAGGATCGGCAGGATCGCGGCAACGGCCTGTTTCCACCAACCGCCCTCGCGCCACCACCCGCGCCCAAGCTTCCAAGCCGCGGAGCCCAGCGGCACCAGCAGCATTGCGGCAGACACCAGATAGGTTGGCCGCGCACCGATACACAGGCCCATGCTCACGCTCGCGGCCAGCAGCCAGCCGACGGTGCGTTTCCGGATCAGGGCCTGCCAGAGCAGAAACAGGGTCAGCATGAACAGGCAATAGGCACACGAGATGGGCACTTCCCACATCTCGGGACGCCGCAGCAACGGGGGCACCAGATTCGCCAGACCCAGCCCCCAGACCGCCGCCAGGGACAAGCCGGCAGGCAGCGGGGAATACCAAGACCGCAGGATCGAACGCAGGGTGGCCAGACCCAGCAGAAACCCGGCGAAAGCGAACATCGTCACGGTGCAGGCATCGGTGATGTACCAGCCCGTGACGGCGTAAAACGGCAGATAGACCAGCAGCACGGGCGTCACACCGAAATAAATGTAGAACCTGCCTTTGTAGAACGTGGCATCGTGCATGCCTCGTCCCATCCGTTGCGCCGGATCGTAGGGATCATCCACGGTTGCCAGGATCGGATCCGGCGGCACGTCCATGGAGAGCTGCCCTTTCAAAAAACCACGGGCAAGCAGGTTGTAGTAACCCGCATCATCCCGCGAAAACAGCTGCCTCATGCCCAACGGGGCGGCGGTCCACAGATAGAGCCACCCGATCGCCAGGATCGACAGAACCACCAGCCCATGTTCGATCCGGCGTGCGCGCCCGTGCTTGGAGGCAAGCAGCTGGCGGAGCGGAAAAGCAGTTTCGCGGCAAAGCACGGCGCGGATTTGAATTGCCAGCTCCGCAGCCTACAAGGCTCAAAACGCCGTGCTGCCGGTTCTCTTAAGCCTGCTCTGGAACAGCCAGATGAGCACCGCCACCCAGGCAGCCAGCGAAATCGCGCCGGCCAGCCGCAATTGCCATGTGCCGGCATAATCCACCTCCACCACGTGTTCTCCCGGCGGCATGGCAATCTGCAGCAACCGGTCGGGCGAGGCACTGATCCGGGATGGACCGATCCTGCGCCCGTCCACCTTCACCTCGTATCCGGGCAGGAATATCCGCGGCGTTTCGAGCTGGCCGGACCAGGGCATCCGTGTCCGCACGCGCCAGGGATTCAACGATTCGACCTGCATCAGCGCCCGCTCCGGCTGGAACGCCGACACGGTCAGCGTCGCAAATTGCATTCCCGGGCCGAGCTTCCCCCCGGGGCCGAGCTTAAATTGCATCTGGTAATGCTCGGGTTCCTTCCCGCTGTTCCAGAGGGAAATCACCCGGGAATGCTCCGGTCCGGTCCCGAACGATCGCCGCATGCCCGACTCCGGCAGCAGGTACTCGCGATAACCATGCTCGCTCAGCAGCAGCAGATAACCCGCATAATCGTGCGCGGGATCAAATTGAAACCGCAGCAGCCGGTGTTCTCCCGGCTGGAGGACAAGGCGGGGTTCGAGTTGCAGCCAGCCCGCATGCCCGGGGATCGGATGCGTGTCCAGGCGGATGGTCTGGCTGCCAGCCGCCTCCATCGCCTCGACGATCTGCGGCGGTCCATAGATCAGATTGCCGCGATCATCGAGCAGCCGCACCTCCAGACGGGGATCCATCTTGCCATGGCTGAAATAACTGGGAATCGGCAGCAGATCATACACGAACCTGTCCATCGGGGCGTTTTCCGGACGCCAGTCTTTCGCCGACAACGACAGTGGCGCCGTGATCTGATGCCCTCGAATCACAAACAGTCTCGCCTGCCACGCCGCCCAGCCTACCGCCAGCAAGAGGACCAAGTCCAGCAGCCAACGTGCGCGTCCTGTGATGCTCCGGCTTTCCCGGAGAGCCATCACCCCCCCCATGGCGAGCAGTGCGGAAAACACAGGCATGACCCGCAATTTCATCGTGATGCCGGTCATGTTCGTCAGGTTGCGCGGAAGATATTCGAGCATGAAATCTCCTGCCCGCGGCCAGTGTAACAACAAAGGCGCCAGCAATACGAGCGCGCCGAAAACAAGCTGGGTGGCCGTGGCACCGCGGCGACCGGCGGCCAGACCGGCGGCCAGGCCCGCCAGCCACAAACCCCAACCCGGCTGATAATCCCCTTCCGTCAGCAAAAACGGCGACAACGGCTGGAAATAATTGCAGGCCCAGGTGGCACTCCACAGTTGCTGGCCGACTGTCGGATACGCGGTGCCCGCCGCCCATCCCGCCCGCAGCAGGCAATCCATCATAACAGCCCCCGCCAGAATGCCCGCCAGCAGCATCAGTGGCGCATAGCCGGTGGCATCCCATCCGCCCCGGCGCCGAACGAGCAGCCCGCCAACCCCCAGCAAACCCGCGGTAAGCGCCAGCCATCCCAGCCAGACCTTGCAAGTCAGCCACAACATTCCGCCCGACGGCACGAGCAGCAAAAGCCACCACCATTCGCGGCGCGCCACAAGCATCCGGGCACAGACAAACCAACTCAGACCGAGGCCCACCACTTGCAACAAATCCTTCCCTAGCGCGCCACCTGGCGCCGCGGGCAGCTCGCTCATGCCGGCGAAGTAATAAAGCGAAAGCAGAACGAACAGCGCAGCCGCCCCCGCCGCCCTGCGCCAATCGGCCCATTTCGCCGGCCCTAAGGCCAGTCCGCCAGCCTGAAGCAACGCACTGATCAGGGTGACCAGCATGGCCGTCGGCGGATGGGTCATCCAGGTGAGACTCAAAGCCGCGGCCAAATGGAGCCATCCCCCGCCACCGGTCAGCAAGCGCACGTTGCTAGAAAACACCCAAACATACGCAGCCGATGCCAGATAGGTCATGTAGGCATCAGCGATATACAATGTCATCAATGACGCCGGCGAAAGCACGTAAAGCACCGCAACAGCCGCCACTTCCCACCGCCGCGAAGGCGCCAAAGCCACGCCGGTGACATACATTCCCCATGCGCCGGTCAGCGCAGCCGTGATGGCGGTCAAATGCTGCAAGGCCATGACCGACAATGACTGGAGGCTCAACCAATCCCACAGACCAGCCACATGCATATACACTGGCGCACTCCGGAACGGATGCACCGCACCATTCCAAACATGCTCACCCAAGCCGAGGAAGACCGGTGGTCCGTTGCTCCGCCATTGTTCGATGAAGTCGTGCAGCATGTAGGCATACCAGCGCGCATCCGTGCCTCCGAGAAACCGGTCCGTGAACATGGGCGACATGACCCCAACAGCCGCCACGGTCACCAGCAGCACCCGCAAGGGCTCAGCCACCGGCTCCGCCAAGGCGGCTGCGGAGTGCCTCCGCCAGCCCCGCCAGCCCGCCAACACCACGGCACCCAATCCCATCCCGTAAGCCATCTGCCCGGCTGTCAGCGGCCAGTGCCACGAAGCAAGTCGCGCAGCGCCCAGCCAGACTCCGGCGACCATCAAGAGATCCATGGCCCATCCGGCGGCCGCCACGGCCAGCCTGGACTTCGCAACCTGGTCGGGCGGGTTGGTCGTCATGCCCTGTTCGATAACTTCATCCGGGCCGATCAGGGCTGGTTCACCCCTGACTCCGCCCCCTGGGAGGCGAAGACCTGCCGCTGCATGATGACGAACGTCAGCGCCATCTGCGCGGCGTTGGCGATGCCCGCGGACAGCCAGCCGGGCAGGCCCAGCCAGTCGTGCGCCAGCCAGAAGAACGCGTATTGCACCACGAAGGTGACCGCCACCATCACGAGGTATTCGGAAACCTGCCGCGCCATGTCGGTGCGCTCGCAGCCGAAGGTCCACCACTTGTTCAGCGTGTAGTGCAGCACCAGCGCCGGCGGATAGGCCAGCAGGAAGGCCGCCGTCGCCCCCACCCACCGGCCGAAGAGCCAGTTGAGTCCCATGAAAAACAGCATCACCGTCCCGCCCACGATGGCGAAGCGCAGCAGGCGGCGGACGAGTTCTGGCTTGAGGGTCACGGGGCCTAGGCAAAGGCTCCGCCCCCATGCCTGACAAGCTGCAAAACCCGCTGCGCCTCGCCATCATCGGCTGCGGCCTCATCGGCCGGAAGCGCGCCGCCGCCCTCGCCGGCGTGCCCGGCGCGAAGCTCGTCGCCGTGTGCGACCTCGATGCCGGGCGGGCACAGGAGCTCGCCGCGCTTTATCCCGGCACCGGGGCGCTGACCGATGCCGCCGCACTTTTCGCCCGTGCCGACGTGGATGCCGTCATCGTCGCCACGCTCAACGGCGCGCTGGCCCCGCTCTCCCGCGCCGCCGCCCTCGCCGGCAAGCACGTGCTCGTGGAAAAACCCGGCGCGCTCAACGCCGCCGGGCTGCGCGAGGTGCAGGCCGCCGCGGCGAAGACCGGTGTCAAGGTGCGGATCGGCTACAACCACCGCTTCCACCCCGCCCTCCGGAAGGCGCGCGCGATCTTCGAATCAGGCGCGCTCGGCCCGATGATGTTCCTGCGCGGCCGCTACGGCCACGGCGGCCGCAAGGGCTACGACCGCGAGTGGCGCGCCGACCCGAAGCTCTCCGGCGGCGGCGAACTCATCGACCAGGGCGTGCACCTGATCGACCTCGCCGGCTGGTTCCTCGGCGACTTCGCCACCATCGAGGGCCACGCCGCGACCTACTTCTGGGACATGAAGGTGGACGACAACGCCTTCCTCTCGCTCCGCACCGCGGCGGGCCAGACCGCCTGGCTGCACGTCAGTTGCACGGAGTGGAAGAACCTCTTCTCCCTCGAAATCTACGGCCGTGTCGGCAAGATCGCCATCGACGGCCTCGGCGGCAGCTACGGCACCGAAAGGCTGGTTTACTACAAGATGCTGCCGGAAATGGGACCGCCGCCCAGCTTCCCGGAGGAATACCCCGGGAGCGACTCCTCCTGGGCGCTCGAAACCGAAGCCTTCCTCGACGACATCCGCCTCGGCCGCGAACCCAGCCCCGGCCTGCGCGAGGGCATCCGGACCCTCGAAATCGTGGAAACCATCTATCGCAGTAGCGGTTATCCGCGCCCGTAGTGTCATCCCTATCCAGGCCCGTTCCGCACCTGCGGTCTTGCGCCCATCGAAAAACCGAAATCTAAAATCGAAAATGATCATCACCCGCTCCCCGCTCCGCATCTCCCTCGGCGGCGGCGGCACCGACCTCCCTTCCTACTATCGCGACCACACCGGCTTCCTCGTCGCCGCGGCCATCGACAAATACGTCTATATCACGCAGCACCGCACGTTCCAGCAGGACATCATCGTCAAATACTCCAAACTGGAGCGCGTGCAGTCGGTGGACCAGATCGAGCACCCGATCGTGCGCGAGGCCCTCAAGCTCACCGGCGTCACCGACCCGCACCTCGAGCTGACCTCGATGGCCGACATCCCCGGCGGCACCGGCCTCGGCTCCTCCGGCAGCTTCACCACGGCGCTGCTGAAGGCGCTGCACACCTACAGGAAGAACATCATCTCCCCCGCCGAGCTCGCCGAGCAGGCCTGCGACATCGAGCTCAACAAGCTCGGCGAACCCATCGGCAAGCAGGACCAGTATATCGCCGCCATCGGCGGCATCACCGCCTTCACCTTCCACAAGGACGGCCGCGTCGAATACCGCCCCTGCAAGATCGCCGAGGAGACCCTCTTCAACCTCGAGGACAATCTCCTCCTCTTCTTCACCGGCTACTCCCGCTCCGCCTCGGCGATCCTCAAGGACCAGAACGACAAGTCCAAGCAGAACGACCAGGCCATGCTCGACAACCTGCACTTCACGAAGGAACTCGGCTACAAGTCGCTCGACGCCCTCGAAACCGGCAACCTCGAGGAGTTCGCCCGCCTGATGGACGTTCACTGGCAGCGCAAGAAAGCCCGCAGCTCCGGCATGAGCAACCAGCACATCAACGACTGGTATGACCACGCGATGGCGAACGGCGCGCTCGGCGGCAAGCTGATCGGCGCCGGCGGCGGCGGCTTCCTCATGTTCTACGCCGCCGACAAGAAAAAGCTGCGGCACGCCATGCGCGAAAAGGGCCTGCAGGAGGTCCGCTTCCGCTTCGACTTCGAGGGCAGCAAGGTCGTCGCCCAGAACTGAGCCGCCGCCGGCCGTCCCCGTGTGCGGACTCGAACAGACGCTGGCGGGGATCAAGTGCCTTTGAATTCCCCAACCCCAGAGCATCGCGATCTGCTCCGGCGGATCGGCTGGTCCGTTCTCGCCCTGTCATTCGGTCTTCGTGCCATACTGGTCTGGCGCGGCGGGCAGATGTTCTGGCCCGACGAAACCCGCTTCGAAGTGTCCCGTCGGATCGCCGGCAGCCTGCTGGAAGGACGCTTGGGCCATGCCGCCGATTTGCTCTTCGGCCATCCGGACCATCTGTTGTTCAAGGTGGCCGGGCTCGTGCCGGCGGGACTAGCGGTGATATTCGGCTCTCCGGCCTGGGTCTCCGGCTTGTTCTTCGCTGCGGCCTCGACCTGGGTGCTCTGGCTGATCGGACGCGTGGCCCGCACCGCCGGAGGCTCGGAAACCGAAGGCCTTGTCGCCCTGATCCTCGCGGCCTGCACCACCTCGCTTTTCTATTACTCGCGGCACTTCTTTCCCTACGATCTGGCCCTCGGGTTGTTCCTCCTCTGCCTGCTCGCGGGATTGCGCGAAGCCACCACCGCTCGGAACTCCCTGCTGGCCGGCCTGTGGGCGGGACTCGGCTATCTGACTTACAACGGCTACTGGAGCCTCGGCGCCGTGCTGCTCGTCGCGCACGTCTTGCTGGCGCTGCCGCAGCCCCGGGCGATGGCCACCCGCGTCACCTACTCCTTGCTGGGACTGGTGCTGCCCGTTTTTGCCGCCACCTTGCTCAGCCGGCTTTTCGGACACGATTTTTTCACCCTGACCGTTTCGTTCGCCGGCACCGCGGATCAAGGGGAGCTCGATCGCGCTTGGGAATTCCTGGGCCAATACTTCTGGAACGCGGAACACGGTCTGGCGATCCTGTGGGCCCTGACCTTGCTGATGTCCCTCGACCGCACCGGTCGCCCCGCCGGCGTGCGCGCGTTCCTCTGGCCGGGACTGTCCCTGACGCTCGGCACGTTGCTCGTCGTGCCGCCCGAATATTTCCACCACTTCGCCGTCACCGCCAGGCATTCCCGTGTGCTGGCGCCCTTCCTGTGTCTGACCGCCGCAGCGGCCCTTTGCGGCCATGCTCGCCTGCGCGAACAACCGCGGTTGCTCGTTGGCCTGCTGGGCCTGGTCGTGTTGCAGGCAGGTTTCAATTTTGCCACCCCATTGGCGCAACTGTTCCCACACGAATTTGAGCAACTGGCGGTCCGGCGCCTTGCCGAAGCCCGCAAGACCGATCCTGGCCCTTACAAGATCATCAACGCCGCCTTCCTGCATAACCCCAATTGGGCCCCCCTCGGCCCCGATCCCGGGGTCGTGGTGTTGCGGCGCAATCACCCCTTCCAGTTCGCCCCCTACCTCTTCGACGGCTACTCGTTCGCTCTCCGCGCCGGCTATCTGGAGCGCGATCTGTCCATGCGGGTGGTGCGACTCGATGTCGGCGGACCGCCGCACGGCGGCTACCCCGAAGGCTCGTTGGAGCTTACTCTGCGTTTCCCCGAGAAACCCGAGGGACTGCTGCCCGAGCCCATCCTTTCGACCGGGGTCCCCGGCCGCGGCGACACGATCTTCATCCACTATCTGGGCCTCGATCGTTTTGTGCTCGGTCATGATCACGTCGGGGGCGGCGCCACCTTCGCCCCGCCACAACCGCTGGACCGGACCCGGCTCCACCGGGTGCTGATTGGCATGGATTCCTTTTTCCCGCCCGGCAGCCTCGGCCGCGCCCCCCAGCGGTTCGTCGTTTGGAACGATACCGTGTTGCTACACGGCCGCGCCGAGCTGCACCCCACCGCCGCCGATCAGATCACGATCGGACATAATTTCATCGGCACCTCGACGGCCACCTCCCAGCTTTCCGCCGAGATCGTCGGCTACCGCCGAATTCCCGCTCCCCGCCTGGGGCCGGTTTTCGCCCGGCCGCCCGGCGCCGTCCAGTTGGAAATGTTGCTGCCACCGGAGGTCGCTGCGCTCCATGCCCAGCCCCTGCTGAGTTCCGGACCGCCAGGAGGCGGCGATCTGCTTTACCTCCGCCATGAGGGGAATGGGCTTTATCGGCTCGGTTGCGACCAGTGGGGAGGACGCGGGGCGCTGTTATCCGAACCTTTGGCCATCGACTCATCCCGCTCCGTGAAATTCACGATTGCCATGGGCTCTTTCTTTCCTCCCGCCGCCCCGGACCCCCTCGTCGGCTACTGGTCGCGCCGCCTCTATGTGAGCTGCAACGACCAGGTCGTCTTCAACCGCGCGGTCGCTTTTCGAGCATCCACGCCTGGCGAGCTCGGCTTGGGCGCCAACCTCACCGGCAGCACGGCGGCGGCGACAAAACTCTCTGCGGATATGCTCCGATGCGAGGTCCTGCCTTTGGACAAGCTCCCTGCCGAGCCCACAGGCTATCCGGGCGCTGTGCGGCTGAAACTGCGCTTTTCCGGCCCTTTCCCGCCCGGTCGCTCCGACCCCATTCTGAGCACTGGCCGGAGCGGCGCCGGTGACCTGCTTTTTATCCGCTTTGACGGGCAAGGACATTTCCAGATCGGCCACGATCACTGGGGATATTCCATGGTGCTCTCCGAGCCTCAGCCTTTCGATCCTGCCCGCCCCATCGAACTGACAGTCGCCATGGGCTCCCTGCTTCCGCCCGCGGACAATCCGGCTTATCGCGATTCCGAGAAACCGGCACGTGTCAGGAATCATCTCTTCGTCGCCACAACAGATTCCATCCTGCTGGACCAATCCGCCAAGTTTCACCCCGCACCGGCCGACTCCCGGGCAATCGGATGGAACCGCATCGGCTCCTCCTCGGCGGCGGAGTTGCTTTCCGCGGATGTGCTCGACTGTGCGGCGGTCCCGCTCGAAACCATTCTGTCTCTCCTCCCGCCACCTTGAACCGTTTGCCCGCATGACAGCCCCCGCCTCCCTCCCCGTCGCCCTCCTCGCCGGCGGCCTGGCCACCCGCCTCCGCCCCCTCACCGAGAAGATCCCCAAGCTCCTCGTCGAGGTCGCCGGCGAGCCCTTCTTCTCCCACCAGCTCCGCCTGCTGAAGAAAAACGGCCTGACCAGGATCGTCCTCTGCGTCGGCTACCTCGGCGACATGATCGTGGAGCAATACGGCGACGGCTCCAAGTGGGGCGTCGAGATCCAATACTCCTTCGACGGCGAGAAACTCCTCGGCACCGGCGGCGCGCTCATCCGCGCCCTGCCGAAGCTCGGTGACGCCTTCTACGTGCTCTACGGCGACAGCTACCTGCCGATCGACTACCAGGCCGTCGGCCGCGCCTTCCTCGCCTCCGGCAAGCTCGGCCTCATGACCGTCTTCGAGAACCGCGAGGCCTGGGACGCCAGCAACGTCTGGTTCGAGGGCGGCAGCATCCGCCACTACTCGAAGAAAGTGAAGCTGCCGCAGATGAAACACATCGACTACGGCCTCGGTGTTTTCCGCGCCGCCGCCTTCGCCGCCTGTCCGCGCGATGCCGTTGTGGACCTCGCCGCCGTGCAGGCCGACCTTGTGGGTCGCGGGCAACTGGCCGGCTACGAGATGAAGGAGCGCTTCTATGAAATCGGCTCCCCCGCCGGCCTTGCCGAGCTCGACCGGCTGCTGCGCACGACGCAACCGACCTGATTGCCACCGGGACTTGCCCGCCCCCCCGGCACTGACGGGCGCCACCCGGACCGTGCCCCCATCCCGGCGGCCCCGAGGCAGGGCCGGTGCCCGGAGACAACGCCAGGTGTCGCTCAATCGGCGTGCGGCGCGATCCAGAGCGCGGTCGCGAGCGCGGCAAACATCAGCGTGGGGAGCACGATCCAGGCCGGGTGCATGGGCGCCTGCCAGTGGGACATGGCCCACCAGACGAGCACGCACTTGGCCAAGATCACGATCCAGGACACACCGAGGAACCAACGCATCCGCACCGGATACCGGGCCGCATCCACATGGAAGGGATGGATCATGCCCCAGTTTAGCGCCGGGCTTCCACCACGGCTGCGCATCCCTTGCTTTCCTCGCCGCAGCGTTGGCGGGGTTCCGCAAGGTCCTCACGCACACCCGGCTCCGACCCTACACGAAACACCTTCACCCGCACCTCAACGGTTGCATCACCGGTGCCGAGAGCGGGCTCAAGCGCGCGGTCGGACTTGCACCAGCATCCCGAGGTGCAAAGCCAAGGCCGGTTTGAGCAGACCCTGGTCCAATCCGCCCAAAGAAAAACCGCCCCGGAGGAAATCCCCCGGGGCGGCATGGTTTTCTTATCGATAGGAGCGGGTCCGGCGGTCGCGGCCGGCCATGAAGTAAATCACGGCGGCGGCGAACCAGGCCACTCCGATGGCGGCGATGGTCAGCATGACTTATCGTCTCCTTTTTATCCGCCCGTAGGCGGCTTCAGAGCCCGTTCCCGTGGAGGTTCGGGCTGTTTCACAGAACAACTGGCAGGGCACCAGCCCCTGCCATCGCCCACCAAAATGATGCCGTTACTGCGGTTGGCAAGCGGTCGTTCGTTAATTTTCTACCACCTTTCCACCAATAATTAACGATGGAAATTTCGCACGATTGAACACCGCCTCCCGCCAGCGCTACACATCGGAGCAAGCACCGGGGGCTTCTATGAGCGGCTTGCACAGTCCGCTGGCGGGGCTGGCCGCGTGTCGTCCTGATCCCGCTTGCTCGGGAAACCCTGCACCTGGAGCTGCGGGGAATGTGGCAGCATGCAAACTCGTTTGCACGTCGGGTTGTGCAGAAAGCACCGATGTAAAATCCCATTCCATAGCCCGCGTGCCGCTATCCGCGGATCGCACAAGCACACCCGGCCGTTCTCTCCCGCCAACGGAGCCTCCCTTAACCTTTGGTGAGTTCCTGCTTCCCTGATTTTTGCTCCTCAAGGCAATCGGCGCACACCCCATGGGTGAACGTGATCCGGCTGCGGCAGGCGAAATAGTCCTCCACCTGCTGCCAATACCCCTCGTCGTTGCGGACCTTTTTGCACCAGGCGCAGATCGGCAGCAGGCCCGACAGGGTCTGCACCTCCGCGTGCGCGCTGGAGAGCTCGTCGTGCCGCAACTGGAGGTTCGCGATCAGGATGCCCACGAACAGGGCGACCATGAAGAAACTCACCTCAAGATCGCCGACGACCTGCAGCGCCGCCGCCGCACCGGTCCACCCTTGCGCGCCGAACAGGATGGCGAGCCCCGCGCGCATCGCATGAAACACCGCGTGCGCCTGAAACACCGCGGTCGGCGCGAACGCCGGTTTCCAGAAATACTCCGAGGCCTGCCTCAGACACCAGGCCGAGGCCAGCGAGAGCCCGCCCCAGACCAGGCCGTTCCACGCCATGCGCCAGCCGGCAAACTCGCTTCGCCACAGGAAAAATCCGAGCCCGGCCACATGCGCCGC
Source organism: Verrucomicrobiota bacterium (assembly GCA_049322455.1). Classification (GTDB taxonomy): domain Bacteria; phylum Verrucomicrobiota; class Verrucomicrobiia; order Opitutales; family Opitutaceae; genus Lacunisphaera. The sequence goes on along the minus strand of JBMOQY010000006.1, from coordinate 70,252 downwards.
CGCCACGCCCCAGATCAGGCGCTTGCTCAGGCGCAGGCCCGCCGTCCGTTGCGCGCCGAGGAACAGCGCCGCGTGCCCCACCGTCACCAGCAGGGGCGGCACGATGCGGCCAAACCAGTGGGGCATGCCCGTCCGCAGCGCGAAAAATGCGTCCGCCACCGTCATCACCCAGGCCGCCGTCATCCAATAGCGCATGGCCGCCGTGCGGCCGTGAACCCGCCAGCATTGCGTCAGCAGACACGCCAGGATCGTGCAGATGATGATGTTGGTGAGGTAGGTGACGGTCTCTTGACCCATGCGTGCCGGGGTTGGGCGGAGCATGCGCCCGCCGGCCGGGCAGGGAAAGCCGATTCTCCTGAAACCTTGGGGCGGCCCGCACGGGGACAAGGAAAGGGATTTGCACCAAGGGGCTGCGCCCGCGGCGCGAAGGGCTGCCGGCCGGGCCGGTGTTGCATGCGGGGAGGAAGCCGCCAGCATCCCTCCCGCATGACCCGCCCCAAAATCCTGCTCGTGTTTCTCATGCGCTTCGAGGAGTCCGCGCGCATGCTGCAGGGGATCGTGCAGCACGAGCGCACCCACCGGCAGTGGCTCACCTTCCTGGACGACGAGGCCCGGGCGATGAACGACCCGGGTTTCCTGCGCGGCGAGAAATGGGCGGGCGTCATCAGCCGCCACACCACGCCCGCGCTGGCAAAGGGTTGCGCGCGCCTCGGCATCCCGCTCGTGGACCTCAACGACACGCCCCCCTTCCCCGGCGTGCCCAAGATCCGCCCCAACAATCACGCCGTCGGTCATCTCGGCGCCGAGCACTTCCTCGAACGCGGCTTCCGTCACTTCGCCTACTGCGGTTTTTCGAGCGAGGGCTGGTCCTGCGAACGGCGCGACGGCTACATCGAGGCGCTCCGCCTCGCCGGCCACCGGTGCGACGTGCTCGACCTCGAATACCCCGGCGTCATCACCCCGGAGTGGAACGCCACCCAGACGCGCCTCATCGGCGCCTGGCTCCGCCATCTGCCGCGTCCTTGCGCAATCATGGCCTGCGTGGATGTCCGCGCCTTCCAGGTCATCGCCGCCGCGCAGCAGGCCGGCCTCCGCGTGCCCGAGGAGTTCGCCCTGCTCGGCGTGAACAACGACGTCATGCGCTGCGAGCTTTCGCACCCGCCGCTCTCCAGCATCTCCCTCAACCACCAGCAGACCGGCTACCACGCCGCCGAAATCCTCGACCGCCTTCTCCGCGGGCGCCCGCCCGAGGCGATGGACGTGCGCCTGGATCCGCTCGGCGTCGTCACCCGCCTCTCCACCGACATCCTCGCCGTGGGCGACCGGAACGTGTCGGCCGCCCTGAACTTCATCCGCGAGCACGCCTGCCGGGGGGTGAGCGTGGACGAGGTCGTGGCCCACGCCGCCGCCTCGCGCAGCCAGTTGGAGAAGAAATTCCGCCGCTTCATCGGCCGCTCACCGCAGGCCGAAATCCGCCGCGTGCAGCTCGCCCGTGCCAAGGAGCTCCTCACCGAGACCGATCTTCCCCTCAAGAACATCGCCGCCCTCACCGGTTTCGAGCACATCGAGTATCTCTCCGTGGTCTTCAAGCGCCTGACCGGCGAATCGCCCGGCCAGTATCGCAAGCGCGCCCGGCCCCGGCATCCCTGACACCCGTGTGGACAGTCTATTGTCGCGACCACGACCCCGCTTGCCCCCCGCAGACCACCCTGGCAGCCTGTCTTCCTTCTTCACCGGCCATGTCCGCCGCCCGGCGTTATCTCCCCTCCATCGGTCTGCAAAGCTGGACCGTCCGCGACGAGCTGCCGCGGGATCTGCCCGGCACGTTGCGCGCCATCAAGGCCGCCGGCTACGCGCAGATCGAGCTCATGCGCACGCTCGACGCCGGTGACTTCGTGCCCCACGCCCGGGAACTCGGGCTGGACATCACCTCCGCCTTCCTCGACTGGGCCGATTTGGTGCAACCCGGACCCGACAGCCCGGCCCGGCTGACGCGAACGCTCTCCCTCGGGCGCGAGCTGGCGTTGCGCTACCTGGTCTTCGGCTACATCGCCAAGGGCGCCCGCGAGACCATCGCGCAGATGAAACGCCACGCCGCCGCCGCCAACGCCTTCGGCCGCCGCTGTCGCGACGCCGGCATCCGGCTTTGCTATCACCACCACTCCTTCGAGTTCGCCCCGCTCGCAGACGGCCGCACGACGGGCTGGCAGGTGCTGCTCGGCGAACTCGACCCGGAACTCGTCGCGCTTGAACTCGACACCTTCTGGCTCGCCATCGCGGAACTCGACCCGGCGCAGACGCTGCGCGAACTGCGCGGCCGCGTCGCCCAGGTCCACCTCAAGGATCTCGCCGCCGGCACGCCCGCCAACTTCGACGAAGGCACCGTGCCGCCCGCCGCGTTCAAGGAGCTGGGCGCCGGCTGCCTCGACCTGCCGGCGATCCTCGCCGCCTGCACCGAGACCGGCGTGGACCAGTGCCACGTGGAGCAGGACCGGTCGCCCGACCCGCTGGCGAGCATCGCGACGAGCCTCTCCTGGCTCCGTCGCGCCTGATCTTCCCCTCCACCCCCCCATGCACAAAACGCCCCCCACCCGCCCGTTCCTCCTCGTTCTCGCCACCGCGCTCGCCCTCGGCGGCGCGGCGCTCGCCGGCGCGGCCGATGCCATCCGCATCCGCGCCGGCACCACCAAGGACCATACCGACGAAAACGGCGTCGTGTGGCTCGCCGACCAGGGTTTCCGCGGCGGCGAGACCATCGACCGCACCGGCATCAGGGTTGCCAACACCCCGACGCCCTCCCTCTACACGGCCGAGCGTTACAGCATGAGCGGCTTCTCGCAGGCCGTGCCCAACGGGAAATACACCGTGAAACTCCATTTCGCCGAGACCTACGAGGGTATCTCCGGCAAGGGCGAACGCGTCTTCTCGTTCAACGTCGAGGGCCGGGAATTCCAGGACTTTGACGTCGCCGCCAAGGCCGGCGGCGTGATGCGCGCCTACGTCGAGACCGTCGAGGTCGAGGTGAAGGACGGCAGGCTCGACATCACCTTCACGCACAACATCGAGAATCCCGCGATCAACGCCCTCGAGATCATCCCCGCCTCCTGAAGTGCGGACCCACCGCGCCTGTCCTGCGCCTGTCCTGCGCGGTTTTCCCGGCGCCCCGGCAGACCGGGACGCCTTTTTGTTTCGCGACAGGTTCCGGCCGGGCCCGGCGACCGGCGGGAGCCCGGCAGGCGGGGACGGACGGAGCGTGCAATCCATGCGGCGAGGGGATGCCCGCCGCAACACCGGCGATGACCGGATTCCTCCAGGAATTTTGCCAATTATTCGGCCGGAGTCCCCACGGCCCCGAGAATCTTGACGTCCTCCATCTCGACCTTGCCCGTCGGATTCAGGCGCCGGATGAGGCCGCCGCTGTCCCGGCCGAAATATCGCGACGCAAACTGGCTCATGCTCGGCAGCGCGGCGGTGAAGTGGTTGCCCCGGGTGGGGATGTTGTAGCGCGTGGACCAGAGCGGGATCAGCTTCTTCTCCTTCCAGGCGGTCCGGAAATCGAAGGCCACGAGGATCACGAAGTAGCGCGGCTCCTCCACGTCGGCGACCAGATCCTGGTGGATCGTCCCCTGCACGCCGTAAGCGCGCATGTCGCGATGGGTCCGCATCGCCTCACGATAGCCGAGCAGCGCGGCGTTGCTGGCGTTGGCGCGATCGCGCCGGCGGCTGGCCTCATCCATCCGGGACGAGTCGCCATACCAGGCAGCGCCGAGATCAGCGGTCTGCAGTAGATCGCCGCTGGTGCTGAGCCCCATGGAATCGTATCCGCCCGTCGCGCCCCAGGTGATGAAGATCAGCAGGTCCGTGTCCTCCGGGTCGGTCGCCGCGATGTAGTTCTGGCGCGTCAGCGCGGGGCTGACCAGGCGGATGACCTGGTCGAACGTGGCGTCGTCCACCGACCGGTCGCGCAGGTGGCCGAGCAGCGCGCCGCCATTGGCGAAGGCGAAGGTCTCGGGCTGGTAGCCGCCCAGCACCGAGGGCGTGCGGGCGTAGTCGTTGAAGACCTTGGAATGGACGGCGGTTTCTTCCTCCTCTTCCTCGCGGGCCGGCAGCGCAGCGGCCACAACGAGACAGGCGCCGGCGATCGCAAACAGGCCAGGACGGTTTTTCATGGGAGCGGGGTGCAGGGAGCCTATCCCGACCGCGGATTGAAACACAAGGTTCCCCGTGTCCAATTTCGGACCGCATCCGGGCCGGCCACGTGCCCAGCGCCCCCGCTCGCGTTTCACTTTCACCGCGTCCGGAAGCGCGCCCTTGGAGATGCCGCGCCACCCGGCATAAGACTCCCTCCCGGCCGCTTGGTGTGCTAAAGATATAGCTGCCCCCGGGTTTGCGGCCACGGTCGCAACGAAGAAGGTATGCACGTGCACGCTTCAACCCCGACGATCCGCAACCCCGTCCTCCCGGGATTCAACCCCGATCCTTCCATCCTCCGGGTCGGCGACGACTACTACATCGCCACGTCCACCTTCGAGTGGTTCCCGGGCGTGCAGATTCACCACTCGCGCGACCTCCTGCACTGGCGGCTGCTCACCCGCCCGCTGCGTCGGCCGGCTCAGCTCAACATGCTCGGCGACCCTGATTCCTGCGGCGTCTGGGCGCCTTGCCTCTCCCACGCCGACGGCAGATTCTGGCTCATCTACACCGACGTGAAGCGCTACGGCCGCACCTCGGTCGGCGGCGCCTCGGGTGCGTCGCTGCGCGATTTCCACAATTACCTCGTCACCGCCGACCGGATCGACGGCGAATGGTCCGACCCGGTCCATCTCAACAGCAGCGGCTTCGACCCGTCGCTCTTCCACGACGACGACGGCCGCAAATGGCTCGTCAACCAGCTCTGGGACCACCGCCCCGGCCGCAACCGTTTCGCCGGCATCGTGCTGCAGGAATACTCCGTCGAGGAGCGCCGCCTCGTCGGCCAGCGCGTGAACATCTTCCGGGGCACGGAGCTCGGCTTCACCGAGGCTCCGCACCTCTACAAGCGCAACGGCTGGTATTACCTGCTCACTGCCGAGGGCGGCACCGGCTGGGGCCACGCCGTCACGATGTGCCGTTCGCGCAACCTCACCGGTCCCTACGAATTGCATCCCGACGGCCCGATCCTCACCTCCCGCCACCGCCCCGATGCTCCGCTGCAACGCGCCGGTCACGCCGACCTCGTCGAGACGCCGTCCGGCGAAACCTGGATCGCCTACCTGTGCGGCCGTCCCCTGCGCAACCGCGGCCGCTGCGTGCTCGGCCGCGAGACCGCCATCCAGCCGATGGTCTGGGGCCAGGACGACTGGCTGCGCACCACCGACAGCCAGGCCCTGCCACAGCTCACGCCGCCCGCGCCCAAACTGCCCGCACATCCCTGGCCGGCCGCGCCCGCCCGCCATGATTTCGACTCGCCGCAACTGCCCGTCGAATTCCAGTGGCTGCGCAGCCCGTGGCCGGAGGAATTGTTCAGCCTCACAGCCCGGCCCGGACACCTGCGGCTTTTCGGCCGCGAGACGATCGGCAGCCTGTTCAGGCAGGCCCTTGTCGCCCGCCGCCAGCAGGCGCATTGCTTCAGCGCCGCAACCATCCTCGAGTTCGAACCCGGGCACTACCAGCAGATGGCCGGCCTCGTCTGCTACTACGGCGCGGCGAAATTCCATTACCTCTACGTCTCGCACGACGAGAACCTCGGCCGGCACTTGCGCGTGATGTCGGCCATCCCCGACGGCGTGATGGCCGATGCCTTCACCGCTCCCATGGCGATTCCCGCCAACCGGCGCATCGAGCTGCGCGCCGAGGTGGACGAGGAGCGCCTGCTCTTCGCTTATCGCCCCGAGGGCGCCGGCGCGTGGCAATGGCTGCCCCAGACCTTCGACGCGAGCATCCTCTCCGACGAAGCGAGCGCGCCCGGTCTCCCGAATTTCACGGGCGCGTTCGTCGGCCTGGCCTGCCAGGACCTGGCGGGCACGGCGAAACCCGCCGACTTCGACTGGTTCGAATACCGCGAGCGTCCGTATCGGACTGACCCGACCAAGGACTGAGCTTCCGCCCGCGCCCCGCGCGCGGTCAGAGGGCCGGTCCCGTCCCTCCGTCGGCACCCGGGCGCGGCTTGGGCGGGAACGGTCCGGGCCGGCAATCCGTATGGGAAACCTCCTGCGCGAGGTTGACCAGCTCCGTGATCACGAGCGTCGGATCCTCCTCGTAACGGAGCCGCAGGAAGTCGTCGCGATAGCGTTCGTAGCCTGCGCGATACTCCAGCCAGCCGCCGACGATGCGGCCGAGATCCGCCGGGGTGCCGATGAGCTGCGCCCCGGCGCCCCGGCTGAAGAATTTCACCGTGAGCGATTCCTGCGGCATGACCCCGCCGAGCGCGTTGAAGAGGATCGGGCAGCCGAAATGCAGGGCCTTGGCGCAGGAGGTCGTGCCCCCGCGCGTGACAATGACGTCGCTGACCTGCATCAGCAGGTGCACCTCCTCGGAAAAGCCGTCGAGGAAGCAGTGGAACTGCGGGTGCAGGGTGCGCCAGTGGAGCACCTGGTTGTAGGCCTCGCGGTTCCTGCCGCAGATGACGGCGGCCTGCACGCGACCGGCGAAGGGCAGAAGCTGCTCGAGCAGCTCGAGGTGGTTGTTGGCGCCGTTGCCGCCCGTGGCGAGGAAGACCGTGAAGAGGTCGGGCCGCAGCTCCAGCGCGTGCTCCCGGTAGGCGGCACGCTCCGCGGGGCCCATGAAGCCGATGTGCTGGCGCGGACGCATGAGGTGGCCGCGGACCCGCGTGCGCGCCGGGGGCATGCCGAGCTTCACGGCGTAGTCGCGGGCGGTCGCCGTGCGGGAGATGTAGAGGTCGGCGGTCGGCTCGACCCAGTTGACGCTGTAGCCGAAGCCGCCGGAAAACTCGCCGCAGTAGGTGGCGCAGCGGACCTGGTCCGGTCCGAGGAGGCGGCGCGCGGTCTGGAAATAGCCGCGGTTGAGGCAATCGTGCACGCTGAACACGAGGTGCGGCCGGTATTCGCGCAGCACCTTCTCGTAGTAGCCGCGCCCGATCGAGACCGAGCGGCGGTTGAGCACGCTCAGCAGCTCGACGCACAGGAAGAACGCCTTGTGGATCCACGGCGACTTTCGCTGGATCCAGTTGTAGAATCGCACGCCGGCGCGGAAGAAGCCCGATGACTTTTCCAGCATCTGCTCGATGCGCACATCCACCTCGTGCCGGTAAAGCTCGAAGCACCATTCGGCGAAGGCCTGCGCGCGGGTGTCGTGGCCCGCGCCGGTGCTGGAAGTGAGGACGAGGATGCGGACGCGCGGCTGGCTCATAGGCCGAAATAGACCTCCTGGATCCGGCGCCTGAGGGCCAGCGGGGCGAGGCGGGCGAGGAAGGGCGCGAGCACCGCCTGGAAAAAACGGCCCGTGCGGACGGTGCCGCTCCGTCCGCGCAACAGGGCGCGCCGCAGCGCCTCCGCCGCGTGGGCCGGCGCGGGGCCGGAGCGCATCATCGCCTCGAAGGCGGCCCAGGCGCGCGCCATGCGGCCGGCGTTGAGCGGATCGACCCCGGATGGTTCCGGCCGGCGGACCGCGCCCTCGAAATCCGTGCGGTAGTCGCCGGGACGGAAATCAATCACGATGACGCCCGTGCCCTTGACCTCATACATGAGGCTTTCGCTGAGGGCCGACAGCCCGGCCTTGAGGCTGTTATAGACCGCCTGGTAGGGCATGCCGAACTCGCCGGCGATGGACGAGATGTTCACGAGCGCGCCGTGTTTCCGCGCCAGCATGCCGCGGAGCGCGGCGTGCGCGAGGCGGCCGGTGCTCACCAGCATCACCCGGAACTGGTGCTCCCACACGGCGAAATCCGTGTGCGCGAAGGAACCGAAGGCTCCGAAACCGGCGTTGTTGACGACGAGGTCGAAGCCGCCGGCCTCACGCTCGGCCGCCAAAAACGTCTCCTCCGCCGCAACACCCTCGCCCAGGTCGAGCACCACGGGGTGAAAGCGCTGACGGGCGGGCAACCGCGCGGCCTCACGGGCCGTGCCCCACACCTCGACCCCCTCGGCCAGCAGCATGTCGGCAAAGGCCCGGCCAAGGCCGGTGCTGGCACCGGTCACGAAGGCGGTGCGGTAACGGGAGGCAAGCGGGCCGGAACTCATGCGCTTCCGGCGGCCCGGAACACCAGACAGACGTTGGCGCCGCCGAAACCGCTGCTGTTGCTCAGGACAACGTTGGGCCGCTGCGGCAGTGTGGCGCGGATGATGTTCAGGCCGGCGCACGCGGGATCGAGATTGGTGATGTGGGCGGAGCCGGGGATGAACCCCTCCTTCATGGCGAGGGCGCAGAAGCCGGCCTCCATCGCACCGGCCAGCGAAAGCCCGTGACCCGTGAGCGCCTTGGTGCTGCTGACCGCCGGCCGCGCAGGATTGCCGTTGAAGATCGCCTTCAACGCCTTGGCCTCGGAGATGTCGCCGATCGGCGTCGAGGTGGCGTGGGCGTTGACGTAGTCCACCTCGTCGGGCGCGACATCCGCCTGCCGCAGCGCGTTCTCGATGGCCAGGCGGAGCCCTTCGCCGTCGGGATGGGAGATGGCGACGTTGTGGCCGTCGGAGGCCTGGCCCCAACCGGCGAGTTCGCAATAGACCTTGGCGCCTCGGCGGGCGACCTCTTCCTCGCTTTCGAGCACCAACACGGTGGCACCGCCGGTGCCGACGAAGCCGTCACGCGCCACGTCGAAGGGGCGCGAAGCGATCGAGGGATCGCTCTGGAGCGACAGGGCGCGCATCCCGGCAAAGGGCAGGATGCTCTCGACGTTGCCGTCCTCGGCGCCGATCACGAACATGCGCTGCTGGCGGCCGAGGGCGATCTCGTCGTAGGCGAAGGCCGCCGCGTGGGCCGACGAGGCGCAGGCCGAGGAAAATCCGGTCGAGGCGCCGCGGATCTTGAAATGCGAGACGAGATTGAAGTTCACCGTGCCCGAGATGGAGGCCACGATGCCCAGCGGCGGGCAGCGCATCACGCCCAGCTTCTTCATCCGGTCGAGGTGGAAGCCCAGCAGAAAGGGCGAGCCGGCCGAGGCGGCATACAGGCCGGTGGCGGGATTGGAGATGTCGGCCTCGTCCAGCTTCGCATCCTCGATCGCCTGCTGCATGGCGCAGTAGGAATAGACCCCGTGCGGCGCCATGCCGCGCAGGAGCTCCCGTTTGATACGGTAGCGGGCGGGAAAGATCCAGTCCTCCTGATCGGTGGAATCCGTGTTGAAATCGCGGATCGGCGCCGCGACCTTCACCGGCACGTCCGGTTTTTGGAACGGCGGATATTGCACCATCCCGTGCCGCAGTTCCCGCAGGCTCTCGGAGACCGTGGCGGCATCGTTGCCGATGCTGGTGATGAATCCGACGCCGGTGATATAGACTTTCCGCATGAGATGTTCGGGGGGCGCGGCCCGACGGGGCGACGCCACCCAAGGCCGACGATTCAAACCTTTTCGTGTTGCCGGTCAACCGCTGCGGCAAGGCCCGCTCAGGCGTTGACGACGGACTTGACCTTCGTCTTGACCGGACTGACCGCCACCGGCTGCTCGGCGGGGGCCACCTGCGGAGCGGGCGGCTGGGCCACCTCCTCGGCGTAGGCGAAAGTCAGGGTGATTTCCTCGGCGATGGCGGCCTTCTCCTGGCCGACGCGAATCTGGCCCTCGAAGGTCGCGAGCGGCGACTTGAGGCGCTTCGGCTTGATGGACAGGCTGAGCACGTCACCCGGCCGGCAGATGCGGTGGCAACGCACGCCTTCGCAGGAGGTGAAGAAAATGGTGCGATGGTCCACCGTCTTGCCGCCCTCGCCGACCTGGCCTTCGAGCAGGAAAAGCACGGCAAGCTGGCCGAGCGCCTCGAGCATGATGGAAGCGGGCAGCACGGGGTTGTCCTTGAAATGTCCCTGGAGGAAGAACTCCTGGCCGCTGACCTTGTATTTGGCATTGGCACCGTGGGCGTTGACCGAGGCCTCGCCGAGGAAGAGAAACGGCGGCTGGATCGGCATGACCGACACGATCTGCTCGATCGGGATGAATTTCGTGGGCTTGGGCAGCGGGAGACCGCGCACCTTGAATTCGATGAAGGTCTTGACGTCGCCCACCGTGCGAAGGTGGCGGAGTTCCTCGTTGTTGATCGTCATCTGGAGCACGTCCTCCACCAACACGACGATCTCCATCATGGTGAGTGAATCGATGCCCAGATCCTCGATGATGCGCAGATCATCGTCCGCATCCTTCAGCTTGCCACGGAGATCGGGCTCCACGTAGCGCTCGATGATGCCCAGGACGATGGCAGGCAGGTGCTCGGTATTGCCGGTTTTACGGAATTGGGCGGCGGCCTCGTAAGTGGCTGCGGAACAGCGCTTCAGTGATTCACGCAGGTTGTTGTCGTCTTCCGTTGTGAACGGCTTGAGAGCGACCCCATTGGGGTTGTTGACTGACTGTGCCATTGGGGGGTCAGAATGTTGCTGGGTCATAACATGTAAATCTCAAAATCCTGCGGCGCCTTTCGTAAAACTTCGCACGCGGCGAGCCGGATTAAGCGTGTTGACTCAACAGTCTATGACCGGCGACATGCCCGCTTCCGGCATCGCATTCCCTCAAGTTCATCCCCTTTTGACACCCATGCCGCCTACGGGCTCCAGCCCAGTCACCACTTCCTCTTCGGCGCTCGTTCTGGTCACTCATGAATTTTTTCCGCACCGCGGCGGCATTGCGGTTTATTGTGCAGAGATGGGACGCGCGGCTGCGGAAATGGGTTACGCGGTCGAGGTCTGGGCCCCGGCCCTGCCGCTCGGAATAGCCGAGCCTTCCTGGCCATTCCGGGTGCGCCGGCTGCCACTGGCCGGCAACCACAGCCTGCTCAGCCAGTGGCGGATGGCCCGCGAACTCCAGCGCCAGGCCGGACGCCTGCACAAGGCCACCCTCTACATCCCCGAACCCGGCCCGCTGCTCGCCATGCTGCTGTTGCAATACTTCGACACGATCCGCACGGGCCGGCTCATGCTGACTTTTCACGGTTCCGAAATCCAGCGCCTCGGCTCCCGGCGGCTCCTGCGTTGGAGCACCAACCACCTGCTCGCGCGCACGGACCGCATCAGTGTCGTCAGCGATTATGCGCGCCACTTGTTGGAACGCATCTTCCCCCTCGCCGCCGCCAAGGTCGTCGTCACCCCGGGGGCGCTGCGCCCGGACCTGCGGCTCAAGCAGTCGGCCCCGGCCGCGCTGCCCGGCGCCAAGACCGTCATCCTCACCGTCGCGCGGCTCAATCCCCGCAAGGGCCAGCTCGAGGTGATCAACGCCCTCAAGGCCCTCCCCTCCGCCCAGCGTGCCTCGCTCGAATACTGGCTCGTCGGCGCCCACGGCAAGGAGAACTACGACCGGTTGCTTTCCGCGGCCGCCGCCACGGCCGATTTCCCGGTGAAATTCCTCGGCGACATCCCCGACGACAGGCTCGGCGAAATCTACGCGCAGGCCGACATCTTCGCCATGACGAGCCTCGAGCACAAGCACAGCGTCGAGGGCTTCGGCCTGGTCTATCTGGAAGCCGGCGCGCACGGCCTGCCCATCGTGGCCCACGCCATCGGCGGCGTGCCCGAGGCCGTGATCCACGACGAGACCGGCCTGCTCGTGGCGCCCGGCGACGGCACGGCCCTCACCCAGGCCTTTGCCCGCCTGCTCGCCGACCCGGCGCTGCGCCGCCGCCTGGGCGAGGCCGGCCGCGCCCGCGCCCTCGCCCGCACCTGGCGCGATTCCGCGCTGGCCTTGTTTGGACAACCGCCGGCTCCACCCTCAACCTGAGACCATGATCGAATCCCGCACGCAGATCACCGTCCGCTACGCCGAGACCGACATGATGGGCATCGTCTATCACGGCAACTACCTGCCTTGGTTCGAGGTCGGCCGCACCGCCCTGCTCAAGGAATGCGGCTTCCCCTACCGCGAACTCGAGGCGCAGGGCTATCTCCTGCCGGTCATCGAGGTCGGCGTGAAATACCAGCGGCCCGCCCGCTACGACGACACGCTCACGGTCATCACCCGCCTCAAGGAGCGTCCGGCGTTGCGCATCCACCTGGAATACGAAGTGCGGCGGGGCGACGAGCTGCTCGTCACGGGCTTCACTACCCACGCCTTCATCAACAAGGCCGGTGAGCCGGTCCGCCCCCCGGCCGCCCTCACGGCGCGGATGAAGGAGCTCTTCGCGAAGGCCTAGACCTCGCCCGCATATTCGGCCAGCACCTCCGCCGCGGTTTCGGCGCGCCGCGCATCTGCGAGCAGGTTGCCCGCCCCGGCGCCCGCCAGTCGTCGCACCGCCCACACGGCGTGGGCCCGCACGAGCGGCAGTTCGTGACTCGCGAGCCGCACCAGCGCCGGCAGCAACGCGAGGTCGCCCGTGTTGCCCGCGACCACGCAGGCGTTGCGCAGCAGGCCGGCCAGTTTCAGCCGCTTGATCGCCGTCCGGCGGAAAACCCCGGCAAAGCGCGCGGGCGTCAGTGCGAGCATTTCCGCGAGCGGCAGCCCGGCGATGTCGTGGCGCGCGGCCAGCAGCATCCGCCGGCCTTCGCGTGCGAACCGGTTCCACGGACAGACCTCCAGGCACACGTCGCAGCCGTAGATCCGCCGGCCGATGCCCGCGCGCAGCTCGCGCGGGATGACGCCCTTGTTCTCGATTGTCTGGTAGGAAATGCAGCGCCGCGCATCCACCACCCCGGGCCGCGGGAACGCCTGCGTCGGGCACGCATCGAGGCAGCGCGTGCATTTGCCGCACAGCAGGCCGGCCGGCTCCTCGCCACCCGCCCGTGCCGCCGCCGGCCGCAGCGGCTCATCCGGTTCGATCTCCGCGCGCGTGAGAATGCAGGCCAGGAACAGCCAGTTGCCGTGCGCCCGGGAAACGAGCATCGCGTTCTTGCCGAGAAAACCCAGTCCGCTGCGCGCCGCCCAGCCGCGCTCCAACACCGGACCGGTGTCCACGTAATAGCGGTAATCCGTCGGCGCGGCCCCCTGGTCCTCCTCCAACACCCGCCCCGCCGCCGCCAGCGCCGGCTTGATTGTGTCGTGGTAGTCCTCGTGCAGCGCATAGCGCGCCCACCGGGGCCCGTCCTCGTTTCTCTGCCTTCTGTCCTCTGTGCTCCCCGGCCAGTAGCTCACGCCGAGGATGATCACGGATTTCACCCCTGCCAGAACCCGGCCGGGATCGGCGCGCTTCGCCGCCGTCCGTTCCATCCACGCCATGTCGGCGTGGTGGCCGGCGGCGAGCCAGCCGTGCAGCGATGCGCCCGCCGGATCGCCCGCGCGCGCAAAGCGCACCTCGTCGAAGCCGAGCGCGCGCAGCCGCGCGCGCAACCGTTCGCGTGGCGTGCCCGCCACCGCCGGCCCTGCCTGCGTGGTCATCGGCCGAAGTGCGCCGCCTCCTGCCGATAGACGCGGAGCACGTGCGCCGCGATCTCCCGCAGGGGCCGCTTGTCGGTCAGCACCATCGTGCCCGAGCGGCGGTAGAGCGCTTCGCGCTGGGCGTAGAGGTCGCGCAGGCGCTGCTCGGGATTCTCGACCGCCAGCAACGGCCGGTGCGTGGCGTGCATCGTGCGCTGCAGGATCGTCTCGATCGGCGCGTGCATGCAGATGACCACGCCGCGGCTGCGGAGCAGTTCCAGCATGCCCGGCGGCACGATCAGCCCGCCGCCGCACGAGACGATGCACCGTCTGTCCGGATGCCCGCGTTCGATGAACTCCCGCTCCATCGCCCGGAACGCCGCCTCGCCCTGCTCCGCGAAGATCTGCGACACGGGCCGGCCCTGCCGCCGCTCGATCTCGTGGTCGCTGTCGAGAAACCCGAAGCCGATCTGCCGCGCCACGATCCGGCCGACGGTGCTTTTGCCCGTGCCCATGAAGCCGACGAGATAGAGGTTGGTGTCCATGCGTGGACCCGGAGCGAACACCGCACCCCGCGCCGGCGCAAGACCGCTTCGCCACGCTTCCCGTCATCGCCCCGACACGCGCGGAAACAAAAAACGCCTCCCGCACGGGGAGGCGTTGAAGGTGAATTGCATCGCGGGCGCGCTCACTTCGCCGCGGGTGCCGCCGGGGCGTCCTTCACGGCGAGGATCTCGACGTCGAAGACGAGCGTCGCGCCGGGCGGAATCACGCTGCCGGCACCCTCATCGCCGTAGGCGAGCGAGGGCGGGATGTGGAGCTTCAGCTTGCCGCCCGCTCCGGTCTTCTGGATGCCCTCGAACATGCCGGCGATGACCCCCTGCGGATTCTGCGGCGAGACTTCCCGCAACAGCAGTTCGGCAGGCTCGGCCTGCGCGCCCGGCTGCCGGGGCTGGCGCGAGGTGTCGAACACCTGTCCGTTGACCAGCGAGCCCGTGTAATGGATGGTCACGATCTGCCCGGGCTTCGGCACGGCGCCCTTGCCCGCCTGCACGATCTCGTAGCGCAGGCCGCTGGGCAGCTCGACGACGTTCTTGTTCTCCTTGAGCTTGTTCATGTAGGCGGTGCCTTCGGCCAGTTGGACCGCGCGAAGCTTGCCCATGAACACCTGGTTCTTGCGGGCGAGAAAGGCTTCGACCTCCGGTCCGATCTCGCGGGCGTCGAACGGCGGTTGCGCGCCGGAGGCCACGCCAACCATGCCGCGCGCCATCGCCTCGACCTGCTCCCTCGTGAACTCGAGCTGGCGCAGTCCCATCTGCGCACCCACGAACCAGCCGTAGGCCTCGGCGATCTGCGCGTCGGTGTAGGTCTTCTTGCCCGGCGTGGTCGCGGGCGTCGCGGCAGGGGCGGCCGCCGGAGCCGGTGTCGAAGCCTTGGATGCCGGGGCGGGCGCGGCGGGCTTGGCGGGCGTCGTGACACCCGGCACTTCGAATTTGACCGGATCCTGCGCGGAAGCGGCGACCAGCAGGCCGAGACTCGCGAGGCCTGCACTGAGTTGGGTGGCGAATTTCATGAGCAAGGGGTGAGCCCGGTTTGGAAACGGCCCGGGTGGATTTGTGCCGTCAAAGGGCGCGAAACTGCGCGGGCGCCCGGGAAAAATCAACCCCTTTGACGGCATTCCCCCTCGTGCAACCCCCGAACCGCGGGCTTGTCTCGCCCCGCCCCTCGCCCCACCCTCCCCAATCCCATGAACGAAAACCAATTCTGGCACAGCACCGACGGCCAGATTCTCACGGTCAAGTCCCGCAGCGCCGACCGCACCGCCCTCTCGGTCGCCTTCTGGCCACGCAATCCCGCCGAGATGGAGTTCCTGAAGACCCAGCTCGCCGGCCTCCGTTTCACCGAGCGCAGCTCGCTGGCCCGCATCGGCATCGAGATGGCCGTCAAGGGCGCCCCCGTCGTGGACGGCAACCGCCTGCTCCTCAACATCGAGGCTTCCCTCTACGACCAGAGCTTCCCCAACGCCTCCTACTGGCAGAAGCTCCTGCGTCCCGGCATCCCCGTCGGCCGCCTGTTTTTCGCACCCGCCGCCGCCAAGCTCTCCTCCACCGAAATCATGGCCGCCGTGCGCGAGAATCTCCTGAAGCTGCCCAGCACCATGTCCATCGACAGTTCCGGCCGCGTGTTCTTCACGCCGCACGCCGTGAGCTACACGCTCAACCCCCGCCTCAGCCGCCTCAATTTCGAGCACATCGCCTCCGGCTACGCCGGCCGCAGCTTCATCGACAAGGTCCAGGTCCGCCACGACGCCTCGCCCCTCACCATCCCGCCCCGCTCCGGCGTGCTCACGAGCTGCTCGATGTATCTGCGCGAGCACTTCGTCGTGCTCAGCCCCGGCGACGGCAACTTCGGCCTGCACACCTCCGCCGTCCTGCTCGACCCGGTCAAGACCTCCGGCACCAACATCATGCTTGAGATCTACAACACCGGCGACCAGCCGGTGGTGAACCCGATGGTCTCGGTCGAGATCTTCCGCGCCCCGCCGCCCGAGGACACCGAGACCCGGACCCTCGCCAAGAAGCGCCAGCGCCTCCTCGCCACCGCCAAGGGCCTCTACAAGTGCCTCGACTCCTCGCCGGCCGTCGATCTGGGGGAGGCCCGGCCCCGCACCAAGGTCACCGTCCGCGGCCAGAGCTCCACGATGGAGAACCGCTCGCTCCTCGTCCGCGCCGGCGACGACGAGCTGCGCAGACTCCTCGCCGCCGACCGCTGCCCCATCGGCGCCCGCACCATGATCCAGGCGCTCGACTCGGCCCCGGCCGACGCCGACACGCTCGTGGTGGATTACTTCCCCGACCTGCTCGAGCACACCGAGCTCGTCACCCGCCTCGGCGACCTGAAGCTCAAGCGCCTCATCTTCCGCAAGGCCTCGCGCACCCACGGCTACTTCCTCTCCAGCTACGCCCACGGCCGCCTCGACACCTTCAACGCCCTCGGCATCGCCTGCTACTGGTATGACGAGATGACCAAGGACCTCTACCTGCACACCTACCGGCGCGACCACGGCTTCTTCGTGCGCGAGGAGACGGTGCGCAAGTTCCAGGAGGCCACCATCCTCGCCTTCTACGGCTCCGCCCTCGGCCTCGAACAGGCCGACACCGACCGGATCTCCTCCCTCGTCCACCAGCTCACGGCCTTCATGGGCTCCAACCTCGGCGTGCTCACCGGCGGCGGCGGCGGCGTCATGCGCCTCGCCGCCGACACGGCGCGCAGCAAGGGCGCGCTCACCGGCGCCTGTTTCCTCGAACTCGAGGCCCAGCCCCCCGAGCTCGGCGTGGATTTCTTCAACACCTTCCAGGAGAGCTCGCGCCACTTCCGGCAAAAATGGTTCGAGTCGGCCGATTTCTGCATCTTCAACGTCGGCGGCGTCGGCACCCTGGAGGAAATCGGCATCGAGCTGTGCAACCTCAAGCTCGGCATCCGCCCGCGCGTGCCCTACGTGTTCTTCAACGCCCGCTTCTGGACCGACCTCCGCCGCCAGGTGAAGACCATGATCACCGAGAAACGCGCCCCCGCCTGGATGCAGGACTACATCCTCTTCACCGACGACCCCGCCGAGGTCATCGCCTTCTACCGCAAGACCCTGAAGGTGCTGTGACGAAGTTGAGGGTTGATCGCCGAGGGTTGAGAGAAATCATCCGCCGCACCCGTGTCTCCCGACCCTCAGCCCTCAACCTTCAACTCCGGGGCGTTGCCGCGGACCGTCCTCGTCGTCGGTGCCGGCGGGCGCGAGCATGCGCTCGTCCGGGCGCTCGCGCTGTCGCCCGCGAAACCCCGCCTGCTCTGCGCGCCGGGCAACGCCGGCATCGCGGCCGACGCCACCTGCTTCCCCGTCCCCGCCGACAACATCCCCGGGCTCCTCGCGCTCGCCCAGCGTGAAAAGGCGGACTTCGTCGTCGTCGGTCCCGAGGTGCCGCTGTCGCTCGGCCTTGTGGACGCCCTCGCCCGGGCCGGCATCCCCGCCTACGGCCCCAAGGCCGACGGCGCCCGCCTCGAAGCCTCGAAGATCTTCACGAAGCAAATCCTGCTGAAATACAAGATCCCGACCGCCCCCGCCGGCGTCTTCACCGAGGTCGAACCCGCCCTCGCCTACGTGCGCCAGCGCGGCGCGCCCATCGTGATCAAGGCCGACGGCCTCGCCGCCGGCAAGGGCGTGATCGTCGCCCAGACCCTCGCCGAAGCCGAGGCCGCGATCCACGACATGCTCGCCGGCAACAAATTCGGCTCCGCCGGCAGCCAGATTCTCGTCGAGGACTGTCTCACCGGCGAGGAAACCTCGGTCCTCGTCGTCGTGTCGGGCCGCGACTACGTCATCCTCCCCGTCTCGCAGGACCACAAGCGCATCGGCGACGGCGACACCGGCCCCAACACCGGCGGCATGGGCACCTACTCGCCCGCCGAGGTCGTCACGCCGGAGCTGCTCGCCCGCATCGAGCGTGAGATCGTCAAACCCTCCGTGGACGCCATTGCCAGCGAGGGCATCGATTTCCGCGGCACGCTCTTCATCGGCATCATGCTGACCAAGGACGGTCCGAGTGTGCTGGAATACAACACGCGCTTCGGCGACCCCGAGACCCAGGTCGTCCTCCCGCGCATCCGGAACGACCTGCTCGCCCTCCTCTGGGCCGCCGCCCGCGGCGAGCTGCGCGGCGTGAAGCTCGACGTGCGCCCCGAGGCCGCCATCTGCGTCGTCGTCGCCGCCAAGGGCTATCCCGACGCCTACCCCAAGGGCGACGCCATCACCTTCCCCGCCTCGCTCCCGCCGCAGACCTCGATCATTCACGCCGGCACGGCGAGAAACATTGACGGCCGGATCGTGATGAACGGCGGCCGTGTGCTCGGCGTCACGGCGCTCGCGTCCACGCTCCGCGAGGCCGCCGACCGCGCCTACGCCGTGTGCGAGCAGATCCAGTGCGTGTCGAAATACTACCGCCGCGACATCGGTGCCCGCCAATTGAACCGCAAATGATCCGCCTGTTCTCCGCCCTCTGCCTTCTGTCCTCGATCCCCTGCACTCCCGCCCGTGCAGCCGAGCCCCTCGACCTCGGCGCCGACCTCGCCTACCTGCGCGTCCATTCGATCGTGCTCGAACGCGAGGCCCTCGCCGCGGCGCTCCTCAAATCCCGCGCGCTTGTCCTCGACCTGCGCTACCCGGCGGACGAACGCGGCGCCGGCGACATCCTCCGCCAGGAGCTCGCCGCCCCCGCACCGGCGCCCCGGATTTATGTGCTCGTGAGTCCGGCCACGCCCGTCCCGGTGGTCGGCGCCATCGCGGCGAACTCCGCCCGGCTCGTCACCCTCGGCGTCAAGGGTGCGAAGCCCGAGCCGCAGGTCGTCGTGCTGCAAACCGCCGAGGATGATCGCCGCGCCTACGACGCCCTCGCCGCCGGCACCCCGCTCGCCGGCCTCATCTCCGGCAAGATCGAGAAGGAGCGTTTCGACGAGGCCTCGCTCGTGCAGGAATTCAAAAATGGAAATCCCGCCCCCCAACCGCCCGCCCCGGGCACGCCGCCGGGCAAGGCCGAAAGCCAGCCCGAACGCCTTACCGACCGCGTGCTGCAGCGCGCACTGCACCTGCACAGGGCCCTTCAGGCGCTCAAGCGCTGAGTCCGGGAAAGCGCCTTTGCCTTTCGGCTGAATTCGTATCCCTTCAGCTCTTCCGCCTCATGCCCGCCCCCGGCCACATCCTCATCGTCTGCACCGGCAACATCTGCCGCAGCCCGATGGGCCAGGGGCTGCTCTCCCACGCGCTCGCCGCCCAGCCCGAGCCGTTGCGCAGCCTGAAGGTCATTTCCGCGGGCGTGGCCGCCCACACCGGCGAGCCGATTTCCGAAAACTCCGTCGTGGCGCTGCGCAAGGTCGGCATCGACATCAGCCAGATCCGCAGCCAGGGCCTGACCCAGCAGATGCTCGACGAGGCGCTCGCCGTCTTCGCCATGACCGAATCGCACCGCAGCATCATCCGTGCGCGGGCCCGCCCGGTGCCGGAGCGTCTCCATCTGTTTCGCGAATTCCTGCCCCCACCCGCCGCCCGGGAGATCGGCGACCCCTACGGCGGTCCGCTCAAGCTTTACGAATCCGTCCGCGACGAGATGGTCGAGGCCGTGCCGAGCCTCGTGGAATTCCTCAAAAAGCTGACCGCCAAGGCGTGACACGCTTGGCGTGGATTTCGGATTGCGGACTGCGGCGCAGGCGGCTGCCTTGGAGGCGTTTCCCCTCCTCCATCCTCGCACACGATACCGCAATGTCCCTGAACGCCGCCCCCCTGTCCCAGCTCGACCCCGAAGTCCACGCCGCCGTCGCCGGCGAGCTCGCCCGCCAGCAGAGCCACATCGAGCTGATCGCCTCCGAGAATTTCACCTACCCGGCCGTCATCGAGGCCATGGGCAGCGTGCTCACCAACAAATACGCCGAGGGTTACCCGGCCAAGCGCTGGTACGGCGGCTGCGAGCAGGTGGACAAGGTCGAGGTGCTCGCCATCGAGCGAGCCAAGAGACTCTTCAATGCCGAGCATGCCAACGTCCAGCCGCACTCCGGCTCGCAGGCCAACTTCGCCGTCTATACCGCCGTGCTCCAGCCGGGCGACAAGATCCTCGGCATGAACCTCAGCCACGGCGGCCACCTCACCCACGGCAACCCGGCCAACTTCTCCGGCAAGCTCTACAACTTCTGCCAATACGGCGTCCGCGAGGACAACGGCCTCATCGACTACGACGAGCTCGCCGCCGTCGCCCAGCGCGAGAAGCCGAAAATGATCACGGTCGGCGCCTCCGCCTACTCGCGCGTCATCGACTTCGCCCGCATGGGCGAGATCGCCCGCTCAGTCGGCGCGTTCCTCTTCGCCGACATCGCGCACATCGCCGGCCTGGTCGCCACCGGCCACCACCCCTCGCCGTTCCCGCACGCCGATTTCGTCACCACCACCACGCACAAGACCCTGCGCGGCCCGCGCGGCGGCCTCACCATGTGCAAGGCGGCCCACGCCAAGGCCATCGATTCCGCCGTGTTCCCCGGCGGTCAGGGCGGCCCGCTCATGCACATCATCGCCGCCAAGGCCGTGTGCTTCGGCGAGTGCCTCAAGCCCGGATTCAAGGCCTACAGCGCCCAGGTCATCGCCAACGCCCGCGCCCTCGCCGCCGCCATGACCGCCCGCGGCTACAAGATCAACTCCGGCGGCACCGACAACCACCTCATGCTGGTGGACCTCCGCGCCAAGTTCCCCGACCTCACCGGCAAGGTCGCCCAGGAGACCCTCGACAAGGCCAACATCACCTGCAACAAGAACACCGTCCCCTTCGAGACCCGCTCGCCCTTCCAGGCTTCGGGCATCCGCCTCGGCTCGCCGGCCATGACCACCCGCGGCCTCAAAGAGGCCGAGATGGAGACGATCGCCGGCCTCATCGACGGCGTGCTCTCCGCCATCGGCAAACCCGACGAGGCCGCCGTCATCGCCGCCACCAAGCAGCAGGTCGTCGCCCTCACCTCCCGCTTCCCGCTGCCTTACCGGTTGTAAAGGCCCCACGCGCACGGCCCCCGGCTCTGGAACCGGTCAGATTTCTATGGCAGGGCACCCCCCTGCCTGCTAGTCGGTTTCCAACCATGGCCCCACCCCGTTTCCTCTCACCGCACCGGTTGGCTGCCGTGGGGTTGGTTTTCCTGCTCGGAGTGTTGATCTCCGTCGCCGCTTGGCGCTATGCCGCCCGGCAGGACGACGGGCGCCTGCACGCCGGCTTTCTCAGCCTGGCCCAGACCCAGGCGAGCGTCGCCAGCCAGCGCCTGCGGGCCTACCAGGAAATGGTGCACAGCCTGCGCGACTCCTTCCTTGGACAGAACGAGGTCACCCGCACGGAGTTTGCCAACGTCGCCCGCTCGTTGCTCCAGCGGCATCCCGGCGTGCAGGCCCTGCAATGGGTGCAGATTGTGCCACAGACCGGGCGTGCCGCCTTGGAGCAACGGTGCACCGCAGAACTCGGCCGGCCCTTTGTCGTCCGCCGCCGACAGCCCGACGGCACCTTCCAACCCGCCCCCGAAGACCGGGAATACTTCGTCATCACCTATGCGGAGCCGAGACCGGGCAACGAGACGGTCTTCGGCTACGATGTGCTGTCGGCGCCCACCGCCCCCCTGCTGATCGCCGCCCGCGCGGACCGGCAATTCCGAGTGAGCCAGACGTTTCACCTCGCCCAATCCCGCCCCGAGCAGCCCGAACCCGGCATCGTCTTCATCCTCCCATTCTGGCGTGCCGATCCGGCCGGCAGCCCGGTCGAGGGCTTCGTGCAGGGCGTGTTCCACGTGCAGACGATGCTGGCCCAGTCACACGACCTCACGACCAACGAGGCGCTCGACACCTACTACCTCGACGTGAGCGACGGCGGCACCCCGACGCTGCTCTACGCCAACCTGGCCGGCCGCGAACCGCTGCGCACTCCCGGCACCCGGATCGTCCTGCCGCCACTCGATCACCCCCGCGCCTTTCACGCCACCCTCGCGCTGGGCGGGCGCACCTGGCGCATGGTCGTTCACCCCAACGAAGCCTGGCTCCGGGCCGGCCGCTCGCACCAACCCCTTGCCATCCTCGCCGCCGGCTTGATCATCACCGTCCTCTTCACCGGCTTCATCAACAACCTGTTCGTGCGCACCGCCCATATCGAGGAGGAGGTGCGGGAACGCACGCGCCAGCTCCGCGCCAGCGAGGCCCGTCTGCAGGCCATCGTGGACCACAGCCCCGCATTGATCTTCTTGAAGGACCGCGAGGGCCGCTACCTGCTGTGCAACGAGCCGCTCGCCCGGCTCTGCCGGCGTTCCCGGGAGGATATCCTCGGCCGGACCGATCCGGAGCTCTACCCCGCCGACCAGGCGACGCTTTACCGGCAACACGACGCCGAGGTCATGGCCGCCGGCCGGCCGATGGAAGTCGAGGAACACGCCACAACGCCCGATGGCCGGCCTATCATCTACCTCGTGCACAAGTTCCCCCTCCTCGACGAGCGGGGCCAGGCCTACGCTCTCTGCGGCATCGCCACCGACATCACCGACCGCAAGGCCGCCGAACAGCACCGGCTCTCCCTCGAACGCAAGCTCCTCGAAGCCCAGAAACTCGAAAGCCTCGGCGTGCTCGCCGGCGGCATCGCCCACGATTTCAACAACATCCTCACCTCCATCCTCGGCAACGCCGCCCTGGCCGCGATGGACCTGCCCGAAACCCACAGGGTCCGGCGCCAGCTTTCCCAAATCGAACGCGCCGCCCAGCGCGCCGCCGGCCTCTGCACCCAGATGCTCGCCTACGCTGGCCGCGGCTCCTTCCTCATCGCCCCGCTCGACCTCTCCAAGCTGATCCGCGACACCGCAGCGCTCCTCGAGGTCAGCGTGGGCAAACGCGTCCGCCTCGAACTGCTCCTGGACGACGCCCTGCCCGCCGTCATGGGCGACGGCACCCAGTTGCGCCAGATCGTGATGAACCTCGTGATCAACGCCGCCGAGGCCCTGGACGAGCGCCCCGACGGCCACGTCATCGTGCGCACCTTCGTCCGCGAACTGAGCGCCGACGCCTTCGCGACGGCCGTCCAGTCGCCCAAGCTGGCGGCCGGGCCCTACGTCGGCCTCGAGGTCGCCGACAATGGCTGCGGCATTCCGCCGGAAGTGCTGGCCCGCATCTTCGAGCCGTTTTTCACCACCAAGTTTCAGGGCCGCGGCCTCGGCCTGGCCGCCGTGCTCGGCATCGTGCAAAGCCACTCCGGCGCGCTCTTCGTCGAATCCGCGCCCGGCCGCGGCACGACGTTCCGGCTCTTCCTGCCCGTCACCTCCGCCCACCCCGTCGATTCCGCCGCGCCCTCCGCGCCGGTCGCCAAGGCGCTGCGCGGCACGGTGCTCGTGGTGGACGACGAGGAGCCGGTGCGGCTGGTCGCCCAGGAAGCGCTGGAAACGCTCGGCCTCACCGTGTTCGCGGCGCCCGACGGTGCCGCCGCCATCGAGCTCGTGCGCAACCACCTCGGCCCCATCGACCTCGTGCTGCTCGATCTCACCATGCCCGGCCTGCCCGGCGACGAAACCCTCCGCCACCTCCGCCAAATCCGGCCCGACCTGCGGGCGATCATCATGAGCGGCTACAGCGAGGGCGAGACGATGCGGCGCTGCGCCGACCTCGGCGTGGCCGGCTTTCTGCCCAAGCCCTTCGACGTCGCCGCGCTCACGACCAGGCTGCAACCGATCCTGGGTTGAGTTTCGACGGAACGACCGGAGCCACAGCCATGGGTGGGCACCGGTTTCCACACCGCCGCCACTGTTGCGGACATGCCCCTCGACCGGCTCGGGGTCCTAAGCTTGTCGAAGAGCGAAATCGGCGACCACCGGTGGCCCCCGGCGGTCACTGGAGTTGTTTCAGGGTCTCGCTGGCCCCGGGATACTTGTGCTTTGCCGCCACCTTGAAACAATGCCGCGCCTCCTCCAGGTTTTGTTCCGTGCCCAGGCCATCGCGGAGACAGACACCGAGCACATACCAGCCGACGGCGATCATCGAGAAATCCTCCCCACCCTTGGTCAATTCTCGCGCCCAGCGCACCCCATCGGCAAATTTCTTTTCCCGCACCACTTTCTCCAGCAAGTTGGTCATCGCGCTCCAGCTGCCGTAGTCGGCCGCACGCGTCCACCACCGCACGGCCTCCGCCTCGCTGGCGGCCACGCCCTGCCCGCGCTGGTAGCATTCACCGATGTAATACATGGCGTTGGCGTTGCCACGGGCCGCCGCCTTTCGCCAGAGCTCGAGCGCCCGGGAGTAGTCTGTCGCGATTCCTTTGCCCCAGTAGTAATACTGCGCCATGCTGTCCATCGCGTTGGCGTCGCCGGTGGCGAGGGCCTTCGCATACCAGTGGAAGGCCTCGGCCGGGTTTTCGGACACTCCATAGGCATGCCAGTAGGCGTCCCCGAGCTCGATCATCGCCCAAGCCTGGCCGTGAGCGGCGGCCTCCCGCAGGAACTCGTAATACCTCGGACGATCGGTGAAATTTTCAAACACCGCGTCCATAGCCTCCGCCACGTCCGCACCGAAGGCATCGGTGATGAACGCCCGGAACGGCGGGCCTTCCTTCTTCGAGTGGATGACCAAAAGGAACTCCTTCCGGTAGCGAACCGCCGCCACATCCACACCCAGCGCGGCCGCCCGGCCGAGGTGCTTGATCACGTCATCGACTTGGGCGGAAATGGCGGCCAGCTCCACTTGTAACTCGATGCTGTCGGGAAACGCCTCTTCGAGCTGCGCCAAGGGAGCCTTTTGGGGCTTCGCCTTGTATTCGAGCATCATGCCGAGGTGCTCCTTGAGCAGCTTGCTCAAGGCTTCCTGGCGCCGGTTCAGTTCCTGCCGGGCGGCCGCCGCGCTCTCCGTGTCGCCCGTGGCGATCACCTTCTGCCAGAGGACCGCGGCGCTGAGCAACTGGTTGAGGTTGTCCGCGTAGATCGATGCGGCCCGGAGGCCGACGGCACCCTGCTTGGGAAAGAGGAGGAACGCCTTGCGGTGGGACTCGGCGGCCTTCGCCCGCAGGCCCTTGGCCACCGCCTCGTCGCCCTCGCGCACCAGGCGCTCGAAGTCGCGCTTCTCGCCGATCACGCCGAGCATTTCCTGCACCTGCGGCTTCTCCGCTTCCGGCGCCTTGGCCAGTGCGGCGGTGGCGTATTCCTCGGCCGCGGCCAGGTTGCCCTGCCGGTAGGACGCCACCGCGAGGTAGAAATACCCCTCGAACCGGCCGGCGTCGGCCGCCACGGATTTCTGGAACTGCCCGAACGCCGCGGCGGCGTCCCCCTTTTCCAGCAGGGCTTTGCCGGCGTCGAGCGCCTCCGTGAATGGGGCGGCGCTCTCCTGCGCGGTGAGCGGAGTAACGAACAGGATCAGGGCGAATAGCCAGGCGGTGGATTTCATGCGCGTGGTTGGAAATAGCATCCGCAGGGAACGCGATCGTCGTTCTCAGGGCCGGCTCGGGGCGATCCGGGGGTCATTGGCCTTCGAGCAGATCCCTCATGGATTTCGGGGAGTCCTTCTCCGGCTGCGGCGCCCGGGACTTCGTCCCGCTCTCCCCCAACAGATCGCGGACACCATCGCCACCCGAGGGCGTCTCAACGCAACGCACCGCCGCGACGGTATAGTCCATCGCCAAGGGTGGTATGCCAATTTGCCGGGCGAGGAACCAACCGCCGGGCAAACCGAACGTGGCGGGCAGGTTCTCGGCGAGTTTCGCCAGCCGATCCAGGTCTCCCCGGGCTGTCGTGACGAACGACTGGGCCTGCTGCCGGGCGCGGCCCTCGGCGGCCCGCGCCTTTGCGGCCGTCTCATCGAGCTGCCGTCCCTGGATGCGCAGGTTCATCTCGGCGGCCTCGGCGGCATCGCCCCCCTGGGCCTGCTTGACCGCCTTGGCGGCAGCCTCGGCGGCTTGCTGGAGGGAATCGAGTTGGCGGTCGAATTCCTCCCATTCGGCGGACCACTCCCGCATCCGCAGGTCCCGCTCGGCCAGGAGATCCTTGTGATAACGCGGGATGGTGACGTTCAGCTCATGGTGGGCGTTGTCGAGTTTGCTCTTAGCCGCCTTGAAGCGATTTTCGAGATCGTTGACCCGGGCGCGGAGCCGGCCGATGCGGGCGTCGTAGTCGTTTTCGGCCCTGGCCAGCTCCTCGGGCGTGGCCGGGCGCGACTGCTGGCCGGGATGGGGGAAGCCTTCCCCCTTGGCGAGGAGTTCGGACCGGGTCCGGTTGCAACCCGTGCAGAAGGCGCCGTTGCGGAGATCCTCGAGCGCCTGGGCCTTTTCGGCCATGAGGGCGGCCAGTTCCTTCCGGGCGGCCGCCAGCTCCTTTTCGAGCGGAGCGAGGATGCCGACCTGTTCGCGCAGGATGCGGAGCAGCTCCGCGATGCGCTTGGAATCGCCGTTCCAGGCGTCCCGGGCCTTGGCGATTTCCTGCGGGAAGTTGCGTTTCACCACGGGTGCGGCCGACGTCGGCTCCGCTCCCGCCAGGCGCGGCGTCAGTTGGCCCAGGGCCAGCGCGACCGCGGCCATGATCGCCAGGCCCCGGCCGGCCCGGAGGTGAGCTAAGACTGTACTCCTCCCGGCTCCAACAACCGCGCGAAGCGACGCGCCCAGGCCGGGGAAAAACCGCAGATGGTCCATGTCTGATTTCAGAAGGTGAACAAAGGTGCTGCGCTAGACCGGCAAAGGCGCATAAAAATGCGAGCGGAAAAAGGCGGCGAAAACGGCGGTGCTACGGTGGATGGCCTGGGTATCACCCAGCCTGACGGCTGACGGCGGCGGTTCTTAGAGCCTGTCCGGCGCTTTTCTTGAGACCGCGGCGGCGCCGGACCGCGAAACTAGGCTTTGCGCGCGGCCCGGTTTCGCTCAAGTTTGGCCGTTTCGTGTCCACGACCAACCCCAGCTCCGTTTCCGCTTCGCCCTCTCCCGCCGCCCCGGTCGAGCCCGTCGGCCGCAAGGGAGTCTCCCTGGGCGTCATCTTCCTGACGCTCTACATCGACCTCATCGGCTTCTCCATCTTCTTCCCGGTCGGCCCGGCCATGCTGGAATGGTATGTGAACCGCGAGAGCGAGGGCGGCCTGCTCGCCTCGCTCGTCCGGCAGCTCGAGGCGCTCGCCCATGCGGCGCACGCCTCCGACCTCGCCACCGGCGCGCTCTTCGCCGGCGCCCTCGGCTCGGTGTATGCCCTGATGCAGTTCCTCTTCTCGCCGGTGTGGGGCGCGCGCTCCGACCGGGTCGGCCGCCGGCCCGTGCTGCTGCTCACCATCGCCGGCAACGCGCTGAGCTACCTCCTGCTGTTCTTCAGCGGCAACTTCCTGGTCTTCTTTGCCGGCCGCGTCCTCGGCGGCATCATGGGCGGCAACATCGCCGTGGCCATCGCCGCGGTGTCCGACGTCACCACGCGCGAAAACCGCTCCAAGGGCATGGGCATCGTCGGCGTGGCCTTCGGCCTCGGCTTTCTCACCGGCCCGGTCATCGGCGGTCTCACCGCGCCCTTCAACCTCCTCGAACGCTGGCCCGGCCTCGCGGCGCTCGGCGTGCATCCGTTCAGCCTGCCCGCCGCCATCGCGTGCGCCCTCTGCCTGCTCAACCTGCTGTGGGTGCAGGCGCGCTTCGCCGAGACCCTGCCGCCCGGGGCGCGCGGCGCGCCGGCGGCCACCCTGCGCGAGCGCAACCCGCTCCACTCCCTCTTCCAGCAGCCCGACCCGGCCATCCGCCGCGCCAACGTCGTGGGCTTCGTCGTCACCTTCGGCTTCAGCTTTTTCGAGTCCGTCATCAGCTTCTTCACCGCCGACGCGCTCGGCTATTCGCCGCGCGACCTCACGCTCGTCTTCGTCAACATCGGCCTCGTTTCCATCGTCACCCAGGGCGTGCTGGCCCGGCGCTACGTGCCGCGCTTCGGGGAGAAACCCTCCGCCGTCGCCGGCATGGCGCTGATCGGCGTGGCCTTCGCCGGCCTCGGCTACGCCATCGGCATCGCCCGGTCGGCCCCGTTGATGTATGCGATGCTCACCCTCAGCACCATCGGCTCGGGCTTCGCCAACGTCGCCCTCTCCTCGCTGGTCTCCCTCTACGCCAAGCCCGAGGAACAGGGCAAGATCCTCGGCATCTACCGCTCGCTCGGCTTCCTCGCCCGCGCGCTCAGCCCCGCCGTTGCCGGCTGGCTTTTCTTCAACTCGGGCGGCACCGTCACCTTCGTGATCGCCAGCCTCATCCTGCTGACCTCCGCCGCGCTGGGCACCGGCCTGCCCCGCCCCCACAAATGATCTCAAATTTGAATTTTGCGATCTCAACCCGGCCGTCCGCCGCGCGCCGCGCCCTCTGTGTTCTGTCCTCCGCCGTCTGTCTTCTGTCCGTCGCCGGCTGCGCCACGCGCGGCGACCGCGCGCCCGCCGCCACCCGCATCGAGCCGCAGCCGGTCCGCGTGCCCGCGCGCGTCCTCTCCAACTTCTTCCTGGTCGAGGCCCGCCAGGACGACGGCAAGAACTACCGCTTCCTGATCGACACGGGATCCTCCGTGACCTACGTGTCCTCCGCGCTGGCCGATGCCCTCAAGCGCAAGGAGCGCCGCGGCGCCCCGCCGCGCACCATCGCCGTGCGCGGCGCCAACGGCCGGCACGTCGAGCTGCCCGCCATCGTCCTCCGCCAGCTCCAGCTCGGCGAGGCGCACTTCGAACGCGTGCCGGCCGTGGTCTATGATTTCTCCGAGCTGGCCGCCCACCTGGGCGTCCCGATCGACGGCATCATCGGTTTCACGCTCTTCCGCGACACCCTGCTCACGCTCGACTACCCGGCCGCCCGGCTCGAAATCGCCCCCCATCCCGTGACCGTCCCGCCGGCCGCCGCCCAGCCGCGCACCTGCGTGATCGCCTACAACCGCGAGCAGTCCACCCCCCTCGTGCCGGTGCAGATGGGCAACGAATCCTTCTACGCCCTCATCGACTCGGGCAGCGACCTGGGGCTCTCCCTGAATCCCGCCGGCCTGAACCCGCGGTTCGTGCACGGCCCGCGCGTCGGCCTCATCATCGGCTCGCTCGACGGCAACAAGCGCCAGCTCGTCGGCCGCCTGGAGCAGGACATCACCGTCGGCACCCATCTCGTGCACCAGCCCGTGGTGGACCTGACCGAGCAGCTCTCCTCGCTCGGCGGTGAACTGCTGCGCCACTTCCGGCTCACCTTCGACCAGCGCCGCCACCTCGTCACCCTCGTCCGCGCCACCGACGGCCCGGTCGAGATGCCCGGCCGGCGCAGCACCGGGCTGTCGTTCCGCCGCTTCCCCAACTACTGGCGGCTGCTCGCGGTCGTGCCCGCCACCCCCAACAGCGGCCTGCCCGTCCAGCCGGGCGACCTGTGCGTGCGCATCAACGGCGAGCTCGTGGAGCGGTGGACCCTCGAGCGCTACAACGACCTCGTGAACACCGCGCAGAAGATCACCTACACCTTCCTGAACGGTGCCCAGGAAACCGACCACGAGGCCCGGGTGTTCGAGCTGGTGCCGTGACCGATCGTTCTCATGATCGTAATCGTTCTCGAACGACGGGAGAACGATAACGAGCAAGAGAACGATTAGCCCATCCGGAACAGAAACGCGCCGGCGCCGTCGTGACCGTCGGCCCACGGGTGGGCCTGCACGCTGCGCTCCAGCCCGGCCCGGCTGCCCACGCGGCTGGCGAGGAAGGCCTCGACCACCCCGGCGTTCTCGTCGGCGTCGAGGCTGCACGTGCTGTAAACCAGGCGTCCGCCCGGCCGCACCAGGCGCGCGGCGGCGTGCAGGAGCGAGAGCTGCTGCTGGGCGTGCCGGGCGAAGTCGCCGTCCTGCAACCGCCACTTCACGTCAATGCGGTGGCGCATCACGCCGGTGTTCGAGCACGGCGCGTCGAGCAGCACGGCGTCGTAGGTCTCGGGCAGGTGCAGGTTGCGATAGAAGACGGTGTTCACCTTCGTCAGGTCGGCCTCGACCAGCGCCACGGTCACGCCGCGGGGGGCGCGCGACAGGTTTTCTTTCAGCCGCTGGAGCCGCAGGTCGGCTTTGCCGGGAGGAGCGGGTTCGTCGAGGGCGACGACCCGGCCGGTTTTCATGACGTCGGCAATGAACAGGCTCTTGCCGCCGGGCGCGGCACAGGCGTCGAGGATCGTCTCGCCCGGCTGCGGGGCGAGCAGCTCGATGCACAGCCGCGTGGACGGATCCTGGAGGTAGAGCGTGCCGTCGGCTGCCAGCCGGCGAACCTCGTCCCAATGTCCGGCCTTCACCTCGTAAAAACCGGCCCACCGCGTCGGAGTCAGGAAGGCCGGGACCGGGGGTTCGACACGCCAGCGGGCATAGACCGGCGCAGGCTGCTGGTTCCATGCGAGCAGCTTGCGCGTGGTCCCGGCACCGAATTGCCGCGTCCACCGGGCCACCAGCCACTCCGGATGGGCAAACTCCGTGGCGAGATCCGCCGGCGGCTCGGCCAACCGCATGGCCATCTTGCGGGCGACGGCGTTGACCAGCCTCGCCTCCTTCGGGCTGGCGACCGACTTGGTGCGCTCGACGGCATGGTGGACCACTTTGGCCACGCGCTCCTCCCCGACCGCCGCGCCGTCTCCTGACGTCCGCCGGCCTGGCGAAGGACGTTCCATCATCTCGAACCCCGCGATCATCAGCACCGCCTTCACCTTGGTGCGCGGCTCGTGCGTCATCAGGCCGGCCAGCGCCCCTTCCAGGCGGCTCGCCCAGCGCACCACGCCATAAAAAAGCTGCTGCGCCCGCGCGCGCTCCTGGGGGTCGAGGTTTGGCGCAAGTCCTTCCAACAGCGCGTCCACGCGCTCGGACCGCGCCAGCCAGCGCTCGACCAGCCCGACGGCAGCCACCCACCCGCTGAAAGCCGGTTTCGGCGCCGCCGCGGCCTTTCCCAAACCCTGTTTGACATCCCGCATCATTGTCGCCTGAACTAATCGGTTCACCGACTCGATACGCAATTATGAATTCCGAAGCCATCTCCACCATCATCAGCAAGCATCCCGCCCTCAAGGCGTCCAAAGCCAAGCTGGAGGCGATGGAGCCCGGCGCCTACGTCGTCCACCGCAGTTGGGGCTTCGGCCAGATCAAGGAATACGACGACTCCGACCACAAGCTGGTCATCGATTTCAAGGGCAAAAAGGCCCACCGGATGGACCCCGCCTTCTGCGCCGGCAGCCTGGACGTCCTCTCCCCCAAGCACATCCTCGCCCGCAAGGAGACCGAGCCGGCCAGGATCAAGCAGCTCATCGAGGACGACCCCGTCCAGCTCGTGATCGACACCCTCTCCGCCTACCCCAACAACGCCGCCAGCGCCATCGAGCTGGAGATCGTGCTCGCCCAGGTCGTCGGCGAGGAGAAGTTCAAGCGCTGGTTCTCCAACGTCAAAAAGCAGCTCGTCAAGGACCCCCGCGTCAGCGTCCCCGCCAAGAAGACGGAACTCTACGTCCTGCGCGAGGAGCCCGTCTCCGCCGAATCGGAGATCATGGAGGAGTTCGCCAACACCCGCTCCGCCCGCCGCCGCATCGCCCTCGCCGAGGACCTCCTCGCCGCCTCCATCAAGGACGAGGCCAAGCAGTCCCTCGGCACGGTCCTCAACGGCATCACCGAGGCCGTGCGCGACAGCAACCAGCTCGACGCCGCCGAGCGCCTCTACGGCGCGTTCGTGCGCGACGAGCTCGCCAGGATCCTCGGCCATGACGTCGGCGCCAGCTCGCCCAACCAGTCCGAGCTGATCAAGGAGGTCCGCGGCCTGCCCGCCATCGCCGAGAAGATCCCCGTCCACTTCCAGGCCCGCTTCCTCGATCTCGTCAAGGAGACCCATCCGCTCGAGTGGCGCGAGATCACCTTCGCCCTCCTGAAGACCTCGCAGGGCAAGTTCACCACCGAGTGCATCAACTTTCTCATCGAGAACGGCCAGGCCGACGAACTTGCCGCCGTCCTCAAACGCTGGAAGACCGAGCAGAACCTCCGCGCCCCGGTCCTCCTCTGGATCATCAAGAACCGCCACTCAAAGAAGTTCGCCAAGCTCCTCCAGGAGCTCATCACGCCCCGCCTGCTCGGCGCCATCTTCTTCGCCATCGATTACGAGGCCCTCCAGTCCGCCGGCACCCGCCGCATCCCGCTGGCCGAGACCCTGAGCGACGACGCCGACCTCATCTCCGACCTCCTCGCCACCGCCGACACCGAGACCGCCCGCGACCTCGGCAACAGCCTCCTGCTCAATCAGGGCTTCGAAGAACTCACCAAGAAGTCCCTCCTCGCCCGCTTCATCAAGCTGTTCCCCTCCCTCCAGTCCCTCGTCTCCGGCGAGGCCGACACCAAGGAGGACCAGCTCCTCGTCTCCCGCGAAAGCTACGAGAAGAAGCGCACCGAATACGAGGAGATCGTCTCCAAGCGCATCCCCGACAACTCCAAGGCCATCGCCGCCGCCCGCGAGCACGGCGATCTCCGCGAGAACTCCGAGTTCAAGATGGCCAAGCAGGACCAGAGCGTGCTCATGGCCCAGAAGGCCCAGCTCGAGCGCGACCTCGCCCGCGCCCGCATCACCGACTTCTCCGAGGCCACCACCGACCAGGTCTCCGTCGGCACCGTCGTGGACCTCCGCGACATCGCCAACGGCAAGGCCGTGCGCTACTCGCTGCTCGGCGCCTGGGACAGCGATCCCGACAACCACAAGATCGCCTACAAGACCCCGCTCGGCGCCGCCCTCCTCGGCAAAAAGATCGGCGAGCACGTGAAGCTCAAGATCGGCGGCGTGCAGCACGAATACCAGATCGCCGGCATCACCCGCTACGTGGACACCAAACAGGGCTGAGCCTCCCCAACTGGAGCCGGGCGCCCTCGCCCCGGTCTTCGGAATGCGGGAGGGGGCCTTACGCCCCGACTTCTTCAGGCCGCGCCCCAGCGCGGCCGTTTTGTTTTCCCTGTGGGCGCGTGCTTGCACGCGACTGTCGCGACCAAGGTCGCTCCCACCCCGCCCCGCCCCCGCGCTTGTCATGCGCTATCTTTCTCCCCATAGGTCTTGGGCCGCATGACCGACTCCTGGGACAGTCTCAAGATTCTCTCCGACCCCACCCGGATCCGGTTGCTCGCCCTGTTGCTCAAGGAGGAGCTGGCCGTGACCGAGCTGCAGGAGATCCTCGGCATGGGGCAGTCGCGCATCTCCTCCCAGCTCGGCCAGCTCCGGCAGGCCGGTTTCGTGACCGACCGCCGCGACG
This sequence comes from Verrucomicrobiota bacterium, assembly GCA_049322455.1. Taxonomy (GTDB): domain Bacteria; phylum Verrucomicrobiota; class Verrucomicrobiia; order Opitutales; family Opitutaceae; genus Lacunisphaera. Next base: position 37,054 of record JBMOQY010000006.1, on the reverse strand, counting down.
GCAAGAAAGCCTTCTACTCCCTGCGCAGCGACCTTGACCCCAAGCTGGTCGCCGTGCTCCGGGCCGCCTGCGACTCCGTGGCCGGCCTGCCCGAGTCCGTCGAGGACCGCGAAAACCTCGCCCGCACGCTCCAGAAACGCCGCCAGCACTCCGAGCAGTATTTCAACCTCATCGCCGGCCGCCTCGGCAAGGGCTACTGCCCGGGCCGCTCGTGGGAGGCGCTCGGCCACCTCGCCCTCCGCCTCGTGCCCGCCATCACCGTCGCCGACCTCGGCGCCGGCGAGGGCCTCGTCTCCCAGCTCCTCGCCCGCCGGGCCGAGCGCGTCTGGTGCATCGACAATTCCCCCAAGATGGTCGAGGTCGGCACCGAGCTGGCGAAGAAAAACGGCCTGGCCAACCTCGCCTACAAGCTCGGCGACATCGAACAGGTGCCGCTGCCCGACAAGTCCGTGGACCTCGCCATCCTCTCGCAGGCCCTGCACCACGCCAGCCACCCGCAGACCGCCGTGAATGAGGCCTTCCGCATCCTCCGGCCCGGCGGCCAGCTCCTCGTGCTCGACCTCAAGGAACACGGTTTCGAGAAGGCCCGCGAACTCTACGGCGACCTCTGGCTCGGCTTCAAGGAGAGCGCCCTGCACGGCTTCCTCAAATCCGCCGGTTTTCAGAAGGTCGAGGTCACCACCGTCGCCCGCGAGGAAAACGAGCCCCGCTTCGAGACCCTCCTCGCCAGCGGCGCGAAGGGCGGGCGGTGAAATTCCAATATGACCGAGGAAGAACTCCTCTTCTGGGCTAAGAAAGACATGGAGCGTCTAGCAGCGGTGCTCCACCTCCCGAACGGCTTCTACCAATCCCTGCTCAAGGAGTCCGATTGGTCCTTTGTGATTAAACTCTGTGCATTCTTTGAGAGCCTTCTCACTGCTTCGATTTCAAGACAGCTCATGTTGGCTCACCACGACGGGCTTGTCTGCCAGTGACAAGAATTGACATGGGGAATCCCCATTTCGGGAAAATATCGTTAGCGCAGCGGCTCAGACTTATTGATGATACGGAAGCAAGATTCGTCCGCTCACTGACGGAACTGATAAATAAATTGGCGCACGGAATCCACAATCTCGAGTTTAGTTTCTCGGACTACCTCGTGCGACTTGATGAGAATCAGACCAAGGCGTTCGTAAACAAATTCACCAGTTCCAACAATTGTTGCACACAAGGTGAGTTCTTTGGTGACCCAATTGATCACAAAAAGGCCTTATCTGAGCCCAAGGTTTTTTGTCTGGGCCGGTGGAATCGATACTGCGCACCCTCTTGATATCGCGCAGTTGAATACCAAGCATCGGCCGATCGAAAGAATCCTAGAAATAGACGAGCAGGCACTGTTGGATGCCATGGGTGGAGATTCACCCCCGTTACCCCCCCGAATAACACCACGTTTTGTCAGCAACCCAGCCGGCAGATCATCCGATGTCGTGCAAAAGCCTACGTTCAATTTCGGGGATCGGACCGGTATGGCGCAGCGTCTTCCGCCACAGCGTGAGGCTTGCCCTTGAACCTTGTCTTGCTGGCAGGGAGACGGATCTTTCTCGAAGGTGATCCAATCTCTGTGCGCAACCGGCCGGGATCGAGGTCGGCGCCGTTGGGCCAGGTCGGCGCGCCGTGGTCGAGATACACTTTGGCGAAAAACTTCGGGTCCTTCAGCGGTTCAAACACCTCGCCCCACAGTTCGCCGGAACAGTCGAAGATGCCCTCCGCCCCATCGTCAAAGACGAGGGCCAGCCGGTGCTTCGGCAGGGCCCTGACCGAGGTGACTTTGGCGAGGACGTGTTTCATGGATAGGCGATGCTTGGCACGGGTTGATGATTTTGGCAACGCTGCCAGCAGGAGGCCAGATCTTGCTGATGACGCCGGGCCCAGGCCAGCACGTCCTTGAGCCGGGCAGCCGCCAACCCCCCGGCCAGCACCTGGAGGCTGACGATCCCGACCACCGCCTCGTCATCGCCATGAAAGGCGTGGAAATGGGGCGGTTGATGATCGTTGAAGTAGAGCTTGATCGTGACGCCGTGGAAGGAGGCGATGGTGGGCATGCAGGCGGCCCGGGGTCATGCAGCGCAACAAGGGTTTGCCTGTCAATCCGGCAGGACCGCACCAAGGACGAAGCCATCACCAACATTCGTAAGGCCGTCGCGCCTTCAACGGCACCGATTAACTACCCGCGCCCGCTTACGGTTGATGCTTTGAAAAATCGTCAATCGCAAGTCGCAAACCCAAATCCTACTCGGCCATCATCCGCTCGTTGTAGAACGCCTCGACCAGCGCGTAGGTCTTCCGGGCGTCGGTCTGCTTGAGCGCCTCGGCGGCGAGATTTTTGGCGTCGCTCATCTTCATCGCGCGGACAAGGTAGCGGACAGAGGGCACGAGCGTGGGCGTCATGCTCAGCTCGTCCACGCCGAGGCCGAGCAGGAGCGGCGCGTAGAGCGCGTCGCCGGCCATTTCGCCGCACACGCTGACCTTCAGGCCGTGGGCGTGGCCGGTGTCCACCACCAGCCGGAGCGTGCGGAGGACGGCGGGGTGCGTGGGGTCGTAGAGATGGGCGATGCGACTGTTGCCGCGGTCGATCGCCATCAGGTATTGGATGAGGTCGTTGGTGCCGATGCTGAAGAAGCCGCAGCGTCCGGCCAGCACGTCGCCGGCGATGGCGGCGCTGGGGATCTCGATCATCGCGCCCACGCTCAGCTTGTCGTCGAAGGCGAGCCCGCGCTCCTTCAGCTCGGCCTTGGCCTCGGCAAGGAGGGCGTTGGCGCGGTCCATCTCCTCCGCGCCGCTGATCATCGGATACATCAGCTCGACCTTGCCGTGGGCGCTGGCGCGCAGGATGGCGCGGAGCTGGTCCTTGAACAGCCCGGGGTTCTCCAGGCACATGCGGATGGCGCGGAACCCGAGGAAGGGGTTGGTCTCGGGCCCGATGAGCCCGGGGTCCCCGGGCAGGGGCTTGTCGCCGCCGACATCAAGCGTGCGGATCGTGACCGCCGCGGGGGCCAGCCCCGCCACGATCTCCTTGTAGGCGGCATACTGCTGGTCCTCGGTCGGCACCCGGTCGGACGATAGGAACAGATACTCCGTGCGGTAGAGGCCCACGCCGGCCGCGCGGTATTGCTTCACGAGGGCGATCTCGTCGGGCTTCTCGATGTTGGCCCGCAGGGTGACGGCGACGCCGTCGAGGGTCTCGGCGGGCAGCTCGTTGGCGGCCAGCAGGCGCGACTCGAAGGTCTGCTTGGCCTTCTGGATCTTGCCGTAGCGGAAAAGCGTCTGCTCCGTCGGATTGACGATGACCAAGCCTTCGTAGCCGTCCACCAGCAGCCAGTCGCCGTCCTGGACCCGGGCGGTGAGGCCGCCGGCGCCGACCACGGCGGGGATCTTCATCGAGCGGGCGACGATCACCGCGTGGCTCGTGAGGCTGCCGGCGTTGGTCACGATGCCGAGGGCGGCGCTGCGGTCGATGCCCGCGGCCTCGGAGGGGGAGATGTCCTCGGCAACGATGATGCGTTTGTCCACCAGCTCGGTGAGGCTGCCGGCGGTCTGCCCGAGCAGCACCTGGAGCACGCGTTTGGCCACGTCCTTGATGTCCGCGGCGCGTTCGCGCAGGTATTCGTCGTCAATCTCGGCGAAGGCCTGGATGTAGCGCTGGGCGACGGCATTGAAGCAGGTCTCGATGTTGAGGCCCGTCTTCTGGAAATCGCGGATGGTCTCGCCGATGAGGGCCTGATCCTCGAGCACCATCAGGTGCGCATCGAAGATGAGACCCTCCGCCTCGCCGAGATTCCGGGAGACCTGCTGCTGGATTTTGGCGATCTGCTGGCGCGTGGTGATGAGCGCCTGCTCGAAGCGCGAGATTTCGGCCACGCGCTTGTCGGGATCCACCGTGTAACGGGGGATCTCCAGCTCGCTCTGCAGGTAGAGAAACACCTGGCCGTAGGCGATGCCCTTGGAAGCGGCGAGGCCCTGGACGGTGATTTCGCTTTTGGCGGGGGTCGGCATGTCTGGCGCGCTGCGCAATTAACGAAACGGCTTGTGAGCCGGTCAATGCGGAACTGGGCGGAACCGCCCGGTCGGGCGGCGGCCGCGCCTTCTTGCCGCCAACGCGCAGGCGAACCGGTGCTAACGCAGCTTGGTTTCCTGCATGAAAGCGCCGGCGCCCCAGCACCCGCGGATCAGGCCGGCCAGCGGCTCCGTCACCGAACTGTCACCGAGCAGGGCATAGCACGCGCTGCCGCTGCCGCTCATGGCCGCAGCGACTCCGAACTCCCTCCGCAGTTTTCCCAGCAGGAGCGGCAGCGCCACGTATTTCTCGAACGCCGCCGGCTCCATGTTGTTGAAGAGGAGTTCCTCGGCGGGCGCGTCGCCGTCCACCCAGGCCGCCAGCCGCGACTCCGCCTGCGCCGCCGGCAGGTAGTCCGTGCCGCGCGCCACCATGCGGCCGTAGGCCCAGGGCGTGCTGATGCCGAAACCCGGCTTGAACACCAGCACGCGCCGGCCGCGCAGCCGCGCCGCGGCGCCGGCGGGCAGCTCTTCCACCTGTTCGCCCCGGCCGCGCAGCCCCACCGGCGCCTCCTTGAGAAACAACGCGCAATCCGAACCCAGGCCCGCGGCCACCTGCGCGAGCCGCGCCTCGTCGAGCGGGTGGCCGGCGAGCTGATTCAGCGCCCGCAGCGCCGCCACGGCGTTGCTGCTGCCGCCACCCAGACCCGCTCCGACCGGAATCCTCTTGGCCAGCCGGAAACGCACCGGCTCCCGCCAGCCGGTGGCGGTTGCAAACGCCTCCGCCGCCTTCAGCACGAGGTTGCCGCCGTCCGCCGGCACGGCCGGATCGTCGCACTCGAGCGCGAAGCCCCGGCCGCCCTTCGCCGCTTGCAACTCGTCGCCGAAATCCAGCGGCGCCGCCACCGACACCAGGTCGTGGAACCCGTCGGCCCGCCGGCCGGTCACGGCCAGAAACAGGTTGATCTTCGCGGGACTGAAAACGGAAACCTCCATGCGGCGCCTCCACTCATGCACGATATTGCCCGGGCATCCTAGCCCAATTTCTCTCTTTGATTAGTGCCCATTAACTGTCCATTAGTGGTTCCCCCAATGTCCTGCGACCTGATCCTCGCCCTCGACGTCCCCACGCGCGAAGAAGCCGCCCCGATCCTCCGCCAGTTGCGCGGCAGCCTCCGCTGGGTGAAACTCGGCCTCCAGATGTTCACCGCCTACGGGCCGAACTACGTGCGCGAGATCGCCGGCCTGGGCTTCGACGTCTTTCTCGACCTCAAGCTCCACGACATCCCCAACACCGTCGCCAAGGCCGTCGAGTCCCTCGGCCCGCTGCCCATCAGGATGCTCACGCTGCACACCTCCGGTGGCGCCGAGATGATGCGCGCGGCCAGGGCCGCGCAGGAAAAGACCAACCCCGACCTGCTTCTCCTCGGCGTGACCGTGCTGACCTCGACCGATGCCGCCGGTCTCAACGAAATCGGCGTCACCGCCTCCCCCGCCGACCAGGTCGCCCGCCTCGGCCGGCTGGCCGTGGCCTCCGGCCTGCGTGGCCTGGTCTGTTCCCCGCTCGAGGTCGAGTTGCTCCGCCGCACCCTGCCCGCCTCCACCCAGCTCGTCACTCCCGGCATCCGCCCGGCCGGCGAGGCCGGGGGCGACGACCAGAAGCGCGTCATGTCCCCCCCCGCCGCCGCCCGCGCCGGCTCCAGTTACATCGTCGTCGGCCGCCCCATCCTGAAGGCCCCCGACCCCGCCGCCGCCGCCCGCGCCATCCTCGCCGACCTCGGTTCCGCGACCTGATCGTCCCTCCTCACCCTCACTTCCACTCTTCCCCTCCACGATGTCCCGCACCGCCGCCATCCTCCTCGCCGCCGGCAGCAGCCGCCGCATGGACGGCGCCGTGACCGACAAGATCCTCGCCCCCCTCGGCGAGAAGCCGGTCTTTGCCCACTCCGCCGCCACCTTCGTGCGCAGCGGCGTCGTGGACTTTTTCGTCGTCACCTACCGCGACCAGGCGCAGATGGTCGGCCTCTCCGCCTACGCCCCGACGCCCGCGGTCTTCGTGCGCGGTGGCGCCGAGCGCCAGGACTCCGTGGCCGCCGCCCTCGCCGAGCTGCCCGACGACATCAGCCACGTCTTCATCCACGACTGCGCCCGCCCGCTCGTGCGCGAGGAACAGCTCCACGCCCTCTACAAGATCGTCCGCCGCGAGCACGCCGTCGTGCTCGCCCACCGGGTGACCGACACCATCAAGGATCACCGCGGCGAGGGCCGCCTGCGCACGCTGGACCGCCGGCATCTCTGGGCCATGGAAACGCCGCAGGTGTTCGCCCGCGACCTCATCTGCCGCGCCTACGCCAAGGTCGCCGCCCGCGGCCTCACCATCACCGACGACGCCGCCGCCGTCGAACTACTGAAGCACCCCGTCGCCCTGCTGGAGAACCCACACCCCAACCCCAAGCTCACCACCCCCGCCGATCTGCCCTACTTGGAGTTCCTGCTCTCGCAAACGCCATGATTCACTTATCTGTCATTCTGCGCGAGACGAAGAAGTCAGAGTTATTCTGTGTGTTCCGTGTATTCCGTGGTTAACCACCCATGAATTTCCGCATCGGCCACGGTTACGACATCCACCGCACGGTCGCGGGCCGCCCCCTCGTGCTCGGCGGCGTGAAGTTCGACGCCCCGTTCGGCCTCGACGGCCACTCCGACGCCGACGCCCTCACCCACGCGATCTGCGACGCCCTGCTCGGCGCCGCCGGCCTGCCCGACATCGGCCACTTCTTCCCCAACACCGACCCGCAGTGGAAAAACGCCGACTCGCAGGTCCTGCTGCAGCGCGTCGTCGCCGCCCTGCGCGAACGCGGTTGGGCCCCCGTCAACGTGGACGCCACCCTGATCGCCGAGAAACCCAGGATCGCCCCGCATCTCGCCGAGATGCAGGCCGCCCTCGCCCGCTCCACCGGCCTGCCCGCGGACGCCGTCGGCCTCAAGGCCACGACCAACGAGGGCAGCGACGACCTCGGCCGCGGCCTCGCCATCGCCGCCCACGCCGTGGCGCTGATCCGGAAAGTTTAGCCACGAAAAGGCACAAATATGCACGAAAAGCAGGCCAGGTCCTGGATTTCCAGCGGTTTGGTTTTTTGTGTCTTCTCGGGCCTTTTTGTGGCCATCCAGCCGGGCTGCCAAAAGCGCGAGCCCGATGTCGCCCGCGGCATTCGCGAACAGGTTCTGCACCGCGGCCTCGCCGCCGATCTCAAGGGCCTCGACCCGCACCTTGAAACCGGCCTGCCCGAAATCAACGTCATCTCCGCGCTCTTCGAGGGCCTCGTCGGTGAACATCCCGAAACCGGCGCGCCGGTGCCGGGCGTCGCCGAGCGCTGGGAAACCTCCGACGACGGCCTCGTCTGGACGTTCCACCTCCGGGCGGACGCCCGCTGGTCCAATGGCGAACCGGTCACCGCCCACGATTTCGTGGCCTCCATCCGGCGCGTGCTTGCCAAGCCCCTCGCCGCCGACAACGCCGCGATGCTCTTCGTGCTCGCGAACGCCGAATCCTGGTATCAGGGCGGCCTCACCGACTTCACCCAGGTCGGCGCCCGCGCCCCCGACGACCGCACGCTCGTCCTCACCCTCGCGCATCCCGCGCCATACCTGCTGTCGCTACTCGCCCACCCGATCTGGTATCCGGTCCACCTGCCCACCTTGGAGAAGCACGGCGGCAGCACCGTGCGTGACACCCGCTGGACCGATCCCGAAAACTTCGTGGGCAACGGCCCCTTCGTGCTCAAGGTGAACCGCCGCGGCGAGGTGATCGTCGCCGACAAGTCCCCGACCTACTGGGACGCTGCCAACGTGCGGCTGAACTCCATCCACTTCCATCCTGCCGCCGACGTGGACGCCGAGGAGCGCGCCTTCCGCGCCGGCCAGCTCCACCTCACCGAGGCCCTGCCCGTCGCCAAGGTGGACAGCTACCGCCGTGACCAATCGGATGCGCTCCGCATCAGCCCGTTTCTCGACACCTACTTCTACCGGCTCAACACCACCCGGCCGGGACTCGACAACCCGCGCGTGCGCCGTGCGCTCAGCCTCGCGATCGACCGCCGCGTCCTCACGGAGAAAATCACCCGCGGCGGCCAGCAGCCCGCGGCCGCCTTCACCCCTCCCGGCACCGGCGGCTACACGCCTCCGATCGTTCTCCGCACCGATCTCGCCGAAGCCAAACGCCTGCTCGCCGAGGCCGGCTACCCGGAGGGGCGCGGCCTGCCGCCGCTGGAGATCACGATCAACACTTCCGGCAACCACCGCGTCATCGCCGAAGCCGTGCAGCAGATGTGGCGGCAGCTCGGCGTGCAGGTCACTGTGAACAACATGGAGATGGCGTCTCTTTTTGCGAAACGCCGCGCCCTCGATTATTCGGTCATGCGCGCCGAGTGGGCCGCCGATTTTGCCGACCCCAAGTCGTTCCTCGATGTCTTCCGCGGCGGCTCCAGCAACAACCACACCGGCTGGTCCAGCCTCGCCTACGACGCCGCGCTCCACGCTGCCGACCGCACCGCCGACCCCGCGGCCCGGCACGAACTGCTGCGCCAGGCCGAGGCCGTGCTGCTCGCCGAGCTGCCGATCATCCCGCTCTACCATTTCACAACCGTGCGGCTCGTGCATCCCGCCGTGCGCGGCTGGCACCCCCTGCCCCTCGACCGACACCCCTACAAGCATGTGTGGCTGGAGGAATCCAAATGACCTCCATCATGTCATTCTGAGCAGCGCGGAATCCAGCGTCATGGCCGCTAGCGCACACCATTCTGGATTCTTCGTTCCGCCCAGAATGACAAACATGAGTGGTCGCCGCTTTTTGTGCCTCTTGTGCCTTTTGTGGCCATGGCTCAGCTCCTGCGCCAAGCGCGAAGCCGGTGCGCCACCCGCCCAAGTCCTCCGCATCGCCCAACGCAACGAACCCGCCACGCTCGACCCGCAACTGGCCACCCTGCCCGACGAATATTTCACGGCCCGCGCGCTCTTCGAGGGTCTGACCACGCCCAATCCCGACGGCGGCGCCCCCCTGCCCGGCGTGGCCGAGCGCTGGGAATCCACTCCCGACGGGCTCGCCTGGACCTTCCATCTGCGCGCCAACGCCCGCTGGTCCAACGGCGACCCGGTCACTGCGCAGGATTTCGTGTGGTCGTTCCGGCGGATCCTCACGCCCGCGCTCGGCGCGGCCAAGACTCCGTTGTTCTCCGTCGTGAGAAACGCCCGCGCCTTCGTACGCGGCGATGTCGCGGATTTCGCCGCCGTGGGCTTCGCCGCCCCGGATGCCCGCACGCTGGTCGTCACCCTCGAGCATCCGGCCCCCTATCTGCCGGCGCTCGCCGCCACCGGCGCCTGGCTGCCCGTGCATCCGGCGACCGTCGAGCGGCACGGCCCGGGCCGCGACAGCCGCTGGTCCGAGCCGGGCAACCTCGTCGGCAACGGTCCTTACCTGCTCGCCGCCTGGAAACGCGCCCAGCAGATCGAACTCGTGCAGAATCCCCGCTACTGGGATCGCGCCGCCGTCCGGATTCCCCACCTGCGCCTCGTCATGTTCGACAACAACGACGCCGAGGAGCGCGCCTTCCGCGCCGGGCAGATCGACCTCACCATGACCGTGCCGGCGGCGCGCCTGGAGCATTACCGGAAGAACGAACCGGCGCTCCTGCGGCGCCAGCCGCTCCATGAGACGCGCTACCTCGCCCTCAACACGCGGCGCGGTCCGCTCGCCGACGCCCGGGTGCGCCGCGCGCTGGCGCTGGCCCTCGACCGCAAGGCCCTCGTCGCGCGCGTGCTCAAGGGCGGCCAGCAGCCCGCCTGGTCGCTGATCCCGCCCGGACTGGGCGGTTACACCCCTCCGGCCACGGAAGGCGCTGATGCCGGCAACTCGACCACCGCGGTGGACCGGGCCCGCCGCCTGCTCGCCGAGGCCGGCTATCCCGACAGCCGGGGGTTTCCCCGCCTCGAATTCTCCACCTGGACCAACACACCCGTGCTCGAGGCTCTCCAGCAGATGTGGCGGCAGCACCTCGGCATCGAGACCGCCATCACGCTCCGCGAAGGCCGCGCCCACCTCGGGGCGATGGCGGCCGGGGACTTCGACCTGGCCCTGATGCCGCTCATCCCCGACTACGACGACCCGGCGGACGCCTTCGCCGACTTCCTGGGCGATGCGCCCGCCAACCACGGCAAATGGGTTCAGCCCCGTTACGACGCCCTCGTGCTCGACGCCGGCCGCACCCGCGATCCCGCCGCTCGTCAGGAACGTTATCGCGCGGCGGAGCAAATCTTGCTGGAGGAAATGCCCGCCATCCCTCTCTATTTCTCCACTCAAAACTACCTGTGCTCCCCGCGGGTGCAGGGCTGGCGGTCGGACCGCCTGTGGACCCGCTACTACAAACACGTTTATCTTGATGAAGAATAGTCTCCTGCCCCCCCTCCTCGCGGCCGTCCTGGCCGCCACCCTCGCCGCCCAGCCGGAGTTCTCCGCGGGACGCATTCTCGAACGCACGAAGGTCCTTTCCTCCGATGAATTCGAGGGCCGCGCCCCCGGCACGCCCGGCGAGGACAAGACCGTCGCCTGGATCGCCGGCGAGTTCGCCAAGCTTGGCCTCCAACCCGGCAACCCCGACGGCACCTGGCTGCAGAACGTGCCGCTCGTCGGCATCACCTCCGTCCCCACGCTGACCTTCTCCCTCGACGGACAGACCCTCGCGATGGAAAACATCAACGAGTTCATCGGCTACACGACCCGCGTGTCGCCCGTGGTCGCCGGCAAGGACACCGACGTCGTCTTCGTCGGCTACGGCGTCGTCGCCCCCGAATACGGCTGGGACGACTACAAGGGCGTGGACGTGCGCGGCAAGACGGTGATCATGCTGGTCAACGACCCGCCCGTGACCCAGGCCGACGGCTCGCTGGACGACGCGATGTTCCGCGGCAAGGCGATGACCTACTACGGCCGCTGGACCTACAAATACGAGATCGCCACCGCCAAGGGCGCGGCCGCCTGCCTCATCGTCCACGAGACCGGCCCCGCCGGCTATCCGTTCGCCGTGCTCGTCGGCAGCAACACGCGCGAGAACTTCGAGATCAGTTCGCCCGACGGCAACGCCGGCCATGTCGGCTTCTCCGGCTGGTTCACGGTGGACGCCGCCCGCAAGTTCTTCGCCGCCGCCGGCAAGGACTACGACGCCGCCAAGGCCGCCGCCGCGCGCCCCGACTTCCGGCCGATGGTCCTTCCCGCCAAGGCGTCGTTCACCATCAACGCCACCCTCCGCAATGTGGCCTCGCGCAACGTCGTCGGCCTGCTCCCCGGCTCCGACCCGAAGCTGAAGGACGAATACGTCGTCTATACGGCGCATTGGGACCACCTCGGCCGCGACCCCCGCCTGCCCGGCGACCAGATCTACAACGGCGCGGCCGACAACGCCGCCGGCACCGCCGTGCTGCTGGAACTCGCCCAGGCCTTCACCGCGCTGCCGCCGGCCGCGCGCCCGAAGCGCAGCATCCTCTTCCTCGCCGTCACCGCCGAGGAGAAGGGCCTGCTCGGCTCGCGCTACTACGCCACCAACCCGCTCTACCCGCTGGAAAAGACCGTCGCCAACATCAACATGGACGGCGCCAACCAATTCGGCCGCACGGAGGACCTCGTGGTCATCGGCAGCGGCGCCTCCAGCATCGAGGACCTCGCCGCCGAGGTCGCCGCGGCCCAGGGCCGCACGCTCTCGTCCGACCCGCGCCCCGAGGTCGGCAGCTATTACCGGAGCGACCATTTCGAGTTCGCCAAGGTCGGCGTGCCCGCCTTCTACGGCCGCGCCGGGCGCAAATTCATCGGCCAGCCCGAGGACTTCGCCGAGAAACAGGTGGATGATTACATCGCCCACCGCTACCACAAGGTCGGCGACGAGGTGCAGCCCGCATGGACCTTCGAGGGCGCCGCCCAGGACGCCGCCCTGCTCTTCGAGGTCGGCCGCCGCCTCGCCGATGGCGCGACCTGGCCCCAATGGCGACCCGGCAACGAGTTCAAGGCCCGCCGCGACGCGATGCTGCAAGGCAGCGGGAAATAGATCCCTTCGCCGATCCCGCCCGAGCCTGCGGCTCGGGCTTTTTATTTTCCTTCTGGATTCTGGATTCCGAATTCTGGATTCTCCAAGCACATGTTCCGCTTTGTCCTCCGTCGCCTGCTCGAGGCCGTCTTGGTGCTCTGGGTGATCATCACCCTCACCTTCTTCATGGTGCGCTTCGTGCCGGGCGGCCCGTTCACCGCGGAAAAGGCGATCGCCCCCGAGATTCTGCGCAACCTCGAGGCTCACTACGGCCTCGATCAGCCGCTCTGGCGGCAATACCTCTCCTACCTCGGAAGCGTGGCGCGCGGCGACCTCGGCCCGTCGTTCAAATACGCCAGCCGCACGGTCAACGAGATCATCGGCGACAAGCTGCCGGTCTCGCTGGAGCTCGGCTTCTGGGCGCTGCTTGTTGCGCTCAGCCTGGGCCTGCCGCTGGGCGTGCTGGCCGCCGTGCGGCGCAACACCTGGCTCGATTACCTCTGCGGCTCCATCGGCATGGCCGGCATCTGCGTGCCGACCTTTGTCATGGGACCGCTGCTTGCCCTGCTTTTCGGCATCCACCTCCGCTGGCTCAACGTCTCGGGCTGGTATGATTCGGCTGACCGCATCCTGCCGGCCGCCGTGCTGGGCTTCGCCTATGCGGCCTACATCATGCGGCTCACCCGCGGCGGCATGCTCGAGGTGCTCAACCAGGACTTCATCCGCACCGCCCGCGCCAAGGGCGCCTCCGAGACCCGCATCGTCTTCCGCCACGCGCTGCGCGGCGGACTGCTGCCGGTGGTGGCCTTCCTCGGCCCCGGCATCGCCGGCATCCTCACCGGCTCGTTCGTCATCGAGACCATCTTCCAGATCCCCGGGCTCGGCCGTGAATTCGTGAACAGCGCGTTCAACCGCGACTACACCCTCGTGCTCGGCACCGTCATCCTCTACGCAGGCCTGATCGTCGTCTGTAACCTGGCGGTGGATGTCATCCAGATCTGGCTCAACCCGCGCCTGAAATTCGAATGAGCCCGCCCCCCGCAACCCCGCCCCCCCCGGCCGAGACCGGCACCTCGCCGTGGCTGGACGCCTGGCACCGGCTGCGGCGGAACCGGCTGGCCGTGGCCGGCGGCGCAACGCTCCTGCTGCTGGCCCTCGCCTGCCTGCTCGGTCCGCTCCTCAGCCCCTACGGCTACGCCGACCAGAACCTCGACAACACCTTCGCCCCGCCCGATGCCGCGCACTGGCTCGGCACCGACCAGCTCGGCCGCGATCTGCTGGTGCGCGTGCTCTACGGCGGCCGCATCTCCCTCGGCGTCGGCCTGTGCGCGACTTTCGTGGCGCTCACCATCGGCGTCGTCTATGGCGCCGTCGCCGGCTATGTCGGCGGTCGCACCGACGCCGTGATGATGCGCATCGTGGACATCATCTACGCCCTGCCGTTCACGATCTTCGTCATCCTCCTCATGGTGTTCTTCGGCCGGAACATCGTGCTGCTCTTCGTCGCCATCGGCGCGGTCGAGTGGCTCACGATGGCGCGCCTCGTCCGCGGGCAGATCATGTCGCTCAAGAAGATGGAGTTCATCGAGGCGGCGCGCACCCTCGGGTTCGGCAGCCGCCGCATCATCTTCCGCCACCTGCTGCCCAACGCCCTCGGCCCGATCATCGTCTATGCCACGCTCACCATCCCCGCGGTCATGCTGCTCGAGGCCTTCCTCAGCTTCCTCGGCCTCGGCGTGCAGCCGCCCATGAGCTCGTGGGGCACGCTCATCAAGGACGGGGCCGAAAAGATGGAGGAATACTGGTGGCTGCTCGTCTTCCCCGGCGCCCTCTTCTCCCTGACTCTCTTCTCGCTCAACTTCCTCGGCGACGGCCTGCGCGACGCCCTGGACGTGCGCACCGCGAAGGACTGACGCCAACCCGGTCTTGCCGCGCGAAGCCCCGGCGAAGGCAGGCAACTTTTCCGTCTGGCCTCTGTCCTCCGTCCTCTGTCTTCTGTCCTCCGCTAAATGCTCCCCCGCTTCCGCCCCTACCTGCGCTATTTGAAAGCCAACCGCGGCACGCTGGCCGCGGCGATTTTCTACGGGTTCCTCTTCGGCGCGACCAGCGGCGTGGGCCTGCCGACGCTCGTCAAATACGTCTTCCCGCCGATCTTCGACCGCGAGGGGCCGCCGCTGGGCCCGGGCACCGTCTGGCTGATCGCCGCCAGCGTCCCGGTGCTCTTCCTTCTGCGCGCGGTCAGCGGCTATCTCAACAGCTACTACGTCCAGCTCACGGGCGTGCGCATCCTCGAGGCCGTTCGGCTCGACTACTTCCACAAACTCCAGCTCCTGCCCCTCTCCTTCCTGCAACGCCGCTCCAGCGGCGACCTCATCTCCCGCGGTCTGGCCGACACCTCACAGCTCCAGTTCACCCTCTCCCTCCTGGCCAACGACGGCGTGAAACAGCCCATGCAGCTCCTCGGCGCGCTCGGCTTCCTCGTCGCGCAGGCCTTCATGACCGACGGCGTGCTGCTCGTGCTTGTGTGCCTCTCCCTCGTGCCGCTCACCGTCCTGCCCGTGCACTACGTGGGCAAGAAGATCGTGAAACGCGCCCAGCAGATGCAGGCCAAGCTCGGCGATGTCTCGGCCCACCTGGCCGAGAACCTCTCCGCGGCGCGCGAGGTCCGGGCCTTCGGGCTCGAGCAGCGCGAGACCGAGCGCTTCGGCCGGTCCACCGCCGCGCTCGTCGCGGCGCAGATGAAGATCGTCAAATACGCCCAGGCCCTCACCCCCGTCATCGAGATTTTCTCCGCCCTCGGCATCGCCGTCACCCTCGTGTTCGCCTACCGGACCGGCATCGGCTGGGACACCTTCATCGCCGTCCTGATGGCGCTCTACCTCTGCTACGAGCCGATCAAGAAACTCGGCTACCTCAACAGCGAGCTCAACCGCGGCGCCGCCTCGGTCGAGCGCCTCGAACACGTGCTCAACGAGCCGCTCAGCATCGCCGACCCGGCGCAGCCCGCCGCCGTCTCGCGCCTGCGCGGCGAGATCGCGTTCTCGGGCGTCACGTTTGCCTACGGCGATGCGCCGGCGCTCTCGGATGTCAGCGTCGCCATCCCCGCCGGCACCGTCTGCGCCCTGGTCGGCCCGAGCGGCGCGGGCAAGAGCACCTTCGCCAACCTCGTGCCGCGCTTCTACGAGACCGCCGCCGGGCGCGTCACCATCGACGGCCTCGACGTGCGCCAGATGCGGCTGGCCGACCTGCGCCGCAACATCGCCCTCGTCTCGCAGGAGCCCGTGCTCTTCAACGACACCATCTACCACAACCTCCTGCTCGGCCGTGAAAACGCCACGCGCGACGAGATCATGGCCGCCGCCGTGGACGCGCACGCCGACGAGTTCATCCGCCAGCTGCCGCAGGGCTACGACACCATCGTCGGCGAGCGCGGCGCCCTGCTCTCGGGCGGCCAGAAGCAGCGCATCGCCATCGCCCGCGCCTTCCTGCGCGACGCCCCCATCCTCATCCTCGACGAGGCGACCAGCGCCCTCGACTCCGACAGCGAGGCCGCGGTGCAGGACGCCCTGCGCAAGCTCGTCCGCGGCAAGACGGTGCTGATCATCGCCCACCGTTTCAGCACCATCCGCGACGCCTCGCTGATCCTCGTGTTCGACCAGGGCCGCCTCGTGGCATCAGGCGACCATGCCGCGCTCTACGCCGGCAACACCCTCTACAAGTCGCTCTACGACCGGCAGAGCACCAACGGCGCACACGGGAAGTGACAGGTTGCCCGGCATCACGAGCGCGGCATCCCGCACTTGTCACCGGTCGGTTGTTGCTCGTTACTTCCTCCCATGTCCGACGAGCCCAAGGAATTTTCGCGCGAAGTGGAGAACCTCATCGCCGCGTTCCGCGAGCTGCCCGCGGACCGCGACCGCTCCAAGCGCCGCCAGGCCACCGCGCTCGGCCCGCTCATCGACGAGCTGCTGGTCAAATACCGCATCAGCCACGACTCGCTCGAGCACAGCATCCGCGAGAAATGGCCCGAGCTCGTCGGCGCAGCCAACGCCACCTACTCGCACCCGCTCATCGTCGAACGCAACCAGCTCGTCGTGCTCGTCTCCCACTCCGTCGTCCGCAACGAACTCTTCCTCCACCGGGCAGCCGTTCTCGACAAATTGAAAAAGCTCCCCGGCTGCTCGGACATCAAGGGACTGGTGTTGCGGACCCATTGAGACAGGCTGGCGCAACCAAGCCGCGCGCAAAATAACGCTTGCGCGGCTGGGGTCCGGCTTGGTTAATGCCGGCTTGCGTTAGTGGAAGCCTGCTGGTCGCGGGCTCCCACCACGGTCAGTCCGGGCAACCGGACACTAACGGTGTCGCCGGCCCTCCACAAGCGGGTGACACGGAGTGAAAGCCTCCCTAACCGACCGCGCCATCAACAACATAAACCATGTCACAACCCGTCAAATCCGAAGTCATCGCCCAATATAAAACCCACGAGAAGGACACCGGCTCCAGCGACGTCCAGATCGCGCTGCTCACCGCCCGGATCAACCACCTGACCGAGCACCTGCGCACGCATCGCAAGGACTTCCACAGCCGCCGCGGTCTCCTCCAGATGGCCAGCCGCCGTCGCAAACTCCTCGACTACGTCAAGAGCGAGGATCTCGCCAAATACAACGACCTGCTGCAGAAGCTCAACCTGCGCAAGTAACCCGCCTTCACGAAGGGCGGCCCACCGACGGGCCGCCTTTTGTTCAACCCTCGCGAAGCAGCACCTACGGGACATTTCCGCTTACTTCTCTTGCAGGGTGGAACGCGCCGACCCCAGCGCGTTTTCCCCGAAGCGTCTTGCGATCAAGCCGCTCCACCCCAAAGAGCCGTAATCCGAAATTTCCCGGGAGCTGATTCAAGGGGCCGAAAACGGAAAATCCGAACCCCGCGTCACGACACCGGCAATCCGGCCGGCCGTGCCGCCCACTCAGAAACCAGAAAATGAATCAGAAATACAATGTCACGGTGCCCGGTCTGGGCATCACGTTCTCCACCGGCACCTACGCCTCCCTCGCCAACGGCGCCGTCAACGTCAACATCGGCGAAACCAACGTGTTCGTCACCGCCTGCGTCGCGCAAACCATGCGCCCCGGCCAGGACTTCTTCCCCCTCACCGTCGATTATCGCGACAAATACGCCGCGGCCGGCCGCTTCCCCGGCGGCTACTTCAAGCGCGAGGGCCGTCCCTCCGAGAAGGAGATCCTCACCTCCCGCCTCTGCGACCGCCCCTGCCGCCCGCTCTTCCCCGAGGGCTTCCTCAACGAGGTCCAGATCATCGGCCAGCTCATGTCGGCCGACCAGCTCAACGACTCCGACATCCCGATGGTCAACGGCGCCAGCGCCGCCCTCGCCATCTCCGACATCCCGTGGAACGGCCCGATCGGCGCGGTGCGCGTCGGCCTGATCGACGGCCAGTTCGTCGCCAACCCGAACCTCGACCAGATGCAGTCCTCCGCGCTCGACCTGATCTACGTCGGCAACAAGAAGGATATGCTCATGATCGAGGGCTCCGCCGACCAGCTCCCCGAGGAGGAGTTCATCAAGGCGCTCGAGTTCGGCCACCAGGCCATCCAGCCCGTCATCGCCGCCATCGAGGAGCTCGTGAAGCTCTGCGGCAAGCCGAAGGCCACCTTCCCCCTCGTCGGCGCCACCCCCGAGGCCCGCGCCATCATCGAGCGCGTCGTCCCCGCCGACCGCCTCGCCGAGGCCATCTTCGGCAAGGACAAGGCCGCCCGCAGCGCCGCCGTCAAGCTCCTCAAGGACGAGGCCAAGGCCGCCCTCACCGCCGAACTCGGCGCCGACAAGTTCACCGACGTGGACCTCAACGTCGTATTCGAGGACCTCCAATACAAGGCCTATCGCAAGACCGTCCTCGAGAAGGGCGTGCGCGCCGACGGCCGCGGCCAGAAGGACCTCCGCCCGCTCACCGCCGCGGTCGGCATCCTCCCCCGCGTGCACGGCTCCGCCACCTTCCAGCGCGGCGACACGCAGAACATCGCCATCACCACCCTCGGGCCGACCAAGGAAGCCCAGGAGATGGACGGCCTCACCGGCGGCGCGACCTCCAAGTCCTTCATCCTCCACTACAACTTCCCGCCCTTCTCCGTCGGCGAGACCGGCCGCTTCACGGGCCCGGGCCGCCGCGAGATCGGCCACGGCGCGCTGGCCGAGCGCTCGCTCGTCCCCGTGCTCCCGCCCGAGGATGTCTTCCCCTACTCCATCCGCGTCGTCTCCGAGATCATGGCCTCCAACGGCTCGACCTCGATGGCCTCGATCTGCGGCGGCTGCCTCGCCCTCATGGACGCCGGCGTGCCCATCATCGCCCCCGTCGCCGGCATCTCCTGCGGTCTCATGACCCAGAACGCCGCCGACGGCTCCATCGAGAAGTGGGTCACGATCACCGACATCCTCGGCGAGGAGGACCACTTCGGCGACATGGACTTCAAGCTCGCCGGCACGACCAAGGGCATCACGGGCTTCCAGCTCGACCTCAAGATCAACGGCCTGCCCTTCGAGATCGCCAGAACCGCCATCTTCCAGGCCCGCGACGCCCGCATCCAGATCCTCAAGGTCATGCTCGCCGCGCTGCCCGCCCCGCGCAAGGACCTCAGCAAATTCGCCCCGCGCATCCAGACGATCCAGATCGATCCCGAGAAGATCGGCCTGCTCATCGGGCCCGGCGGCAAGACCATCCGCCGCATCACCGAGACGACCGGCGCGCAAATCGACATCGCCGAGGACGACTCCGGCAAGGTGTTCATCTACTCCAACAACGCCGACGCGATGAACCGCGCCGTGCAGGAGATCGACGCCCTCTGCGGCGGCGGCGCCCAGATCGAGATGGGCAAGATCTACACCGGCCGCGTCACCGGCACCAAGGAGTTCGGCGCCTTCGTCGAGTGCCTCCCCGGCAAGGAAGGCCTCGTGCACATCTCCGAGCTCGCGGACTTCCGCGTGCGCCGCACCGAGGACGTCGTCAAGGTCGGCGACTCCATCACGGTGAAGTGCATCGGCATCGACGAGCGGACCGGCAAGGTGCGCCTCAGCCGGAAGGCCGCGATGAAGGAACTCGAGCAACAGGGCGCCGCCGCCGCTCCCGCCGAGACCGCGGCTCCCGCACAGAGCTGAGCGAAGGTGGGAGGGACTTCGCGCCCCGGCTTCTTCCCAAGCCGCGACTCCGGTCGCGGCTTTTTCCTTCTCCGGACCCGGACGACCCGGGCAAGTATGCGCGTGACGGCCCCGCCCCGGCCACCCACCCTCACGCATCTTCCATGATCCGCGTTTTCGTCTCCGGCTGCTACGACATCCTTCACGCCGGCCATGTGCAGTTCTTTCGCGAAGCCAAGGCGCTCGGCGACCACCTCACCGTCTCCTTCGCGGGCGCGGAAGTGCTCTGGCGGCACAAGCAGCGCCGCAGCTCGCTGCCCGACGACCACAAGCGCGCGCTCCTCGCCGCCCTCGACATGGTGGACGAGGTCCTCGTCACCCACGGCCAGGAAGACGGCCTCGACTTCAAGGAGGAGTTCCTCCGCCGGAAACCCGACATCCTCGCCGTCACCGAGGACGACAAATACGGCCCGCTCAAACGCGAGCTCTGCGCCCGGGTCGGCGCCCGTTACGTCGTGCTCCCGAAGACCCCCCCGCAGTTCACGCCCATCTCCACCACCGAGATCGTCCGCTGGATCAAGGCTCCGGCCGAGGCCCCGCTGCGCGTGGACTTCGCCGGCGGCTGGCTCGACGTCCCGCGCCATGCCCGGCCCGGGGGCTACATCGTCAACTGCGCCATCAGCCCGACCGTCTCGCTCCGCGAGTGGCCTTACGAGCGGCATGCCGGCCTCGGCGGCAGCGGCGCCTGGGCCCTGCTCAACGGCAGGGATGGCGTCACCTCCGAGCTCGACCTCGGCGTCGGCTGGCAGGACCCGGCGATCATCCGCGAAGGCGGCCTCTGCGTCTGGCGCAGCGGCCCACGGCCCGCACTCGAGATCAAGACCGATGCCGCACTGCTGCGCGGACGCCTCGCCCTCTACTGGAGCGGCCAGCCCCATTGCACGCCGTCGCTCGCCGACGGGGCCCGCGACTACGCCGCCATCGAGCGCGCCGGCCGCACCGCACGCGACGCCGTCTGGGCCGGCGATTTTGCCGGCCTGCTCGCGGCCGTCCGCGAGTCCTACGCCGTCCAGCGCGCCGAAGGCATGGACCCGCTGCCCGGTGATCCGGCGTCCGCCGACGCGGCGCTCGCGCGATGCCACCCCCGGGCCTGGAAATACTGCGGCGGGGGTTTCGGCGGTTACGCCGTCTATCTCTTCGCCGACCCGGCCGCCCGCGATGCCGCCTGTCTGTTGCCCCGCTTCCGCGCGATCGAGCCCTTCGTCTATGGCTGAGTCAGCCGGGTGGCCTCCCGGGGCAAACCGCGTCCAGACCGACCGCGGCCTTTTGCCCTCACCGGACCACTGCGGGAGGGACTGTATGCCCCGACACGACCGGCCCCGTTGTTATATCGTCGCGACAAAAGCCGCTCACCCCCCAACCAACGCGTCATCTTATCGCTTCCCTGCAGGCTCCGCCCTCTCCGCCGGGTTGCGCCACGCCGGCGCGATGCCGAGGAACCGGGTGTCCTCCAGGTTCACCTTGTATTGCGGATAGAGCCTCTGTTCGAGACCGGCGGTGTTCTGACCGAAACGGGAGGCCGAGTAGGCGATCATGGCGGCGGCCTTCTCGGCGAAGCTGTTGCCCGGAGCGCGCATGCTCATGCGGGTGACCCATTGGAGTTTGGACCTCTGCTCGCGCACCGTGCTCTGGAAATCGTAGGCGGAGAGGATGACATAATAGCGGGCCTCCTCGATGTCGGCGACAAGCTCGTCGTAGCGGCTGCCGCCGGCGTAACGCTGCGGACCGTCGGCCTCGTTGATCTCGCCCATGTAACCGAGCAGGCGGGCGGTCCGGGCGTTGGACCGGTTGCGGGAGCGGTTCAGCATGTCCTGCATGATCATGGCGTTTTCCAGGTAGCTCTCGGCCGCCTGCGCCTCCATGTCCTCGACCGTGCCGGTGAGGCTGTTGTTATCCGCGATCCCGGCGGCGTTGGCCGCCGCCCGGGCCTCGAGGGCCTTCTGGCGCTGGAGACTGAAGGTGTTCATCGAGTCCGTGACGTTGTCCAGGCCGTCACGGTAGATGGGATCGCCGAACGGCATCGTGCGCCCCCAGTGGACCACGAGCAGCAAATCCACCTTGTCCGGATCGGTGGCCGGAAAATATCCCTGCCGGGCGAGGTGCTGGGCCAGCACGGTGGCGATGGCCACGAACGGGACGCGGCTTTGGGCGCTGTCGCGGATCGTGCCGTCGGCCGGTCCTCCGTTGACCATGGTGTAATATTCCCGTTCCCACCGGCCGTCGGGGCCCTTCTGCCGCTGGTAGTCCTTGGCCGTCTTGGCGAAGACCGCGGTCAGCACGGAATATTCATCGTCGGCGTGGCCGGCACCCGCCAGTACCAAGAGGCCGGCCAGCAGGCGCAGGAGCAAAGGACGGGTGCGCGTGGTTCCCATACTGGCCGCAATCATGGCCGGGAATGTCGCGACGGCAAACATCCCGGCGGTCACCCTATGGAGCGGTCCGCCCGCCGGCGTCATTTCCGGTCCGCCGCCCGGAGGCACGCGTCGGCCTTGGGGCGGTCATCCCCGTTGCTCTCCTTCGGGTCGGAATGGCAAGGATGCCGCCGCTACTCCACCTCGACCAAACGCTGGATGTGGTGCTCGGGCACGCCGACCAGCGAGCCGTCGGGACGGGCGATGAGCACCCGGCCGCTCCCGTCGATGCCCGCGAAGGCGCCCTCGGTTTCCGGCAGATCGATCTCCGGAGCGGCCTCCAGCCACACATGGCGGCGCGGCCCCCAGCAGCGGTTGATTTCCGGCAGCAGGCCGGGGAGGCCACGCGAGGCGAACTCCGTGTGTGCCCGGTGCACGGCATGCAGGATCGGCTCCAGCAGCTGCTCGGGTCCCGTGAGCGCCCGCTGGCAATGGTCGAGCAGCCGCCCCGCCGCGTAACGCAGCGCATGGTCCTCCAGCCACGGCCGGTTGGTGATATTGAGACCGATGCCGATCAGCAGGGTCTGCAGGCCGCCCTGCTCCACCAAAATGCCGCCCACCTTCCGCGGACCGATCATCAGGTCGTTGGGCCAGCGCAAGCGCAGGTCCTCCACCCCCATTTCCATGAGGGCGCTCTGCACGGCCCAGCCCACCGCCAGGGCAAAGCCCAGCCAACGTGCGGCGTCACCGTCGAAGGGCACGACCGCCGTCAGGTAGAGTCCGCCCCGGTCCGACGTGAACTTCCGCTGATGCCTTCCGTGCCCGCCCGTCTGGGTCATCGCGACAACCGCCGACCAAGCCGGCAGTGCCGCGGCCGCGCGCTGGGTCGAGTCCGTCTCCGGTAATGATTCCACCCGCCAACCGGGCGCGTGCATGGTGGTTGTTGCCGAACCGTGGGGTGGATAGAGCGCAGGCATGGCGGCCTCCTATTATGGCATCTGGTTGAAAAGATCAGGACCGGCGGCAAAGGCGGTGTGCTTCAGGGTTCCCCGGCCCGCGCGCCGGCGGCCCGATGGATCCGGCGGGCGAGGAACGCCAGCCCCGCCGGCACGAGCAGGTGGCCGGCGATGACGAACACCGACGCGGCGCGCCCCGACAGGCGCGGCGCGGCCAGCCGCACACAGGCGACCCCGGCCAGCGCCGTGAGCAGGCCGGGCCACCAGGAACGGAAACGGGCGCACGCCGGTTTCATGACTCATCGCAGGTGCGGCACCAGCGAGACGAAGATGCCGGTGAGGATGGCGGTGGTGATGATGCCGCTGATGTTCACGCCGAGCGCCTCGGGCAGGATGATGACGTCGGGGGCCACCTTGCTGACCTCCTTCTGCGCCACTTTGGCCGTGGAAGGCACGCAGCTCACGCCGGCGATGCCGATGACGGGGTTGAACTTCCGTCCGCTCGTCAGATAGAGGATGTAGCCGCCGATGATGCCGCCCACGCCCGACAGGAGCAGGGCGATGATGCCCAGCACGAGGAGCAGCAGCACCTTCGGATTGAGGATCGTGCCGGCCTCGCAGAGCACGCCGAGCAGCAGCCCGAGGAAGAACGTCGCCCCGTAGAGCAGCACGTTCTCGAGGACGTTGGTGAAGTAGTGGAGCCCGGCTTCGCGCACCGCCACGCCCACGAAGAGCGAGAGCAGCAGCGGCGCCGCGGAGGGGAACAGCAGGCAGAGCACCGTGCCCGCCACGAACGCGAAGGCCAGCTTCTCCCCCGCGGTGATCCGCGCCACGGGTCTGGATGGCGGGCGGATCGCCCGCAGCTTCGCCGGCACGAGGAAGCGGATGAGGTAGGGATAACCGCCGTAGGTCAGCCCCAGGTAGAGGTAGGCCACCACCGTGATCGGCACGAACAGGTCCTTGGCCAGCGTCAGGGAAGTGAAGAGCACCATCGGGCCGTCGGCGCCGCCGACCATCGCGATGGACGCGGCCTCGTTGTAGTTGAGCCCGAGGAACACCGCGATCGGCAGCGTCGCCACCGTGCCGAGTTCGGCGCACATCGCGAGGAACATGCTCTGAAACGGCCGCGCCAGCAGGAAGCCCACATCGAGCAGCACGCCGATGCCCATGAACACGAAGCAGGCGATCAGGCCGTTGCTGAAGGCGAAGGTGTAGATCGGCTGCAGGAAATCGATCTGCAGGATATACATCAGGTCGTCCGTCTCCGCCACCAGCGGCGCAAGGAACAGCGTGCCCGGCGTGGAGCCGGTCGCCAGGACGGGCTCCCCCGTGCTGCGCGCCACCACCGCGGCCGTGGTCGGATCGAGGAAGAGCACGCCCGCGTTGACCATCGCCATGCCGAGTCCCATCGGGATCATCAGCAACGGCTCGAGCACGCCCTTGCGCCCGAGGTAGATCAGCACGCCGCCGAGCACGATCAGCGCAAGACGCGCGACCAGCAGCATCGGGTGCCCCTGCACCATCGTCGTGATGCCTTGGAAAATGCCGGCGATGTCGGAGATGGTCATGATGTTTCAGGCGGAACCGCCGAGCCGGCGGACGGCGGCAAAGAGCAGCTTGATGAGGCCGGCCACGACCAGGGACATCGCAAAGGCGAGCCCATACATGATGACGGCGGAATACGCGGCGGTGGCGCACATGGCGGAAGAGGCGGTGGTTCAGGCGATCACGAGCAGGGTTTTGCTTTCCTCGACACCGCCGCCGGGAGCCGCCCCCGGCGGCGGCACGGGCTCCGGTTCGCCGCAGCGCTCGACGGCGACATTGTGCACCTGACCCTGCTGCGTGATGCGGAAACTGTGCATGGCGTCATTCAGCGCACGCGGTGCGAGGAGTAGATTTCCCGCCGCCCCTCGAGCGACCACTGCTGCATGAGGGTATCGACGTTCACGCTGACATGGCCCGCGGGCACGACCGCCGTGATACGCGCCGATTCGCCGAGCGCGGCATGGACGGCGGCGGCGATGATGGCGACGGTCTCCGGCGAAGGTTCCCGCGCCGAGGCGTCGTTCGGCGCCGGCGCGGCGGCACACGCAGCCTCGGCCGGATGCGTGGCGGCCAGGAGACGCCCGATCCCCGCCAGCAGTAGCAGGAATCCCGTGATGCCGAGGATCACCCAGAGCAGGTTCGTCCAGGCAAAACCGGCGGTCGCCGCGACGGGAAGCTGACAGAAGGCACTCATGGCGGCGGCCGGTCAGCCGAGGACGAGCAGCGCGGCGCCCTCCTCGACGGCGTCGCCGGGCTTGGCGTTGATGGCCTTCACGGTGCCGGCGTGCTCGGCATACACGTAAGTGTTCATCTTCATCGCCTCGAGCGTCACGAGCTGCGCGCCCGCGGTGACGGTGGCGCCCGGCTGGACATCAATGGACACGACCTTGCCGGCCAGCGGGCTGCACACGGCGCCCGTCGGGGCGGCCGGGGCCGGCACGCTGGGCGCGGCCGGGGCGGATACGGGCGCTCGGGCCGGCGCGGGCGCGACCTCGCCGGTGAGTTCGACGGTCACTTCATAGGCCTTTCCGTCAACGGTTACGCGGAGTTTCTTCATGGCGTGGGAGGTTCAGAGGGGGATGTTGCCGTGCTTCTTGGGCGGGCGCGTATCGCGCTTGGAGAGCGTGTTGCGCAGGGCCATCGCGACGACGGCGCGCGTCTGGGCCGGCTCGATGACGTCGGTGATCATCGCCTTGCGCGCGGCCTGGTAGGGCGACGAGAATTTGTCGCGGTATTCCGCCGCCAGTTCGGCCTCCTTCGCCTTCGGATCCCCGGCGGCGGCGATCTCGCGCTTGAAGAGAATCTTCACCGCGCCCTCGGCGCCCATGACCGCGATCTCCGCGGTCGGCCAGGCATAGACGAGGTCGGCGCCCATGTCCGCACTGCACATGGCGAGGTAGGCGCCGCCGTAGGCCTTGCGGAGGATCACCGTGATCTTCGGCACCGAGGCCGCCGCATAGGCGAAGAGCATCTTCGCGCCATGGCGGATGATGCCGCCGCGCTCCTGCGCGACGCCCGGCATGAAGCCCGGGATGTCCACCAGCGTGACGAGCGGGATGTTGAAGGCGTTGCAGAAGCGGATGAACCGGGCGCCCTTGTCGGAGGAGTCGATGTCGAGCGTGCCGGCCTTCACGGCGGGCTGGTTGGCCACGATGCCGCATACGATGCCCTGCACGCGGCCGAAGCCGACCACGAGGTTCTTCGCCCACTCGCGGTGCACCTCGAGGAAGTCGCCGTTGTCCACGAGCCGGGCGATGATCTTGAGGATGTCGAGCGGCGCCTTGGCCTCGGCGGGCACGAGCTCGTTCATCACCGGATCGGGCGCGAGGTTCAGGCTGGATGCCGGCGCGTGCGGGGGATCGAGCACGTTGTTGGCGGGCAGGAAGCCGAGCAGGCGCTTGGCCAGCGCGAGCGCCTCGGCGTCGTCCGCCGCCACGAAATGCACGTTGCCGCTCACGCCGGCATTCACCGCCGCCGAGCCGACTTCGTCCATCGTCACCGCCTGGCCGGTGGCGGCCTTGATGACCTCGGGACCGCAGATGAACATGCTGGCGTTCCTCCGCGTCATGATGATGAAGTCGGTGAGTGCCGGGCTGTAGGCGGCGCCGCCGGCGCAGGGGCCGGCGATGATCGAGATCTGCGGCATGACGCCCGAGGCGAGCACGTTGCGGTAGAACACCTGGCCGTAGCCCGAGAGCGAGTCGTCGCCCTCCTGGATGCGGGCGCCGCCGGAGTCGTTGATGCCGATCACCGGGATGCCGGCCTTCATGGCGTAGTCCATGAGGTCGCAGATCTTCTTCGAATGGATGCGGCCGAGCGCGCCGCCGCCCACGGTGAAGTCCTGGCTGAACACGGCAACCGCGCGGCCGTCCACGTAACCGACGCCCGTGATGACGCCGTCGCCCGGCATGGGTTTGTCCTCCATCCCGAAGTCGTGGCAGTCGTGGTCGGCATGCAGGCCCCACTCCATGAAGGTGCCGGGCTGGAAGAGGGCCTCGACGCGCTCGCGCGCGGTCATCAGGCCCTTCTCGCGGCGCGCGGCGAGCTTGTCGGCCCCGCCGGCGGCGCGGGCCGCCTGGCGACGCTGCTCCAGTTCGGTCAGAAACCGGGCTTCGATGGCCATGGCGGCCTCCTCAGCGCGCCGCAACGGCGCCGGGTTTGGGCGCGCAGAGCTCGGTGAGCACACCGCGCGTGGACTTGGGATGCAGGAAGGCGACCAGCTTGCCGGCCGCGCCCTCGAAAGGCTGCTCGTGGATCAGGCGCACGCCGGCGCCGGCGGCCTGCCGCAACTGCGCGCCGATGTCGTCGGTGCGGAACGCCACGTGGTGGAGCCCTTCGCCGCGCTCGGCGAGAAATTTTGCAATCGGGCTCTGCGGCGCCGTGGGCTCCAGCAGCTCCAGGTGCACGCCACCGGCGTCGAAAAAGGCCGTGCGCACCTGCTGCGCGGCGACCTCCTCGCGGCCGAGGCAACGCAAGCCCAGGGCTTTTTCATAGAGCGGCACCGCCTCGTCGAGCGAGCGGACGGCGATGCCGAGGTGATCGATGGCTTGTATCATGGCGGGCCGGGCTGACCGGTGACGCCAGTCTAGCCGGCTCCGCCGGACCGCTCTCCGCACATCTTGCGAACTCATGCGCACCGCTGATGTCCGCGGCGCAAACCCGTCTCATTCCGGCAACTTATCGCTCCCGGGGAAGTTAAGCGCTACCGACCCACCATGGGTCTCTTGAGATTGGTGCAAGCCACCAAACGACCAAGGGTCCGGGCGGTGAAAACCTTGCCGTGGGTCGCGAAGAGCAATTTGCGCATGTCCTCACGACGAACCTTGAAGCCCCGTCCGCCAATGCAAGCCACCAACTGGAATCCCTTCCGCCTGCTGATGGTGGTCAGATGCTGCACGCGCGTGACCTTGTCCCGGGCCGTGCCGTCATCCTCCGTGATTTTCGCTTCGATCACGACCCGCGGATTGAACTCATCGGGTATTCGATGGCAAAGAGCCGGTGCCCGAGCGGCGCGGGTTGGTGCTGGGGGATCCGTTGCTCATGTTCGCAGCGGACGCAGTGGAACCGCCCTTTTGAAACAGTTGGCTTGAGCGACAACTGTTTTTTGCATGACCGGCAGCGGGGCAATCGTTCCGAGGTTGAGTCATCCACCTCATTCAACTCACCCACTCTGCACATACCAAGACAGGTTTCGGGTGGCGGTCGTCCTCGGCCAATACTCGCCCGGGGAACAGATCATTTTCCTGCCCACATTGAATGCACGGGCAGGTCTTGACCCATAGGAAGGTTTTGACCGGGCAGTCCGGGGTGCGGTCGATCACGCAACGGGTGACATACAAGTCGCCGATTTCATCCCGCAAGTGATTCAAGAGACGGGTCGTGGCCGCTTGGTAAGCCTCAAGATCAATATGGGCGATTTCCTCGTTCACGACCCACCAGGCCATGGGATTGATGTCGAAACCTGTCACGTCACACCCCAACCGATTGGCTTCCAGAATTGGCGTGCCCCCACCCATGAATGGATCGGCAATCTTCTTCGCTGCCAACCTGTGTGACTGATAGAAAGTTTGCGAAACCGGCTGGTTGAGGAACTCGGCCAAAGCCAGGGCGCGAAACAATGTGCCCGGTCGTCTCGCAAACCACTTATGCACGCCGATTACCGGCCTGATGTTCTGCTGAATCTGCTTCTCCTTCAGCGCCAGCCGGGCGACAAACGCCACGTTGTAACAGTCTTCTATCTATTCGTGGCCGCCTGTATAGCCACGCCCAAACCGCTTTGGCGATAAGTTCTTCAGCCTAAATCAAGGTCTGGGCGCGGCAGCGATCTTCCGCAGCAGGCGCCGCGCACCGGTCGCGGGCGGAAGCGTCCCGTCCGCCACCAGCCGCACGATCTCCGCCTGCTCGGCCCGCACCGCCGGATCGGCCAGCAACAGCTCGTGCAAGCCTTCCTCGATCAGGGTCCGCAGCCAGGTCAGTTGCTGAAGGTTGCGCCGCGCGTCGAAGTCGCCCCGGCCGCGCGCGTGCCCGATGAACTTCTCCACCGCCTGCCAGACTTCCGCCACCCCCGCGCCCGTCTGCGCGGAACACGTGAGCACCGGGGGCTGCCACGCGCCCTCGTGTCCGGTCAGATAATGCAGCGCCCGGGAGAACTCCAGCCGCGCGGCCTCGGCGCGGGCCCGGTTTTCCCCGTCGGCCTTGTTCACCACCAGCACGTCGGCGAGCTCGAGGATGCCCTTCTTCATGCCCTGCAATTCGTCGCCGGCGCCGGCCAGCATGAGCACCACGAAACAGTCCACCATGTCG
This sequence comes from Verrucomicrobiota bacterium, assembly GCA_049322455.1. GTDB lineage: Bacteria > Verrucomicrobiota > Verrucomicrobiia > Opitutales > Opitutaceae > Lacunisphaera. The sequence continues at coordinate 8,092 of JBMOQY010000006.1, read as the reverse complement.
CGCACGAGCACCTCGCTCTGCCCCACCCCGACGGTCTCCACGAGCACGGTATCGAAACCCGCGGCCTCGCACAGCGTGATGGTCTCGCGCGTGCGCCGGGCCACGCCGCCCAGCTCGCCCCCGCTGGGTGACGGCCGGATGAAGGCGTGCGGATGCCGCGCCAGCCGCGCCATGCGCGTCTTGTCGCCGAGGATGCTGCCGCCCGTCACCGGGCTGCTCGGGTCCACGCTCAGCACCGCCACGCGCCAGCCGGACTCGCACAGCTGCACGCCGAGCGTGTCGAGAAAGGTGCTCTTCCCCGCCCCGGGCGCGCCGGTGATGCCGATGCGCAGCGAGCCGCCGGCCCGCGCGTTCAACAGCTCCAGCAATTCAACCGCCGCCGCACGGTGGACGGACGAACGGCTTTCCACCAGCGTGATGCCGCGCGCCAGCGCAACCCGGTCCCCCTCGAAAATGCGATTCGCCAGGGTCCCCGGAGATTCGGGCCCCGGCGGGGCCGCCGGCTCGCGGGATTTTGCCGCTGGCGCCGGCACGCCCGCAACGATCCTCGTGGCAAACCCTTCGCCCCCTTCCGGCGGGACCCAGTCGGGAGAAGTGGAGGCGGCGCTCATGGCTGCTGTTCTCCCGGAGGGCCGAGCTCCCGCGAGGCCGGATTTGCCGCCTGTAGGGACGCGGCTCGTCCGCGCCCTGCACCGTTACCGGACGCACTCCGGCGCGCCGGAGGCGCGCCCCTACAGGTCTCCGACCCGGCCTCGCCGAAGCCGTGCTCTCCGCGACCTGCGGTGCTGCTGGCCTGGAGTTTCATGGCCTCTCACGCCAGGTGGGTGACGGCGAGCTTCTCCAGCACCAGGGCGGCGGACTGCGGCACGGGCGTGCCCGGGCCGAAGACGGCCGCGGCGCCGTGCTCCGCGAGGAAGGCGTAGTCCTGCGCGGGGATCACGCCGCCGCACACCACGAGGATGTCGCCGCGCCCCTGTTTCTCGAGTTCCGCCACCAGCTGGGGCAGCAGCGTCTTGTGGCCGGCGGCGAGCGAGCTCATGGCGACCACATGCACGTCGTTCTCGACGGCCATGCGCGCCGCCTCCTCGGGGGTCTGGAAGAGCGGCCCGATGTCCACGTCGAAGCCCATGTCCGCCATCGCGGTGGCCACAACCTTGGCGCCGCGGTCGTGGCCGTCCTGGCCGAGCTTGGCGATGAGGATGCGTGGCCGGCGGCCCTCGCGCCCCGCAAAGGCGTCGGTCATGGCCCGCACCCGGGCGACGTCGTCGCGGCCGGCATAGGCGGCGCGATAGACGCCCGAGACGGAACGGATCTGCGCCTGGTAGCGGCCGAAGTGCCGCTCGAGGGCCCCGGAGATTTCACCGAGCGTGGCGCGGGCCTTCGCAGCCTCGATGCTCAGGGCGAGCAGGTTGCCCTCGCCGCTGCGGGCGCTCTCTGTGAGCGCGTCGAGCGTCTGGCGCACACGGGCGCCGTCGCGCGCGGCCTTGAGCTGCCGCAACTGCCGGATCTGCGCCTCGCGCACGGCGGTGTTGTCCACTTCGAGGATGTCCATGGGGGCCTCCTTCTCCAACTGGTGTTTGTTCACGCCGACGATGGTCTCGCGTCCGGAATCGATCAGCGCCTGCCGGCGGGCGGCGGCCTCTTCGATGTGCAGCTTGGGCAGGCCGGTCTCGATGGCCCGGGCCATGCCGCCGAGCTCCTCGACCTCCCGGATGTGCGCCCAGGCCTTGTGCGCCAGCTCGTGGGTGAGGCGCTCGACGTAATACGAGCCGCCCCACGGATCCACGACCGCGCAGAGGCCGGTCTCGGCCTGGAGATAGAGCTGCGTGTTGCGCGCGATGCGGGCCGAGAAGTCGGTCGGCAGCGCGATGGCCTCGTCGAGCGAGTTGGTGTGCAGGCTCTGCGTGTGCCCGAGCACGGCGGCCATGGCCTCGACGCAGGTGCGGGCGACGTTGTTGAACGGATCCTGCTCCGTGAGCGACCAGCCCGAGGTCTGCGAATGCGTGCGCAGCGCCATGGACTTCGGGTTCTTCGGATTGAACTGCTTCACGATCTTCGCCCAGAGCAGGCGGGCGGCGCGCAGCTTGGCGATCTCCATGAACGGGTTCTTGCCCTGCGCCCAGAAGAACGAAAGGCGCGGCGCAAACGCGTCGATGTCGAGGCCGGCCTTGAGACCCGTGCGGAGGTATTCGAGGCCGTCGGCCAGCGTGTAGGCCAGCTCCAGGTCGGCCGTGGCCCCCGCCTCCTGCATGTGGTAGCCGGAGATCGAGATGGAGTTGAACTTCGGCATGTGCTTCGCCGTGTAGGCGAAGATGTCGGCGATGATGCGCATCGAGGGGGCCGGCGGGTAGATGTAGGTGTTGCGCACCATGTATTCCTTCAGGATGTCGTTCTGGATCGTGCCGGAGAGCTGCTCCGGCTTCACGCCCTGCTCCTGCGCGGCCACGATGTAGAACGCCAGCACCGGCAGCACCGCGCCGTTCATCGTCATCGAGACGCTGATCCGGTCCAGCGGGATGCCCTGGAACAGCGTCTGCATGTCGAGCACGCTGTCCACCGCCACCCCGGCCTTGCCGACGTCGCCCACCACGCGGGGATGATCGCTGTCGTAGCCGCGGTGCGTGGCGAGGTCGAAGGCCACGGAGAGGCCGGTCTGCCCGGCGGCAAGGTTGCGCCGGTAGAAGGCGTTGGACTCGGTTGCCGTCGAGAATCCCGCATACTGGCGGATCGTCCACGGCTTCTGCACATACATCGTCGCGTAGGGTCCGCGCAGGAACGGCGCAAGCCCCGCCGTGAAGTCGAGGTGCCCTGCGTCGGCGAGGTCCGCGGAGGTATAGACCGGCTTCACGGGAATCCGCTCGAGCGTCTCCCAGTCGTCGAGGGCGGCGGGGCCTCCGCTTTCGGCCCGGGCGGCCTTGCGCCACGCGGCAGCGTGGCCCGCGCGCGGCGGTGCGGTGTCGAAGTCCAGCCGGGTGTAGTCGGGGAATCTCATGGCGCGCGGGGGATCAGAGACCAAGCCTCTCCTGGAAACGGGCGAGCATCTGCGCGCAGTTGGCACGGAGGTGGATGAACTCGTCCACGCCGGCGGCGCGGAACTGCGCCTGCAACGCCGGCGTCCCCGGCAGGCCGGCCAGCACGAGCAGCGGCGGGTTGGGTGCCGCCCGCAGGGCGGCCGCGAACGGCGGCACGAGCGCCGGGTAGCTGTCGTCGGTCGAGCAGACGACGACCATGGCCGCGCCGGACTCGCGGGCGGCGGCCGCGGCGGCCTGGGGTGAATCGAAGCCCGGTGCGGACCGGACCTCGAAGCCGCCGGCGGCGAAGAACCCCGCCGAGAAATCGGCCCGGGCCGCGTGCTGCTGGCGCGGTCCGAAGTTGGCCAGGAAGACCGCCGGACGCGCACCGGTGCGCGCCAGATGCGCGTCGGCCCGGCTGCGCAGCGCCTCGAACGGTTCGGCGCGGCGCCGGGGACGCAACCGCCGCACGGGCGGCTCGTCGCGCGCGCCCGCGCGCAGCACCTTGCCGACCTCGCCCAGCGTGGCGCCGTGGCCGAAGGCCTCGATGAGGCGCCGCATGATCCCGGCCGGCGTCGCACCCGGCAGGTCGGCCAGCCGCGCCATCACCTCGGCGTCGCGCTCGGGTGCGGTGGCCATCCGGTAGGCGCAGACCTGGCGCGCCCGGCGCGAGGCCAGCGCGGCATAGTCGGGCAGATTGGGATCGGCGGGCTTCTCCTTGAGATGCGGATGCAGGTTGGCGCCGATGACGCCGTCGCGGCGCGTCTCGACCGCGGCGATGCGCTCGGCGGCGAGCTTGTCCACGGTCTCCTGCGGGAAGCCCGCGCGGATGGCCGCGGCCATGCCGCCGCGCCTTTCCACCTCCTGGAACAGCGCCCAGGCCTTCGCCGCGAGCTGCCGCGTGAGCGCTTCTACATACCAGGAGCCGCCGGCGGGGTCCACCACCCGGCCCAGGCCGCACTCCTCGGCGAGGATGAGCTGGATGTTGCGCGCGAGGCGGCGCGAAAAATCGTCCGGCACGCGGAAGCACTCGTCGAACGGCGCGACGTGCAGGCTGGCGCAGCCGCCGATGACCGCCGCGAAGGCCTCGGTGGTCGTGCGCAGGATGTTCACGTGCGGATCGAGCACGGTCTTGTTCCAGAGCGAGGTCCGCGCATGGAAGACCAGCCGCCCCGCCCCGGCGGGGGCGCCGGTGGCCGCCACGGCCCGCTCCCAGAGCAGGCGGGCCGCGCGGAATTTCGCCACTTCCATGAAAAAATGCGAGCCGCTCGAAAAGGTGAAGAGGAACCGCGGCGCCGCGCGCTCCGGCGTGATGTGCCGGGCGGCCAGGGCGCGCAGGTAGTCCACACCCGTGGCAAGGCCGAAGGCCAGCTCGTGCACCGCCGAGCCGCCGGCGTCGGCCCAGTGGTTGGCGCCGACGCCGACCGTGCGCAGCGGCGAACCCGCGCGCGTCGCCCACCCGGTCAGCACGGCCATGTCGTCATAGGCCGGTTCCAGTCCGGCCGGCAGGGTGCCGCGGCCCAGCCACTCGGAGAACGGGTCCGCCAGGACCGCGCCGTGCAGCACCGTGGGCTTCTTGCCCTGCTCGATCAGCGCCGCCGCGAACATGGCGGTGAGCGGCAGCGCCGACAGACCGGCCGGCACATGGACCGGCACGGCGGAGAGGTCCACGCCGCGCAAGGCGCGTGCGAAATCATCGAGCGTCGCCAGGGACAACCCGCAACCGCCCACTTCGCCCGGCCGGGCCTCGTCGGGATCGAGCCCGCGGCGTGTGGCAATGTCGAGCAGCAGGTGCACGGCATTCTGCCCGCGGTTGAGATCGTGCAAGAGCGCGGCATTGAATTCCGGCGGCGTGCCGTAGGGCAGTTCTTGGCAGACCCGCCACCCGTGCACCCGGGAGCCCAGCGCGGTGACCCCACGCCCGTAAGGCGGCAAACCCGGCCACTCGCCCGCGACGGCCCCGGCGTCGGCCCGCGTATAGATGGGCTGCAGATCAATGCCCTCGGGCGTGCGCGTGACGAGCTTCTTCTCGAAGGGCGCGCCTTCGAGCGCTTCCTCGGCCGCCCGGCGCCAGTCGGTCGGAGCCGGCGGCGGGAATTCGGCGAACAGCGTCGTGGGGGCGGTGGTTTTCATGAGCCGGACAATTCCTCGATCCGCACCGCGTGGCGGCGTTGGTTCACGGTGAGGAAGAAATGCCGTGGGCCGCCGGCAGCGTGGCGGATCGGGACGGAAGCGACCGGCGCCGCGGAGGCGGGTGCGGGTGCCGCCGGCGCCGCGGCCGTTGCCGGCTCGAGCAACGCCTCGGTCTCGCGCGGGAACATCGCGTAGAGGACGGCGTGTTCGTCGCTGACCGGCAGACCCTTGCGGGTCAGCTCCTCGCGGAGCGCCGGCATCCGGGGCGCAAGCAGGTCGGCCGGGCGGACGTCCACCGGTTCCTGTCCTGACTTCCTCGCGCAAAGCGCCCGGAGATCCGGATCGACCGGACCCGGGGTGCGGCCGTAGCGACCGAGAGCGACGTCAATGGTGTGCTGCGCGAGGTTGGCCCAGCGGCCGAACTTGACGTTGAGCATGGCCTGCGTGCCGACGATCTGCGAAGTCGGGGTGACGAGCGGGACCCAGCCCAGGGCGCGGCGGACGACGGGCACCTCGGCCATCACCTCGTCGAAACGCGCCTCCATTTTCATGTCCCTGAGCTGGTTTCGGAAAGTGGAGAGCATGCCGCCGGGCACCTGGTATTGGAGCACCGCGCCGTCCACGCGCTCGTTGGCCGGGTTCATGAAGACGGCGAGTTGCCGGGCGACACCCTCGAAGTGCGTGCCGAGCGCCCGGAGGGCGGCGGAGTCGAATTGCGGCGCACGTTCGTGGCCGGAGAGCGCGGCGAGCAGACGCGTCGTGTCGGGCTGGGCGGTGCCGTTGGCGAAGGGGGCGATGGAGGTCTCGACGGCGTCGGCCCCGGCGTCGATGGCCGCCAGGTAGGAGGCCAGGGCGAAGCCGGCGGTGTCGTGGCTGTGCACGACGATGGGCAGCGCATGCCGCCGGCGGATCGCGCGCACGAGGTCGTGGGCCACACGCGGGGTGAGCAGGCCGGCCATGTCCTTGATGCAGAGCGAATCCACCCCGAGCTCCGCCAGCTCGTCGGCGAAGGCCGCCAGGCGCTCCGGCGTGTGCACGGGACTGGTGGTGTAGCAGACGGCGCCCTGGGCGTGGCGGCCCGCGGCCTTGACGGCGCGGATCGGGGTCCGGAGGTTGCGCGCATCGTTGAGCGCGTCGAAGATGCGGAACTGGTCGAGCCCGCGGGCGGCGGTGCAGCGCACGAAGGCCTCCACCACGTCGTCGGGGAAGCTGGCGTATTGCACGAGGTTCTGGCCGCGCAGGAGCATCATCTGCGGCGTGCGCGGCGCGGCGGCCTTCAGCCGGTCGAGGCGGGTGAAGGGGTTTTCCTTCAGATAGCGCAGGCACGAGTCGATGGTGGCCCCGCCCCAGGTCTCGAGCGCGCCGAAGCCCATGCTATCGAGCACCGGCGCCGCCGGCAGCATGTGCTCCGTGGTCATGCGCGTGGCGGCCAGGGACTGGTGGCCGTCGCGCAGGACCGTGCTGTTGAGGACGGCCGGCTTCATGGGCGCGGCCAAAGGGAGGCACGCGCGCCCGCTCCTTTTGCCACACAGCTGCACCCGGCCCTCACCCTGGGGACCACATTACCGGGTGTTCTTTTTACCGGAGAGAACGGGTTGACGCGTGCCATGCCACGAGGATACCCGCGGCGGCGGCGGCCCTCTCGGCGCTTCTTGGCGAGCACTGCGCACGGCTTGTGAGGCCGCAGCGATCATCCCTGTCACGTTGGCTGACCGGCCGTAATTGCTTTCACTTACTTTTAGTCGTCCCTTAAAAAGCTGTCTGTAAGCGAGGGTGGAGAAGGAAAGCGCGTAAGCCGAGGGCGAAGAGCAGCCGGGCGAGGATCGCGTGCAGGCACGCCGAAGCGCGGCGCAGCCACAGGCTGAGGTTGGCGGCGGTGGCGGCGAGCAGCAGGTTCATCGCGTCGCCCTGGGTCCCGCGCAGGAAGTTGCGGCCGAGCCGGAAGTCGCTCTTGAGATGGCCGATCCTCGGCTCGATGGCGGCGCGGCGACGGAAGTGTGAACGCATCTTGCGTCTGGCGTAGTCGGTGGCGTCGGCGGCAGGTTTGCCGGGCAGGAGCAGCTCGGTGGCGCCATACTGCTTGCGGCCGCGGTAGCCGCGGTCGGTGATGGCTTTCTGTGGCCGGTAACCGGCGACGCGCTCGATCTGGGCCAGCGCGGGTTCGACGGTGTGGCCGTCGTAGGTGTTCTCTGCGAGGTTGAGGGCGCCGAGGATGACGCCGTGGTCCTTGCCGACGGCCAGTGCCGCCTTGGCTCCGAACTCATACTCCTTGAGTGAGGCAAAAGATGACATGGGGCGGACAAGCGGGGCGCGAAGCGCCAGGCTGTCTGTGCTATGACATCAACGAATGATATCCAGACAGAGACCGGCGCTCGCGCCGGAGTAATCAAGCTCGGGTTGGACGTTCACGCCAGCTCGATTGTGGTGGTGCGGCAGATCGATGGGCAGGTGGCGCAGCCGGCGCAGCGCTTCACGCCGGAGCAATTTCTGGTGTTCGTGCGCAAACAGCTCACGCGGGCGCAGACCGTGCATAGTTGCTACGAAGCCGGTCCGCTGGGCTACGTGCTGCACCGGCAGCTCACGGCGATGGGCGTGCATAACCTGGTCGTGCGACCACGGGACTGGAGCCACTACGGCGAGCGAGTGAAGACCGACAGCCGCGCCGCGAACGCCTTGTGCTCCTGCCTCGACCGCTACTTGGCCGGCAACCGGGGTGCCCTGGCGGTGGTGCGAGTGCCGAGCGAAGCGGAGGAGGCGGCGCGGGCCGTCGGCCGTCAGCGCCAGGCTCTCGCGAACGAGCGGGTCCGCCTGACGCTGCAGGTGAACACTCTGAACACGTCAGGTCTTGACTCTTGACAAGAGTCGCCCTGTTTCCGTCCGGCCCTCCTCCCGCAGCAGATACCGCCGCACGAACTGGCTCGCCGAGGCCGGCTGTCCCATGCCAAGCC
>JBMOQY010000005.1:0-197262 GCA_049322455.1 Verrucomicrobiota bacterium | reverse complement strand
ACTGGAAACGCGGCCCGCGCCGCTTCCGGGAGTTGGTGCGCCGAGGCATCGCCCCGGTCGCGGCGGCCAAACTGGTGAGTGCGCCGAACGGCCCCTGGCGGCTGGGCGGCACGCCCGTGCTCCACCAGGCGCTCCCTACCGCGTGGTTCTCCCGTTACGGTCTGCCTACGTTCCATGTCTCAAACTGACCCAACTGCACCGAACCGCCGGATGCGGACCCGCATGTCCGGTGGTGTCACAGGGACAGCCCGCAAGGGCTTACCTATGTGAATTTATCCCGCTACGGGACCTTCGCAATTGCCCCTGCGGATTGAAAATTGTTTCCTCCCATCATGCACACGCTGATTCGACATTTTCCCGCCGGTCCGTGGGATCGGTGGTTCCTGTGGCTGGTCCTATGCGTTCTGGCGGTTGCGTCGCGCGCTGATGCCGGGGCGCCCCCGCTCATTCCGGTGGAGAAGTTTTTCGATGATCCTGCGATCGCCAGTGTCCAGATTGCGCCCGGTGGGCGGCATGTCGCCTTCCGTGCGCCGATGCAGGGTCGCATGGGGTTGGCGTTAATGGACCTCGAAACCGGCAAGGTCGAGCCGCTGGTCCGGGCCGCCGACGAAAACATCGACACCTTCATCTGGAAAAGCGACGAGCACATCGTCTTTGTGGCCGATGTCGGCGGCAACGAAGCCGATGCCATCCAGTCGATCAGCATCAAGACCCGCCGTGTCACCCGGCTGCTCGAATCCTACGGCGAGAACAACGTCACGCGGCAGGACGGCCAGTGGGGCGGCGTGCTTACATGGTGGATCACCAATCCGCGCAAGCTGATCGTGAGTGGCAGCAAGGAGAAGTCGGACTGGAGCAGAGGCATCTACGAGGTCGATGTGGTCACCGGCCGGCGCACCTCGGTCGGCGGTGACACCGCGGAGAAGAACAGGTTGGGGCTTCAATTCGACAACACCGGCCGCATCCGGGTGCAGGTCATCGATACGCAGGAGGAATTCGCCATCGAGGCGCGTCTGGGCGAGGATCAGCGGTTCACCCGCTTGCTGACGAGGCCGCGGGATATCAACACCGGATTGCTGGACCACGCCACGATTCTCGCCGACAACGAGACACTGTTGTTCGTCGATTACAGCCGGCACGATCGCGGAGCGCTGGTTTCCTGGAGCCTGCGCACCGGTCGGATCAACGGCGAGTTGTTCGTCCCGCCGGAGGGGGAAATCACGGGTCTGCTCCTGTCCCGGGACAAAACCGTGCTGCTGGGTGTGAACTACGAGGGCGACAAACCCCATGTGCATTGGTTTGACGCCGGGATGGCGGCGCTCCAAGCCAGCCTTGACCAGACCTTTCCCGGCACGCGCAATTCGATCGTGGGCATGTCGGATGACCGGAAGAAATTCGTCATCACCGTCCGCTCCGACGTCGAATCCGGCATAAACTTCCTGCTGGACCGGAGCCGTCCGCAGCCGAAGCTCATGCCGCTCGGCTCCGCGCGCCCGACCTTGGAGTCGAAACACCTGGCCCGCATGGAAGTAGTGCGCTTCCAGGCGCGTGACGGGCTGGAGTTGCAGGGCTATCTGACCAAGCCACCCGGCGCGAGCGGTCCCCAGCCTTTGATCCTGCTTCCGCATGGCGGCCCCTACGGCATTCGGGACACATGGGGCTATGACCCTGAGGTGCAGTTCCTGGCGAATCGCGGCTACGCCGTGCTGCAACTGAACTACCGCGGCTCCGGTGGGTTGGGCCGCAAGCATCTGGAGGCCGGCCGGCTTGAATGGGGCAGAAGAATGCAGGACGACCTGACGGATGCGGTGCAGTGGGCGGTGAGGCAGGGCGTCGCCGACCCCGGGCGCGTGGCCATTTACGGCGCCAGCTATGGCGGATATGCAGCCATGGCGGGCGTGACTTTCACCCCGGAGCTTTACCGCTGCGCCATCAACTACGTCGGCGCCGTTGACCTGACCTATCTGGGGCGCCGGGATCAGGGCGGGGATCGGATCATGAACGAAATATTCTTCGAAAAGTGGGTGCATCCCGACATGGAGGAGCTCCGGCGCCGCTCACCGGTGAATCATGTGGCGGCTATCACGGTGCCGACGCTGCATGCCTATGGTGAAAACGACCCGCGCGTCGAATACCGCCATTGGAAGAAACTCAAGGCCGAGCTCGACAAGCACCACAAACCTTACGAGGTCTTCAACCAGGAAGACGAGGGGCATGGCTTCAGCAACGCCCCCGCCCGGGTGAGATTCTACCTGAAAATGGAGGAATTCCTCGGCAAGCACATGCCGGCCCGCAGCTGATCAGGTGGCACAGTCCGGGATGTAAGCGGCGGCGTTGTCGGCCCAATCCGGCGCGGGGAAACCGCGCCGGGGGGCCGGCTGGCCGAGCAAGTGCTTGCGCCGGTAGGCGTGCGCGCGACGGGTAGTGACACCGTCGGTGAGAACCGCATGGCTGACCGCCATGCGGCCGACGCCGCGCACCGCGATGCGCAGCGGCCGGGACGGATCGTCCACCGGCACGCTGAACTCGCGCACGATCCCGCTGCGCGGACGGGCCGCCTGGGCGCGGAATTCGATGGTGTGGCGGCCCGCCAGCTCCCGCCAGGCGCCGTCCGCATCCTGCTCCTCGACGACCACCTTTTGCACGGCCGGGGCAAAATTATGCACCCGGAAGGTCAGTTGCCACGCGCCGCAGACCGGCGTGCGGTCGCGCACGATGTCCGGCTTGCGCAGCGCCCTTTGCAGCCACCTCCGCCACTCGCCGAGCCGGCGCCGGTCGGCTTCCAGCAGGATCTCGTTCTGGCCGCGACGGTGTTTATCGCGGGTGCGGCTCCACATCGCCCGCGCAGCCTGGCGACCCTCGTTCCAAGCCCGGGCTAATTCACCGGCCGCCACCAGAGCGTCTGTCATACAATGGATGACAAGATTCCGTTCTCCCTTTGCCAGCAGCCGGCGCCAGCGGAAGACGTCGCGGGCTGCCGCGCGCACGAAAACGTCGCGCTGCGCAAGATACAAGCGAAACGCCAGACTCGCAGAAAGGGCGGGCGGCCAGTCATAAGAATCGTTTGTCATGCGTTCATAGAAACGCAGCTCCGTGACATAGGGCTTGAGGGATTCTTCGCCGGCGCAGGCATCCCAGCGATCATTGATCTGCCAACGGGCGTAACCGGCGAAGGCGTGGTCATCGGCTGCCAGCAGGGCACGGGCTTGCGGTCGGGCGTTTTTGGAGCCGAGCGCCCGTTCCAAACCCCGGGCCAGCATGGCCGTGGCGTCATCGTGACCGGGCTCCAGCCAGAGGTTCGCGGCGCCGGCGTCCACGACGGTGGTCGTTTCCAATGCCAGCCGGTAGGCTTCCCACGAGGTGATGAGCAGGCCGTCGGCCTTGACGGCTTGGCAGCGCTGCCACCACGAGCGGATGTTGGCCAGCCGGTCGCCGAACACCGGCAGCGGTTCGTAGCGGAACGCGCCGTTCATCGGGCAGCCGTAGTAGCGGAGGCCCTGTTTCTTCAGCGCAGGATGCAGGTCGCGCTCGGCGAAATTGAAGAACTCCACGCGCGGCTTCCGGTTGAAGGGGTAGTAATACCAGTCGTAGGCCGTGAGACCGGCGGGCAGTTGCGGAATGGCTTCGGGCACAAAATAGAGCATGTCGGCCCAGAGCCCCATCTGCAGACCGAGTCCTCCGACGAGCTTGTGCAGCCGGTTGACGTGGCCGGCGAAGTGTCCGCCCAATCCGATGCGTGCGACCTCGTCACGGCAACGCGGGCACTTGCCCAAGTGGAACGACTCGTCGAGTCCGACGTGCACCTTGCCGGCCGTGCAATACGGTGCCAGGTCGCGCAGCAGCTTCTCCGCGACCTCCAGCGTGCGCGGATGCAGGGGGCAGATCTGGCCGCTGGCGAGCGGATCGCCACGTTCATCGCGCAGTTCGTTCAGGTCGCGCAGATCCGGGTGCTTGATCAGATACTGCGTGTGTCCGAGCAGGTTGACGATGGGCACGACGCGGATGCCGCATTGCGCGGCGGCGAGCACCAGCTCGCCCAGCTCCTCGTAGGTGTAGGCGTCGTCGCGGCCGATGCCAGGCAGGCCGGGGTAATGGACGGCATCTTCCAGGTGCAGGTAGAGTTCCTCGTAGCCCCAGCGCGCGTAGCGCGGAAGGAGTTTCTTGAGAAAATCGAGGCGCTCGACCTGCCGGGCGAGGTCCCACTGGAAGGCGCGAATCATGGCCCGAGATTCGCGTCCGCCCGGCCGGGACTCAACCGTGTTTCTGCGCGGTGAGCCGCGCGAGTTTCACAAGATCGGCGGAGAACAGGCGGAGGCCCTCCTTTTCGGGCATCGCGGCGGCCTTGAGGATCAGGCGGGGTTCGTCGGCGTGTCGCGCGGCGCAAACTGCTTCATGCCGGCGAAGTCGCCGGTGTCGGGCCGGCCGTGGTGAACCGCTCAAGCTGGTCGAGTTGGTTCATGGCGTGGAGGAGCGGACCTTACGGCCTCCGGGTGGGCCCGTAAATAGCTTCGCAGCCACTCGATCCCCGACAGTTCGTCAGAAAAGGCCCCGTCGAGCTGCGACTCGAACGCCGCGTCGAGCGCGGGTTTGAAGTGCGGCCCCGGGTGGCAGCCGAGGGCGATCAGGTGCCGGCCGAGCACGATGGGCTTGGGGGCGGCGTGTTCGAGGGCGAGCCTCTGGGCGGCCATCCGCAGGAAGCCGAGGCGCTTTTCGGTTTCTGCGGAGACGAGCGGCGGGCGGCCGAGGTGGTCGGCGCGCATCACCGCCATCAAGTCGTCGAGCGTGGCGGGGGCGATCTTGCGGGCGAGCCGGCGCACGGTCGTGTCGCGGTATTCGGACGGGCCGTCGTGGTGGAGCAGGTGGTTCACGACGAGCGGACGGACGTGTTCGATCAGGTCGTGCGGCGCGCCGATGCGCCGCAGGAAGGACTCGGCGAGCGGACCGCCGGCGGCCTCGTGCTCGGGGCTGGTCCAGCGGAGTTTGCCGCGGCGCTCGGCCTGTTTGGTGGTCACGGCCTTGCCGAAATCGTGGGCGAGCACGGCGAGGGAAAGCAGGCGGCGTGTTGCGGGCGGGCCCGCCTGCCACGAATCGAGTTTCACCAGCGCATCGAGACAGTGACCGGTATGCACGAACACGTCGCCCTCCGGGTGCCACTCGGGCTCCTGCGGCAGGCCGTCGAGCGCGGCGATCTCGGGGAAGTGCTGCAACCAGCCGGTTTGCTTGAGGACAACGAGGCCGACCGAGGGCTTGGCGGACTGCACGGCCCACTTCTCCCATTCGCCCCACACGCGTTCGACGGCGAGTTCGGCGTAGGAGTCGCGGATGCTCCGGCAGAGCGCGACGGTCTCCGGGACGAGCGTGAATTCGAACCGCGCGGCGAACTGGAAGGCGCGCAACACCCGCAGCGGATCCTCCGTGAAGGCCGGGCCCGTGTGCCGCAGCACCTTCTTCTTCAGATCGTCGGCGCCACCGTGAAAATCGAGAAGGCGGCCCTCCAGCGGATCGTAGGCGATGGCGTTGACGGTGAAATCGCGCCGCGCCGCCGCCTCGGCCTCGGTCAGGGTGGAATCGGGCGAGACCGCGAAGCCGCGGTGGCCGGCGCCGGTCTTGGACTCGCGGCGCGGCAGACTGAAGTCGTATTCCACGCCGTCAATCCGCACCTTCAGCACGCCGAAGCTCCGGCCCACGAGGTCGGTCGGCCCGAACGGCGTCAACGCGCGGCCCAGCGCCTCGTAGTCCAGGCCATAAACCTCGACGTCGAAATCCTTGGGTTCGAGCCCGAGCAACCAGTCGCGCACGCAGCCGCCGACCAGCCGCGGCCGACCACCCGCGGAACGCAGGGCGGCAAGGGCGGCGCGCAGGGGCGGGGGGATCTTCATGCGTCGGTTTTGCGGAAGGCGGCGGCGATCAGCACAGCCCAACCGGCCAGCAACAGCAGTCCGCCCAGCGGGGTGACGGGCCAGAGCATCTTAGCCGGGCCGCCCAGCGCTATCCAATACAGGGAGCCTGAAAAGCACACCACGCCAGCCAGCCAGCACCAGCCGGCCTTGGTCGCGGCGGAGGCCGGACATCCGGGCAGTGCCAACAGGGCCACAGCATGAACCAATTGGTAAAAAACGGCCGTTTTCCAGCTCTCGACCTGATTGCCGGCCTCAAGCGCAGCCTTCAGGCCATGGGCGCCGAAGGCACCCAAACCCACACCCGTGAAACCCAAGATGCTGGCGGCAAGAACAAGGCGCGGCGGCGTCATGGCCTCAATGTGGCGACGCCCGCCACAAAAACAAACCCGGTTTAAGGCCGGAATTGTGAATAACAGGCGGGTTTTGGCCGCCATTAACCTCCCGATTGGGTGGGATGGAGGCCGTTCCAGTCCGTGCCGCGAAAATGTGAAACCTTGGGTGTTGACAGGGGTGGGGCGACTCTTTCCCTTGGGCCCCTTTCCGCAAATGAAAACCTATCTGGCCAAGAAAGAGACCGTGCAGCCCAAGTGGTATCTGATCGATGCCGAAGGCAAGGTGCTGGGCCGTCTCGCCGTTAAAGCCGCCAACATCCTCCGCGGCCGTCACAAGCCCACTTACACGCCCCACGTCGATACCGGTGATTACGTTGTCGTCATCAACGCGAGCAAGGTCGCCCTCACCGGCAAGAAGGAAGAGGTCACCGAGTATATGTCGTTCTCCGGCTATGTCGGCGGCGAGAAATACCGCAAGCTGACCGATGTCCGCGCCAAGAAGCCCGAGTTCATCATCAAGCAGGCCGTCAAGGGCATGCTCCCGAAGAACCGCCTCGCCGCCAGGATGCTGACCAAGCTCCGCGTTTTCCCGGGCGCCGCCCACGACCACGAGGCCCAGAACCCCGTCAAGATCTAACGACCCTCCATGAGCGCAGAAACCTCCGTCTTCCTCGGCACCGGCCGCCGCAAGTCCTCCACCGCCCGCGTCCGTCTCGTTGCCGGCTCCGGCAACCTGTCCGTCAACGACCGCAAGTTCGAGACCTACTTCACCCACGAGAACTTCGTGCGCCGCGCCGTCGCCCCGCTGGCGACCGCCGACGCCAAGGAGAAGTTCGACGTGTTCGTGAACGTCGCCGGCGGCGGCATCAGCAGCCAGTCGGGCGCCGTCGCCCACGGCATCGCCCGCGCCCTCCTCAAGTTCAATCCCGAGCTCCGCGTCAGCCTCAAGAAGGCCGGTCACCTCACCCGTGACCCCCGCGAGAAAGAGCGCAAGAAAGCCGGCCAGCCCGGCGCCCGCAAGCGCTTCCAGTTCTCCAAGCGTTAAACGCGCGGACTGGAGTCCCCCTCACCCAAGCGGAGCGCCTCGCGGCCTCCGCTTTTTTGTTGGCCGTCCATAACACGGAAACTGCTCGATTCCCTCTTGGGAATCCCTATCTCTACCACTCCCACTACATGAATGTCGGCATCGTCGGCGCGTCGGGCTATTCCGGCGAAGTTCTCGTCAAACTCCTCCTCGGTCACCCGCAGGTCAGACTGACGGCGGTCACGTCCCGGCAGCACGCGGGCAAACCCGTCGCCGCGGTCATGCCCGCGCTCCGCGGCACGGCCGCCGAACAGCTCAGGTTCAGCGATTCCGACGTCACGGCCGTGGCCGCCCGCGCCGAGGTGGATCTCTGGTTCCTCGCCCTGCCGCACGGCGCCGCCGCCGATTTCGCCAAGGCCCTCGTGCCCGCCGGCCGCAAGGTCGTGGACCTCAGCGCCGACTTCCGCATCGCCGACCTCGCCACCTACGAAAAATACTACGGCCACCACCACGCGCCCGAGCTGCTGCCGCAGGCCCGTTTCATCCTGCCCGAGCTGACCGACCCCAAGTGGAAGTCCGAGATCAAGCTGGCCGCCGCGCCCGGCTGCTACCCGACGAGCACCATCGTGCCGCTCGCCCCGTTGCTCAAGGCCGGCGTCGTCGCGAAGGAACACATCGTCGTGAACTCGTTCTCCGGCGTCAGCGGCGCCGGCAAGAAGGCCGAGGAGCAATACCTCTACGCCGAACGCGCCGAGAGCGCCAAGGCCTACGGCCTCACCAAGCACCGCCACCTCGCCGAGATCGAGGAGCAGCTTTCCGCCTTCGCCGGCGCAAAGACCGTTGTGCAGTTCAACCCGCACCTCGCCCCGATGCGGCGCGGCATCATCACCACGACGACCGTCCCCGCCGCCCCGGATGCGACCATCGAGTCGCTCTACGCCGCTTGGAAGGCGACCTACGCCGGCAGGCCCTTCATCTCCATTCTCGCCTCCGGTGAGACGCCCGACTCCGCCCACGTCACCGGCACCAACCGGCTCGATCTGTCCGCCGTGCACGACGCCCGCACGGGCAACTTCGTCATCACCTCCGCGGTGGACAATCTCGTCAAGGGCGCCAGCGGCCAGGCCGTCCAGATCATGAACCTGTGGCTGGGCCTGCCCGAGACGGCGGGCCTCGGCTGAGACCGTCCTGCACGCCGCGAAGCATCCCGTTTTCCATGAGCCAACTGACCGTCACCCCCGACAGCGCCGGCATCACCGACGTGCCCGGCTTCGAGGCCGCGGGCGTCGCCTGCGACATCCGCGACAAGAACGACCTCAAGCGCCTCGACCTTGCGCTGCTCTTCTCGCTCCGGCCCTGCACGGCGGCGGGCACGTTCACGACCAACCAGGTCAAGGCCGCCCCCGTGCTGCTCTGCCAGAAACACCTCGCGCATGGCGGTCCCTTCCACGGCATCGTTGCCAACTCCGGCAACGCCAACGCCTGCACCGGCCCCGAGGGCCTCAAGGACGCCCAGCTCACCGCGCAGCGCATCGCCGCCTCGCTCAACCTCAAGCCCGAACAGTTCTTCGTTTGCTCCACCGGCCGCATCGGCCAGCCGCTGCCCATGCCCAAGCTCCTCAAGGGCCTCGAGCGCATCGTGACCGAGAAGGGCCGCTCCGCCGACCACGGCCACCGGGCCGCCAGCGCCCTCCTCACCTCCGACACGAAGCCCAAGACCGTCACCGTCAGCTTCACCTACGACGGCAAGAAACACTTCGTCTCCGGCATCGCCAAGGGCGCGGGCATGATCCAGCCCAACATGGCCACGATGCTGGCCTTCCTCGCGACCGACTTCTCCGTGCCGCGCAGCTTCCTGCAGAAGACGCTCTCCGAGGCCGTCGCCGGCACCTTCAACTGCATCACCGTGGACGGCGACATGAGCACCAACGACACCGTGCTCATGCTGGCCAACGGCCACTCCGGCGTCAGCGTGGGCGACAAGAGCCCCCGCGAGCTCCGCGTGCTGTTCGCCGAGGCCGTCTGGAAGGCCTGCGAGGTGCTGGCCGAGAAGATCGTGTCCGACGGCGAGAAGATCACCAAGGTCATCGAGCTGAAGGTCCAGGGCGCCGCCTCCACCGAGGACGCCGAGAAGATCGCCCGCGCCATCGGCAATTCGCTCCTCGTGAAGTCCTCCTGGTATGGCGAGGACCCCAACTGGGGCCGGCTGGCCGACGCCGCCGGCTACGCGGGCGCCAAGCTCGTCGAGGCCAAGCTCGACATCCTCTACAACGACACGCCCGCCATGACCGCCGGCAAGCCGCACCCCGAGCTCAAGCCGAAGTGGAAGGAGATCGTGAAGGCGAAGCGCTTCACCATCACGCTCAACCTCCACCTCGGCAAGGCGTCGTTCCGCCTCCTCGCCAGCGACCTCACCGAGGGCTACGTGAACTACAACAAAAGCGAGTGAGGCCCTGGTTGCCGCAAGGGCCGCGGCAGGAGCGTCGATCCCGCGGGCGAGTTCGCTCCCTCGCCGCCACCGGTTCGCCACTCAATAATCGCTTGCGCTCGCGAGCGCTTCGCTTCCAGATTCACGCCAATTTTTCGGCGCCGCACGCGGCTTTTCCCCGCATCGCACACGTCGAGATCACCGCAACAATCCATCATGCTCAACTTCACCAACAAGATCCTGTTCGTCGGCTACGGCGCCGTGGCCGAGTGCACCCTGCCCATCCTCTTCAAGCACCTCAAGGTGCCGGCGAAGAACGTCACGGTGATGGATTTTGAGGATCGCAGCGCCAAGCTCGCTCCCTGGACCAGGAAGGGCGTCCGCTTTGTCCGCGACCGCGTGACCGAGCAGAACATGGCGAAGCTGCTGGCGAAGCACGTCGGCCCCGGCGACATTCTCATTGACCTCGCCTGGAACATCGACGCCTGCGAAATCCTCCAGTGGTGCCACGACCACGGCGTGCGCTACATCAACACCTCGACCGAACTCTGGGACCCCTACAAGTCCGGCAGCCATCCGACCGAGAAGACCCTTTACTGGCGCCACATGAACCTGCGCCGCATGACCAGGAAGTGGAAGGAGAAGGGCCCGACCGCCGTCATCGAGCACGGCGCCAACCCCGGCCTCATCTCGCACTTCGTCAAGCAGGGGCTCATCGACATCGGCCGCCGCCTCATCAAGGACCGCAAGGCCACCGGGAAGCGCGCCGAGAAGATCGCCGGCCTGATCCAGGCCGGCTCGTTCAACCACCTCGCCCAGGAGCTGGGCGTGAAGGTCATCCATTGCTCCGAGCGCGACACGCAGATCACCGATCAGCCGAAGCAGGTGGACGAGTTCGTGAACACCTGGTCCATCGAGGGCTTCCGCGAGGAGGGCACCACCACCGCCGAGATGGGCTGGGGCACGCACGAGAAGACGCTCCCAAAAAACGCCTTCCAGCACAAGGAGGGGCCGAAGAACCAGATCTGCCTCGCGCAGATGGGCATCAACACCTGGGTCCGCTCCTTCGTCCCGAACTGGACCATCCTCGGCATGGTCGTCCGCCACGGCGAGGCCTTCACCATCTCCGACAAGCTCACCGTCTGGAAGAACGGCAAGGCCGTCTATCGCCCGACGATGCACTACGCCTACTGCCCCTGCGACGAGGCCATCGCCTCGCTCAACGAGATGCGCGGCTACAACTACCGTCTCGTCGAAAACCAGCGCATCATGAACGACGAGATCACGTCCGGCGCCGACGTGCTCGGCGCGCTGATCATGGGCCATGAATACAACTCGTGGTGGATCGGCTCCGACCTCAGCATCGAGGAATCCCGCCGCCTGGTCCCGCACCAGAACGCCACCACCATGCAGGTCGCCATCTCCGTGGTTGCCGCCACCATGTGGATGATCGAGAATCCCGAGGAAGGCGTCGTCGTCCCCGACGAGCTGCCGCACGACTACATCCTGAAGATCTCCAAGCCCTATCTCGGCAGGTGGATCTCCCGGCCCTACGACTGGACCCCCCTCAAGGGCCGCGACACGACCTTCGCAAAATACAACAAGCCCGACCTCGACACGCAGGATCCGTGGCAGTTCAAGAACTTCCTCGTGACCGACGCCGGGTAATGACCCAGCAATGATCCCGAAAGCCCGGCTCCAGCAGCTCGCGAAGAAACACGGCACGCCGCTGTTCGTCATCGACCACGACGCGCTCCGGCAGGCCTACCGCAAGTTCCGCAAGCACCTGCCGCGCATCCAGGTCTATTACGCGGTCAAGGCCAACCCCGATCCCCTGATCGTGCGCACCCTCTTCCGCGAGGGAGCCAGCTTCGACGTCGCCTCGATGCCGGAGTTCAGGATCGTCTATGACAACATCCGGAAGATGCCGGCAAAGCGGCGCCAGCAGTGGATCTGGGACAAGATCATCTACGCCAATCCGACCAAGCCGACCGACACGCTCGAGCAGCTCAACCGCTACAAGCCGCTCGTCACCTTCGACAACCGCGAGGAGATCCACAAGATCAAGAAGCACGCGCCGGCCGCCGGCCTGTGCCTGCGCCTCAAGGTCCCCAACACCGGCGCGATGGTGGAGCTGTCGTCCAAGTTCGGCGCCATGCCGGGCGAGGCCGTGGACCTCATCCTCGAGGCCGACCGTGTCGGCCTGACCGTCGAGGGCATCAGCTTCCACGTCGGCAGCCAGACGACCAACTTCGACAACTACGTCCAGGCGCTCAACCTCACCGCCCACATCTTCGAGGAGGCCCGCGCCCGCGGTTACACGAAGATGAACCTGCTCGACATCGGCGGCGGCTTCCCGGCCCCGTATGATTCGTCGGTGCGGCCGTTCGCGGAACTCGCCAGGGTCATCAACACCGAGCTCGACCGCCTTTTCCCGAAAAACATCCAGGTGCTCGCCGAGCCGGGTCGCTTCCTCGCCGCCGTCTGCGGCACGAGCGTCGCCTCCGTCATCGGCAAGGTCGTGCGCGAGGGGAAGACCAGCTACTACATCGACGACGGCGTCTATCACACCTACTCGGGGGTGATCTTCGACCACTGCAAGTATCCGGTCCATGCGTTCAAAAAGGGTCCGACCAGCCTCTGCTCGGTGTTCGGCCCGACCTGCGACGCCCTCGACGTCGTCTCGATGGCCGAGAACCTGCCCGACCTCGAGCGCGGCGACCTGGTTTACAGCGTGAACATCGGCGCCTACAGCCACGCCTCCGCGACATACTTCAACGGCTTTCCGCCGGCGAAGGTCGTGCACGAGAATCTCTGATTCCTCCGCCATGGACATCTCGGCGCTCATCGCCAAGGCGCGCATCCTTCACGAGGCCCTGCCTTACATCCAGGATTTCCGCGGCTCCACCTTCGTCGTGAAATACGGCGGCAGCTTCATGGACGACCCCGATCCGACCGTGCGGCAGCGCGTCTCCACCGACATCGCCTTCCTGGCGGCCGTCGGCATCAACGTCGTCGTCGTGCACGGCGGCGGCAAGGCCATCAGCCGCGCCATGGACGGCGCCGGCCTGAAGCCCAATTTCGTCAACGGCCTCCGCGTCACCGACGAGGCCACCATCGCCATCGTCAAGAAGACCCTCGACGAGGTCGTGAACAAGGACGTGTGCGCCATGCTCACCGCCGTGCGCGCCAACCCGAAGGGCCTCGCGGGCGACAGCGTGCTCGTCTGCGGCAAGCTCACCGTGGACGACGACGGCAAGCCGGTGGACCTCGGCTATGTCGGCGACGTCACCGAGGTGAAGGTGAAGATGATCAAGAAGGAGATCGCCGACGGCTTCATGCCCGTGATCTCGCCCGTGGCCGAGGGGCTCGACGGCAAGCCCTACAACGTGAACGCCGACGTCGCCGCCGGCCGCGTGGCCAGCGCCCTGCGCGCCCGCCGCCTCGTCTACATGAGCGACGTGCCCGGTCTCCTCGAGGATTTCAAGAACCCCGACACCCTGATCTCCACCGTGAAGGTCAGCGAGGTCGAGGGCCTCAAGAAGCGCGGCATCATCGACAAGGGCATGCGCCCGAAGGTGCAGAGCGCGGTCCGCGCCCTGCAGGAGGGCGTGCAGCGCGTCCACTTCATCGACGGTCGCATGCCGCACAGCCTGCTGCTGGAGATCTTCACCGACAAAGGTGTGGGGACGGAAATTGTCCACGGCTGAGCTGATTTACGAAGGCAGGTTTACGCATTACGATTGAGCCAAGCGGGTCACCGAAACCAAATCGTAATTCGTAAACCGCAATTCTGAAACCCATGTCCACTCCTTCCATCGTCCGCACGAACACCGCCGAGCTTTATGACTCCTACGTCATGAAGAACTACGCGCGCCCCGCGCTCACGCTGGTGCGCGGTCGGGGCGTGGCGGTCTGGGACGACACCGGCAAGGAATACCTCGATTTCACCTCCGGCGTGGCCGTCGCCGCGCTCGGGCACTGCCATCCCGTGTGGGTCGAGGCGGTCCGGCGGCAGGCCGGCGAGCTGATCCATGTCAGCAACCTCTTCCGGCATCCCAACCAGGGCGAGCTGGCGCGGCGCATCGTGCAGCACGCCGGCCCCGGCCGGGTGTTCTTCTGCAACAGCGGCGCCGAGGCCAACGAGGGCCTCATCAAGCTCGCGCGGCTGCACGGCCTCCGCAAATCCGGCGAGGAAGGGAAGTGCATCAAGATCATCTGCGCCAAGCACGCGTTCCACGGCCGCACCTTCGGCGGCATGAGCGCCACCCCGCAGGAGAAGATCCAGCAGGGTTTCCGCCCGCTCGTGCCGGGCTTCGCCTTCGGCGAGATCAACAACCTGGCGAGTTTCGCCGAGCTGGTGGACGAAAACACCGCCGCGATCTTCGTCGAGACCGTGCAGGGCGAGGGCGGCATCAATCCCTGCACCGACGAGTTTCTCTGGGGACTGCGCAGGCTGTGCGACCAGCACAACCTCCTGCTCATGCTCGACGAGGTGCAGTGCGGCCTCGGGCGCACCGGCACGTTCTACGCCTTCCAGGCCTCCGGCATCCGGGCCGACGCGGTCGGCATGGCCAAAGGCATCGCCGGCGGCTACCCGATGGGCGCCATCTGGGCCGCGGAGAAGCACGCCGAGCTTTTCACGCCCGGTTCGCACGGCTCGACCTTCGGCGGCACGCCGCTCGCCTGCGCCGCCGCGCTGGCCGTGCTCGATGTGATGGAGCGCGACAACCTGCTGGAGAAAGTCCGCACCAACGGCGCCGCCTGGAAAGCCGAGCTCGAAAAGCTCATCGCCGATTTTCCCCAACACGTGCGGACCGTCACCGGCCGCGGCTACATGCTCGGTCTGGCGCTGCACGGCGACCCGGCGCCCTATGTCGCCGCGCTGCGCGAGGCCGGCCTGCTCGCCCCGACCGCCGGCGGCAACACCATCCGGCTGCTGCCGCCGCTGATCGCCACGAGGGCCGACCTCGACCGCGCCACCGCCATCATCCGCGGCGTGCTCGCCGCCCAAAAGTGAGGACCAAGCCATGCGCCATTTTCTCAAAGAGACCGACTTCTCCCGTGCCGAGGTGGCGGGGATTTTCGCGCACGCCCGCGAGCTGAAGCGGAAGCGCGGCAGGCACGCCAAGCCCCTCGCCGGCCAGACCTGGGCGATGATCTTCTCGAAATCGAGCACGCGCACCCGGGTCTCGTTCGAGGTCGCCATCCACGAGCTCGGCGGCAATCCGCTTTTCCTCAACACCAACGACATCCAGATCGGTCGCGGCGAGACGATCTCCGACACAGCGAAGGTCCTCTCGCGCTTCGTGCACGGCCTGGTGGTGCGCACCTACGCGCACGCGGACCTCGAGGAACTTGCCGGACACGGCGGCCTGCCGGTCATCAACGCGCTGACCGACTACCTGCATCCCTGCCAGATCTACACCGACGCCTTCACCGCCGCGGAGCGCTGGGCGGGGCCGAAGGGCGACCTGCTGGCATCCCTGCGGGGCCGCAAGATCGCCTTCCTCGGCGACACGCGGTTCAACATGGCCAACTCATGGATCCTCGGCGCGCACCTCTTCGGCATGAAGATCGCCCTCGCCGGCCCGAAGGGCTACGAGCCCGGAGCGACGATCGTGGCCGAGGCCATGCGCACCGGCGCGGAATTCGATTTCACCACCGATCCCTACGAGGCGGTGGACGGCGCCGACATCGTCTATACCGACGTGTGGACCAGCATGGGCCAGGAAAAGGAGCGGGCCCGCCGGCAGAAGCTGCTCCAGCCCTATCAGGTGAACGGGAAACTTTTCGCCGCGGCGAAAAAGGACGCATTCTTCATGCACTGCCTGCCCGCCCACACCGGTGAGGAGGTCACGCAGGAGGTCCTCGACAATCCGCGTTGCATCATCTTCGACGAGGCGGAGAACCGCCTGCACGTCCAGAAGGCCATCCTCGCCAGGCTGGCGGCCCAGGGCCGCTGAACCGAATTCCCGCAGGGACCGCCTGGGTCCCTGCCCTCATGGACCTCATTGGGTGCAGACAAGGCGCGCCTCTGCAAAATGCGCGTTTCACTCGTTCCCTACGATCCGGTCGCGAGGACGTAGATCACGCGGCTGGCACTGGTTTTCTGGAAGCGGCCCGTCGTCAGGTTGCCGTCGTCGATCTTGGCATCGAGATCGCCGAGCTGCTCGTCGGTGCAGATGAAGTTGACGATGCAGATGCCCGCATCGCCGGAAGAGGAGAGCGAGTTTTCCCACTGCCACTGGCCGCCCAGAGCGGTGGCGCTTTCCCAACTGGAGGCACGCAGGGTGTCGGCGATGGAGGTCGGCAGGGTGGGGACGACGCCCGGGCCGGCGCCGTCGGGCCAGCCGCCGTTCTGGGTGCTGTAGATCTCGAAGGCCTGGGTGAAGACGCGAAAATCATTGATCATCCGGGCGCTTCGCGAGGCACGCTGCGTCCGCTTGACGGCGGGAATGGCCAGGGCTGCGAGCAAGCCGATGATGACGATGACGACCATGATCTCCACAAGGGTGAAACCCGGGCGACGGAAACGACCGGCCGGCTGGGCGGAACGAGTCATGTGGGGCGTGGGCGGCGCGGAGGTTTTCCCCGGATCGCGGGACGAAAGCAACTCCTGTGGCAGGTTTCGGGCGTAATATCCGTTTTTTTACTTTGCCGCCGCCGGACCCGCCCGCCAACACTGCCCGTCCTACCATGAAGATCGTTCTCGCATACTCGGGCGGCCTCGACACTTCCGTCATCGTCAAGTGGCTCAAGGAAACCTACGACGCCGAAATCGTCACCTTCGCGGCGGATATCGGCCAGGAGGAGGAGCTCAAGGGCCTGCCGGCCAAGGCGAAGAAGACCGGCGCCTCGAAGCACTACACCCTCGATCTCGTCGAGGAATTCGCCCGCGACTTCATCTACCCGATGATCCGCGCCGGCGCGATCTACGAGGGGCAGTATTATCTCGGCACCTCCATCGCTCGTCCGCTCATCGCCAAGGCCCAGGTCGAGATCGCCAGGAGGGAAAAAGCCGACACGGTCGCTCACGGCGCCACGGGCAAGGGCAACGACCAGTGCCGCTTTGAGCTCACCTACATGGCGCTCAATCCGCGCCTCGCCATCCTCGCCCCGTGGAAGATCGAGAAGTTCCGCGAGCAGTTCCCCGGTCGTGCGGAGATGATCGCCTATTGCCAGGAACACAGGATACCGGTCGAGGCCTCGCTCAAGAAACCCTATTCGATGGACCGCAACCTCCTCCACATCTCCTATGAGGCGGGCATCCTCGAGGACCCATGGTTCGATCCGACCACCAAGGCCAACAAGGGCATGTTCAAGCTCTCCGTCTCGCCCGAGGACGCGCCGGACAGGGCCGAATACGTCGAGCTCGACTTCGAGAAGGGTAACTGCGTCGCCGTGAACGGCAAAAAACTCACGCCGGCCGGCGTCCTGAAGACGCTCAACAAACTCGGCGGCAAGCACGGCATCGGCCGCGTGGATCTTGTGGAGAATCGTTTTGTCGGCATGAAGTCGCGTGGCGTTTACGAGACCCCGGGCGGCACGATCCTCATGCACGGCCACCGCCAGGTGGAATCGCTCACGATGGACCGCGAGGTCATGCACCTGCGCGACTCGCTCATCCCGAAATACGCCGAGCTGGTCTATTACGGATTCTGGTTCGCCCCCGAGCGCGAGGCCTTGCAGGCCCTCGTGGACGAGTCGCAGAAGCACGTCAGCGGCACCGTCCGCCTCAAGCTCTACAAGGGCAACATCATCACCTGCGGCCGGAAGTCGAAGCACTCGCTCTACGACGACAAGATCGCCTCCATGGAGGGGGTGAAGTCGTGGTATAACCAGAGCGACGCCACCGGCTTCATCCGCCTAAACGGCCTGCGCCTGCGCGCCCGATATTTCGCCCAGGGCGGCCCGAAGGTGTAAGCGATCGGGGTGGTTGGAGGCGGGACTGCCGGCGCCTGGGCATGGCAAACTGGCGTTTCGTCGCAGCGGCAGGGACACCGGCCGCTGCCTCCGGTGTGGGGGCTGTACATTGCGCTGCCCCGCCGATCAGCTAGATGCAACGCCAGCATCATGAACCTGTCGCCGCGTGTTCCCTGGTGGGTGATCTTCGCCTTGTCCGGTGCGGGTTGCCCGCCTGCTAACAGCTCGAACTGCCCAAGGCTCCGGAAGGGCGGTTTGCCGGCTGCGCCGGCGGTCCCGTGCTAGCCGACGGCAAGGTCGTGGTCGCCGGATTGGACGGCTGGCTTGCCGCTTTCCCCGAGGAGTGATCCCGGTCGGTCAATTCGCCCGTCTGCCCGCAAAGCGGATACTGGTCGCAGAGGGAGGGCGTTTCGTCGCGCTTTCCTCCGTTTCATCGCTTGGGCGTTTCCAACCTCCTCCGGGCCGAGCACAGGCTGCCACCCGTTCGTAGTTTATGCTGTATCACAAGGGGGTCTCCGACCGGGGGCCCCCTTGGTGTTTATCATCCAACGCCCGGCTCTGGTGATGCTCAGAACAGCGACTGGGCGGCCACGCCCACGGCGGTGATGGGGCCTTGGTCGCCGAGGCCGTCGATCATGCGGTCGGCCTTCTTGATGGTGCTCTGCGCGTCCCGGTAGAGCGTATCGTCGGCGATGAGCTTGCCGAGCGTGCCCTGGCCGCTGTTGATCTTGTCGGAGAGTTCGCGGAGGTTTTTGGCCGTGATCTTGATGTTGCCGGCGGTGGTGTCGTCGTAGAGCAGCACACCGAGGGTGCCCTTGCCGGCCTTCACGTCGGCCACGAGGCCCTTGGCGTCGCCCATGAAGACGCGGGCGTCGGCCGCGGCCTGCTTGATCTCGCCGACGGACAGCAGCAGATCGTCGTGCAGTTTGGGGTCGTTGACGAGCTTGCCGAGCGTGCCTTCGGCGTTTTTGATCTTGGCAGTGATGTCCTGCAGGTTGGCGACGGTCTCGGTGAGCTTGGGACCGTTGTCGGTCACGAGCTGGTCGAGTTTGGCGAAGAGCGACTTCGAGCCCTCCTCGCCGCCGCCGAGGGCCTTGCTCACGCCGTCGGCGACCTGCTCGAGCTTGGCGCCGAGCGAGCCGAGCTGGGAGATGACCTCGTTCATGTCCACGGTGGTCTTGGTCTGGATCTCGTCGCCGTCCTTGAAGTGGGTGGCGGCGCGGCCGAAACTGACGGCGAGGTGCTGGGAGCCGAGGAGGCTGGAGGTTTCGACCGAGGCGACGGCGTCGGTCGGGATCTGCACCTTGGGATCGATGGTGAGCACGGCCTCGACACACTGGTTGCCAAGGCGGGTTTCGTGGACGGAGCCGATGCGCACCCCCGCCATCAGCACCTCGTCGCCGGCCTTGAGGCCCTTGAGGTTGGCGAAGGGGGCGATGAGCGTGTAGCCCTCCTTCTTGAAGATCTGGCCGCCGCTGAGCGACTCGAACGTGATCCAGGCGAGCGCACAGCCGAGCAGGAAGAAGAGGCCGACGCGGACGGATTGCTGCTTGTTATTCATAGGAATTCTCCAGTTGTTTGAAGCGGGGATTCTTGAGGTCGATGACCGGGTTGAGGAAGTTGGCGATGTCGGGTTCGGACGGGTGCCTGAAATCATCGGGTTTGCCGAGGGCGCGGATGCGGCCGTCCATGATGATGGCGATGCGGTCGGCGATGCTGAGGGCAAGCGTGCGGTCGTGGGTGACGACGATGCTGGTGACGGCAGTCTGCTCGCGGAGCGTGGCGATGATTTCGCTGATGGTGGCGCTCATGACCGGGTCGAGCTCGGAGGTGGGCTCGTCGTAGAGGAGGAGCTGGGGCTCCATCACGAGGGCGCGGGCGATGGCCACGCGCTTCTTCATGCCGCCGGAGAGCTCGGAGGGGAACTTGTTCACGGCCTTCTCGAGGGAGAGGATGGCAAGGGCGTTCATCACGCGCTCGCGGATGCCGGCCTCGTTGCACAGGCGGTGCTCGCGCGGATAGAGCGCGAGGTTGTCATAGACGCTGAGCGAGTTGAAGAGCGCGCCGGCCTGGAAGACGAGGGCGAGGTGGACCTTTTCGCGGGTGGCGGGATCGCTGGCGTCGTGCTCGCCGATGCGCACTTCGCCGCTGGTCGCGCGCTCGAGGCCGGCGATGTGCTTCAGGAGGACGCTCTTGCCGGAGCCGCTGGGGCCCATTACGCAGAAGATCTCGCCGGGCTTCACCTCGAGGTTGATGTCGCGCAGCACGGTGCTGCGGCCGAATTGCTTCGTGAGCCCCTGGATGGTGACGCCGAAGGCCTTGCCGACGAACGGCGCGGCGGTGAACGTGGTGGTGGCGGCGGTGCTCATGGTCAGAGGAGGGCCTTGGTGACGAAGTAGTCGAGCACCAGGATGAGGATGAGCGAGGCGACGACGGCCCGGGTGACGGAGGCGCCGATCTCGCGCGGGCCGCCGCGGGTGTTGAGGCCCGTGTAGCAGCAGACGAGCACGATCACGAAGCCGAAGACCTCGGCCTTGAGCAGGCCGTCGGTGATGTCCTTGAAGTCCATGAAGCGCTTGAGCGCGGCGAAGTAGGCCTCGCTGTTCACCGAGATGAAGCCGGTGTATTCGCACACGAGGGCGCCGCCATACCAGCCGCAGAGGTTGGCGATGATGGTGAGCACGGGCATCATGAACAGCACGGCGGCGAGGCGCGGCAGCACGAGCATGCGCTCGGGCGGGATGTTCATGGTCTCGAGCGCATCGACCTCCTGATAGACCTTCATCGAGGCCAGTTCGGCGGTGATGGCCGAGCCGACGCGGCCGGAAAGCAGCACGGCCACCATGACCGGGCCGAGTTCGCGGGCCATGGAAAGGCCGACCAGCGTGCCGATGAACTGCTTGGCGCCGAAGTTCTCCATGCTGTAGCCGCTCTGCAGGGCGAGCACGCTGCCGATGAAGAAGCTCAGGATGGTGACGATCGGGAGCGTGGTGTAGCCGATCAGGTAGCACTGCTCGATGAAGCGCCGGTGCTGCCGCGGCAGGGTGGGGGTGTATTTCAGCGCGCGCACGAGCAGGAGCACCGTGCCCCCGATGTGGCCGAGAACGACGTTGAGGTAGGTCATGGCGAAGCGGCGGGATCAGCCTTCATGGCAGCTTTGGACGGGAAATCGAACAGGAAGGGGCGCCAGACGCGCTCGCCGGGCCGACGGCGCAGGCCGACGAGGCCGTTGCCGAGGGTGAGGCGCCGCTGTTCCGCGTCGGCGGAGAAACTGGCGATCGGTCCGAAATGAAACTCGCGTTCCGCGGGGCCGCGTCGCCAGGTGATGGCGTTCCAGAGGAGGGCGTGGCGCTCGGTCGTGTCCGGCTGGCGGTCGTAGCGGTAGAGCGCGAAGAGCGGCGACCAGAGCCGGCGCACGGTGTCGTTGCGCGGGAAAAACACCTCGAACGGACTCAGCGCCTGCACCTGGCGATGGCCGGCCCCGTTGTCCCAGGAGCTGTAGAGGGGCCAGAGGTGGGTCTTGTGGGCGGAGCCGGCGTCGGTGCGATCGGGACTGCGCTGCTCGAGCGACCAGTAGAGGAAAAACAGGAGCTGGATCTTTTCCTGCGCGAGGCCGTCGGCCTGCCAGTTTTGCTGGCGGAGCAGCGGCCAGAGCAGCCAGGTTTTCTCCGAGCCTTTGATGAGCGAGTGCGTGTAGAAGGGCGCCCAGCGGTTGACGCGGCGGTCGTCGCCGCGGCCCTGCACCAGGAAAGGCCAGAAGTAGCGCCTCTCCTCGTAACGGCCGGGGGCGGTGCGGTGCGTGTAGCCGAAAAAAGGCCAGACGCAGGTTGCGCTGCGGTAGCCCGGACCGGTCTCGCGGGCGTAGAAAGGCAGGACGCCCAGCTTCACGTCGGGTTCGGGATCGGAGAGGTTGCGCGCGGACCGGTAGCCGAACGGCCAGAGCCAGAACTGCCGTTCGTAGTCGCCGTCGCGGGCGACGCGGCCGTAGAACGGCCAGAACTCGAAGCCCGCGTGGCCGTCGCCCCCGATGAAGCGCAGAAAAGGCCACGGCGCGTGGGTGACGTGCCGCCCGGCTTTCTCCGTGTGCGCATAGAACGGAAACGCCGTGAAGGCGAGGCGGTCGCGGCCGAAGCGGTGCTTGATGACACCGCCGAAAGGAAACCAGGCCCGATAGCTCGTGGCCGGGTCGCCGGTGTCACGCGAAAACCAGAACGGCCAGACATCGAAGCGTTCGTCGGCCGGTCCGACCCCGGCCGTGTCGGTGCGCGTGTTGACCAGTTGGAAGAAACTGAAGGTGCGGAAGCCGTCCTGCCGCCGCCACGTGAAGAACGGGTAGAGCAAGCTGCCTTCGTGCGTGTCACCGGTCGTGGTCGTCAGGTAGAGGGGGCGCACCCCGTGTTGGGTGCGGCCATCGCCGGTTTGCGAGAAAAACAACGGACCGATCGCCTCCGTGGTCTCCACCCCGTCAGCCGACCGGTGCACGCCGACCGGCCAGGCGTTGTCCTCCTCGGCCGGGAGAGGGGCGAGCACGAACAGCAGGCAGGCGGCGGCCGCCAGCCGGTTTAGCGGGCGGGAAAACATGCTTGGTGAGTCGGGTAAGGCATTGCCTTTGGGTGCAGGGAAGGCCAGTCAGGTCAGGATGGCTTTTCACCGCAGAGGAGAGAATAGTCCGTGGACACAGGGAGCAAATGCTATGTTTCAACCGCCCGTGGCGCAAACGGTTCCCCAAAAAACACCTGAGGTGGGCACCTCAGGCCGCATCACCGGCTGACCCCATGCGCATCACCGGAGGAAAGGCCCGCGGCATCCCGCTCGCGCTGCCCAGAGGCGACGCAGTCCGCCCGGCCACGGATGCGCTGCGGCAGGCCGTTTTTTCGAGCCTGGCTGCGCGCGTGGAGGGGGTCCGGTTTCTGGATCTGTTCGCCGGCAGCGGGGCCTACGGACTGGAGGCATTGAGCCGCGGTGCGGCGGGTGGCATTTTTGTCGAAAAGGACGCGCGCACGGCGGGATTCATCCGCCAGAACATCGCCGCGGTCTGCAAGAGCCTCGGGTGCCCGGCCGGGGGTCTGCAGGTCATCACCGCCGACGCGACCACGGTCGCGCCTCCCGGCGACCCGCCCGACCTGGTGTTCGTGGACCCGCCTTATGAGATCATCCCGGAAATCGCGCCGCAGGTGTTTGCCCGGCTGCGCGGACTGCTCGCGACGAAGGATGACCCTCTGGTCGTTTTCGAAATGCCCGGTGAGTGCGAGCTGACTCCGGCCGGCTGGGTCTGCGCAAAGCGGCTCGGCAAAGGTGCGCGGCAGCCGACCGTGGCGATCTTCAGGAAAGCCCCAGTTTCGCCCGCAACAGGCTGACGGCGGCGATGCACGCCGTCTCGGTGCGCAGCACCCGTTCGCCGAGGTGGACGAAGGCGAATCCGTGGGCGCGCAGCCGTTCGCGCTCCGCCGCGGTCCAGCCGCGCTCGGCCCCGAGGGCCAGCGCGACAGCGGTCCCGGCCGGCACGTTCACCCGGCCCAGCGGCTGTGGAGATTCGTAGTTGTCGAGCGCGAGGCGCGTGTCGGTGGCGGGGAGCGCGGCGATTGCCTCGTCCAAGGTGCGACCGGACCGCACTTCCGGCAGGCGCGTGCAGAACGCCTGCGCCGCGCCCGCCACGAGCAGGGCCTCCCATTCGCGGGAGGACCAGAGCGAGCTGCGCGCGTAGGAGGGCTCGCTGCGCTCCGTGCGGACGAAGTCCATCGCGGCGACGCCCAACGACGCGCCCTCGCGCAGGATGTCGCGCGCCGTCTGCGGACGGGGCAGACCGACCAGCAGGCGGATGGGGGCGAGCGGCGGCGGCGGACCGCCCCAGGCGAACGACAGCCGG
Source organism: Verrucomicrobiota bacterium (assembly GCA_049322455.1). Lineage (GTDB taxonomy): Bacteria > Verrucomicrobiota > Verrucomicrobiia > Opitutales > Opitutaceae > Lacunisphaera. The sequence goes on along the minus strand of JBMOQY010000005.1, from coordinate 173,786 downwards.
AGGGCGCCGTCGCCGCCGATGCTGGCGAGCGTGGCCTTGCCACGCGGGCCGTTGATGAGGCCGGCGTCGAACGTGTCCCCGGGCTTCCGCCGCAGCACACCCAGGATATGACGGGCGCGGGCATCCTGCGCGGACAGCGGAAGCTCGACTTCGGCAGGGGAAAAAAGAATGATGTTCACGTGATGGCAGGAGCTGCTTGCTGCGATTTATGCCGTAATATACATGACTAAACGCGTGAAATCCCCCGACACAATCCCCGGAACGGAAGGAGGCGGCGCAGGTATCGGTCGGGTGGTGATCGTGGAGGATCAGCGGTTGGTGGCGGAATTTCTGCAGTTTCACTGCCGCGATCTGCGGCTGGAGGTGGTGCAGCACGCGGGCGGCTGCCGCGACGGTCTGGCCGCGATCCGCCAGCACCGGCCGGATCTCGTGCTCCTCGACATCTCGCTGCCCGACGGGGATGGATTGGAATTGGCCCGGACCGTGATCGATGAACTGCCCGGGGTGAAAATCCTGGCGATTTCCTCGCACCACGATCCGTGGACCATGCTGCAGGTGCAGCGCATCGGCATCCATGGGTTTGTGGACAAGAACGACCAGCGTCCCGAGGTGCTTTCGGAAGCGATCTTCGCGGTGCTGGGGGGGCGGGTTTACTACACGCAGATCGTGAACCAGTCGAGCGCGGCCATCCGCCGCGATCCCAAGTCGTTCATCCGGGTGCTTTCCGACTACGAGACGCGCATCCTCGCGCTGATCGGCGAGTCGAGGAGCGACGAGGAGATCGGCGTGACGCTCAACATCAGCCCGGCCACGGTGCAGTCGCGGCGGCGCGACATCATGCGGAAGCTCGACATCCACTCCACGCCGAAGCTCATCCATTACGCGATTGTCAACGGCCTCACGCGGGCGGAGCAGCTGGGGCGGAAGAAGCCAACCTGAGACGCAGATCCGCGATCAACGCCGGCAGCTCCGCCTGCAGCCGGGCGACCTCGGGCCAGTTTCCCTTGGCGGCCGCCTCTTCAAGGCGGCGCATCGTGCGCTCGAGTTCGCGCTCATAGATGAAGCTGAGGCGCCCGCACAGGCGGTGCGCGTAGTGGGCGGCATCGGCCACGCTCCGGCTGCGCGCGGCCGCGTCGAGCTGTTCCAGCTCGACCTGCATCTCGGAGAGGTAGAGCGCCAGTTCGTCCGCGAAACGCACCTGCTTCTTGGCGGCGAGCAGCCTCAGGTTGGCGAGGTGGTCGGCGGGGGGAGGCGGGGCTGCCGGTGGCGCCACGGGCGGCGGAGCGGTCACGCCCGTGCCGGCCGCGGCCAGCGCCTTGCGCAGGCGTTCGCGCGTGACCGGTTTGCCCAGGAAGGCGTTCATGCCGGCGTCGAGGCACTCCTGCTGCTTGGCCGGCGTGTTGAATGCGGTCGTCGCGAAGACGGTTGCTCGCGCCGAGCGACCGGGCAAGGCGCGCAGGCCGCGGGTCACCTCCAGTCCGCTCATGCCCGGCAGGTCGCAATCGAGAAAGACGAGTTCGAAATCGTGCCGGCCGGCCAGGGCCAGCGCCTCGGCCCCGTCGCCCGTGGCCTGCGCGGTGTAGCCGAGCTGCGCGAGCAGGTCGGTCAGGACGACGCGGTTGTAATCCATGTCGTCCACCACGAGCGCCAGGCGGGCGGAACCGCCGGAGGTGATGCGGGCTGCGGCCGGCGCGCCGGCCGGCTCGGGGGCGGAGGCGAACGGGGCGCTGAAATAGAAACACGAACCATGCCCCGGCTCGCTCTCAAGCCAGATGCGGCCGCCCATCTTCTCCGCGTAGCCCTTGCACAGGGCGAGTCCGAGGCCGGTGCCGGGCACGCGCCTGCCGCGTGCAGCCGCGCCGCGCTCGAAGCGTTTGAAGAGCTTCTGCTGTTCCTCCGGCGAGATGCCCGGGCCTTCGTCGGTGACCGCGAAGATGACCTCGGTGCGATCGGGCTGGCCGGCGGACTGGCACCAGACGGTGACCTCGACCTTGCCACGGCCGGAGAACTTCAGGGCGTTGCTGACAAAATTGAGCAGAATCTGCCGGATGCGGCGCGGGTCGCCCAGCAGGTGGCGCGGCACGCCGGGCGAGATGGCGGTCTCGACCGGAATGCGGTATTTCTCGCTGTCGGCCGCGGCCATCGCGGCGACCGCCCCGACCAATTCATGCAGATCGAACGGGCGGATATCGAGCTCGATGACACCGGCCTGCATCTTGGAGAGATCAAGCAAATCCTCGAGCAGCGAGGCAAGGTGGTCGGCGCACGCGCGGAGCAGACCGAACTTGCGCTGGCTTTCCGGGTCGAGCCCGGAGATGGACAGGGATTCGGAGATGCCGATGACGCCGCTCATCGGGTTGCGGATCTCGTGGCTCACACCGGCGAGAAACTCATCTTTCGCGGCGTTGGCCTTCACGAGTTCGGCGGTGCGCACCTGGACGAGCTTTTCCAGTTCCTCCTGCCGCGCGCGGGCGCGGCGCTCGCGGAAGCGGATCGTGAGCACCACGCCGGCCACCAGGATGACCGCATAAGCGGCATAGGCGCCTCCCGAGCGATACCACGGGGGCAGAATCCGGAAAGTTAAGACGGCGGGGGCGCTGGCCAGGCCGGCGGCGTTGACGGTGCGCACCGCGAAACGGTAGTGGCCTTCGGAAAGATTGGAGAATTCAAAGGTCCGCCGGTCAGTGATTGCGGACCACGCGGTGCCATTCTGGCCGAGTCTGGTCTGCACGCGCCAGTCGTGTTGGCGGGTGGGGTCGCCGAGGAAGATGCGGAAGTTCAGCCGGTGGCCTTCAAACGGGAATTCCAACCGCTCGACCTTGACCGGGGCACCCGAGGAGGCGGTATCGAGCCGGATGCAGGGAGCGGGAGGTGCCCGCATGAGGGGGATGGCATCGTAATCGAAGCGCAGCAGGCCTTCGGTGCCGCCGGCCCAGAGGATGCGCCGGCCGTTTTCCTCGGTGAACTTCAGGGATTGCACCAGGCCGATGGATTCCAAGGCGGGCGTGTCGAGTTCCTGCCATTCGGCGCGACCGTTTGCGGCGATGGTCAACCGGCCCAGGCCTTGCCCCCACGACGAGGCGCTGGCTGCGCCTGTGCGCTTGAAGGCCACCAGGGCCGACCGCGCGCCGGGCACGGCCAGTGCCGTGGTCGGTTCCACGGCCGGAAGGTTGAGAAGCAATTCCAAGTTGGCGCCGTCAACCTCGGCTCGCAGGACGCGTTGGGCGGAGAACAGGAGCAGGTCGGTATCCCCGCGGCTGAAGCAAACATATCCCTTGAGGGGCTGGCCGCTGACAGGATCGATGACTGCAGTGGCGCCAGGGGCGGCGGTATCCACGACAAAGGCCCCTTGGCTGAGCGTGCCGGCCCACACGCGTCCACGACTGTCTTCCGCCAGCCACCGGACAAAATCGGGAATGCGGGCGATGGGGGAGCGTTCAAAGCTGCCGTCGGCCATGGGGCGGAGCCTCGCGAGGGCGTCGCTTTCAGAGAGCACGAAGGTTCCGGAGGGATGCGACGAGGGAATGATGCGGTAAACCCCCTTGGCCAGGAGTTCATAGAGGGGCCTGGCGGAGGTGCCATCGTAATAGTCGATACCTCCATGCCGGCCGAGCAGAAGTCCGTCGGCATGAAGCCGCAACGAGAAGTAGGTCTCCTTGAGCTTGGGCTCCCGTTGGAAGGCGGCGGGGTGCTCGCCAGCGGGAAGCAGGCGGAAGGTGCCGGCGGTGCTGCTGACATAAAGGCGCTCTGTGTCGGCATCCAGTTCCTGCACTCCTCCTCCCAAGCCGTTGCGCGCATGGAAGAGGGTGACGCTTCCCGAGGAGTCCAACCGGAAGAGGCCATCCTGGGTCGCGCACCAGATCTGGCCGTCCTTTCGCACGCAAATGGCTTGAATGAGTCCGAGAGCAGGATGATCTCGACTGTCGATGATGCGCAAACGCTGACCGCCGGCGGATAGGATCATCAGGCCGCCGTTGACCGTGCCGACGACGTGATTGCCATCCGGTAGAAAAGCGTAGCACGTGAGGCGGTTTTCGATCACGAATCGGTTCACCTCGTCGGGAAAGATTTTTTGCGGAGGGTTGCCGGGCAGGGAAAAGCCGTCACTGGTGGCCAGCAACAAGCCTTGGGGAAGGCGCTGCAGGCCCAGAATGGCTGCGGCGGGAAGATGCGCTCGGTCGATTTCCAGTTTGGGACCGGATTCGGTAAGACGGTAGAGCCCCGTCTCCAGATGCTGAAACCAGAACTCCTCGCCCAGTTGCAGCGGGAAAAGCCGGCTCGAGCCCGGAAACGACCAGATTTGAAACGTTGTTCCATTCCAGCGATAAATTTTCTCTCGGCTGAGGAAATAAACGTGCGGCCCCACCAGGCCGACGCCCCAGATCTGGCCGACTTGGCGTTCGGTTTCTGGCAGATGCGCAAGCAGGGAATGGTATTCGAAATTTCCAATGGTTGGTTCGGTGAAATAACCGATTTCATTGATGGCACCCACCCAGAGGCGCCCGTCCGCCCCAAAACGCACTACTCGCACACCTGCGCCGTTTCCCACCCGGTATGTTTTCCAAGCAGTACCATCGTTCACCACCAGTCCGAAGCTGCCGACATAAAGTCGTCCTAACGGGTCCTCGACAATGGACAGGTGGGCCGTCTCGGTGCCCATGCTGCGAGCCGAATGATGCTCCAACCAGGGAGCGCCGGAGGTTTTGTCCAGCCATGCGCCATCGACCCGGGTTAAAAACAGACCCAAGAAGGCAAGCGTGCGGTAAAAAAGATGTTTGGTCCGCATGGCGTTCTGCACGAGTGGTATGGGTATCACGCAACCGCCTGTCAGGCAATGGGCAATCGCACCTGCATTTAGGTTAAGACACACGGCCGGACCGCACGAAAACCGACCGCAAAACAGGTCATTTGCGCGATCCGGTTTTGGGGGTGTTGGCGCGATACTGCGGGCGTATGAAAAACATCACCTCCACCCTCAGCGGGCTCTCCTCGAGCCTTTTTCTCAGCGTTGGTCTCACCGAAATCGCGCAGAAACTCGATCCGGTTTCACAGCAGCCGTTCGCGACGAGTATCGATGCGCATGGTCCGTCCTACTGCGTTCCTAGCTACTTCACACCCAAGCCGGGCCGTTGATCCGGAAACCAGCCGCCCCCTGTCATGTTGAGTCTTGCTGCCTATCGTTATCGGAACGTCCTGACTGAGTCGGGTGGACCGATAACGCGGCTGCAACTGGCGGACATGGTGGTGCTGGGTCGCCGGGAATTTCTCGCCACGGCCTTCCTCCGGGAGGGCCTGGCTGGAAATCCGTGGCAAAACACCGTTTTCAACCTCGCCGATGGTGGCGGCACCTCGCCGTCGCCGATGGTCGCGCGCTTCATGGCCATTTCCGAAGCCATGGAGCGCTGGGCGCACTGGCAGTTGCACCAGAGCGCGGATAAGGACCGCTACGGTTTCCACATTGATCCCTCCAGCAACGGCATGGCGGCCTTTCCGGGTCTCTTCCGCCGACAGGCCCGGTCTGGCGCGTTGATGGAGGCGGCGGAACGCTTCAACCTGCTGCATTGGTGGGAAGGGCACCTGCCCGCGGCCGAGTCCGACACCCGCTGGCCGGGTGTCCATGCGGCGACCATCTGCTCGGAGGCGCCCGGAGTCACGGTCATTCTGTTCAGGCGCACCGCCGGGGGGTTCACCGCCTACGGGCATGGCGCCGCCAGGGACTTCGATGCCGCCTGCCGCAAGGCGGCCGTCGAAATGGAGCGGCACGAGCTGATCATCGCCCGCTACGCCCATACCCACGCAGGCAAGCTCACGGGCAGTCTGCCCGCTGATGCGCATCCGATCGAGCGGCGCTGCCTCTTCTTCGCCACGGAAATCGGCCATGAGCTGTTTCTCGAACGACTGCGGTCGGCACCGCGCCGCCCGGCGGCCACGCCACGGTTGGTGTTCGACGGGGCTGTGCCCGGTCCGTGGTCGCGTTATGCCGACGTCTGGCGGGTGGTGTTTGAGCCGCCCAGCGACCGTTTTCTCGGCATGGAGGAAAACTACTTCCTCTGGTAAAGGCCGGATGAAAGTGCGGGGACGAAGGCCGGCTTGCCAGCCGTGGCCACCGGAACCGCCTAGCCAGTGGAACGTCCACTCCCGCCAAGCCAACGGAGGACTGCCTTTGTGCTCACTCCGCTCAGCGAAGGCTGGAGCGGCTAGTCGGAATCGAACCGACGACACCTGCTTGGAAGGCAGAGGTTTTACCACTAAACTATAGCCGCACAGATGGCGGAAGGCTGTCCGTGGTGGACAGGCGTTCAAGCTTTTGTTCCGGCAGGTCCGGATGGCTCCCTTAAAAGGGATTGCCGGTCCGGGCCGAATCCGCTTACCTGCGCCCACCATGGCGACACCAGCTACCTCGGCGAAATCCCAATCGAATGTCCGGGCCGCGCAGGCGATGGCCAAGCAGAAGGCCCTCGAGAAGAAAGCCAAGACCTACAAGCTCGACCTCGGGGAGCTCGCCATCTTCACCAGCCAGCTCGCCTCGCTGCTGCAGGCCGGCCTGCCCCTCGTGTCATGCCTGGAGGCCTTGCAGGATCAGACCGAGGATCAGGTCTTCCGCATCATCATCCGCGACGTGCGCAATGACATCTCCACCGGCACCTCCTTCTCCGGGGCGGTGAAGAAGTTCCCCAACGCTTTCAACTCCCTCTTCATCTCCATGGTGGAGGCCGGCGAAGCGTCGGGCGGCCTGGCGGAAATCCTGGGCAAGGTCGCCAGCTATTTCGAGTCCACCGTCAAGCTGACCAAGAAGGTGAAATCGGCCATGACCTACCCCATCGCGGTCATCGGCCTCGCCGTCGCGCTGGTGAACGTGCTGCTGATCTTCGTGATCCCGGTGTTCGCGGCCATGTTCGCGGACTTCGGCGCCAAGCTGCCGGCGCCCACGCAGATGCTGATTGATCTCAGCGATTTCATGAAGGCCTACTGGTGGGCCATCGGCCTGGCCCTCTACGGCGTGTGGTTCGCGTTCAACAAATACGTCGCCACACCCAACGGCCGGCGCACCTGGCACCGGTTCCTCGTGACCGCCCCCATTTTCGGCAACCTCGTGCACAAGATCGCGCTCTCCCGCTTCTGCCGCACCTACGCCACGCTCATGCGCTCCGGCGTGCCCATCCTGCGCACCCTCGAGATCGTCTCGGCCGCCAGCGGCAAGGTGCAGGTCGAGGATGCCTGCGTCGAGATCGCCAGGCACGTCAGCCAGGGCGGCCAGGTCTCCGACGTCATGGCGGCCAACCCTTTCTTCCCGCCGATGATGAAGCACATGGTCAAGGCCGGCGAGACCACCGGCAACGTGGACGGCATGATGAACAAGATCGCCGATTTCTACGACACCGAGTGCGATGCCACGGTCGCGGCCCTCACTTCCCTCATCGAGCCGATGCTCATCGTGTTCCTCGGCGTCGTGGTTGGCGGCATCGTCATGGCGATGTTCCTCCCGATCTTCCAGCTCGGTGCGGTTGCCGGCGGCCTGCAATAACCACCCTGCGCCCCGTGAAAGCCACTTGCCTGCCGGTATCGGGACCGGCAAGGTGCCTCCGACTATCTGAAAAATGGCCTCCATCCTCATCGTTGACGACCTGATCTCCATTCACGAGATGCTGGAGGCCGTCATTGCCCCGACGGGGCACAAGACGGCGTTCGCCACCGACGGCGAAAAGGCGCTCACCCGCTACAAGGCCGGAAAATTCGACCTCGTGCTGGCCGACATCGACATGAAGCCGATGGACGGCATCACCCTGCTCAAACAGCTCAAGCAGCTCGACCCGAGCGCGGTCGTGGTGATCATGACCGCCTACGCCAGCACGGAGAGCGCGATTCAGGCGCTCAAGTTCGGCGCCTTCGACTACCTGCAGAAGCCGTTCAAGGTGGACGAGCTGATGCAGGCGCTGAAGCGCAGCCTGGAGTTCAAGCGCGCCATCACCGAGCGCGAAAACACCGGTTCCGCGCCGGCGGTGAAGGCCGGTGACTTCGAGGCCCGCCTCGTCGGCGACAGCCCCAAGATCAAGCGCCTCATCACCCAGCTCAAGAAGCTCGCCACGGCGCATACCCCCGTCCTCATCTCGGGTGAGACCGGCACCGGCCACGAGATTGCCGCCGAGCTGCTGCACGCGGCGCGCAACGCCCCCGACAGTCCGCTCGTGCGCATCGATTGCCGTCTGAGCACGGCCGAGAGCCTGCGCACCGGCCTGCTCGGCGAGGGCGGTGCCGGCGGCACCTGGGTCCAGCAGGCAAAGGGCGGCACGCTCTTCCTCACCCACCTGCAATGCCTGCCCAAGGAGGTTCAGGCCGAGCTGATCTCGGTGCTGCGCAACAACGCCGGCTCCTGCCGCGTCGTCTGTGCCACGGAGGAGGATCTCGAGAAACTGTCCGAGGCCGGCGAGTTCAACGAGGAACTCTTCTACCGCGTGGCCGCCCTGCCGGTCGAGATGCCGCCCCTGCGCGAACGCCCCGAGGACATCCCCGCCCTGCTCAAGAGCATCGCGGGCAAGGGCTCGAATCCGCAGTTCGACGCCCGGCTGGTCGAATTCACCGACGATGCGCTCGCCACGCTCCGGGCCTACCACTGGCCGGGCAACCTCGACGAGTTCAACCAGGTCATCTCCCAGATCCTCACGACCACCGAGACCCGCGTCATCACCTCCGCCCAGTTGCCGCTTCGCGTGCAGGACATGAAGCAGTGGCCCACCTTGGCCGAATATCTGGCCGGGCAGGAAAAGCAGTATATCGCCCGCGTGCTCAACGCCTGCCAGGGCGACAAGGCCCGCGCCGCCAAGGCCCTCGGCATCGACCCCGCCCGGCTCGACTAACCCGGGCTCCGGCCGCAGGTTGGGCCGGTTGCGTCACCCGGAGCTTTACCGCTTGCGCCACCTTGGGCCGGTGGCAAGCCTCGCGGGCGCTCACGCCCATGCCCAAACGCACAGACCTCGAGTCCATCCTGATCATCGGCGCCGGCCCCATTGTCATCGGCCAGGCCTGCGAGTTCGACTATTCCGGCACCCAGGCCTGCAAGGCCCTGCGCGAGGAGGGTTACCGCGTCATCCTGGTGAACTCCAACCCGGCCACGATCATGACCGACCCGGAGTTCGCCGACGTCACCTACATCGAGCCGCTGACGGTGGACATCCTCGAGAAGATCATCGCCCGGGAGCGCCCCTCCGCGCTGCTCCCCACGCTCGGCGGCCAGACCGCGCTCAACCTCTCGATGGACCTGCACAAGGCCGGCATCCTCGAAAAATACAAGGTCGAGATGATCGGCGCCAAGCCCGAGGCCATCCAGAAGGGCGAGGACCGCGAACTCTTCAAGCAGTGCATGCTGCGCATCGGCCTCGACGTCGCCAAGTCGCGCACCGTGCACACGCTCGATGCCGCCCGCGCGGCCGCCGACGAGATCGGCACCATGCCGCTCATCATCCGCCCCAGCTTCACGCTCGGCGGCTCCGGCGGCGGCATCGCCTACAACCGCGAGGAATTCGACCAGATCGTCACCAACGGCCTCGAAGTCTCGCCCGTCCACGAGGTGCTCGTCGAGGAGTGCCTGCTCGGCTGGAAGGAATACGAGATGGAGGTCATGCGCGACCACAAGGACCAGTGCGTCGTCATCTGCTCCATCGAGAACTTCGACCCGATGGGCGTGCACACCGGCGATTCCATCACCGTCGCCCCGGCGATGACGCTCACCGACAAGGAATACCAGGTGATGCGCGACGCCTCGTTCGCCGTCATCCGCGAGATTGGCGTGGCGACCGGCGGCTCCAACATCCAGTTCTCCATCGACCCGAAGACCGGCCGCCAGGTCGTGATCGAGATGAATCCGCGCGTGTCGCGCTCCTCCGCGCTGGCCTCGAAGGCCACCGGCTTCCCCATCGCCAAGATCGCGGCCAAGCTCGCCGTCGGCTACACGCTCGACGAGCTGCGCAACGACATCACGCGCCTCACCCCCGCCAGCTTCGAGCCGACGATCGACTACGTCGTTACGAAGATTCCCCGCTTCACCTTTGAAAAATTCCCCGGCGCCAACAGCACGCTGACCTCGGCCATGAAGTCGGTCGGCGAGGCCATGGCCATCGGCCGCACCTTCAAGGAGTCGTTCCAGAAGTGCCTGCGCTCGCTCGAAACCGGCGCACGCGGCTTCGGCGGGGGCGGCCGCAACGGCGGCGACGAACGGCCCGACGAGGTCACCATCCGCCAGAAACTCGGCACGCCCAACGCCGAGCGCGTCTTCTACATCCGCTGGGCCTTCAAGGCCGGCCTGTCGGTGGACGAGATCTTCGCGATCACCAAGATCGACCCGTGGTTCCTGCACCAGCTTCGCGAACTCCACGCGATGGAGGAGACCGTGAAGGAGCATACGCTCGACACCATCCCCGCGGCGCTGCTGCGGCGCGCCAAGCAGTTCGGTTTCTCCGACGCCCAGCTCGCGCAGTTGCTCGGGACCGATTTCGACACGATGCGCGCGCACCGGAAAAAGGCCGGCGTGCACACCACCTACCGCCTCGTGGACACCTGCGCGGCCGAGTTCGAGGCCTTCACGCCCTACTACTACTCCAGCTACGGCGACGAGAACGAGATCCTGCCCTCGAAGAAAAAGAAGATCATGATCATCGGCGGCGGACCGAACCGCATCGGGCAGGGCATCGAGTTCGACTACTGCTGCGTGCATGCGTCGTTCGCCCTGCGCGAGGCCGGCTTCGAGACCGTGATGATCAACTCGAATCCCGAGACCGTCTCCACCGACTACGACACCTCCGACCGCCTCTACTTCGAGCCGCTCACACTCGAGGACGTGCTCGAGGTCTATGAGCAGGAGGGCTGCATCGGCGCCATCGCCCAGTTCGGCGGCCAGACCCCGCTCAACCTCGCCAGCGCCCTGAAGGCGCGCGGCGTGAACATCATCGGCACCTCGCCCGAGAGCATCGACACCGCCGAGGACCGCAAGCTCTTCGCCGCCGTGCTCGACCGGCTGAAACTGAAGTCGCCCGCCAACCGCATCGCCATGTCCGAGGCCGAGGCCCTCGCCAGCGCCGCGGAGCTCGGCTACCCGGTGCTCGTGCGGCCGTCCTTCGTGCTCGGCGGCCGCGGCATGTTCATCCTCTACAGCGAGGCCGAGCTGAAGGACGTCGTCCGCCAGGTCTTCGACGTCATGCCCGGCAAGCCCGTGCTCATCGACAAGTTCCTCGAGGACGCCGTCGAGGTGGACGTGGACTGCATCAGCGACGGCGAGACCACGCTCGTCGGCGGCATGCTCGAGCACATCGAGTATGCGGGCGTGCATTCGGGTGACGCCGCGATGGTGATGCCGCCGCACACCCTGTCCAAGGCCATGCAGGCGGAGATCCGCACCGCCACCTACGCGCTGGCGAAGGCGCTGCAGGTCGTTGGCCTGATGAACGTGCAGTTCGCCGTGAAGGATGGCCAGCTCTACGTGCTCGAGGTCAATCCGCGCGCGTCGCGCACCGTGCCGTTCGTGGCCAAGGCCATCGGCGTGCCGCTGGCCAAGCTCGCCGCCCGCGTCATGGCCGGCGCGAAGCTCAAGGACCTCGGCTACACCAGGGAGATCCAGCCGCGGCACTGGTGCGTGAAGGAGGCCGTGTTCCCCTTCAACCGCTTCCCCGGCGCCGCCATCATGCTCAGCCCCGAGATGCGCTCGACGGGCGAGGTCATGGGCCTCGACGACGACCTCGGCATCGCCTTCGCCAAGACCCAGATGGCCGCCAAGCCGGGCCTGCCGCTCAAGGGCAAGGTGTTCTTCAGCGTCAAGGATTCCGACAAGCCCCTTGCCGTGGACCTCGCCCGCGAGTTCATCGCCCTCGGCTTCACGCTCTGCTCCACCAGCGGCACCGCCAAGCTCCTCCGCGAAAACGGCATCGAGGTGCAGCACGTCAACAAGCTCCTCGAGGGCCGGCCGAACTGCATCGACATGATCAAGAACGGCGAGATCCAGCTCGTGATCAACACGCCGCGCGGCATGATCCCGCGCCACGACGAGAACGCCATTCGCGCCGCGGCCTGGGCCAACAACGTCTGCATCATGACCTCCATCACCGGCGTCCGCGCCTCGATCAACGGCATCAAGGCCATGCGCGCCAAGCTCGTGGACGTGCGTCCGCTCCAGCAATACAAGAACAGCGTGGTCGAAGTCAGCTGACAGACCGGCCGTTTCCCATGCGCCATCCCGCCACCCTCGTCGCCCTGCTGCACGGCCCCGACCAGCCCGGCTTGGTGGCCAGGACGTCGGGTTGGATCTACGCGCGGCACGGCAACATCCTGCACGCCGACCAGCACCGCGACATGGAGGGCGGCGAGTTCTTCCAGCGCATCGAGTGGGTCCCCGCGGGGGCCAATGCCGCCGCCGAGGCGGAGGAGTTGCGCAAATTCGCCGCCTCGCTGGGCATGGCGGCTAAGGTCGCCGTGTCCACCCACCGGCCGAAGGGTGCGCTCTTCGTTTCCAAGGAGGACCACTGCTTCCACGACCTTGTGCTGCGCTGGAAGGCCGGCGAGTTCGCCGGCGACTTCGCCTGCGTGATCTCCAACCACACCGTGTTGGCCGATGCGGCGCGGCACTACGGGCTGCCCTTCCATCACGTGCCGGTGACCCCCGCGAACAAACCCGCCGCGGAAGCGCGTCAGTTGGAGATCCTGCGCACGACCGGCACGGAATTCGTGGTGCTCGCGCGCTACATGCAGGTGCTCTCGGCGGATTTCCTGCGGGATTGCGGCCAGCCGGTCATCAACATCCATCACTCGTTCCTGCCGGCCTTCGCGGGCGGCAAGCCCTACCACCAGGCGCACGAGCGCGGCGTGAAGCTCATCGGCGCCACCGCCCATTACGCCACCGCCGTCCTCGACGACGGCCCCATCATCCAGCAGGACGTGGTGCGTGTCACCCATCGCCACGGGGTGGAGGACTTGATCCGCAAGGGCCGCGACCTCGAGAAGCTCGTGCTCGCGCAAGCCCTTCGCTGGCACCTGGAAAACCGCATCCTGGTCTATGGCAACAAGACCGTGGTCTTCGACTGAGCCGGGGTCCGCGGCGGCAGGGCGGGGGTGCCGCCTTTTTCCTTGAGACACATAGGGTGGTTTCGCAATCTGCCCGGCTCCATGACCACCAACCCCTCCGTCGAAAACCAGCCCAAGGATCAGGCCGCCGCCCCGCACCAGCCCGGATTTGAAGAGGCCGTGCAGGCCTTTTGGGAAAAGAACCGGGGCCTGATTCTCGCGGCCTGCGTCATCGCGCTGCTCGTGGTCATCGGTCGCGAAGGCTGGGGCCACTATCAGGCTTCGCGTGAACGGGAGATTCGCGGCGCCTATGCCCGCGCCGCCGACCGGCCGGAGCAGCTTGCCACCTTCGCCAAGGCCCACGAGGGCCACGCCCTCGCGGCCATTGCGCTTCTGCGGATCGCCGATCAGCGCTATGCCGCCGGCGATTATCGGCAGGCCCGGGAAAATTACACCAAGGCCGCCGCCGGCCTGAAGCACGGAGCCCTGCTCGGCCGCGCTCGCATCGGCGCCGCGATGAGCCAGCTCAACTCCGGGGACAAGACCGCCGCCGAGGCTGCCTTGAAGGAGATCGCTGCCGACGCCGCCCTGGCCAAGGGCGTGCGCGCCGAGGCGACCTATCATCTTGCCGCTTTGGCCCTCGAAGCCGGCAACACCGCCGAAGTCAGCCGCCTTGCGACCGAGATCGGCAAGATCGACCCCACCAGTGTCTGGTCGCAGCGCGCCACTTCACTGGTGGTGGCCAAGCCGCAGCTCTGATCTGCCAGAGCAACACCGCTTTCAAAGCCCGGCCGCCGCCGGGTTTTTTTTGGTCCAACGCCGGCATGAATGGTCGGGGCGGCGAGATTCGAACTCGCGACCTCCTGGTCCCAAACCAGGCGCTCTACCAGGCTAAGCTACACCCCGAGACCGCCGCATGGGACTCTCCGGCGTTCGCGGTGTCAATGGCGGGAATTGGTATCCCCGTGATCGTTGGGGGCCGTTAATCTCTGGTTTGAAACCATATCGGCAGGGTTCCGGTGTGCGCCCCGCGGATTGTGAAAAAATGCGTCTTGCTTCACCCCGTCGCTCGCCCTAAACACGGCTCCTCAACTTCTTAAAAAATGGACACTCTTTCCCGTGACAGCAACAGCTCCAACAGCGTCCTTCCCTTGGTGGGTGTGATCGCCGGAGCCCTCGGCCTGATTCTTGCGATTGTCGCCCTGGTCAAACTCACCACCGTCCAGAAGACCGTGGCCGCGCATGATACGGAGATTCCGAAGATTGCCACCATCGAGGGCGATCTGCGCGCCGCCACCGCCAAGACCGAGACTGACATCCGCGGGCTGCGCGAGGGAGTGCAAAACGCCCTCAATCAGGTCGGCACCGAGATCGGCACGCTCCGCGCCCAGGTCACCAAGGTCGAGGAGGCCCAGAAGGCCCGCGCGACCGCCCCGGCCGGCAAGGCCGGCGCTCCCGTCGCCACGGGCGTGCTGAACGCCGACGGCACCTACACCGTCGCTCCCGGCGACACGTTCTCGAAGATCGCCCGCAAGTTCAGCGTCAAGATGGACGCGATCGAAGCCGAGAACCCGGGCATCGATCCCCGCGGCCTCAAGGTCGGCCAGAAGATTCGCATCCCGAAGAAATAATCCTCCGCGGCCTTTTTCCGATGCCTCCCGGACCTCGTGTCGCGGAGGCATTTTTTTTCTCCATGCAAAACCCCGGACCACCGTTGCGCTGGCACAAGCTGCGCGAGGAACCGCACAGCACGACGCGCATCTTCGACGTCGTGCGCGCCTTTTTCCGGCATCCGCGGCGCGAAAAGGAACAGGACTTCTTTGTCATCAACCCGCCCGACTGGGTGAACGTCGTCGCGCTCACGCCCGATGGGCAGCTCGTGCTGGTGCGGCAGTTCCGCTACGGCATCAACGATTTTTCCCTCGAGATTCCGGGGGGCGTGATCGACCCCGGCGAGGATCCGGTGGCGGCGGGCGTGCGGGAGCTGCGCGAGGAGTCGGGCTACGTCGGGGCGCGCGCGCGGTTGCTCGGCTCCGTGCATCCCAACCCTGCCATGCAGAGCAACCGCTGCCACCTTGTGCTCGTGGAGCAGGCGCGCCGCGAGGCCGCGCCCGACTGGGACCCCGACGAGGAGTTTGAAATCCTCACCAAACCGGTGGAGGAGGTGTTCGCGCTCGCGGCCGGCGGCGGGATCACGCACGCCATGGTGCTCAACGCCTTGTTACTGTTCCAGCCGCACTGGCCACGCCTGCGCACAGGCGCCGTTTGACTTGCCGCCCCCCCCGGCTTCACTGCCCGCACCTGATGGAAACCGCCGTCTCTGCGCCTGCGTTCGCCAACAACCTCCTGCCGCCGGGGAGCGGCGCGGGCGGCCGCCTGCCGGAGGCATTGGAACGCGAAATCCGGGCGATCTACCGCCGCAGTCCTCTCTACAGCGCGCGGTTTCCCCTGCACGCCGAGCCGCTCCACTGGTCGTGCTATGCCGAAATCCCCGTGCTGACCAAGCAGGAGATCGTGCAGCGCGGGCACACGGCGTTTTTCCACGACTACGCGGAGATCGAGCGCGGCTTCGCGCAGAAGAAATTTGAATACGAACACACCTCGGGCACCACGAGCGGCCCGATGACCGTGGTCATGGAGGACGGCTGGTGGAACGAGCAGACCCGCCGCGCCTACCTTGCGCATCCGGTGCTCGCGCGCTACGCGGACCGCCCCTACCGCAAGTGCGTGCTCGCGCCGGTCGGGTGCTCCAGCAACCTCTGCCCCTACGAGGACCACCCGTTTCCGCACCGGTATTTCGACGGCACGGTGTATCTGAATCTCTCCAGCGATCCGTTCGCATTCCCGGAGACGGAATGGGACCGCATCGTGCTCGAGCTGCAGGCGGTGAAGCCGCAGGTGATCGAGGGTGAGCCGGTCTATCTGTCGCTGCTGGCGCGCGCGCTGGCCCGCCGGCGCGTGGCCGTGCCCAGTGTGGAAACCGTGATCCTGACCTACGGCAAGGCCAGCCGGCAGCACAGCCGGCGCCTGGCCGCCGCGTTCCCCGGCGCTGCGCAGGTGGATCTCTACGGCTCGACCGAGGCGGGTTACCTGTTCGTCGGCGATGCCTTTGCGGACAACCTGCGCGTGGTGGAGGACAACGCCTTCATCGAGCTCACGCCCTGGCGTCCCGTGACCGCAGCCGGGCAGACGGTCGAGCTGCGGGACGCTTTCCAGATCAACGTCACGACGCGCGGACGCGAGGCGATGCCGCTGCTGCGCTACCACACGGGCGACATCGTGCGGCGGATGCCCGCGGGCTTCCGCATCCTCGGCCGCGAAAAGGACCTGTATTTCCGCGCCGACGGCACGGTCGTGTCCACCTACGAGATCGATGCCGTGCTGCCGGAGGATTTCGCGTGTTGGCACTGGAGCCTGGTGCAGGTCTCCGAGCAGCGCTGGGAGTTTCAATACGTGGCCGAGGGCATCGCCGGCGAGGCCGCGGCGGAGGCGTTGGCCGGGGCGCTGGGGCCGGGGGCGCGCGTGGCACTGTTCCGCCGCAAGTTCATCCAGCCGGCGGCCAGCGGAAAATTCGCGCTGCTCAAGCCGCTCGCGCGCTGAGGCCGCGGCGGCGCCGGCGCCAGCCCACCAGCAGTCCGGTCAGGCTGAGCATGAGCGCGCCATAGGTGGATGGCTCGGGCACGGGACGGGAAATCTGCGCACCGAAGCCCATGAAGTCCATGTTGCCGTAACCGGCGGGGTCGGTGTTGGTGGGATAGTAGGTGACGTTGTTCCAGTTGACCAGGTCGGCGGCGGCGGTCGGAGCGGTGTCACCCGCCATGAGGGAGTAGCCGTAGATCGTGGTGCCGGCGGAAATGCCGAGGTCGGCGAAGCTGATGAGGATGCCCACCAGTTGCAGGTTGCCGGCCGAGGCGATGTTGGTTGCCGTGCCCGCCAGGCTGTCGGCATTCGTGAACGTGGCGCGGCGGTAGTTGCCCGTGGAGCCCAGCTGGGGGTTGTCGATCGGTCCGCCGAAGGAATCGGGCGCGACCAGCAGGCCGGTGTTGGCGTAGGTGGTCGGCGCGTTGCTGAAGCCGTTGACCGTGCCGACCCCGGTGAAGGCGGCGATGCGGAAGCCATCGCCGAAGTTGCCCGTGTTCTCGACGTCGAAAAACACGAGCGCGTCGTTCGCCTGCACCGTGTAGCCGCCCGAGAAATAGAAGTCGATGCGCTCGATGTTGCTGTTGGTGCTCGTGCCGGCGCCATTGCCGAAGGGGTTGCGGACGCCGACATAGAGGTTGCTGTCCAAGAACATCTGCTCGAGACTGGCGTTGTAGTCGCCATAGTTCCGGTTGGAGCCGTCCACCTGGTAGATGATCGTGGTGTTGTTGGGATTGTCGCCGGATTGGTTCGGGGTGCCGTTCGCGTTGGAGTCGGTGTTGCGGCGGATATAGACGTTGCTGGCCAGCGGCCCGTCGAAGCGATAGTCGCCCGAAGCGGTGCTCACCGTGCTCACGGTGCGGTCGCGATTGAGATAGGTGATGCCACCGGTGGTCTGATTCGGATTGTCCGTGAGCGAGCCGTAGGTGATGTCGGTGATCGCGGTCTGCGCGGACAAATTAACCGCTTGAAAAAGCACGACCAATACGCCGGTCTTCACTCCCGTGATTAGGAGTCGGCAGAGAGCTGAAATATTGGACGCACAGGATTTCATCTAGGTAATTACCCCTACGCTATAATAGGTAATTGGCCAGCCAAAAATCGTCATGAGTGATTTTTCACATATTCGCGACGATGGCAGCACTGAATCCGTTTTTCGGCACCGGCGAGCCAAACCTGTAAGACTTTACGCAGGCATTTCTGTAATCGTCCTCGGGGCGATGGTTGCGGGTTACTACTTTGGACGTCCGATATTTCATAAGTGGAGATATAGCAGGGATTTTAAAAAAGCAGAACAGTTTGAAAAAAACGGAGATTTACGCAGTGCCATGCTGACGTGGGAGCAGCTCAACCGTCTTCATCCCACAGATGCCGAGGCAAGGCGTCGTTTGGCGGGTTTTTACGAGCGAGTGGGGCAGTTTGAAGCGGTCGCGATTTGGAAGGAGGCGGTCGAACTGGATCCCGGCAGCCTTCACGGCCATTTGGGTCTGGCGCGTGCGGCGATCCGGTTTGCGGATCGGGAGACCGCTCATGCGGCCTTGGAACGATTTCCCAAGGGCGAAGACCGCCCCCCCGAATATTACCGCCTGCGCGCTGCGCTGGCCTTGTTGGAGCGCGATCCTCATGCCCGGGAGGAGAGTCTCGCCGAACTCGCGCGCCTGGAACCGGAGGATGAGCGCGTACGGCTCAACCTGGCCGCACTCCAGCTGGCGGATCCGCACGGCCCCAAGGCCGGTGCAGCGCGCGCCGCCTTGCTCGCGCTTGCCCGGCGCGACAAGGTGCGCATGCGCGCCGTCACGGAGCTGCTCAGTGATGTGGCGCGGCGCTGGCCTGGGCCGGCACCGGAGCGCGAGGCGGCGCTCCGGGCGCTCGCTACGACGCTGACGCCGCCGCGTGGACCGCTGCTGGCGTTGCCCAGTCAGGTGGACCACATCGAACGCCTGGTCCGCTATGCCATGGAGCAACCGGAGCCTGAGGCCGAGGATGTGATCAGCCTGGCCAACTGGATGTCGCTGAACGGCCAGACCGAAATCGCGCTCGAATGGATCGACACGCTGCCGCCGCGGCTGCGCGAACACGCCCTGCTTCGGACGGCCGAGGCGGAATTTGCCATCCGGGTGCGCGACTGGGAACGATTGCGCCGCCTTTTGCTCGTCGGGATCTGGGGACCCGTGCCGTCCGAAGCCGTGGAACAGGCTTTTCGCGCCCGCGGTGACACCGCAGGACGCTCGGCTTCCGGCATCCGCCCCGGTTGGACGGCAGCGCTGGAGGCGGCCAAATCCTCCCCCGCCGGTCTGCGCGCGCTCCTGCGTCTGGCCGAGCTTTGGGAATGGCCTGCCGAGCACCGGCAGGTGTTGCTTACGATCTGCCGCACCATGCCGCGCGAGAACTGGGCTTGGCGGCAGCTCATCTCGCTCGCCTTGGCCCGGGGTGACAGCGAGCAGCTTTGGCAGGTTTACAACGAATGGCGGCAGGCCGTCCCGGGCGAGCCGGGCGTCCAGACGGAAAGCGCGATCATGGGGCATCTGCTGGGCTGGCGCCGGACCGCAGGTGTGGCCGAAACAGCCGAATATGTGCGGCAGCAGCCCAACAACCCCGGCGCATCCGTGGCCCATGCGCTGGCGCTTTGGCGGGCCGGTCGCGTTACCGAGGCTGCCGCGATGGTCGATGCGCTGCCTCGGGACGCTCTTGACGAGCCGCGCTATGCCCTGGCTTGCGGACTTGTGCTGGCCGAAGCCGGCCAGGCGGCCGGGAGCGAGGAGCTGCTCGGCCGGCTGGCGAACCACCCGTGGCTGCCGGAGGAACGCACACTCCTGAACGCCGCGCGCGCACGCAATCGCGCGGCCCGGCCCTGACAAAGCCTTTTGGTCCGGCGCCACGGGGGCTTCTTCGGCAATTTAGGCTCGCTAATATTGGCCTTGGTCCGGGCGCGCTCCTTTACAAGCAGATACCCCTGCGGCACTGTTCGCCCGGTCTTTCAGGTTTCGCCGCCCCGCCTCCCCCCACCCACATCCGCGATGAATCTCCTCGGTGCGCTCTTCGGCTCCTCGATCGGCAGAAAATTTCTCATGGCCGTCACCGGCTTCGTGCTCGTCGGCTTTGTCACCGTGCATCTGATCGGCAATCTCCAGATCTTTGCCCATCCCGACAAAATCAACGGCTACTCCGACTTCCTTCAGTCGCTCGGGCCGGCGCTCTGGGCGGGGCGCCTTTTCCTCCTCGCCTGCGTCGGCATCCATGTCTGGGCCGCCGTCGTGCTCGCCCTTGAAAACAAGGCCGCCCGCGGTCCCGAGGCCTACGGCGTCAACCAGTGGCTGCAAGCCGTCTTCGCCTCGCGCTACATGAAGCACACCGGCCTCGTCGTGCTGGCCTTCATCTTCTACCACCTCGCGCACTTCACGGTCGGCGCGGCGCAGGCCGAAAACTTCAAGACCGCGCTGCCGGAATACACGATGGGCGGCGAGTTCCGCCTGCTTGGCTTCCCGGTCGTCGCCGCGGGCGCCCACGTGCACGATGTCTATTCGATGGTCTTCCTCGGTTTCGCCAGCCCGGTCGTTTCGCTCTTCTACATCATCGCGGTCGGCCTGCTGAGCCTGCACCTGTTGCACGGCGTGGATTCGATGTTCCAGACCATCGGCCTCCGAAATCACCGCTGGTCGGCCGGCCTCCGGCGCTTCGCCGCTCTCTTCAGCCTGCTCTATTTCCTCGGCAATCTCGCCATCCCCGGAGCGATCCTGAGCGGCATCGCCAAACCCGCGGCCGGCACCACGGCCGCCGCCAAACTCGTCGCCCACCGCTGACCCTCTCCCGCCATGGCCAAACTCGACTCCAAAATCCCGGCCGGCCCGCTCGCCGACAAGTGGCGCAAGCACAAGGCGGACATCAGGCTCGTCAACCCCGCCAACAAGCGCAAATACGAGGTCATCGTCGTCGGCGCCGGCCTCGCCGGCTCCTCCGCCGCGGCCACGCTCGCCGAGCTCGGCTACCGCGTGAAGTGCATCGTCTTTCACGACAGCCCGCGCCGCGCCCACTCCATCGCCGCCCAGGGCGGCATCAACGCCGCCAAGAACTACCAGAACGACGGCGACAGCGTCTATCGCCTTTTCTACGACACCATCAAGGGCGGCGATTACCGCGCCCGCGAGGCCAACGTCCACCGCCTCGCCGAGGTCTCGGTCAACATCATCGACCAGTGCGTCGCGCAGGGCGTGCCCTTCGCCCGCGAATACGGCGGCCTCCTCGCCAACCGCTCCTTCGGCGGCGCGCAGGTCTCGCGCACCTTCTACGCCCGCGGCCAGACCGGCCAGCAGCTCCTCCTCGGCGCCTACTCCGCGCTCTCCAAGATGGTGGGGCAGGGCGGCGTCCGGCTCGTCACCCAGCACGAGATGGTGGACCTCGTCCTCGTGGACGGCCACGCGAAGGGCGTCATCACCCGCGACCTCGTCACGGGCAAACTCCACCGCCACGCCGGCGACGCCGTCATCCTCGCCACCGGCGGCTACGGCAACGTTTTCAACCTCTCCACCTACGCGCGCGGCTCCAACGCCACCGCCATCTGGCGCGCCTACAAGCGCGGCGCCTGCTTCGGCAACCCCTGCTACACACAGATCCACCCGACCTGCATCCCCGTCACCGGCGACTACCAGTCGAAGCTCACGCTGATGTCCGAGTCCCTCCGCAACGACGGCCGCATCTGGGTGCCGAAGAAGAAGGAGGACTGCAAAAAGAACCCCGCCGACATCCCCGAGGAGGACCGCGACTACTACCTCGAGCGCATCTACCCGAGCTTCGGCAACCTCGCCCCGCGCGACGTCTCCTCCCGCGCCGCCATGCGCATGTGCGACGAGGGCCGCGGCGTCGGCGAGTCCGGCCTCGGCGTCTATCTCGACTTCGCCGACGCCATCAAGCGCCTCGGCGAGGCCGGCGTGCGCGAGCGCTACGGCAACCTCTTCGACATCTACCACGAGATCACCAACGAGAACGCCTATAAGACGCCGATGCGCATCTACCCGGCGGTGCACTACACCATGGGCGGCCTCTGGGTGGACTACAACCTGATGTCCAACATCCCCGGCCTGTTCGTGCTCGGCGAGGCCAACTTCTCCGACCACGGCGCCAACCGCCTCGGCGCCTCCGCCCTCATGCAGGGCCTGGCCGACGGCTACTTCGTCATCCCTTACACGATCGGCGACTACCTCGCCGGCCAGAAGCCCAACAACCAGCCCTCCACCGACCGCGCCGAGTTCCAGCAGGCCGAGGAGAATGTCGCCACGATGGTCAAGCGCCTCATGGCCAACAAGGGCAGGGAGCCCGTGAACTACTACCACAAGAAGCTCGGCCGGATCATGTGGAAGTATTGCGGCATGGCCCGCAACAAGGCCGGCCTCACGCAGGCCCTGAAGGAAATTCCCGCCCTCCGCGAGGAGTTCTGGGCCAACGTCAACGTCCCCGGCTCGGCCGATACGCTGAACCAGGCTCTCGAGCGCGCCGGCCGCGTGGCCGACTTCATCGAGCTCGGCGAGCTGATGTGCCGCGACGCCCTCGCCCGCGAGGAGAGCTGCGGCGGACACTTCCGCGAGGAATACCAGCACCCCGACGGCGAGTGCAAACGCGACGACGAAAACTTCGCGCACGTCGCCGCCTGGGAATACCAGGGCGAGGGCAAGGAGCCCCTCCGCAACACCGAACCCCTCAACTATGAATTCGTGAAGATGAGCGTCCGCAGTTACAAGTAACTGCGCGGATTTACGAGGGACGATTTACGACTTACGATTTCAACGGGCCGCAACCACCATGAACAAGCGCGGACTCATCCAGCGGACCCAAGCCTACGCCCTGCGCGTAGTGAAGGCGGTGCAGGCCCTGCCCCGTGACGAAGTATCTTCCATCCTCGGCAAACAATTGCTGCGCTCCGGCACCTCGGTCGGCGCGAACTACCGTGCTGCTTGTCGGGCCAAGTCCACCGCGGACTTCGTGAACAAGCTCAAGATCGTCGAGGAAGAGTGCGACGAATCCATCTACTGGATGGAGCTGCTCGTCGCCGCCGGCTCGCTCTCCCGCCGCCGCCTCGATGCCTTGCTTCAAGAAAGTGACGAACTCCTCTCCATCTTCGTCTCAGCCATCAAAACCACCCGCAGCTCCCGGGCCGCGTAAATCGTAATTCTGAAATCGTAATTTCCAACATGGTTGCTGAAACTTCCACCAAGCTCATCTCGGTCACCCTCCGCGTCTGGCGCCAGGCCGGCCCCGGTCAGCCCGGCAAGTTCGTCGAATACAAGGCCGCGAACCTGAACCCCAACATGTCGCTCCTCGAGATGCTCGACGTCGTGAACGACGATCTCGAGCGCAAGGGCGAGGACCCGATCGCCTTCGCGCACGACTGCCGCGAGGGCATCTGCGGCACCTGCTCGCTCGTCATCGACGGCAAGCCCCACGGTCCGCACCGCGGCATCGCCAGCTGCCAGACTTACATGCGCAGCTTTGCCGACGGCGCCACCATTACCATCGAGCCGTTCCGTGCCGCGCCCTTCCCGGTCATCAAGGACCTGATCACCGACCGCAGCGCCTTCGACAAGATCCAGCAGGCCGGCGGCTTCATCAGCGTGCGCACCGGCGCCGCCTGCGACGCCAACGCCATCCCGATCCCGAAGCCGGTGGCCGACCTCGCCATGGACGCGGCCGCCTGCATCGGCTGCGGCGCCTGCGTGGCCGCCTGCAAGAACGCCTCCGCCATGCTCTTCGTTTCCGCCAAGGTTTCCCAGCTCGGCCTCCTCCCGCAGGGCCAGCCCGAACGCGACACGCGCGTGCTCAACATGGTCGCGAAGATGGACGAGCTCGGCTTCGGCAACTGCACCAACCAATACGAGTGCTCCGCCGCCTGCCCGAAGCTCATCACGCACGACTTCATCGCGCGCATGAACCGCGACTACCTCGGCGCCCTCTTCCGCAGCAGCCTCCAGCCCGCCTCCAACGCCGCCGGCGGCGGCGCGGGCTGAGCTCGTCGTCCATGGAGTGGGGGCGCCCCCGTCCCGGAATTTGGGCTCAGTCGGACTTCAGCCGAAGAAGCAGCCGTTGGCGTCCTGATCCACGACGGCGAGTGCCTCGGCGAGCGACACGGCCTCCGGGTGCGGCGGGTAACGGTGCCATTTCAAATCCGCCCGTTGCCAGAAAATCCGCCACGTCCCGCTGGAGCGGACGAAGGTGAGTTTGGCGATGGGCTCCTCGGTATGATGGGTGGGATCGTCCCAGACGGGGCGGACGAAGAACAGCTCGATGCTCTGCCCGGCAAACCGCTGCCCCTCGCGCATCTTGTCGCGGATGTGCAGCGGCGGCCTGCGCTTCGACCAGAAGAGCTTTTCGATCAGCGCGGTGTGCTCGGCGATTTCGATTTCGGTGAAGGCCATGGGAGTTGATCAATGAATGGTCGCCGTCTCCGGGATAGCTGGACGCCCGGGATCATCCTCGGTGGCTTCCACGGTGAACATGAACCGGACGATCTCCATGATTTTGGTCCGGCCGGGCCCGCACAGGCTGTTGCCATACTTGGGGTCGTAGTGCTGGCAGAAATCGGCCGCCAGCTTGTAGCCGGCCGTGGGCGAGTCCTCCAGGCGAAGGTGGAGGGCCAGTCCTTTTTCGACGAGCAAGAGCGGCCAGCAGTGGATGATCCGCACCGAGGCCCACCGGTGCTGTTCGGGCTCGTTCTGAAAGTCCCGTGCCCGGTCGTGGAGGGACAGGGCTGCGCGGCGATCAACGGCCGGCTGGCCCCGGGCGGCCGTCGAGCCGAGCAGCGCGTGCGCCTCATCCAGCAACGCGCCCGCGGGGCCCTTGGTCCGGCCCTTGTGTCCCGCCGAACGTTGCGCGACCCACAGCCCGAAGGCGGGCAACCGGTCCGGTCGCTCGAACCATTTTTTGAGCACCGTCAGGCGCGTGAGATTGGCGCAGCCCCGGGCGTCGATCTCCTCGACAATGGCCAGCAGTTTTTCAGGTATTTTGGAGCGCATGGGGAAAACGGAGGCAGGCAATGCCGCGAGGGCCTTTCATCCGATGGTGCGCAGGGGATTATCTGCTCTGCGCCATTTAGATGGCCCGACCGGCTTCCGGCTTTCGTGGCAGGGACTGCATGCTTCACAGACTGAACGGCCGATATCGAGCGCGGTGGCGTCCCAATCCTGTCGGTCGGGGACTTGGGCCGTGGCGCGCACGATTCGCGGCTGCTTTTTGTGGAGATCGGTCCAACGCCAGCCCATTGCCGCTGCAGGTAGTCGTGCAGGTTGGTTTTCCGACCCACCACGTCCAAAGCCAATCCGTGACGGCCGTTCGATCGCACGATTGCGCTTCGGCTGGCGCAGAGAATCGCCGCCGCTGCCGCGCGCATGACTGTCGCGAATTCCAGATTTCGGGTCGGGGGTGGGCATGAAGGCGTGCGGCGGCGGTCAAACTGCCCGCCGGCCCATTGATTGCCAAGCGGTTTGGCAGGAAAACGTGGCTGGCGGGCGCGGCGTGGATTACGCAACCCCCGATTGCCTGCCGGGTAAGCCGACATGTCACCCAATAGGTGACATGTCACGGTAGCGGTCCTTCACCGATCAGGTGGGGCATTCGGCGTGCGTTGTTCGCGTCCAATTCCCGCATTAGCGGTCATAGCGCGGATTAGCGGTTACTTTATCGGCGCTCTCCCCAGCTTGCGAATGGATGGGGGTGATGGTAATGTCTTGTTGTCCGCACCCCAACCACGCCATGAAAACCGTAATTCGTGCTCTCGTCGTGGGCACATGCCTCACGACTTTTTCGGCGGCAACCTTCGCAGCAGAAACCAGTGCACCGGTGCCGCCTGTATCGCAAACGGCCGAGCCAACGCAGGCAATCGTGTCTCACAAGCGGACTCTGTCGGCTGCAGATCTGGCCAGATACCGGCAATTGGAGGAGCAATCCAAGCCCCAGGCCGACAAGCAGGCGGCAGGCGCAGCCATGGACAAGGCCACGATCGCCATCGTTGCCGTGCTGGCCGTGGTGGTGATCGTGGCCGCTTCCAGCGGAGGCGGTGGTGGTGGCGGCGGTTACTGATCCGGCCACTGCTTTACCTGCCTTCCCCAGATGGACGCCAGTCGAGCCCCGGCTGGCGGCATTTCTCCATGAAATCGCGTCCGTGGTTGATCATTGGGGCCTTCGCTGCCCTGCTGGGAGGCGGGTGTGCTTCGGTTCAATCCTTCCGAGGCGTCCCGGTGGAGGGGGAAAGCTTGTATGTGAGCGGCCTGCCCCCAATCCGGAAAAACGCGCGCTACGCTTGCGGCCCGGCCTGTGTCGCTGCGGTAGCGGGCTACTGGGGCGTAGGCATGACGGAATTCAGGACCAGGATTGCGAATGCACCGGCCGACACCACCGGGAAGGATCTGCGGGAGATGGCGGAGGCGTTGGGCTTGCTGGCGTTCGTGTTCCAAGGCTCGCTTGCGGACTTGCAGGACAATCTGCGGCAGGGGCGCCCGGTCATCGTCATGTTGCCCAAACCGCCGGATCCGGCATTGCGGCGGGCCGGATGGCTCGGCGCTGCGGCGCTGGCGCTCAGCGAGCATGTTCCGCATCCGCCGCATTGGGTGGTGGTGATCGGGATCGTCGGATCGCAGGTGGTCGTGCACGATCCGTCCGCCGGTCAGTTGCAAATCGAGAGCGGGACCTTTCTGAAGTGGTGGGCCCGGACGGACCACCTGTGCGTGCTGCTGGCCGGCCGTTAAGGATATCGGGTGAAGGTCCGGGATGTCGCGGACCAGCACACCGGTGCTCGCCTTCCGACGGGAAGCGACTAGTGGTTTCCGACCCTCATGGCCGGTCCCAAGCCCACGGCGATCCTCGGTATCTCGGCGTTCTATCACGACAGCGCAGCGTGCCTCGTCGTGGACGGTCGCATTGTCGCGGCGGCGCAGGAGGAGCGGTTCACCCGGGTCAAACACGACCACCGGTTTCCGGAGCACGCCGTCCGCTACTGTCTGAAGGAGGCGGGGCTGACCGAGGCCGACCTCGACTACGCGGTCTTCTACGAGAAACCGTATTTGAAGTTCGACCGGCTGTTGGAGACCTACCTGCACTTCGCGCCGCAGGGCTGGGCGTCGTTCTTCCAGGCGATGCCGCTGTGGCTGAAGCAGAAGCTCCACCTCCCGCGCGAAATCCGGAAGGGGCTGGGCCGTGGCTTCCGGGCGCCGATCTGCTACACGCGGCACCATGAGTCGCACGCGGCCAGCGCGTTTTTTCCGAGTCCGTTTGCGGAGGCTGCGATCCTCACGCTCGACGGGGTGGGCGAGTGGGACACCGCGACCATCGGCATCGGACGCGGCAACCGGATCGAGCTGCTGCGCAGCATGAGCTTCCCGCATTCGCTCGGTCTGCTCTACAGCGCGTTCACGTATTTCACCGGCTTCCGCGTCAACAGCGGCGAATACAAGCTCATGGGCCTCGCGCCCTACGGCCGACCGATTTACGCGGACGTGATCCGGGAGAAGCTCATCGACCTGAAGGAGGACGGCTCCTTCGCGATGGACCTGTCGTATTTCAACTACTGCGCCGGACTCACGATGACCAACGGCAAGTTCGCCGCACTCTTCGGCGGCCCGGCGCGGGTGCCCGAGTCGCCCATCACCCGGCGCGAGATGGACCTCGCCGCCTCGATCCAGCAGGTGACCGAGGAGATCGTGCTGCGCATGGCCCGCGAGGCGAAGCGGCTGACCGGCATGAAACACCTCTGTCTCGCCGGCGGCGTGGCCCTCAATTGCGTCGCCAACGGCCGTCTGCTGCGGGAGAAGATCTTCGATGACATCTGGATCCAGCCCGCGGCCGGCGACGCCGGCGGTGCGCTCGGCGCCGCGATTTTCCTGCACCACCAGCTTCTCGAACAGCCGCGCACGCCGGAACCAGCCGACGCGATGCAGGGTTCCCTGCTTGGGCCGCGTTTCTCCAACGACGAAATCCGCGCCGTGCTCGATGCGGCCCGGGCGCCTTATCACTTCATCACCGACGAGGCGGAGCTGCTCGACACCGTCGCCGGCCTGCTGGCCGACGGCAAGGTCGTCGGCTGGTTCCAGGGCCGCATGGAATTCGGCCCGCGCGCGCTCGGCTCGCGCAGCATCCTTGGCGACCCGCGCAGCGAGGCGATGCAGGCGACGATGAACCTGCGCATCAAGTTCCGCGAATCGTTCCGCCCCTTCGCGCCGAGCGTGTTGGCCGAAGACGTGGCGGCGTATTTCGAGGAACTGCCGCTTTCCCCCTACATGCTGCAGGTGGCGCGGGTGAACCGGAAACTCGACGTGCCGGTCGCCGAGGCGGACCGGGAGAGGATGGCGTCCGATCCCGATCTGCGGAAGCGCCTCAACCTCCGGCGCTCGACCATCCCGGCCGTCACGCACGTGGACATGTCGGCCCGCGTGCAGACCGTGGACGAGACGCGCCACGGCCGCTATTGCCGCCTGCTGCGCGCGTTCAAGCGACGCACCGGGTGCAGCGTGCTCATCAACACGAGCTTCAACGTGCGCGGCGAACCGATCGTCGGCTCGCCGGCGGATGCGCTGCGCTGTTTCCTCCACACGGACATGGACGTGCTGGTGCTGGAAAACTGCGTACTGCACAAGTCCGGGCAGCCCGCCGCCTCCGTCAACCGCACCGCGTATCTGGCGGACTTCAAACTCGACTGACCATGATGCCCGATCGCGAAGCTTCCCTTGTCAGCCAGGTGCGGGCCGCGGCCACGCCGGCGGCCT
The DNA here is from genome assembly GCA_049322455.1 of Verrucomicrobiota bacterium. Lineage (GTDB taxonomy): Bacteria > Verrucomicrobiota > Verrucomicrobiia > Opitutales > Opitutaceae > Lacunisphaera. The sequence goes on along the minus strand of JBMOQY010000005.1, from coordinate 145,362 downwards.
GCCGGCGGTTCGGATTCACGCTGCTGGGTGGTTTGCCGGCCGCGGGTCTCGTCTGGCTGCTGCTGCTCTGGCTCAAGACGGATCGCTGGATCTGGCCGGTGGCCGGTGGCTTCGCCCTGGCCGGCGGGGTGCTCGGGCTGGGCGTGCTGCTGGTGCCGGGTTGGGCGCGGATGTTCTATGTCGGCTGGCATGTCGCGACACGCGCCATCGAGCGGCTGCTCACCTGGCTGGTGCTGGCGCTGGTTTTTTGGCTGGTGATCACGCCGGCCGGCCTGGTCCGACGCCGGAAGTCCACGGGTTTTCGCGTTCGCCCGGCACCGGGTGCAAAATCCTGTTGGCAGCAGGCGTTGCGGGTGAAAGATCCGTCCCGCTACTACCGCCAGTTCTGAGCCATGAGCGAGAAGCCCAGCCCCAAGTTCACCGACGTGAAGCCCGCCCGCGAGAAGGGCGTGCTGGGCGAGTTCTGGGGCCTGCTCATGGACAACAAGAAATACTGGATGCTGCCGATCATCCTGCTCCTGCTTGTGTTGGGCGTGCTGGTGATCCTGAGCGGCAGCTCGGCGGCGCCCTTCATCTACACCCTGTTCTGAGGGGGCGCCTGTTTTCAGGCGGTTTGGTTTGCTTTACGCAGCAGAGGTTTGCCGGCACACTGCGCGTCCATGAACTCAAAAATCGCCGTAGCCATCGTCCACGGGGTGGGGATCACGAAGCCGGATTTCGCCGACGACATGATCGAGGAGATCAAGCAACGCTTCACCAAGGAAACCGGTCTGGATGCCGGCGCCGCGCTGGTCTTCCGTCCGGTTTATTGGGGACACATCCTGCAGCAGCCCGAGGACGAGCTGTGGCGGCGCATGAAACAGGGCGGCGATCTGGACTTCACGTCGCTGCGGCGTTTCATGGTGAGCTTCGCCGCCGACGCGCTCGCCTACCAGCCGGCGGAGGGCGAGAGAGACAAATACGAGGAGATCCACGCGGTCTATGCCCGGGAGATGTGCTGGCTGGCCGACAACGCCGGCGCCGATGCGCCGCTCGTCGTCATTGCCCACAGCCTGGGCACGATCATCACGAGCAACTATTTCTACGACCTCACGAAGTTCCGCCGCCTGGTCCCGGAGGCCGTGCGCGACGAGATGAACACCAAGCGCACGCCGCTCGAACGCGGCGAGACGCTGGCCTGCCTCTACACCTTGGGCAGCCCCATTGCGCTGTGGAGCCTGCGCTACGACGATTTCGGCCGGCCGATCGAGGTGCCGGCGGCGGCGTTCAAGGATCATCATCCGGCCCTGGTGCCGCACGCGGGTTGGGAGAACTTCTACGATCCCGACGACATCATCGGCTACCCGCTGAAGACGCTCAACGCAGCCTATGACAAGGCAGTGAAGCGCGATGTGCCGGTGAACGCGGGCGGCCTGCTCACGAGCTGGAATCCCGGCAGCCACATCGCCTACTGGACCGACAACGACGTGACCGTCCCCGTGGCCGGAAAGCTCGCGGCACTGTGGCAGGCGATGGCCGGCTGAACCCGAAAATCGGCGTGGCGGCAGCCATTTGCGAAAGTTCGCAACTTTTCCCGCGCGGACGGGTTATCATGGCATCAACCATGAATCCCATGAAAACCGCTCTTCTCTCCGTTCTCACCGCGACCCTGTTGGGCTTCGCGTCTCTTGCGAGCGGTCGTCCCTTTGACGCCGCTGACTTCACCGCCATCGTGTTCACCACCGGCCTCGTGGCCTGGACCGTCGTGCAATACAGCCGCGAGACTCGTCCGCTCACGCGGGGGCGTCCGATCCGTCTGCGGGCTCCGTTCGGGACCCGCCGGGTCGCGGTCGGCGTGCACCGTCAGGCGGCCTGATCCGGATTGCCCGACGCAGGAATTCCCCTTCGCGGCCCCGGTTGGCGCCGGGGCCGTTTTCATTCCCGGACCAGCGGCACCGTGCCGCGGCTGGTAAAACGCAGCTTTTCGGTCTTTTCCTCCATCATGAGCAGCCAGAGGGAGGAGTCCATTTCGTAGGCGGCGGAGCCTTGGGCGAGCGCCTGGTCAACCGCGGCGCGGGCGGCGGGGCTGGCGGGGGTCAGGATGGCCGTGCGCTCAAGCTGGTTCAGGGACGGCACGCCCACGCGGGTGCTGTCGGTGAATTCGCCGACCCCGGTGCCGTTGAGTTTCAAGGTGTGCACGGAGCGGGTGAAGACATAAGCCACGATGTTGGGGTTGCGCAGGCGCCAGGTGACCTGGAGATCGCCGCCACCCGTGCGCTGGAGACGGACCAGATCGACCTGCAATCCTGCGGTGGTGATCTTGACGTTGCTGGTGCAAGCGCCCAGCAGCAGGACGGTCAGGGCGCAAAGCAGGGGGGCGAGCAGCTTCTTCATAGGGTGCCGATGGTGGGCAGGAGACGACGGCCCGCAAGAATTACTCTTCCCTGGATTTTTTCTTCGGTTCGCCGGCCCCGCCCAGCTCCAGCTGGGCGATGGTGCCGATCGCGGCCAGCACCAGGATGGAGGGGAACATCCAGCCGTTGCCCTCGATGAGCGCGGGCACCTGGTCTGGTTGCCGGTAATAGAACAGCCAATCCAGTTGGTGGGTGAAATACGACAGCGCCAGCACGGACCGGAACGAGCCGAGCAGGGCGGTGGACAGCACGATGAGCACGCGCTGCACTTTCACGGCGAGGAAACCGCCGATGATGCCGAGGACCAGGCCGGCCACGAGGGTGACCGCCTGATGTTGGCTCGCGAGCAGCAGCAGGCCGAGGGTGGTGCCGAAACCGAAGCCCGCGATGAACACCGCGGCAATGTAGAGCAGGAACGCCACGGTCGCGCCCAGCAGCGCCCCGAGCACCAGCATCACCGTCTGCGTTCCCCCGGCGACACCGAGCGTCCCGGCGAGAAAATGGCCCGCCGCGAGGCCGATCAGGCCCCCGACCACGGCCAGGGTGATCTTGAAAATCCTGTAACCGAAGAACACATCGAGCACGCCCCAGGCGATCGCGGCCGCGGAAATCCACGCGTAGTGTTCGGTGAGTTCGGACATCCCTCCGATGCAACCGCCGGCGCGGGCGGCGTCAATGCCCGCCCTTACAGGTTTATAACAGGACGAAGGCCCGGGTGCTCTCGAGCACCAGCCACGCGACCACGAACATCAGACCCCATCGCAGCAGGCCCCGCAGCAGGCGGCGCCGGCGCAGGCTGCGGCCAAAGTGGTCGGCCCGCAACTTGTTGAGCGGCCGGAACGGCGCCTGGCTGCGCCACTGGTCGAACGGCGTGGGCTTGTGCCAGGTGGACCGCACATACAGGTCGCTGCCGCCCTGGGGGAGGGGCAGGAGGTTCAGGAGGCGGCGCAGCAGCTGAGGCATGGGAGGGACGGGAGGACAGGGATCGTCAAAATAGCGCTTCCGTTCAAATCGTTTCCCGCTATCTGGACACCTTTCACGCAGCCTTTACCCAGCCACGATGCACCACTTCCACTACGTCGGACAAAAGCTTCATTGCGAGTCGGTTGACCTCGCCGCCGTCGCCCAACTCCATGGCACGCCCACCTATGTCTACAGTGCGCAGACCATCGCCGACAACTACCGGCGGCTGGCCGCCAGCCTGACGGGGCTGGATTTGCAGATTTGTTACGCGATGAAGGCCAATTCGAACCTGGCGGTCCTCCGCCACTTCGCGAACCTCGGCGCGGCCTTCGATCTCGTGAGCGGCGGCGAATTGCGTCGCGTGGTCGCCGCAGGTGGCGACACCGGCCGCAGCGTCTTCGCCGGCGTGGGCAAATCCGAGGCCGAGATCCGTCTCGCGCTCGAGACCGGGGTCTTCGGTTTCCATGTCGAGAGCGAACCCGAACTCGCCCGCATCAACCACGTCGCCGGCCAACTCGGCCGCAAGGCGCCCGTCGCCATCCGCATCAACCCCGACGTGGACGCCAAGACCCACGCCAAGATCACCACCGGGAAGAGCGACAACAAGTTCGGCATTCCTCTCAAGCACGCTGCCGAGGCCTACGCCGCCGCCGCGAAGTTCCCGCACCTCGAGATCAAGGGCGTGCAGATGCACATCGGTTCGCAGCTCACCTCCGTCACGCCGTTTGCCGAGGCCGTCGCAAAGGTCGTGCCCTTCGTTCTGGAGCTGAAGCAGCGCCACGGCATCACCTACTTTTCCATCGGCGGCGGCATCGGCATCGTTTACCAGGACGCCCTCGCCAGCGGCCGGCAGGCGTGGTGGGACGCCAAACCCGCCGCCGAGCGCCCGCTCACGCCCGAGGCCTACGGCGCGGCACTCAAGCCCCTGCTCGCCGCGCTCGGCCTCAAGATCCTTCTCGAGCCCGGCCGCTTCCTCGTCGGCAACGCCGGCGTGCTCCTCTCCCGCGTCGAATACCTCAAGCGCGGTGCGAACCGGAACTTCCTCGTCGTCGATGCCGCGATGAACGACCTCGTGCGCCCCGCCATGTATGAGGCCTACCACGAGATCGTCCCGCTCACGCGCGACAGCGCCCGCCCCGCGCTCAAGGCCGACATCGTCGGCCCCATCTGCGAGTCGGGCGACTGTTTCGCGAAGGACCGCACGCTCCAATCGGTCGGCGAGGGCGAGTTCGTCGCCTTCATGAGCGCCGGCGCCTACGGCCACACCATGGCCAGCCGCTACAACACCCGCCCCCAGGCCGCCGAGGTGCTCGTGTCCGGCAGCCGCTTCGAGCTGGTCAACGCCCGCGAAAGTTTCGAGGCTATGGTCGCCGGCGAGAAGATCCCCGCCTTCCTCAAAACCTGACGGTTCCACCCATGCCCGAGCAGCGCCCCCTCAACTTCACAATCATCGGCGCGGGCGCCTGGGGCACGGCGGTGGCGGCCCACGTGGCCCGGCGCGGCCAGCGCGCCACGCTCGTCACGCGCCGCCCGGAGCACGCGGTCACGATGCAGCTCGCCCGCGAGAACCGCGACTACCTGCCGGGCATCAAACTGCCGGAGGCCCTCACGGTCACCTCCGATCTGCGGGCCGCGTTGCTCGACGCCGAGGTCGCCCTCGTCGCCAGCCCGTCACACGCCCTTCGTGAATGGTGCCAGCGCATGGTCGCCGAACTCGGCGGCAGCGGCCGGCTGCAGCTTTTCATCAGCCTCGTGAAGGGCCTCGAGCTGGGCACGCTGCTGCGGCCCAGCGAGGTCATGGCCCAGGCCTTCCCGGGACTGAACGTTGCCACCCTCACCGGACCCACCAACGCCACCGAGGTGGCGCAGGGCCTGCCCGCCGCCGTCGTGCTGGCCGCGGCCCGTCCCGGCGAGTTCGTGGATCGCGTGCAGGCCGCCCTGAGCGGCTCGACCCTGCGCCTCTACACCAGCGACGATCTCGCCGGCGCGGAATACGGCGCCTGTCTCAAGAACATCTATGCCATCGGCGCGGGGGTCTGTGACGGCCTGAAGCTGGGCGACAACGCCAAGGCTTCGCTCATCACCCGCGCGCTCACGGAGATGGTGCGGGTGGGCGAGCACCTCGATGCAAAACGCGAGACCTTCTACGGCCTGAGCGGCTTCGGCGACCTCGTGGCCACCTGCCACGGCGCCTGGAGCCGCAACCGCGAGTTCGGCGAGAAGATCGGCGCGGGCGGCTCCGTGGCCGAACTGCTCGCCGGCCGCAAGACGGTCGTCGAGGGCTACCGCACGACGCAGGCGCTCCACGACCTCTGCCTGCGGCGGGGCATCACCGCGCCGATCCTCGGCGAGGTCTATGCGATCCTCTACCAGGGCAAGAAGCCGATGGACGCCCTGATGTCGCTGATGACCCGCGAGCTGAAGCGCGAGACCCATTCGCCGTTTGCGAGGAAGTAGCGTCAGGCCAGCGGCGCCGCGTAGCGCGGCTGGGCGGCGGCATGGCGGCGGTGGATGTCGAGGTAGGTTTCGTCCACCAGGCGGTCCACGGCCTCGCCGTGCAGGAACCTCGCGCTGAAGCCGGGCTTGTCGGGGTCGATGGCGTTGCGCACGGCGGCGAGGAAGTCGCGGATCAGCTCGCGCGGGTTCTCGTCGCCCACGGAGATGCGGATCGTGGTCGGGGTGATGCCGGCCTCCTTGAGGGCGTTTTCGTCCAGTTCGGAGTGCGAGGTGAGGGCGGGACACAGCACCATGGTGTTGGTCTGGCCGAGCGAGACCATGTGACCGAACATCGGGGCGAGGGAGTCGAAGAACCGCTCGAGGGTGACGCGGGAGATCTTCGCCTTCTCGAAATGGATGGTGAAGAGCGGGGCGGGCAGGCCGAGGTAGGAGAGCCGCGCGGCGAGCGCGTGGTTGGGGTCGGCGGGGTTGGCCGGGCCGCTCACGGTCAGCAGCGGGTGTGTGGCCAGCCAGCGGGCGAAGATCGCCGTGTTGATGCACTTCTTCAGCATGCGGGCCTCGAGCGTCTTCATGCCGGTGAGCACCTCGAAGGCCTTGTCGGCGTCGAGGAAGGCCCCCTTCACGTAATAGACGTTCCAAAAGAGCGTGTCGTGCCAGGACTGGCCGGAGGGCGACTGGCTGCCCTTGGGGAGGAACATGTCCTCGTTGCGGCCGATGACGACGCCGGCGGTGGTGGTGCCGTGGCCGGTGAGGTCCTTGGTGTAGCTGTGGAGCAGGAAGTCGGGACGCTCGGCCGGATCGGCGGCCTGCAAGGGGCGCACCAGGAAGGGGGTGGCGACGGTGCTGTCGAGGATGACGGTGAGGTGGTCGTCGTGCGCCGCCCGACAGATCGCCGGCACATCGAGGAACACGCCGTGGGGGTTGCAGGGGCTTTCGAGATAGACGTATATCTGGCGGCCGGCGGCCAGCCGGTCGCGGTGGAGCGAACGCACATGGGCGAGGGCGCGGCGGTAGTTGGTCTCCGTCGTGCCGTCGAAGAAATGCACGGCCACGTCGAGGTTGCTGCGCTTGCCGAACCAGTCGTGGATCAACTGCCAGGCGCCGCCGTAGATGTTGCGCGACGAGAGGATGATGTCCTCGTAGCCGACGAGGTGGGAGAGGATGCCGTCGATCGCGGCCATGCCGGAGTTGAAGTTCCAGGCGAGGTATTCGCCGGCGTGCGGACCGCACTCGACGTCCACGATGTGGTTGGCGAGCGAGATCGAGGTCGGGTTCATCAGCCGCGAGTAGATCTCGTGCAGCATCTCGCGGCCCTGGAAGGCGTCGTCGATCCACTCGGAGCAGGCGTAGAGGTAGGTGGCCGTGCGCGTGATGACGGGGTTGGCCGAGAACAGCGCCGTCACGTTGTCGAAGACCGGGTAGGGGCCCTTCGCCAGCATCGTGGAGTTGGAATAGCGCAGCGACTGGTGGGTCTTGCGGGCGGGGTTCTGCAGGGTGTCGAGCAGCTTCGCGAGTTGGAAGCTGAGGAACTTCTTGGCGTTGAAGAGCGCCAGGCGGTCGTGACGCGGCAGGCGGGCCAGCTCGCGGGTCGTGGCTTCCCAGAGCTCCATCACGTCGCCGTGCGCGGCGTAGAGTTTCTCGGCGAGGGCGAGCAGCGGCCGGCCGGTCGGGCCGCGCGGGTCGATGTTGAAGTGTGCGAGCTGCTCGAGGGCGAGCGCGTGCGTGGTCGTGGCCCGGCTGGTCTTGCGCCGGGGCGAGAGCAGGCGGGCCTCCGTGGCGGAGTGCGGGGGTTCGGCCGGAGTCTTGGACTGGCGCCGCGGGGTGGTCTTCATGGCAAAAACCTACCCCGGGCTGTTTATGACACAAGCGGGGAAACGCCCGTGTCGGCGGCGCTCGCGGTGATCCGCCCTCTCGGCGGGGGGAGCCTACTTCGCCTGTTCGATGACGGTCGCGTGGCCGTCCTTGAAGGTGATGCGGATGCGCTCCTCGACCTCGTCGCGGTAGGTGTCGGCAAAGGCGGGACGGTAATAGATCCGGTAGCTCCGGAGGTGGGGATCGTAATAGACGCGGCGATAGTAGCCGACCATCTGCGTGCCGTCGTAGCGGTTGTAGTAGGTGTTGTAGATCCAGGTGGTGGTGCGGCCGTTCTCCGTCAGGGTCTCGCGCTGCTGGTCGGGTTTGCCGAGGGCCAGATAGACCATGTCTTCGCTGAAGCCGATGTCGATGATGCCCTGGAGAATCTTGTCCTGGATCGCACGGTCCAGTTTGTAGAAGACCTCGGGTTTCTCCTGGATGCGGCTCTCGACGGACTGGCAGCCGGCCAGGAAGCCCAGGCTGGTGGCGAGCGCGAGGGTGCGGAACAGGCGGTGGTTCATGATGAGGCTTGGACTGGCCGGAGGCGCGGGAGGTTCCGCCCGGTCGGCTCAAAGTTTCAGCCGGCGCAGGCGCAGGGCGTTGGTCACCACGCTGATGGAGCTGAGGCTCATGGCGGCGCCGGCGAACATCGGGCTGAGCAGCCAGCCGGTGAACGGGAACAGCGCGCCCGCGGCGAGGGGCAGGCCGGCCGTGTTGTAGGCGAAGGCCCAGAAGAGATTCTGCCGGATGTTGCGCATCACCGCACGGCTCAGGTGCACGGCGCGCACCAGGGCGGCGAGATCGCCTTTCACCAGCACGAGCCCGGCGCTGTGCATGGCGACGTCGGTGCCCGTGCCCATGGCGATGCCGACATCGGCGGCGGCGAGGGCGGGGGCGTCGTTGAGGCCGTCGCCGGCGAAGACCACGCGCCCGCCACGCGCCTGGTGCTCGCGCACCAGCTCCTGCTTGCGGGCCGGGGTCACCTCGGCGTGGAAGCCGTCGAGCCCGAGCTGCTCGGCCACAGCCCGCGCGGCCGCGCGGCGGTCGCCCGACGCCATGACGATGCGCAGGCCCGTCCGGTGGAGTTCGACGATGGCCGCGGCTGTGCCGGGTTTGAGCGTGTCCTCGAGGGCGATCAAGCCGGCTTCCCGGTCGTCAACCATCACGCTGACGAGCGTGGCGGAGGGATGGCCCGGCAATACATGGCCGGCGCCGGCGCGCCGCAATTCGACGGAATGATCCTCCACGACAGCACTGACGCCCATGCCGGGTTGTGCGGAGAAGTTGTGGGCGGGAGCCAGCATCAGGCCACGGTTCCGGGCGGCGGCGACGATGGCGCGGGCCAGGGGATGCTCGCTGCCCACTTCGGCGGACGCGGCCAACCGGAGCAACTCCGTTTCCGGGAAACCACTGGCCGGCTGGATGAAAGTGACCTGCGGCCGGCCCGCGGTGAGCGTGCCGGTCTTGTCGATCAGCAGGGTGTCGGCCGCAGCGAGGGCTTCGAGGGCGGCGGCATCCTTCACCAGCACGCCAGCCTGTGCGCCGCGACCGATGCCGGTGACGAGCGAGACGGGCGTGGCCAGGCCGAGGGCGCAGGGGCAGGCGATGATGAGCACGGCCACGGCATTGAGCAGGCCGTAGAGCCAGCCCTGCGACGGGGCGAACAGTCCCCAGGCGATAAAGGTGACGGTGGCGATGCCGAGCACCGCCGGCACGAACCACGCGGAAACACGGTCGGCGAGGCGCGCGATGGGCGCCTCGCTTTCGGTGGCCGCCTGCACGAGCTTCACGATCTGCGCGAGCAAGGTGTCGGCGCCGACGCGTTCGGCGCGGAAGACGAACGAACCGGTCGTGTTCAATGTGCCGGCGCTGAGCTTGTCACCCGGAGCCTTGGCCACGGGCAGCGGTTCGCCGGTGAGCATGGACTCGTCGATCTCGGCCGTGCCCTCCGCAAGCACGCCGTCCACGGGCAGATTTTCTCCGGGTCGCACGCGCAACCGGTCGCCGGGGCGGATGGCCTCGACGGGGACATCCTCTTCCGCGCCGTCGGCCCCGATGCGGTGCGCGATGTTGGGGGCGAGATCCATGAGGGCGCGGATGGCCGCATCGGTGCGGGCATGGGCGCGTTGCTCGAGAATCTGACCGAGCAGAACGATGGTGGTGATAAACGCCGTGGCTTCGAAATAGAGCGGCACGCCGTGGTGGGTCCGGTATTCCGGCGGGAAACGATCCCAGAACAGCATCGCCGCCATGCTGTAGAAATAGGCCGCGCCCGTGCCGGTGACGGTCAGGGTGAACATGTTGGTGTCGCGTTCGCGGATGGATTTCCACCAACGGCGGATGAACGGCGCCCCGGCCCAGAAAAAGACCGGCGTGGTCAGCAGCCCTTGCAGCCAGCCGCTTATGCGCGGTGTGATGCGGTGCACGAGGTCGGGCGCGAACATCCCGCCCATGGCGAGAAACAGCACCGGCACCGTCAGGGCGGCGGCGACATACAGCTTGGGCCGCAGGTGGCGCTCGTGCGGCAGGCCCATATAGACGGGCTCGTCGGGCGCGGGGACCTGGTCCGCGTCGTGTCCGCCGGCGCCGCCGGGATGGTGGCTGTGGGTTGGGTGGGAGTGGTTCACGACGGGGTCATTTGAGGGTCTTGCACCGGGGCATCCGGCCGTAATCCCAGCGGACGAGGGCCGGCCGGGTGCGGTAGTCATGACAGCGGCGACGGAGCTTACGCTGGCAACGGCACCGGCGGTCGCAACCGCAGGCTGGAGTGATTTGGATGGAAGTAGTTTCCGGCATGGGATGATTCAGATTGCATCCCGGAGACGGAGTCGGCCGGGGAATCTTACAGAGCCCCGCGCGCTACCGTCGAAGCCAGAGGAGTCGCTGGCGCCCTCAAACCGCGCGGCGGAGGCCGGTCGGGCCGTGGCGAAGGGGCTTGGCGGCGGCTGGCGCCGGGAAGCGGAGCGGCTGGGCCGGGCGGGTGATGGTGCGCACGGAGTTGTGGCCCCCGATGCCGTCGGGACAGACCTCGGGTGCGGCGGGATCCTGCATCCACTCCCCGTCAACCAGGAAGGCGTATTCATACCAGCCCGGCAGCAGCGGGACCTCCACGTGCCATCGTCCGGCCTTGGTCGGGCGCAGGGGCAGGAAGTCGCTCGCGGTGGCAGGCTCATCGTCGTCGTAACGGCGCGGCAGATCGTAGTCCGCATGCGGCCGGGGCGCGGCCTGCGCGTGGTCGAGGAAAAACGCAAGGAAGACCGACCGGGCGCCCGGACGGTGCAGGGAAAAGGGGACGCGGATCAGGTCTTCGCGATCGGCGCAGGCGCAAATGCTCATGGCGGACGGAATGCTCACGCAGCGTGCATGAAGGGCCGGGCAGGGCCGGAGCCGGCCGGACCGCCCCCATGCAACCGCTCGCGATAGGTCGAGGGCGATTCGCCGGAGACGCGGTGGAAGACGCGGTTGAACTGGGAAAGCGACTGGAAGCCGGCGGCGTAGGCGGCCTCGCTGATCCGGGTGTGGGGGTTGAGCAGCAACTGCCGGACGTGCTCGATGCGGCGGCGGGCGAGATATTTGGTGAAGGTCAGGCCGGTGGCGTGATGGAAGACCTTGCAGAAATAATAGACGCTCATGTTGGCCGCCCGGGCCACGTCGCGCACGGAGATGTCCTCGGTCTGGTGTTCCGCGATGAACTGGCAGGCGCGGGTGATGGCCGGCGGCGCATCGCAGGCCTGCTGGGTCAGCAACTGGTTGCTGATCGCCCCGAGGTGCTGGGCGAAGATGGCGGCAAGGCGGACGACCGAGTCGTATTGCTGGCGCGTCAGCACCCGGGTCTGGAAATAGGCGGCCTTGAGCCTCGCCAGGTCGAAGGTGGCGCCGAGCGTGGTCAGGCGCCCGACCACCCGGTGGAATCCCGTGGGCGTGGGCCGGCGGAGGAGGACCTGGCCGGTCTGCAAGAAGCCGAGCACGCGCTCGCCGTCGCGCACGGGGATCGCGGATTCGGTGAGCCCGGCAAAACACCGCACCGTGGCAGCCCCGGTGCGGGCGCGGGCCTCGGCGCACTGCTGCATCTGCAGGCAGGCTGCGCAGGTCTTGCTGCTGGCCGCCATCAGCGCGCAGAAGGGATTCAGTTGTTTCGAGCCGTTGAGCGGGGATTGGAACGAACCGGCCCGGCGGAGGGTGAGCGGCAGACCGGTGGTGGCTTCGTAGGCGGATTGATAATCCCGGAAGAGCTGCGATTGCTGCAGGCGGGACACGAGGGCGCGCTCGGTGCTGTCGCCGGCAGGCGGGACGGCGGGCGCGGTGACGGGAGCGGGCGTGGAGGCTTCCATGTCCCCAGCATACGGCAAGGCGGACCGGCGGGATATTGGAGTCGCCGCCGATTCTCGCTAAGGAATTTCCCTAGCCGCGCACCGGTTCCGGCCTTGCCGCGGCGGCGGTTCCCGCCAAGTTAGCGCCCGTGTCCACGCCCGATTTCTCCACGCTGTCCCGGGAGGAACTGATCGCCCGTCTCGCAGCCCTGCACCGCGAGCAGGCCGGCTTCGAGCGCGAGCTCGGCGCGGCCGTGCGCGAGCTGCGCGACATCAAGGCCGCGCTCGACGAGCATTCGATCGTCGCGATCACCGACGCCGCCGGCAAGATCACCTACGTGAACGACAAGTTCTGCGCGATCTCGCAGTATGCCCGCGAGGAGCTCCTCGGGCAGGACCACCGGATCATCAACTCCCGGCATCATCCGCCCGGATTCTTCCGCGACCTCTGGACGACGATCGCCCACGGCCGGGTCTGGCACGGGGAGATCCGGAACCGCGCGAAGGACGGCTCGTTCTACTGGGTGGACACGACCATCTTTCCCTTCCTCAACGCCGGCGGCAAACCGGCCCACTACATCGCCATCCGCACCGACATCACCCGGCGCAAGGCCGACGAAGCCAGCCTCCAGCAGGCCGCCGCCGAGCTCGCCGAGAAGAACAAGGAGCTCGAGACGATCGTCTATACCGTTTCGCACGACCTCCGCTCCCCGCTCGTCAACGTCCAGGGCTTCGGCCGGCAGTTGACCCGCGCCTGCGAGGCGATTCGCGCCGCCGTGGCGGAGGCCCGCGACGGCGCGGTGCCGGTCGCCGCGCTGCGGCAGCCGGTCGAGACGACCATCCCGCAGGCGCTGCGGTTCATCAATGCCGGCGTGAACAAGATGGAGGCGCTCCTCGCCGGCCTGCTCCGCTACTCCCGCCTCGGCCGCGTCGTGCTGACCATCCGGCCGCTCGATCTCAACCGGCTGCTCGCCGGCATCGTCGCGGCGATGAAATTCCAGCTCGACGAGGCCGGCGCCGAGGTGCGGGTCGAGCCGCTCCCGCCGTGCCTCGGCGACAGCGACCATACCAGCCAGGTCTTCGCCAACCTGCTCGACAACGCCCTCAAATACCGCGACCGCTCCCGGCCCCTCCGGGTGACAGTCAGCGGCCGCGTCGAGGCGGGCCAGGCGATCTACCGCGTGGCCGACAACGGCATCGGCATCGCGCCCGAGCATCAGGCCAAGGTGTTTGAAATCTTCCACCGGCTGGATCCGTCGGAGACGCCGGGCGAGGGGCTCGGGCTGACGATCGCGCAGCGCGTGCTCGAGCGCCAGCGGGGGAAGATTTGGGTTGAGAGCGTCCCGGGCGCGGGCTCTACTTTCCACGTTTCGCTGCCGGCCGGGCCGCCGGAAATTTCCACGCCATGAACCAAGCCCCCACGATCCTCGTCGTCGATGACGACGAGGGCCACGCCATCCTCATCCGCGAAAACCTGGAGACCGCGGGATTGAAGAACCACATCCAGCACTTCCGGGACGGCCAGGCCATCCTGGACTACCTGTTCGGCACCGCCCAGGCGCCTGGGCGTCGCGATGGCGGGCCTTTCCTGCTGTTGCTCGACATCCGCATGCCCAAGGTGGACGGCATCGAGGTGCTGCGCCGCGTGAAGGCCGACCCGGAGCTGCGCAAGCTGCCGGTCATCATGCTCACCACCACCGATGACGCCCGCGAGGTGGACCGCTGCCACCAGCTCGGCTGCAGCGTCTATATCCAAAAGCCGGTGGACTACGACAAATTCGCGGACGCGATCCGCCGGCTCGGGCTGTTCGTCATGCTTTTGCTCGTACCCCAGGTGAAACGTCAGCCGCTGCTGCCGTGACCCGACCGGCCCCATCCGCGCACATCCTCATCGTGGACGATGACGAAGGGCTGCTCGTCCTGATGGCGGAGTCGGTGCGGGCAGCCGGGCACCGCGTCACGACCGCGGTCTCGGGCCGCGCCGCCCTGGAGTTGCTGCGCGCCAGCCGGCCAGACCTGATGCTGCTGGACCTCAAGCTGCAGGATGCCGCCGGCCCGGCCCTCGTCGGCTCGCTCCAGGAGGCCGCACCGGGCGTGCCGTTCGTCGTGGTCACAGGCCAGGGCGACGAAAAGGCCGCGGTCGAGGTCATGAAACGCGGCGCCCGCGACTACGTGATGAAGGACGGCGCACTGCTCGACCTGTTGCCGGCCGTGGTGCAGCGCGTGCTGACCGGCGCGGCGCAGGAGGCGGCGCTGGCGGAGGCGGAGCGCGAACGCCAGCGGCTGGAAAACGAGATTATCGCCGCCGCCGAGCAGGAGCGGTCCAAGATCGGCGCCGACCTCCACGACGATCTCGGCCAACGGCTGACCGCCATGGAGCTGATGTGCGCGGGACTGAAGGAGGACAGCCGGCGGGCCGGGCCGGAGCTGACCGCCGGACTCGACCAGCTCGGGCGGATGTTGCGCGAAGCCATCGCGCAGACCCGGGCGTTGGCCCGGGGACTCGTGCCCGTGGGCGACGGTCCCGAGGCCCTGCAGGTCGGGCTTGCGGAGCTGGTTGCGCGCATGAATTCCATCGGCCGGGTGCGCTGTCGCTTCGAATGTCCCCGTCCGGTGCATCTGGCCGACAGTGTGGTTGCCGGCCATCTCTACCGGATCGCGCAGGAAGGATTGAACAACGCGCTCAAGCACGCACAGGCGTCCGCCATCGTGGTCGGACTGACGGGCGACGATGCGCAGCTCCGCCTGCGCGTGGCCGACGACGGCGTCGGCCTGTCGGAGAACCGGCCGGCCGACGGCATCGGCCTCAGCGTCATGCGCCACCGCGCGAAGGTCATCGGCGCGCGGCTGCGGATCGACTCGCCGCCCGGTCACGGAGTCGTGATCGAGTGCACGCTGCCCTTGGTCGCATGAAGCCGTCCCGCCCAGCACGAACCCCTTCCGCCGCCGCCCATGCGGACAAGCGGCGCATCCTGCTGGTGGACGATCATCCGTTCATGCGCGCCGGCCTGGCGCAGTTGATCGACCGGCAGCCCGATCTGCGGGTCGTCGGCGAAGCGGGGGATCCCGCCGAGGCAATGCAGAAGATCGCGCAGACGGACCCCGATCTGGTCCTGTCGGACATCACGATGCCGGGTCGCAGCGGGCTGGATTTCATCAAGGATCTGCAGGCGCTTCATCCCCGCCTGCCGATCCTCGTGGTCTCCATGCACGACGAGATGATCTACGCCGAACGCGTGCTTCGGGCGGGCGCGCGCGGCTACATCATGAAGGAGGCGGGGGGCGAAAACCTGCTGGCCGCCATCCGCCAGGTCCTGCGCGGCGAACCGTTCGTGAGCGCGAGGGTCTCGGCCGGGCTGGTGGAGGCGGCGACCGGACGGCGTCCGCGCGGGGCGAACTCGCCGATTGCCAAGCTCAGCGACCGGGAGTTCGAGATCTTCCAGCTCATCGGGCAGGGCAAGACGACGCGCGCGATTGCCGGCCAGTTGGGACTCAGCTCCAAGACGGTCGATGTCCACCGCGCCAACATCAAGACGAAGCTCGGTCTTGGCGACGTGACGGCGCTCGTGCGCCACGCCGTCCGCTGGGTCGAGACGCAGAGTCTGGACCTGTAGAGGGGTTTTGCGCGCCGAGTGGTCCTCGCCACCTAACCCATACCGTGATTATCCCAGAAAACGCAGTTGGACACAGAGCGCACGGAGGCAAACCAGAGAAACCCAGAGGTTTGGCCAAGATTACTCTGCACCACGACATTCACCTGGGAGGGGAACGGCTGATGATCGACCGCTGATCCGGCAAAGGCTTCTCCGTGAACTCGGCGCTCAACTCGGTGAACTCGGGGTCTCAACTCAACTGCGGAATTTAGGATTATACATTCACCGTCGCGCAGGCGGGAGCATCACCCTTGGTTTTGAACACCGCGACTTTTGAAGGATTCTTTGCAAGTCCAAGGCAGAACGAGGAGATCACCGCAACAGTGACCGTCAATCAGCAGCAGTATCCTGTGAAAACCAAGGTGACAATCCTTGCTCCTTGCACGAGCCTGTTTACCCAGACGTATGAGACTCCTCCAGTCGCATCCTACTCGGTGCCTGGTGGATTGTTTGCCAAATTTCAATGGGAGCAAGGATCGACGCCGGGAATCTCTTTTACCTATTACGGAGATTCCAGTGCAGGAAGCGGCACCTATATGGCAGTGCAGGTCATCAACGTGGAACTTGCGACATCCACCTGTGCTGGCGGTTATAGTGGGGTGGAACCAATGGGACAGGAGGGAACATAGATGTTCTGTCTGGGAGCTCGTCCCCTCTGTATGCAAATGTTTCCTTTACCACTCAACAGGGGAGCGGAAGTTCACCCGATTTTCCGGGTTTTCAAATTTTGAGCCCGACGTATTCGCGATTAACCCAGGACCTAACGGCGACCCATTACCTCATGTTCAAGTCCGACCGCCCCGATTCTGTTCCGGTTGCCGTGCGCCAAGTGACGTGGAATTCCAAAATTTCAGCTACTGGAAGCGGTTATACAGCGTGGAATTTTGACCCGAGCAATTCCTCCCATTCGACGAATCCCCAAAGCCAAGAAGTATATTTGATGCCATCGTGGTCAGGCCGTCCACCATCGACAGATGCATTTCCAGCGTGCAAAATACCATTACGGAGCGCAATGGTATGAAAGTATCATTCCTATTCTATCGGTTGCTTTGGAGCACCTTGTTTTGCGGCCTTTCCGTGGTTTCTTTCGCCGGGTCGGTTGTCGCGACGGCAAAAGACGGCGATCTTGAGATTTCTCTCATCCTGGAGGGCGACCAGGCTCTCTTAGGGAAACCCTATCCGATCGAGGTGGTCGTCAGAAATGCGGGCAAAGCCGATGTAACACTTTTTAAGCAGGACAGCTTCTTTCGCGATTTTGATGTAAAGGTGTTTAACCTCCATGCCCAAGCGCCCGCTCCATTGACGCTTGCTGGCAAAGCAGACCTTAATCGAGCACTGGTTAGAATGCACGACGTGGTTCTGCATCCAGGAGAAGAACTGACCTTTTTCCATCCGTTCCTCGGTTGGCATTATGATCTTTCTCTTCCCTCCCGATACCGAATTGAGCTTACAATGTCTGGGTTCTTGCGAACGCATATGGCAGCCGGCGAGCCGCCTACGCTTGCCGCCGAATTTCTTTCTAACCCAGATCCCGACATGCGTAACATACCGCAGGCGCTACAAAGGAAACCAAGGCCGGCGCCTGTGGAATCGAAGTAACGGCGCGCTTTAATCCGTCTTGGCCGGAGTCTTTGCACCGGCGCGTTCCGCGCAGTCGCAGTCGAGACAGGCGCCGTCGGCACAATCGCCGCAGAAGGCCTCGAGCCGGGTGCGCAGCTCCTGGCGGGCGCGGTGCAGGGTCACGCTGGCGTTGTTGGCGGTCATCTTCAGCGCCCGGGCGGCGTCCTGCACGGATTCGCCGTCGAGATCCACGCGGCGGAGCAGTTCGCGTGCTTGGGGGGCAGGGTGTCCACCACGCCGGCGAGGCAGCCGCAGAGTTGCGCTTCCCAGCCTTTCGGCGCGGCGGCGACATCCTCGCCGAGGGCGGCGATCATCTCGCCGAGCGCATCGTGCCGGCGGCGGGTGGAGCCGCGGGCGCGGTAGTGATCCACGACGGCGTTGCGCAGCAGTTGGTAGAACCAGGCGGTGAGCTTGGCGTCGTCCTGCAACTCGTCCGCCCGCTGCAACGCCTTGAGCAGGCCGTTCTGGAGGATGTCCTCCGCCTCGGCCTCGCTGCCGACGCGCGCCGCCAGGAACGC
This sequence comes from Verrucomicrobiota bacterium, assembly GCA_049322455.1. Lineage (GTDB taxonomy): Bacteria > Verrucomicrobiota > Verrucomicrobiia > Opitutales > Opitutaceae > Lacunisphaera. Next base: position 127,594 of record JBMOQY010000005.1, on the reverse strand, counting down.
CTTGAAGGCGTTTCGGTGTGCGTTGAGCGCGGCGGCAAGCTGGTCGGGGCGGGCGGACATGGCGTCACGTTAATTCATGGCGGTCTTGACGCGAGCGTTCGGTTGGAGCGGCGAGCCTGTCGCGGCGACCAGGGTTGTCGGGCCGCAGAGTTCGAGCGGTTGGCCGGTTCGCGCGCGGACGCGGGCTTCGACCCGGGCGGTGGCGGCTTCGAAGGCGATGCCGTCGCGACGCAACTCCTCCTCCGGCGCGGTGTCGGCGAGTGTGCCGGGAGGCGATTGATACCAACCCGGGTCGGAGCCGTCGGCGGGCAGTTCGTCGCGGACTTTCAGGATGGTGAACATGCCGCCCATCGTGATGTAGTCGTGCTGGCCGGGTCCGCCGACCATGGGCAGCGAGTTGGGCGGGTTGGTCATGCCCATCGTGGTCATGTCGCCCATGCCGGTTTCGCCCATCGTCATGTAGCCGGGCACGAGCTTGCGGATTTTTTTGTCGAGTCCGGCCGTGTCGATGCCGATGAGGTTGCCGAAGTCGTGCCCCATCTGGGTCATGACGTGGTGCAGCATGTGGCAGTGCATCACCCAGTCGCCGGGTTCGTTGGCGGTGAATTCGATGGTGCGGGTGCTGCCGGTCGGCATGTGGACCGTCGTTTCGGGCCACTGGCCGGCCTCGGGGATTTCGCCGCCGTCGGTGGCGACGACCTTGAAGTAATAGCCGTGCAGATGGATGGCATGGTGGCTCATCGTGCTGAGGTTGCCGATGCGGATGCGGACGCGCTCGCCTTTCTTCGCCAGGAGCGCCTGGGTGCCGGGGAAACTGCGGCCGTTCATGGTGAAGACGTTGAAATCCGTCATCTCGTTCGGGTCGGGCCGGCTGGCGCCGACCTCGATTTTCCACTCGCTGAGCATGATGGCGTAGTCGCGGTCGGGCGGCGGCGTGGCGGGCTGCCGCGGGTGGATGATGAACAGCCCCATCATGCCGAGCTGCATCTGGGTCATTTCATCGTGATGCGAGTGATACATGAACGTGCCGTGCTGCTTGAGCGAAAACTCGTATTTGAAGGTCTCGCCCGGCGGGATCGCCCGTTGGGAAACGCCGCCGACGCCGTCCATGCCGCTCGGCAGCAGCACGCCGTGCCAATGGACGGTGGTCGGCGCGTCGAGCCGGTTGGTGACGTAGATGCGCACGCGGTCGCCCTCGACGGCCTCGATGGTCGGGCCATGGATGCGGCCGTTGTAGCCCCAGCAGTTTGCGACGAGGCCCGGCGCGAACTCGTGCGTCACCGGCTCGGCGACGAGGTGGAACACCTTCACGCCTTCGACCAGCCGCCACGGCAGCGTGGCGCCGTTGGGCGTGATGACCGGCCGGTAGCCGGCCGCGCCGTCGGGCGGAACGAACGGTTTGGTGGTGCCGTTGCTGGTCGGTGTGTCCTGGCTGCCGGCGAGGAGCCGGGCAACGGGTGCGAGCAGCGCGGCGCCACCGGCAGTGGCAAGAAAATGGCGGCGACTGAGGGGGGATGGGGACATGGCGTGATCTCCGGTTTAGTGGTGTGAATGATGATGTTCGGCGGCCGGCTCCTCCTTGGGGTCGGCCGGTGATTCCTCGGAAGAGGCTTGGGCCGGGGCCGGCAGGTGCCGGCCGAGCGCCCGTTCCAATTCCGCGCGTGCGGACCAGTAATCGCGCAGCGCCTCGATGCTCTGCTTTTCGGCGAGCTGCTGCTCCTCCTTGGCCGCGAGCAGCGCATAGACGCTTTTCTGCATGGCGTTGTAGTGCAGGAGCGACTGGCGGAGGATTGTCCGGCGCTGCGGCAGCAAAGTCTGCTGGTAGAACACCACCGCCTGGCGGGCCGCAATCAGGCGGTCGCGGGCCGCGCGCACTTCGGAACCGATGTCGGCGGCCAGCGCCTCCGCCCGGTCGCGGGTCTGGCGCAACTCCGCGGCGAGGCGGGCCAGTTCAGGCTGGCCCTGGTCGAACAGCGGCAATTCCACCGTCAGGCGCGGGCCGGTGACATGCGCGTGGCCGCCCGCGCCGCCGGGTTCGCGCTCGGTATCGACGCCGAGGTCCACCCCGCCGGGCAGGAGGCGGGTGCGGCGCTTCAGATCAAGGGCTTTCCGGGCCAGTTCGGCCTGGCTGCGCAGGGCGGCGAGATCCAACCGCTGTGCCACGGCGATCGCTTCGAGATCGTCCGGCAGGCCGTCGTCGGCCGGGAGGCCGGGCAGGCCGCCGGCGAACTTCCACCCGGTCTGGGCGGCGGCCAGCCCGAGCAGCCGGTTCAGGCGTTCGCGGGCGGCGCGGATTTCCGCGTCGGCCCGGGCCAGCTCGACCTGCGTCTGTTGCGCGGAGGCCTGGATCTGCGCGAGTTCGAGCTGAGGGATGTTGCCCGCCTCGAACTGGCGGCGGGCGAGGTCGGCCGCCGCGTCGTTCACCTCGGCGATCACGGCGAGGCGGGCGCGCAGCTCCTGCTGCGCGAGTGCCTCGTAGGCGGCCTGACGCACCTCAGCAGCCAACGCGAGCACCTCGTGACTCACACGATACTGGGTCTGGGCGAGCTGGTCCTGCGCCAGTTGTTTTCGCGCGGGCAGCAGCAGCGATTCGAGCAGCGGGGCCGTGAGCCCGAACTCGACGTTGGGGCTGCGCGGGGCGTCGTGCGGCCAGCGCACGCTGGCGTCGAACGACGGATTGGGCAGCCGGGTCGCGGCGGCGAGTGCAGCCTGGGACAGGCCGAGTTCCTCGAAGGTGGCGCGCAGGTTCCGGTTGTTGAGCAAGGCGACTTTCACGGCGGAATCCACCGTGAGGTCGCCCGCCAGCAGGTCGCGCACGGCGGCCTCGGCTTGCGCGCGTTCTTCCTCGGTCAGCGGCCAGGTTGCGGCGAGGTCAGTCCGGGCTCCCAATTGGGATTGGACCGCCGGCCGGGCGGCTTGGGGCGAGGAGGTGGCGCAGCCGGCCAGAAGCAAAAGCAGCGGCATCGCCGGCAGCGAGAGTTTGGAAATGTGCATGGAAAGGATGGTCAGGAGAAGTAGTCCGCGCCCCAGACGAGGAGCGCGCCCAGATGGGCGGTGACGACCAGCAGCGCGGCGGTCAGCCAGGTGACGCCCCGGCTGATCCGGCGGAAGCAGGGCCGGGGATCAGCGGCCCAGCGGCGGGCGGCGAGCCACGCGAGGAGCGCGAGCGCCGCCGTGCCCACGCCGAGCCAGCGATGCCACAGCAGCGTGGCGCGCAATTCGGGTTCAGGGTGGGATTCATGGGCGAAAACCCAGCCGGTGGCGGCCGTCAGCAAGGCGCCGGCCGCCGCCACCGCGAGGAGAAAGACCACGAGGTGGCCGAGCCGGGGGTCGGGCCGGAAACAACGCAGCACCTCGACCGCGGCGGCAAGCAGCAGCAGGGCGATCGGAAAATGCAGCACCAACGGGTGCAGCCGGCCGAACAACTGGACGGGGTCCATGACGGGAGAAGGCGGGCGGCGGCCCGCGAGGACCGCCGCCCGTCACCGGGTTTGCCGGATCAGTTTTTGTGCTGATGCTCCGGAGCAGCCTTGGCTTTGGCCGCCGCCGCGTCGTCGAGCATCTTGAGGAATTTGGCCGGTTCCTTCTTGAAGTCCCGGACGCAATGGTTGCAGCACAACCGCACCAGCCGGTCGGGCTTGCCCTCCTCGCGATAGACGTAGTCCTGCGGGGGACCCATGTCGCCGCCTTCGAGCTTGTCCGCGGAGACGGGACACGAGTCGCTCGGGTAGCCGGCCTTGGCCTGGGCGAGCCATTCGGCGGAGACGCCGGCCTTTTCGATTTTTATCAGCGAGCCGTCGGCATCGGCGCCGGTCTTCTTGTGGCCATCGTGCGCGAACACGAGGGTGGTGAGCGCCGTGCTGGCAACGAGCACGGCGAGGATTTTGGAAAGGGAGAATGATTTCATGGAATGTCGTTTGGATGTTGATGGATTGCTACACGCCTGGCGGGCACGGTTCGCGTGGTCGCACAGGAGGAGCAGGCGGCAGGCGGCCGCACAGCCGGTGGGAAGCTTCGCCACGCCCGCAGGGCGCGGGGCAAAAGCGTCAAACGGCAGACGCGGGAGGGGCGTGCTCGAACCGGCAACGCTGCCGGACCAGATCGGCCGGAGACAACCGGCCAGGTGGTCCCGTGGTTGGCGCGGCGGCGTGCACGGCGAGGAGTGCGCGAAAAGAGACTTCCGGTCCGGCGAGCGCAAAGAGCGGGGGCGCCGGCAGGGGCGCCGGGGTCTTGAGTGCGGTGGCCGACTGGGCGGGAAACGCGTTGAAACCGGTGCAACCGCAGTCGTGGTCTTCGCCCTGGCCGGAGTCGGAATGATGCATGTGCCCGGCCGTGCCGGGCACATGCTCGTGAGCCACCGCCTGCTTCGCCTGTCCGTGACCGACGCCCGCCTGCGTGGCGACGGCGCGTGTCGAGCACAGCGTCACCGAGACAAGCCAAGCGAACGCGGCGAACAGCAGCGCGGAAGCGGAGAGGGCTCTTGGGCGGTTGAGGCTCATGCGGCGTGGGCGCAGACCAAGGGGAAGATGGGATGGGTTGTCAGGATGGCAAATGGCTTGTTTTGGGGGGGAACGCCGGGGTGAAGGTCCCGGCGGCCCCTGCGGATCGGGGGTCAGTGTTTGTGTCCGGGCTTGTCCGCGGTCTTGGCCACGAAGAAGCACGGCTCGCCCTTTTCGTTGGTGTAGATGATCTCACGGGTTACGGGCGGGTCGTTGCGTCCGCCTTTATAGGTGACCTTGACCTGCTTTTTGCAGGAAGGGCAGGTGAGGGTCGCGCCTTCCTTGCAGTGGTCCATCGCGTCGGTCTCGCTGGCGATGATCTTTTCGGTCACGGTTTCGCACTGGTTGCAGACGTAGAGCACCTTGTCGCCCTTCTTGAGCTGCTTGAACTCCTCGGCCGTCCGCACGCGTTGCCAATAATCCGGCCCGGGACCGGCCCAGGCGGTCAAAGCGGCGCCCAGGGAGAGCCCCGCGAGAGCGAGTGCTGATGGTTTCAGTTTCATGATTCGGGTATTGTTTGGATGCCACCAACGCGGTGGTGGGCGGCGTGGAAGGAAATCATGGGGATGCGGGGTGTTTGCACGGTGATCCCGGAAGAGGAGGCGGGCGGCGGCCAGTGCTCATGGGGTGGGAAGAGGTTGGGGTGATGACGCCGGTGCGGCCGGCGGAGGCGGCAGCCCGCGGCGGCGCCAGAGGTAGAAGATGGCGGGATAGACGAGCAGCTCCATGATCGTGGAGGTGACGACGCCGCCGATCATGGGCGTGGCGATGCGCTTCATCACGTCGGCGCCGGAGCCGTGGCTCCAAAGGATGGGCAGGAGGCCGGCGATGATGACGGCAGCGGTCATGGCCTTCGGGCGGACGCGCTTGACGGCGCCGTGGTAGATGGCGTCGCGCAGGTCGGCGGTGGTATTGAGCCGGCCGCGCTTCTTCCAGTCGTCGTAGGCGAGGTCGAGGTAGAGCAGCATCACGACGCCGGTTTCGGCGTCGAGGCCGGCGAGGGCGATGATGCCGACCCAGACGGCCACGCTCATGTTGTAGTCGAAGAGGTGCAGCATCCAGAACGCGCCGACGAGCGAGAAGGGCACGGCGAGCAGGACGATGGCGGTCTTCGTCCAGGATTTCGTGTTCAGATAGATGATGAAGATGATGATGAGCAGGGTGAGCGGCACGACGATCAGCAGGCGCTGCTGGGCCCGCTGCATGTATTCGAACTGGCCGCTCCAGAAGATGCTGTAGCCGGCGGGCACCTTGAGTTCGCCCGTTGCGATGGCGCGGTCGATGGTCTGCCTGGCGAGGTGCACGTAGCGGCCGATGTCCACGCCCTGCACGTCCACGTAGATCCAGGCGTTGGGTACGGCGGCCTCGCTTTTCACGCCCATCGGGGCGGCGACGACGCGGATATCGGCGAGCTGGCGGAGCGGCACCTGGGCCATCGGGGCCGGGGCGCCGGCGCCGCCCATGCCGGCGGCGGCCGGGCCGGCCAGCTTGACCGGCACAAGGAGATCGCGGAGCGCCTCGAGGTTTTCGCGGTAATCGCGGTCGTAACGCAGGATGACGCCGTAGCGCTCGAGGCCCTCGACCGTGGTGGTGAGCGGCATGCCGCCGAGCGCGACTTCGAGGACTTCCTGCACGTCGCCGACGGTCAGGCCGTAGCGGGCGATGGCCTCGCGGTTGATGTCGAACTCGATGTAGTTGCCGCCCATCACGCGCTCGGCGAAGACGCTGCCCGTGCCCGGCACGCCGTGGATGATCGCCTCGATCTGGCCGCCGATGCGCTCCAGTTCGCGGAGGTCGGGGCCGGCGACCTTGATGCCGACGGGCGTCTTGATGCCGGTGGCGAGCATGTCGATGCGCGTCTTGATGGGCATCGTCCAGGCGTTGGTGAGACCGGGAATCTGGACGGCGGCATTCAGGGCGGCCGTGAGTTCCTCGACCGTGCGGCGGCGATGGGCGACGATCCGGCCGCGCGCGTCGGTGATGTCCACCGCGGGCCACTCCTGCTCGGGTTTGAGCATGATCGTGGTCTCGACCATGTCCATGGGTGCGGGGTCGGTGGCGGTCTCGGCGCGGCCGATCTTGCCGAAGACGTGATGCACCTCGGGGAAGGTGCGGATGATCTGGTCGGTCTGCTGGAGCACCTCCTTGGCCTTCGTCGGCGAGATGCCGGGGAAGGTGGTGGGCATGTAGAGCAGGTCGCCCTCGTAGAGCGGCGGCATGAATTCGGAGCCGAGATTCTGATAGGGGAAGGCCGGGTTGAGCCGGGCGGCGAGGTTCTTCAGCCCGCCCGCCGGCAGCGGCTGCACGACCCAGGCGTTCCACGGGAAGAAAACCCAGCCGACGACGACCGCCGCGCCGGCGATGACGGCCCAGCGGAACCGGATCACGCGGTCGAGCAGCGGGTGGTAGAGCCAGATGAGGAAGCGGTTCACCGGGTTTTTCTCCTCCGCCGGGATCTTCCCGCGAATGAAGTAGCCCATCAGCACGGGTGCGAGCGTGATGGAGAGGAAGGCGGCGGCGGCCATCGAGTAGGTCTTGGTGAAGGCGAGCGGTTTGAAGAGCCGGCCCTCCTGCTCCTGCAGCGTGAACACGGGCAGGAACGACACGGTGATGACCAGCAGCGAATAGAAGAGCGTGGGGCCGACCTCGACGGCGGCGTCGCGGATGATGTCCCAGTGCGGGCGCTTGCCGCCGTCGTGTTCGAGGTGCTTGTGGGCGTTCTCGATCATGATGATGACGGCGTCCACCATCGCGCCGATGGCGATGGCGATGCCGCCGAGCGACATGATGTTCGAGCTGAGCCCCTGTGTGTTCATGATGATGAACGAGGCCAGCACCGCGACGGGCAGGATGACGATGGCGACCAGGGCGCTGCGGAAATGCAGCAGGAAGAGCAGGCACACGAGCGCGACGACGATGCTCTCCTCAAGGAGTTTTTCCTCCAGCGTCTTCACCGCGCGGTCGATCAGCGCGGTGCGGTCGTAGGCGACGGTGTAGGTGACGCCCGCGGGGAGGCTTTTCATCGCCTCGTCGAGCTTCGCCTTCACCTTCCGGATGACCTCGCGGGCGTCCACGCCGTAGCGGACCACGACGATGCCGCCGACGGTCTCGCCCTCGCCGTTGAGTTCGGCGATGCCGCGGCGCATGTCGGGGCCGAGCTGGACGTTGGCGACGTCGCCGAGCCGGACCGGCGTGCCGCCGGGGCCGCGGCCGACGGCGATCCGGCGCAGGTCGTCGAGCTTCGTGACGTAGCCGCGCACGCGGAGGATGAACTCCTTTTCCGCCAGCTCCATGGAGCGTCCGCCGACCTCGGCGTTGCTCTTCTGCACGGCCATGGCCACATCGCTGATGGAGAGGTTGTAGGCGTGCAGGCGGTGCGGATCGACGGCGATCTGGTATTGCTTCACGAAGCCGCCCACCGAGGCGACTTCGGCCACGCCCTCGACGCTGGCGAGCTGGTAGCGGAGGAACCAGTCCTGCATGGAGCGCAACTCGGCGAGGTCGTGCTTGGGTGAGTTGAGTGCATACATGAAGGCCCAGCCCACGCCGGTGGCGTCGGGGCCGAGGCGCGGCGTGACGTTCTTCGGCAGGTCGGCGGAGAGGCCGCTGAGGTATTCCAACACGCGGCTGCGCGCCCAGTAGGGATCGGTGCCGTCCTCGAAGATGACATAGACGAACGAAAAGCCGTAGAACGAGTAACCGCGCACGACCTTGGCGGCGGGCACCGAGAGCATCTTGGTCGTGATCGGGTAGGTGACCTGGTCCTGCACGATCTGCGGCGCCTGGCCCGGCCATTCGGTGTAGATGATGACCTGCGTGTCGGAGAGGTCGGGGATCGCGTCGAGCGGGATCCTCTTCAGCGCGTAGATGCCGCCCAGCACGAGGGCCGCGGTGCCGACCAGAACCAGGAACCGGTTCTTCAGGGAGAAATCGATGATGGCCTTGAGCATGGCGGGGCGGGGTTATTTGTGCGCGTGCTCGCAGGGTTCGCCGGCCGCCATCGCGGCGGCGCTCATGCCGCAGCCGCCGCAGTTCCCGCCGGTGGTGCCGGTGAGGCGCTTGTCCGCCAGCGACAGGCTGACCAGATAGTCGGCCACGGGAAGCGAATCGATGGGCGGGTGTCCCGGAGGCAGCGCCACCATGGCGCCATGGCCCTGGTGCCCCTCCGTTTTCGCGGGCGCGGCGTCGAGCTCGTCGCCGCAGCCCAGCATGCCGGAGCCAAAGAAGGGGTTCTTAAGCTCGCCGTCGCGCTGGAGCCAGCGGCCCTCGCCGATTTCAGGCGCCATCGGGCACTGGAAGAGATGCAGGCCCTCGCGATGATGGACATGCTGGGCGCGGGCGAGGTCGGCGACGGCGGTGCTGAAGGGTGCGAACCCCTTTTGCGCGGAGGCGAGATCGGCCGGGTCGGCGGGACCGTCCTTGAAGGCGCCGAGCGGGCCGTGCGCGGCATGGGCGGCGGCCTGGAAATAGTCCGCCAGCGCGGCGCGGATCGCCGGCAGCTGTTGGCGGTAGCCGGCAAGATCGTCGCCGGCGAGCACGGCGGACGCGTCGGCGAGGGCGAAGGCGAGTTTGGTCAGCGCTGCGAGGGCGGCGGGCTCCGCCGGTGCAGCGGCAGGCTTGGCGGCTTCCGGTTTTGTCGCCGTGGTTTCCGCCGCCGCGCCGCCAGCCGCGGTTTTGAGCATCTTTTGGATCGCCTCGCGGAGCTGGCTCTCGGAATCGAGCATGAACTGGCCGGAGGTGACCACGCGGTCGCCCTCGGCGAGGCCGGCGAGGACTTCGTAACGGCCGTCGTGGCTGCGGAGACCGAGCGTGACCTCGCGCGGCTCGAAGGTGCCGTCGGGTTTGGCGAGGAACACCGTGTTGCGCTCGCCGCTGCGGAGCACGGCCATCTCGGGCACGAGCACGGCCGAGTCGGCGAGCTGGGCCGAGAGCCGCACATCCACGAACATGCCGGGGCGGAGATCGCGACCGGGGTTGGGCAGCACGAGACGGGCGGTGGCGGTGCGGGTCTGTTCCTCGATCTGCGGGAGCAGCAGGGCGACGACGGCGGGCAGGTCGCGTTCGCGGCCGTAGGTGGCGCGGACGGTGGCGGCCTGGCCGGCATGGACGAACGGCAGGTCGTTCTCGAAAATCTGCGCCTGCACCCAGACGGTGGAGAGGTCGGCGAGGCGGTAGATGCGCTCGCCGGCTTTCATCATCTGGCCGGCGACGGCCATCTTCTCGATCACGATGCCGTCGGCCGGCGCGCGGTAGAGGTAGGTGCGGCGCGCCTCGCCGGTGCGCGCGAGCTCGGCGATGAAATCGTCGGAGATGTCGAAGAGCTGGAGCCGGGCGCGGGCTGCGCGGGTGAGCGGGCCGCCCTCGGCGCCCTCGGTCTGCTGCGCAACGACGTAGTTGAGCTGGGCGTTGTAGAGGTCGGGTGAGTAGATCTCGAAGAGCGGATCGCCGGCCTTGACGGTCGTCCACGTGGCGTTGACGTGGAGCTGCTCGATCCAGCCCTCGTATTTCGTGGTGATGTCGTGGAGGCCCTCCTCGTTGTAGGCGACGGTGCCGACGTTGCGGATCTCGCGGCGGACCGGGCCGCGGGTGACGACGCCGGTCTTGAGGTTCATGCGCTGGACGGTGCCGGCGTCGAGGTGGATGGCGTTGGTGGCTGATGCGGCGGCCTCCTCCTCATAGACCGGCACCATGTCCATGCCCATGGAGTCCTTGCCCGGACGCGGGCTGACCTCGCCGGGGTTCATCGTGGATTTGTAGTGCTTGACTTTGCGCTCACCGGCGGCCCCGGCGCCGTTGGCACGGATGGGAGTGAGCGCCATGCCGCAGATCGGGCAGTTGCCGGGTTCCTTCTTGATGATCTGCGGGTGCATGCCGCAGGTCCAGAGCTGCTCGGCGGCGACGGCGGCCACGGCGAACAGGCCGGCAATGACGGCAACGGTCAGCAGACGGGGGAGAAAAGGGAGGGGGTTCATGGTGCCGAAGGGAAAGGTGTCAGTTGGAAGCGGGAGCGGGTTGGGAAAGCAGCGGATGATCGGCGGGCAGAATGTCGGCCGTCATGAGCAGCAGATCGGTGACGGCGTCCTCGCGCTCGCGCAGGGCGGCGAGCCGCTCAAGGCGCATGAGCGTCGCCATGTGCCGGGCCTCGGTGATCATGCCGGCCTCACCCGCGCCCGATTGATAGCCGGCCTCGGCGGTGGCGGACATGCGGGCGAGGTTGGGCAGGGCGGTGGCGTCGATGTAGGCGAGCATCCGGTCGGCTTCGCGCACCATGGAGAGCATGCGGGCGAACCCGGCGGCCATGGTGAGCTGTTCCGCGGTGACGCGGGCGGCGGCGGCGGCGCGACGCGCCTCGGCGGCGGCGATGGCGGCGGCGATCTTCTCGCGCCAGACGGGGAGGGTGAGCGTGGCGGTCGGACGGAACATCAGCGGGTCGGCCTTGAGGTCGGCCATCAGCCCGAGGCTGAAGTCCGGCGTGCGGCTCTTGTGCGCCACCTCCACGCCGGCGACGGCCATCTCGACCATCGCGCGCATGCGGGCGAGTTCGGGGTTGGCGGCCAGGGTGCGCCGCCACAGCTCTTCCTCCGGCGGGATGGGTGTGACGGTCAGGGGCACGTCGGGCCAGGCGGGATCGGGATCAGAAGGCAGGAGGCCGAGGGCGGCCTTGAACCGGGCACGGGCCGCGGCGAGGCGGTCGGCGACGGCGAGGTGGTGCGAGTGGTGCTCGGCAATCTGGTTTTGCAGCCGCACCTGCGGTTCGAGCGAGGCCATCATGCCGGCGGTGGCGTAGCGGGCATTGCTGAGGGCGAGGTTTTGTTGGAGATTGCTGATGGCGGACTGGTAGAGCCCGCCCGCCTCCCGGGCGTAGGCCAGCTCGATCCAGGCGCGTCGCACCTCGGCGGCGGTGCGCAGCACGGTGTCGGCAAAATTCCGGTAGGCCACCTCGCTGCCGGCGGCCATCTCCGCGGCCATCGCAGCACGTTTGCCCGGTGTCATGAAATCGAACATCAGCCCCGGCATGAGTGTCATGAGCATGTCGGAGATGTCGGCCTCGAAAGTGAGCTGCGGGTCGGGCAGGGCGCGCGCCGGGGCGATGGCGGCGACAGTGGCGTGCCAGTCGTGCCAGGCTGCGATGACCGCCGGATGGCGGAGCACGGCGTAGCGCACGTAGTCGCCCAGCGGGGCGCCGGCTTCAGGGGGAGGTGGCGTGGTGCGGGCGTCGGACAGCAGGAGCCGGGCGCCTGTCTGTTGCATCCGTTCCCGGGCGGATCGCTCGCCGGGTGTCGCCGTGACGCAGCCCGACACCAACAACGCTGAACTCGCCAGGATGACGAGCAGCAGGGGCTTGAGAACAGGAGGCATCGTAGGGGGGAGAGAAAGGCGGAGGGAAATGCTTATGGGGGCAGGGGCAGGCCGGTTCCGGCTCCAACAAAATCCAGCCGCGCGGCGGTGGCGGCGGCTGGATCGGGGCGACCGGGGCGGGCCGGTCAGGATTTCCTGGCCTGACAGCCCGAGCAGGCGGTGCAGGCGGAGGAAACCGCGGGGGCGGGCGCGGCTTTCGCCGGGGTAGCGAGCTTGGTCTTGGCCGTGAGGCTGGCCCGGTTCTTTGCGGCTTCGGCCATCCGGGCCCAGTATTCCGGACCGGGACCCGCGAAACTGAGCGAGGCGAGGCTGGCGAAGGCCGCGGCGGCGATCAGGAGTTTGGTGGCTTTCATGGCGGGGATAGGTTTTGGTTGGTTGACCGTGCTGGTTGCGCGGTTGTCTAGCTCACATACACCGTGGCCGCGAAAATCACTCGGGACATTTTTTGCGCAGAAGACCTGAGGGGTTTCGCGGCGGCGGGTGTATAATCCTTCGCAATCCCCATGAATACTTCCCGTGATGATCTGAGCGAAGTCCTGCAAAGCTGGCGGGTGAAACCGCCCGCCGATCCCGACTTCCGCGCCGCCGTCTGGCGGCGCATCGGCCGGCAGGGCGAGGCCACCTGGCCGGCCTATCTGCGGGCGCACACGGCCGCCTGGGCGCTGGCCGCGATGCTGACCATCGGTGTGGCGGGCTTCGCCGGCCGCGCGCTCGCGCAGGCCCGTGTGCAGGCCGACCGCGAGGCCGTTGTCGTCGCCTACCTGACGGAGCTGGATCCGCGGGTCCAGGCCATGCTGAAACCGTGAAATACCTGGGACGCACCCTTGCCGTGCTGGCGCTCGCCGCCCTGGCCGCGGGCTTTCTGTGCTACCGGATGAGCAGCGTGCCGGCGGTGCAGGCCGCCGCCAGAAGTGGCGACGCCATGGCCTGGCTGCGAGCGGACTTCCGGCTCACGGATGCGCAGTTTGCCGCCATCAAGAAACTGCACGACGACTATGCCCCGTCCTGCGAAGAGCATTGCCGCTTGATCCAGCAAGCGTTCCGGGCGCGCACCGCGCTTGCGGTCCGGGAAGGGGCCGATCCGGCCGCCGTGGCCGCCGCCGAGCGCGCCGTGCAGCAACTGCGCACGGCCTGCGAAACGGCCCTCACGGCTCACGTGCGCAAGGTGGCCGCCGTGATGGCGCCCGAGCAGGGGGCGCGCTACCTCGCGCTCGTGCTGCCCAAGATCGCGAACTTCGACCACCAGATGGCGCCGGACCTGGCCCTCAAGGAAGGACACCGCCACTGAGCATGGAACCCGATCCGGGCGCCAACCCGAGCGACGAGGAGTTGATGGACCGCCTGCGGGCGGGGGAGGATGCCGCGCTGGCGCCGCTGATGCAGCGCTGGGAGGGGCCGGTGAAGCGTTTCCTCTTCCGGCTCGTGGGCAACGCGGCCGAGGCCGAGGATCTCGCCCAGGAGGTTTTCGTGCGCATCTACACCAAGCGCGCCGGCTACCGGCCCGGAGCGAGGTTTTCGACATGGTGTTTTTCCATCGCCGCCAACCAGGCGAAGAACCGCCTGCGCTGGTGGAAACGCCGGCCCGCGCTGTCGTTCGATGCCTGGACCGAGGCCGGCGGGGACGCGGCGGATCATTCGGCGGCGGGCGCGCCGGCGGCCGAAGAGGCCGTGCGCCGCGAACGGGTCGCCGCCGTGCAGGCCGCCGTGGCGGGCCTGCCGCTCGATCTCCGCACGGCCCTGGTGCTGTTCGAATACGAGCAGCAGGCGGTGGCCGACATCGCCGCGACATTGGGTTGCACTCCGAAGGCGGTCGAGAACCGCCTTTACCGCGCCCGGCAGAAGCTGCAGGAGAGGCTCGCGCCGTTGCTGGGGTGAAGGGTGCGCGGAGGACGTGCGGGCCGCAGGGCGCAGTTTCGTCACGGAGCGGATATTCCAGGCGACGTGACGGAGCAGCGATAGTCCTCGCGCGAGGTCTGCCCTGCGCTGCGCCGGCGCAATTGCGAGCCGGGCGTAGAGGGAATCGGCTCGTGCCGGCCGGCGCACGAGCAGGCGAGGGGCGTGATGACGGGATCGGGCGCCTTTGCAATGTCACCCATTGGGTGACATGTCGTTCTGGCCGGTTCCGCATGATCCTAAATTCCGCAGATGAGTTGAGACACAGAGTTCACGGAGAAGCATTTGCCAGATCAGCGGTCGATCATCAGCCGTTCACCTCACAGCTGAGGGTCGTGGTGCATAGCATAGTTATCTTTGCCAGACCTCTGGGTTTCTCAGGTTTGCCTCCGTGCGCTCTGTGGCCAAACTGCGTTTTCTGGAATGATCGGCGTCGCGGATGCCGGCCACGTTGCGGGCGAACTCGGGCAGCGCGTGCTGGAAGCCGCCGCAGGCGCCGAGAAACGGGCGCCGGGACTCACGGGCGAAGCGCATGGCCGCGCGCCGCGCTGCGATCGGGGCTGCCCGGCACGCACCGCACGCCGGCGCAGGCGGCGTGCGGCCGCGGCGCGTCGGTGAGTGTGCCGGTGCCGATCCAATCCCAGGTCGCGGACACCCGCGTGGCTTTCACCGCCAGCTCCAGCGCCCGCGGGATCGCCTGATGGGCGATCACCTCGGGGTTGTAGTCGCCGATAAGCGCGAGGCGGGGAGCGGGCATGGCCCACGTGAGCACGAAAGTCCACGAAAGGGAAGTGGTGTGTGATGAAAGATCGGTGCAGTTGGGTGAGAATCCGGGCGAGCGATGGTTGCCAGCCGTCGCAAAGCTATCTGGCCGGCTGCGCTAACATCTGGGCCTGTTGCTTGATGAGTGCCGCACCCGGATGGTTCTCGATGGCTTTGAATGCCGGCGTGTTCATCAGGATGTGCATGTAACAGTGATGCACTGTAAGAATCAGGTCCTGCAATTGCGGGTCGTTTTCCATGGGCATGACCGCCAGCCCAATCGCCTGGCATTCTTCGAGGTGGATGTGTCGCTCATGGGTCCGGTTGCCAGAATAGTCGGTGAGCTTGCGGACTACGGCCTTGGCTTTCCGTCGGGCGTTCGGTTGCCCTGCAAACATTACCCCGGTCAGTTGATCCTCCACAAATCGGTTCGACCATTTGATGGCATTTTCGCACCGGCTCAGAAACGTCGGGCGATACTGGCCGATGACCTGTTGCCAGATGGGAATCTTGGCCGGATCCTTTTTCACTTCCCGACAGGCCCGGCGAAATTCGTGGATGGCGCCGTATGCCGGTATGCCATTCAGGTGCGGATCGATGGGGCCGAGATTCGACTGTTTGCCCATCACGATCTGCTGACTGGAGCACGCAATCATCGTGCCGGCTGACATGGCATCTGCGGCACAATTGCCCGGATGTTATCGTCAAACATCTGGTGAAGATAGTGCACGATGGACTGCGTTGAGGCCACATTACCGCCCGGAGTGTGCAGGATCAGGTCGAGACCCTTGCTGCGGTCGAGTCTGTGAACGGCCATCATGAAGCCGTTCTTGTCCTCATCATTGATCTCCTGCTGGCCGACCCCGGGTTTGGAAAGAAACCCCGAGTAATAAGCGATGACGTTCCGGCCCGTATGAGCATGGAGCTTGGAAAGATACTCACGACGGACCACATCCAAGGCTGCCGTTTCTCCACCAGCTGCTCGCCGCTGAATCTCACCAAGGACGTCGTTTCAATTAGGCAAGACGTCCCTTCCGCTTAACGGACAATCGGTGCCTCGGAAATACCGTAGGTCGTCACGCTGGGGACAACCTTGAATGGTGACGGTTGCTCCAACGAGTAGTCGGAATTTTCGTCGTCAACCCACAGGGGCGAAATCTGCTCGCGAAAGAGCGATCGATAAGACTCCTCCAGCGACTCGTCGGCATTGGGGGGTCTTCTTGGCCGGCATCTTTTTCACAGCGGCCGATTAGTCCCAATGTTTTTGTATGTCAAGATTTGGGGCCGACCTGCCGACCAACGGCAGCTATGCAAATGAATCACGAGGTGAAATCGCTGCGCTTCCATTGGGCAGTGCGGGTGAAAATCAGGAGGGCGGCCTGCTAGGCTTTGGCGTCCTTCTTCCTAGTCCGGCTTCGCGGGACCGGCCCACTATTTCTGGGCATAAAACCTCTCCTGCAGCAAAACTTCAACCCGTCTTCTGCGGTGCGGGGTCGCCGGGCAGAAGAGGGCGGGAGGGTCCCTGTTCCAAGGGGCGAACAACCGGTTTCTTGTTCTTGGCGACGGTGATGAGCGCCACGCCGGCGATGATGATGGCGGCGGCGAGGAAGATGCGCGGGGAGACGGTCTCGTCGAGCACGAACCAGCCCAGGAAGACGGCGACGACGGGATTCACGTAGGCGTAGGTCGAGACCTTGGCGGGCGTGCTGTGCCGCATCAGCCAGGTGAAGGTGCTGAAGCCGATCAGCGAGCCGAAGACGATGAGGTAGCCCCACGCGAGGAGCGAACGTCCGGTGACCGCCGACGGGTCGAAGCGGCCCGGTTCGCCGGTCGCCAGGCTCACGAGCAGCAGCCAGCCGCTGCCGGTGATCATCTGGATGCCCGAGGCGGTGAAGGGCTCGGCCGGGTCGCGCACGTAGCGCATGATCATCATGCCGACGCCCCAGAGGAAGGTGGCCGCGAGCAGCGCGAGCACGCGCCACGGGTCGAGGCCGTTCACACCGGTGGCGAGCACGTCGGGGCCGACGAGGATGGCGAGGCCGATGAACCCGAGCGCGAGGCCGGCGAAGGTCAGCGCGTTGGGGCGGGAGCCGCGCTGGCCGTCCCGGGCCCAGGCGTGGACGGCCCAGTCCATGAGCACGATGAAGACCGGGCCGGCGGAGATGATGAGCGTGGCGATGCCGGAGGGCACCTTTTCCTCGGCCCAGGAGACGAGGCCGTTGCCGCCGAGGCAGAGGAAGGCGCCCACGATGGCGTTGTCGCGCCACTGTTTGGGCGTGGCCTTGAAGCCGCGGGTGAGGGCGATGAAGGCCGCGACGATGCCGCCGGCGACAAGGAAACGCGCGCTGGCCATGAGAAAAGCCGGCATGGATTCCACGGCGATGCGGATGCCGAGATAGGTCGAACCCCAGATGAGGTAGATCGCGGCAAAGCCGGCGATGAGGGCGGTGCGGGACGGTTGGGCGGACATCGGAGAACGGAGGACGGAGGACGGGAGACGATGGTCACCGCCGGGCGCCGCCGTCATTGCTCCAGTGGTATTCCATGTAGTCGGCGGTGCGTTGCGCAGTCTCGACGCCGAGCAGGCGGGCGACGAGGTGCAGCGACAGGTCGAGGCCGGCGGAGATGCCGGCGGCGGTGAAGATCCGGCCGTGGTCGGTGAAGCGGACATCCTCGCGGACGGCGGCGGTGGGTTCGAGCGAGCGGAGCAGGTCGAAACACTGGTAGTGCGTGGTCGCGGGCGAGGCGGCGAGGAGCCCGGCCTTGGCGAGCAGGAGCGAGCCAGTGCAGACCGAGGCGACGATCTCGGCCTTGGCGGCCTTGCGGCGGATCCAGTCGATCACGCCGGCCTGGTTGAGCAGGGCGCGGGTGCCCTGGCCGCCGGGCACGATGAGCACCTGCGGTGCGGGCACGGATTCGGGCGTGTGCTCGGGCACGATTTTCAGGCCGTTGCGCGCGCGGATGGTGCCGGGCGTGAGGCCGACGGTGTGGACGTTGAACAGCTTCTCGCCGGCCAGCTCCCGCGTGACCGAGAAGACCTCGAAGGGTCCGGCGAAGTCGAGGACCTCGACGTCGTCGAACAGGAGGATGGCGACGGTGCGGGGTTTCATGCGGGCAGCGCGGCCCGCAGGGCGTGGGTATCGGTGAATTGCTGGAAGCGGATGATGCGGCCGGCCTCGACGCGGTAGATGTGGGCGAAGGCGGCCTGCATGGAGCGGCCGGTGGCGGCGTAGGTGCCGGCGTAGGCGCCGAGCGCGATGACCGTGTCGCCGGCATCGATCCACTCGTGCACGTCGGCGCGCCAGGCGGACCACTCGCGGCGGAAGCGCGCGAGCACCCCGTCGAGCACCGTCACGGCGCCGCGATGCTCGCCGCCGTGCGGGAAGCCGGCGTTCTGGATCCACAGGACCTCCGGATGCAGCGCGGCGAGCAGGCGCGCACGATCACCCGCGGCGAAGGCGGCGTAGAGGTCCTGGACGACGGCGAGAGGGGAGGACGGCATGGGAAATCCGGGCAACGGGAGGCAGGGATTGGCGGAAGGCCGGCGGCGAAAAGCGGGCGGGGGATTTCCGCCTACAGCTGCTGCTTGATGAGGTCGCCGAGCTGGCGGAGCGCGGCCTCGATCTCGTCGGACCAGGGCACGCTGCAGCTCATGCGGAGGCAGTTGCGGTAGCGTTCCTTCACCGAGAAGAGGTTGCCGGGGGCGATGTTGATCCTGTGGGCGAGCGCGTCCTTGCGCAGGCGGAGCGTGTCCACCCTGGCGGGGAGCTCGACCCAGATGAAGTTGCCGCCCTGGGGCCGGCTGTAGCGCGTGCCCTCCGGGAAATACCGCTGCATGCCCTGCGCGAAGCTGTGCAGGTGCTGCTGGTAGGCGCGGCGGAGCGAGCGCAGGTGGTGGTCGTAGCCGCCGTCGCGCAGGAACTCGGCGAGGGCCTTCTGCAGCACGACGGGCGTGCCCATCGTGTTGGTGAACTTCAGGCGCCGCACGCGCTCGAGGTAGCGGCCGGGCGCCGTCCAGCCGACGTGGAAGCCGGGGGCGAGCGTCTTGCCGAACGACGAACAGAGCAGCACGCGGCCGTCCTTGTCCCAGGCCTTGAGCGGCTTGGGCCGGACGTCGCCGAAGTGCGTATCGCCGTAGATGTCGTCCTCGATGGCGGGCAGGTCGTATTCGCAGAGCAGGTCGTAGAGCTTGGCCTTCTTCTCGTCGGGCATGACGGAGCCGAGCGGGTTGTGCAGGCTCGGCATGAGCATGACGGCCTTCACGTCGTTCTGCTCGATGGCGGTGCGCAGCTCGTCGAGGCAGATGCCCTGGCGCGAGCAGGTGGGGATCTCGAGCGCGCGGAGGTTGAGGCTCTGGATGATCTCGAGGAAGCCGAAGTAGGCGGGCGTCTCGATGGCGACGGTGTCGCCGGGCTTGGTGACGGCGCGCAGGGTGAGGTTGAGGGCCTCGGTGCAGCCGGCGGTGA
The DNA here is from genome assembly GCA_049322455.1 of Verrucomicrobiota bacterium. Taxonomy (GTDB): domain Bacteria; phylum Verrucomicrobiota; class Verrucomicrobiia; order Opitutales; family Opitutaceae; genus Lacunisphaera. Next base: position 108,615 of record JBMOQY010000005.1, on the reverse strand, counting down.
TGACGAGTTCGTCGTGCGCGAGCGGGACGCCGGCCTGGAGGTAGCGGCGCGCGATCTCGCGGGCGAGAGGCTCGTAGCCGCGGTTGAGGCTGGAGCGCACGAGCAGCGCGGGATCGCGGCGGGCGACGGAGCCGAGGATGCGCGCGAGCTTTTTGGTCGGGAAAAGGCTGTGGTGCGGGCAGGCCGAGCCGAAGGGCACGTAGTCCTGGTTCTGCGCGAAGTCCATGACCTCGGCGGTGAGGTCGTTGACGCCGACATAGGAGGGCTTGGCCATGGGCCGGGCCATGCGCGGCTCGGGGGCGAGGCTCGGCGGGCGCGGCCGCACGTAGTAACCCGACTGCGGCCGGGCCTCAAGGTAGCCGCGGTTCTCGAGGACGGTGTAGGCCTGGAGCACGGTGGCGATGCTCACGTCGCGCTGCCGCGACATGATGCGCACCGACGGCACACGGTGGCCGGGACGCAGCGTGCCCTGCTCGACAAGATTCTGGAGGGAGTCGGCCAGCTCGATGTAGAGCGGGCGGGAGGCGCCGGTGGCGCGAGTTTGCCCTTCGACGGGCTCAGGGCGAACCCGCTTGGCGGGTTCGCGGGCCGGGGCGGCGGGCTTGGGTGGGGTAAGGGTGTCGATCATGGCGTGGGCGGATTGGCCGCGGACTATACCGGAACAGCATCCCATCCAGTAGCCGCAGCCGGCACAGATTGAAACCAGCACAGTTGCTTACAAGGCAAACTGTGACCATGACAATTTTCCCGAAAACGGGACGCGTGAGAGCAAAAACTGACCTGCCTAGGGACTGCTTCCGGGTCTGATTCAGAGGTAATTCCCCAGAAAGGACCGGACTGCGCGCATGCCGGTCGGTTCCAGGCAATTCCTGCCGGCGCCTGGTTCAGAGAGACAGTTCGCCCTTGAGATAAAGCACGGCGTGGCCGGCGATCCTGACCCGGTCGCCCGCCAGCTCGCACCACAGTTCGCCGCCGCGGCGGGAAAGCTGGCGGGCGTGCAGGCGTTTTTTGCCGAGGCGGGCGGCCCAATAGGGCGCGAGCACACAATGGGCGGAGCCGGTGACGGGATCCTCGGGCACGCCGACGCGCGGGGCGAAGAAGCGGGAGACGAAATCGCAATCCTCGCCCGGCGCGGTGGCGATGGTGCCGTATTGTTCCAAGGTGGCGAGGGCGGCGAAATCCGGTTTCAGCGCCCGCACTTGGGCGGCGGTGCTGAACACGGCGAGATTGGCCTGGGCCTGCGCATAATGGGCGGGCACGGCGCCGAGGCCTTGCAGCAATGCCGGGGGTGGCGCGCACGGCACGGCGGGACGCGAGGGAAAATCGAGTTCCAGCCGGCCATCCGCGAGCCGGGCGACCAGCAGCGGGCCGGAGCGGGAGTCGAAGGTGAGCACCTCGCCGGTCGAGCCGAGCTGGGTGAAGACGGCGAAGGCCGTGGCGAGCGTGGCATGACCGCAGAGGTCCACTTCGGCGTCCGGGGTGAACCACCGCAGGTCAAACCGGTGCTCGCCCGTCTTCACGAAGAAGGCCGTCTCGGCCAGGCCGTTCTCGAAGGCGATGCGCTGCATGAGCGCGTCGGGCAGCCAGGCGTCGAGCGGGACCACGCCGGCGGGGTTGCCGGCGAAGACCCGGTCGGTGAAGGCGTCGATCCAGTAGAGCGGCAGGTTCATGGAAAATCGTTCTCCTGATCGCAGTCGTTTCCGTCTTCCAAATCAGGCCAGAGAAAGATCAAGAGCACGGAAAACGAGGACGATCCTGCTGTTTCAGGCATATTGTTGCAGTGCTGCTCCCGCCAGGCGGCAGAGCTGCCACTCCCGCAGGCGGCGGGCGCCGAGGGATTCGTAGAATTCGATGGCAGGCTGGTTCCAGTCGAGGACGGTCCACTCCATGCGGCCGCAGCCTTTGGCATTGGCGTGCTTCGCAAGGTGCAGCAGCAGGGCCTTGCCCAGGCCGCGTCCGCGGAATTCCGGCTTCACGAACAGGTCTTCCAGATAGAGGCCCGGCTTGGCGAGGAAGGTCGAGTAGTTGAAGAAATAGAGCGCGAAGCCGGCGGGTGCACCGTCCACCTCGGCGAGCACACAATGCGCGGCCGGCGCCGCGCCCCCGGCCGGGAAGAGCGAGCGGTGGAGCCGGTCTTCGGTGGCCTCGACCTCATGGCCGAGTTTCTCGTAGTCGGCGAGGCCGCGGATGAGGTCGAGGATGACCGGCACATCGGCGGGAAGGGCGGGGCGGATGGAGTGGGCCATGCGGTCAGTCAGGCATGCGGCAGGGCCGTTTGGCCAGTGTGTTTGTGGTGGCCGGAGGCCCGCGAGGGGTTTGTTACTCGACATCACCGGGCACGGTCATTGCTATGGGCGGAATCAGCCGCCCCCGTCGTCCCCATGCGTTTTCGAGCCCAGATCCAATGCCTTGCCGGCGGCCTGCTGGTTCTGGCGCCGGCTCCGACAGGACGGACGGCGGAGCCGGCCGTGGAGCGGGTGATCCTGCAGCTTCCCTATACGCACCAGTTCCAGTTTGCCGGGGCCTATGCGGCCGAGGCGCAGGGGTTTTTCCGGGAGGAGGGTTTGGAGGTGGAGGTGCGGCCCACTTCCGTCCAGCATCACTTCCCCATCGAGGAAGTCATGGCCGGGCGGGCGGACTTCGGCATCGCCCAGGGGCCGCAGCTCATCGCCAGCCGGTTGGGGGGCAAGGATGTGCTGGTGCTGGCAGCCGTCATGCAGCATTCGCCGCAAGTGCTCGTGTCCCGGGCCGAGGACGACCTCAACACCCCGCAGGACCTCATCGGCAAACGCGTGGCGCTGGACTCGACCTCCCTCCAGTCGGAAATCCGGCTCATGCTGGAGCGCGAGGGCGTGGGTTTCGACCGGATCAAGGTCGTGCCCAATCGCTGGCAGGACAACGAGCTGCTGGACCGCGCCGCGGACGCCATGAGCGGGTTTCTGATCGACGTGCCCCATACGATGAAAAAGGCGGGCGTGCCCGTGCGGATCATCCGGCCGCAGGACTACGGCGTGGATTTCTACGGTGACTGCCTCTTCACCAGCGCGGACTATGCCGGCCGGTTCCCCACCCGCGTCGCGCGGATGCGCCGCGCGTTCCTCCGCGGCTGGGATTACGCGCTGCGCCATCCCGACGAGATCGTCCGCCTGATCCTCGCGCGTTATCCGGCCGGAGGCGAGGGACAGCGCAACCCGGCCATGGACCAGGAGGCCCTGAAAAACGAGGCCATGCACATGGCGCATCTGATCAACGCCGACCTGGTCGAGCTGGGGCGCATCAATCCCGGCCGGTGGCGCCGCATGGCGGAGGTGATCCACGGTTACGACGGCGTGGGTGAACCGGCCCGGATTGACGGCATGCTGCTGGAACCGCCGGTGTCCGCGGCGCAACGCCTGCAGGACATCGCCTGGTGGCTGCTCGGCGGCCTGGGCGTCGCCGTGGGGATCGCGGCGGGGGCCGTCCTGGCCAACCGCCGGTTGCAATCGCTCGTGGCGCGGCGCACGGAGGAGCTGCGCGAGTCGGAGCGGCGGCAGCGCGAATACTTCGACTACGCGCCCGCCCCCATCGTGATCGAGGACTACACCCCGCTGGAGCCGGTGCTGGCGCAGTTCCGCGCGGCGGGGGTGACCGACCTGCGGGCGCACCTGCGCGGCAATGCAGCGCTGGTGCGGGAACTCGTGCAGAAGAAACGTGTGGTGGCGGCCAACCGCCTCGCGCTTTCGCATCCGGATTTCAAATCCGTTGAGGACATGAACCGTCGCGTGGCGGAGGCCTGCCCCGATCAGGTGCTGGAGATGTTCGTCGAAGAACTGGCGGCGATCTGGGAGGGCACCGACCAACTGACCCTGGAGAAAACCTGCCGGCTGTCCGACCGGGCGCCGGTCCACATGCTCGTCAACTGGCAGGTGACCCGCAAGGACGGCCGGCCCGATCTCGCCAACGTGCGCGTGGTGTTCACCGACGTCACGCGGCAGAAGCAGGCCGAGGCCGCGCTCCGCCAGAGCGAGGAGCGCTACCGGTTGCTGTTCGAGCAGGCGCCGCTGGCCGTGGTCGAGTTTGATTACGCGGGATTGCGGCCGTGGTTCGACGAGCTCCGCGCACAGGGGGTGACCGACCTGGCGGCCCATCTCGAGGCGCATCCCGAGGCGCGCGAGACCCTGCTCGCCAAGGCTCCGCTGGTGGATGTCAACCAATCCACCCTGGGGTTGCTCGGCGCGCGCTCCAAGGCCGAGCTGGTCGCGCGCTTGCGCGATGTTTATACGGAAAGCACGGTCCGGGTGCGCTGCGACAACGCCGTGCGCATCTGGCGCGGCATCCTCGCGGCCACCGGCGAATTCGAGGTGCGCCGGCTCGACGGCGAACTGCGCACGCTGTCTTTCCACTGGCGCATGCTGGGCGGCGAGGACGGGCGCCCCTCCTTCGGCCGCACCCAGACCGTGCTGGTGGACATCACCGAGAAGCTGGCGGCCGAGCGGAAGCTGCGCGAGAGCGAGGCGCGCTACCGCGAGCTGTTCGAGCAGGGCGCGGGCGGCATCTACCGCTCGACGCCCGATGGCCGCTTTCTGGCCGTCAACCCCGCGCTGGCGCGGATGTTCGGCTTCGCGCGGCCCGAGGAGCTGATCGCCTGGGCCGAGCAGCACCCGGCCCAGTCGCTCTACGTGAAACCCGGACGGCGCGACGAGTTCCGCGCGGCCTTCGGGCCGAGCGGCCAGCTGAGCGACTTCGAGTCCGAGGTGCTGGCCCGTGACGGCCGCACCATCTGGATCTCCGAGAACGCCCGCGAGGTGCGCGACGAGCAGGGCCGGCTGCAGTATTACGAGGGCTTCTTCACCGACATCACCGCGCGGCGCCAGCTCGAGGCCGAGCAGAGCCGCGCCTCCAAGCTGGAGGCCGTGGGCATCCTCGCCGGCGGCATCGCCCACGATTTCAACAACATCCTCACGGTCGTGCTGGGCAACGTCACGCTGGCCGAGGCCGACACCGACGCCGGCAGCGCGATCCACGCCCGGCTGGCCGACGCCCGGAAGGCCACGATGCGCGCGCGCGATCTCACGCTGCAACTGCTCACCTTCGCCAAGGGCGGCGAGCCGGTGAAGACGGCGGTTGATCTGCCGGAGCTGTTGCGCGAATCCGCCGCGTTCGCCCTGCACGGCGCCAAGGCGCGCGCGGAGTTCCATATCGCCGCCGACCTCTGGCCGGTGCACGCCGACAAGGGGCAGATCGGCCAGGTGGTGCAGAACCTCGTGATCAACGCCGTGCAGGCGATGCCCGGCGGCGGGGTCGTCACGCTCACCGCGGAAAACGCCGAGCTGGCCGCCGGCAGCCTGCCCCTGCCGCCCGGGCGTTACGTCCGGCTCACCGTGGCCGACACCGGCATCGGCATCGCCCGGGAGCACCTCGTCAAGATCTTCGACCCGTATTTCACCACCAAGGCCCAGGGCAGCGGCCTCGGCCTGGCCACGGTGTATTCCATCGTCCGCAAGCACGACGGGCACATCATGGCCGACTCCGAGCCGGACAAAGGCACGGTGTTCCGGCTCTGGCTGCCGGCGGGCGGCGCGTCCGCGGGCCGGACCGCGGCGGCGGTCAAGGAAGCTCCGCCGCCATGCCGGGCCCGCGTGTTGTTCATGGACGACGAGGAGCCCATCCGCGGCATGGCCATGATCTTCATGGAACGCCTCGGGCTCGAATGTGAGACCGCGGCCGACGGGGCCGAGGCCGTGCGCCGCTACCAAGAGGCGATGCAGGCCGGCCGGCGTTATGATGTCGTCGTGATGGACCTCACGGTGCCGGGCGGCATGGGGGGTCGCGAGGCGATGGAGCACCTGCGGCGGCTGGATCCGGGCGTGCGCGTGATCGTCTCCAGCGGTTATTCGCGGGATCCGGTGATGGCCAACCACCGCGCCCATGGTTTCAAGGCGGTCCTGCCCAAACCCTACGGCCTCCAGCAATTGCGCAAGACCATCAACGACGTGCTCGACGGCCCAGCCGGCGCGGCATGATTTTTTGACCGCTTTTTGCCGCACAAAGGCAGCAAGCCGCGGTCAGGGGTGGCTATGATGAACCCGAAGAACATGAACGTGAACCGATTCCTGCGGCCGGCCGTCGCCATCGCGGCATTGGCCGCGTTGCCGTGGCTGACCACCGGTTGTGTGGTCGTGGCGGCCGGCGCCGTGGGCGCCGGAGCCGTGGCCTACGTGCGCGGCGAACTGGAATCCAGCCTGGAGGCCGATCTCGATGCAGCTTACGCGGCCGCCCAGCGGGCGCTGACGAAGCTCGAGTTCGCCAGGATCGACCAGCGCAAGAGCGGCCTCGACGCGCAGCTCGTCCACCGCACCGCCCTCGACAAGAAGGTGGAGATCAAGCTGAAGAAGGTCACCGACAAGCTCACCAAGATCGAGATCCGCGTCGGTGTCGTGGGGGATCAGGAGCTGTCCCTGACCCTGCTTGAGAAGATCAAGGACGAGCTCAAATGAGCCGCGGCCGCGAGAGGGCGGTTTTGCGGGGTTGCAATGCTCCGGGGAGGCCGTGATAAGCACGGTTTCCTGCATGCTCCGCAAGTTTCTCTCCAAGATCACCCAGACCCTCAAGGGCGGCTCCAAGCGGCCCGAGGCCGCCCGGCCCAGCCACCCGACAAAGCCCGGCCGCGCCGGCGGGCGCGACCAACGCCCGCCGCGCCACGAGAGGAAGGGGCCGCGGGCCGACGCGCCCAGACCTCCCGCCGGCGGCGCCCGTCCCCCGCCGGCGGCGCCGGCCGCGCATCCGCCGAAGCCCCTGCCGGCGGTGCCGAAGCTGGAGACCGCGTTCTCCGCCCTCGGTCTCAGCGACCGCCTCGCCTACGCGGTGCAGCAGAAGGGCTACGAGGCCCCCACGCCCATCCAGGCCCAGGCCATCCCGCAGGTGCTGGCCGGCAAGGATGTGATCGGCTCCGCCCAGACCGGCACGGGCAAGACCGCGGCCTTTTCCCTGCCCATCCTGCAGCGGCTTGAACGCCACACCGGCGCGCTGCGTTGCCTCGTGCTTGAACCCACCCGCGAACTCGCCCTGCAGGTCGAGGAGTCGTTCAAGGAATACGCCAAGTTCACCGACCTGCGTACGACCGTCATCTACGGCGGCGTCGGCTACGGCAAGCAGCGCGAGGAACTCGCGCGCCGGCCCGACATCATCGTCGCCACGCCCGGCCGCCTGCTCGACTTCATGGAGCAGAACGAAATCCGCCTCGACCACGTCGAGGTGCTCGTGCTCGACGAGGTGGATCGCATGCTCGACATGGGTTTCCTGCCCGACGTGAAGCGGATCGTCGGCCGGATCCCCAAGAGCCGTCAGACGCTCTTCTTCACCGCCACGCTGCCGCCGGAGATCGAGCAGCTCGCCGCCTGGGCCCTGCGCGACCCGTTCAAGATATCCGTCGCCCGCGAGCGCTCGACCGCCGAGACGATCACGCACGCCTTCTACCCGGTGGTGCAGGCGCAGAAGTTCGACCTGCTCGTGCACCTGCTCGAGCAGACGCAATACCACAGCGTCATCATCTTCTCGCGCACCAAGAGCGGCGCCGACTACGTGGCCAGCCGCCTCAAGCACGCCGGCCACACCTGCGCCGTGATGCACTCCGACCGCAGCCAGCAGGAGCGGGTGGACGCGCTCAAGGGCTTCAAGTCGGGCAAATACGAGGTGCTCGTCGCCACCGACCTCGCCGCGCGCGGCCTCGACATCGCCGACGTGTCGCACGTCATCAACTTCGACGTGCCGGAGAATCCCGAGGATTACGTCCACCGCATCGGCCGCACCGGCCGCGCGCAGAAGACCGGCGACGCGTTCACGCTCGTGACCGAGGAGACCTGGCGCGACGCGCGCAGCATCGAGCGCTTCATCGGCCAGAGCATCCCCTGGAAGAAGGTTGAGGGTTTCAATTACACCTACTCGGGCATCTTCGACGGCGGCGGCATGCCGCAGGTCGCGCCCGAGAAGCCGAAGAGCCGGCTCATGCGCGGCAGCCGGCGCTGAGCCGGCAGTCTCTGGCGGCCGTGGTTTGGGCGGGATCGCCGGGCAGGGCCCGAAGATTCCTGCGTCCTTTCGGTCGGCGCTGCGTCTGCTTGGGTGAATCCCAAGCACCCATGAGCCAACCCGCCACCGAAACCATCAGGGAATACGTCCGCGAGCGCTACGGCGCCATCGCGGAGCAGGACGACGCCGGCGAGCCCGCCGGCTGCGGCTGCAAAGCCGCCGGCTGCTGCGCCACCGAGGCGTCGCCGACCGACGCCACCTCCAGCAGCCAGCTCGGCTACAGCGCCGCCGACCTCGCCAGCGTGCCCGCCGGCGCCGACCTCGGCCTCGGCTGCGGCAATCCACTCGCCATCGCCAGCATCAAGCCCGGCGAGACCGTGCTCGACCTCGGCAGCGGCGCGGGCCTCGACGCGCTGCTCGCCGCCCGCCAGCTCGCCGGCACCGGTCGCGTGCTCGGCGTGGACATGACCCCCGCCATGATCGCCAAGGCCCGGCGCAATGCGGCGAAGGCCGGCTTCGCCAACGTCGAGTTCCGGCTCGGGGAGATCGAGGCGCTGCCCGTGGCCGACGCCAGCGTGGACCTCATCATCTCGAACTGCGTGGTCAACCTCTCGCCCGAAAAACCGCGGGTGTTCGCCGAGGCCTTCCGCGTGCTCAAGTCCGGCGGCCGGCTGGCCATCTCCGACGTGGCGGCGACGAAACCGTTGCCCGATGACATCCGCGCCCAGCTGCCGCTGATCGGCGCCTGCATCGGCGGCGCCACGCTCGGGGACGAACTGCGCGCCATGCTCACCGCCGCCGGCTTCAGGCGGGTGGACATCGTGGAGAAAGGCGCCTCCCGCAAGTTCATCGCCCAGTGGGGCAGCGATGCCAGGATTGCCGACTACATCGTGTCGGCCATCATCACCGCCTGGAAACCCTGAGCCATGTCCGTCGTCACGCCCTCCCTTCGCAGTGTCCGCCCCGACCGGGGGCGGGGCTTTGACGCCGGCGTGCTGGAATTCGCGCCGCGGCTGCGGGCCTTCATCCGCCGCCGCGTCCGCGACGATGCCGTCGCGGACGACCTGACGCAGGAAACCCTGCTCAAGGTCTATCGCTCGCGCGCCACCCTCCGCGACGGGGCCCGGCTCGAGGCCTGGCTTTACCAGATCGCGCGCGGCACGATCATCGATCATTACCGGCGGCAGCGTCCGCAGGAGGAACTGCCCGCCGCCCTGGCCGGCGAGAGCCCGGACGAGCTGGCGGCCATGCGCGCCCGGATGGTGGCCTCGATGAAACGCTTCCTGGAGGAAATGCCGGAAGCCTATCGCGAACCGGTGCGCCTGGCGGAGTTGGAGGGTCTGCCGCTCGCGCGCATCGCGCTGCGACTCGACCTGTCCCTCACCGCGGTGAAATCCCGCGTGCGGCGGGGGCGCGCCATGCTGAAGAAGAAGCTGCAGGCCTGCTGCCGCTTCGAATTCGACCGGCTGGGCCGGATGATCGGCTACGAGCGGCGCCGCCAGCTCTGCTGCGACGACTGCAACGGCCAGAAGTGACACCCGGGTGACCGAGCGGAATCGGAGCTTGCTTCATATTCCTGACTAGGAATATGACTCCGGCATGGAGCTGGTCGAGATCTATGAATGCCTGTGCGACCTCACGCGGCTGCGCCTGCTGCACGTGCTGGGGCAGGGGCCGCTCTGCGTCTGCCATTTCCAGGAGGTGCTCGCCGAGCCGCAGGTGAAGATTTCCAAGCATCTCGCGTATCTGAAGGAACGCGGACTGGTGATAGGTGAGCGGGAAGGGAAATGGGTGGTGTATGCGCTGCCACCGAACCCGCCGCCGGAGTTGCGCGCCAACCTCGCCTGCCTGCAGGACTGCGCGCGCGAAAAATCCGTCTTCCGGCGCGACCTCGCCCGGCTGAAGAGGCTGGCCCCGCGGCTTGCCCGCGGCCCGGCCGCCTGTGCCTGCCACGCCTGAGAATCTCATGAGCCATCCGTCCAAGCCCGCCATCCTCATTCTTTGCACCGGCAACTCCTGCCGGAGCCATCTCGCCGAAGGCGTCCTGCGCGCCGTCGCCGGCGATCTGTTCGAGGTGCACAGCGCCGGCTCGAAGCCCGCGGGTTACGTCCACCCGCTCGCCATCCGCGTGATGCAGGAAATCGGCATCGACATCACCGGGCACCGCTCGAAGTCCCTGCACAAGTTCCTCCAGACGCCGATCGAGACCGTCATCACCGTCTGCGGCAACGCCGACCAGGCCTGCCCGGTCTTCCCCGGACAGGTGAACCGCCATCACTGGCCCTTCGACGATCCGGCGCACGCCACCGGCACCGAGGAGGAAAAACTGGCGGTCTTCCGCCGGGTGCGCGACGAGATCCGGCGGGTCTTCGGCGCCTACGCCGACGGCCGCCGCGACGCCCTGAAGACCGGCCGCCACTGACGGAGATCCGCCCATGACCACCGCCGCCAAACGCCTCAACTTTTTCGAGCGCTACCTCTCCGTGTGGGTCCTGATCTGCATGATGGTCGGGGTCGCGTTCGGCAAGCTCCTGCCCGAAGCGACCGCCGCCCTCAGCCGGCTGGAATTCGGCCGGGGCTCGCAGGTCAACATCCCCATCGCCGTGCTGATCTGGCTGATGATCTACCCGATGATGCTGAAGATCGACTTCGGCTCGCTCGCGGGCGTGACCCGCCGTCCGAAGGGCCTGCTCGTGACGCTGTTCGTGAACTGGCTGGTGAAACCCTTCAGCATGGCGCTGCTCGGCTGGCTGTTCATCCAGCACCTCTTTGCCGGCTGGATCGACCCGGCGACAGCACGCGACTACACCGCGGGTCTTATCATCCTCGCGGCGGCGCCCTGCACGGCGATGGTGTTCGTCTGGAGTTACCTGACCGACGGCGACCCGGCCTACACGCTGGTGCAGGTGGCGGTGAACGACCTCATCATGCTCGTGGCGTTCGCGCCGATCGTGATGTTCCTGTGCGGCGTGGCCGACGTGGTCGTGCCCTCGAGGGTGCTCATCACCTCCGTGGTCGTGTTCATCGTCATCCCGCTGGCGGCGGGCTGGCTCACGCGCACGGTGCTGCTCCGGTCGCACGGGAAGGACTGGTTCGAGCAGGTCTTCCTGCCCCGGTTCCACCCGGTCACGGTCCTGGCGCTGCTGGCGACTCTCGTGTTCATCTTCGCCTTCCAGGCGGACAACCTCACCACCCGCTGGCTGGCGGTCGTGCTGCTGGCCGTGCCGATCATGGTCCAGGTGTATTTCAACTCCGGCCTCGCCTACCTGCTGATGCGGTGGTTCCGGGTGCCGCACAACGTGGCCTCGCCGGGGGCGCTCATCGGGGCGAGCAACTTCTTCGAGCTGGCGGTGGCGGTCGCGATCACGCTCTTCGGGCCCGGTTCCGGCGCGGCGCTGGCGTGCGTGGTCGGCGTGCTGGTCGAGGTGCCGGTGATGCTGTCGGTGTGCCGGCTGTGCAACGGCTCGCGCCGCTGGTATGAGCGCGGGGTCGGGGCGGCGGCCGCCGCCCCGGCTCAGCAGCCATAGACGCCGCCGTTGATGTCGAGCGTGGCGCCGGTGATGAAACCGTCGTATTCGCTCGCGAGATAGACGGCGGCGCGGGCCACGTCGTCCGGCGTGCCGCCGCGGCCGAGCGGGATGCCGGCGATGGTGGCGTCGGCCGACTGCCTCGTCGTGTGCGTGGCATGGAAGCTGGTGCCGAGGATCAGGCCGGGAGCGAGGGCGTTTACGCGCACGCCCAGCGGCCCGACCTCGCTGGCCAGCGAGCGGGTGAAGGTGAGGATCGCGCCCTTGGCGGTCGAATAAACGAGGGAGCCGGCGTGACCGCCCTTGCGGCCGGCAAGAGAGGAGAGATTGACGATGCTGGCACCGCCACCGGTTTTGGCGGCGGCGATCAGGTGGGGCAGGGCGGCGCGGGTCACGCGGCGGGTGCTGCCGAGGTTGAGCGACATGACCTCGGCCCAGAAGTCGTCGCCGGCCTCGGCGAGGCTCTTGCGCGCGACGATCGAGCCGGCGTTGTTGATGAGCACGTCGAGGCCGCCGAGAAACCGCACGGCGGCGGCGACAAGGGTGTCGCCGCCTTCCGTTGCCGTCAGGTCGCCGGCGGCGTGGGCGTAGCGTCGGCCGAGACGGGCGGCCTCGGGTTCGAGCGAGCGCGCGCCGCCGGCGCTGCTGCGGTAATGCACGAAGACGTCGCAGCCGGCCGCGAGCAGCCGGCGGGAGATGGCGAGGCCGATGCCTTGGGCACCGGCGGTGACGAGGGCGCGCTTGCCGAGCAGCTTGTTCATAATAATCATTAGATGGGCGGCCGCCGGCGCGGCGTCAATCGCCGGGTGGTTTTGCGCGTGGGGGGGCTCCGGTGCCCTGACGAGGTGATGGCCGCATTCCACAAGGCCGGGCGTAAAGCCCCCCCACATTTCGGTTGCCCGCGGCATGGGGCGCGCTTCGCTGACCCCTCCGCATGAAACTCGACATCCCGCCCGGCGATTTCGCCGGCTACATCTTCGACTGCGACGGCACGCTGGTGGACACCATGCCGCTGCACTACCGCGCCTGGGACCGGGCCATGCAGAGCGCCGGACTGAAGGGCACGCTGAGCGAGGAGCTCTTCTACTCGCTCGGCGGCATGCCGACGCGGAAGGTCGCGGCGGTGTTCGCCAGGCACTATGGTCTGGCCATCGACGTGGATGGGGTCTTCCACCACAAGGAGGAGCTGTTTCTCGAGATGCAGCCGGAGATGAAGGTCATCAAGCCGGTCGTGGATTTCGCCCGGAAGCTGCACGGGCGCAAACCCATGAGCGTGGCCTCCGGCGGCCCCAAGCCCGTCGTGAAGAAGACGCTCGAACTGATGCACCTCGCCGACCTGTTTCCCATCGTCGTGACGCCCGAGGACGTGGCGCACGGCAAGCCCGCGCCCGACATGTTCCTGCTCGCGGCGCAGAAGATGGGCGTGCCGCCGGAGAAATGCCTCGTGTTTGAGGATGCCGGTCCGGGCTTCGAGGCCGCGGCCGCCGCCGGCATGCCGTGCGTGCGCGTGCCGAGCCGCCCGGTTTGAAACAGGGCCGGTCAGAGACCGGCCCTGCTGGCGGATTTTGGTTTGAACCGGCGTGCCCGGGGCGGTGGGCTGGCGGCATGACTTTCGCCGAGCTGGCCAACCCCGGCATCCTCACACAACCGGTCTATGAGCCGGGCAAGCCCATCGAGACGGTCGCCCGCGAACTCGGGCTCGATCCCGCCGGCATCATCAAGCTCGCGTCCAACGAGAATCCGCACGGCCCGTCGCCCAAGGCGCTCGCAGCCGCGCAGCGCGCGCTGCAGGAGGCACACCTCTATCCCGACGGCGGCTACTACGCGCTGCGCGAGAAACTGGCGCGGAAGCTCGGCCTCGGCATGGACCAATTCATCATCGGCGACGGTTCCAACGAGATCATCGAGCTGCTCGGCCACGCGTTTCTCGCGCCCGGCCGCGAGGCGGTGATGCACGCGTCGGCGTTCGTGGTCTACAAGCTGGTGACGCTGATGTTCGGGGCCACGCCGGTCGAGGTGCCGCTCGGCCCCGGGCTGCGGCAGGACACGCCGGCGCTGCTCGCCGCCATCACGCCGCGCACGCGGCTGGTGTTTCTCGCGAGCCCGGCCAATCCGACCGGCGTGGCGAGCACGGCGGAGGAGATCGCCGCGCTCGTCCGCGCGCTGCCGCCGCACGTGATCCTCGTGATGGACGAGGCCTACGCGGAGTTCCTCGACAATCCGCCCGACCTGCGCCCGCTCATCGCCGAGGGTCGCAAGGTCATCTGCCTGCGCACGTTTTCCAAGATCTACGGCCTGGCCTCGCTGCGCGTGGGCTACGGCTACGCGGCGCCGGAGCTCATCGCCATCGTGCAGCGCGCGCGCCAGCCGTTCAACGTGAACGCCCTCGCGGCGGCGGCGGCGGTCGCGGCGCTCGACGACGAGGAATTCGTCATGCGCTGCCGCCGGGAGAATTTCACCGGGCTGGCGCAGCTCGCGGCCGGCTTCCTGGCGCTCGGCCTCGAGTTCGTGCCGGGGCACGGCAATTTCCAGCTCGTGAAGGTCGGCGACGGCCTGGCGGTGTTCGACGCTTTGCAGCGTCGCGGCGTGATCACACGCCCCGTGAAAGGCTACGGCCTGCCCGAGTGGCTGCGCGTCACCGTTGGCACTCAGGCGCAGAACGAACGCCTGCTGGCGGAGCTGAAGAACGTGTTAAACGGCGTATGATTCATGCCCTGCCAGGCAGGGGTGCGGATCGACGGATGTTCCCGGCGCCGTGGACCGATTTGCCGGAGTTCACCGCCCATGATTGGACGGAAGCCAGGGGTGTGCATACTCTGCCGGAACTGGCAGCCTCCGTGGCGACAAAAGGGCAAATTCAAGTTGGGGATACCCTCATCGGTTCTTCCTTGGGAGGGATGGTTGCCTGTGAAATGGCCAAGTTGCACAAGATTCCGCTCCGGTTTTTTTTGTCGGAAGCGCGATTCGGAAGGAAGAAGTCAATGCTTGGCTGGCTGCGCTTCATTCGCTGATTAACGCCGCGCCGATCGACTGGCTGCGTTTGTCAGCGCGCAAAGTTCCCGGGGAGCTGGCGGCGATGTTTGCGGAGAGTGCCCCGGAGTTCGTCCGAGCGATGTGCGCGGCCATCTTCCAATGGGGCGGATTGGGAGGAACGAATGCCCAGGTGTTTCGTCTCCAAGGGAGACATGATCTTGTTGTGCCGCCTCCGCACCGGGTGGACTTGCTGCTGGAAGGCGGACACCTCGTCGCGATGACCCACGCAGAGGAGTGTGCGGCGTTCGTGAGGCGGAATTGGCATTAGCACTTCGCTGCGGCGCGGTGGAGGCGGTCGTTGATGGCGGCGGCGAGGCCGCCGGCCGTGGGCGGAAGTTTCTCGACGAGAATCCGCCGGTGGCCGGCGGCATCGGCCTCGCGCAGCACCCGGTAGAGGTTGCGGGCGATGTCGGCGAGAGCGCCGCGCCGGCTGAGCCAGTAGGTGCCGATCGGCACCTTGCCGGCCGGGCGGCGCAGCAGGATGACGGCCGTCCGCTTGTCGGGGCGACCCGGTCGCGCGGTCACCCGCAAGGGCGTGCGTGGGCTGTAGTGGCGGTCGAGCAGGCCGGGCGCGAGCAGGCGGGAGCCGCGCTTGCCGGCGCGATGGATGGCCGTGACTTTCAGGCGCAGCGTTTTTTCAATCTGCTCCGCGCTGACCGCACCGGGCCGCAGGATGCGCGGCCGGCCGGGCTGCGTGATGTCGAGCACCGTGGACTCGACGCCGATCGGGCAGTCGCCGCCGTCGAGGATGTGTTGGATGCGCGTGCCGAGTCCCTGCCGCACGTGTTCGGCCGAGGTCGGGCTGATGTAGCTGAAGGGATTGGCGCTGGGCGCGGCCAGCGGCACGCCGGCGAGCTTGAGCAGGCGGCGGGCGAGGGGATGTGCCGGCGCACGCAGCGCCACCGTCGGCCCGCCCGAAGTCACGATGTCCGGCACGCAGTTTTTCTTGGGCAACACCAAGGTGAGCGGACCGGGCCAGAAGGCGCGGGCGAGGTGGCGGGCCGCATCGTTGAATTCGGCGAGCTGTTCCGCGTGTGCCAGGTCGGGCACATGCACGATGAGCGGGTCGTGCGCCGGCCGGCCTTTCGCGCGGAAGATCGCCCGGCAGGCCTTGGGATCGAGCGCATGCGCCGCCAGACCATAGACGGTCTCCGTCGGGATGGCGACAAGGCCACCCCGGCGCAGCACGACCGCCAGCCGGCGCAGGGCCGAGGGTGTGGGACGGTGGATGCGGGCCTTCATCCTATCCTATATTTCGCAGTTGAGTTGAGACACAGAGTTCACCGAGTTGAGCACCGAGTTCACGGAGAAGCCTTTGCCAGATCAGCGGTCGATCATCAGCCGTTCACCTCCCAGGGGAAGGTCGTGGCGCAGAGTAATCTTGGCCAAACCTCCGGGTTTCTCAGGTTTGCCTCCGTGCGCTCTGTGTCCAACGGCGTTTGCTGGGTTCATTCCGGGTGACAAAAAAGCCGGAGCGGATGCTCCGGCTGAAAACGTCGTGCTGGCAACGGCTTATTGCATCGTCAGCATGTTCCGGCCGGACTTGATGGTCTTGGTCACCTTGCGCTGCTGCTTGGCCGAGAGGCCGGTGTATTTGCGGGGCAGAATCTTGCCGGTGTCGGTGATGTAACGGCTGAAGTTCTGGGGCGCGGTAAAGGGAACCTGCTCGGGGGTGAGGCTCTGCGGCTTTTGTTCGGTGCTGCTCATGATGGGAAAAGGAGGCGGAAGGTTGGCTTTCGGCTCCGCCCTGTCAACGGGCATTTTCAGTTTGCTTATCTGGTGGAGCGGTTATGTCTGGAGGCCGGATTAGTCCCCGTAGCTCAACTGGATAGAGCAGCGGTTTCCTAAACCGCGCATCCCGGTTCAAGTCCGGGCGGGGGCGCACCCCTCTTGGGAGGGTGAACGACTTGGCGCAGCTTGGGCGGCCTTGCTAGCCCGACTTCCGCAACTGGAGGCAAAGAGCGTTGGAAGTGATTGAGGGTGCGTGCAACGGGGCCAAAGGTCGCCACTACACGCCTTGGCCGCGGTTCCGATCACGGCAGATCAAACGCTTCGGTAACCAAAGACCCTGCAAAAAGCCCATAATCGCCTCCAGTAGCGGAAGTCGGGCTAATGGTCTCAATCGGAGGAGCGCTTGGAGCTGGGCCTCAGCTCGATTAAGACCAAAAAAAACCAACAGCGGAGAAATATGGATAAAATTGTGTCTGCATCTCTTGCAGGAGGCTAATCACAAATCTATTCGCCCCACTTTGGTGCACATGCTAATCCAGCGGGGCGCCACCGCTTGTAGGCCTGTATCACGTCTAACGCGAACCCTGCGAGCCAACGGGGGAAAACTGTCGCTTGAACAGCTTCTCGATTACGAACCCTCCTCGTGGCGCTTGCCCCGGTCAACCCAGGAATACCCGCCGCCTCTTTCATCAGCGAGGCACTGGTGAAAACCAAGGGAGGGATGCGACCGCCCGGCCATGTCGCCCCTTTCCCCGCGATCCGCCCGCCGGCGCAAATCCTGATGATCTAGAGCGGAACGATGCAGTCGGATGCGGAATGCCCTCTGAAGTCACGGGTGCTGAAAAGGTGGAACGCGCTGACCCCACGCGTTGCGGCGAAGCCGCTCCGAACCAGCGCCTTGAGGTCAAGTCGGTCCCCCTCCAACCGCATGAGTCCGGCTAAACGCGCGGCGCGCGGCTTGTGGGCAGTCCTCGCCATCCCAAACTTGCACCCCATGTTGTCGCGACACGGCCCTTGAACCGCGCCCGGCGGACGTCCACGCTGCCGGCCGGTTCATGAAAGCCACCTTCGTCCCCAAACAAAAGGAAGTGAACGTCTGCGGCTGGCAGGCGGTCTCGACACTGTTGGCGCAGCACCCCGGCGAGGTGCGCCGGCTCTTCTTCGACCCCGCCACGGGCAAGCGCGCCGGCGATTTCTGCCGGCTGCTGGCGCAGAAACGGAAGGTCTATCGGCAGGTGGACGCCGCCGAGCTGGAAAAGATCGCCGGCACGGTCCACCACGGCGGCATCGTGGCGGTGATCGCCGAGCGTCCCCTGAAGAAGGTGACCCGCGAGGTGCTGGCCGGCTGGGCGCAGACCAAGGCGTCGCTGCTGCTCCTCGACCGCGTGAGCAACGCCCACAACGTCGGCGCCATCGCGCGGACGGCGGCGTTCTTCGGCGTGCGGGCCATCATCGTGCCCGACCACCCGCAGCAGGCGCTGCCCGGCGAAGCGGCCTGGCGCGTGGCCGAGGGCGGCATGGAGTTTGTTGATTTCCACTGCGTGCCGGCCCTCCCGGAGTTCTGCGCGGAGCTGAAGAAGACCCATTTCCTCCTCGGCGCGAGTCTGACAGGCAACCAGCTCTCGCCGTCCCTGGTGCGGGAGCGGGGGCTGCCGCGTCCGCCGGCGCTCATCCTCGGCAACGAGGAGAAGGGCATCGCCCCCGGCGTGGCCGCGCTCTGCGACCGGCTGGTGAAGATCCCCGGTGCGGGCACGGTCGAATCGCTCAACGTGTCGGCCGCCGCCGCCGTGCTCTGCTGGGAGTTTTTCGGCCAGCCGAGGTAGGCGGCCCGTCCCGCCGGGAACGAAAAGACGGGTTGTCAGTCAAACTTGCCGAAATCCGGGGTTCCCGGCCGGCCGCCCTTTTGCTAGGATGAAATCCATGACAGCCCACACCACCTTGAAGATGTTCGGTCTCCTCATGCTCCTGTTGTTGACGGCCGTGGGCGGCCGGGCGGCCGTGTGGACCCTGGCCAACGGCGACCGTCTCACCGGCGAGCTGGTGCGGGAGGACGAGGCCTTCATCGAGGTGCAGCATGCCCAGCTCGGGCGGTTGAAGGTGCCGCGCACGGCGCTGCAGGCCACCCCCGGTGCGCGCGAAGGCGAAACCGCGGCCGATCGCGCGCCCGCACCGGGCACGCACACCGCCGTGAAACCCAAGATTCCGAAGTGGAAACGGCAGGTCGAGGTTGGCTTCTCCCAGCAGTCGGGGGCCAAGGAGAAACAGGACCTCTCCGTGCGCCTGCAGGTGGACGGCAAGCAGGGCGCCAACACGTTCCGCGGCACGGCCAAGCTCCTCCAGGCCGAGGCCGATGCCAAGCCGGTGACCGACCGGCGCGAGGCCGACTTCCGCTGGCGCTACGATATCAACAAACGGCTCTTCACCCAGGCGCTCACCACCTACGCCGAGGACGGCATCCGCAAGATCGACCTCAGCCTGGAGCAACAGGTCGGCGGCGGCTACAAGGTCATGGACGGCTCGCGCCACAAGGCCAACGTCGGCCTCGGCGCCGTCGTCCAATACCTCGACCGGGAAAACACCAAGGAGCAGACCGCGCTGCTCGGTTCCTTCTTCCAGGACTACGCCTACGAGATGAACAACCGGCTGAAGCTCACCCAGGAAGCCAGCTTCATGGTCTCCGACAAGGGCGCGCTCAGCGTGCGCAGCAACGTGCTCAACGCGCCCGCCGCCGACGGCAGCTACCGGCTGAAGTTCAACACCGGCGTCCAGAGCAAGGTCACCGACCGCATGTCGCTCAACGTGCGCTTCGAATACGACTACGACCGCTCGGTCCTCGACAAGGAGCTGCGCGCCGACCAGCGGCTGACGACCGCGCTCGGCTACATCTGGTGAGGCGGAGGAGGGCGGCGGAAATTGCGGGGCGGGATCGCCGAATCCCGCCACGAACCCGGGGCCGTCATCGGGCAAAGGCGGGGGTTCGGCGACCCCGCCCTACGGCAAATTGCTCAAGGGATCACGGCTTGCGGGAGAATGGCCGCGCCGCACAATCGCCGGCATGAACTCCCCGATCTGGGACGATCGCGACTGGCGCCCCCTGCCCAAGCTCACGGGATCGGTGCGCGCCGACGTGTGCGTGGTCGGTCTCGGCGGCTCGGGCCTGGCTGCGATGGAGGAGCTCGGGGCGCAGGGCGTGACCGCCGTGGGGCTGGAGGCATTCACGGTCGGCTCCGGGGCGGCGGGACGCAACGGCGGTTTCATCCTGGCCGGCCTGGCGAAGTTTTTCAACGAGACCATGGCGCTATACGGCGAGGAGGCCGCCGCGGCGATCCACCGGCTTACCGCCCGGGAAATCGAGCGCCAGGCGGAGGAGATGCCCGCCATCGTGCGCATCACCGGCTCCCTGCGCATCGCCGCCGACGAGGCCGAAAAGGCCGACTGCGCGAAGCACCTGGCCGCGTTGCGCTACTGCGGGATCGCCGCGGAGCCCTACGCCGGTCCCGAAGGGGAGGGGCTGCTCCTGCCCGCCGACGGCGTGATCCAGCCGATGCACCGTGTGCGGGCCGTGGCGCAGCGGCTGCGGCAGCGCGAGGCCCGGCTCTACGAGGATTCGCCTGTCCGCAGGATCGTGCCGGGCTCCGTCGTCACCGACAAGGGCACGGTCTTTTGCGACTCCGTGATCGTGGCCGTGGACGGACGCCTGGAGCAGGTCTTTCCCGAACTGATCGGGCGCGTCCGCACCGCGCGCCTGCAGATGCTGGCGACCGCGCCGGCCCCCGAGGTGGATTTCCCTCGGCCGGTCTATTACCGGCAGGGCTACGAATACTGGCAGCAGCTCCCCGACCGCCGCCTCGCGCTGGGCGGTTTCCGGGACCACGCGCTGGAGGAGGAGTGGACGGCCGAGGATTTCCCGACGGAGCGCATCCAGGGTTTGCTCGACCGGTTTCTGCGCGAGCACCTGAAGGTGCTCGCCCCGGTCACGCACCGCTGGGCGGCCTCGGTGGGCTACACGCCCGGCGGTCTGCCGATCCTGGAGGAAGTGCGGCCCAAGACCTGGGCCGTCGGCGGCTACAACGGCACGGGCAACATCGCCGGCGTGCTCAGCGCCCGCGCGGCGGCCCGGCTGGCCTGCGGCCTGCGTTCCGACTGGGCCGAGGCCCTCGCCAAGGCCCGGGCGCATGTCGCCCAGAATCTGAAACATTGACATCGGCCCCTCTGCCGGGCACCCGTTCAGGCCGATGAGTTTCCTCGCCGCCACTTTCAGCTTTTCGTTTGCGGGTCATTTTGCCCCGCAGCAGACCCGAGGCGGCCTGTCCCGACGCACGTCCTGATCCCCCAGGATACCCTTGCCAAGGAGCCGCCCCGCCGGGCGGCTTTTTTGTTTTCCGAACCGCAAACCAAGTTCACCACGGATGAGACGGATGAACACGAATAAAAACAGCACCGAATGTCAGTCATCCTGAGCACCACGAAGGCTCCAGAAGGAAGCGCACAGCGCATTCGCTGACCCTGGAATCTTCGCTCAGAATGACACGCCTTGGGTGTCTTTATCCGTGTCTATCCGGGCAATCCGTGGCTAACTCCAATGCCACCGCCATGATCCTCCCGAAGAACAACCGCCTGTCCGAGGCCGAAGTCGCCCAACTGACCGCGATCGTCGGCGAGTTCGGCTGCCGCATCCAGCCGATCGTCGGCGACGTGCGGACGATCTACGCCATCGTGGGCGACGAGCGCCACGAACTGATGATCAGCCGCCTCGAGGGCCTCGAGTTCGTGGACCGGGTGGACACCATCCAGTCGCCCCACAAGCTGATGGACATCCGCTCGGACCTCGCGCGCCACCGCGTGAAGGTCGGCACCGTCGCCCTCGGCGACGAGCTGCTCATCATGGCCGGGCACTGCACGATCGACCCGAAGAACCCGAACCTCTTCTACGAGACGGCCCATGCCGTGAAGGAGGCCGGCGCGCACGTCATCCGCGGCGGCGTGTGGAAACCCCGCACGAATCCCTACGCCTTCCAGGGCGACACCAGGTCCCTCGAAATCCTGATGGAGGGCTCGCGCCGCACCGGTCTGCCGGTGGACACCGAGGTGATGGACGAGGAGCAGCTCCGGCTCGCCCTCGCCGCCGGCGTGCAGGTGTTGCAGATCGGCGCCCGCAACGCCCTCAACTACTCGCTCCTCCGCCAGGTCGGCGCAGCCATCGTGGGCAAGCCTGTGGCCGTGCTGCTCAAGCGCAGCATGCACACCGGCACGCTCAACGAGTTCATCTCGGCGGCCGAATACATCGTGAACTTCGGCAACCCCAACGTCATCCTCTGCCCGCGCGGCACCCAGCCGGCGCTCGACGGCTACCGCAACCAGCCCGACGAATCCATCACGCCGCTCCTCAAGGAGCGCACCTGGGCGCCGGTCGTCGTCGATCCGTCGCATTCCGTCGGCAAGGCCGCCTACGTGCCCGCCTGCGCCCTCGCCGCCGTGGCCTACGGCGCCGACGGCCTCTGCATCGAGGCCCACGTCGAGCCCTCCCGCGGCCTCGGCGACGACCCGAAGCAGGCCGTCACGCCCGCCGTGCTTGCGGGGTTGATTCAGGAGGCCAGGGCCCTCCATGCTCTGCGCCGCTCGCCTGCCAGCAGGTCCGCTCTCCGACCGGACCCGGCTCGCTGACTTTCCCACCTCAATCGGCCGGTCACAGACCGGCCCTACCTTAGCCCAGTCATGAAAAAGGAACTCGCCCAGGTTCGCGCCCAGATCGACGCCCTCGACCGGAAGGTCGTGCGGCTGCTCAACGCCCGCCTCAAGTGCGCGCAAAAGATCGGCGAACTGAAGCGCGGCGCGAAGTCGCGCATCTACGTGGCCGAGCGCGAGGCCGACGTGCTGCGCCGCGTGCAGGCCGAGAACACGGGCCCGCTCAAGCCCGCCGCCCTCCAGGCCATCTACCGCGAGATCATGTCCGCCGCGATCTCCCTCGAAAAACCCCTGTGCGTCGCCTACCTCGGACCCGAGGCCACCAACACCCACGCCGCCGCCCTCCGCAAGTTCGGCTCCAGCGTGGACTACCGCCCGATGGCGACCATCGCCGACATCTTCACCGCCGTCGAGAAGGGCGAGGCCGACTACGGCGTCGTGCCGGTCGAGAACTCCACCGAGGGCTCCGTGCGCGACTCGCTCGACCTGTTCGTCGAGACACCGCTGAAGATCGTCGCCGAGCTCCACCAGGAGATCGAGCACACGCTGCTGTCGAAGGAGCCGCTGGCGAAGATCAGGAAGGTCTATTCCAAGGACCAGGCCCTTGCGCAGTGCCGCCGCTGGCTGCAACGCCACCTGCCGCACGCGCAGCTCGTGGACGTGGACAGCACGGCCTACGGGGTCCAGATCGCCGCCAGGGAGAAGGGCGCCGCGGCCATCGCCCCGCGCCTCGCCGGCGAACGCTACGGCGTGCCGGTCGCCGCCACGCACATCCAGGATCTCAAGAACAACACCTCGCGCTTCGTCTTCCTCGGCCGCGAGGCCTCCGGCTCGGCGGGCAGCGGGCACGACAAGACGAGCCTGCTGGTCTCGCTGCACCACGAGCCCGGCGCGCTGCTGCACGCGCTGCAGCCGTTCAACCGCCGCAAGCTCAACCTCACCCGCATCGAGTCGCGCCCGAGCCGGCTCAAGCCGTGGGACTACATCTTCTTCCTCGACGTGACCGGCCATTACGACGACCCGCCCATGCAGGCCGCGCTGAAGGAGCTCAGCCGGAAGTGCCCGCTCGTGAAGTGGCTCGGCAGCTACCCGGTGGCGAAAAGGTAGCGCGGATATTGCGCGCTCCGGACATTCCGGACGCAGCGGATTCACGATGGCGGCGGCGGTAACGCCGCTGGCCAGCCGTGTTATCACGGCTGCCGCTTGAGGGCCGGATGCTTCGCCTCGCCCGGAATGACAGGAAACAGAATCTCCCCTCGCAGCGTGCCATCCTGAGCGCAGCGAAGCCGTCCCGCACAAACCCCTCCCGCACTTTCATCCACGAAGACATACAAGGATCCAGTGCGACACGTTCCCTTGCAGCCATAGCCTCGCGGCCCGCCGCGAAATCGTGACGGGGCCTCTGCCGGTTTTGGCTCGGCATGGCGGCGCGCTTGCGGTTTTCTGGCCGCCGTGCACGCATGGAAGATCCTTTTCGTCACTCCCGAGGTTGAGCCGTTTGTGAAGGTCGGCGGGCTGTCGGACATGGCGGGCGCCCTGCCCAAAAGCCTGGCCCGGCTGGGTCACGACGTGCGCGTGGTCTGCCCGGCCTACGGCTCGCTCACACGCGTGGGCGAATGGCAGGCCCTGCCCGATCCGCTCGGGGTGGACGTCGGCCACGAGACCCAATGGGCGCGCACCTGGCGGACCGCCCTGCCCGGAACGGACGTGCCGGCGTATTTTCTGGAGAACCACGACCACTATGCCCGGCCCGAGGTCTATACCGGCCCGTGGGGCGCACATGCCGACAACGACCTGCGCTTCGCCTTCTTCTGCCGGGGCGCGCTCGCGCTCTGCCAGCAGCTCGACTGGATCCCCGACGTCATCCACTGCCACGACTGGACCACGGGCCTGCTGCCCGTGATGCTCAACACCACGCTGCGCGACACCCCGCTCGGGCGCACGGCCACGGTCTTCACCATCCACAACCTCGAGCACCAGGGCTATTCGCCGGCGCGCGTCGTAGACTACGCGCGGCTGCCGTGGGGCGAGTTCCACCGCGACGGCCTTGAATCCGGCGGGATGGTCAACCTCATGCGCGCGGGGCTCTATCACGCGACGAAGATCTCGACGGTCAGCCCAACCTACGCGAAGGAGATCGTGACCCCCGATGGCGGCTTCGGGCTCGACGGCGTGTTGCGCTTCCGCGGCGCAGACCTGGTGGGCATCCTCAACGGTATCGACGATGAATCGTGGGATCCCGCGCGCGACCGCACCCTGCCGGCGAACTATTCCGCGGCCGACCTGAGGGGCAAGGCGCTGTGCAAGGCAGCGCTGCAGCGCCGTTTCGGGCTGGAGGAGAATCCCGTTATTCCGCTTTTCGGCGTGGTCTCGCGCCTGGCCGCGCAAAAGGGCCTCGACTTGCTGGCCGAAGCGCTGCCGGCGATCATGGAGCGGATGGAGATCCAGCTCGTGCTGCTCGGCAGCGGCGATGTGCGGCTGGAGAACACCTTTACCTGGGCGGCGCAGCACTACCGCGGCAAGTGCGGCACGCACATCGGCTTCGATGGCAAGCTGGCGCGCCTGATACAGGCCGGCAGCGACTGCTTTGTGATGCCCAGCCGCTCGGAGCCCTGTGGGCTGACGCAGATGTATGCTATGCGTTACGGCACGCTGCCCCTCGTGCGCGCCACCGGCGGGCTGGTGGACACGGTCGAGAACTTCGTCGAAGGCCAGCCGACTGGCACCGGTTTCGTGTTCCATGACCCCACAGCCGGGGCGCTGGCCGACACGATCGGCTGGGCCTGTGCGACGTATTACGACCGCCCGCAGGAGTTCGCCGGCCTGCAGCAGCGCGCGATGGCGAAAAATTTCTCCTGGAGCCGGAGCGCCGCGCGATACGTGGAGCTCTACGGCTGGGCCATCGCCCAGCGCCGCGGCGCCTGAGCGGGAGAGTCCCATAGCCTGGTTGACACGGCCCCGTCCCCCGCTCCCGAGCCGCTTGTCAACCAATAGTTGACAAGCGGCTCGGGGGGCACGGATCAGTAGCGATCCATCACCTGCCACATGATCCAGGTGAGGCCGAGGCTGAAGACGATCACGCCGCCGAAGCCGAAGAGCACGGTGACGACGTTGGGGCCGAGGAGGCCGACGAGGCCGGCGATGACGAGGTTGCCGCCGACGAGCAGCAGCCAGAAGTCGCGCTTGCGGCGGGATTTCACCTCGCGGACTTCGACGCGGTCGAGGTCGTGGGTCTGTTCCTGGGCGCGGTTGCGCTGGAGGGCGGCATAGACGTCGTTGGGGTCGTCGGCGTTGGCGCCAGTGGCGCCGCCGCGACCGACCTTGACCGGATCGCCCGCCAGCATGGCAAGCTCCTTGGTGGTGGGGGCGGGTGGCAGCTCCGAGGCCGGGGCGTTGTCGCGTTTGAAAGTGCGCTCCTTGAAGCCGTAAACCTTGCGCGGGGGATCATCCTCGGGCGTGGGCATGGGAAGAAGGCTGGAGAATGGGGAGGGAGACTCGACTAAATTCCGGCTGTCCGCCGGTAGAGGGCTTCGTAGCGGGGGATGATGGCGGCGGCGGAGAAGAGGTGGCGGGCGCGCTGCCGGGCGGCGCGGCCGAGGGCGGCGCGGCGGGCGGGGTCGGCCAGCAGTCCGGCGGCGGCGGCGGCGAGGGCGACGGTGTCGCCGAAGGGAACGAGTTCGCCGGTCCGGCCGGAGACGGTCACCTCGGGGATGCCGCCGACTCCGAAGGCCACACTGGGGTGGCCGGCGCGCATGAGCTCGAGGATGCTGAGGCAGAAACTTTCCGTCTCGGAGGTAAAGAGGCCGAGGTCGGCGGCCTGCAGATAATCCTCGATGTCGGTCACGCGTTCGCGGACGACGACGTGCCGGGACAGGCCGAGGCGCTGGACATCGGGAAGGAAGGGGGTGAAGGGGCCGCCGGCGAGGATCACGAGCTTGAAGCGGGCGCCAGCGGCCTTGAGGCGGGCGGCGGTGGCGAGGAGGAGGTCGATGCGTTTGAGCGGGCGGAGATTGGAGAGGTGAAGGAGCATCGCCTCGCCGGCGCGCAGACCGAGTTCGCGGCGGACGGCGGCGGCCGGGCGGCGGGCGCGGCGCGGCTCGAAGAAGTTGGGGATGACCTCGATGGGGCGGGACACGCCGAGCAGGCGCACGGTTTCGCGGCGCATGAATTCGGAGACGGTCGTGATGGCGTCGGAGGCGGCGAGGGCGTGGCTGATGGCGGGGCCGTAGCCGGGGTCGCGGCCGAGGAGGGTGGTGTCGGTGCCGTGGAGCGTGGTGATGACAGCGGGCTTTTTGCCCAGGGGCAGCATGGCGCGGGCGAGGAGGGCGGCGGTGGCGTGCGGCACGGCGTAGTGGACGTGGAGGACGTCGAGCCGGTGGGTGCGGCTGACCTCGGCCATCTTCACGGAAAGGGGCAGGGTGTAGTCGGGATACTTGAAGAGGTCGTAGCTGTTGACGGCGACCGGATGGAAGAAGACGCGGCGCCGGACGGGCAGGCGGAAGGGGGGCTCGTAGCTGATGAAATGGATCTCGTGGCCGCGGCGGGCGAGGTGTTCGCCGAGTTCGGAGGCGAGGATGCCGCTGCCGCCGACGGTCGGGTAACAGGTGATGCCGATGCGGAGCGGGCGGAGGGCGGGCATGTCAGAAGCGGCGGGCGCCGCGAGCGGCGGCGGAGAGGGAAGCGAAAACAGGCGGGTCGTTTGGCCAGAGGGGCTGGGCGTGCTCCACACCGGCGTCGAGGCCGCGCACGCGGGCGCGGGCGAGCTGGAGTTCGACGTAGTTGCGGGTTTGCATCTGGGAGGCGTGGGCCGACATCGCCGCCTGCCAGGCGGCGAGCACGGGCGGGGCGGAGATATCGATGAGGATGGGCGGGGCGGCTGGTTCGGCCCCGGGTCCGAGGGCGTAGAAGAAGAGCTGGTCGATGGCGTGGCGGGGGAGGCGGCGCAGAGGGCGGAGGCCGCCGTAGCGGGCGAGGCGGCAGGCGTCGCGCACGAGTTCGCCGAGGCGCCAGTGATCGGGGTGTTGGTTGCGTTCGGTGGTGGGGGCGAGGACGAGGGCGGGGCGGACGCGGCGGATGAGGGCGGCGAGCCGGAGGGCGTGGGCGGTTTTCAGCTCAAGCCGGGCGTCGCCCTCGAGGCGGAGGAATTCGAGCGTGGCGCCGAGGTGCCGGGCGGCGGCTTTGGCTTCGCGGGTGCGGATCGCCGGTGTGCCGTGGGTGCCGGCTTCGCCACGGGAACAGACGACGAGGTGGACCGGGCGGCCGGCAAGGGTCTCGTTGGCCACGATGCCGCCGGCACCGAACTCGATGTCATCGGGGTGGGCGCCGAAGGCGAGGAGCGGAAGCAGGGTTGAGGTTGAGGCGGCAGGCATGAGGGGCAGGAAACTTGTCATCTATTAATTGACGAGTTTCCGGGGGTCAGAGGTCGGTCCAGGCTTCGTCGGAGCGGTCGATGGGGTCGCGGGGGACAAAGGTGATGTCGGGGGCGTCGGCGGGGTTGAGGTAGGCTTGTTCGCCGGCGCCGCAGACGTAGTGCGTGCAGTGAACCACGGATTGCATCCAGCGCAACCGGCTATCGCGAGTGGGGCTGATCTGGTCGCGGGTGAAGTCGCAGCGCGGGAGGTCGAGGTAGCGGTGGCCGCCTTCGTGGAGCTTGAGGGTGTCGCCGATGAGGCGGGCGCGGACGATCTCGCCCTGGTGGGGGACATCGACGAAGCAGTCGGTGATGGTGCAGGCGGCGCGGCGGACGGCGGGGTCGGAGGAGCGGACGATGCGGATGCCGTCGAGGAGGCCGAGGCGGTGATACATTTCGAGGCAGAAGTCGGCGACGTGGGTGGCGGCGGTCTGTTTGAAGGCGGCGAGGGCGCGCGGCGGGACGAAGTTGGGGAGCTGGCGGGCGGTGTTGGGCGCCCAGTCGGGTGGGATGCGCTTGAGGTGGAGCGGGGAGAACTTGCGCTGGAGCTTGTTGGCGAAGGTGAAGTTGAAGGTCTGGGGCTGGCCGGTGCGGAGGTGGCGGAGGGTGGTCTGGGTCTCGCGTGGGTCGTGGTCGCTGTCGTGGTAGAAGAAAACAATCTCGCCGCCGAGCTCGGCCTGGAGGCGGCGGGCGGTCACGAGCTTGGCGTGCAGGAAGCGGCGCGGGAAGAAGCCGCAGGGTTGCTGGCCGAAGCAGATGACGGGGGCGCTCATGCGCGGGTGGGTGCGGCCTTTTTCGGCAGCAGAGCCTGGAAGGCGAGGCTGAACAAGACGCAGGCGGCGCAGCCGATGGGGTTGAGCCAGAGGTAGGCGATCTCGTGGGCGGGCCAGAGCTTGCCGGCGATGAAGATGCCGAGGACGACGGCCTGGGCGGCGAGCGCGGCCCAAAATGCGGCGGTGCCGCCGATTTTTTTCAGGAAGAAGGCGACGATGAAGAGGCCGAGGAGCGTGGGGTAGAAGATGGAGGCGACGATGTTGAGGCCTTCGATGAGGTTTTCCTGGAAGCTGACGAAGAGGGCGAAGGCGATGGCGAAGCCGCCCCAGAGGGCGGTGAACCATTTGGCGGCGCGGACGTTGCGGGCTTCGTCGTGCACGGCCATGGGGCGGAAGTGGCGCCAGAGGTCGATGGTGGTGGTGGTGCCGAGGGCGTTGAGTTCGCCGGACTTGGAGGAGAGGGCGGAGGCGAACATGACCGCGAGGAGTAGGCCGATGAGGCCGTGGGGGAGCTGGGTGAGGATGAAGGTGATGAAGACGAAATCGGAGTCGCGGGTGCGGCGGGTCTCGGGTGCGGCGTTGGCGAGGGCGGCGCGGGCTTCGAGGCGGACGGCCTGCACGGCGTGCCGGGCAGCGGTGAGTTCGGTGCGGGCGGTGGCGAGGGCGGCCTCGTTGCCGGAGTCGCGGGCGGCCGTCCAGGCGTGGATTTTCTCAAGCTGGACGGCGTGGAGCGCGGCATGCCGTTGTTCGAGGGTGCGGAACTCGGCCGCCCGGGGGCCATTGGCCTGTTGCTGCCAGGCGGCCTGGTTGAAGACCACGGGCATGGCGGGGTTGAACTGGTAGAAGACGAAGAGCAGGGCGCCGAGCATCACGATGAAGAACTGCATCGGGATCTTGAGCAGGGCGTTGAACATGAGGCCGAGGCGACCTTCGCGGAGGGTGGCGCCGCCGATGTAGCGCTGGACCTGGGACTGGTCGGTGCCGAAGTAGGAGAGGGAGAGGAAGAAGCCGCCGAGCAGGCCGCTCCAGAAGGTGTAGCGCTTCTCGGGATCGGGCGACCAGTCCACGGCTTCGAGCTTGCCCATGGCGCCCGCGATGGCGGTGGCGTGGTCGGGGAGGCGCAGGAGCAGGATGGCGAAGGCGGCGAGCATGCCGGCCCAGATGACGGCCATCTGCCATTTCTGGGTGAGGTTCACCGCGACGCTGCCGCCGGTGACGGTGTAGAGGATGGCGACGATGCCGATACCGACGATGATGAAATCGAGCCGCCAGCCGAGGACAGTGGCGAGGATGATGGCTGGGGCGTAGATGGTGATGCCGCTCTGGAGGCCGCGCTGCAGCAGGAAAATGCCGGCGCCGAGGAGGCGGGTTTTCTGGTCGAAGCGGCGGCCGAGATATTCGTAGGCGGTATAGACGCCGAGTCGGCGGTAGATGGGCAGGAAGACGGCACAGACGAGGATGAGGGCGAGGGGCAGGCCGAAATAATTCTGGATGAAGGCGATTCCGTTCTCGAAGGCCTGGCCGGGGAGAGAGAGGTAGGTGATGGTGCTGGCCTGAGTGGCGGCGACGGAGAGGCCGATGGTGAACCAGCCGGTAGTGCGGTTGCCCTTGAGGTAAGTGTCGAGGTGGTCGGTGTGGCGCGTGCGCCAGGCGCCGTAGGCGGCGATGCCGATGATGGTGCCGAGGAGGACAAGCCAGTCGAGGGCGCTCATGCGAAGGCGCGGGTGAAGAGGGTGAGCGCGAGCACGACGAGCGCGAAGGCGCCGAGGACGAAGAGATACACGCCGCGCCAGGTGCGGAAGCCGGGCACGCCGGGAGAGTCGTCTTCAGGATCGGGCGGGTGGCTCATCGGCCGAGGGCGAGGAGGTTGGCGAAGAGGCGGTAGGCGCCGGGCACGCCGGCGGGGAGCTGGCGGAAAAAGGTGAGGCCGGCATAGACATAGTGGCCGCGGCCGTGGCGGGCGATGAGCAGGCCGCTGCGGAGCGGGGCCTCGCCGGGGTCGCTCATGGCGAAGAGTGAGGCGTAGTGCTCCTCGTCCCACTTGCTGGGGAAATAGGTGCCGCGTTCCTGCACCCAGCCGTCGAAATCGGCGGGCGTGATCCGGTTGGGCTGGTTCACGGCCGCGTGGTCGGGGAGGAGAAAGGTGACGGGGGCGGTTTCGTCGGTGACACGGAGGGTGGCGGCCTGGCCTTCGAGGGAGAGGGGGTAGGGGCCGAGCTGCTTGGTGCGGAGGGGGCGGTCGGTGCGGTTGTATTGGGCGATGACAGTGCCGCCCTGTTCGACCCAGGCAAGGAGGCCGGGGAAGGCGGCGGCGAGGTCGTCGCGGTCGTTGAAGGCGCGGACGCCGAGGACGACGGCGTCGAGGCCGGCGAGTTTTTCGGGAGTGAGATCGGCGCCGGTGAGGGCGCGGACGACATAGCCCATCTGCGCGATGCATTCGGCGACGGAGTCACCGGCGCCGGGGAGGTAGCCGACGGTCAGGCCCTGGGTGGCGAGCGGGAAGCTGGCGAGGCGGGCGCGAGCGGGTGGCTGGAGGAGCTGCGGGGGGAGGTGGGAGTAGTTGAGTTCGATGCGCTGAGTGGAGTAGTGGCGGCCGTCGATGTCGGCTGTGGCGTTGAGACGGCCGGAGCCGCCGCTGGGGGGAGCGGTGACGGTGAAGGTGAGAGCCGCCTTGTCGCCGGTGGCGGCGAGGTGGAAGGACTGGGTGCCGGGGGTAATGGTCCAGCCGGCGGGCGCCGTGAGGTGGAGCTGGCCGCGGGTGTTGGGGCGGGCGGCGGTGAGCTCGACGGTGACTTGTTTCGCGGTGCCGGGCGCGACGAGGTAGATGTCGGAGCCGAGGGTGAGCGCGACGGGCGGGATGACGGCGAGGCGGCGGCCTTGGTGGAGGGGCTCGTCGGGGACGACGAGGGTTTGATCGCCGAGGGCGAAGATGTGTTCGAGCGGGATGACGGGCGGATTTTCCGGGCGGCCGATGAGGGCTGGGTCGTCCACTTGGGAGATGCCGTCGGCACCATCGGCGCGGAGCCAATAGGGCTGGGTCAGCGGGGTGCCGGTGGGCAGAACGCCGGTGAGTTCGCCGGGTTTGGCGGTGGTGAGCGGCAATGCGGGGCTGCGGGTTTCGAGGTAGCGCAGGCCGGGAGTCTCCGTGGTGGTGGCGTGGGTGACGGTGAGGCGGATGGGTTCGCCCGGGACGATTTCGCCACGGTCGGCCGTGGTGCTGACCGTGAGGCCGAGGCAGGCTTGGAGGATGCGGTCGAGCTGGGCGCGTTTGTCGGCGACGAGCGGATCGGCGGGCAGGGCGGCGAATTGGGCGCGGAGTGAGAGCAGGGCGGGGATGGAGGCGGAGGGCTGCCCGGGTTGAAAGGCGGCGAGGATGGTGCGGAGGGCGGCGTCGATCTCGATGCCGCCGGGATAGCGGGCCCAGGTGGTGTCGATGCCATCCATGAGGTCGGAGGAGGCGGGTTCGCCGGCGAGCAGCATGAAGGATTGCTCGTTGGGGCCGAGGCGGGCGCGGTTGATGGCGCCGGCGAGGCCCTGGGTTTTGTGCATGGCGCGGCTGCGGGCGGCGATGGTGCCGAATTCTTCGCCGCTGACGGGGTCGGTGCCGCCGATGTCCTGCTTGAAGACGGGGTTGTTCAGGGTGCCGGGGCCGGCGGAGCCGATGCGAAAGGAGTTCCAGAGGACGCGGCGGGGTTGCCAGGGGGTGAGGCCTTGCTGGAGTTGCTCGGGGTAGGCGGCGGGATCGGCGGCGAGCTTGAAGGCTTCGACCGCGAGGATGGCGGAGGCGGTGTGGTGGCCGTGGCCGCCGCTGCCCGGCGGGATGGGGAAGCGGGTGACGATGACATCGGGGCGGAACTGGCGGATGAGGCGCACGACATCGCCGAGGACGGCGTCGCGGTTCC
Source organism: Verrucomicrobiota bacterium (assembly GCA_049322455.1). Taxonomy (GTDB): domain Bacteria; phylum Verrucomicrobiota; class Verrucomicrobiia; order Opitutales; family Opitutaceae; genus Lacunisphaera. The sequence continues at coordinate 76,550 of JBMOQY010000005.1, read as the reverse complement.
AGAAGTGCAGGGTTTCCTCGGGGGACTTGGAGAAGCCGAAGTCAATGGCGCGGGTGAAGAACTGGCGCCCGTGGTCGAGGCGGCGGGCGGCGAGGAGTTCCTGGGTGCGGAGAACGCCGAGTTTTTCGCCGAAGTCGCTGCCGAGTTCGTTCTGGCCGCCGTCGCCGCGCGTGAGGGAGAGGTAGGCGGTGCGGTAGCCGCGGCCGAGCGACAGGTAGGTGATGAGTTCGGTGTTTTCGTCGTCGGGATGCGCGGCGAGGTGGAGGACGGTGCCGGTGGTGGCGAGGCTGCGGAGTTCGCGGTCGATCTCAGCGGGGGAGAGGAGCGGGGCCGCCGCCCGGGCAAGGGTGGTGGCGGCGCCGAGTAACAGCAGCACGCGCCGCCAAGCGGGGAAATCCATGGGCGGGGTGGTTATTTCCTGACCGTGAAGGGGGCGGAGAACTGAGTGGTCTCCCATTTGAGGCGGAGGAAGCCGCCGCCGGCCGGGTTGCGCTCGAGGGCGATGGTGAACTGGTCGATCGGATCGGGCAGGGTTTCGCGGGTGAGCGGGACGCGGGCAAATTCCTGGGCGGTGTCGTAGGGGTCGGCGCCCCATTGGCCGAGCTGCTTGTTGATGAGGAGCTGGGCGGAGCCGTCGTCGGCGAGCAGGGTATAGAGGGTGTAGGCGCCGGCGGGAAGATGGGTGCCGGCGAGGTCGAGGGGTTGCTGGGTGATGAAGAGCGTGGCTTCGTCGGCGCCGGTGCGCCAGGGTTTGCCGGCGGGGACGAGGGCGCCCCAGATTTTGCGGATTTCGCCCGTCTTGGGATCCTTGGAATAGGGGCGGCCGTAAACGACGGTCACACGGTTACCGTCGATGCGGGTGCTGATGGTTTCGTGTGGGCTGGTGCGCGGGCGGGGGGCGGTCGGCTGGCTGGCGGGAGCGGTGGTTGCCGCGGTCTGCGCGGGGAGTGGAGTGAGGCAAGCGAGTGCGGTGAGCAGCAGGATGGCGGGGCGAATGAGCTTCATGGAATCTCCGGTTTGGCCTGAGGTGGATGTTGTGGCGCGCGAGAGGTGGGAGGGCGCCGACGGGGAGACGGCGGCGCCCGGGGGAGGTTTCTGGGCCGGGCCGCAGGCTGGGGCTGCGGTGGCGCGATTACTTCAGGCTGTCGATGAGCGCCTGATTGAGACGGGTGTATTCCTGTTTGAGCTCGGCGCTGCGGTTGTCCTGGGCGGCGAGTTCCATCGATTCCCTGGCGGCGGCGAGAGCGCCGGCCTTGTCGCCTTTTTTGGCGAGGAGGAGGCCCTTGCGGTAGATCATCCAGTAGGCCTTGGGTTGGGCGGCGAGGCCGGCATCCATCCAGGCCAGGGCCTTGTCGAGGTCGATGTTGTTGGCGAAGTAGAACATGGCGGCCTCGAAGTAGGGCTTTTTCTCGGCGGCGGAGGCCATGAGGGCTTCGATCTGCGGCACGAGGGCGCCGACCGTATCGACTTCAACGGTGACAGGCACGCGGGTGTTTTCCCAAGCGAGTGCGAGGGTGGCGGCGTTTGGGCGGAGGTCGCCGATTTCGAAAGTGAGGGATTCGACCGGCGTGGAGAGGGCCACGGGTCTGGCCGTGAAGCGAGCGGTATCGTTCTTCTGGTCGTAGGCATAGGAGCCCCATTGCGGGCGATCCTTCGCGGCTTGCAGAATGAAAGTCCATTCCGTGCGGCCGGGGATGGTGAAGAGTTCGTAGGTGCCGGCGGGGACGGAAGTGCCGTTCAGCTTTGCCGGAGTGGAGAGGGTGAGGCGCGTCGCGGTGTCGGCGCCGGTGCGCCAGATGGCGTCGTAGGGCACGAGACTGCCGAAGATGGTGCGGCCTTTCGCACTCGGGCGGTTATAGGTCACTTCGATGTCGGTCACGCCGACGCGTTGTTTGATTGAACCGGCCGGACTGGGGGCGGGGAATTGGATGGCGGGCGCTTGGGCGAACAGACCGGTCACGAGGACTGATCCGGCGAGGAGGGCAACGGGGAGGCGGAGGGTGGGGAGCATAGGAAGACCCAGAGAAGCCAAGGTTCAGTCAGATTCCACTTATTTTCGACCAAAGGCTTTTAAATCCATGTGACTGACAAGCCGTTCTGGAACATGGCCGCTCAACCAGTCCCATAGTCGGGAAAACCTCATTGACTTGACCGAATGGTCAACTATCTCTCTCGGCATGGGCAGAACTTCAGACGCCAACGAACGCTTGATGGACGCTGCGCTCGATCTCATCTGGGAAGAGAGCTATGGCGCTGTCACGATCGATGACATCTGCAAGCGCGCCGATGTGAAGAAGGGGAGTTTCTACTACTTCTTCAGTTCCAAGTCCGAGCTCGCCATCGCCGCGCTCGAACGCATGTGGCAGGAGGAATCGAAGCCGCGGATGGACGGGATCTTTTCCCCCTCAATCGACCCCCTGGCACGCCTCCGGACTTACCTGGCGGGCATGTATGACTTCCAGGCGGAGCTGAAGCGGCAGCACGGCAAAGTGCTCGGTTGTCCGGTGATGTCTGTCGGCTCTGAGACGTGCACCTGCGACGAGGAAGCTGCGATTGGTAACAAGGTCCGCGAGCTTTTCGCCCGCAAGCGCCGCTATTATGAATCTGCGATTCGCGATGCACAGGCCGAGGGTTTGCTCGAGCCAGGAGATCCGGCGCAAAAGGCCACCGCTCTGGCCGGCCTGATCGAGGGCACGCTCACCCAGGCCCGTATCCTCAACGACGCGGAGATTCTCCGCTCCTTGCCCGACATGGCCCTGCGTCTGCTCGGAGCCAAGACACCCGCCCAGCCCGCCTCCACCCAAGCCTGAAGACATTTTCAGCGCACGTTCGCCGCGTGCGCGTTTTTTGCACCCTTAAACTAGATAACCAGTCAACTATTATGTCACTAAGCACCATGAACCATAAGGTAGCCAAATCCGGCAGCTCTTTAGCCGCGCTTCGCCGCCACTTGGGCCTGCCGCGCTTCGCCCGCCGCTACTCGGTCAAGGGCGTGCGCGCGAGCCTGCCGCTGCCGCCGCTCGGCACGATCGGTGATCCCTACCTGCTCGATCGCCTGCAGGCGCCGCTGCGCCGCCACCGCGACTGACCCGCTTTCATCACACCGCAATTCAATCTGATACCTATCATGAACGCCACGACCTCCTATCCCGTCTCCGTCACCACCGATTCCTTCGCCGCCGTAGTCGAAGCGTCGCATCGTCAGCCCGTCCTCGTGGATTTTTGGGCTTCCTGGTGCGGTCCGTGCAAGGCCATCGCTCCCACGCTTGATGAAGTAGCCGCTGAGCGCGCCGGCCAAGCCTTGGTCGCCAAGGTGGATGTCGATGCTCATCCCGAATTGGCCTCCCGCCACGGTATCCGCTCGATCCCCACGCTGCTCGTGCTCCGCAACGGCGAAATCGTGGATTCCATGGTTGGCGCTCACTCGAAGGCCGAAATCCTCCGGCGGCTCGACTCGGCCCGTCATCCCTCCGCCGTCTCCGCGGCCTGAACGTGGAATCTACACGCCCTCTGCCATGATCACTGCCGTGCTCATCTTGGGTGCCCTGACTCTGCTGGTTGCGCTGGATGATGACGGCGCGACCACCCGCCCCTCCTGAGGAGCCGGATGCATTCGCGGCCGGGCCTCTCCCTTTTTTCACGCAACCTCACCCTCAATCTCACCATGAAATCCAACCTCCCATCCAAGCTCGCGGGTAAAACCGCCCTCGTCACCGGTGCCTCCAAGGGCATCGGCGCTGCCATCGCCAAGCACCTCGCCGCCGCGGGTGCGTCGGTCGTCGTCAACTACGCGTCCAGCAAGTCCGGCGCCGACCAGGTTGTCGCCGAGATCACCGCCGCCGGCGGCAAAGCCATCGCCATCCAGGGCGACGTCGCCAAGCCCGACGACATCAAGCGCCTTGTCGCCGAGTCCGTGAAGGCCTACGGCAAACTCGACATCCTCGTGAACAACGCGGGCGTCTATGAGTTTGCGCCGTTGGAGGCCATCACGCCCGAACACTACCACCGCATCTTCAACATCAACGTGCTCGGCCTGCTCCTGACCACGCAGGAAGCGGTGAAGCACTTCCCGCCGACGGGCGGCAGCGTCATCAATATTGGCTCCGTCATCACCGACGTCAAAATGCCGGCCAGCGCCGTTTATACCGGCAGCAAGGGTGCGGTGGATGTGATCACCGGCGTGCTCGCCAAGGAGCTCGGACCGCGCAACATTCGCATCAACGCGCTCAACCCCGGATTCACGCTCACTGAGGGCACGCATGCCGCCGGCATCGCCGGTTCGGAGGCTGAAGCCAACATGATTAAGAACACCCCACTCGGCCGCGCCGGTCGTCCCGACGATATCGCCAAGGCCGCGGTCTTCCTGGCCTCCGACGATTCCGGCTGGGTGACCGGTGACAAGCTCCGCGTGGGCGGCGGTATCTACTGACCCTGCGACGCAAGGCGCGGCGCGCCGTGAGGGTCGCGGGCGAGCCGCCCGTTGCACCTGCCCGAGGCTGCACGCCGTCCGCCGGGACTGGGAATCAAGTCCTCCGGCGGGCGGCGATGCGGCGGTGGTGTCGGGCGGCATCGCCGGGCGCATCCGTGCCAGCGGTGACACCCGCGATTAAAGGGCTTGGTTGGTGCGGTGGTTTATCCGTAATGTCGCGGCATGGCGGTTCACCAGGCGACTTTGACGATTCGCACGCACGGGCAGGGGATGCACGAGATCACGGAACAGGTGGCGGCAGTGCTGCGGAAAAGCGGGATGCGCGAGGGCATGGTCACGGTCTTCTGCCAGCACACGAGCTGCAGCCTCGTCATCATGGAGAACGCCGATCCGTCGGCCCGGCGTGATCTCGAGGCCTGGCTGGACCGGCTGGTGCCGGAAGATGACCCGCATTTCACGCACACCCTCGAAGGGGCGGACGATATGCCCAGCCACATCAAGATGGCGCTGACACGCAGCAGCGAGGCGGTGCCGTTCGCCGACGGGCAACTCCTGCTCGGGACGTGGCAGGGGATATTCCTATGGGAACACCGTCGGGCGGCGCACGTGCGGCACGTGGTGGTCACGCTCGTGTGCTGAGAACCGCGAACAACGTTGGCGAAGTAGGGTGGACCGAGGGCGGGCGAATCCCGCTGCCGCGCCGGGGCGGAAACTCAGGGGGTCGCGTCCGCGAGGACGAAATCGGCGGCGGCGAACTCGAGTGTGATGACGCGGCTGGGCCAGGCGGGCTCCTCGACGGCGGTGAGCCGGCCGTAGATGGTGAGCACGACGGGCTCCTTGTCCTTCGGGTCTTTCTGGAGCGGCACGGGTGATTTGGTGCCGGCGTCGAGCTGGGCGAGCACACGGTAGCGGGCGAGCTCGCTGCGTTGCTCGGCGAATTCGAGCCGGCCACTGGCGGGGTCGTAGGATTTCACTGGGCCGGTGTAGCGGTAGAATTTGTTCTGCCAGCGGTTGTAGAGGCGCTCGCGGTGGAGGTTTTTGACGATGTCGTTTTTCGGCCGGTAGATGCCGGTGGTGGCGTTGAAGCCGGTGGTGATCTTGCTGGGATCGTCGGGAATCCAGACGGAGCGCAGGAGCTCGGCGGGATCGAGGAGCGGGAAGGCGGTGGCGAGGGCGGGGCGGATTTTTGTCTCCGCGCCGTCGGTGATGGTGACGGCGACCTCGAGGGGCGGGAAGCCCTCGCGTTGGAGGGTGAGCTTCATGGCGCCGGCGGGGACGGGGTCGAAGAAGAGCGGGGTCTGCTTGTAGGGTTTGCCGTCGAGAACGACGATGGCGCCGGCGGGCACGCTATTTACGACGAGGCGGCCGTGGGGGAGGCGGACGGTGGTGGCGGCCTCCTGGCCGTCGGTGATCGCCACTTTGCAGGGAACGGGCGGCCAGCCGGGGTATTCGAGGGAGAGGCTGAGTTCGCCGGCGGGCAGTTGCGGGATGGTGAGCGGGGTTTTGCCGAGGGCGTTGGACTTGCCGAGTCTCACGACCGCGCCGGCCGGCACGGTGTCGAGCCTGAGCGAACCACTGGGGAAGTTGAGGGGAAGTTCCGTGGTCTGGCCGGCGGTGACGGTCGCCTCGGCGCGGCGCTCAGGCCAGCCGTCGAGGGTGGCGGTGATGGTGTAGCGGCCGGCGGGCAGGGCGGACAGGGGCTGGCCGGGCTGGGCCTCGCGGATGGAGCCGTCGCCGGCGGTGACCTTGAGGGTGGCGGCGGCGAGGTTGGATTGCACGAGGAGGATGCCGGTCGTGCGGGCGACCTCGGCGGCTTTCTCGGCTTTCACCTGTTCCGGGGATTTGCTGCAGGCCGTCAGCAGGGCAAGAATGGCGAGCGCCATGGCGGCGAGCAGGCGGGCGGGGTGGTGTGCAAGAGGCATGACGAGGGGGGCCCAAGCAGGAGGCTTGCGGCGGGGTCGCGGGCCAGCAACGTGTTTCTCCCGCGGAAGATCGGATTCACAAAGGAATCACGCGACGCTTCAGCTACCGAAATCGGCCCTGGCGGCGGCGAGGCCGCGCTCGTAGGCGGCGATCAGTTTATCCCAACGGCGGTTCATCTCGGCGTCGATGGTCTGGCGGGCAGGGTCGGCCTCGAACCAGGCCAGGGTTCGTTTGATGCCCTCGGCAAACGGCGTCCTCGCGGCGAAGCCGGGCACGAGACGCCGGAGCTTCGAGTTGTCGAAGACGGCGGACACGGCCTTGTCGCCGAGCAGGGTGCCCTCGACCGCCGGCACGCAGGCGATGATGAAGTCGGAGGCGATATGCACGAACTTCGGTGCGGCCACGCCGGCGGCTGCGGCGGTGAGCTCGAAATAGCGGTTCCACGGTAACGCCTCGTCGGAAGTGATGTGAAACGCTTCGCCGACGGCCTCCGGGTGGCCGAGCAGGCCGGTCAGGCCCGTGGCGAAATCGCTGTTGTGTGTGATCGTCCACACCGAGGTGCCGTCGCCGGGGATGATGAGCGGCGCGTCGCGGCGCATCCGGTCGATGGCGGTCCAGGGATGGGCCCAGGCATTGAGCACGAGCGGGATCTGGTCGTCGCCATAGGTGAGGGAGGGTCGGACGATGGTGTAGGGGAAGCCGAAAGCCTTGCCGGCGGATTCGAGTTCGAGTTCGGCGGCAATTTTTTTGCGCGAATACTCCCAGTGCGGGTTGGCGCGCGGGGTTGCTTCGGTGATGACGCCGCCCGGGTGCGGCTTCTGGTAGATGCTGGCGGAGCTGATGAAGACGTATTGCTTCGTCCGGCCCCGGAACAGATCCACGTCGCGGCGGATGTCCTCGGGGCCAAAGGCGATCCACTCCACGACGACGTCCCAGGTGTGGCCGGCGAGTGCGGTGCGGGCGCCGGCGACATCGGTCATGTCGGCGATGATCGTGCGGGCGCCGGCGACCGGGCGATGCTGGCCGCGGTTAAGCAGCCAGAGTTCGTGGCCGGCGGAGATGGTCTGTTCGGTGACCGCGCGGCTGATGACACCCGAGCCGCCGATGAAAAGGATCTTCATGCTGGGATTAAGTTTTGAACCACAGAGGCACAGAGGGCACGAAGCAATGCAGTGAATCTGGCCTGTTCTCTGTGAACTCAGTGTCTCTGTGGTTAATTAAGATTTTCGAGTCGTGTCGCTCAGCGACCAGGCGCCGACGGGGATGCTGCGGAGCTTGGTGACGGTGGCGGGGTTGGCGCGCTGGCAGCGCGTCGGCTCCCGGCCGGCCGGCGAGGATGGCCTCGAGGTCGTCGGCGACGTGGCGGCCGATGAGGGTTTGGATCTCGGGCACGCTGCCGAGGCGGTGGGCCTGGACGAGCGTGTTGGGCACATTGCGGCCCGGCTCGTCGGGTGGGATGGGCTCGACCGGCCAAACGTCGATGCCGGCGCGAATCTGGCCGCGGCGCGCGGCGTCGAGCAGCTCGGGAAAGTTCACCAGGGCGGCGCGGCTGCCGAGGATGACGACGCTGCCCGGTTGCATGCTGTTGAACTGGCGGGCGCCAATCTGGCCGGCATTTTCCTCGGTGACGGCGGCGAGGATAAAAACCACGCGGCAGCGGGCGAAGCAGTCGTCGAGCGAGGCCGGGATGGCGCCGGCCGCGTGCAGCACGGACTCGGGCAGCCACGGATCGTGGATGTGGATTTCGGAGGAGAAGGGTTTCAGCAGCGGCAGGAGGGCGCGGCCGAGGTTGCCGAAGCCGACGATGCCGAGCGGTTTGCCGTGCAGGAGGAAGGAGTCGTGGTTGTCGCCCTTGAATTCCCGGCCGACGCGCACAGCGGCGTCGGCTTCGTGCATGCGGCGGGCGAGCGAGATCGCCATGGCCAGCGCCAGTTCGGCGACCGGCTGGGCATAGACCGGCGCCGTGGAAAGGACCGGGATGCCGCGGCGCTCGCACTCGGCGTAGTCGATATTGGGGAGGAAATTGCTCTCGACGTTGAAGATCGCGCGCAGGTGCGGGGCGCGGTCGAGCCGGACCTTATCCATCGGCGACTGGCCGATGAGGGCGATGGCCTGCGGGAGGAATTTGTCGATGTGCTCCGCGGCGGCAGGGGAGCCGTCATGCCAGAGGACGCGGCCGAGTTTTTCCAGGCGGCGCTTGGTGGGCTCGTCGAAGATGCGGTCGATCCGGCGTGGATGGGAATCGAGGAGGATGACGGGATCGGCGGGCAGGGGCGTGGGCATGGGTGGCGGAGGGTTAACCACGAATGGACGCGAATCGACACTAATGAGAACGATGAAGGTTGGATTTTTGACGCAAAGGCGCGGAGACGTGGAGTTTTAACCACGGATGACACAGATGCAGAACGAGGCAGCATGGCCACCAAACGTGCAAAAGGCAGTGAAGGCGAGGGCTGCGGGCTCTTCTTTGCGCCTTTGTTCGTCTCGCGCCCCGCGGGCACCCCGCTGCGACTCACCCCCCGCCAAGCTCGGGGCTGTTCCGCTGCGCTGCACAACGCCATCTCCGCGCTGTCGCGCTCCGTGCGCCTTGGCGTTAAAAAATGAATCAGGTGCCTTTGATGGCGGCCTTGATCCTGGCGATGTCGATTTTGTCCATCTCCATCATGGCGGCGAAGGCGCGCTGGGCGGTCTTGCCGCCGGCGGCCATGGCGTCGGTGAGGGCGCGCGGGGTGATCTGCCAGGAGATGCCCCACTTGTCCTTGCACCAGCCGCAGTAGCTGGCCTTGCCGCCGTTTTTGACGATCGCGTTCCAGTAGCGGTCGGTCTCGGCCTGGGTGTCGGTGGCAACCTGGAAGGAGAAGGCCTCGGAGTGCTTGAAGGCCGGCCCGCCGTTGAGGCCGAGGCAGGGGATACCGAGGACGGTGAACTCGACGGTCAGGATCTGGCCCTTCTTGCCCGACGGAAAGTCGGCCGGGGCCTTGTGGATGGCCGTCACCTTGCTGTTCGGAAAAACCTTGGCGTAGAATTTGGCCGCCGCGAGGGCGTCCTTGTCATACCAAAGGCAGACGAGGTTCTTGGGGGCTTTGCGTGCTTTCATGTAGATAACAGCGAATGGAGACCACGACTTCGGACAAGTGGAACGCTTTTTCGGCCAACGGTGCAACTTTCACGTCTCATGAGGTGGGACGAAAGTTGCCAGGCTGGCTGAAACGTGCATCTCGGAGGGTGAGAAGAAGAAAGCAGGCCGGAGACATCATGTGGGCTTCGCAAAAGAAAACGCCCGGCGGGGAGGCCGGGCGTGAGAGAACGAGAAAGTTTAAGAGAAAGAGAACGAGTGGTCAGCGATACTCTTCGTTGGTGTTCGCGTTGATGATCTTGAAGTTCTCGACGTGGTAGTTCGGGTCGGCGCGGAAGGCCAGCTTCACGCCGTAGGTCTTCTCGACGCGCACGAGCAGCTCTGAGTCTTCCGAGCGCAACCTTTCCAGAATAGAGGGGTGCACGTGGACGCGGAGGGAGTATTCTTTGCCGTCCTTGCGGGCTTGGAGGCGGCGGGCGACGCTCGAGAGCTTGCGCTGGAGCTCGACCGACATGGTGGTGGCGCTCTTCACTACGGCGCGGCCGCGGCAATACGGGCAGGTGGTGTAGAGGTTGGCCGAGAGCGACTCCTGCTGGCGCTGGCGCGTCATCTGCATGATGCCGAGCGAGCTGATGGGCAGGATGTGGGTCTTGGCTTTGTCCTCGGACATGAGCTCGACCATCTTGTCATAGACGGCGTTGCGGTGCCGGCGCTCCTTCATGTCGATGAAGTCCATGATCACGAGGCCGCCGATGTTGCGGAGCCGGATCTGGCGCGCGATTTCGACCGCGGCCTCCATGTTGACCTGGAAGATGGTGTTTTTCTCGTCGCCGGACTTGGATTTGTGGGAGCCGGTGTTGACGTCGATGGAGATGAGGGCCTCGGTTTCGTCGATGACGATCTCGCCGCCGGAGGGCAGGGGGACGCGGCGTTGGAAGGTCTGTTCGATCTGGCGTTCGATGTTGTAGCGCTCGAAGACGGGGATGGAGTCCTTGTAGTGGACGATCTTGCTCTTGGAGCGGGAGGAGATCTGGCCGACGTATTCGAGGGTGCGTTTGTAATCCTCCTCGCTATCCACGAGGACGCGGTCGATGTCCTCGGTGAGGAAGTCGCGGACGGTGCGTTCGACGATGTCGGGCTCCTGGTAGAGGCAGGCCGGGGCGCGTTCGGTTTCCATCTTGCGCTGGATTTCCTGCCATTTGGCGAGGAGGAGGTGGAGGTCGCGGACGAAGTAGCGGGGTTTCTTGCCTTCGCCGGCGGTGCGGACGATGACGCCCATGCCCTCGGGGATGGTGAGCTCGTTGATGAGCTGCTTGAGGCGCTTGCGTTCGACGGGGTCCTCGATCTTGCGGGAGATGCCGCAGCCGTCGGAGAACGGGGTGAGGATGAGGTAGCGGCCCGGAAGGGACAGGTTGGTGGTGGTGCGGGGGCCCTTGGTGCCGATGGGGCCCTTGGTGACCTGGATGACGATCTCGGAGCCGGGCGGGTAGAGGTTGGGGATGTCTTTGACGGTGGGTTCGGCTTTTTTCTCGGGGGCGCCCTTCTTCTTGTTCACGCGGACGACCTCGATGCCGGAGTCGGTGGCGGCGGGGAGCATGTCCCAGTAGTGGAGGAAGGCGTTCTTGGAGTAGCCGATGTCCACGAAGGCGGCCTTGAGGCCGGGGTCGAGGTTCTTGACGCGGCCCTTGTAGATGCCGCCGACCATGCGGTTGTCGGAGTCGCGCTCGATCTCGAAGCGGTCGAGTTGGCCGTCCACGAGGAGGGCGACGCGTTTTTCGAGGGGTTCGGAGTTGATGACGAGTTCGCGGAAGGAGCCCTTTTCCTTCCGGAAAATGCTCAGGATTTTCTGGAGGATGGGCCGGTCGGCGGCGCGTTCCTGGGATTCCTTGCGAAGCTGTTCGGCCGTGAGGGGCTCGGTGTGCTGCTGGGGGGGCGGCTGGGTGAGTTCCTCTTCATGGCGAGAGGCGGCGTCCTGCGGGGAGGCTGAGCCGGCGTGGCTGGACTGATCGTTCATGGTGGGGTGTGTCCCTGTGGGTGTTGTCGGCAGGGCACCCGGTGCGGGCGTGCGGCGCGCAGGAGATTCCGGCAAAGCGGTCAATATCGCGGGTCGGGAAGCCCATCTCAGGTGTCCCTCCGGAAGCGATAGACGCTTTGGACCAGTCCTTGCAGCAAGCAGCAGCTGAGCACGAAGGTGCCGCCGTAGCTGATGAAGGGAAGCGGTATGCCTTTCACCGGCATGAGGCCGATGGTCATGGCGATGTTGACGAACACGTGCACGGCCAGGAGCGCCGTGACGCCGAGCGCGAGGAGCGCGCCGAAGCGGTCGCGGGCGAGGCCGGCGATCCGCAGTCCGTTCCACAACACCACGCCGAGGAGGCCGACGACGGTGATGCTTCCCACAAATCCTTTTTCCTCCGCAATGACGGAGAAGATGAAATCGTTGTGCGCGACGGCCGGGGGCAGGTAGCCGAGCCGGGCCTGGGTGCCCTCGGTCCAGCCTTTGCCGGTGAGGCCGCCGGAGCCGACGGAGATGAGCGACTGCCGGCTGTTCCAGCCGATGCCCATGGGGTCGATCTTGTCGGGCATGGCGAAGTCGAGGACGCGGTTGCGCTGGTAGTCCTTGAGCGGCAGCCAGGAATGAGCCTCGTAGGCGCCGCGGTCCCGCGCGAAGCTCAGGTTGTTTTCCTCCATGAAGCTGGCATAGCGCCAGACATCGAGCGCGACGATGCCCACGAGCAGGGCGAAAATGCCCAGGGCCCCGGCAAAGAAACGCAGCGAGAGGTTGGAGACGAACAACATGGCAAAGACCATGGGAGCGATGACGAGGGCGCTGCCGAGGTCGGGTTCCAAAATTATCAACAGCATGGGGATACCCACGGCAAGGGCCAATTTGCCCAGCACCTGCAGCGAATCGCGCACGCTCCCGAGCTTGGAGCCGGTGAGGAGGGAGGCGGTGATGATGAGCACGGCGACCTTGGCGAATTCCGAGGGCTGGAAGGAGCCCAGGCCGGGGATGCGGATCCACCGTTGGGCGCCCATGCCGTGGGTCGTGCCGATAAAGGGGAGCAGCACCAGCAGAAGCGGCACGAGGCTGGCGAGGTAGATCCAGTGCGCATAGCGCAGCCAGATGCGGTAATCCAGCAGCGAGGTCGCCAGATAGACGACCGCGCCGACGGCCAGATAGACGAGCTGCTGTTTCCAGTAGGTGCCGTCGCGCGCCAACTGGGCGCTGTAGATGAAGAACACCCCGAAGAGGCTGAGCACGACCATGCAGGCCGGAGTGATCCGGTCGAAATTCTCCCGTGTGGTGAGCTTGAAGAAGCTGGCCAGATCGAGGTTGCGCAGGAGTTTCAACACTGGGGGGAGGGAAGGCCGCCACTAGACGCAAGCCGGGTGCAAGGAGCAAGGAGAACAGAAAACCGCGGGCAGAGGACGGGGGCAGGAGGCCAAGGCTTGGGGGCTGCCGGACTGGCGCGCCCCGGGTTTGTAAAATCGCCCCGGTCTGCGGTGTTGCCAAGCACCCGCGCCGACCTACCGTGATCCCTCACGTGATGCCGACCGTCATCGCCGCCACCAAGCAACTCAGCCAGACGACCGGAGCCGAGCCCTACCTGTGGGCGTTGGCGTTGTCGGTGCTGGCCGGGTTGGGCGTGGGGTATGCCGCCGTCTGGCTCTTTCTCCGCCAGACGCGCCGTCTGGCGTGCGAAAAAGCGCAGGCCCACCAGGATCTGGCCAAACGCGAGGCCGCCGTCGCCGCCCAGGAGATTCTCAACAAGGCCGAGGAACAGATCCGCGCCCGCGAGGCCGAGCTGAACCGCGACCTCGATCGCCGCAAGATCGAGATCGAGATGATGCTCCGCGAGATCCGCTCCCACGAGGAGTCGCTCGGCCTGCTCGATTACCAGCTCGAACAGCGGCAGGAGCGCCTCGCCCGCGAGGCGGCCGCCATCAAGCAGGCGCGCGACGCCATGCGCGACCTCTCCAAGAGCCTGCGCAAGCGCCTCGAGGGCGCCGCCGCGCTCGACGGCGAGGAGGTGCGCAAGCAGCTCCGCGAGGAGATCTCCTTCGAGTGCCAAGAGGAGCTGCGCGCCCTGCGCAAGGAGCTGATCGAGCGTTCCGAGCAGGACCTCGTGCAGGAGGGCAAGCGCATCCTCGTGACGACGATGCAGCGCCTCGCCAGCAAGCCCAACAACGACATCACGGCCACCATCGTCCAGCTGCCCACCGAGGAGATGAAGGGCCGCATCATCGGCCGCGAGGGGCGCAACATCAAGGCCTTCGAGGCCGCCACCGGCACCACGCTGCTCATCGACGAGTCGCCGCAGATGGTGCTGATCTCCTCCTTCGACCCCGTGCGCCGCGAGGTGGCCAAGCTCGCACTCGAGGCGCTGGTGAAGGACGGCCGCATCCACCCCGCCAGCATCGAGGAGGCCGTCGGCCGCGCCCGGCAGGAGCTCGACCTGCACATCGCGCAGATCGGCGAGGAGGCCGTGGACCGGCTCAAGATCTCCGGCCTGCACCCCGAGATCATCAAGCTGCTCGGCAAGCTCCGCTTCCGGTTCTCCTACACCCAGAACGTCCTCGACCACTCCATCGAGGTGGCGCAGCTCTGCTCGATGCTCGCCGCCGAGCTCGGCCTGGAGCCCAACATCGCCAAGCGCGCCGGCCTGCTCCACGACATCGGCAAGTCCATCGAGGGCGAATACGAGGGCAGCCACGCGCTCATCGGCGCCGACTTCATCCGCCGCTACGGCGAGACCCCGATCGTCGTCAACGCCGTCGCCGCCCACCACGAGGAGGTGAAGCCCGAGACGGTCTATGCCGGGCTCGTCATCCTCGCCGACACCATCTCCGCCTCCCGCCCCGGCGCGCGCGCCGAGTCCATGACCAACTACCTCGAGCGCCTCGGCCGCCTCGAGCGCCTCGCCATGACGATGCCCGGCGTGCAGCAGGCCTTCGCCATCCAGGCCGGCCGCGAGGTGCGCGTCGTCGTGCAGCCCAACGTCGTCACCGACGACCAGGCCCACGCCCTCGCCAAGACGCTCCGCCTCAAGATCGAGCAGGAGCTCGACTACCCGAGCACCATCAAGGTCACGGTGATCCGCGAGCAGAGATACACCGAGACGGCGACGTAGCTGTTTCCGAACCGGTCTTGAAATCGGATACCGGGTGTCGAGAATCACAAATTGCCGATCCGCGGTCCGACCGACTACAGCCTTGAGATTCCCGATTGTCCGTTTTCACCATTCCCATGGCCGACCCCAAAATCCTCGAGACCTTCCCCAATCCCGCCCCGCGGCGCGACTACCTGATCGAGCACACGCACCACGAGTTCACCTCGCTGTGCCCGATGACCGGCCACCCGGACTTCGCCCAGATCACCGTGCGCTACGTGGCGGACAAAAAGTGCGTCGAGCTGAAGTCGCTGAAGCTGTATTTCCACGCCTACCGCAACGAGGGCATCTTCTTCGAGGCCGCGACGAACCAGATCTGCGACGATCTCGGCGCGGCGCTGAAGCCCCGCGCGCTCACGATCATCGCCGACTGGAAGGCCCGCGGCGGCTTCACCTCGCGCGTGACCTGCGAGTGGAAGAAGAAAAAGTAGGGCCGGTCGGAGACCGGACCTACCGCAGTATCGCCAGCGCCGCGGCGTGGAGCTCGGGCGTGGTGGCGGCGACGGTGGAGTTGGCCGGGTAGGCGGGGCCGCCCGACCAGTCCGTGATGACGCCGCCGGCGCCGCGGATGACGGGCACGAGCGCGGCGACGTCCCACGGGTTCATGACCGGGTCCACGGCGAGGTCGGCCCAGCCGGTGGCCAGCAGGAGGTAGGCATAGGCGTCGCCCCAGGTGCGGCACAGCTTTGTCGATTTCGCCAGGCGGTCGAAGGCGGGGCCGTCCTGGTATTGCGCGGGCGACAGCCAGTCACAGGTGAGCAGCGTGGCGTCGGCCAGTTGCGTGCTCGGCCGGCAGCGCACGGGGGCGCCGTTGAGCGTGGTCGCGGTGCCGTCGCCGATGACGAGCTGGTTGAGGACGGGCTGGTGGATGCAGCCGAGGACCGGCTGGCCGCGGTGCAGGAGCGCGATGAGCGTGCCCCAGAGCGGCACGCCGGTGATGAAGGATTTCGTTCCGTCCACGGGGTCGAGCACCCACACGAATTCGGCGTCGGTGCGGTCGGGGCCGAATTCCTCGCCGAGGACACCGTGGTCGGGAAAGCGCGTCCGGATCATGCGCCGCATCAGTTCCTCGGCCCCGCGGTCGGCCTGGGTCACGGGCGAGGCGTCGCCCTTGGCCTCGACCACGAGGTCGCGGCGCCCGAAGAGCGACCGGGTGAAGTCGCCGCTGGCCCGGGCGAGTTCGAGCAGGAAGGCGCGGTAGGGCGTGAGATCCATGGAGGCCTTGAAACCACGAAAGACACGAAACACACGAAAATAACCGGGGAGTTTTAGCCGTGATTTCGTGTGTTTGGTGTATTTCGTGGTGATCCATGCACTGGGCCGACACGCCGATCCATTTCATCGACTTCGAGGGCAGCGCGGCCTCGGGCATCCTGGAGTTCGGCGTGGTGACGCTGGCGGGCGGCGCCATCGCCGCGGCGCACACGCGCCTGTGCCGGGCCACGGGCCGGGTCGCCGCCGCTGACACAAAGGTGCACGGGCTGACGGCCGACGGCCTGGCCTCGCAGGACTATTTTGCGTCGGAGTGGGAGCGTTTCGCCGGCCTGCGCGCCAGCGGGCCGCTGGCGGCGCATTTCGCGCCGGCGGAAAATTCGCTGCTGCGCAAGGTCTGGCCGTATCCGCGCGAGGCGCCGGATTTTGCCCGCCCGGGCCGGACGAGCACGGAGTGGGGGCCGTGGATCGACACGGGCCGGCTCTATCCGCAGTTTTTTCCGCAGACCGGCTCGTTCAGGCTGGAGGATCTGGTGGCGCGCCACGGCCTGCAGCCGGAGCTGGAAACCGCCGCGCGGCGGCATTGTCCGCCCGCGCGGCGGCGCTACCACGCCGCGCTTTACGACGCCCTGGCGGGAGCGCTGCTGCTGCTGCACCTGCTGAGACGTCCGGAACTGTCGGCCGCGACGATCCCGTGGCTGCTCCAACAGAGCACCGCCGACGGCGAGAAGCGCGACGCCCTGCGGCAGGCGGATCTTTTCTGAGCCGCCGGCTCAATCGGCGGCAGCCAGGGCGGAGCGGCTCCGCAACACGACGACGAGGCTGAGGAGCACGAGAGCGAGCAGCAGGGCGAAGGCGGTGCGCGGGCCGGCGGCGGCGACCAGGGCGATGACGGCCGAGGTCAGCACGGTGCGCAGCACGCGGTCGTAGGCGTGGAAGAACGCGCCGACGCGGCCCATGACGCGATTGTCCACCAGCTGGAGCAGGGCCGCGCTGCGGGCGACGCGGCTGCCGGCATTGCCGTAACCCAGGAGCAGGGCGGCGACGAGATAGAGGATGACACCGGGAAACAGCACCAGCAGGGCCGCGCCGGCGGCGAACAGCCCCATGGTAAGCGGCACGGTCCGCCGGGCGGAGTGGGTGGCGATGAGCCGGGGCAGGCTGAAGCCGGCGAGGATCGCGCCCGCGGCAAAGACGATCTCGCCGGCGCCGAAGACCCAGGCCCCGGCGCCGAGCGTCTGGGCGATGTAGATCGGGAACAGGTAATTGCCGACCATGACGGCGATGAAGGGCATGAGCGACGCGGCGAAAAAGAGCGCGAGCCGCGGCCGTTCGCGCAGCCACCGCCAGCCCTCGCCGATGGCGCGCCAGGCCGAGGTCGGCGGACCCGGCGCGCCGGTTTCCAGATGCGTGCTGTGATACGGGATCGTGGATTGGACGGCGAAGCTGAACAGGTAGGTGCCGGCGTCGAGGAGCAGGATCGTGGTGAGGCTGACATGCTCGACGAGCACCGCGCCGAGGCCGCCCGCGATCATCATCGCGGTCTGCCCCTGGACCTCCATCAGGCCCATGAGCGACTGGTATGGGGAACGGTCGAAGACCTGCTGCAGGAAGGCGAACTTGGCCGGGAAGTGCAGCGTGTAGTAGAGCATGCCGCAGAAGTAGATCACGGACAGCGTGCCCAGCCCGGAGCCGGCGACCGCGCAGACGGCGGCCATGGCGGCGGTGGCGGCGAAGCCGAAGAGCTCGCTGCCGAGCAGCATCGTCTTGCGCGAGTGGCGGTCCACCCACACGCCGTAGTAGGGCATGAACAGGAAGAGCGCGACGGTGGTGACGAGCGTGACGGTGCCGTAGGTCTCGTTGCCGCCCGGCTGGTGCACGAGCAGCCACGGCACGGCGAAGATGGTGATGCCCGAGCCGACAGACCCCGTGATGTTGGCCAGCAGCAGGCGCCGGATGCGGAAGTCGCGCAGGAGTTCCTTCATGGTTTCATCGGGTAGGGCGAATCCGCTGGATGAGCCGCGGCTCGGCGGGGACGACGCGCCCTGCCCGGCTAGAGGCCGTGCCGGTCGAAGAGATAGACCAGGGCGGCCATGGCGGCGGCGGAGAGCTGGAGTTCGCGGGGGTTCACCTTGTCCACGGTGTCGGTCGTGGTGTGGTGGTAGTCGAAGTAGCGCTGCGAGTCGGGGAGGATTTCGCCGACGGTGCAGCCCTTGGCCATGAGCGGGCCGACGTCGGCCCCGCCGCCGCCGCCTTCAAAGTGGCGGATGCCATAAGGCTCGAAAAGCGGCTGCCACCGGGCGGCGCGGGTGTGGGCGTCGCCGCGGGTGTTGCCGAGCTGGAAGCCGGTGGGGGCGAAGCCGCCCGCGTCGGACTCGAGGGCGAGCAGGTGCTCCTCCCGCTTCTCGCCGACGATCCGGGCGTATTCGAGCGCGCCGCGCAGGCCGTTTTCTTCGTTGGTGAAGAGCACGCAGCGGACGGTGTGGCGCGGCCGGTAGCCGGCGGCCTGCAACAGGCGCAGCACCTCGATGGACTGGACGACGCCTGCGCCGTCGTCGTGCGCACCGGGCGTGATGTCCCACGAGTCGAGATGGCCGCCGACGAGGATGACCTTGTCGGGAAACTCGGAGCCGCGGATCTCGCCGATGACGTTGTGCGCCGGGGCGTCGTCGAACCAGCGGGAGTTGATGACCAGCTCGGCCTGGAGGGCGGGGTCGGCCTTGAGCGCGGCGCTCAGGCGGTCGGCGGCGACGGTGCTGAGGGCGGCGGCGGGAATGCGCGGCGCCTCGGGCAAATAGGTGGTGTTGCCGGTGTGGGGGTGGTCGTCGAGACGGTGGGTCAGCGAGCGGGTGAGCACGCCGACGGCGCCGTATTGGGCGGCCTCGGCGGGGCCCTGGTTGCGCTGCTTGCCGGCCTCGCCGTAGGCCCGGCCGGGGCGGACGTGGCGCGGGTTCATCGGGCCGTTGAAGAAGACGATCCTGCCCTGCACATCGGCGGTCTTGAGTTCGTCGAGCGAGTGGAGTTCGATCACCGGCGCGCGCAGGCCGCCGGCGGGCGTGGGCACGGAGCCGCCGAGCGCGAAGGCGTTGAGCGGCATGGCCCGGCCGTCGGAGCCGATGAAACGCACGGATTCCTTTGCGCCGCGCTCCCAGTGCGGCACCTGGACGGGCTGGAGTTCGAGGCGGTCCACACCCTGTGTGCGAAGGACACCGGCGGCCCACTGCACGGCGCCCTCGAGGCTCTTCGAGCCAGAGAGACGGCCGGGGTGTTTTCCCACCAGCTCGGTCAGATGCCCATACATCGGGCTGTCGGTGAGCGCGGCGTCGTAGAGGCGGCGCAGCATGGCGGCATCTGCTTCATCGGATTCGGTTTGAGCGAAGAGTGCGGTCGCCAGAGCAAGGGGAGCGAGCAGGAGCATGGTCGGCAGGCGCATGCGGGACAAGATTGCGGCCGGCCGCAGGGTGGCAAGGGACGACTGGCGCCGTGGCGTTACAGTGCCGAAGGCGGCGGGGCGGCACGCTCGCGCCGGATGTAAATCCGGCAGCCCGCCACCGTTTCGGTGAGGACGTAGTTGCGGCGGATGAAATCCGCGAGCTCGGGAAAATTCTCGTGCCGGTATGAAGGGGCGTGATGGAAGGCAAAGTCCCCTGGACCGGTGGTGTCAACGAAGACCACAGGTGGCCGGGCGGTGATGTCCCGCAGATAGCTGGCGCGGTAATAGTCCCGCCAGGCCGAGGGCGCGATCTGCCAGAAGGTGACGATGTCGCGGGTCGAGGAGACGGTCTGGGAAAAGACCTGCAGGGCCGGTTGCCAGCCCCAGATGGCGAACAGTTCGCCGGGGGCCACATGCCGCTGGACGGCTTCGATCAAGGTCTGGGGGATCGCCGGCCGCTGCAGCACCAGGCGGTGGAAGGCCTCGGGATGGCGGAAATGGTGGGCGACGAACAGTCCGCTCAATCCGACGAGCGCGGTCAGCCCGGCCACCGCCCGGAAGGCGGAAGTGCGCCAGCCGTCGAGCAGCGGACCGGCAACGGTCCCGAGCAGCAAGAGCAGCGGACCGGGCAGAAGCATGAAGTAGTGGCCGAACGGTTTTCGGGGCAGGTAGATGGCGGCAACGGCGGCGAGGAGCGTGCCCGCGGTCAGGATGAGGAGGGCGGCGGGCGGTGGGCGGCGTTGCCACGCCAGTCCGGCCCCGGCCAGCAGGAGGCCGCCGATCAGGGGCCAGAGAAACTGCGGCAAGCCGAAGAGCAGTCCGGGATAGGGCGGGGCGATCGTGAAGAAATCGACCTCACCGGTGGTATAGCCGATCAGGTAGGCGTCGAGAAAGCGGATGCGAAAATCGAAGAAGGCCCCGTGCCAGGCGGTGAAACCGACGATAAGCACCGCGGGCACCAATGCAGCGACGACGAGACCCGCCAGCGGGCGCCACGGCGAGGCGCCCGTCCGTCGTGATTGCCATGCGAGATAGCCTGCCAGGCACACGAAGATCCAGGCGGCGATGGGCAGGGATTGCAGTTTTCCCAGTGGCGCGGCGCCGCAGAGCAGACCCGCGGCCCAGAGCTGGCCCGGCCGCCACCGGCCGGCCGCGAGCACACGGGCCGCCACCGCCGCCGCGACCGCGACGAGCATCGCCGAGAACTGCTCGGTGGTGTATTGGGCGATCTCGGGATCCTGGTTGAAGATGAACAGTGCCCAGGCCGGCAGGACAAGCAGGCGGCCCGCGCCTTCGGAGCACCAGGCGGCGAGAGCCATTTGCACTGCCAGCAGGGTGAGGATGTTGATCACCGCGCCCACGATGCGGGCCGAGGTGTAGTCCACGCGGAAACCCAGCAGCGCCGGGGCGAGCAGGGGAAACTGGTTGAGCGGGCCGTGGGAGTTGCCGTCCACATCGCGCCAGAACACCGGCCGCGCCCGCAGGGTGAGGGCGCCGCCGATCATGTGGCTTTCATCGGGATTCCAGAGCTGGAAGTTGGCCCGGATGGCCCGCTGCTGACCGGTGAAGAGCGCCCCGGCGAGCAGCAGGAGGAAAAAGGTGCGGCTGGTCCAGACAGGCCTGCGTTCTGGCCGGAGGAAGACCGCAAGGGCGGAGGCCCCCGCGAAGCCGAAGGCGAGGAGTCCAAGAAGGTCGGGTTTCACACGGGCCGGGCGCGGGAGGTCAGAACCACTTCTTGCGCTTCAGGTAGATCGCGGTGAGCAGGGTGAGGAAGATCGTGGTGCCGGCGGCGATCTGGTAGCCGTGCGGCGACTGGAGTTCGCGCATGTGCTCGAAGTTCATGCCATACCAGGTGCCGATGACCATGACGGGGATGGTGATGGCGGTGAGGGCGGTGAGGAACTTGATGCCCTCGTTGGCCTCGCCGGCGGCCTTGTTGAGGTAGATGTCGAAGGCCATCATCAGGCGCTCGTGGTAGCCGGTCACGGTCTCCTCGAGGCGGGCGAGGTTGTCGCGCAGGTCGCGGTAGTAGGGCAGGAGGGTGGCGCGGATCATCTTGCTGTCGCCGCGGGCGAGGCGGTCGATGATGTCGCGCTGCGGGCGGACGATCTGGCGGAGCTTGGTAAAATCGCCGCGGACCTGGAGCAGCTCGCTCACGAAGGTCTTGTCGGAGCCCCGGGTGAGGACGATGTCCTCGATCTCCTCCAGCTCAGTGTGGAGCTCGGCGAGCATGGGGTTGTAGTTGTCCACCATGAGGTCGAGGAGCGAGTGGGCGAGGCGGTCGGCGCCGCGCGGGCCGGGGCCGGCGTTTTTGGCGAGGCGCTCGATGAGGGCGGTGACCGAGCTCAGCGGCTGGCGGTGGAAGGTGACAAGGAATTCCTTGCCGAGGAAGAGGTCGAGCTCGGTGGAGGCGAACTTTTCCTGGCGGTCGTAGTCCACGGCATGGGTGACCATGAACAGGTAGGTCTCGTAATCCTCGATCTTGGGCAGCGGGCTGGGTGTGAGGCAATCCTCGATGGCCAGCGGGTGGAACTGGAAGAGCCCTTCCAGGACGGCCTTGGCCTCCTCGTCGGTGGGATTGTCGAGGTCCACCCACACGATCAGGCCCTTGTCGCCATGCACCAGGCGCAACGCCTCGAGTTCAAGATCGCGGCCGACCAGCTTGCCTTCGCTGAAGATGAAGGAATGGATCATGGGGACGGGGTCGATGCTGCGGGGCGTCGGGCGGGTGGCAAGGGGGAACCCGGCGCCGGACATCGTGGTTTTCGACCGTTCAACAAAAGAGTTTGAGGACCGGGGGATGGTTCGACTGGGTTGAGGGCAACATGAAAACCTCCCGCCTGCGGCGCGCCGCCGCCTTCCTGCCCGCCCTGCTCGCCTTCCTGCCCGCCGCCCGTGCCGATGACGGCATGTGGCTGCTCAGCAAGCCGCCCCTGCGCGAACTGCAGGAGCGGCACGGTTTCGCGCCCGATGCCGCCTGGCTCGAGCACGTGCAGAAGTCCTCCGTCCGCTTCAACAACGGCGGCTCGGGCTCCTTCGCTTCGGCCGACGGCCTGGTCGTGACCAACCACCACGTGGCCTCCGACGCCATCTACAAGCTCAGCACGGCGGAGCACAACTACCTCAAGGACGGCTTCCACGCGAAGACCCGGGCCGACGAGCTGAAGTGCGTGGACCTCGAGCTCAACGTGCTGATGTCCACCGAGGACGTGACCGCCCGCGTCAACGCCGCGGTGAAGCCCGGCCTTTCCGCCGCCGAGGCGCAGGCCGCGCGCCGCGCGGTGATGGCCGAGATCGAGAAGGAGTCGCTGGACAAGACCGGCCTCCGCAGCGATGTCGTCACGCTTTTCCAGGGCGGCGAATACCACCTCTACCGCTACAAGCGCTACACCGACGTGCGCCTGGTGTGGGCGCCCGAGCAGCAGGCGGCGTTCTTCGGGGGCGACCCGGACAACTTCGAGTTCCCCCGCTACTGCCTCGATGTGACGCTCATGCGCGTCTATGAGAACGGCCAGCCGGTGAAGGTGGAGCACTACCTGAAGTGGAACCCCGCCGGCACGCAGGAGGGCGAGACGGTCTTCATCACCGGCCACCCCGGCTCGACCCAGCGCCTAATCACGATGGCGGAGCTGGAATACGCCCGCGACGTGCAGGTGCCCGGCGCGATGCGCTACCTCAAGAACCGGGAGGTGCTGCTGAACAGCTACGGCAAGCGCGGCGCCGAGAACGCCCGCCGCGCCCGCGACGAGCTGCTCTCCATCGAGAACTCGCGCAAGGTTTACGACGGCCGCATCGCCGGCCTGCTCGATCCCGCGCTGCTCGCGGCCAAGCGCGCCGAGGAGGACGCGCTGCGGAAATTCGCGCAGGACAGGCCCGAGCTTGGCGCTGCCGACGCCTGGGACCGGATCGAGCAGGCGCAGCGCACGATCGCGCGCCACGCGCTGACCTACAACCTGCTCGAGGCCTACGCCTTCAACTCCGACCTCTTCGCCAAGGCCCGCGCGCTGGTGCGCGCCGCCGCCGAGCGCGCCAAGCCCAGCGGCGAGCGCCTGCGCGAGTTCCGCGACTCCGCCCGCGAGGAGTTTGAGCTGGCGCTCTTCTCCGCGGAGCCTGTTTACAAGGATTTCGAGATCCTCAAGATCAAGAATTTCCTCGAGTTCGCCGCGATGGAGCTCGGCGCCAACGACCCGGCCGTGCAGGCCGCGCTGGCGGGCCAGGCACCCGGCGTGCGCGCCGCCGCACTGGTGAACGGCACGAAGGTGGACGACGTCGCCTTCCGCCGGCGGCTCTACGCGATGAGCGCCGACGAGCTGGCGAAGGTGGACGATCCGATGCTCGCGCTGGCTCGCGCGGTGGACGCCCACGCCCGCGAGGCGCGCAAGATCATCGAGACGCAGAACGAGGTGAAGCAGCAGGCGCATGCGAAGATCGCCCAGGTGCGCTACGCCAAGGACGGCGACCGCGTCTCGCCCGATGCGACCTTCACGCTCCGCCTGGCCCACGGCTTCGTCAAGGGCCTGACCGAGGGCGGCGAGACCATCGCCCCCTACACCGAGATGGGCGGCACCTTCGCCCGCTCCGAGTCCCGCGGCGGCATCCCCCCCTACGACCTGGCCCCGAGCTGGGTCGCGGCCCGCGGGAAGATCAAGGCCGACACGCCCTACAACTTCATCCACACCTGCTACTCGATCGGCGGCAACTCGGGCAGCCCGACGCTGAACAAGGCCGGCGAGTTCGTTGGCATCCTCTTCGACGGCAACATCCACTCGCTGGTGTGGAACTACGCCTACTCCGAGACGGTGGCCCGTTCGGTGAGCGTGGATGTGCGCGGCATCCTCGAGGCCCTGCGCAGCGTCTATGGCGCGGATGAGCTGGTGCGGGAACTGACGGGGAAATAAGCGGGCCAGGGTAGGGCCGGCCCTTGACCGGCCCATGCCGGTTGGTTCGTTCCGGCGATGCGGGGCCAGTCGGAGACTGGCCCTACCCGGTCACTTCGCGGGGCCGAGGATCTTGTTCTCGAGCTCGATGACGGTGGCGATGAAGGCCTCGGGTGTCGGGGCGGCCAGCAGGGCGGCGCGGCTGGACTCGTCCTTGATGAGCCGGCAGAGCGCGCCGACGAGGATGAGGTAGTCGGTCGGGTTGTTCTTGGGCGTGCCGAGGACGAACATGAGCTTCACGGTCTGGTTCGAATTCTCGAAGAACACGCCGTTGGGGCTGCGACCGACGGCGAGCACGATTTTCTTCACGTGTTCGGTGCGCGCGTGGGGCAGGGCGACCTCGTTGCCGAGGCAGGTGGTGTCGAGGCGCTCGCGGGCGAGCAGCTCGTTGTAGAAGCCCTGGAAATTGGCGACGTTGGGATCGGCCTCGAGCAGGCGGGCGGTTTCCTGGAGCGCGGCGGTGCGCTTGGTGCTTTGCAGCGAGAGGATGATGCGCTCGGGGGCGAGCAGGCTGGAGAGACGGGCGGCCATGGTGACAGCGGAAAGCAGATTCACGATGCAGGTGAAGGCAAGGCCCGAAGTGACGGCGGCGAGGTGACGGGTAACCTGCGTGCCGCCGGAAATGAAAAGGCGCGCCGGAGAGACGCGCCTTGCGGTTGTAGGGCGGGGTCTCCGAACCCTGCCTCGAAAACGACAACTCCCACGAGGCGGCATTCGGAGATGCCGCCCTACAGTCACGTGGCTGGCGGGGGTTCCAGCGGCGGGTTGCTGTTGGCGGCCTCCTCCTCGTCGGACTCGACGACGCGGGCGATGGCGAGGAGCTTGTCGCCCTCGTCGAGGTTGACGAGCTTCACGCCCTTGGCGCCGCGGCCGGTTTCGCGGATCTCCTTCACGCGGGTGCGGATGCTCTGGCCCTTGGCGGTGAGGAGCATGACCTCGTCGGTGTCGCGGACGCTGAGCGCGCCGGCGACGGCGACGGAGCCGTCTTCGGGGAGGTCGATGGCGATGACGCCGGTGCCGCCGCGGCGGATGAGGCGGTAATCCTCGAACGGCGTGCGCTTGCCGATGCCGTCCTCGCGGGCGACGAGCAGGCGGGCCTCAGGGTCGCAGACCTCGATGGCCTGGAGGTAGTCGCCCTTCTTCTTGAAGCGCATGCCGGTGACGCCGCCGGTGAAGCGGCCCTGCGGGCGCAGGCCGAGCTTCGGGCCGTCGCCCTCCGGTTCGCCCTCGGCGGCCGGGGCGGTGTGGCCTTCGGCGGGTTCGTCGGCGCCGGCGGCGGCGCCCTCGAAGAAGCGGACGGCCTGGCCCTGGTGGGAGACGAGGATGATCTCGTTGGAGCCGTTGGTGAGGACGCAGCCGACGATGGCATCGCCCTCGGCCAGCTTCATGCCGCGGATGCCGCCCTCGCGCGTGGCGCCCTCGTATTCGGCGAGGGCGGTCTTCTTGATGGCGCCGTCCCGGGTGGCCATGACGACGAAGAGGTCGGCCGAGAACTCCTTGAAGCAGAGCATGGCGGCGAGCTTCTCGCCGGCGTTGAGGCGGAGGAAGGAGGAGACGGACTTGCCCTTGGCGGTGCGGGTGCCCTCGGGGATGTCGTAGATTTTCTTCGCGTGGCACTGGCCGGTGCTGGTGAGGAAGAGCACGTAGTCGTGGGTCGAGGCGGTGAAGAGCGTCTCGACGAAATCCTCCTCGTAGGTCTCGGCGCCGATGACGCCCTTGCCGCCGCGCTTCTGGGCGCGGTAGGCGGCGACGGGGGTGCGCTTGATGAAGCCGAGGTGGGAGACGGTGATGACGCAGCCCTCATTGGGGATGACGTCCTCCATGCGGAGGTCGCCGGCGTCGTCCACGATCTCGGTGCGGCGGGGGGAGGCGTATTTGTCCTTCAGCTCGAGCAGTTCCCTTTTGATCAAGGCGAGGAGCTTCGGCTCGGAGTCGAGGATGCCCTGGAGCTCCTCGATGAGCTTCATGAGCTCGAGATATTCGGCCTCGATCTTGCCGCGCTCCAGGCCGGTGAGCTGGTAGAGGCGAAGTTCGAGGATGGCGTTGGTCTGGGCCTCGGAGAGGGGATACTTGGCCATCAACCGCTGCTTGGCGTCGTCCTTGTCCTTCGACGCGCGGATGATCTTCACGAAGTCGTCGAGGTTGTCGAGGGCGATGATGTAGCCCTCGAGGATGTGGGCGCGCTCCTTGGCGCGGGCGAGGCGGAACTGCGTGCGGCGGGTGACCACGTCGCGGCGGTGATCGATGTAGCATTCGAGGAGCTCCTTGATGTTCATCTGCTTCGGCCGCTTCTTGTCGAGGGCCAGCAGGATGACGCCGAAGGAGGATTCGAGGGCGGTCTTCTGGTAGAGCTGGTTGATGACGACCTGGGCCTGCTCGCCGCGCTTGAGTTCGATGACGATGCGCGTGTTCTCGTCGGATTCGTCGCGGAGGTCGCGGATGCCGTCGAGCTCCTTCTCGCGCACGAGCTCGGCGATGCGGAGCACGAGGGTGGCGCGGTTCACGTTGTAGGGGATCTCGGTGATGACGATCTGCTCGCCGCCGCCCTTGAGCTCCTCGGTGTGGGCCTTGCCGCGCATCTTGACGATGCCCTTGCCGGTGGTGAGGTAGGACTTGATGCCGGCGCGGCCGTTGATGTAGCCGCCGGTGGGAAAGTCGGGGCCGGGGATGTAGGAGACGAGTTCGTCCACCGAGATGGTGGGGCGGTCGATGATGGCGCAGGCGGCCGTGATGATCTCGCCGAGGTTGTGGGGCGGGATGTTGGTCGTCATGCCCACCGCGATGCCGGTCGAGCCGTTCATCAGGAGGTTGGGCAGGGCGGAGGGGAGGACGGTGGGCTCGGTGGTGGACTCCTTGTAGTTCGGGGCGAAGTCCACGGTGTCCTCCTCGATGTCCTTGAGGAGCTCCTCGGCGACGTCCTTCAGGCGGGCCTCGGTGTAGCGGTAGGCGGCGGGCGGGTCGCCGTCCACGGAGCCGAAGTTGCCCTGCGGGTCGATGAGCGGGTAACGCATGACCCAGGACTGGGCAAGGCGGACGAGGGTGTCGTAAACGGAGGAGTCGCCGTGGGGGTGGTAGTTTTTGAGCACCTCGCCGACGACGCCGGCGCACTTGTCGAAGGCGCGGTTGTGGAGCAGGCCCTCGCGGAGCATGGCGTAGAGGATGCGGCGCTGGACGGGCTTCAGGCCGTCGCGGGCGTCCGGCAGCGCCCGCGAGATGATGACCGACATCGAATAGTCGATGTAGGCCGTCTGCATGATGTCGGTGATGTTGGCGGTCGAGAGCTTTTCGTTAGCCGTATACATGTAGCGGGAAGCGTGAGCGGAAAGGAGAGGGGTGGAGATTAAACGCGAAGGCGCGAAGGCGCTAAGAGCGGAAGTCGAGATTCAGGACGCGGTGGAGTCCGTCCTTGATCAGTGGGACATTGAAATTGATGAGAAGACCGAGAGGCAGGTGAAGCAGACGGAGATAGGTTGCCACCTGGACGCGATGCACGGGGTGAATCGATTCAACCGCCTTTGTTTCAATCAGGAGTTTATTCTCCACAATGAGATCGATGCGGTAAGCGGCATCGACGGTTCGACCACGGTAAACCAGAGGGATGGTTTTCTGGCGTTCGACCGAGAGACCATTTGCGACCAATTCGATGGCCAGGCATTCCTCATAAGCGCTTTCGAGCAAACCTGGACCCAGTGTGCGGTGGACCGTCAACGCGGCGTTCACAGCCTTGCTGGCGATCTCCTCAAACTCGGTTGGAACCACGACCTGCATCTTTGCGCCTTTGTGTCTTTGCGTTTAAGGGAAGCTCAGACGTCGAGATATTGCACGTTGAGGGCGTTGTCCTCGATGAACTGGCGGCGGGGGGCGACTTCCTCGCCCATGAGGAGGGTGAAGAGGGCGTCGGCCTTGGCGGCGTCGGCGATGTTGACCTTGAGGAGGCGGCGCTTGTCGGGGTCCATCGTGGTCTCGTAGAGTTGTTTCGGGTTCATTTCGCCGAGGCCCTTGTAGCGCTGGATGGAGAGGCCCTTGCGGCCGTTGGCGCGGATCTGGCCGATGATGTCGAGGGGGGAGAAGAGTTCGGTCTTCGTCTCGTTCTTGGTGCCGGCGTTTTCGGTGAAGACGTAGCGCGGTTTTTCGGCCGGGGCGAACGACGAGACGTCGAGGCCGGCCCGGGCGAGGGCCTTGAGGAGTTTGGTGAGCTCGTTGGCCTCGAAGATCTCGTGGATCGTGACTCGGCGGCTGACGCCGGGGGCCTGGGGTTTGGAATTTGAATTTTCCGGGGCGGCGGCCGGGGCGCCGAAGATGTCGGGGTTGGCGGCCATGAAGGCGGCACGGGCCTTGTCGTCGGCGAGGAACTGGTGGGACTCCTTGTTGCCCTCGCGGATGCGGGCGATGTAGCGCGGGAGTTCATGGGTGGCCTGGTCCTGTTGGTCGAGGTATTCGGCGAGCGAGGCGCCGTGGCGGGTGATGCCGTGGCCGAGCTTGTCGAGGGCGGCGAGCATCTCGACGATCTGGTCGAGGGCGGCCGGGGCGAGCGGGGCCTGGCCGTCGCCGGCGGGGGCCAGGAGGATGTCCTCGGTGCCGAGTTCGAGCAGGATGCGGTTGAGCTGCTCGTCGTTGTCCACGTATTGCTCGCGCTTTTTGCGCTTGATCTTGTAGAGCGGCGGCTGGGCGATATAGACGTAGCCGCGCTCGATGATGCCCTTCATCTGGCGGTAGAGGAAGGTGAGCAGCAGCGTGCGGATGTGGGAGCCGTCCACGTCGGCGTCGGTCATGATGATGACGCGGTGGTAGCGGGCCTTGTCGGCGTTGAAGGCCGATTCGTCCTCGCCGGCGCCGATGCCGGTGCCGATGGCGGTGATGAGGGTGCGGATTTCCTCGTTGGAGAGGACCTTGTCGAGCTGGGCCTTCTCGGAGTTGATGAGCTTGCCGCGGAGGGGGAGGATGGCCTGGTAGCGGCGGTCGCGGCCCTGCTTGGCGGAGCCGCCGGCGGAGTCGCCCTCGACGATGTAGAGTTCGCAGACGGCGGGGTCCTTCTCGGAGCAGTCGGCGAGCTTGCCGGGGAGGCCGCCGCCGGAGAGGGCGCCCTTGCGGATGGTCTCGCGGGCCTTGCGGGCGGCCTCGCGGGCGCGGGCGGCCATGAGGGATTTCTCGATGATGCGCCTGGCGACGGGGGTGTTGGTCTCGAAATACAGCATCAGGCCCTCGTAGGCGGCGGAGCCGACGATGGACTCGACCTCGGGGGAGAGGAGCTTGACCTTGGTCTGGGACTCGAACTTCGGGTCGCTGTGCTTGATGGAGATGACGGCGGCGAGGCCCTCGCGCACGTCGTCGCCGGTGATCTGGGGGTCCTTGTCCTTGAGGAGATTGTTGGCCTTGGCGAACTGGTTGATGGCGCGGGTGAGGGCAGAGCGGAAGCCGGAGAGGTGGGTGCCGCCATCCGGGTTGTGGATGGTGTTGGTGTAGCAGAGGACGAGGTCGTTGTAGGAGTCGTTGTATTGGAGGACGAGCTCGAGGTGGATCTCGGCGGGTTTGCCGTCGATGCTGGTCCTGGTCTCCTTGGCGATGCGGACGGGCTTGGGGTGCAGGGCGTTCTTGCCCTGGTTCATCTGCTTCACGAACTCGACGACACCGTCCTTGTAGAGGTAGGTTTCGGGCTTCGGCTCGGCGGGGCGCTCGTCCACGAAGGTGATTTCGAGGCCGGAGTTGAGGAAGGCCAGTTCGCGGAGGCGGCGGCTGATGGTCTCGGCCTTGAAGACGGTGGTCTCCTTGAAGATCTCGGGATCGGGCTTGAAGGTGATGAGGGTGCCGGTGCCCTTGGCCTTGCCGATGACCTCGAGCTTCTTGGTGGTCTTGCCGCGCGCGAAGGTCATGTGGTGGATCTGGCCGTCGCGCGAGACCTCGACCTCGAACCACTCGGAGACGGCGTTGACGCACTTGGCGCCGACGCCGTGCGTGCCACCGGAGAACTTGTAGCCGCCCTGGCCGTATTTGCCGCCGGAGTGGAGCGTGGTGAGGACCATCTCGACGCCGGGAATCTTGTATTGCGGGTGGATGTCCACGGGGATGCCGCGGCCGTTGTCGCGGATGGAGATCGAGCCGTCCACATGGATGGCCACGTCGATGCGCGTGCAGTGGCCGGCGAGATGCTCGTCCACGGAGTTGTCGAGCACCTCGGAGACGCAGTGGTGGAGGGCGCGCTCATCGGTGCCGCCGATATACATGCCGGGCTTCTTCCGGACGGCCTCGAGGCCTTCGAGTTTGCCGAGTTTGGAGGCGTCGTAGGCCTCGGTGGAGGGCTGGTTTTTCGTGGCGTGGGGGGCGTCGTTCTGGTCGGACATTCAGGTCGGAAAGTGAGCCAAAAACGTCACGGATAACGCGGTCTGGGACAACTTTTTTCGAGGGATCAACGGAGGTATTTTCGGGAACAAAACCCGGTTTGTTAGTGGCTTGCCCGGGCTGAGTTGCCGAAGTGGCAAATCGGGTCAGGAAACCCGGGGCGGCGGCGGCTCCGGTCGCAGCCGAAGAGACAGTGAAATGCCACCAAAAAAGCCCGGCGGAGGGTTTAAATTGACCGCCGGGAACGTCCACCCACAGTGGCCGCAGCATGGCCTTCAGCATTGCTCCCCTGCTCATTCTCCAAGAACGCGACAGCCGGCGCTTGGGCCTCGAGCAGCAGCTCAGGAGCGTGCCGCGCGAAGTCGCCGCCGTGGAAGCGCGGATCGCCGCCGAGAGGCAGGCCATCGAGACCGCCAAGAGCGAATGGCACGGCTTGGAATCGAAAAAGAAGCTCTTGGAAACAGAGATCCAGTCCGCCGAGGGCAAAGTGGCCAAATACAAGACGCAGCAGTTGGAAGTGCGTAAAAACGACGAATACCGGGCCCTTACGCACGAGATCGAGACGACCGAGGCGGTGATCGGCGGTTTCGAGGAGGAGGAGCTGAAGATCATGTATCAGATCGACGAGGCGAAGAAGCGCTTTGCCGCCGCCGAGGCCGAGTTGCAGAGGAACATTTCCGGCCACGAGGCCAAGATCCGCTCCCTGCGCGAGCGCGAGGCACAGTTGCAGGCGGAGTTGAAATCGGCGCTTGAAGCCGTGGCCGCCGCCCGGCCGGCCGTGCCCGAGGCGCAATTGAAGATCTACGACCGCCTGGCGGCGAAGCCCGGCCACCCCGTCTGCGTGCCCGTAAGTGGCGGCAAGTGCGGGGGTTGCCACCTGAGGATTCCCACGCACATCGAGGTGCTGGCCAAGGCGGGGACGGAAATTGCCACTTGCGACCAGTGCGGGCGCATCGTTTATTGGGCGTCCTAGTTTCGGAGCCAGGTCTTCGCTCCGGGTTCATTGAACTCCTGACAGTAACGCCGCAGCTTGCTGCGGTCTTCCTTGATGAAGTTCGGCCGCCGTTTGCGGCGTCCAACACGGAGAGGAAAGTCCGGACACCACAGGGCGGGATTCCCCGCGAAAGGGGGGACGCGGCGCGTCAAGGCGCCGCGATGGACAGTGTCACAGAAAACAGACCGCCGCTTTGAAATTTCAGCTCTCAGATTTGAGATTTCGAAGAGGCAAGGGTGAAAAGGTGGAGTAAGAGCCCACCGCGCGCGCCGGCAACGGCCGCGGCACGAAAAACCCAATCCGGTGCAAGACTGAATAGGCGGCTGGCCGGCCCGGCCTACAGCCGCGGGTTAGTCGCATTCGGCCGGGGCCGCGCAAGCGGTCCACGACCGGGCAAGTCCTCCTCGGAGGGCGTTGAGAGAAATGAAGATCCCGGCGCGCGAGCGCCGGACAGAATCCGGCTTATCGGCTTCGATCCTAGACCAACACGCGGGGCGTTCTGCCAGACGGCAGGACGCCCCGCTCCATTTGGGCCGTGGGCGACGGAATCAATACGAGTAGGGGGATCTCCAGAGGTTGCTGTAGGCGGTGCGCTGGCTCAGGGTGGTCAGCTCTTTCCAACTGCTGACGCGGAAGGGGTTCCCGCCGTCCAGATTGCCGAGGGCTTCGTCGTAGTGGAAATTGGCGTTGCCGGTCAGATCGATGTCCTCGGCCACAACGGAACCCCACATGCTGCCGCTGCCGCGCAATTCGACGACGCCATTGGGGGCATAGATGCAGCCCGAGAACGAGCCGCCGCCGGCGATCTTGATGGTCTGGTCGCTCGTGGTGCTGGTGCTGGTGCCGTAAATCTGGATGTTTTTGGGCGCGCCAGGTGAGCCCGCGCTGCCATTGATAATGCCTTGGCCGGTGAGGTCGATGTTGCCGGCGGTGTAGATCTTGAGCGAGGAGTTGGCGGCCACCGTGATGCCGGAGCCGTTGCCGGAAATGCTGATGGCATCGGTGCCCGCGGCGGCGGTGATGAGCAGGGTGACGTCGCCTTGAAAGGTGATGATCTTGCTGTTGCCGGAGAGCGAAATGCTCGCGGTGGTGATCGTGGTCGCGGCCCCGGCTGTGCCGTAGGTGTTGTTCGCACTGAGGGTGACCGGTGTGCCGGCTGCCGGCTGGGTGACTGGCTCGAAGTTCGCGGAGAAGCTCGTGGAAACCCGGCTCGGGTCCACGTTGACGCCCGCCGGCGTGTCCTCGCCCTTGATGGAGCCGTTCTGGCCGACGGAATCGGTGGGGTCGTCGCCGTTGGTCGAGACATAGCCCCAGACATCGGCCTGTTTGACGAGGACGGCGTCGATGGCCACGGAAATGCTGCCGACGGAGCCGTTGTCGTTCCGATTGGTGGCGGGGTCGTAGGGCACGTAGGTGCAGGTATGGCCGGTGGTGCCGTGGCCGGGGTCGGAGTTCCAACTGTCCACGGTCGGGTTGTTGCCTCGGAAGAGGATCGTGTCCTTGGCGACCAGGCCGTTGGCAAACTTGGAGGTGCGGGTGAGGGTCACCTCGATCCATTTTTCGATGGCGGCGGAGGATTCGCCGCCGAGGTTGATGGTCGAGCGGGTGACGATGACCGGCGAGTTGATGCCCTTGTAGTTATAGACGAAGACGCGGACATAGCCGGTGGCGTTCTGGTCGAAGGAATAGGTGCCGGAGGAGGAGGGGAAGCGCCGCCAGGCGGCGGAGTTGGACCCCGTGCCATTGTTCTGCCAATTGGGCCAGCTGTAGGTCTCGTCATCGACCATCTTGTTGATGGCATACATGGCTTCCTCGAGGCCGGTCTCCGCGAGGTTCATGGCCGCGTTGTTGTAGAGCGCGCGGTTGGAGATCTTCTGGCTCTGCACGCCCAGCCGGATGTAGCTGGCCAGGGAGACGCCGATCACGGCGCACAAGACCATGGCGACCATCAGGGCGGAGCCGCGGGTGGCGCGGGACGAGGGGTGCGAAGGCAACGGTTTCATGGGAGCGGCCTCAGGTGGTGACGCGCTTGTTGCGCAGGATGAAACGGGCGGAGAGCACGGTGTTGGTGGCCCGCGCCACCGTCTGGCTGCTGCGCGCCGCCTCGAGCGAGATCTGGAGCTGTTTGGTGGTGCGGCCGGCGGCGGTGAGCTCGGAGGAGGTGGAGAGCGGCAGGCTGGCGCCCGTGATGGAATAGGCCGTATAGGCGAAGGAGGTGATGCCGGTCACGAGGCTGCGCGGCGTGCCGCCGGAGGTGACCTTGCGGTAGAAGGCCCTGGCGTCGCTGTCGTAGTAGTAGTAGATCGCGACCGAGTTGACGGTGAGGTAGAGCTCGGTGTTGGAGATCCACGTGATGGCGCTGGCCTGGCGGGTATCCTCGGCGAAGAGTTCGAGGGCGTTGCGGGCCTGCGCCTCCATGTCGTTGTAATTTTGGATATTGGCGCCGCTGCGGCCGAGAAAGAGGAACGTGGACAGGACGCCGGTCAGGATGAACGAGGAGATGCCGAGGCCGATCAGAATCTCGGCCAGCGTGAAGGCTTGGGCGGCGCGAGACTTACGAGCCGCCGGCGAGGGTGTAATAGTAGTCATAGAGTCCGTCCTTGGCATACATGGATTGGAACGAGCGGGTGTGGGAGCGGCCGTCGAAAGATGTCCATGCGACCGAGATGGTGATATACATCACCTCGCCAGGCCGCGTGGGATCCTCGGTGACGGTGCGCGTGATGATATATTTGTCCGCGACATCGGAGCTGGAGGTGAAGTTGGTCGAGCCGTCGAACATCTCCACGCCGGCCGGGCTGCCGGCGGGATGAGGGTCGGTGGTGTCGGTGGCGGTGCTGAGCGCCACGATTTCGGACCAGTTCTTCAGACGGATGCGCTCCATCTCGCTCTGCAGGATCTGGGAGGCGAGGGTGGTGCCGCGGGCCACATCGACGGTCTTGAAGCCGGTCTGCAGGGCGACGATCGAGGTGGCGATGCCGAGCGCCATGACAAAGGTGGACATCACGACCTCCATGATGGTGAAGCCGGCGTGTGCACGGCGGGCGGCGGCGGGACGGGGCGCAAATCTCATGCCGCCACTCTACCGCGGGCGGCGGATTGGCAAAACAGGCGTTGGGCCCAGCATTGCGGCCCTGGCGGCTAGGGCCGAATGTCAGGGCCGCCCGCGGTGTTCGAGATACATCACCGCGGCCTGCGAGCGGCGGTTGATCTTCAGTTTCTCGAAGACGTTGCTGAGGTAATTCTTCACGGTCTTGTCGCTGAGGCCCATCTGCTCGGCGATCTCCTTGTTGGTCTTGCCCTCGGCGACGAGCGCGAGCACGCGCCGCTCCTGCACGGAGAGCACGGCGAGCTTGTTCTGCTCGGTGGGCGGGGTGCTGCCGCTGCGCACGAGGTTGAGCACCCGGGTGGTGAGCGAGGGATCGAGGATGAACTTGCCCGCGGCGACGTCCACGATGGCCTGGCAAAGGCCCTGGGCGTTGATCTCCTTGAGCAGGTAGCCGTGGGCGCCGCTGCTCATGGCGTCATAGACGAGCGAGTCGTCGATGACCGAGGTGAGGATGAGCACCTTCACGTCGGGATCGGCGGCGAGGATCTGCCGGCAGGCGGCGAGGCCCGAGCCGTCGGGCAGGCGGATGTCGAGCAGGACGACATTGGGCCTGAGCCGGGCGGCCTCGGACACGGCGGCGGCCAGGGAGTGCGCCTCGCCGGCGACGCGCAGGCGGGAGCCGTGGGATTCGGCGTGGAGGTCGAGCAGGGTCTTCAGGCCCGTGCGCACCAGTTCGCTGTCATCGACGATCAGGACCGAGATGGATTTGGAGGCGCTCATGGGGGGCGGCTCAATTGCTTGGCCGAAACCAGACGGCAATTCGAGCCCCTTTTCCCACGGCGGCGTCGATTTCCAGGCGGGCGGCGAGCTCGCGCGCGCGGGCGGCGAGGTTGGCGAGGCCGTGGCCGGTGGTGGCGGCGGCGGGGTCGAAGCCCTCGCCGTCGTCCGCGACCTCGAGCCGGGCGAGGCCGTCGGGCACGGGTTGCAGCGAGACACGCACCTGGTTCGCCCCGGAGTGGCGCAGGGCGTTGCTCAGGAGTTCGCGGGCGATGTGCAGGAGATGCAGCTCCTGCCGCGGGGGGATGCGCGCGGCCAGGGCCGGGTCGATGTCGGCGATCACCGGGATGGACTGGAGCGACTGCATGGTGGTGACGAGGGCGGTGAGCGACTGGGCGGGCGACTGTGGGTGGGGGGTCTCCGGTTCGATCGCGTGGATGAAGCTGCGCACCTGCCAGAGCGTGTCGTTGAACATGCGCTGGCAGGAGGCGAGACGCTGTTCCGCGGCGGCCGGATCGGTGGACAGCAGGTTGCGTGCGCTCTCCAGGCCGAGGCCGGCGGCGTAGATGGACTGGATGATGCCGTCGTGCAGGTCGCGGCCCAGGCGCTCGTGCAGGGCCATCCACTGGCGCAGGCGGTTCTCGCTGTCGCGCAGGGCGTCGCGCTGGAGGAAGGACTGGGCGACCTGGCGGGCCAGGTGGCCGAACTCGTCGTCGCCGCGCTGCAGGTCGCGGAGCGGCGCGGGTTCGCCCGTCTCCAGGCTGCGGGTGAGCTGGTTGAGCGGACGGATCACCCAGCGGGAGAGCGTGACCACCAGCACCAGGATCACCAGCACGCCGAACGCGTAGAGCAGCCAGGCCTCCTCCTCGTTGCCGGCCATGAGCAGGGCGAGCGGGGGCGAATCGTATTCGATCTGCAGGGTGCGCACGGGCTGGCCGTCCCAACTGCGGAGCGTCCGCTCGAGATGGATCAAGGTGGGCTCCGCGACCTTCGCGGGGCGGCCGGCCGGAGCGAGCGACACGTCGCTTTGCAGGGTGTCGCTGAGCCGGGAGAGCCGGGGTCCGTCCCAAAGCCGGGCGACGATGAACCAGCCGCGGGGCTCCTGTTCGCGCTTGAGGTCGTCGGAGGGGAGGATGGGGGCGGCGCGCAGCTCCAGCAGCCCGGCCGGGGAATCCTGGAAAAAGTGAAGGAGCCGGGCACGCCGGAGCGTGGAGAGAAACGCCGGATCGGCCAGCGGCGGCGGGGGCAGCGCGTCCAGGCCCGGGGCGGCGATGCGGTAGAGCAGGCTGCCGTCGGTTCGCGCGACCCAGGCGCCCTGGGCATCAAAGCTGGCCAGGCTGGGCTCGATGTTGATGGCCGCCCAGGCGGGATCGCCGCTTTGCGCGAAGCCGACCATCTCGTCCCACAGCGAGTAGTCGGTGGCGAAGCTGTGCAGGCTCTGGCCGGTGAGGCCGAGCAGGCGGTCGAGCAGGTCGCCGCGCTCCTCGCGCAGGCTGTGGAGGATGCGCTCCGCCTCGGCATGGTGCGCGAACCGCAGTCCGGCGGCGGCCAGGCCGAACACCGCCACCAGGCAGACGAGGAGCAGGGCGAGGCGGGAGCGGATGGTCATGGCGGGGGAGGCGCTCCACTGTGTCCGCGGCGCCGGCGGACACAAAGGCAAACTGGCCGCTCACCAACCCGCGAAGACGGGCTCCCAGGCGGCGCGCTCGGCGGCGTCGGTCAGTTCGCGCCAGCGCGAGACGCCGAAGGGCGCGCTGGCTTCCTCGCGGGCGAGCGATTCGTCGTAGTGGAACGCGGCGTTGCCGGTGAAGGTCACCTTGCCGCCGACGATCGCGCCCAGGATGTCGCCGTTGCCGTTGATCTGCACGTCGGCGTTGGGGGCATAGACGACGGCCTTCAGCGTGCCGTTGCCGGCGAGGTGGATGGCTTGGGCGGAGGTGTTGGTGCCATAGATGCGGCAGGTGACCGGGCGGGTGTTCCTGTTGCCGAGACCGTTGCCCGCGATCTTCAGATCGGCCTCGACATAGACCGTGAGGCTGGAGCCGTCGGGGACGATGATCGAGGCGTTGCCCGTCACGCTGAGGGCGTCGCCGGTGGTGGCGGTGAGGATGAGCGTGACATCGCCGAGGATGGTGAGGGTGTCGTTGCCCTTGAGCGAGAGGTTGGCGACGCGCCAGCGCGTGGCCTCGCCGGGGGTGCCGAGGGTGGCGCCGACCGCGGCCAGCGGGGTGCCGTCGAGCGGGGCGGCGAGGTCGGGCAGGTCGGCGCTGAAATCGGTGGTGACACGGGCCGGGTCGATCATCACGTCCGCGGGCGTGTCGGCGCCGCGGATGGAGCCGTTGGTGCCGACCTCGGGGGCGCCGCCGCCGGTGGCGACGTAGCCCCACACGTCGGCCTGGTTGACGAGCATGGCGGTGTTCTCGATCGCCAGGGTGGCGATGCTGCCGCGGTCGGCCCGCACTTCCGCGCTGTAGGGCACCGGCGCGGTCGCGGGGTTGTTGTCGGGGTCGGAGTTCCAGCTGTCCACCGTGGTGTTGGCGCCGGCGAACTTCACGGTGTCGCGGGCCACGATGCCGTTGGCGAAAAAGCTGCGGCGGCTGAGCGTGATCTCGATCATGCGCGAGCTGGCCGGCAGGCTGCCGGAGCCGACCTGCGCGAGCGCGACGGCGCGGGGTTTTTCGCCGGCGGACGGGCTCGTGTTGTTCACATAGACCTTGATCGAGCCCTGCGCGCCCCCGCCGAGGTCGAAGTCCTCGAATTTGCGCCAGGCCGCCGCGCCCTGCGCGTGCCAGCCCTGCCAGGCTGCGGGATTCTGCGCGTGGGCCTGGTTGAACGACCAGAGGGCCTCCTCGGCGCCCGCCTCGGCGAGGTTGAAGGCGGCGTTCTGCTGGAAGCTGTGGCGGGCCAGCCGCGAGGTGGTGAGGTTGAGGGAAAGGTAGCTGCCGAGGCCCAAGGCCAGCAGCGCCAGCACCAGCAGCGTCACGATCAGCACCGTGCCGCGCTCGGGGCGGGCGCGGCGGAGACAGGGGGATCGGGGCGCAGCGGGCGGCATCTCAGTGGGCGGTGTAGAAATAGTCGTTGAGCCCGGTCTGGCCGTAACGGGTGATGAGCCGCGCGGTGTGGCTGCGGCCGTCGTAGCCCTTCCAGGTGGCGACCAGGGTGATTTCCTTCATGCCCGGCTTGATGTCGCGGATCTCGCGTGTGCAGGTGTAGCGGCCGCCCCCGCTCCCGAGGGCGACCGCGGTCTCGCCGGAATCCTGCAGGGTCTGGAGCTGCGCCCAGCTCATCAGGCGCAGCCGCTCCATCTCCGACTGCATGAGCTGCGAAGCCGCCGAGAGGTTGCGCGCGGTGTCGAGCGCCTGCAGGCCGCGCTGGCTGACGGTCACCACGCTCACAATGCCGAAGGCCAGCACGGTGGCGGCGACCATCACCTCGGCGAGGGTGAATGCGCGGCGTGCGCGCCGCGCGGTGATGACGGCGGGGCGGCTCATGGGCGGGCGGGATCGAGCGGGAAGGCGACGGTGATGACGGCGCCGCCGCCGGGCTGGGATTCGATCAGCAGCCGCCCGCCGAGTTCGCGGGCGCGCGTGGCCAGGTTGCCGAGGCCGCTGCCGGTGCCGCGGACCGCCTCCGGGTTGAAGCCGCGGCCGTTGTCGCGCACGCGGAGGAAGGCCTGCCCGGCTTCCTCGCCGACATGGATGGTGATCTCGCGGGCGTCGCCGTGGCGCACGGCGTTGCTGATGCCTTCGCGCGAGATCTGGATCGCATGCAGCTCCTGCGTGGGCGTGAGGCGGCGGACGACGGCGGGATTGGCCTGCACATTGATGAGCACCGGCCACAACGCCTGCATGGTGCGCACGAGCGCAGCCAGCTCCTGGTCGAAGCTCTGGTGGTGCAGCGCCTCCGGCTCGATGCCGTTGATGAAGCCGCGCACCTCGCGGATGACCTCGTTGAGGCTCTGCCGGCAGAGTTGCAGGCGCACCCGCGCGCCCTCGTGGTCCTTTTCCATCTGCGTCACGGCGCCCTCGAGGCCGAGGCCGGCGGCGTAGATGGACTGGATGACGCCGTCGTGCAGATCCCGGGCGAGGCGCGCGCGCACGTCGAGCGCATGGCGCAGGCGGGCCTCGCTGTCGCGCAGGGCCTCCTCGGTGCGGCGGTGTTCCTCGACTTCGCGGCCCAGCTCGGCCTTCTGCCGGAAGGCCGATTCGACGAGCTGGGCGACGCGGCCCAACTCGGTGCGGTCGCGCAGCAGCGGCTGGATGAACTCGGGATTGTCGCGCCGCAGGCTCTCGCCGATGCGGTCGAGCGGCCGCAGCACCCACTGGCGCACGGCGAGCCAGAGCGCGAGCACGAGCAGCAGGCCGAAGCCCACGAGCAGATAGGCGGCCGTCGTGTCGTGCGCGAGGGTCGCGCGGAAATCGGGCAGGGTCTGGCGCATCACGAGGTGACGCAGCGGCCGGCCGGCGGCGTCGGCCAGCGGCAGGCGCACCTCGCGACCGGCGGTCTCGTCCGACGACGGCTGGCCGGCCGGCATGAGCAGCAGCTCCGCCTCGCTCAACCGTCCGAGCAGATCGAGGTGTTTTGGGTCCCATGCGCGGGCGAACAGCAGCCAGCCCGCGGGAGCGGCGCCGGTTTTCGGCGGGAGGATCGGCTGGCGCCAGACCTCGAGGAGGCCGTCGCGGCTTTCGACAAAAAAACTGCCGCCAGTCGGTTCCCGGTCTTCGGGGATGGCCGGCACAGGCAGGGCCGGGCCGGGGTTGGCCTGAGCGGAATAAAGCAGGCGGCCGGTGGCATCGAGCACCCACAAGGCGTGGGCTTCGTAACCGGCGACATTGGGACGCAGGTTGACCTCGGCCCAGGCCGGATCCGGCCGGTCGGTGAAGGCCGCCAGCGCCTCCCACCGGGAAAAATCCTGTGCGAAACGGCGCAGGGGCTGGTTGGTGAGGTCGATCCACCGCCGCAGCAGCGCTTCATTGGAGGAAAGCGAGTCGCGCCGAAGCTGCTCGGCGCGGTTGCGCTCTGCCAGGCGGAGCAGTTGCAAAGAGGCCAGAAACGCCACCAAAAGGACCCCTAGCAGCAGGGCCAACCGGACTTTGAGGCTGATTTGCAATAGGGCTGAATGCTCCCGCTGCGCCTCGCGGGGGCAACAGAAATCTCCCTTGACTCACCGCCCGGCCTCTGAGTTTTTGCCCGTTCCAATCTTACTTTCAGCCCATGGCCAACACCAAGTCCGCTATCAAAGCCGCCCGCAAGGCCCTCCGCAATGCCGCGCGCAACCAGACCATCAAGACCCGCCTGAAGACCCTGGCCAAGGCCGCCAAGCTGGCCGCCGCCGGCTCCGATGCCGAGAAAGCCCGCAGCGCCGCCATCGCTTACATCTCCGCCCTCGACCGCGCCGTGAAGAGCGGCGTCATCCACCGCAACGCAGCTTCGCACCACAAGGCGCAATACGCGAAATACATCTTCGCGAAGAAGTAACATCGGACCCGGCGTGACGCTGCCATGCCCCGCGGGCCCCTCGGCCGCGGGGTTATTTGTTTGCGCAGATGCAGATTGCCGCGGTCACGGGCATCGGTGTTGTAGGGGGGTGTGACGGATTCGCGCGCCCAACTTCGCCGGCACTTTCTGCCTTGGGACCGGCCTTTGCTCCCGCAAGCGGTTGAGTTTCTTGCGGGCGGATGGCACGGCGACGGACCGCTGGACCTGTCCGGCCTGCTGGTTGTCGTGCCCACGCGGCAGGCCGGACGCCGGTTGCGCGAGGCGCTCGCCCTGCACGCCGCCGGTCGGCGGCAGGCGGTGTTCGCCCCGCGGGTCGTCACCCCCGACCGGCTGCTCGAACCTGCGGCAGGCGCGGCGGTCGCCTCGCCGCTGGAATCGCTGCTCGCCTGGACCGCCGTGCTGCGCGAGATCGACCTCGACGGCTGCCGCGCCGTGTTTCCGGTGGATCCGCCCGAGCGCAGCTTCGCGTGGGCGCTCGGGCTGGCGCGGACGCTCGCCAGGCTGCAGCAGGATCTGGCGGAGGGCGGTCTGCGCTTGGAGGACGTGGCGCCGCGGGCGGGGGATTTTCCCGAGACCGACCGCTGGCGGCAGCTCGGCGCCCTCGGGCAGCTCCATGCGGCGCGGCTGGCGCGCGCCGGACTCGTGGACGGGCAGGCGGCCAAGCTGGCCGCGGCGGAAAACCCCGCCCCCCCCGCCGGCGTGGCGCGCATCGCCGTGCTCGCCACGCCCGATCCGCTGCCGCTCGCCCTGCGGGTGCTGACCGCACATGCGCGGAGCCTCCCGGTCGAGGTCGTGATTCACGCACCGGCGGCGGAGGCGGACAATTTCGATGCCTGGGGTCGGCCGCGGCCCGAGGCCTGGGCGCGCCGCGTGCTCGTGCTGACGGATTTCGAGACGCGGGTCCGCTTGTGCGCTGATCCCGCGGCGCAGGCGGCGTGGCTGGCGGGACAGGCGCGGGCCTACGCGGGCACCGAGGGCCGGCTGGCGGTTGGCATCGCTGACGCCGAGGTGCTGCCGCCGGCCGAGAGCGCGTTGCGGCAGGCCGGTCTGCCGGTGTTCAACCCCGAGGGGCGCCCGCGGCGGCAGGAGGGTTTTTATCATCTGCTGGCGGCGCTGGCCGGTCTGGCGCGCTCGCCGGAGTTCGCGGCGGTGGC
The DNA here is from genome assembly GCA_049322455.1 of Verrucomicrobiota bacterium. Taxonomy (GTDB): domain Bacteria; phylum Verrucomicrobiota; class Verrucomicrobiia; order Opitutales; family Opitutaceae; genus Lacunisphaera. The sequence goes on along the minus strand of JBMOQY010000005.1, from coordinate 34,557 downwards.
GGCGCTGGCGAGGTGCCCGGAGGTGCTGGCCTGGCTGGGCGCGAGGCGCGGCGCCGGCTTCTCCGCCGCGCGGTGGCTGGCCGGGCTCGACGAGCTGCACGCGCGGCACCTGCCGGCCGACCTGTCCGCCGCGCTGCGGCATGCGGGCCAGTTGCGCGAGTTCCCGGCCCTGGGCGGAGAACTGGCCCTGCTCGGTGAACTGCATGTCCTGCTCACGCGCGGTGGTTTCAGCGAAAGCGTGTCGGCGGCGCTGACGGAATTGTTCTCACACGCGGCGGCACCGGCGACGGCCAGTTGGGCGGAGGGCGCGGAGGCGTGGATGGAGATCGTGCGGGCCTGCGCCGCGGCGGAGACGCGTTCGGACGGGCTGGGCCGTGCCGAAGGCTGGCAGCTCGCGCTCAGCCTCTATGGCGACGGCCGGCAGGCGGAGGAGAAGCCGGCCGGCGCGCTGGAACTGCAAGGCTGGCTGGAGCTGCCCTGGGAGGATGCGCCGCACCTCGTCGTGGCAGGGCTGAACGACGGGCGCGTGCCCGATGCGGTCGCGGGCGACGCGTTTCTGCCCGAGTCGTTGCGCGTGCGGCTGGGCCTCAAGTCGAACGAGGCGCGGTTCGCGCGCGACGCTTATCTGCTCCGGGCGCTCGCGGCTTGCCGCGAAAACGGCGGCCGGCTCGACCTGCTCTTCGGCAAGTTTTCCGCCGAGGGCGAGCCGCTGCGGCCCTCGCGGCTGCTGCTGCGCTGTCCGGACCCCGATCTGCCGGCGCGGGTGAGATTCCTTTTCCGCGCCCCCGACCTGCGGGGACCGGCCGTGGCGTGGCGGCGCGCGTGGAAACTCACCCTGCCGCGCCGGGAGCCGCCGGCACGCGTGTCGGTCACGGCGCTGAAGCGCTGGCTGCGGTGTCCGCTGCGCTTCTATCTCCGGCACGTGCTGCAGATGGAGGCCGTGGACCCGGCGAAGAGCGAGCTGGACGCCTTCGATTTCGGCACGCTCTGCCACGGCGCGCTCGAGGCGATGGCGCAGGACGCGGCGCTGCGCGCCTGCACCGACGCCGGCGTGTTGCGCGATTTCCTGCTCGCCGAACTCGACCGGCGGATGCGCGGGCGCTACGGAACGGAACTCACGCTGCCGCTGCTCGTGCAATTGGAGTCGGCGCGCCAGCGTCTGGCCAAGGCCGCCGAGGTGCAGGCCCGCGAGCGGGCCGAGGGCTGGGTGATCACGGAGGTCGAGCGGAAGTTCGAGCTGCCGGTGGCGGGACTGACCCTCGTGGGCAAGATCGACCGCGTCGAGCGGCACGAGCCGAGCGGCGCCTGGCGCGTGCTCGACTACAAGACCGCGGACACGGCGGCGGACCCGGCTGACGCGCATCTGCGGGGGGTGCGGCGCGACGAGGAGCTGCCGGACTGGGCGCGCTGGGCGGGCGGGGCGCGGCCGCGCGCGTGGAGCGACCTGCAACTGCCGGTTTATCGCCATGTGCTCGCCGCCGAGACCGGCGGCGCTCCGGTGGCGTGCGGCTACTTCAACCTGCCCAAGGCCACGGGCGAAACCGGTCTGCGCGCCTGGGAGGATTTCACGCAGGAGTTGCAGGAGTCGGCCTGGCGCTGCGTGCAGGGCGTGGTCGGGGCGATCAAGGGCGGCGAATACTGGCCGCCCCGCGAGCTGACCGGCCGCGAGGCGGAGCTCGACGAGTTCGCCGCGCTGTTCCACGGCGGCGCGGCGGCGAGCGTGGTTTGGGGGGAGGCGAAGCCGTGAGCGCGCCGCGGCACCAGATGATCCTCGCCTCGGCGGGCTCGGGCAAGACCCACGCCCTGACCGGCCGTTTTGTGCGCCTGCTCGCCGAGGGCGCGCGGCCCGAGCGCATCGTGGCGCTGACCTTCACGCGCAAGGCGGCCGGCGAGTTCTTCGACGAGATCCTCAAGAAGCTGGCCGAGGCCGCGGCCGACGCCGGCCGGGCGGAAAAACTGGCCCGCGAGGCCGGCCGGCGGGAGCTGGGGCGCGCGGAGTTCCTCGGGCTGCTGCGCGGGGTGACCGACGCCATGCCGCGGCTGCGGCTCGGCACGCTCGACAGTTTCTTCGCGCGGATCGCGCGGTCGTTTCCGCTGGAGCTGGGCATCGCCGGCGAGTTCGAGATCCTGCAGGAGCACGCGGCGCGGCTGGAGCGCCGGCGCGTGCTGCGGCGGATGTTCGCCCGGGCGGGCGCGCTGGACGGGGCGCAGCGCGAGTTCATCGAGGCGTTCAAGCGCGCGACCTTCGGCCGCGACGAGAAGCGGCTCGGCGCGCAGCTCGACGCCTTTCTCGACGAGCACCAGGAAATCTATCTCGGCGCGCCCGAGGCCGCGCGCTGGGGCGATCCCGCGCGCATCTGGCCCGAAGGCAACGAGTGGTTGGAGGCGAAACCCGACGCGCAGCAGGCGTTGCGCGGGTTGCGGGCCTGGCTGGCCGCCGCGGCGCCGGCGGAGAAGCAGAGAAAACGGTGGGAGGATTTTCTCGCCGCGCTGGAAGTCTGGGCGCCGGGCGCAAACCTGCCGCGCGAGCTGGCCTATGTGCTGGAAAAGGCGCTCGCCGCGTGGCCGGCACTGCGGGCCGGCCGGGCGGTGCTGGAGTTCGACCGGAAAAAACAGGAGCTCGACACCGCGGCCTGCGCCGCCCTGGCCGACCTGACCCGGCTCGTGGTGGGCGGGGAGCTCGCGCGCCGGCTGGAAACAACCCGCGGCATCCACGCCGTGCTGCGCGTTTACGAGCAGACCTACCACGCCCTGGTGCGGCGGGCCGGCCGGCTCACCTTCGCCGATGTGCAGCGCCTGCTGGCGCCTGCTGCCGGGGCCCCGGCGCTGTCGCGCGAGCCGGCGGCAGGGCGGCTGTTCATCGACTACCGGCTCGACGCCGAGATCGACCACTGGCTGCTCGACGAATTCCAGGACACGAGTTACGGACAGTGGAGCGTGCTGAAGAACCTGATCGACGAGGTCGTGCAGGATCCGTCCGGCGGGCGGAGCTTCTTCTGCGTGGGCGACGTGAAGCAGGCGATCTACACGTGGCGCGAGGGCGATCCGCGGCTGTTCGGGGAAATCCACCGCCTTTACACCGCCGCCGCGCCGGGGGCGATCGCGACGGGGCACCTCGACGAGTCGTGGCGCTCCGGGCCGGCGGTCATCGCGATGGTGAACCGGGTGTTTGGCAACCGGACGGCGCTGGCGGCGCTGTTTCCCGGACCGCTGAGCGCGGCCTGGAACGCCGGGTGGCGCGACCATGTGTCGGCCGTGCCGGAGCGGACCGGGCAGGCGGCCTGGCTGCTGGCCGGGGACGAGACGGCGCGGCGCGAGACGGCGCTGGCGTTGCTGCGCGAGCTGCGTCCGCTGGAGCGCGGACTGAGCTGCGCGGTGCTCACGCAGACCAACCGCGCGGCGGCCGGACTGGCGGATTATCTGCGCCAGGCCGGCGGCCTGCCGGCGGTGGCGGAATCGGATCTGCCGGCGTGCACCGACAATCCGCTGGGCGCCGCGCTGCTCGCGCTGGTGCAGGCGGCGGCGCATCCGGGCGACACTCTCGCGTGGGAGCACGTGCGGATGACGCCGTTCGCCGCCGTGCTCGCGGAGGAAGGCGTGACGGAGAAGGAGCAACTGACGTCGCGCGTGCTCGGGCAGATCCATGCGCTGGGCTTCGAGCGGACCGTGGCCCAGTGGGTGCGCGCGGTGGAGCCGCGGCTGGCGGCGGACGACGCCTTCAGCCGCGAGCGGGCACGTCATCTGGTGGACGCAGCACGGTTGTTCGACGCCACCGGCAGCCGCGACGCGGCGGAATTCGTGGCCTTCATGGAACGGCACACCGTGCGCGAGCCGGAGGGCGCGGCCGTGGTGCGCGTGATGACGATCCACAAGGCGAAGGGGCTGGGCTTCGACGTGGTGCTGCTGCCGGACCTCGAGGGCACGCGGCTCGACCAGGCGCGCGGCGGCCTGGCGGTGCACAAGGCGCCGGACCGCTCCGTGGAATGGGTGCTGGATCCACCGCCGATGCTTTTCGCCCAATACGACGCCGTGCTCGCCGCGCATGCACGCGAGGCGGAGGCTGAGGCGGGCTATGAGGCGCTGGCGCTGCTCTACGTGGCGCTGACGCGCGCCAAGCGCGGGCTGTATGTGATCACCGCGCCGCCGGGCGGGTCGGTTTCCCGCAATTATCCGCGCGTGCTGGCCGCCACGCTGGGCGGCGGCGCGGAGAGGCCGCGGGAAGTGCGTGTGGGCGCACTGCGGGCCACGGGGGCCTGGACGGAAGGCGATCCCGACTGGCACGCCGCGTTGCGGGCCGCACCGCCCGCTCCCGCACCGCGCGCACCGGCACGGATTGCGACGGGCGCGTCTGGCCTGCGCCGTTTGCCGGCGCTGCGGCCGTCCGGCGGCCGGCCGGCCGCCGGCGGCTCGCGGCTGTTCATGCTGCGGGGCGGGGAAGCGGCCGGGTTTGGGACGGCGGTGCACCGCCTGCTCGCGCAGGTGGAGTGGGGGCCGGCCGACGGGGTCGTGGCCCGTTGGCGGGCGGGCGCAGAACCGGCGGAGGCTGTCGCCGAGGCCTGCGCGGTGCTCGCGGCACCGGCCTTGCGCGAGGTCTGGTTGCCTCCGGGCGGAGTCGCGCACGCCGAAGTCTGGCGCGAGAGGCCGTTCGAGATGATCTGGGACGAGGCTTGGGTGACCGGCACCATGGACCGGGTGGTGATCGAGCGCGAAACAACCGGCGCCCGGGCGGTGCGGGCGACGGTGTATGATTTCAAGACCGACCGCGTGGACGAAAACCTGCTCGAACCGGCGAGGCGGACCCACGACAGCCAGATGCGGCTTTACCGGCAGGCGGTGGCGCGCTTGACCGGTCTGCCGTTGGCGGCGGTCCGCGGAGTCCTGGTGTTTACGAGGGTGCAACGGCTGGCCGACGCCGGCTCATGAAGGTAAAATTCGGGCTCGACACATCGGAAACGCGCTCGCACGTTTCGCGTTCAAACCACTCTCACCATGGGCAACCTGAAGAAGAAACGTCGTCTGAAGATGTCGAAGCACAAACGCCGGAAGCGCCTCAAGGCGAACCGCCACAAGAAGCGCACTTGGCAGAAGTAAGCTGCTGACAGACCCGAGCTTTCACTTGAGCCCGTCCGATCTGCGGACGGGCTTTCCTTTTTTGTGAGCCCGAATGCCCTGATTTTTGGGTAAAACATAAGCCAAACTGCTAGGGCCTGCTGTCTGCGTTATGGTTTTGCGCTTGTCAGATAGGTAAGTGCCCCATATCCAGCATCTCCTGCAAATCAGGACGCCTCAGCCTTTGAGGGCCGTTCCGAAGTTGGCAGACCCATCCACACACCAGCTTTCCTACCAGAGCAACCGCATGTTGTTCGCAAAAAAGTCCAAGGGATTTTGCGTCGAAATCGGCGAGCACACCACGTTGTTGGCCCGGCTTTCAAATGCGGAAGCGCCTTTTGTCATTGAGGAACTGAAGGAACTGCCGAGCAGCGACCAGCAGGCCATCGTGGAGTGGACCAAAGGGGCCCAAGGCAAGGGGGGGAGCGGCTACATCCACGCCACTTGCGGTGTCTATCCGGCCAAACGCATCGTGCGCCGCCACACGCTGGATTTGAAGCGCATCAAGGATCCGGTCTATTTCAGCGAGATATACAGCCAGCAGTTCAGGGTCGATGCCGACAAATACACCATGCGGGCGCTGAACCCGGGCGACGGCAGCGAATACGATTTGGGAAAGGGCACCCAGAAGGAGGCGCTTTTCTGCGGGTTGCCGTCGGAGGACATCATCGCCATGCAAGACCACCTGCTGGAGCAGGGGGTTTACCCCGAGCGGCTTGAACTCGGCACGCTGGCGACCTTGGGCGGATTGGTGAGTTACCTGCAGTTCAAGCAGATCAAGGCCCCCGTCCTGTTGCTCGAGATCGGCGAGGAAACCACCCACAGCTTCATCGTGAGCGGCGACGGCGTGGATATTTCGCGACCGATCCCCAGCGGCATCGCGGCCATGATCCCGGTGGTCCAGAAGGAACTCGGCCTCAAGGACGAGGAGTCGGCCAAGAAGCTCTTCTATTCAAACACCTTTGATTTCACGAGCATGGGCGGAACCTTGGTGAAGAAACTGCTCAAGGAGCTGCAATCCTCCATCGGTTTCTACGAGGTGCAGACCGGCCAGTCCATCGGCAGCCTGTTCTGCACCCAACTGCCCGCCAGCCTGGTCTGGCTCGGCACCACCATGGCGGGCTCCCTCGGCGTGCCGCCGCTCAAGGTGGATATGACCCCTTGGATCGAGTCCCTCAACATCAAGCTCGGACCCGACGTGAGCCTGTCGCAGCCCGAGGAGAAGTGGTTCGGCCTCGTCTCCCTGCTGGCTTCCCACCAAAATGCTGTCCCTGAAGAAAAAAAGTGACGCCCAGCCGGTGGCGGCCCCCCGCTGGCACACCAATTTCCGCAACTTCGAGAGGTTGCCGGACACCAAGGTCGTGCGCACGGCCTTTTTCATCAACACGGCGGCGGTCGCCGCCGCGGTGGGCATGCTGCTCTGGGTGGGCTACCGGGAATACGCCAATTACAACGTCCGGGAACAGATCGCCCAGGCCGAGGCCGACATCGCGGCGAACGCCAAGGAAAACGCCGAGGCCACGCGGCTCTCGAAGCTTTTCGCGGACCAGATCAAAAAATTCGAGGAGGCCGAGGCCTTCATCCGCATTCCGATCAGTCCGCTGGAATACGCCGACATCCTCGGCGCCACGCTGCCCAAGGAGATTCAGATCGACTACCTGGACACGCGGGTGCTCGCGGAAAACCCCAAGACCCCGACCACGTATCAACTGCGCGGGCGTGTGGCCGGCAGCCCCGATCAGGCCAGCGGTGTGGCGAACCAGTATGTGGATGCCCTGCGCGCGCATCCGCGGCTCAGCCAGGTTTTCGAGGCCGTGAACCTCAACCGCATCAATCGCGACACGAGCGGTGGCTTCCTCGCGTTTGAGATTTCGCTGATCGTGAAACCCACCGCGGAGTCCAAATGACATGACCGGCGCCGATCTCATCGCCTTCGCCAAAAAGCACACTATCGGGACGATTTGCGTGCTCCTCGTGGTCGCCTGCGGCGTGCTGCTCTATTTCCGGTGGGGCGCGTTGGCGGCCAGCCAGGCCGAATACGAGGCCAAGTCAACCGAGGCCGCCAAGATGATCGCCAACGTCAAGAACGCCCCGAGTCTGGAGGAGCAGGTGGCGGAGATCCAGCAGCTCTCCAAGGAGCTGGAATCGCGGCTCATCAAGCCCGGCCAATTGGCCGTCAATCTGCAGTATTTCTACAAGCTCGAGGCCGACAACGAGGTGAAGCTGCTCGATGTCCGCCAGAACACCCCGGCACGGCGCGCGGGCGGAAAGCCTGTTTTTATGCCGGTGCCCTTCAGCCTCACGGTCCAGGGTCCCTACGCCAACGTCATGAAGTTTCTCGGGGGACTGCAGACCGGCCGGCATTTTTGCCGCATCCTCAACAGCAACCTCACCCGGTCGGGTGGCGCCAGCGAGGGCGGCTCCGCCCCCGCCCGGCAGGAATACAGCCTTGTGCTCAACGTCGAGTTGCTCGGTCAGCCATGAGAACCCTTTCCCTTCATCCTCTCCCACGCGCGGCCTTGCTGGCCGGCCTGCTGGCGGCGGCCATCCCGGGTCGCGCCGCGGATGTCGCTCCCATCGTGCCGCCTGCCAAGCGGGTCGAGGTGCTCGAGCGGGCCCGGAACCTCCTTGCTCCCCGAAGTGTGCCGGGCAGCGTGGCCAATCCGTTTTATTCCGAATCCTACTACGAAGTGCTCACGGGTGTGCCCGCCGGCAGGGAGGGCGAGCAGACCGCGGTTGAGCATCCCGGGGCCACCCGCCCCGAACCCGCCGGACCAAGGGGGGAGCGCGACCTCTTGCGGGCCATTGCCGCCAGCCTCAAGCCGAGTGGCTACATCGTCATGGGCGGAGTCCCCTCCCTGTCCTTCGGTCAAAAGCGGGTCAAACCCGGTGGCCTGCTGACAATTACCTTTGAAGGTAAGGAATACACCTTAGAAATCACCGCCATCGAACGCACCCAATTTACCCTCCGGCTGAACCGCGAGGAATTTACCCGGCCCATCAAATAAGGAAGACCCAACATGAGCACACGCACCCTGCTGATCACGCTCCTCGCCGCCACGCTGTCACTGCCCGCCTTGGCCCAGGAGACCGCCCCGGCCGCCTCCGCCCCGACCGAACCCGCCGTCACCGTCGAGGGCGCGGTGCCCACGGCCAGCTCGGTCAGCCGCGACCGCGACACCCTCTCGGTGGATTTCCCCGACGAAGACATCAAGACCATCCTCCGCAACGTGGCCGACCTCTTCGAGCTGAACCTCGTCGTGCCCGACACCCTGACGGGCAAGACCTCCATCAAGCTGCGCGACGTCACCTGGCGCCAGATCTTCCAAGTCGTGCTGGCCCCGGTCGGCTACACCTACATCGAGGAGGGCAACATCATCAAGATCGTGAGCAACGACACGCTGCTCCAGGAGCCCGTCGCGACCGACGTTTTCATCATCAACAACGCCAAGGCGGAGGATCTGCGGCCCACCATCGCCGGGCTCATCGATTCCGCCGCCGGCGGCAAGATCGAGATCAACAGCCGCAGCAACGCCCTCATCATCACCGAGCGTCCCTCGCGCATGGGTCGCATCCGGTCGATCATCGAGCAGCTCGACAAGGCCACCGCGCAGGTGATGATCGAGTCGCAGTTCGTCGAGGTCACCGACCGCGACGTGCGCAACATCGGCGTCAACTGGGCCTCCCTCCAGGGCATGCAGTTCGGCGTCGGGAAGATTTCTCACACTTGGGATCGCAGCCGCGGCCAGAGTCAGAGCAGCGGCGGCACCCACAATGCCAGCAATTCGACCAACATCAACTCCGGCAACAGCAACACCACGTCCAACGGCTCCACGGCGAGCACGACCAACACGACTGCCAACGGCACGACCAATTCCACCACCAACACCACCGGGTCCACGACCAGCGACAGCAACAACGTTTCCTACGTGGTCAATCCGTCGGCAATCGACGCCAATAATGGCGGATTCGGCAGCGCGACGATCAATCTGCCCAATGGCTCGGTCACCGGCATGACCTCTTCCGTGGCCGGCTCGGTTGCGGTACCCGGCTTTACGCCGGCCACAGTGGATAACACCACCACCCCGCCCAACACCACTCCCGCCACATTCACCTCGCCCGTCACCGTTACCAATAATCAGGGTAGCAGCACCAGCGCCGGCACCAGCGCCGGCACCACCGGCAGTACCAGCACCGGCACGAGCAACGGCACGACCAGCTCCATCACCGACACGATCACGAGCGGTCTCACCAACACGGCCTCCAACGTCTTCAACGACCTGATGAGCCTCACCAACACCGGCGGCACGAACCGCCTGACCTCGGCTGTGTTCTCCGCTTCCGATTTCAATGTCATCGTCTCGGCCCTGAAGTCCCAGAACAACACCAAGGTCGTTTCCAACCCGACGGTGGTCACGCTCAACAACAGCGAGGCCACCTTGAACATCGGCTCGGAGTTCCCGATCCCGAGCTACACCTACAACAGCGAGCGCGGCACCTTCGAGGTGTCGGGCTTCCAATACAAGCCGATCGGCATCATCCTGAAGGTCACGCCCCAGGTGAACGGCCAGGGCGTCATCCGTCTCAAGCTCGAGCCCGAGGTCAGCCAGACCAACGGGGCCACCACCTTCGGCGGCGCGGGCGGCGCCACCATCCCGATCATCGCCACCCGCAAGGTGGTCACCAACATTTCGCTCAAGGACGGCTACACCGCCGGCATCGGCGGCCTCGTGACCACCAACAAGGATCACGGCGGCACCAAGGTGCCGATCCTCGGCGACATCCCCGGCCTCGGCCGTCTGTTCTCGTCGAAGAGCGTGAACGACCAGACCACCAACCTGCTGATCTTCATCACGGCCAAGACCGTCAACCCCGACGGCGCCGCCCCGAGCGATGTGTTCACGCCGGACGCCCTTCAGGCGGTCGGCATGGCTAACATGAAGTAAGGCTGTCTGGCTCGGATGCGAGTATTCCCAGGCCGGTCCGGAAGGACCGGCCTTTTGGTTTGCTGCCCTCGGGTTGGCGGGCCCGCGGGCGATTACGAAATGTTATCGCCGTCAGCAACGGCGGGACTGCCTGCACAATTTGTTAGCCTTGCGCGGCGCCCTGCCTAGGGTGGCTCGCGATGAGCAGTGCCGCCGTCCCCGCCCACCGGCCGGATCCGTCCCGCGACCGCGGGGATCCATTCCAGCACGTCGCGCCACACCTGGCTGCGCTGGACCGCTTCATGCACGCGCAGGCGGAGCAGTTCGAGCCCGAGATCCGGGAGATGGCCGCCTACTGCCTCGACACGTCGGGCAAGCGCCTGCGGCCCACGCTCGTGTTCCTCAGCGGCTGGACCGCCCCCGGCGCGGTGGACGAGGCGCTCGTGCGGGCCGCCGGCGTGGTGGAAATGGTCCATCTGGCCACACTCGTGCACGACGACATCATGGACCGCGCCGACCTGCGGCGCAGCCGGCCGACCGCTTCGCGCAAATTCGGCCCGGATGCCGCGGTGTTGCTCGGCGACGCGCTGTTTTCGCAGGCCCTGCACGTCGCCTCGCAGTTCCCCACGGCCGAGGTGTGCCGCCTCGTGTCGGCCTCCACCCGCCGCGTCTGCTCCGGCGAGATCATGCAGACCCTGCGGCGCCGCGACATCAACGTGTCGCTGGCCGATTACCGGCGCATGATCGATCTGAAGACCGCCGAGCTGTTCCGGGTTTCCTGCTATCTCGGCGCCTCGCTCTCGGCGCAGGCCGCCGGGTTTGCGGAAGCCGCCGACCGCTTCGGCCATCATCTCGGCATCGCCTACCAGATCTACGACGACCTCGTGGATTTTCTCGGCGAGGAAAAGCAGATCGGCAAGACGCTCGGCACCGACCTCGCCACCGGCAAGCTCACCCTGCCGCTCATGCTGCTGCTGGAACGCGTGCCCGCCGCCGAACGCGGCGCGCTCGTCTCGGCCCTCCGCGACGGCGGCACGCCCGGACTGGCCACCAGCCAGCAGCGCATGAACGAACTGGGCATCGGGGCCGCGGTGATGCGGGCGATCGATGACGAGCTGGCCGCGGCCCTGGCCGCCTTGGAACCGCATGACGCGCTTCCGCCCGTGCCGCTGATGCGCCTGCTGGCCGGTTTGCTGAAGCGCCAGGTGGCGAAACTGCCGGTCGCCGCGGTTTCACGATAAATTGCGTTTGCCTGGCTCTTCCCGGCACATATCCTGTCCCCCTGCGCGATGAACCTAACCCGCGTCTTCACCAAGACGGCCATCACGTCGCCTGAGCGCCAGCTTGAGGCCGATGCCGACTTGGTTGTGGTCCGGCAGGTGCAAGCCGGTGATGTCGCGGCTTTCGACAAGCTGATCCTCAAATACCGCGAACGCGTCTTCGGGGTCGTTTACAATCTCACCGCCAACCGCGAGGATGCGGCGGACCTCACCCAAGACGCCTTTATCAAGGCCTTCCAAGCCATCAACCGTTTCCAAGGCAATTGCTCGTTCTTCACCTGGCTCTACAAGATCGCCGTCAACACGACGCTCAGCCACTTGCGCAAGAACCGTCTCCGCAGTTTCTTCAGCCTGGAAAAGCTCAACGAAGAGGGTGCCGGTTCGGAAGTCATTGAACAACTTACGGATAAGCGGGGAGCCGATCGCGACGCCTACCTGAGGGAGCTTCAGGAAAAATTGAACGAAGCGCTCCAAAAACTGTCTATCCCACATCGCACAGTGATCACTCTCTTCGAAATAGATGGCCTGAGCCATTCCGAGATCGCCGAGATCATGGGCTGCTCCGAGGGCACCGTGCGTTCCCGCCTGCACTACGCCAAGCAGTTCCTGCAGGGTGAGTTGGGCAAATATATCCGCGTCTGATTTTTTCATGTCCGAGCTTCGTCAGGATTCCAAACCGACCCTTGAGACGCTGCTGCGCCTCAAGCGGGCCGAACGGCCCACGCCGGAATTTTGGTCCAATTTCGAAAAGGAGCTGCGGCAGAAGCAGCTCACGGCTTTGGTCGAAAAGCGCCGTTGGTGGCACGGCTGGCCTGTCCTGCTGAGCCGCCGCGTCTGCCTGCCGGCAGGAGCCGCGGCGGCGGCCGCGTTCGCCCTGGTGGCGATGCGCCATCAGGTGCCCGGGCATGTCGCCCACCCCGAGAACTCGGCTCCCCGCATCGCCGCGGCCGATCCGGCGGTCGAGGTGCTGCCCGTCACAGAGGTCGCTTCCACCGGTAGCGTTTACGAGGAACCGGCCGGAGCCGCCCGGGAGGCGGGAAAGCCCGTGACTGTGTCAGCCGGCGACGACCCTGCCGTCGCCCCGCTGATGGTCGCGACGCACGAGGAGATTTCGCCTTCCGCCCGTTCCATCGCCGCCAATCTCGCCCGCTTGGAGCAGGCCGAACCCGAGCTGCTCAACGCCTTCATGGGCAACCGCCTCAGTTCCCCCGCCCGCGTGGTGCCCGCCTCCGCGCGGATCGCACCCGAGCCGGCGTCTGGCGATTCCGTGCCGCGCTACCGCCTCATCGCGCGCTATGCCGATCGCGCGCTGAGCCCCGAACCGGCTGCGCCCGAACTCGTCCGCCAGCGTCTCGCCCGCCGCCTGAGTGACGACCTCTACGACGACGTCAGCCGCATCGGTGTCGGTGGCGACCGCGTGTCGCTCAAGTTCTGAGCGCCGCCACCGGCTGCTTTCGGCCCGCCAGTCCGGCGGGTTTTTTTGTGAATGGCTTGTGGGCGCGAGCTTGCTCGCGACACGAACGAAGTCGCGAGCAAGCTCGCTCCCACAGCAAGGAGAACGGTCCGGGGGAAAGCGTTGGGCTCTCCCTTACTTCTCCGCCACGCAGATGCCGCAGGTGTCGAAGAAGAAGTCGTGGCCCTTGTCGTCCACGAGGATGAAGGCGGGGAAGTCCTGCACCTCGATCTTCCATACGGCCTCCATGCCGAGCTCGGGATATTCGAGCACCTCGACCTTCTTGATGTTCTCCTGGGCGAGGATCGCCGCCGGGCCGCCGATGCTGCCGAGGTAGAAGCCGCCGTGCTTCTTGCAGGCATCGGTCACCGCCTTGCTGCGGTTGCCCTTGGCGAGCATCACCAAGGAGCCGCCCGCCGCCTGGAAGGGCTCGACGTAGCTGTCCATGCGGCCGGCCGTCGTCGGGCCGAAGGAACCGGAGGCGTAGCCGGTCGGTGTCTTGGCCGGACCGGCGTAATACACAGGGTGATTCTTGAAATAGTCCGGCAGGCCCTGGCCGGCGTCGAGCCGCTCCTTGAGCTTTGCGTGGGCGATGTCGCGGGCGACGATCATCGGGCCGCTCAGCAGCACACGGGTCGTGACCGGATGCTTCGACAGCTCGGCGCGGATCTCGGCCATCGGCTTCGTCAGGTCAATGCGCACGATCCTGTCGTCCTTGAAGGCGCGCGCCTCGGCGGGGATGAAACGGCCGGGATCGGTCTCCAGTTGCTCGAGAAACACGCCGTCCTGGGTGATCTTGGCCCGGATGTTGCGGTCGGCGCTGCACGACACGCCCATGCCGACCGGGCAGCTCGCGCCGTGGCGCGGGAGACGGACGACGCGGACGTCGAGGGCGAAATACTTGCCGCCGAACTGGGCGCCGACCTTGGCCTGCTGGGCCAGCTTCAGCACCTCCGCCTCCATGGCGGGATCGCGGAAGGCGCGGCCGTGCTCGTTGCCGGTCGTGGGCAGGGCGTCGAGATACTTGGTGGTGGCGAGCTTCAGCGTCTTCATGCACGCCTCGGCGCTCGTGCCACCGATGACGAACACGAGGTGGTAGGGCGGGCAGGCCGAGGTGCCGAGCAACTGCATCTTCTCGGTGAAGAACTTCGTCAGGCTCTTCGGGTTCAGGAGCGCCTTGGATTCCTGGAAGAGGAACAGCTTGTTGGCCGAGCCGCCGCCCTTGGCGACGAAGAGGAACTCGTATTTCGCGCCCTCGGTGGCGTGCAGGTCGATCTGGGCGGGAAGATTGGTGCCGGTGTTGACCTCCTTGATCATGTCGAGCGGGGCCACCTGCGAGTAGCGCAGGTTCTCCTTCGTGTAGCATTCATAGACGCCGCGCGAGAGCCACTCCGCGTCGTTGGCGCCGGTCCAGACCTGCTGGCCCTTCTTGGCGAAGATGGCGGCGGTGCCCGTGTCTTGGCACATCGGCAGGATGCCGCGCGCGGCGATCTCGGCGTTCTTCAGCAGCGTCAGGGCGACGTAGCGGTCGTTGGCCGAGGCCTCGGGGTCCTTGAGAATGGCCGCGACCTGTTCCAGGTGCTTCGCCCGCAGGTAGAAGTTCGTGTCGTGAAACGCCTCGTGCGCGAGGTAGGCGAGCGTCTCGGGCGCGACCTTGAGGATCTCCCGGCCTTCGAACGTGGCGGTGGAGACGCCGTCCTTGGTCAGCAGGCGGTATTCGGTGTCGTCGGCGCCGAGAGGCAGGGGGTCTTGATAGACAAAGGGCGGCGTAGGCATGGCCGGAATCTAGGCTGCGATGCGGTCCGCGCAACACCGCCTTGCCGGTAGTTGCCGGCCTGCCGTCCGCTATAATGTCCGCTACAGCCGGGCATTCATGCAGGTGCGCGGCTTGCCCACGCCCACTGGCGCGCGCAACGCGTGCCCCTACAGAATCTTCAATTTCGGCAGGTCCTGCACGTCGATGTAGCCGGCCGGCCGGCCCCTTGCGTCGAGGGCGAAGAGGTCGGAGATCTTGAACTGCTGGAAAAGTTTCAGCGCCTCCACGGCGAGCGCGTCGGCCGCGACGGTCTTGCCGCCCCGGGTCATGAACCCGCCCACCGGCTTGCCGAGAATGCCCGCTCCGCCGGTCAGCGCGCTGCGGCGGAAATCGCCGTCGGTGAAGATGCCGGTCAGCTTGCCCTTCGCGTCCACCAGCGCCACCGCCCCGGCCTTGGCCTTGGTCATGGCGAAGATCGCCTCCTGCACGGTGGTCCTGGCCTCCTTGAGCACCGGGCAGGCGTCGCCCGTGCGCATGATGTCCTTCACGCGCAGCAGGAGAGTCATGCCCAGCGTGCCGGCGGGATGGTATTTGGCAAAATCCTCGCGGGTCAGGCCGCGCGCCTCGAGCAGCACCATGGCGAGCGCGTCGCCGAGGGCGAGGGCCGCGGTGGTGCTCGCGGTGGGCGCGAGGTCGAGCGGGCAGGCCTCGCGCGGGGCCGCATAGACCAGCCGGAAATCCGCGCCGCGCGCCAGCTCGCTGTCGGCCGCGCCGGTGAGGGCGACGGTCTTCAGGCCGAATTTCTCGAACAACGGCAGCAGCCGCAGCATTTCGCCGGTGGCGCCGCTGTTGCTGAGGAGGATCGCCAGGTCGCCCGCCTCGCAGAGGCCGAGGTCGCCGTGCAACGCCTGGGTGGCGTCGAGAAAACACGCCGGCACACCGGTGCTGTTGAAGGTGCCCGTGAGCTTCTGGGCGATGTGGGCGTTCTTGCCGACGCCGGACAGGATGAGCTTGCGGCCGGCGGTGAGCGTCGCCTCCACGGCGCCCACCACCGCGACGAACTCGCCGCCGAGCCCCCTCGCGGTGGCGTCCAGCGCTGCGCGTTCGATGGCGAGGCAGTTGCGGGCCTTGGCGAGGAGGGTGGCGGCGTCCAGTGGCATCAATTGCTTGAGTTGGCTCGGGGTGGCGGCAAACGTAACCTGCAGCCGTCGTCGTTCAATTCATTTTCCCCGCATGTCCCGCCCGCGCCTCCCGTTTCGCCTCCTGCTGCCGGCCCTGGCCGGCCTGCTGGCGCTGTGGCTGGGCGGTTGCGCCGAGAACGACCGGCTGACCTACGCCAGCGAACTCGACGAACCCCGCTACCGCGAGGGCCAGGCGCGCCTCAAGGCCGGCCGCCGCCAGGAGGCGCTCACGGCCTTCCTCGAGGTCATCGACAAGCGCCGCGACGATGCGCCCGAGTCGCACCTCGAGGCCGGGCTGCTCTACGCGCAGCACATCAACGACCCGCTCTCGGCCATCTACCATTTCCGCAAATACCTCGCGATCCGCCCCAACAGCCCGCAGGCGCCGCTTGTGCGCCAGCGCATTGACGCCGCGATCCGCGAGTTCGCCCGCACCATCCCTGCCCGGCCGCTCGAGAACCAGGCCCAGCGCGTGGACCTCATCGCCGCCCTCGACCGCCTCAAACAGGAGAACGAGTCGCTCAAGCAGCAGCTTGCCGAGGCGCGCGCCGGACGGGGCGTGCCATTGGGCGAGGGCGGCGCCCCGGCGACGGCGGGGACGGCGGCTCCGGCCGAGCCCTTCAATTTCTCCGTGGAGACCCTGCCCACGGTGCGCACCCGTCCGCCGCCGGCCTCCACGCCGCCGCGCACGCCGCCGCCGGCTTCCACGCCAACACCGCCAGTGACGGCCACGCCGGCACAGAAGGGCCTGCGCCGGCATGTGGTGCGGCCCGGCGACACGCTCTACAAGATCGCCCAGCAGTATTACAACGACCGCTCCCGCTGGCGCGAGATCTACACCGCCAACCTCGGCGTCATGCGCAGCGAGACCGATCTCAAGGTCGGCATGGAGCTGAAGATCCCGTGAGCGGAAAGCGCGGACGCGGCGGTAGCGGCGGTCTATGGCCGCCGCTCGAGCCGGGACGGTGCGCCGCTGCCGTCGCATGCGGCGGACCAACCTCACGCCGAATACTCGGCCCAACTGCTCGCCGTTTCGCCCACCCGCACCCGCTCCAGCCGCACGCCGGACGGAATCGGAAACTCGGCCGAGGTGTCGCCCGCCTGCTCCCGCAGGAGCCGTTGCAGCGTCTCGAAGATGGTCCGCGCCATCACCTCGGAGGTGGGATCGGCGGCGGTGAACTCCACCACGCGTTCGCCGTAGGTGCGCTTCAGCGATCCGAAATTCGGGTCGGTCGTATTTACGCACAGGGCGTGGTCCCAGCGGTCGAGAAAGCTCTCCAGGGCGCGTTTGACGGCCTTGAAGTCGCAGACCATGTCGTTGGCGTCGAGCCGGTCGGCGGCGAGCACGACCTCGATGGTGCGGCTGTGTCCGTGGGGAAAGCGGCAGCGGCCGCGATGCTTGGAAAGCAGGTGGCCGCTCTCGATGGTGAGGGTCTTGGCGATGCGGTAGGGCATGGACCGGCGGCGCCTCAGACGGTGCGCGAGAACTTCCGCGGCCCGCGGTCGAGGTAGGCGTCGAAACGCATGGCGATGATGCGGCGAAACAGCTCGCCGAGCAGCGTGATGTCGAAGCCGCCCGCGTCGCGCCGCACCAGGCCGTCGGCCTCGAGGTCGGCGAGCGAGGCGATCTCCGGGGCGTAGGCCTGCGCGACATCGCAACCGAGCCGGCGCGAGAGGTCGGCGTAGTCCACGCGCTGGCGGCACATGATGTCCATGACGAGCGCGCGACGGCGGCGGTCCTCGGCGCTGAGGAGGAAACCGCGCTCCAGCGGGAGCTCGCCGCGGTCGAGCGCTGCGGTGTATTCCCCGAGCTCCTTGAAATTCTGGCGGAACGAGCCGTCGGTCTGCGAGATCGCGGACATGCCGAAGCCGTAGAGGGAGGCGCCGGCGCGGGTGGTGTAGCCTTGGAAATTGCGGTAGAGGGTGCCGTCGTCGTGCGCGCGGGCGAGTTCGTCGTCGGGTCGGGCGAAGTGGTCCATGCCGATGTGCACGTAGCCGGCGCCGGTCAGCGCGCGGGTGGCGGTCATGAGCATCGCGAGCTTGGCCTCGGTGGTCGGCAGTTGCTGGCGGTCGTCGAAGATCTTCTGGGCGGGCTTGAGCCACGGCACATGCGCGTAACTGAACACGGCGAGGCGGTCGGGGTTGAGCGCGATGACCTCGTCGAGCGTGCGGCCGAAGGACCCGGCGGTCTGCACCGGCAGGCCGTAGATGAGGTCCACGCTGACCGACTGGTAGCCGGCTCCGCGGAGCCAGGCGATGGCCCGGGCGGTCTGCGCCAGCGGCTGCCAGCGGTGGACGGCGAGCTGCACCTGCGGGTTCGTGTCCTGCACGCCGAGGGAGGCGCGGTTGCAGCCGAGCCGGCGATAGGCTGCGACGTGCTCCCTGGTCAGGCGGCGCGGGTCGATCTCGACGGAGATTTCGGCGTCGGGCGCGAACCGGAACACCTCGCGGATGGCCTCGCCGAGCCGGTCGATCTCGGCCGGCGGCAGGAAGGTCGGCGTGCCGCCACCGAAGTGCAGCTGCGTGACGGGCCGCGCCGGGTTGAGCAGCGGCTGCGTGAGCGCGAGTTCCCGGCGGAGCAGGCCGACGTATTCGCCGGCCGACGAGCGGCGCCGCGTGATCACGGTGTTGCAGCCGCAATACCAGCAGAGCGACTCGCAGAACGGCAGGTGGAAATAGAGCGAGAGCGGCCGGGCGGGGTCGGCATTGTCGCGCGCGATCTCGGCGCGCAGGGCGGCGCGGTCCACCTCGGCGGTGAACTGCGGGGCCGTCGGGTAGGAGGTGTAGCGCGGCCCGGGCACGTTGTATTTGCGGACCAGCTCGAGGGCGGGTTCGACGGGCGGCGGAAGGACGGTGTTGCGTGGGGACACCATGGTGCGGGGAGGATAACCGGTCCGCCGCCGGCCGGCTGCGCATATTTTGCCCAAGCTCCGCCGGTGGTTGACCTGGATCAAGGGTTTGCCCACAGGCGGAACGCGCCGGCCCCGGCGCGGATTTGAAATCGCGGCAGGCGGCTTGCGGTCAGGCCGCTCCGCCACAAGGCCTCACCCGGCGAAGAACTTCTGGATGCGTGTGAGCGAGGCGACCAGCCGGTCGGTCTCCTCCTCGGTGTTGTAGAGGTAGAAGCTCGCGCGGGTGGTGCTCGTCAGGCCGAGCTTGCGCATGAGGGGCTGGTTGCAGTGGTGGCCGCCGCGCAGGGCGATGCCGTCCTCGTCGGCGAAGGTCACGACGTCGTGCGCGTGCACGCCTTCGAAGGCGAAGCTGATGAGCCCGCTGCGATCCTTCGCGCCGGGGCGCGGCCCGATGATGCGGATGCCGGGCAGGGTGGAGAGCTTCGCCATGGCAAGGTTTACCAACTGCGCGTCGTGGGCGGCAATCTGCTCGCGGCCGAGGGCGTCGAGGTAATCGCAGGCGGCGCCGAGGCCGATGGCGCCGGCGACGTTGGGCGTGCCGGCCTCGAAGCGCTCGGGGGCCGGCTTGAAGGTGGCGTCCTCGTAGGTGACGTTGACGACGATGCCGCCGCCGGTCTCATCGGGGGCGAGCTTGTCGAGCAGCTCGCGGCGGCCATAGAGCACGCCGATGCCGGTGGGGCCGCACATCTTGTGGCCGGAGAAGGCGAGAAAGTCGCAGCCGATCTGCTGCACGTCGAGCGGGAGGTGGCCGACGGATTGCGCGGCGTCGATCACGGTGACGGCGCCGACGGCGCGCGCCTTGCGGCAGAACTCGGCCACCGGGTTGACGGTGCCGAGGGTGTTGGAGATGTGCGTGAAGGCGAAGAGCTTCACCTGCGGCGTGAGCAGCTTCTCCAGCGCGGCGAGGTCGGGGCCGCCTTCGCCGTCGGCGCCGAGCAGCGGCACGAACTTCAGCGTGGCGCCGGCGGCCCGGGCGGCCTGCTGCCAGGGAATGAGGTTGGAGTGGTGCTCGAACTCGGTTGTCAGCACGACATCACCGGGCTTCAGGTGGGCGTGGCCCCAACTGCGGGCGACGACGTTGATGCCCTCGGTGGTGCCGCGCGTGAAGATGATTTCGGCGGGGTCGGCGGCGTTGATGAACTTCGCGACGCGGGTGCGGGCGCCCTCGTAGGCGTCGGTCGCGCGCATCGAGAGCGCGTGCAGGCCGCGGTGGACGTTGCTGTTGTCGCGCTCGTAATAGCGGACGAGGGCGTCGATCACCTGGCGCGGCTTCTGCGTGGTGGCGCCGTTGTCGAGATAGACGAGGGGCCTGCCGCTGACCTGCTGGTGCAGGACGGGGAAGTCGGCGCGGACGTTGGACCAGGAGGGAGGCATCGAATCAGCGAGAGAGAAAGTGAAAGCGAGGGTGGATTGCGGCCAATCACCCAAGGCCTTTGGATTTCACACGAAGAGCGCAAAGGGCGCCGAGGGTCGCTCAGGAACTTCGCGATCTTTGCGGCCTTGGGGTGAAATTTGGTTGGTTGACTGCGGCTTCAATCCTTGTGGGTTTCGGTGGTGGCGGTGACCGGGTCGCCCTTGAGGGCGTTGAGGGCGGCGTGCCAGCCGAGGGTGGCGCACTTGATGCGGGCGGGGAACTGGTGGACCCCGGCCAGCGCGGCGAGGTCGGACAGGTTGTTTTCGTCCACCTGGCCCGTGGTCACGAGCTTGTGGACGTCGGCGTAGATGGCCTCGGCCTCGGGAAGGGTCTTGCCCTTGAGGTGGAGGGTCATGAGCGACGCGCTGGCTTGGGAGATGGCGCAGCCGGAACCCTCGAAGGTGATCTCGCCCACGCGGTCGCCGTCGAGCCGCAGATAGACCGTGCACTGGTCGCCGCAGGAGGGGTTGTCGCCATGGGCGACGCGGTTGGCCGTGGGCAGCTTGCCGCGGTTCCGCGGGCGGCGGTTGTGGTCCAGGATGACGGACTGGTAGAGGTCGGTGAGGTCTTGCATCGGCCGGAAGCGTGAAGGGCAGAGGCTACGGCGGCGCGGGCTTTTGGCAACCCGTGATTGGGGCGCAGCGGGTTGGCAATCGGGGGGCAGCGGTCGGGAATTTCCGTTGACCACCGGATGGGGACCAACCTTATTCAACCCTCCCTTGTCTCCGGAGAGGTGGCTGAGTGGTTTAAAGTACCCGCTTGGAAAGCGGGCGTAGGGAAACCTACCGGGGGTTCGAATCCCCCCCTCTCCGCCATTCTGGTCGCCGTTTAGAAGCCGGTTTAATCGCGTCGGCGGATAAAGTTTTTTTCACGTCACATCCGACCCGAAACCGCGCACCGTGGACAAATCCTCCTTGCCGGGGGTGGGGGCGATGGTAGGGTGCGTTGCATTTTTTACCACATGGCCACCGACGCACCGGAGCTTACCTACAACAGCAAGATCGAGGGCGAATTGTTCGTCACCAAGGCGGACGCCGCGATCAACTGGTTGCGCAACAACTCCATGTGGCCCATGCCCATGGGCCTGGCCTGCTGCGCCATCGAGCTGATGGCCGCCGCGTCCAGCCGCTACGACATCGCCCGCTTCGGCGCCGAGGTCATGCGCTTCTCCCCGCGTCAGGCCGACTGCATGATCGTGGCCGGCACCGTCACCTACAAGATGGCCCCGATCGTCCGCCGCATCTACGACCAGATGGCCGCGCCCAAGTGGGTCATCGCCATGGGCGCCTGCGCCAGCACGGGCGGCATGTATCGGAGCTACGCCACCCTGCAGGGCGTGGACCGCATCGTGCCGGTGGACGTCTATGTCAGCGGCTGCCCGCCCCGCCCCGAGGCCCTGCTCGACGCCCTGCTCAAGCTCCAGAACAAGGTCAAACGCGAGCGCTCGCTCTCCAAGCTTCTCAGCGCCTGAACTCCACGCCAACGCGCATGACCACCGCCGTCGAGATCGCGACCGCCCTTGTCAGCCAATTCCCCTCGGCCACGCCTCGCGCGAGCGCGGACTGCCCCGCCTTCAACGTTCCCGCCGGCGAGGCCATCGCCGCGCTCCGATGGCTGCGCGATGCCCAGGGCTACGACTTCCTGACCGACATCACCGCCGTGGACTGGAGCGCCGAAAAGTCGCCCCGCTTCACCGTCGTCTGGCACCTCTATTCAAGCACCAGGCACGCCTACGTGCGCCTCGCCGCCGATTGCATGAGCGACACCGAGCCGTCCATGCCGACCGCCACCGGCCTCTGGGCCGGCGCCGACTGGCATGAGCGCGAGACCTACGACCTGTTGGGCA
The DNA here is from genome assembly GCA_049322455.1 of Verrucomicrobiota bacterium. Classification (GTDB taxonomy): domain Bacteria; phylum Verrucomicrobiota; class Verrucomicrobiia; order Opitutales; family Opitutaceae; genus Lacunisphaera. The sequence goes on along the minus strand of JBMOQY010000005.1, from coordinate 12,681 downwards.
TCAGGTTCACCGGCCATCCCGACCTGCGCCGCATCCTCATGTGGGAGGGCTACCCGTATTTCCCCCTCCGCAAGGAGTTCCCGCTCGCCGGCCTGCCCACCGAGCTGCACGACCCCGAGATCGCCGAGGAGGTCAGGACCGGCGTCATCCCCGCTCCGATGGCTGGCGGGCCCTTCGTCGCCACCCCCGGCGAGCCGCTGGGCGACGCCGAGCCCCGCGCCAAGGACGAGGCGTGGAACGAGCACAACGAGAAGCCCGAATAACCGATGGCCACCGACTTTTCCTTTCCCGATGCCGCCGCGAAGGCCGCGAACGCGAATCCTCCCAGGGACTTCGAGCCCGAGAAGATGTCGCTCTCGATGGGCCCGTCGCATCCGTCCACCCACGGCGTGCTGCGCATCCAGTTCGAGCTCGACGGCGAGACCGTGACCAAGGCCGACCCGGTTGTCGGCTACCTGCACCGCGGCGACGAGAAGATCGCCGAGAACATGACCTACAACCAGTTCGTGCCCTACACGGATCGGCTGGACTACCTCGCCCCGCTCGCCAACAACGCCATCTACGCCCACGCCGTCGAGCAGCTCGCCGGCCTGAAGGTGCCGGACCGCGTCAACGCCATCCGCGTGATCACCTCCGAGATGGCCCGCGTCTCGGCGCATCTCATGGGCCTCGGGGCCTACGGCATCGATGTCGGCGCCTGGACGGTGTTCATGTACACCTTCGAGGAGCGCGAGAAGCTCTACAAGCTGTTCGAGAAGCTCACCGGCGCGCGCTTCACCACCAGCTACAGCCGCATCGGTGGCGTGTCGCGCGACCTGCCTCCGGGCTGGCTCGCGGAGGTGGACGCGTTCTGCCGGCAGTTCCTCCCGATCCTCGACGAGGTGCTCGGCCTGCTCTCGCGCAACAAGATCTTCCTCGACCGCACCGTGGGCATCGGCGTCATCTCCAAGGCCGACGCCATCAGCTACGGCCTGAGCGGCCCGAACCTCCGCGGCTCCGGCGTGCCCAACGATCTCCGCAAGGACCGCCCCTACTGGGGCTACGAGCAATACGACTTCGACGTGCCCGTCGGCTCGAAGGGCGACTGCTACGACCGCTACCTCTGCCGCGGCGAGGAGATGAAGCAGTCCATCCGCATCATCCAGCAGTGCATCGCCAAGTTCCCCGGCGGCGACTGGTATGCCCGCGACGCCCGCCGCATCTTCGCGCCGCCGAAGGACAAAATCCTCACGTCCATGGAGGAGCTCATCAACAACTTCATGATCGTGACCGAAGGCCCGCAGATGCCGGCCGGCGAGGTCTATTTCGAGGGCGAGGCCCCGAAGGGTCTGCTCGGCTTCTACATCGTCAGCAAGGGCGGCGGCGTGCCGTGGCGCCTGAAGATCCGCAGCCCCTCGTTCTGCAACCTCTCCATCCTTCCAAAACTCTGCGTCGGCAACCTCGTGTCCGACGTCGTCTCCATCCTCGGCTCGCTCGACTTCGTCATGGGCGAGTGCGACCGCTGATCAAGTTACGATTTCAGAATTACGAATTACGATTTTCCTTAACCACTGCCCACCTCCGTCCTCCGGCCGTCCATCGTAAATCGCAATTCGTAAATCACCTCAACTTCTCCCTGACTCGCTCCGTGAATCTCCAGCCCGAAACGCTCAAGAAGATCGACGAAGTGATCACCCATTACCCGGTGAAGCGCAGCGCCACGCTGCCGTTGCTGCACCTCATCCAGGAGGACGCCGGCTGGATTTCCCAGGAAGCCATCGAGTGGGTCGCCGCGAAGCTCGAACTGCCGCCGATCAACGTGTATGAGGTCGTGACCTTCTACCCCATGTTCCGGCAGAAGCCGATCGGCCGCCGTCACATCAAGGTCTGCCGCACCCTCTCCTGCGCCCTCACCGGCGGCTACAAGGTCTGCGAGCAGTTCGAACAGGAATTCGGCTGCCACCGCGGGGAGGTCTCCGCCGACGGCGAGGTGACCATTGACTTCGTCGAATGCCTCGCGAGCTGCGGCACCGGCCCGGTGGTGATGATCGACGACGACCTGCATGAAAAGGTGGACGCCGCCAAGGTGAAGGCCCTCAGCAACCAGATCCGGCGGGAGGCCGCGAAGAAACCATGACCCGTCACCGGATCAGGCACGTTCCGCCGCTCCGCTTCGGACTCGTCCTGGCGGTGATCAACGGCTTTGCAGGCATGATCCTGGCGCCGCTGTTCCTCATCACCCTCGGCATCGCCTTCACCGCGACGGAAAGCGGCGTGGTGATCGTGCCCAAGGCCTTTCCCGCCGTGCCGTGGTTCCTGGCGGGCGGCCTGGCCGTGTTCACGCCGTTCATCAACGCCGTGGGCGGCTTCCTCGCCGGCGTGCTGATCGCCACCGTCTATAACTTCTCGGCCCGCTGGACCGGCGGCATCGAGTTCCACACCGAGGACTCCGAACGCTGACGCTTAGGAATCCCCAAATTGAAATCTCCAATTTCCGCATGTCCGCCCCCCCGCAACGCCGCCTGATCTTCGCCCACATCGACGAGCCCGGCTACACCAACGACCTCGCCTGCTACCGCAGGCACGGCGGCTACGAGGTCATGAAGAAGGCGTTCACGCGCAAGCCCGAGGAGCTGCGCGAGGAGGTCAAGAAGTCCGGCCTGCGCGGCCGCGGCGGCGCCGGCTTCTCCTGCGGTCTCAAGTGGTCGCTCGTGGACCGGAAGAGCGGCAAGCCGATCTACCTCATCGTCAACGCCGACGAGTCCGAGCCCGGCACCTTCAAGGACCGCTACATCATCCACCAGGACCCGCACCAGCTCATCGAGGGCACGATGATTTCCTGCTTCGCCAACGACGTGAAGCAGGCCTACATCTACATCCGCGGCGAAATGCCCCACGGCGCCCGCATTTTGGAAAAGGCCATCCAGGAGGCGCGCGATGCCAACCTCGTCGGCAAAAACATCCTCGGGACGAGCTACAGCTGCGACATCTTCGTGCACCGCGGCGCCGGCGCCTACATCTGCGGCGAGGAGACCGGCCTCATCGAGTCGCTCGAGGGCAAGCGCGCCAACCCGCGCATCAAGCCGCCCTACTTTCCCGCCGTCCTCGGGCTCTACCAGTGCCCGACGATCGTGAACAACGTCGAGACGCTCTGCCACGTGAAGCACATCGCCGACATGGGCGGCGACGCCTACGCGAAGATCGGCACGCCCGGCAACACCGGCACCCGCATCTACTGCGTCTCCGGCCACGTGCAGCGCCCCGGCTACTACGAGTTCGAGTGCGGCCGGATCACGATGGGCCAGCTCCTCTACGACGTGTGCGGCGGTCCGCTGCCCGGCCGCCGGTTCAAGGCCGTCATCCCCGGCGGCTCGTCGGCCAAGATCCTGAAGTTCGGCGAGCGCTTCAAGGGCAAGCGCAAGGTCGGGGCCGAGCTGGTCGAATACGACTGGGGCGTCGAGGACGTGCCCCTGGACTTCGACTCGCTCGGCATGATCGGCACGATGGGCGGCTCCGGCGGCGTCATCGTGATGGACGACACCGTCAACATGGTCGAGGCGCTCGCCAACATCAACGCGTTCTACTCACACGAGAGCTGCGGCCAGTGCACGCCCTGCCGCGAGGGCTCGCTGTGGATGAAGAAAATCACCACGCGCATGGTCCACGGCGACGCCCGCGCCGAGGATGCGACGCTGCTCAAGGCCGTTGCCGACCAGATCCCCGGCCGCACCATCTGCGCCTTCGGCGAGGCCTGCTCGTGGCCGACCCAGAGCTTCCTCGCCAAGTTCGGCGACGAGTTCCAGGGCTACGCCGAGGCGAAGAAAACCGCGAAACCCGCCGATGCCTTGCCACTGATCTGAGCGAACCACCGATCCACTTTTTCAACCGCAGATGACCACAGATGAACACCGATATGAGATGGGCCAATACGCTCTGCATCATCTGTGGGTATCTGTGTTCATCTGTGGTTGAATGATTTCTCTGATGACTCAGCCTGCCAAACTCGCCGACCTCGTGACCGTCAACATTGACGGCAGGGACATCGCCGTGCCGAAGGGCACGAACGTGATCGAGGCCGCCAAGCTCCTCGGCATCGAGATCCCGCACTACTGCTACCACCCGAAGCTCTCGATCGTGGGCAACTGCCGCATGTGCCTCATCGAAATGGGCATGCCGGCCGTCGATCCCGCCACCAAGGCCCCGGTCATGGACCCGGCCACCGGCAGGCAGAAGGTCAACTGGATCCCGCGTCCGCAGATCGGCTGCGGCACCAACGTCTCGCCTGGCCTCCACATCCGCACGAACTCGCCGATGGTGAAGGACTGCCGCGAGGGCGTGACGGAGATGCTGCTCATCAACCACCCGCTCGACTGCCCGATTTGCGACCAGGCCGGCGAGTGCAAGCTGCAGGAGCACTCCACCGCCTACGGCCGCGGCTACTCCCGCTTCGTCGAGCAGAAGAACGTGAAGCCGAAGCGCACGCAGCTCGGCCCGCGCGTCACGCTCGACGACGAGCGCTGCATCCTCTGTTCGCGCTGCATCCGCTTCTGCAAGGAGGTCGCCAAGGACGACGTGCTCGGCTTCATCGACCGCGGCAGCTACAGCACGCTCACCTGTTACCCGGGCCGCCAGCTTGAGAACAACTACTCGCTCAACACGGTGGACATCTGCCCCGTGGGCGCGCTCACCTCGACCGACTTCCGCTTCAAGATGCGCGTGTGGTTCCTCAAGGCCACGCCGAGCATCTGCACCGAGTCCTCCGTCGGCGTGAACACCGAGGTCTGGAGCCGTGAGGGCGTGATCTACCGCATCACCCCGCGGCGCAACGACGCGGTGAACGACACCTGGCTCGCCGACTCCGGCCGCCTGCTCTACAAGCAGGTGAAGGCCGCCGACCGCCTCACCGAGACGGCCGTCAACGGCGTCACCTCCACCAACGACATGGCGCTCAAGGCCGCCGCCGACCTGCTCAAGGGCGGTGCCGTCGCCCTCGTCGGCTCCGGCCGCAGCAGCGTCGAGGAGCAGTTCCTCACCAAGAAGCTCGCCGACGCGCTCAAGGCGCCGGTCTCGCTGGTCAGCCGGGTGGGGCAGGGCGACCGCCTCCTCATCTCCGCCGACCGCAACCCGAACGTCCGCGGCGCGCTCGTCACCGGCCTCATCACCGCGCTCCCGTCGCCGAAGCTCACCGGCCTCGCCGCCGACATCGACGCCGGCAAGGTGAAGACCGTCGTGGCGATCAACGAGGATCTCACGGCCGCCGGCCTCACCGCGGCGCAGCTCGCCAAGGTTTCCGTAATTTATCTCGGCACGCATCGGAACGCGACGAGCGATGCGGCCAAGGTCGTCATCCCGACCCTCACCGTTTTCGAGAAATCCGGCAGCTTCGTGAACCAGCAGTTCCGCCTGCAGAAGTTCGCCAAGGCCGTGCCCGGCCCCGCCGGGGTGAATGACGACCTCGTCACGCTCGCCGAGCTGATCGCTGCGGCCGGCGGCGGCATCCTGCCCTTCGCGCTTGGCCCGCTCTGGGCGCAGATCGCCGCCGAGACCAAGGCGCTCGCCGGGCTCAGCCACGCCGCGCTGCCCGCCACCGGCCATCTGCTCGACGCCTCCGCGTGGGCCGGCCTGCCGTTCTGCGAGGGCGAGACGCTCCACTTCAAACCCGCCGCCGTGCCCGCGGCCGCCAACGCATGACTGCCATCGTCGAATTCTGGAACAGCCTCCACCCGCTGCTGCAGGCCGTCATCAAGGGCCTCGCGGTGATCGCCGTCATCTTCCCGCTGGGCGGCGCCAGCTCGCTGGCCGAGCGCAAGGTCTCCGCCTGGATGCAGGGCCGCCCGGGCCCGAACCGCGCGCTGCCGTTCTGGGTCGCGTGGGTGCCGGGCATCGGCTTTCTGCAGCGCCTCGGCGTGTTCCACCTCATGGCCGACGGCGGCAAGATGTTCTTCAAGGAGGACCCTCTGCCGGGCCACGTGAACAAGTTCTACTTCCTGCTGGCGCCGGTCGTGGCGATGATCCCCGCGCTCACCACGGTCACCGCCGTGCCGCTCGGCGCCTACCTCGACGAGGCCGGCCGCGTCGTGCCGCTCATCCTCGCCAACGTGGACATCGGCCTGCTCGCGGTCTTCGCCGTTTCCTCGCTCGGCGTGTATTCGCTGATCCTCGCGGGCTGGGCCTCCAACTCGAAGTATCCCTTCCTCGGCGGCGTCCGCGCCTCCGCCCAGCTCATCTCCTACGAGCTCTCGATGACGCTGTCCGTGCTCCCGGTGTTCCTCTGGATCAACGTCCCGGGCGGCGAGGGCACGCTGAGCCTGGCCAGGGCCGTGGAATTCCAGAGCCAGCCCGGTTTCCTCGGCGGCCTGTGGTTCATCTTCATCATGCCGGTCGCGGCCATCGTGTTTCTCGTCTCCCTCTTCGCCGAGACCAACCGCCTGCCCTTCGACATGGCCGAGGGCGAGGCCGACCTCGTCGGCGGCTTCCACACCGAATACGGCTCGCTCAAGTGGGGCCTCTTCTTCGTGGCCGAGTATGCGCACATGATGATCGGCTCCGGCGTGTTCATCCTGCTCTTCCTCGGCGGCTGGAATCCGCTGCCGTGGGTGCCGCTCGCCACCGTCGTGGAGTGGCTCGGCGCGGTGTCGCCCGGGCTCACGCATCCGATCCTCGTCGGCCTGCTCTCGCTCGGCATCTTCGTCGGCAAGGTGCTCGGCATGATCTTCGTGTTCATGTGGGTGCGCTGGACCGTGCCGCGCTTCCGCTACGACCAGGTGATGAGGATGGGCTGGCAGAAGCTCCTGCCGCTCGCCATCGGCAACCTGCTCTTCTACGCCGCAGCCATCGCCATCCGCGACCTCGGGCTCGGCTTCGCCTGGTGGACCGGCCTCGCCGTCGTGACGGTCACCTCGGTGTGGGCGATCTTCGTCAACCCTCTCCAGAAACCCGCCCTCTGAGCGCCATGGCCTACGTCGTCGAACGCAAATCCCTCTCGCTCGCGGAGCGCCTCTACCTGCCGCAGATCGTGGCCGGCATGCGGGTGACGCTGAAGCACCTGTTCAAGCCGAAGATCACGATGGAGTATCCCGACGTCCGCCCCGCCATCCCGCCGGGTTATCGCGGCGTGCCCACGCTGGTGAAGGATCCCAACGGCCGCGAGAAGTGCGTCTCCTGCCAGCTCTGCGAGTTCGTCTGCCCGCCCAAGGCCATCCGCATCACCCCTGGCGAAATCCCGCCCGACCAGCCGGAGCGCGCCCATGTCGAGAAGGGCCCCCGGGAGTTCGACATCGACATGCTGCGCTGCATCTATTGCGGCCTGTGCCAGGAGGTCTGCCCGGAGGAGGCCATCTTCCTGCAAAACCAGTTTTCCATGACCGGTTACACCCGCGCCGAGATGGTCAACAACAAGGAGCGCCTCTACGAACTCGGCGGCACGCTCCCCGACCAGCACTTCAAGTGGGACAAGAAGAAGGCCGCCGAGGAGCGCGGCAACCCGCACCATTGAGCCATGGCTGACTTCGTCTTCTACACCTTCGCCTTTCTGACCGTCGGCAGCGCCCTCGCGGTGGTGCTGAACAAGGACGCCGTCAACGCCGCCCTCTGTCTGCTGCTGTCGCTCGTGGGCCTGGCCGGCCTGTTCGTGCTGCTCGACGCCGCGCTCCTGGCCTTCGTGCTCCTGCTGGTCTATGCCGGCGCGGTCGTCGCCCTGTTCCTCTTCATCATCATGCTGCTCGACACGACGCCGGGCGCGCAGAAGCCCTTCGGCAAGCTCTCGCTCGCCGCCGCCGTCCTGGGTGGTGCGCTGCTCCTCGTCGGCGCGCACATGGTCGGCATCAACGCCCCCAAGGCCGACGTCGCCGCGCACGCGGTGCCGACGCTCAAGAACTACGCCGAGTTGCTCTTCACCACCTACCTCCTGCCCGTGCAGGTCGTGGGCTTCCTGCTCCTCGTCGCCATGCTGGGCGTGATCGTGCTGAGCAAGAAATTCGAAACGAGGGAGGCCGCCAAATGAACCCCGCCGGACTCGAAACCTACCTCGCCCTCAGCGCGCTGCTCTTCGCCATCGGCTTCTTCGGCGTGCTGCTGCGCAAGAACACGCTCGTGATCTACATGTGCCTCGAGCTCATGCTGCTCGCCTCGACGCTCGCGCTGGTCGCGTTCTCGAAGTTCCAGGGCACGCTCGACGGCGCCGTCTTCGTGTTCTTCATCCTCACCATCGCCGCGGCCGAGGTCGCCGTCGGCCTCGCCATCATCGTCGCGCTCTTCCGCCGGCGCCACAGCGTCCACGTGGACGACCTGAATTTGCTGAAGCATTAACCACGGATTTCACGGATGTTCACGGATACCAAACAGATCGTTGTAGGGCGGGGTCTCCGAACCCCGCCTGGTTCGGATATGATGGCCATCGCGTGGCGGGGTTCGGAGACCCCGCCCTACAGCACCGCGCTCCGCGTTCCGCACTTCCGCCGATGACCATGCTCTCGCACGCCATCCTTCTTCTCCTCCTGCCGCTCGCGTCGGCGGTGGTCATCGCGCTGTTCCTGCGCAAGCACGGCGCGCTCGCCTCCTACGTCTCCACCGCGACGGCCGGCGCCATCGCCGCGATCTCGGTCATCCTGCTCCTGCACGGCGAGCGCAACTTCCCCAACTCATCGTGGGAATGGCTGCGTTTCGGGGACTTCGCCGTGTCGCTCGGCATCAAGTTCGACGACCTCGCCGCGCTCATGATGTTTGTGGTCGGCGTGGTCGGTTTCCTGATTCACGTGTTCTCGCTCGGTTACATGCACGACGACTCGGCGCGGGCGCGGTTCTTCGGCGGCCTGTCCATCTTCATGTTCTCGATGATCGGCATCGTGCTCGCCGACAACCTGTTCATGATTTTCATCTTCTGGGAACTGGTCGGTTTCAGCTCCTGGCTGCTCATCGGCCACTGGCACCACAAGCAGTCCGCCGCCGATGCGGCCAAGAAGGCCTTCATCGTCAACCGCGTGGGCGACTTCGGCTTCCTGCTGGGCATTGTGATGTGCTACTGGGCCAACGGCACGGTCAACCTCACGGAACTCGCCCAGCACACCCCGGGCAACGGCCTGGTTTACAGCACGCTCATTCCGCTGCTCCTGTTTTGCGGCGCGGTCGGCAAGTCGGCCCAGATGCCCCTGCAGGTGTGGTTGCCCGACGCGATGGAGGGCCCGACGCCCGTCTCCGCCCTCATCCACGCCGCCACGATGGTGGCCGCCGGCGTTTACATGCTCTGTCGCATCAACGTGCTGATGGTGCCCGATGCGCTCACCGTCATCATGTGGACCGGCACAATCACCGCGCTTTACGCCGCCGTCTGCGCCATCGTCCAGAGCGACATCAAGAAGGTGCTGGCCTACTCGACGCTCTCGCAGCTCGGCTACATGGTCGCGGCCTTCGGGCTGGGCTCGCTCACGGTCGAGCACGACATGGGCGGCACGGTTCATTCGATGGTCCTCGCCGCCGGCGTCGGCGCCGCGATGTTCCACCTCACGACCCACGCCTTCTTCAAGGCCCTCATGTTCCTCGGCTCCGGTTCCGTCATCCATGGCTGCCACCACGAACAGGACATCTTCAAGATGGGCGGCCTGCGGAAAAGGATGCCCATCACCTTCGTCACCTTCACCATCGGCGTGCTGGCCATCATCGGCATGCCGGCCTTCGCCGGCTTCTTCTCCAAGGATGCGATTCTCTACCTCGCGATGAAGAACAACACCGCGGTCTTCGCTCTTCTGGCGTTCACCGCCGTGCTGACCTCGTTCTACATGCTCCGCCTGTGGAAGATCACCTTCTTCGGCGAGGCCCGCTCCGACGACGCCAAGCACGCTCACGAAAGCGGCCTCGTCATGACGCTGCCGCTGATCCTGCTCGCATTTCTGTCGATCTTCGGTGCCACCGGTTGGTTCGGTCTTGGTCTTTACCCGAAATTGGCCGGCTCGATTGCCGACCTGATCCCGGTGGCGCATGATGGGTCCGACCACACGATCATTTTTGCCGTCTCGGTCGCCGTGATGGTGGTCGGTGCCGGTGCGGCGCTCCTCTTCTACAAGCCCTCCGACCACGACACGCTGGAGGAGAAATCACAGGGCCTGTTCCGCCTGCTGACCGGCGTGAAGGAGTCCTTCGACCGGGTTTACGACTACTATGTGGCCAAGGTGCAGCAGCGCTTCGCGATGCTCATCAACTTCCTCGAGCAGATCTTCCTCGCCGGCCTGATCATCCGCGGCCTGGCCGGGGTGGTGGGGCTCATCGGCCTCGGCGCCCGCGCCCTCTACACGGGCAGCCTCCACGTTTACGTCTATTGGTTCCTGCTCGGCGCCGTCGTCCTCTGGGCCTTCGCCTCCGGGATTCTCTGAAACTGAGTTTAAACCACAGATTAACACAGATAGACACAGATGAAACCAAAGGCTCAGATGCAGCAGGAACTTCCGAACCACGATTCGGGGATTCTTTATCTGTGTGAATCTGTGCCCATCTGTGGTTGCTCCTGCCTTTTCCGTCTTTGATTCATGCCTGACAACGCCCAACTTCTGCAGCTCGCCATCGCCACGCCGCTCGTGGCCGCGCTCGTCATCGCGCTCGGGCTGCCCAAGCGGTTCGCGACCAAGCTCGCCGCCGCGGCCTTCGCCCTGCCGCTGGCCCTCGCCCTGCGGCTGTGGGCGCAGTTCCCCGCCGAAAGAGCCGAGCAATACTGGTTCCTCAGCTCGCTCGACACCGGTCTCGCCGACTACGGCATCACCCTGAAGCTCGGCCTCAACGGCATCGCGCTGCCCATGTTCCTGCTCGCGGCCATCGTCGGCCTGGCCGCCGGGCTCTACGCCCTGCGCTCGCAGGCCGAGCGCCTCAAGACCTACCTCGTGCTCCTGCTCGTCATGCACGGCGGGCTGCTGGGCGTGTTCGCCTCGGTGGACATCTTCTTCTTCTATTTCTTCCACGAGCTGGCGCTGATCCCGACCTTCATCATGGTCGGCATCTGGGGCGGCCGCGACCGCAACTACGCGGCGATGAAGATGACGATCTACCTCACGGTCGGTGCGATGCTCTCGCTGCTCGGCCTGATTGCCCTCTACGCGAAGAGCGGTGCGAACTCCTTCGACCTGATCGAGCTGAAACGCGCCATCGCCGAGGAAGGACTGCGCGGCACGACGCAGAATTACATCTTCGGCCTGCTGATGTTCGGCTTCGGCATTTTGGTCTCGCTCTGGCCGCTGCACACCTGGGCGCCGCTGGGCTATGGCGCCGCGCCCAGCTCGGCCGCGATGCTGCACGCGGGTGTGCTCAAGAAATTCGGCCTCTATGGTCTCATCCAGATCGCCCTGCCGCTGTTGCCCGAGGGCGCGGCGCACTGGGCCTGGACGCTCGCCCTGCTCGCCGCCATCGGCAACGTGCTCGTGGTCGGGTTCGTCACCATGGCCCAGCGCGACCTGAAGCAGATGCTCGGTTACAGCTCGGTCATGCACATGGGCTACTGCTTCCTCGGCATCGCCGCGCTCTCCACCGTCGGCTCCGGCGGGGTGGTCTTCCTGATGGTGGCGCACGGTCTGTCGGTCGCGCTGCTGTTCCTGCTCGCGACCAGCATCCACCACCGCACGCACACCTTCGACATGTCGGAAATGGGCGGCCTCGCGCAGAAAACACCCGTGCTCGCGGCGCTGTTTGTCACCGCGACCCTGGCCAGCATCGGCCTGCCGGGCTTCGCCAACTTCTGGGGTGAGCTCACGGTTTTCGTGGCGCTGTGGAATTTCTCGAAATGGATCACCGCCGTCGCCGTCGCCGGCGTCATCATCTCGGCCATCTACGGCCTGCGCGCCGCCGCGCGCGTGTTCTTCGGTCCGCCGTCCGAGGCCCTGCAGCGCGTGACCACCGCGCATCCGCCCGCGGATGTCGGCTGGGGCGAACGCCTGCCGGCGCTGCTCCTGCTCGCGGCCCTGCTGTTCTTCGGGTTCTACCCCAAGGCCGTTTCCCTGCCCGTGGACCAGGCCCTGAATCCGCCGGCCAAGGTGGCCGAGGCTCTCCCGCTCTCCTTCCAACGCTGATCTCCCGCCGCCATGTCCCCGGAAATCCTCAAGGCCGTCGCTGACTCGAACCAATGGTGGGCCATCGGGCCGGAGATGATCCTCGCCTGCGCCGCCCTCGGCCTGCTCGCGCTGGAGATCGTCACCCCGAAGGACCAGCACCGTTTCATCCCGCAGGTCGCCATCGCGGCGCTGGCGATGGTGCTGATCACGGTGGCCTTCAACTTTGACAAGATCTGGGGTGAACAGGCGCTCTTCGGCGGCCTGATCAGGCTCGGCGTCCCCGGCCAGATCGCCCGCGTGTTCTTCCTGCTCTCGTCGCTGCTGGTGTGCTTCCTCAGCACCCTCTGCCTGCCGCGCACGAGGATGCCGCGCGTCGAGTTCTACGCCATCGTGCTGGTGGTGACGGCCGCGCTCATGCTGCTGACCCAGAGCAACCACTTCGCGATGTTCTTCGTGGCGCTGGAGACGGTCACGATCGGGTTCTACATCCTCGTCAGCTATTTCCGCGACAACGCGCTCACGCTGGAGGCCGGCCTGAAATACCTCGTGCTCGGCGCGCTCAGCTCGGCGATCATGCTCTTCGGCATCGTGCTGCTCTACGGGGCGGTCGGCCGGGTGGAGGTGGACGGCCTCGTGCGCACGGGCTTCGACTTCGCCACGGTGCGGGAATTCCTCG
>JBMOQY010000004.1:0-3862 GCA_049322455.1 Verrucomicrobiota bacterium | reverse complement strand
CATACTCGCAGCGCGTCACCCGCCACTGCCGGCCCAGCCCAAGGAGTTCATGAAATAATTGCTCAGGAGTCACACCCCAAGCCTACCATCCTCCACCGCTCTACCCACTGAAAACAGCGAGGAACCTTTTTTGATGGATTTAATGATTCTGCGGTAAACCCAGATAGTAAGGCATATTTTGCCGGTGAAGTTACGGAGACGGTAGTTGAAATCACTGTTACACTTGGAGGTGCCTCACTTCGTCATGCTGCTAAATACACGGTGCGAGCGGCTGTTGAAGGTGGAGCGCGAGCGAGCTTCAGAAGAGCCAACAAGGTTGTTGGTGGATTTGTTCATCACATTAACCCGATTAAGGGTGGCCGGTATCCATTGCCGTTCCGTTGGTCTGCGAGAGGTTCCTGGAATATGAAATGGGTTCCAACCAGAGCGGCGCATGCGGCAGAGCATGCACGCCTCTTAAGGATGGAAGCATTCGACAGGGCGCGTGAATCGACACTGTTGATTAGACAAGCGGCAAACGAAATTACCCTATATGTTGAGGGGAAATACCAGTGTGGCGATTGGGCGGTCGACATAAAGGCCGGCGTTCAGGGCTATTCGACGCAGGAAGGGCCCACTGAGTTTGGGATGGGAGTTGAAGCATCTGTATCGATTGAAGAATCTGGGGGGAATTGAGCCATGCTCTATATTATAGCATTGGTCATTCTGGCTCTTGCCGGGAATTATTTGCTACGGAGGTTCCTCAAGAAGGTGGACTCCAAGCCCGCTGCCCGGGGGCTTGAAGAGCCGCTCATCAAACATCTTCCGGCGACGCCTGGCGAACCATCCCCAGAGGAAATCCTGCGGCTTTGGGGCAGACCCCGAACAAATGGACCAGTCGTTCCGACTAAACAGATTCACCCGAAAATTGCGTCACTTCTCGTAAGCTACGAGCAAGTCGGACCGGACGAATATTTTCGACCAATAGATTCTGTAAGGGCGGACAGTGGGTTGGAGCAAAATCAAGGCTTCATCCAAATTGGAGTATGGGGCGATGGTTCGGAGGTGCTTGCGAAAAAGGATTTGTCTGATGAGCGAATTTATCTTGCGGACATTGAAGAGGCTGAAGCTGGTCGTCCTTTGATCATCGCGAACTCCGTAGGCGATTTTTTAGTGGCCGCATGGCGCTATCACAAGGATTCGGAGAAGTAGTTAACAGAATCGCCGAGGGTCGGCTTTGTAGTGTGTGATCAGCCCGGCGTGGCGCCGGACTTGTCGAGGCGGCGGATGACGATCTCGGTAAGCGTCGCCCCGGGTGCCTTCTTGACGGGGTTCGTAACTACGAGAGCTACGACGTAATGGTAACCAATCTGACGCAAGTTCCGTAGTTACGAGAGCTACGAAGCGCTGGCCGGTTTCCAGTGCGAGGGCAGGAGCGGGCGCAGGTCGTCCTTGGTCGTCATGGCCGGCAGGCGCGAGAGGACATCCTTCAAGTAGGCGTGGGGATCGAGGCCGCAACGCTGGGCCGAGACGATCAGTGAGTAAATCACCGCGGCGCGGTCGCCGGCTTGCGGGTGGCCCACGCACAGCCAGTTCTTCGCTCCGAGCTTGCTCGGACGAATGGCGTTCTCCACCGCGTTGGTGTCGAGCTGGCTGCGGCCGTGGGTCAGATGGGCGGTGAGCGGCTCCCAGTGGCCGAGCAGATAGGCGCAGGCCTGGCCGAGTTGCGAACGCGGCAGGGCCAGTTGCTGGAGCCGCTGCGCGGTCCGGCGCAGCAACGACAGCGTCAGCCCGAAGTGGCCCTGCCGGAGCGCCGCACGCAGAGCCGGGCCGGCCTCCCGCCAGGCCGACTCGTAATGATAGAGTTGTCCGATCAACCGCAGCACGAAGCCGGCGCGGGCCGGGGCCTCCGTGAGTGCTTCATGGAACTTCCGCCGGGCGTGCGCCCAGCAGCCCAGCCAAGTGACGCCTGGGTGCGCGCGCACGTAGGCCGGATAGGCCTCGTAGCCGTCGCTGTGCAACAGGCCTTGGTAGTGGCCGAGCAGTCCCTCGGCTTCCTCGTGCCGGCGGGACTGCCGCCACTCGAAGATGACTTCGCCCCCGGGTCGCGAGAGCGCCCACAACCACCCTTGGGTGGTCTTGCCATCCCGCAGGTCGGGATCGTTGCAGCGGATCGGGGTCTCATCGACCTGCACATAGCCGCCGGCCAGCAGGTCCTGCTTCATCCGCTTGACCAGCGGTTCAAGCAGCGCGGTGGCGGCGCCCACCCAGTCGCAGAGGTTCTGGCGGGAGACCGGCATGTGGCCGGGCTTGGCGCCGGCCCAGCGGGCCAGCATCTTCTCCTGCCGGTAAAGCGGAAGATGGTCGGCATACTTGGCCGTGAGCGCCCAGGCGATGAGTCCGGCCGAGGCGAAGCCGCCGGACACCACCCGCTTCGGCGCCGGTGCCAGCACGGGCGCACGGTTGCGGTCCAGACAGTGCCGATACTTCGGGCGCACGATCTCGCGCTTGAACAGTTTCGGCGGGACGACATCCACCTCGAAGGTGCGCTCCTCGCCGAGGCGCTCGTAGAGGGTCGGGGCTTGCTTCACCGCCGCGGGCTCGATCACCACGGTCTCCTGCACGGGCAGGTGCGCGAAGGACTCCGCCGGCAGCGTGCGCTTCGGGGCCGGACCGGCCGCGCGCTCGTAGGTGACGGTCTCGGTCGGACGCTCCGCGGCGGCCAGCCTCTCCAGTTCACCGAGTTTGAGCAACAGTTGCGCCCGGTCGAGGGTCTCGCTCTGGCCGCCACCAAAAAGCTTTTGCTTCAACCAGGCGATGCTCGCCCGCAGCACCGCGTTCTCCTCGCGCAACAGGCCGATCTCCTTTTGCAGGATCTGCACGGGATCGACGGTGGTGGCGCTCATCGCGCGCCCTCTGAACGGGACGGCGGGGCAAAGTTCCACCGCGCCAAAATTATTTTTGCTCAGCGCTCATACCACGGCTTGAGCGAGCAGCGGTCGAGCTGGACCCCGCCGACCAGCAGCGCGAAGGCCTCGGGCCGGAGCGCCAGCTTGGCCTTCGCCTCGCCCGGAGCCGGCCAGGAGAAGCGACCTTTTTCCAGCCGCTTGGCCAGCACCCACACGCCCGTGGTATCCCAATACAAGAGCTTCAGCCGCGTGCGGTCCTTGTTGACGAAGCAGAACACCGCCCCGCTCTTCGGGTCCTCGCCCAACTGCTCGCTCGCCGCCGCCCACAGCCCGTTGAACTGCTTGCGCATGTCCACCGGCTGCACCGCCACGAAGATCCGGATGCCTGCGGGAAAGGACAGCATCGCTTCAGCCCCGCAAGGCCCGCACCAGTTCCGCCAGCGCTGCGGCGCGGCCACCGCGCAGCAGCGTGCCGTCCGGTAACCGCACCTCCAGGCCCGCGGGCGTGACTGGCGGAACCGAGGGCAGCTGCACCTGGGCAAAGCGCACGGCCGGCGCCCGCCGCCAGCCGCCCTGCAACACCCAGCCGGCGAACGTCGAATAGCGCAGTCCCTCCCGACGCGCAAACGCCGCCATCGTCAATCCGCTCCGCCGATACGCCGCGACCAGCTCGCTGCGGCGCTCAGCCGTCGTCAGCCGCCGCCCGCTCCCGTCGCGCTTGTCCCCCGTCTCCACCAGCTCCGCATGTGTCGTTCCCATCCTGCCAGCCTACCACGGCCCACCGCCGCCGGCTACGTGGCACCCGGGGCGACGCTTACGAGGAGACCTAGACCCTAGCAGGCTGCTGAAAAACCCCTGTTTTGATATAGCACGTCTTGTTTTTGTGATTTTCTGCGCCGATTCGAGCTCCCGCGAGGGAGTTTTCGCGCCGATTTCGGCGCGGCCCGCATCGTTTGGCGGCTTCTTCGCGGTGT
>JBMOQY010000003.1:0-437368 GCA_049322455.1 Verrucomicrobiota bacterium | reverse complement strand
AACGATGCGGGCCGCGCCGAAATCGGCGCGAAAACTCCCTCGCGGGAGCTCGAATCGGCGCAGAAAATCACAAAAACAAGACGTGCTATATCAAAACAGGGGTTTTTTCAGCAGCCTGCTAGGCCGGACCGCCGCACATCGCCGACCACCCCGACGACCTCGAAAGGCTGCGGGCTCCCCGAGGAGAGCAGCTGACCGATGGGATTCTCCCGGCCAAAGAGGCGCCGGGCCGTGCTTTCGCTGATGATCAACTTGCGGGACGCGCGCAGATCATCGTCGGGGCCGAACAGACGGCCCGCTCGCAACGGGATGCCAGCAGCCTTGAAATAACTGACGCCGACGGAATCAGTGAATGCCTGGATGGTTTCGGGCCTGGCGTCCGCGCCGGATGCAGCGAGACGCGCATAACCAAGCGGGATGCCCCAGCGAAACGGCGACGTATGGGTGAACGCCGCCGCCTCGACGCCCGGCAGCGCGGCGACCGCGGCCTCGGCCCGGGAAAAGTAGGCCCAGCTCTTGTTGGGATGATCGTAGCGCTTGCCGGAATGCGAAACCGTGAGCGATAGCATGCGCGCCGCGTCGATTCCTGGCGAGCGGTGGGCCAGGCGAACGAGGCTTCGCGCCAGCAGGCCAGCCCCCGAAAGCAACACCACCGCCAGACCGATCTCCGCCGCAACCAGCAGGGCCCGCAACCGCCGGCCGTGCCCTCCGCCCGAACCGCGGGCACCGTCCTTCAGCGCGTCGGACGGTTCCACCCGGGCGGCGATCAGGGCTGGAACCACGCCTGCGGCCAGGCCGCAGGCCGCGACGAGCAAGGCACTGACGCCCAATACGGCCCAATTGATGGTAATCTCATCGGCGCGCGGCAGCCACCCCGGCGGCAATGCCGCGAGCAGCCCGGCCACGCTCCATTGCGCCAACATCACTCCGCCGACCCCGCCGATCACGGCGAGGAGCAGGCTCTCGATCACCAACAAGCGAATCAACCGCCGCCGCGACGAGCCGAGCGCGGCTCGCACCGCGAATTCCCGGCTGCGGGCGGTGGCGCGCACGACCGAAAGGCCGGTGACGTTGGCGCAGGTGATCGCAATGAGGCACCCGACAGCGGCCAGCAGCGTCCACAAACCGCGACGGTAGTCGCCCACCAACCGCGTGCGCAGGTCCACCGCCTGCAGGCTCCAGCTTTCGTAGTTGGTGGGAAAGGCCAGGACGAGCCGCTGGCCGATCAGCGCGAGCTCCGCGTTGGTCTGGTCAACGGTGACGCCGGGTTTGAGGCGGCCGAATCCGGTCCAATACCGCGAGCTGCGGTCGTTGAGATTGTCCACCCCGGGACGCATCGGACGCCACAATTGCGCGGTCCCGGCGGGATCGGTGAATCCCGGCGGCATGATCCCCACCACCTCATGCGCCACGTCGTCGAGAAGGATTTGCCGTCCGAGCAGCGATTCGTCGCCGCCAAACTGGCTCTGCCAAAACGCGTGGCCCAAAACCGCCACCGGGGGCGCATTCTTCGCCATGTCGGACAGGACCAAGGCGCGCCCGCGCCACGGCGCCACTTGAAAGACGCGAAAGAAATCACCTGTGACGTCAGCACTGTTTACCAGCGCCGGCACCGCGGTTCCGGTCAGGTTGAGGTAATAGTAGTATTGGGCGGCGACGGCGTCGAAGGACTTGGACTCAGCCGCGAGATCGCCGAACGTCGCCGGCGCCAGATCGGAGGCACCGTCGCGAAGGTGGCGTGACTGGATCTGCACGAGCTCGCCCTGGCGGCCGTAGGCGAGCGGTGCCAGCAGCACGCCATGGACCACGGAATAAACCGCCGTGGCCGCGCCGATCCCTAGCATCAGCGAAACCGCGACCGTCGCGGCGAACCCCCAGTTCCGCCGCAGCGAACGCAGGGCGAACGCGCCGTCGCGCACGAGCAGCTCGAGGCCGACCCCGGGCCGGGTCGCGCGCGCCTCTTCCTGGATGCCCGCCACGTTGCCGAACTGCCGCAGCGCGGCGTAGCGGGCTTCGTCTGGCGTCATCCCCGCCGCGATGTTCCGCTCTGTCTGCAATTCCACGTGCAGCCGCATCTCCTCCGCCATCTCAGCGTCGAGTTTCTTCCTCCAGAAGAGTGCGCGGAGTCGGCGGAGAAAGCTCATGGGGTTCTGATTTTTAACACCGAGGTCGCGGAGGACTCAGAGACGTGGTCTGAAACCGGACAGGGCTGAATCCTCTGTGCTCTCCGTGTCCTCTGTGGTGAAGAAGTTTTACGCGTTGCCGAGAACCAGGTTGATGGCGGTGGAGAGCTTCGCCCAGCTCTGCTCCTCGGTGGTGAGCTGCTTCCGGCCGGCGGCGGTCAGCGTGTAGAACTTGGCCTTGCGGTTGTTTTCGGAGACGCCCCACTCCGACTTGATCCAGCCCTGATCCTCGAGGCGGTAGAGCGCGGGATAGAGCGAGCCCTGCTCGACGGTCAGCATGTCCTTCGACATTTGCTGGATCCGGAGCGAAATGCCGAATCCGTGCATGGGCTCGTGCTGGAGTGATTTGAGGATGAGCAGGTCGAGGGTGCCCTGCAGCAGGTCGGCTTTGTGGGTGGCCATGGAGTTTCTCCTAGATTGACTAGGAGAAAGCCGGGCTCCCCTAGAATGTCAAGGAGAGAAGCTCCGCAGCCCAGAACTCAGGCAAAAAACCACAGGTGGGCACAGATTCACACTGATCAGCGGAGAACGCTGCAACTGACGGGTCGGGGATGCTTCCATCGGATTGATGAACCGGCGAGTCCGTCATTTCCGGAGCCGGGTCCTTCCCTATCTGTGTTCATCTGTGTTCATCAGTGGTTCAAGGGTTTTGGGACTACTTTTCAGTTTTCGTTTCCCTGGGTGTTTCCTCCACGCCGAGGATCTTGAGGTCGCCCATGATCACCTCGACCTTGCGGTCGTTGACGCGCACGCGGTGGAGGCGGTCCAGCGACCGGCCATAGGCCTCCGCCCCGGCCAGGGCGAGCGCGGGCAGCGCCTCGGTGAAGTTGTTGCCCGGTCCGCGCATGCTGAGCCGGGTGACCCAGAGCAGCTTCGGTTTCTTCTCCCGCCGCATGAACTGGTAGTCGTAGGCCATCAACACGACGAAGTAGCGCTCCTCGCTGAGCTCGGTGCGCAGCGCCACCTCCTCGGGGCTGGGCATCGCCTTGCGGCTCAGCCGGTCCAGGGTGCGCCGGTAGCCGAGCAGGGCGGCGTTGCGCCGCGCGGCCACCCCCGCGTTCTCCTGCCCCGCTCCGATCTGTTCCATCGCGACGTTGATGTCGCCGGGATCGGCGGTTTCATTGGCCGCGTAGGTGGAACCGTAGCTGCTCAGCGCGGAATTCAGCGCATCCACGGCAAAGGTCTTTTGCGGATCGTTGAAAACCTCCGTCGCGCCCCAAAAAACGCGGATGAGCAGGTTGGCCGAAGCCAGCTCTTTCGTCGGGTAATACTCCTGCGCGGCCAGGTTCACGGCGAGCACGCGTGTCAGGGAGTCGAAAGTCATCCGGTCGAGACTGCCGTCCACGGTGGTGCCGCCAAAGTAGGCACCCTCGGTGAAGACATAGCTTTCCGGCCGGGGCCGTCCCTCGGCGTCGAGCGGACGGACGTAACCGGGGGCCGAGGTGGCGCTGATGGTCACGGCGTCGTTGCGGCCGGCGGTCAACCGGCCGGTCGCGACAAACATCATGGCCAGCAGCACGGCGGCCAGCAGGCCGCGGAGGGACCGGGCGGGAGCATTGCAGATATTGCTCATGGGCGGAGGCAGGGTTGTGGGATCATTGTGTCTTATTGGACACCAGTCGAAGCCATAACTTACACGGCCGGGAGCCGGACGGGGTGGTTTGGGCTGAAATATGGATGACCGGTTCCGGCGGCGGTTTGCTCTGGCGTCGCGCCTGATCCCTCCTTTTGTGGAGCCGCATGACAGAGGAATCCAGCCCCCTGCTCACCCCGGCCCAGCGCCGGCTGGTGGGCTTTGCGCTCGGATTCGGCGCCATCGTGGCCATCTTCGCGCTGCTGGGCCTGATCTTTGTGGCGCTGGGCCGTTTCATTGGGGAGTTCTCCGGGGTCATCTGGCCGATCGCGACCGCCGGCATCCTGGCGCTCATCCTCCGGCCGGTTGTCGGTGTTTTCCAAAGTCGGCTGAAGCTCCGCCGGCTGAGCGCGGTCATCCTGCTCTACGGACTCTTCCTCATGGCGGTGGCCGGCGTGCTGCTGGCCTTTGCGCCGGCCGTCATCTCGCAGGTCATCGAGTTCATCGCCTACCTACCCGATTTGTGGAAGAAGACGCTGCAATGGGGTGAGACGCATTTCCCCGAGTGGCTGGCTGTCGCGCGCACCCACCTGGAGAACCCCGCCATCAAGGGCGCGCTCGACACCGTGGCGCAGCAAGCGCAGGACCTCGTCGCCCAGCTCGCCCCGTCGCTCAAGCAGGCCGGCGCGGGAATCTTCGGGTTCTTCGGTTTCGTCGCGTCGCTGGCCATCATCCCCGTCTATCTGTTCTTCTTCCTGCTCTCGGGCACCGACGACCCGGTGAAAAAACTTTCCGAACACCTCACCTTCCTGAAACCCGAGCACCGCGACGACGTGCTCTTCCTGCTCCGCGAGTTCCTCGGCATCATCGTCGCCTTCTTCCGCGGGCAGATCCTCATCGGACTGATCATGGGCGTGCTGCTGGCCATCGGTTTCTCGATCGGCGGCCTGCGCTTCGGGCTCGCGCTGGGCCTGCTCGTCGGCCTGCTCAACATCGTGCCCTACCTCGGCTCGATCCTCGGCCTGAGCGTCGTCATCCCCCTCGCGCTCCTGCAACAGGGCGGCGGCCTGGGTTTGGTCGCGCTCTGTTTGGTGGTCTTCGCCGCCGTGCAATGCCTCGAAGGGTGGCTGCTCACCCCGCGCATCATGGGCCGGCAGACCGGCCTGCACCCGGTCGCGATCATCTTTGCGGTCTTCTTCTGGGGCCACGCCTTCGGCGGCGTGCTCGGCATGTTGCTGGCCGTACCGCTGACCGCCTTCTTCGTGACCGCCTGGCGGCTGGCCCGCAGGAAATATTTCGCCGACTAGGGGAACCGTCCGGCCGGCGTGCTGTCGGAAACCCGCGCACACCCCGTGAAAACCCTGCTCCTGCCTGCCTGTTTCGCGGCCGTCGCAGCCGCCGCTGCCGAGTTGAAGGGCCCCGCCGAAGTCGCCCGTGACTGGAATCAAACGGTCCAAAAGGCTTCCGAGCTGTGGCTCACGACCGACAGCCTGTCTGGTTTGAACTTTTCACCGGGCAAACATTCCCCGCCACCGGTGACTTTCAGGCCGGATACGCCGGCGCCGATGCCTCGGCCCACACAGGAGCTTGGTCCTCTTTACGATGCGTCCGGATACCGGGGGCACAGGCATTTGCCGCATGACCGTCCGCCCGGCGCCCGGCACTGGCATTACCGGGGCCAGACTTACTGGCTCGTTCCATTGAGCACGCCAAACGACGAGTGATGTCCCGACACAAGGCTGTCGGCAGTCGCCGTCGGCGCCTTTGACATCGCCCGGATTGGCCGCTTGCTCAAGGTGTGCCTTGGGAAGTGCGCCAACAGAACGGACTGAACCTGCCGCAAATCGGCTGGTGGCTCGACGCCCAGCGCGCCAGGCAACGCTGCTTCGTCTCGCACGCCCATTCCGACCACATCGGTCCACATCGTGAGATTGTCGCCACCCG
This sequence comes from Verrucomicrobiota bacterium, assembly GCA_049322455.1. GTDB lineage: Bacteria > Verrucomicrobiota > Verrucomicrobiia > Opitutales > Opitutaceae > Lacunisphaera. The sequence goes on along the minus strand of JBMOQY010000003.1, from coordinate 431,668 downwards.
CGCCACGGCCAGCCTGATGCGCCTGCGGATGTCGGGCCGGCGCCAGGAGACGATCCTCGAATACGGGCAGGCATGGTCGCCGGAACCCGGCTGTGAATTCCGGCTGCACCCCGCCGGGCACATCCTCGGGTCCGCGATGCTCGAGGCGCGCACCGAACACGGCACCCTGCTTTACACGGGCGATTTCAAGCTGCGACCGAGCCTCGCCGCCGAGCCGTGCGCCGCGCCCCGCGCCGATGTGCTCATCATGGAGACCACCTTCGGCTTGCCGAAATACGCCTTTCCGCCGGACGAACAGATCGAGCGCGACATCATCACCTTCTGCCGGCAATCGCTGGACGACAAGGCCGCCCCGGTGCTCTACGCCTATAGCCTGGGCAAGACGCAGGAGCTGCTCCAGATCGCGGGCCGCGCCGGCCTGCCGGTGATGTTGCATCCGCACGGCTACCGCATGACGCAGCGCTATTCCGAGCTCGGCCTGAAGCAGCCGCGCTACACCCAGCTCGACCCGCAGCACCATGCCGGTCATGTGATCATCGCCCCGCCGATGACCGGCGCGAGCGAGCCGCTGACCTGGATCAATCCCAAACGCACCGCCATCGTGTCCGGCTGGGCGCTGGACGGACGCGCGAAATATCAGTTCGGCTGCGACGAGGCGTTCCCGTTGTCCGACCACGCCGACTTTCCCGATCTGCTCGCCTTCGTAGAGCGCGTGCAGCCCAAGATTGTCCATACGGTGCACGGCTTCGCCAAGGAGTTCGCCGCCACCTTGCGCGCCCGCGGCATCGAGGCCTGGGCGCTCGGGCAGCAGAATCAGATGTATCTGGGGCTTTGAGGCAGGGCGGAGCGGCTCGCTCGGCCGCGGCGCACCGGACCGGTGCGCCCTACCCCTACCAAAATCTCGACGCCCCACGCACCTTTCGCCCAAGCTGCTGTCCACATCGCCGTGCGAAACCTCCTCCTCAGCCTTCTCCTGCCCGGCTGCGCGCTCGCCGCGCCCTTCGTGGCCATCCGCGACGGCGAACGGTTCACCTACAAGGTCGCCTTTGCGATCTTCAGCCATGCCGGCGACATCGAGATCGCCGGCGCCCGCCCGGCCGGCGACGGCGACCGCATCGCCATCACGGTGGACACCCGCTCGCGCGGCATCGTGCGCGGCCTCTACGAATTCGACAGCAAAGCCGTGGCCGACATCGAACTGTCCAGCGGGCGGCTCCTGCGCGTCACCGAAAACGGCGCCGATCCGAAACGGCCGATCGACAACGAATTCGTGGTTGATTACGGCAAACGCATCGCGGCCTTCACCGATCGCGTGCGTCCCGAGCGCAGCCACCAGCTCCCGCTGCCCGAGGGCGGCGACCCGCTCGACCTCATCAGCACCCTTGTGCAGACCCGCGACTGGAACCTCAAGCCCGGCGAGAAACGCGATGTCGTGGTGCAGTTCGCCCGGGATTTCTACCCGATCGCGATCCATGCCGAGGGCTATGAGGAAGTGCGCACCCCGCTGGGCAGATACCGCACGCTCGTGCTCGTGCCGCGCATGGAGCAGAATCCCAAGGGCCTCTTCAAACGCGGCGGCGAAATCAAGGTATGGATCGCGCAGGACGGCAGCCGCCTGCCTGTGAAGATGCAGCTCAAGCTGCGCTTCGGCTCGGCCACGCTGTCGCTCAGCGAATACCGGCCGCCGAAACTGTAGGGCGGGATTTCCGAATCCCGCCAAGGACCGGCGGCATTGCTTCGCCCTCTCCGCCAAGCCTCCGTCGGAGGATGCCGCCCTACAATTTTCCCACCCAAAACCGCCACGGCCTGGCGGCCCACACAGGACCGGCGTAATCCACGCCGATGCGCGGTCCGCGCCGGACGCGCCCGCGCGGCAACCTGATGCCGTGATCCTCGAGGTGAAGTCCGCTCGCGGGCGTCGCGGGCGCGCCGTTCAGCCGCCGGTCGATTTTCAGCCGCTGCGTCAACCGTCCGGGACCGCCGACGATGTCGAGACCGCGGATCAGCACCGCCGCCGGGTGCCCAGCCGGTCCGGTCACGAGGTTCAGCATCTCGTGCACACCGTAGCACAGATAGACATACCAGCGGCCGCCGCTGCGATACATGACGTCGGTGCGCGCCGTGCGACCTTTGCTGGCGTGGCAGGCCAGGTCGTTTTCGCCGTGGTAGGCCTCGACCTCGGTGATCACCCCCGCCTGGCGTTCGCCGTCCAGAGTCCTTACTAACACCTTGCCCAAGAGCCATCTTGCCAAACGCGGTGTGTGGCGGTCCTGCAACTCGACCGGGCGGATGATGCGGTGCATGTGGAGGCCTTTAAGGCCCCACTCCCGACTCGCAAGCCGCCTCTCCGGTGGCAAACTCGACGGCTCCGGGGCTTTTCTCAGGAAAAACAAATAAAGCCTTGATTACCCTTGGCCTACTCACCTTATTTCGCCCCTTTGAACCTATGAAAGCCACTATCAAAACTCAGGGGAAGCAGTTCTCGGTCAGCGAGGGCGACATCCTCATCGTGGACCGCTATCCCAAGACGGAAGCCGGATCCACGGTCGAGATCAACGAGGTTCTCGCCGCGGGCGAGGGCGAGAATTTCAAGGTCGGCACCCCCTTCCTCACCGGCGCCTCCGTCAAGGCCAAGGTCCTCGAAAACAAGCGCGGCAAAAAGGTCGTCGTCTTCAAGAAAAAGAAGCGCAAGGGCATGGAGCGCAAGCGCGGCCACCGCCAGGAGCTTTCCGTCATCAAGATCGAATCCATCACAGCCTAAGGAACCACCGCCATGGCACACAAGAAAGGTCAGGGAACATCCAGCAACGGTCGCGACAGCGCTTCGCAGCGCCTCGGCGTGAAGATTTTCGGCGGACAGAAGGTCATCGCCGGCAACATCATTGTCCGCCAGCGCGGCTCCAAGCACCACGCCGGCAAGGGCGTGGGCACCGGCCGCGATTGGACGCTCTTCGCCCTGCGCGACGGCACCGTCCAGTTCGACAAGGCCCACCGCAAGGTGAACGTCGTCTGAACGACCCGCTTGTCGCTTTCATCCGAGCGCGCCTTCACCGGCGCGCTTTTTTGTAGCGGCGGTCCATGACCGCCGATTGGTCCGCGCGAAGCGCCACTACAGCAGGATTGCCCCGCCTGCAGCTTTCCCCTTTTGTTCCGCCATGCCCGACCGGCTCGATGAACTCCAACGCCAGCGCGCCTTGGTCCAGGAGCACTTGGCGTGGTTGGATCGGGAGATCGCCCGGGAAACGGGTGGATCCCCGGGCTCCGTCCCCATGCCCGGTCCTCCGGCGGCACAGGCATCCGCCCACACATCGGTTCCGGATGATGCGGATCGCATCATCGCGCAATATCAAAGCAGCGGCCCCTCCCTCAGAAGCGAGGTCAAGCGCGGCTGTTTTCTGTATTTCTTCGCCGCCTTCGCCCTGCTCGGTCTCGCCCTCACCGTCTATTACCTGCTCTGGCGGCGGTGAATGCCGGGCGGACCAAGGTCGCCCAGGCAATCACGACGCATGAGCGGGCCCCCGCGAGGATCAGCCCTCCGCCGGCTTCTCAACAGGCGCCTCCGCCGCCGGCACCGCGGCCTGCTCGAGCGACAACTGGTCTTCCTCGGTCTCGTCGAGCCCCATGTCGGAGTCCGAGGCGGGACGCGGAGTCGCCGACGTCTGCAGCCAGGCGTCGATCTGCCGCGGCGACAGCACGTCGGAGGCCGGCAGCTCGTCGAGCGACTTGATGCCGACAAATTCGAGGAAGGCCTCGGTCGTGCCGTATTGGATCGGGCGCCCGGGCAGGTCGGCGCGGCCCACGACATAGACGAGTTCGCGTTCCAGCAGCTTGGCGAGGCCGGCCTCGGCCGACACGCCGCGGATCTGCTCGATCTCGGCGCGCGTCACTGGCTGGCGGTAGGCCACCACGGCCAGGGTCTCCAGCGCCGACGCGCTGAGCCGCACCGGCGGTGGCTCGTTGCGCAGCAGGCGCACCCAGCGGGCGAAACGCGGGTGCGTGGCGAGTCGCCACCCGTTGGGTCCCTCGACCAGCACGGTTTCGCTGCCGGCGGTCTGCATTTCCCGTGAAATTGTCTCCATCGCCTCGCGGATTTCCGCCGCGGTGATGAGCGTGGGCACGTCGTGATACAACTCGTCGTCCTCGGCCGGTCCTGACCCGACGGCTTCCGCCGGCTCGGCGGGGGTCCCCGACGCGCCCGCCACGGCATCGCCTGTTCCGGTGGTGGCCGCTGCGGCATCCTCCAGCGGCAGCGCGGACGCCTGTTCGTGGAAACGGGTCACCGCCGTCTGGATGTCTTTCACCGAAAGCGGCCCGTTCGAGGCGAACAGCATCACTTTCAATACGCGCTTGAGATCAAATGCCATGGGCTGGATGTCCGCCCAGTGAACGTGCCGTCCGCACCCGCTGGCAACCCGGAAATTTATGCCCTTTTTCGGGCTAGCCCCGGCCTGTCCGCCCAGCTATCCCTCCCCGACCATGACCTGGGAACGTTTCAAGTCGCTTTACTATACCAACCCGAAGCTCGGCCTGTCGCTCGACATCAGCCGCATGCCCTTCCCCGACGATTTTCTGACCGCGATGCAGCCCAGGCTGCAGCAGGCCTTCGCCGACATGGCGGCCCTCGAGGGCGGGGCCATCGCCAATCCCGATGAGAACCGCATGGTCGGCCACTACTGGCTGCGCAACGCCGACCTCGCCCCCACGCCCGAACTCCGCGCGGCCATCACCTCGACCCTCGACGCCATCCGCAGTTTCACCCTCAAGGTCCACAAGGGCGAAATCGCCGCCCCGGCCGGCAAGTTCAAGGAGCTGCTTGTCATCGGCATCGGCGGCTCCGCTCTCGGTCCGCAGCTCGTCAACCATGCGCTCGGCCGCCTCAAGGGCGGGCGCGACAGGATGCGCGTGTCCTTTTTCGACAACACCGACCCCGACGGCATGGACTATGTGCTGAAGGAACTCGGCAGCCGCCTCAAACAGACCCTTGTCATCGTCATCTCCAAGTCCGGCGGCACCGTCGAGACCCGCAACGGCATGCTCGAGGCCGCCGCCGCTTACCGCGCGGCCGGGCTCGACCCCGCCAAGCACTTCGTGGCCGTCACCGGCGAAGGCTCCAAGCTCGACCAGATCGCCGTGCAGGAAGGCTGGCTCGCCCGTTTCCCCATGTGGGATTGGGTCGGCGGCCGCACCTCCGAGCTTTGCGCCGTGGGTCTGCTGCCCGCCGCCCTCCAGGGCATCAAGATCGACCAGATGCTCGCCGGCGCCGCCGCCATGGACGAGGTCACGCGCAAGAAGTCCCTGCGCGACAACCCCGCCGCCCTCCTCGCCCTCATGTGGTATTGGGCCACCGGCGGCAAGGGCGCCAAGGACATGGTCGTGCTTCCCTACAAGGACCGCCTGCTGCTCTTCTCCCGCTACCTCCAGCAGCTCGTCATGGAGTCGCTCGGCAAGGAGCTCGACCTCCAGGGCAACGTCGTCAACCAAGGCATCGCCGTCTATGGCAACAAGGGCTCGACCGATCAGCACGCCTACGTCCAGCAGCTCCGGGAGGGCGTGAACAACTTCTTCGTCACCTTCATCGAGGTCCTCAAGGACCGCAACGACGGCTCCCTGGAAGTCGAGCCCGGCGTCACGACCGGCGACTACCTGCAGGGCTTCTTCCTCGGCACGCGCGATGCCCTCAGCGAAAAGAACCGCCACTCGATCACCATCACGGTCAGCGAGGTGTCGCCGCGCTCCCTCGGTCAGCTCATCGCGCTCTACGAGCGCGCGGTGGGCCTTTACGCCTCGCTTGTCGGCATCAACGCCTACCACCAACCCGGTGTCGAAGCCGGCAAGAAGGCCGCCACCGGCGTCATCGCCCTGCGCCTCAAGATCGCCGAGGCCCTCAAGGCCGCCGGCGGCCGCGAGTTCACCGCCGAAACGCTCGCCGCCCAGCTCAACCAGCCGGAGAAAACCGAACTCGTCTTCAAGGTCCTCGAGCACCTCGCCGCCAATCCGTCCGGCCACGTCAAGAAGACCGTGCGCAAGCCCTGGCACGACTCCACCTACGCCTGGCACGAGTGAACGGACGGAGCGCGTTGACCGCAGCGCGCTTTTGCCGGTGGAACGCCCTGGGGGCAGGGTGTTCCACCTCTCCCGAAACGGCAGTTGCAGACCGGCCCATCACTCCTAAGCTTTCCGTCCAGACATGCCCTCCTCCCGCAAAACCCTCTTTGCCTTGCTGCTGCTCACCCTTTCGCTCCTCGGCTTCACCGGCTGCGTGGATCCCAAGCAGGATTCGTCCATCCCGTGGAACCGTCCAGCGAGTTGGGAAGGCCGCATCCCCGGCATGGGCCAGTAAGCCGGTCCTGAACACGGCCGCCAACGCGCCGTCATGACCGCCCCGGCCGCCAACGCGTCGCTGACGCCCCAGCCCGGTCACCTCTACGTGGTGGCCACCCCGATCGGCAACCTCGCCGATCTCACCGACCGCGCCCGCGCCATCCTCGGCGCCGTGGATTTCGTCGCCTGCGAGGACACCCGCACCACCGGCGCCATGCTCACCCGGCTTGGACTGCATCGCGAACTCGTCGCCTACCACGAGCACAACGAAACCGAAGCCGCCGACCGCCTAGCCGAACTGATCGCCACCGGCAAATCCGTCGCCGTCGTCAGCGACGCCGGCACGCCCGGCCTGAGCGATCCCGGTTTCCGCCTCGTGCGCGCCTGCCGCCGTCGCGGCCTGCCGGTCGTCCCCGTGCCCGGCGCCAGCGCCCTCACCGCCGTGCTCTCCGCCGCCGGCCTGCCGACCAACGGCTTCCTCTTCGCCGGCTTTCTGCCGCCCAAGTCGGCCGCGCGGATCGCCTTTCTGCAGCAATACCGCGACTTTGACTTCACGCTCGCGCTCTACGAAAGCTGCCACCGCATCGACAGGTTCGCCGCCGAGATCGTCGAAACCCTCGGCCCCGACCGCGTCGTCTGCATCGCCAAGGAAGTCACCAAGCTCCACGAGACCTTCCTTGTCGGCCTCGCCGCCGACGTGCAGGCGAAGCTCGCCGCCGGCAGCCTCAAGGGCGAATTCGTCGTCCTCATCGCGCCGAAGGATTTCACCTTATAAAACCACAGATCAGCACAAATGAACACAGATGACTTGGTTTCTGATTATCTGTGTCTATCTGTGTCCTTCTGTGGTTAAGAAACCTTCCCTCGTCGCCGTCATCGATATCGGCAGCAATTCCATCAAGAGCCTCGTCGCGACCCGTACGCCCGACGGGCAGCTCCACGCGCTCAAGCAGCGCACCCTTGACGCCCGCATCAGCGCCGGCATCAGCAAGGACAAGCCCGTCCTCAGCGAGGAGGGCATGACCCGCGGCCTGGGGGCCATCCGCGAACTGCTCGAAGAGGTCAGGGAAAGGCGCCCGGCGAAAATCCAACTGGTCGCCACCAGCGCTGTGCGCGACGCGTCGAACGGCGCGGCCTTCCGCGAGCGCATCAAGAAGGCCACAGGCCAGGAAATCCGCATTCTCTCGGGAGACGAGGAAGCCAACCTCATCGGCCGCGGTCTCACCTGCGATCCCGAGCTGGCCGAACTCAAGGATTTCTACCTCTTCGATCTCGGCGGCGGCAGCCTCGAGTGCCTCACCTTCAAGAACCGCCGGATCCAGCAGGCGCTCAGCCTGCAGCTGGGCTGCGTCCGCCTGACCGAGAAATTCATCAAGGATCCCGCCGCACCCGTGCCCATGGAGCAGTGCATCGAGATCGCCGTCCATGCCGCCGGCACGCTGGCCTCGGCCGGCTTCCGCTTCGACCTGCCGGCCGGCGCGGCCGCCGTGGCCACGGGCGGCACGGTGGCCACCGTGCGCGCCATCCTCGGCGCCCGGGTCCAGCAAAGGGCCGACCAGACTTCCCCGGTCGTCACGGCCGACCAGTTGCGCGGACTGCTCGAAGCGCTGGCCGCCCTGCCCCTCGACCAGCGCAAACGCGTGCCCGGCATGCCCTCGGCCCGTGCCGATGTCTTCCCCGTCGCCCTGGCCACCATCATCGCCGTGGCCGAGAAAGGCGGACTCGCCGAATTCCATCACTCCTACTACAACCTCCGCTGGGGCGTGGCGGCGGAGCTGCTGGATACGCTGTAGCGGCGCTCCACGCAAGGCGGGATCAGCGATCCCGCCCTTGTTGGAACTACAATTCAAACCGCCGCCAGCTCGCGCGGTTTGAGCGGGATGCCCTCGCGGATCATCGCCTCGGCGATCTGGATCGAGTTGAGCGCGGCGCCTTTCCAGAGATTGTCGCCCGCCACCCAGAACGCCAGGCCGTTGTCCAGCGCGGTGTCGAGGCGCAGGCGGCCTACGCCGCACTTCACCTGCCGGCTGAAATCGAGCGGCGTCGGGTAGAGTTTGTTCGCCGGGTCGTCCACGAGCTGGGCGCCGGGAAACGCCGCAAGCGCCGCGCGGGCGGCGGCCAGGTCAACGGGACGCTCGAACTCGGCGTTGACCGCGACCGAGTGGGCGCGCACGACGGGCACGCGCACGCAGGTGGCCGAGACCCTGAGCGCGGGCAGGCCCATGATCTTGCGGCTCTCCTCGCGCATCTTGGTTTCCTCGCCGGTGTAGCCGTCGCCGCCGAAGGAATCCACCTGCGGAATCAGGTTCTGGAAAATCTGGTAAGGATAGACCTTCCTCGTGATCGGCTCACCCTTCACGTAGGCCTGCGTCTGCGCCTCGAGTTCGTCGATGGCGTCGGCGCCGGTGCCCGACACGGACTGGTAGGTGGAGAAAAACACGCGCTTCACGCCGAACTTCCGGTGCAGCGGGTAAAGGCCCATCAGCGCGACCGCGGTCGAGCAATTGGGGCTGGCGATGATGCCCTGGTGGTGGCGCGTTGCCGCGAGATTGATCTCGGGGATGACGAGCGGAACCTTCGGGTCCATGCGGAAGGCCGAGCTCTTGTCGAGCACGAGGCAGCCGCGCTTCACGGCCTCGGGGGCCAGCGCCCTGGCGATCGCGCCCTCGGCGGCAAACAGGGCGAGGTCAAGGCCCTCAAAGGCCTCCGGCTTTGCCTCCAGCACCGTGAGCTTTTTTCCGCCCACGTCCATGGTGCGGCCCGCGGAACGCGCCGAGGCCAGCAGCCTCAGCTCCGCGAGCGGAAACGAACGCGACAGCAGCAGACCGATCAGCTCTTGACCGACCGCGCCCGTCGCACCGACGATACCGACCCTGTAGGAGGATGAATTGCTCACGTGAATGACTTGTTGGAACGGATCAAGGAAAGGTGTGCCGCGCTCGGACTCAAGCCGACATCGCGGCTGGTCACCGTATCCCTTGCGCAACAGTTGCTTGGATTTTACCGGGACGGCTGTCTGGTGAAGACCCACGTCGTCTCCACGTCCCTCCGCCCACCCTCGAACGTGAAGGATTCCCTCGGCACGCCGCGCGGCCTGCACGAGATCGCCGAAAAGATCGGCGCCGGCCAGCCGCCGGGCATCGTGTTCAAGGCCCGCATCGCCACCGGCAAGCATTTCTCGGAGCTCAGCGCCGGGGAGCAGGCGAAGCACCTCGTCACCACCCGCATCCTCTGGCTTGGCGGACTGGAACCGGGCATCAACCGCGGAAGCAACCCCGCCGGCGAGGTCGTTGATACGAAGTCGCGCTACATCTACATCCACGGCACGAATCACGAGGAGTCGCTTGGCCGGCCGGCGAGCATCGGCTGCATCGAGATGGCCAACCTCGGCATCATCGAGCTTTTCGACGAGGTCCGCCCGCACGACCTGGTGTGGATCGAGGACTGAGAAATCCGCGAACCGCACCCGCAATCGCGTCACGCAGGTTTAAGCTGAGGAGTCGCGAGGCAGATGGAGTTCCGCTGGATTCGCTGCTTCGCCGGAATGACCGGCGACAGGATTTCTCCGTGCAGCGCGTCATCCTGAGCACCGCGAATCCAGCCGCAGGCGGCCGCGGGGCGGCGGAATCGCTGAATCCGCTCCGGGTCCCGGCGGACTCAGCGCGGCACGTTCAGCCTGGCGAATTTCTCCTCCGGCCAGTCGGCCCAGGCCGGAGGCGGGCATCCCTGCTTGTTCAGGGCCGCAGGGAAGGTGAAGGCAGCTGGGTCCGGCAGCCACCAGCCCGGCCACGGTTGGTCTGTCCTGATGAGTCGGGCGCGATAAGGCTTGAGAAAGAGATACAACCCGTAGTCCTCGGGGTTCTCGGTCACTTGCAGGCGATGCCCCTGGGTGTCGTTTTGAAACGTCTCGGCGTAGCCGGCGCCCATCCGCATCGCCGTCTTCCAGCGCGCCACGAGCTGGACGGTGGTGAGCGCTTTCCCGGGCTCCAGCAGCACTTGGGCGTGGTCGGGCATGGCCATCGCCGCCAGCACCCGGCCGTCCCGCTCCATGTGCCAGGAGCGCAGCACCGCCAGAAACACATCGCGCGTGCGGGGGATCGCCAGCCACGGTTGCCGGCCCTGCGTGGTGAGCGTCAGGAAAAACAACCGGTCGGCGGGCGGCGCGCCGCCAGATGTCTGCGCGACCGATTGGGGGGATGGCTCCGGCGTTTCCATCGCGACGGGTTATGCGCAAGGGCGGGCGCCGTCAAGCAGTGCTCCGCGCTGATGCCTCCCTTCAGAACTCCAGGGCCATCTCCAGCCGGGCGCCGCCGGGGCCGGAGATCACATGCACCTTGTCGCCCACCTGGAATTCCGGCGGGGTCGCCTGCACCACGACGAATACCTCCCCGTTGGGCATTTCGATGGTGATTTCCTGCGCCTGTTTCCGGGTGGCGAACTCCTCGACGGCCTGGCCGGCCACGGCGCCGAGGATGGACGCACCGGCCACCGCGAGGGCCTCGCCCCGGCCGGAAATGCCGCCACCACTGGGCACGGCCGCCGCACCGCCGATCACCGCGCCGCCGTATTGACCGAGCACGGTCTTCTGACCGTCGATGACCACCGGCGACACCTTCGTGACCGTGGCCACCGCGCGTTTTTGCAACTGACCAACCTGGGATGCGGGCAGGGTCCGGCCCGACGAAGGCAGCGTGCAACCGGCCAAGGCCAGTGCGACAAGGCCGCAGGGAATAAGCAGCAAACGACGATCTTTCATAGGAAGGAAAGGTGGCCCGTCGCGCAGCCACGTTCGCCTTTTTGACCCGCAAAGGCAAGCCGGGGTTCCGGGCGCATAGACCGTCCTTATTTGTTCTGCCCGAAGAGCAGGCGCAGCGAGTTCAGGCAGACGACCAAGGTGCTGCCCTCGTGGGCGGCGACGCCCACGGCCAGCGGAACCGCACCGACCGCCGTGGCGAGCACCATGACCACCACGACGCCGAGCGAGATGGCCAGGTTCTGGCGGATCACCGTCTTGGCGCGGCTGCTCAACCGTTTGGCGGCCAGAAAGTTCTCGATCCGGTCGTGCATCAGGATGACCTCGGCCTGCTCCAGGGCGGCGTCGCTGCCGCGCGCCCCCATGGCCACGCTCACATCGGCGGCGGCCAGGCTCGGCGCGTCGTTCACTCCGTCACCTACCATCGCCACGCGGCCGCCGTTCTGGCGCAGATCCTGGATGGCGGCGACCTTCTGCTCCGGGGTGAGGTGCGCACGCACCTCGTCGAGACCGAGTTCGCGGGCCACGGACTCGGCCGTCTGCCGCCGGTCGCCGGTCAGCATCACCGTGCGCAGGCCGAGGGCCTTCAATTTCGCCAGCACATCCTTGGATTCCGCGCGGATCTGGTCGCGCAGCAGCACGCGCCCGAGCACGTCCTTGCCCACGACCCACACCTCGGCAAGCTCTGCCGGAGCGGGGGGAAGTTTGCCCGCCCAGCCGGCGAGCGGGCCGGCTTCGAACAGTTCGCGCCGGCCGAGCAGCGCCTGCACGTCGCCGTGGCGCCCGCGGACGCCCTGTCCCACGATGTTCTTGAAATCCGACAGCTCCAGCAACCGCACGCCCCGGGCCTTGGCGTCGCGGACGATGGCGCGGGCGAGCGGGTGCTCCGACTTGCTTTCCAGCGCGTAGGCCAGCTCCATCACCTCGGTCTCCCGGCCGGCGGGAAAACTCTCGTAGCCGGTCACCACCAGCTCGCCCGTCGTGAGCGTGCCGGTCTTGTCGAGCGCGACGATATTCACGTCGGCCAGCTTCTCGATGGCCGCGCCGCCGCGGAACAGCACGCCGTGCTTCGCGCCCCACGCGATGGCCGCGAGAATGGCCGAGGGAATGGACAGCACCAGCGCGCACGGACTGGCCACGACCATGAGCGTCATCGCGCGGTAGAAGGCCGAGCGGGTTTCCTCCGTGTTCGTGAAGGCCGGCAGCCCGAAGCCCAGCCACCACAGGAGGAACATCGCGAACGAGCCGCCGATGACCGCGTAGGTGTAGCCGGTGCCGAACCTGTCGGTGAAGCGCTCGCTCGGCGCCTTGAGCTTCTGCGCCGTCTGGATGAGGCGGATGATCTTCTGCAACGTGCTCTCGGACGGCAGGCGCACGACCTCATAGTCCACCGCGCCCCAGAGGTTGAGGGTGCCGCTGAACACCTGGTCGCCGACGCCCTTCTCCACCGGCGCGGCCTCGCCGGTCAGATTGGATTCGTCGCTCGCGCTCTTGCCGCTCACGACCACGCCGTCGGCCGGGAACGCCCCGCCCGGTCGCACGCGCACGCGCTGGCCGACCTGCAGCTCCTCGACCGCCACCTCATGCTCATGGCCGTCGGGTCCGACGACGAGGGCGGCCTTGGGCGCGGTCTTGAGCAGCGAGCTGACCTCGCGCTGGGTGCGGTCGAGGGCATATTCCTCCATCGCGCCGGAGGCGGAAAAGAGGAACAGCAGCAGCACGGCCTCGCCCCAGGCGCCGATGAACATGGCGCCGGCCGCCACCGCCAGCATCAGGAAATGAATGTCGATTTCGCCCTTCTTGAGATTCTCCCAGGAATCGATCGCGGCGTCCCACGCGCCGGCGGCCAGTCCCGCCAGATAAAACGTCCTCGCCAGCCACGGCTGGTCGGGCGCGAAAACTCCCGCCAGAAAACCCGCCACGCCCGCGCCACCGCATGCGGCCGCCAGCCCGGCGAGGGTGCGCCATTCCTGCGCTTCCGGCGCCGGTCCGGCTTTGATCTCCGGCCACTCCATTTCGCGCCACAACCAGAGGCTCTCGGCCGTCTGCCCCATGTTGCGGCCGATCACGACGGCCCCGCCCTCCTGTTTCAGGGAAAATCCCGCCGCGCCCAGCCGCGCAGGCTGGCCGGCGTAACGCTCCTCCACCGCCGCGATCGTCGCCGCCAGCTTTTCCTCCAGGTCGGCCAGGTCCACCCGGCCCAGCGTGGCCACCGCCACCCTGTGCGAGGCCGGGTCCACCCGCACGGCGCCCACGCCGGGCTGCTCGCAGAGGAAGCGCACAAGTTCATCGGTCCAGTTGGCGGTGGCAGGCATCGGTTGCATTTTGGGCACGAGGCCCCGGCCCGCAAATTGATTTGCGCCCTTTCGCCGGGCCGCGCTGATTCGCCGGATGATTGGGCTCACCGACGAAGGCGGCGCCAAGCCGTCACGCCTCCGGGAACTCGTGCGCGACATCTTCGCCGAGTCCGGAATCCTGTGCGATGCCCTGAAACTGGAGCACCGGCCCGAGCAGGAGCAGATGGCGCGCACGGTGGCCGCGGCGCTCGCCGGCGACGCCCCGCTGCTCTTCGAGGCCGGCACCGGCGTGGGCAAGAGTCTCGCGTATTTGATTCCGGGACTCATTCACGCCGTGGACCAGAACCGGCAGCTCATCGTTTCGACCCACACCATCTCGTTGCAGGAGCAGATCGAGCAGAAGGACCTCCCTCTCTGCCGGCGCATTTTCAAGGAGCACCCCGCCGGCGCGCCCTACGCGGAGTTTCGCTCCGCGGTGCTTGTCGGCAAGTCCAACTACCTCTGCCCCACCCGGCTCAGCCACGCCCTCGCCGACCGCGCCAGCCTCTTCGCCGACGCCGATTACGCGGAACTCCAGCGCATCGCCGACTGGGCGGAAGCCACCACGACCGGCCTGCGCCACGAACTGAAGCCCACGCCCCGCCCGGAGGTCTGGGAGTCCGTGAACGCCGACTCCGCCGCCTGCTCGCGCAAGCACTGCGACTGCGAAAAATGCCCCTACCAGCGCGCGCGCGCGCGGCTGCGAAAGGCGCACGTCATCATCGTCAACCACGCCCTGCTCTTCGCCCTCATCAACGCCGGCGGCGCGCGCACGTCCGGCGGCGAGGCCCGCGGCGTGCTCTTCCCCGACGACTTTCTCGTGCTCGACGAGGCCCACACCGTGCCCGAGGTCGCCACCGACAACTTCGGCCTCTCGCTCAGCAGCTACGGCATGGACCGCGCGCTCAAGCACCTCTTCAACCCCAAGACGAAGCGCGGCCTCCTCCGCAAGCTCGGCGGCCCCGAGGCCCAGCAGCTCGTGACGGACGCACTCGAAGCGGCGCGCCAGTTTTTCGATTTCCTCGCCACCCGTGTGCTCGACCAGCGGGCGATCGTGCGCATCCGCGAGGAGGGCGTGGCCGAGCCGGTGCTGGACGGCCCGCTGGGGGCGCTCGCGCGCCTGTTGGCCAAACTGGCGGACAAGGCGCCGCCCGACAGCCGCGAGTGTGAGGAGCTGCAGGAGCAGAAACTGCGTGTCCAGGGCCTGCAGGCCGGCCTCACCGAGTGGCTCACCCTCGGCAACCAGGGGCACGTCTATTGGCTCGAGCGCAGCGGCCGGAAGCAGACCATCGTCACCCTGCGCAGCGCCCCCATCGACGTCGCCCCCGAGTTGCGCCGCCATCTCTTCGGGTGCCGCACGAGCGTCGTGTGCACCAGCGCCACGCTCGCCATGGGCGGCGCGCTGGAACCGTTCGCCGCCCGCGTGGGTGCCGACGGGGCTGAAGCCGTTGCCGTGCGCTCGCCCTTCGATTTCGAGCACAACATGCGCGTTTATGTCGCCTCCGACGTGCCCCTGCCCTCCCCGCAGGAGGCCCGCCTCTCGCTCGACGCCCTCACCGACTACATCCGCTTCTGCACGGAACGCGTGAAAGGCGGCTCGCTCGTCCTGTTCACCAGCTACAGCGACATGCGCGCCGTCGCCGCGACGCTTGAGCCCCGGTGGGCCGAAGCCGGACGCCCCTTTCTCATGCAGGGCGCCGATCTCTCCCGCACCGAACTCACCCGCCAGATGCGCTCGCTGGGCAACGCCGTGCTTTTCGGCACCGACAGCTTCTGGACCGGCGTGGACGTGCCCGGCGCCGCCCTCTCGCAGGTCATCATCACCCGCCTGCCCTTCGATCCGCCCACACACCCCGTCACCGAGGCCAGGTGTGAGCACATCCGCGATGCGGGCGGCAACCCGTTCAACGAACTCACCCTGCCCGACGCGCTCATCAAGTTCCGCCAGGGCGTCGGCCGCCTCATCCGCAGCAAGACCGACCGCGGCCTCGTCACCATCCTCGACGCCCGCGTCCTCGCCAAGTCCTATGGCCGGGAATTCCTCAACTGCCTGCCTGCACCAACCTTCGAGCGGCTCGACCGGGAAAACCGGGACCGTCTTTTTCGGCCTTTCCCTTGAGCCAAAAGCTGCCACTAGTCTTCCGGTCTCCTTAATGAAGCTCAGCTCTTTCGCCCATTCCGACATCGGCCGCGTGCGCACCGAAAACGAGGACAGCTACCTCTGCAACGACACGCTCGGCCTTTACGCCGTCGCCGACGGCATCGGCGGACTCCCGTCGGGGGCGCAGGCCAGCCAGTTGGCGGTCACCACGTTGCAAAAGATCGTCGGCGAGCACGCCGTGGCCACCAAGCTCAACTACGAGCGCATCCTCGCCGAGATCAACGACCAGGTTTTCCAGCTCGGCCGCGTCATCAGCCCGCAGTTCGGCATCGGCTCGACGCTCACCTTTGTTCATGTCACCGGCGTGAAGCTCCACTTCGGGCACGTCGGCGACTCGAACGCCTTCCGCCTGCGCTCGAAGGTGCTCCAACAGCTCACGACCGACCACACCATCGAGACCGAGCTCAAGGCCCGCGCCGCCCGCGGCGAACCCCTCGGCCTGCTGATGGAGAACCGCAATGCGCTCACCCGCTGCATCGGCCAGCCGCCACCGCTCGAGCCCGACATCTTCGCCCACACGGTCCTGCCCCACGACCGCTACCTCCTCTGCAGCGACGGCATCAGCCGCTTCGTGCCGCAGGAGGAGATCGCCAAGGCCATGCTGGGGGCCAAGGACCCCGAGGCCGCCGTCAACTCCCTGATCGACCGCGCCAACGAGCGCGGCGGCCTCGACAACTGCACCGGCGTCGCGCTGTTCTTCGAGTGAGAGCAGACCACGATCCGTTTGACCACGGATTACACGGATTGACACAGATAGACCCAAGGGCCTTCGCCAGATAATCCGGGACCATCAGTGAAATCCGTGGTGAAAAATCGCTCTGAACAGTTCGCTGCGTTGGTGGCGAAGCAGCCGGAAAACGAGCTCTTCCGTTTCAGCCTCGCCCAAGCGCTGCTCGCCGAGGGTCGGACGGCCGACGCCATCGAGCACCTGATCCTCTGCGCAAGGAAAAAGGCCGACTGGATGATGCCTCGCATCCTCCTCGGCAAGGCGCTCGCGGGCCTCGGCCGCCGCCCCGAGGCCCGGCCCTGGCTGGAGGCCGCGCTCCAGCTCGCCATCGAGCAGACCCACGAGGACCCCGAGCGAGAGATCAGGGCCTTGCTCAAGGAGCTGTAGGGCGGGTCTCCGGACCCCGCCTCGCATGGCGGCATTCGGGGATGCCGCCCTCCATCCACAACGGTGCCGGATACTTCCCCGCCGCGACGAGCCCCTTGATCGCTGCCCGGGCGACCGCCACGTCATCCTGATAGGTCAGGCCGAACCACGCATCCTCCGAGCGGTGCAGCGCGATGCGGGCTTCGCCGCTCTGGTTCAGCTCGCTCAGTGCCGTGGGCAGATAGATCTCTGCCTTCGGATCGCCGCCGTGCCTTTCGAGGAAGATGCTGAACTTCGCCTCCAGTTGCGGGAACAACGCCGGGGTGAAACCCCAGAAATTCATCGAGACAATCTCGCCACCCGTGAGCTGCCGCACCTGGCCGCCGGCATCGGTGTAGCGGGCACCGCCGGGCACTTTCTCGATCTTGGTGACCTCGGTGATGCCCGTGAGCCGCCCGGCGGCATCGGTCGTGCACAGTCCGCGGCTCACCGCGCCGTGCTCGGACAGCGTCTGGCTCAGCGGATAGCCCACCATGGCGTAGTCGGCCGACGCCGCAAAATGCGCCGCGAGCGTCCGGTAGGCCGAGGCGCCGTAGAAATCGTCGGCATTGATCACCGCGAACGGCCCGCGCACCTCCGGCCGTGCCACCAGCGTCGCATGCGCCGTCCCCCATGGTTTGCTTCTGGCGGGTGGAACATGACCCGTGGGCAGGTTGGCCTCCAACTCCTGAAACACATACCGCACATCCATGCGGCTCTCCAACCGCCGGCCGATGGTCTCGCGAAAATCCTTCTCGATGTCCTTGCGGATGACGAGCACCAGCCGCCCGAACCCCGCGCGCAGGGCGTCGAAGGCCGAGTATTCGATGATGAGCTCGCCGTGCGGCCCGACCGGCTGCACCTGCTTCACCCCGCCAAACCGGCTGCCCATGCCGGCCGCCAGCACCACGAGATCGTAGGAAGGTTTTGGATTAACCACGAAAGACACCAAAGACGCGAAAACCGGGTCAGGGAAGCCAGATATTCATCAGCAGGGGCGACGCTTGCGGCGGCCGCGTGCCGCGGCCGGTTTGAAACACAGATGAACACGGGGGACACAGATCCCTCGCGCCACGGACGCCACGGACGCAAAGGGAAAGCCCGTTGCGTCCTTGGCGGGATTGGCGCGAGGCAGATGCTTGCAACAGGATTGCGGATTCTGTTCCCGGGCGTGTTGAGCCGCGAAATACGCGAATAAACACGGAAGATCCATGGCCAAGAAAAGCCGCAGCGGATTGCTGCGGCTTAAACTGGTGCCAGGGGCGAGGATTGAACTCGCGACCAAAGGCTTATGAGTCCTCTGCTCTACCACTGAGCTACCCTGGCGAAAGGGACGCGCAAGAAGTCACAGTTTTCCCCGGAAATCCACAAGATTTTTCTCGCTGCACCGTGGCGGCCGATGGCGGGCTAGATGTCGTCCGCTCCCAGCCAGCGGAAGTAAGTGATGACAAAGCGGCCCGAGGTCGCGGCGGGGTCGTCCTTCACGCGCTGGACGATGGCTTCGCACCAGGCCGTCGCTACAGTCCGGGTCGGGTCGGCCGGGTTGACGGCGTCGCCGCAGGCCCGCACCCGGAAAGTGTCGGAGCGCACCGCCAGCCACGGGCGCATCACGTCGCCGAAGTCCAGCAGCGAGCCGCCGCCGGCCGTGAGCGCACCGGTCAGCGCCGCACTGTTGAGAAACAGGTCCACCGACGGATACGGGCCGTTGGCCGCCTTCCCGGCGCCGGGGTCGGCCGCGGAAAAATGATCCCGCATCCAGTCGGCAAAGGCCACGGGGGAAAGCGTGGCCGCCGACGAAGGTTTCAGGCGGTTGTAGGTCGAGGCCAGACCGCGCCAGAAGGGGTGCGAGGTCGTGTTGATGTTGAGCAAGCCGGCCACCGGGACCGGACCGGTCACTCCGAGATGGGCGCGGCCGAGGGCGTGGAAGTTGGCGCGCAACTGTCCGGCCAGGGCGGTCGGCGTGATGGTTGTCGGCACGAGGGCGATCTGCTCGTAGCTGAGGGCGCTGGTCAGCGGCGGAGCGTCGGGAGCGAGCGTGATCAGGGTGTCGATTGCGTGGCGCTCCTCCGGCAGAACCGCGCTCAATTTGACGCCCTCGTCTCCCACCCACCACGCGTAGGCGCCGAGCCGCACGGAGGCGCGGTCGCGGGTGTTGATCTCGACCGGTTGCAGCGGGGCGCGCACGTGCTCCTTTTCACTGCCATCGGCACCGAGCGAGCCGTTCGCCACCAGCGCGAATGTATCGCCCGTGTCCAGCACGGGAATCGGGGCATTGTCCGCCCCCGAGGCCAGCCAGTGGAGGAAATCACCATCGCGATCCCACACGCCGCACCAGTGGCGCGCGGGCTGGTTGGGGCCGGACGGTATGCCGGTGAGGCCGGCGATGCCCGTGAGCACGTCGTCCTCGGCGGCGTAGCGCTGGAGGACGCCGACGGCCTGGCTCAGACCGAGCAAGGCATGCTGCCGCGCCTGCACCTGCTGGTTGCCGGTCGCCGCCACCGCCGCCCCCACCCGGCTGAGCGTGCTGAGCGCGAAGACCACGAGCACCAGCAGCGCCAGCAGCACGACCGTGATGACGAGGGCGAAGCCGGCAGCGGGCTTTTCCCCGGAAATGGAAACGCGGAGTCCGCGGAGAAAAACCAGAGTGCAATCCTCATTGAGAGCCTTGCCTCCGCGCAGTTTGCGTCCTCCGCGTTTGGATCTGCCGTTCATGGCGCCACCCCTTTGATCTCGATGCGGCGGGTGAAGACCGCGGAGTTGGCCTCGACCACGCCCCACCACCAGGCGGCATCGCTGGCGTATTCTGCCGGCCGGGTCGTGCGCCCGCTCTCCATCGCCTCGACCAGCGCCGCGCCCTCCTCACTGAGGATGCGCACCATCACATCGGCCACCGCCGGGAAGCGCGTGTCGCTGGCCGTGCTCTGGCCCACGGCGTGGTGCGACAGGTCGCCTTCCGCTCCGGGATAGATGCGCACGAGTTTGCCCGCGGTGTCGCGGGCGTGGAGCCAGCAGCCGAAATCCACGACGTTGCTGGCTATCAGGTTGGCGTGGCTGGGATTGGTGACGTTGCGCGGCTGACGGTAGGCGGTGGACGTCGCGCTGGACGGCGTGTTGCTGGTGCTGCCGTAGGCCGCGGCGGTGACGTCAAGGCCGCCGGCCAGGGTGTCGTCGCTCGCGACGGCCGAGCGGTAGAGCGAGTAACGGATGGGCGCCGGGTTGCCGCTCACAGGATTCCCGGTCACGGGCCGGCGCACCACCTGCCAGGCAATCACCGCCGGCAGACTGCCGCCGGATTCGACGTTGGTCGCGACTAAGCGCAGCCACACCCCGGAGAGACCGAAGCGCGCCTCCTCGAGCCGGCGCCACCCCTGTGCATCCGCGTCCGGCAACGGTCGCCGGCTGCCGCCGTCGGCCGGCTTCATCATGCCCGGGCCGGCCAGCCAGCCGTGATTGGCCAGCGCGGGAACGCTGTCGAGAATGTCGGCCGCCAGCCAGTGGGTCGCATCGCGCCGGTGCACCGCAGTCTGCAAATCGCGCTCGAGCTGGTCGAGCACCTGTCGGGCGGTGATTGCCTGCGTGCTGGCAGCCTGTTGCCGACGCCAAAGACCCATGACGCCGGTCGTGACCGTCAGCATAAGCCCGGCGATGAGCAACGTGATGGCGACGGCAATGAGCAATTCCAAAAGAGTAAAGGCCTTCCCGCGAATCACGCGGATGGACGCGAATTTGCGGTCCGTGCCTTGGAATGCATGCGGATTGGCGTGAATTCGCGGGCCACAGCCTTGTTCAAAGGTCCCTTTCATCGGTTGATCCCCACGGTGAACATGAACTCGTGGCGAGACCCGGGCGGGGTCGGAGCGGTCGAGCCGGGTTGGCGGTAGGGCCAGCTCACGCGCACGGCCAGGGCGAGGGCCGATTGGGCGGGATCGTAGGCCAGCGCTCCCTCGGAAAACCGCCAGCACTCGATCAGAAAGTATTGCTCACCCTCAGCCAGGCGGCCGTCCACCGGCGGCAGGTAGTCGCGCGAATGCAGAAGCGCGCCGCCGCGGGTAGCCACGAAGGCGAGCCCGTTTTCGGGCGGCCGGCCCATGAGCGGCGCCTGCCCGGCCAGGGCGTCAAAGCCGGCGGTCGCAAGCCGCTTTAGCTCGGCATGCAGCGCATCGGGCAACTGTTGCGCCACCAGCCGGTCGGCTGTCTCGACACCGCGCCGGGTCAGGTCCGGCAGCAGCGCAAGGATGACGCTCACCGACCCGGCAAAGAGGGCGATGGCGACGATGACCTCGATCAGGGAGAAGGCGCGGGCAGGTTTGGACGCGAATTTCACAAAGTTCCGTTTCGTGAGAATTGGTGCGATTCGGGTCTCACGGTTTGGCGACTTTCAAAACGCGCCCCGCTCATTCAACAGCGCGGGCACGCCGTAGGCGCTGAGCACGAGGCCGCGCACCGCGTAGGGGTTGGCCAGCAACACAGGCGACCCCCCGGCCGCATAGGAGCCGGGCGCGCGCAAGGTGCCGGTGGCGATGACGAGCAGCCCCTTCGGCGGCGGGCCGCCGGCCAGCGCGGTCAGCGTCCCGTTGGCCGTGAAGCACACGCCCGTCCACCGCCGCACGCTGGTGTCGCCTTCGATCGCATAAGTGATGGCCTGATTCTTGAAGACGCCCGAAACCAGATCCTCGCCGGGCTCGGACACACGCTTCCACGCGGTGGCATCGGCCACGAGTCCGATCGGTGTGGCCAAGGTCGCGGGCACGACAAACACCTCCGCGGGTAGCGTGGCCGTCTGCACCGTGTCCCAGTTGGTCGGGTTTGCCCCCGATTGCTGCGCCCGCTGCAGGGCCATGAGGCGGAGATAACGCTCAGGATCTGCGGGATCGTCGGCCACGAGCACGCGGCAGTGGCGCCCGGAGGCGACGGCCTGCAGGCGTGCCGCGGTGACCAGGCTGGCAACGGTGGCCTGGGCGGATTGCAGCGCTGCGGCCTTGCCCCCGCCGAGCCCGACGAACAGGACCGCGGACACCCCCGCGATGAGGCCCACGACCACGAGTAACTCGAGCAGGGTGAAGGCACGAAGTGACTTGCAGGGCGGGGTCTTCGAACCCCGCCGGTTGCGGACATTCTGTCCTGTTCGTGGCGGGATTTGGAAATCCCGCCCTGCATTCGTTTCATTCCTCATTTCCAACTGAAGATGAATTCGGGGTTGGCGGGCGTGGCATCCGGGGCCGGGGCGTAGAAGATCACACCCGCGCGGATGCCGGCGGCCGGAAAATCCGCCGCAGCCGGCGTGATGCCACCGACGCCAGGCAAAGCAGTGAAGTCGGCACCGGCGCGAATGACGCCGTCGAGATCCCGGTCCACAAGGACGGCGATGGCCGTGTTGTCGCAGGCGTCGCGCAGCAGCCCGCCGGCAGTGAAGTCGCCGTCGCCGAAGGTGTGGAAGCGGATGAGCTTCCGGTTCTGCACGGCCGCGGGACCGCCCGCGGCGGGCGGTGTGCCGTCGCGGCGGCGGCCGGCGAGCAGATCGTGGAACGGGTGGTCGGCGGTCGTGACCCCGCCGTTGACGAGGTTGCTGGCGTCGAAGGCCGGATAGTAACCGTATTCGCCGCGGAACGACTCGATGGCCGCAGTCCATTGCGCGAACTGGACCTTGGTCTTCGCCTTGTTGGTCGAGCGCCGGGCCGCGCCCGCACTCGGAAAAATCAACGCCGCGAGGATGCCGATGACGGCGATGACGCAGAGGAGTTCGAGTAGGGTGAAGCCGGCCCTCTTCATGTGAGGGCGAGCTTGCTCGCGACAAACCATGCACGGAGTCGCGAGCAAGCTCGCTCCCACAGATGCCCCAGCGTGACTTGTTGTCCTCATCGGTTCGCGTTGGCGTAAAGGTTGTCGGTGTTGCCGGGTGCGCCGGCATCCGGAAAACCGCCTGAAAGCAGGGTGTCCGAGCAGGTCTGGTCGGGACCGGCGGAGACCAGCACATGGGAGGGATTGGTCCAGCCGGGCATCGCCTTGTAGGCGTAGCGGTAGGGCTGGTCCCACGGGTCGAGCAGCACGGCCGTCGCGGTCACGTGCGGATCGCCGCTGAGACTGAAACGCCCGGTCTCCATAAAGGCGTGTCCGCTGACCGGCGCGAGATTGGGATCTCGCCGGCCGAGAAGTGCCTGGAGCATTTGCGCGGAATCGGCCGTGCGCGGGTAGTCGCCATGGCTGGCTTTGTAGGATTCCAGCGCCGCGCCGAGCACGGCCAGCTCGGCGCGGGCGCGCGCGACCTTGCCGCTTCCCGCCGCACGCCGCCCCACCGCGATGACGATGCCGGTCAGGACGGCGATCACGCCGATGACGGCGAGGAGTTCGAGGAGAGTGAAACCGGCGGACGCAGGACGCAGGACGGAAGGCTGGGTTCGCCGGGTACAGGGAGCAGGCCTAGCAGGCCGGCGCCATTCCAGCAGCGAGGCCCCTGCCTCGCGGGACTGACAATCCCGTCTCCAGCAGAAGCAGCGCGACGATAGGATGACAGGCATGGACCCGGGTGTGTGGTGGCACCGGCGGGCCCGCGCCGGTTCACGGTCATTCCTCGGATTGCAGGGCGGCGATGACGGAGAAGTCCTCGAGGGTGGTGGTGTCGCCCTTGACCGAGCCGGAGGTGGCCAGCTCCTTGAGGAGACGGCGCATGATTTTTCCGGAGCGGGTCTTGGGCAGGCCGGCGGCGAAGCGGATGGTGTCGGGCTTCGCGAGCGAGCCGATCTCCCTGCCGACGTGGGCGCGCAGGGCCTCCTTGAGTTCCTCGCTGGCAACCTGGCCGGCCTTCAGCGTGACGAAGACCACGAGCGCCTGGCCCTTGAGTTCGTCGGGCCGGCCGACGGCGGCGGCCTCGGCCACTGCCGGGTGCGACACGAGCGCACTCTCAACCTCGGCGGTGCCGATGCGGTGGCCGGAGACGTTGAGCACGTCGTCGATGCGGCCGATGACCCAGAAGTAGCCGTCCTTGTCCTGCCGGGCGCCGTCGCCGGTGAAGTAATAGTGCGGGTGCTTCGGGAACTCGGAGAAATAGGCCTTCTTGAAGCGCTCGTCGTCGCCCCACAGCGTGCGGAGCATCGAGGGCCAGGGCTGCGTGAGCACGAACTTGCCGCCGGTGTTGCGCGGCACCTCGTTGCCGTCGGAGTCCACGACCATGGGCTTCACGCCGAAGAACGGCAGCGTGGCCGAGCCGGGCTTGGTCGGGGTGACGCCGGGCAGCGGCGTGACCATGATGGAGCCGGTCTCGGTCTGCCACCAGGTGTCCACGATCGGGCAGCGTTTCTTGCCGATCATCTTGTGATACCACATCCAAGCCTCGGGGTTGATGGGCTCGCCGACGGTGCCGAGCAGGCGCAGAGAGTCGAGGCGGTGGCGGAGCACGTAGTTGTCGCCCCAGCGCATGAAGGCGCGGATGGCGGTCGGCGCCGTGTAGAGGATGGTGAGACCGTGGCGGTCGATCATGTGCCAGAACCGGTCGGGCTCGGGCTGGTTGGGCGCGCCCTCGTAGAGGAAGACGGTCGCGCCGTTGGAAAGCAGGCCATAGACGACGTAGCTGTGGCCGGTGATCCAGCCGATGTCGGCGGAGCAGAAGTAGCGGTCGTTTTCCTTGAGATCGAAGACGTAGTGCGAACTGAGCTTGGCACCGAGCAGGTAGCCGGCGGAGGTGTGGAGCACGCCCTTCGGTTTTCCGGTCGAGCCGGAGGTGTAGAGGATGAACAACGGATGCTCGGAATCGAAGGCCCTGGCGTCGTGGTGATTCGGGGCGCCCTCCCAGGCCTCCTTCCACCAGACGTCGCGGCCCTCGACCATCGTGACCTCGTTGCCGCAGCGCTTGACGACGACCACGCTGTGCACGGTGGGCGCGCCGGCGATGGCCTTGTCCACGTTGGCCTTGAGCTCGATGATCTTGCCGCGGCGCCAGCCGCCGTCGGCGGTGATGACCAACCGCGCCTGGCAGTCGTTGATGCGGTCCTTGAGCGCCTCGGGGCTGAAGCCGCCGAAGACCACGGTGTGCACCGCGCCGATGCGCGCGCAGGCGAGCATCGCGATGACCGCCTCGGGAATCATCGGCATGTAGATGGCGATACGGTCGCCGGCCTTGATGCCGAGGTTCTCCAGAAAATGCGCCATGCGGCAGACGTGGAAATGCAGCTGCCGGTAGGTGATGGTGCGGACATCGCCCGGCTCGCCCTCGAATATGAGCGCCGCCTTGTTCTCGCGGACCGTGCCGAGGTGGCGGTCAAGGCAGTTCTCGGAGACGTTCAACTTGCCGCCCAGGAACCACTTGGCATGCGGCGGACGCCACTGCAGGACCTGCCGGAAGGGCTTGCGCCAAACAAGGTGTTCCCTGGCCTGTTTCGCCCAAAATTTGTCTGGAGCGTTGACAGACTCGGCGTAGAGCCTACGGTAAGTGGCGAAACTGCCAAGGTTTGCTTGGTTCTTGAATTCAGCCGATGGTTTGAAAATCCGGCTTTCGCGAGACACCGAGGTAATCGTTTGGTCCGTCACAAGTTTCTCCTCTGATTTTTATTTGGGGTTGAAGCTAAGCGTTTTCAGCAATGCCCCCGACGGATTGCACGGTCAAGCCCGCGCAGCGTTCACCTCACCCGTTTTTGTATGGATAAAGAAAACCCGCCGGCCGCTCCTGCCTCCGCAGAGACACCGGCCTCCCCCCCTGCTCCGGCCCAGCCGGAAAACACGATCCGTGTCGAAGGCATCCTCGACATCGACAACAGCCGCAACGGCCAGTTGCTGGATCCCACCCGCTTCGGCAAACGCCGGCCCACCGACCCCTTCGTGCCGCGCGAACTGATCCGCCGCTTCAAGCTGCTGCAGGGCAGCATCATCACGGCCACGGCCACGCCCGACCCGCGCTTCCCCAACCCGAAGGTCCGCTTCATCGAGAAGGTGGACGGCCTCGACATCGACGAGCGCCGCCGCAAGACCGACTTCGCCAACCTCGTCACCGTCACGCCCGACAAGCAGCTCCGCCTCGAGCACAAGGACGGGCGCATGACCACCCGCATCGTCGATCTCTTCTGCCCCATCGGCAAGGGCACCCGCGGCCTCATCGTCGCCCCGCCCCGCACCGGCAAGACCACCTACCTGCGCGACATCGCCCTCGGCGTCCTCCAGAACCACCCCGAGTGCCACGTCATGATCCTGCTCGTGGACGAGCGCCCCGAGGAGGTCACCGACTTCAAGCGCAGCGTGCCCGCCGAGGTCTGGGCCTCGTCCAACGACGAGTCCGTCGAGAACCACATCCGCATCGCCGACCTCTGCATCGAGCGCGCCAAGCGCCTGGTCGAGGCCGGCAAGGACGTCGTCCTCCTCCTCGATTCCCTCACCCGCCTCGCCCGCGCCCACAACACGCAGAAGAACTCCGGCCGCACCGGTTCCGGCGGCCTCGACGTGCGCGCGCTCGAGAAACCCCGCCAGCTCTTCGCCGCGGCCCGCAACACCGAGGACGGCGGCTCGCTCACCATCATCGCCTCCATCCTCGTCGAGACCGGCTCCCGCATGGACGACGTCATCTTCCAGGAGTTCAAGGGCACCGGCAACATGGAGCTCGTGCTCGACCGCAAGGCCGCCGAGATGCGCATCTGGCCGGCCGTCAACATCCAGTCCTCCGGCACCCGCCGCGAGGAGCTGCTCATCGACGCCAAGAAACTCGAGGGCATCCACTTCTTCCGCCGCGCCCTCGTGCAACAGAAGATCGAGGAGGCCACCGAGACCATGGTCACCCGCCTCAGCAAGACCAAGACCAACGACGAATTCCTGAAGCTGATCACGAAGTGACCAACTTCACCCTTGCCCGCCCCCCGCTTTCACCAACACCCTGACCGTTCACCGCATGAATAGTTTCTCCGAGCAATGTCTCGACATGGCCCGTTCGATGCTGGGCCACAACCTCGATTCCATCAACGCCGACGGCACCGTCACCCCCGTCGGCTCCGAGACCTCCCGCTCCGACGAACCCGGCCACGTCGCCTTCGCCCTCGGCGAATACTACCGCGCCACCGGCGAGACCACCCTCAAGGGTTATGATCTCATCGACCTGACCGCCCGCTGCGTCACCGCCCAGGCCTTCACCGAGCCCGCCCACGAGAACGGCCTCGCCTATGCCTCGCTCGGCCTCCTCTCCTTCGGCCCCTCCAAGGAGCGCAACCAGGTCTGGGAGCGCCTCGTGGAGGAAACCCGCCAGCGCCTCGACAAGCTCCTGCTCACCCGCAGCGACTACGACAACTACTGGCAGGCCTTCAACATCGCCAAGGCCGTCTGCCGCTACAGCTTCGGCCTCTCCAAGAAGGACGAGACCTCGCGCCTCATCGAGCGCATGGTCGAGCGCATCGAGCAGACCAGCTCCACCGGCTTCTTCGACGACGCCGAGAAGGGCTTCGGCGGCCATTTCAACCTCTACGGCGTGATGACCCTGGCCTTCACCCGCTCGGCCCTCCAGCTCCACGCCAACTCCGCCCTCCGCGAGCGCAAGCTCCCCACCCTCCGCACCTACGCCGAGAAATACATCAAGATGATGCCCGACCTCGTGCGTGCCGACGGCCTCGGCTGGGCCTACGGCCGCTCCGCCGGCGCCTACGGCCAGATGCACTGCATCACCCTCATCCTGCAGGGGCTGCGCGACGGCTGGATTCCGGAAGACCAGAAGAACAGGTATTTCGACATCCTGCGCCGGCTCTTCTACTACTTCTTCCAGACCTACCTCGACCAGGAACACGGCTTCCTCGACGTGCGCGACGACGAGCGCACCGCCTATGCCTCGCACACGACGCGCATGGCCAACTTCGACGCTGCCCGCTACCTCTGCCAGTGGTCGCGCCTCGCCAAGACCGTGCAGATGCCGGACAACGTCAAGGCCGAGCCCGCCCGCACCACCGGCCGCTTCGTCATCTTCGACAAGTCCAACCGCAAGGAGCAGGGCCTCTTCCTCTACCGCGACGCCGAGTCCGGCCTGCACGTGCAGCTCCCCCTCGTCAGCTCCGGCACCGATTGCACGGCCGACAACCTGCCCTTCCCCCACTGCCCCGGCGTGTTCGACTGGCCGAACAACCTCTATCTCCCGGTCATGCTGCCCGAGCTGACCTTCGGCGAGCACGTCACCATCCCGGCCTTCTACGGCCAGAAATGCGTGGCCGGCCTGGGCCTGAAGAACTCCTTCTTCTTCCGCTACGAGCAGCCCGAGCTCATCAACACGAAGGAGGAGCTCGCGCGCGGCATCGGCAGCGTGAAGGTCCAGTGGACCTTCACCGGCAGCAAGATCACCGCCGACTTCGCCTACACGGTCAAAAACCAGGTGCAGCTCGACAGGTTCCGCCTGGCCCTCGTCATCGGCGCCCCGCACTCGAAATACCGGCTCAGCACCTCGCCCGCCCTCGGACCGCAGGGCCACCGCTGCTCGGTGCTCAAGGACGATTTCCATGCCAATTGGGCCGAGACGGAGACCGTCACCGCCGACCCGGCCTACAGGACCAACTACGGCAAACTGCACTACGTGCAGACCTTTGTGCGCGACCATCCGCTCATCATGCGCCCCGGCCAGATCTACCGCCTGACGGTGGCCTTCGACCCCGACCTGACCCTGGTCGAGGCGTAACCGCCGGAATTCAGCGTTTTTTCGCGGCCCCGTTCACGGACGGGGCTTTGCTTTTGGCCACGTTAAATCTAGGTTACAGGTCCGTTTCCGCCTCGTTAGCCGCGCGGCACCCGCCTAGCCACTCCCTGTCTCCAACGCCATGCCCCCCTCTCCGCGCGTCAAACCCCGCTCCGCCAAGATCACCGCCAAAACCGGCCGGTCCATCACCCCCAAGGCCGGCGGCAGCAAGATCGTCTATGCCAACCGCGAGCTGAGCTGGCTGGCCTTCAACCGTCGCGTGCTGGAACAGGCCCAGAGCGACGCCAACCCGCTGCTCGAACGCGTCAAGTTCCTCGCCATCGTCAGCTCCAACCTCGACGAGTTCTTCGAGATCCGCATCGCCGGCCTGCTGCAGCAGAAGGACTCCACCGGCGGCGAGCCCAGCATCGACGGGCTGACGCCGAAGGAGCAGTTGAAGCGCGCCTTCGAGGAGATCCGCCGCCTCGTGGACGACCAGTATGCCTGCTGGCACAACCTGCTCGTGCCCGCGCTGGCGAAGGAAAAGATCACCTTCAAGACCGCCGCCCAGCTCAGCGCCCCCGAACGCGCCTGGGCGCAGGAATACTTCGCCAAGCAGGTCCACCCGGTCCTCACCCCGCTGGCCATCGACCAATCGCACCCGTTCCCCCAGATCGCAAACAAGACCCTCAACGTCATCGTGACGGTGGACAACCCCGACACGCCGGAGCAGGAATACCTGACCGCCGTCCTGCCCGTGCCGCGCATCCTCCCGCGCCTCGTGCAGATCACGCCCGACAAGCGCGGCCCGCAGACCTTCGTCTTCCTCAGCGAGATCATCAAGCTCTGCGCCGGCGACCTGTTCCCCGGCTACCGGATCAGGAGCGCCCACGCCTTCCGCGTCACCCGCAACAGCGACCTCTACATCGACGACGAGGAGGCGGAGAACCTGCTCAAGAAGATCGAGGAGGAGCTGCGCAACCTGCGGCGCGGCGCCGCCGTGCGCCTCGAGATCGAGACCGACGCCCCGGCCCCCGTCTTCCAGCTCCTGTGCGAGAACCTGCAGCTCGACGAGGAGCACGTCTTCCGCCTCACGGGCCCGCTGAACCTCGCCCGCATGATGGGCCTGCCGGACCTCGTGGACCGGCCCGACCTGAAGTTCCCGCCCTTCGCGCCGTTCGAGTCGGCGGTGCTGAAGGCCTCGCCGAGCATCTTCGCCTCCATCCACGAGGGCGACATCCTGCTGCACCACCCCTACGACTCCTTCAACCCCGTCGTCGAGTTCGTGCAGCAGGCCGCGCGCGATCCCGGGGTCCTCGCCATCAAGCAGACGCTCTACCGCACCAGCGGCGACTCCCCCATCATCGGCGCCCTCATCGAGGCCGCCCGCAACGGCAAGCAGGTCACCGCGCTGGTCGAGCTGAAGGCCCGCTTCGACGAGGCCAACAACATCAAGTGGGCCAAGGAGCTGGAGGAGGCCGGCGTGCATGTCGTGTTCGGCCTCGTCGGCCACAAGACCCACTGCAAATGCAGCATGGTCGTCCGGCAGGAGCCGGAGGGCATCCGCCGCTACGTCCACCTCGGCACGGGCAACTACAACCCGAAGACCGCCCGCCTCTACACCGACCTGAGCCTGCTCACCTGCAATCCCGAGATCGCCGCCGAGGTCGCCCAGCTCTTCAACTCGCTCACCGGCTTCAGCCGCTCGCCGGAGTTCCGGCACCTCATCGTCGCGCCGTTCAACCTGCATGCGCGCATCCAGGAGCTCATCGCCACCGAGGCGGCCAACGCCGCCGCCGGCAAGCCCGCCCGCATCATGGCGAAGATGAACAAGCTCGTGGACAAGGTCACCATCGACAACCTCTACGCCGCCTCCCAGGCCGGCGTGCAGATCGACCTCGTGGTCCGCGCCACCTGCTGCCTCGTCCCGGGTGTCAAGGGCCTCAGCGAGAACATCCGCGTGCGCAACATCGTCGGCCGTTTCCTCGAGCACACCCGCATCTACTACTTCGAGAACGGCGGCGCTCCGCTGCTCTACGCCGGCAGCTCCGACTGGATGACGCGCAACTTCTTCCGCCGCGTCGAGGCGCTCTTCCCCATCTACGAGCCCGCGCTGCGCGAGCGCGTGCTCGGCGAAATCCTGCCCGGCGAATTCCGCGACAACGTGGACGCGCGCGTGCTGCAGCCCGACGGCACCTACGTCCCGCCCGTCCGCCAGGACGGCGAGGAGCCCTTCTCCGCCCAGCGGTTCTTCATGGCCGCCGCCGAACGACGCGCCGCCGCGCAACTGGAAGTGGTGGCATAGCGCCTCACCCGCAGAACGAATAGTCGTAGGGCTTGCGCATCTCCCGCTTGAGGTGGGCGTTGGCCTCCTTCGCGTGCGCGCCGACGAAGACCTCCTTTGCCGCATCCCACCTGAGCTTGCGGCCCGTGCGCAGCGAGATGGCTCCAAGGTGGCACATGTTGGCCGAGCGGTGCCCGGTCTCCACATCGCAGATTGGCAGCGCCCGCGAACGCACGCAGTCGAAGAAATTCAGCATGTGGTCCTTGCTCGCATAAAGGCGGACGGCGTTTTCCGGCAGAGGCTGGCGAAGCAGGTCGGGATCGCTGGCCTTGATCTCGTCGCGGTTGACCCAGATCCAGCCGTCGGTGCCCTCGAAGCGGATGCCGTTGGGCTGGCCCTGCGGGTTCGTGTGCGCGCCGTAGATCGTGTCGTCCCTGGTCGTGGCGATGTGCAGGCCGGTGCCGTCGGCGTAGGTGTATTGCACCTCGTAGTCGGCGATGGTGGTGTAACCGCCGGGAATCGGCTCGCTCAGGCGGCGCGACTCGACGCGCTCCGGGGCGGTCTGGCCGACGGCCCAGTAGGCGATGTCGTTGTGGTGCGCCCCCCAGTCGGTCATCGTGCCGCCGGAGTATTCATACCAGAAGCGGAACGTGCCGTGGCAGCGCTCCTTCACATAGCTCACCGCCGGCGTCTGGCCCTGCCAGAAATCCCAGTTGAGGCCGTCCGGCGCCGGCGACGGCGCGAAGGGTCCCTCCCGCAGGCCGGCGGGCAGCCACACCTTGGCCACCTTGAGCCGGCCAAGCCGGCCGTTGCGCACGAGTTCGCAGGCAAGACGGAAACGCTGCATGCTGCGCTGCTGCGTGCCGGTCTGGAGCACCACGCCGTTTTCCCGCACGGCTTTGATGACGTGCCGGCCCTCGTCCACTGTGAGGGTGAGTGGCTTCTCGGCGTAGATGTCCTTTTTCGCCTTCGCGGCGGCGATGTTGACGAGCGAGTGCCAGTGGTCGGGCGTGGCGTTGATGATCACGTGGATGTCGTCGCGCTCGAGCAGGTGGCGGAAATCGGAATAGATCTCGGGATGGTGCCCGAGTTCGCGGTATTTCGCCGCGGTGGCCGCGCTGCGCGCGGCGTCCACGTCGCACACGGCGAGCACGTGGCCGTGGTTGCCGGCGTTCTGCCCGTCCCAGGTGCCCATGCCGCCGCAGCCGACGAGCGCGATCCCGGGCTTGTCGTTGGCCCCGCGCTTGGCCGCGGTGGCGGCTTCCGTCTCGGCCGCGAGCAGCTGCTGGCGCTCGACAAACCACGCGGGCAGGCCGGTGAGGGCGGCGAACGCGCTGCAACGCCGCAGGAAGGCGCGGCGGGAAATGTTGAACAAGTGCAACGGCGGCAGGGCGGCCGGTTGCGGGCGGGGGGCGGATTGCTTCATGGGGTGGATGAACATCGGAGTCCCGTCACCCTCCCGCACGGTCCTGCCCCGCGCAAGACCAAGCCTGCGCTAACACTGTCAACCCCCCGGAGAAAAAGGCCATTGCCGGACTGGACTTTGGTCCAGTGCCGCGCCCGGCCCGTCCCGCTTTGGTTTTGCCACGCAGAACAGTTGCGCCTCTGCTGCTGGCAGCCCACGCCGCCCCCGATTCTGCTATGCGCCCTGCTCCCCTGCTTTTGTTGCTCTGCCTGGCCATAACCCTGTCGGCCGCCGATCCCGCCCCGCGGCCGGCCGGGTGGGCTGCACCGATGATCAACCTCTCGCTCGAAAACTGCTACCGCGTGAGCCACGACCTCTACCGCTGTGAGCAGCCGAAGAAGGAGGACATCGCCGACCTGCGGGCCCTCGGCATCCGATCCATCCTCAATCTCCGCCGCTGGCACTCCGATTCCAAGGTGCTCGAGAAGGCCGGCTTCCAGCTCCTCGTCCAGCGCATGGAGGCCGACGAACTCACCGTGGACGACCTCGTCGCCGCGCTGTGGCAGATCAAGGCGGCCCCCAAGCCGGTCATGCTCCACTGCTGGCATGGCAGCGACCGCACCGGCTCGGTCGTGGCGGCCTACCGCATCGTTTTCCAGGACTGGACGCCGGCCGCCGCTCTCGACGAGCTGCGCCACGGCGGCTACGGCTATCACGAGAAGTGGTTCCCGAACATCATCACCCTCTTCGAAACCCTCGACGCCGCCGATCTCCGGCGCCGCGTGCTGGAGGACGGTAAGACAAAGCCTGCAACTTGAAACCTGAGACCTGAAGGTATCTGCCCAAGTGGTTCCGGCAGGTTGCCCATTCAGTTTTCAGGTCTCGGCCTACAGGTTACCGGCCAGATGCCCATCTGGCTTCACCGGATGATTAGGCCGGCTGAAACGCCCGGCCGGACCCCACATTGCTTTTGACCGGCCCGTGCCCGCCGCTCTACTCATCCCTCACTTCCTCATCACTTTCGCTCTCACTTTCCCTCCGTGAACCCCACCATCATCTACACGAAAACCGACGAGGCCCCCCTGCTCGCCACCTATTCCCTGCTGCCCATCGTGCAGGCCTTCACAAAGCACGCCGGCATCAACCTCGAGACCCGCGACATCTCCGTGGCCGGCCGCATCCTCGCCGCCTTCTCCGACCTGCTTCCGGCCCACCAGAAGCGCGCCGACCACCTCGCCGAGCTCGGCGCGCTCACGCTCAAGCCCGAGGCCAACATCATCAAGCTCCCCAACATCTCCGCCTCCATCCCGCAGCTCAAGGAGGCAATCGCCGAACTCCAGGCCCACGGCTACGCCGTCCCCAACTACCCCGAGTCGCCCAAGACCGACGCCGAGAGGGACGCCAGGGCCCGCTACGACAGGGTGAAGGGCTCCGCCGTCAACCCGGTCCTCCGCGAAGGCAACTCCGACCGCCGCGCCCCGAAGGCCGTCAAGGACTACGCGCGCGCCCACCCGCACTCCATGGGCAAGTGGGATCCGGCCTCCAAAACCGCCGTCGCCACGATGGGCAAGGACGATTTCTACGCCAACGAAAAGTCGCTGACGGTAACCAGCGCGACGACCGCCCGCATCGAGTTCACCGGCGCCGACGGTTCCGTGAAGGTTCTTCTCCCGAAGCTCTCCCTCGAGGCCGGGGAGATCCTCGACGCCACCGTCATGCGCAAGGCGGCCCTCGTGACTTTCTACGAGCAGCAGATCGCCCGCGCCAAAAAGGACGGCGTGCTCTTCTCGCTCCATCTCAAGGCCACGATGATGAAGGTTTCCGACCCCGTCCTCTTCGGCCACGCCGTCCGCGTTTACTTCAAGGACCTCCTCGCCCGGCACGCCGCCACCTTCGCCGAACTCGGCGTGGACCTGAACAACGGCTTCGGCGACCTCGTCGAGAAGCTCCAGAAACTCCCCGCCGACCGGAAGGCCGCGATCGAGGCCGACATCAAGGCCGCCTATGCCGCCGGCCCCGGCCTCGCCATGGTCAACTCCGACCAGGGCATCACCAACCTCCACGTCCCCTCCGATGTCATCGTGGACGCCTCCATGCCCGCCATGATCCGCGCCGGCGGCAAGATGTATGACGCCGCCGGAAAGCTCGCCGACACCCTCGCCGTCATCCCCGACAGTTGCTACGCAGGCGTCTATGCCGTCACCGTGGACTTCTGCAAAAAACACGGCGCCTTCGACCCCAGGACCATGGGCTCCGTTTCCAACGTCGGCCTCATGGCCCAGGCCGCCGAGGAATACGGCTCGCACAACAAGACCTTTGTCGCCCCCGCCCCCGGCACCATCCGGATCGTCACCCTTTCCGAGACCCCGGACGCCAAATCCCAGACCCTGCTGGAGCACACCGTTGCCGAGGGCGACATCTGGCGCGCATGCCAGACGAAGGACGCCGCCGTGCAGGACTGGGTGAAACTCGCCGTCAACCGCGCCCGCCTCTCCCGGACCCCCGCCATCTTCTGGCTCGACCGCCACCGCGCGCACGACGCGCAGATCATCGCCAAGGTCGAAAAATACCTCAAACAGCACGACACCGCCGGGCTCGACATCCGCATCCTCGCCCCCGCCGCCGCCTGCGAGGCCACGCTGATCCGCCTGAAAGCCGGGCAGGACACGATCAGTGTCACCGGCAACGTCCTCCGCGACTACCTCACCGACCTCTTCCCCATCCTCGAGGTCGGCACCTCGGCCAAGATGCTTTCGATCGTCCCGCTGATGAACGGCGGCGGCCTGTTCGAAACCGGCGCCGGCGGCTCCGCCCCGAAGCACGTCGAGCAGTTCCTGCGGGAGAACTACCTGCGCTGGGACAGCCTCGGCGAGTTCTTCGCCCTCGCCGCCTCTTTCGATCACCTCGCCATCACGCAGAAGCACGCCAGGGCCAGGGTGCTCGCCGACACGCTCGACCAGGCCAACGGCAAGTTCCTGGAGAACGACAAGTCCCCCGGCCGCAAACTCGGCACCATCGACAACCGCGGGTCGCATTTCTACCTCTGCCTCTACTGGGCCCAGGCCCTCGCCGCGCAGAACACCGACGCCGGGTTGAAGCGCCTCTTCACTCCCGTCGCCGCCCAGCTCGAAGCCAACGAATCCAGGATCGTCGCAGAACTTCTCGCCGTGCAGGGCAAGCCCGCCGACATCGGCGGATACTACCAACCCGATGACGCCAAGGCCGCGGCCGCCCTCCGTCCTTCAGCCACGCTCAACAGTATTCTGGCCGCCCTCTAGAGCGTTTCAGGCGCTTCGAGGTGTGCTTTGCCAGCGTTTGCGGTTTAGAATTGGAATGCCACCTGAACGCAGGGCGATCCGCGCGATGCAAATGATGATGCGCGGGCGTTCTGTGTGCCCTCTCTTTCGTTGATGCGGGCAGACGCCGCGCAGCGGGACTATCCGCTGCGAGAAGTCTTCCACGCCGTGCGCTATCTCGTGCGGGCTGGCTGTTCCTGGCGGAGGTTGCCCAACGACCTGCCGCCGCGGACCGCGGGGCCTCAGCAACGGATGCGGGAGGGCCCGCATCCCGCAGTCCACGCCGGAGAGCGGCGCGCGAGCCGGCTACGACGGCGCTAAACGGCGCAAAGACCCCAAGGTGCATATCGCCGCCGATACGCTGGGTCACCGGCTCGCTTTGCGGGTTGCTCCTGCGCACGAACAGGATCGCCGCGCCGGGCAGGCGGTGACGGCCGCCACGCAGACGGTCACCGCGGACAGCGTCGAACTGGTTTGCGTCGATCAAGGGTCCGCCCGAGAATCCGCTGCCAAAGCGGCGAAGAAACACGGCATCGAATGGTGCGCGGTCAGGCTCGCCGAGGCGAAACGAGGATTCGTGTTTTGCCCGAATGCCGGGTCGTGGGACGCAACCGTTGCGCGGACGGCGCGTTGCCGCCGTCTGGTCCGCGATCACGGGCACCTCGCCTCCTCTCTGGCTGGCATGCACTGGAGCGCGCTGGTTTTGCTGCTGCTGCGCGCCGTCAGCGGACTCGAAACACAAGTGGCACGACACGCCCTAAAGCGCGTTTGCGTAGAGCTCTTCGTAGGCGGCGACAGCCGTCTTCCAGGAAAAGTCCCGGCGCATGGCGCGACGCTGCACCTCGGCGTATTTCGCCTTGTCGGCGTGAAGCGCGAGCGCGCGGCGCAGGCCCTGGTTGAAACCCTCCTGCGTGGGCGGAAACATGATGCCCGTGCCGGTCTCCGGCGAGGCGTCCACGTCCACCACCGTGTCCACCAGGCCGCCGACGCGCGACACCAGCGGCACGGTGCCGTAGGCCTGGCTGTACATCTGATTCAGGCCGCAAGGCTCGAACAGCGACGGCATCAGGAAGAAATCCGAACCGGCCTCCACCAGATGGCTCATCGCTTCGTCGTGCCGCACGCAGACGCCGATCCTGCCAGGATGACGGACGGCGAGCGCGCGGACGGCCTCCTCGTATTTTTTCTCGCCACCGCCGAGCACGACGAGCCGGCAGTCCTCGCGGGCGAAGAACTCCTCCGCCGCGAGCACGAAGTCCAGGCCCTTGCTCGCGGTGAACCGGCAGACCATGCCGAAAATCGGCCCGGTGAAGGCCGGCCCGCCGGCCGCGGCGGCCGGGATCGGCGGATTGGTGTTGCCGGAGCGCCGCCGGGAGGGCGGCTTCGGACTCCAGCCGAATTCCTGCAGCAGCCGCTCACGGCAGAGGGCCTTGCCGGCGATGTTTTCGGCGCTGTAGCGCGCGGGCAGGCTGGCGTCGGCCGCCGGGTTCCACACGGCCGTGTCGATGCCGTTGATGATGCCGTGCAGGTCGTCGAGCCGGGTGCAGATCACGCCGTCCATGCCGTTGCCGAATTCCGGCGTCTGGATCTCCTTCGCATAACGCGGACTCACGGTTGTCACGAGGTCGGCGAAGACGATGCCGGCTTTCAGCATGCACATCTGGTCGTAATACTCGATGCCGTCGATGCCCATCAGCTCGTCGGGCAGATTCGTCAGGTGAAAGGACTTTCGCGGGAAAATGCCCTGGTAGGCGATGTTGTGGATCGTGAAGACGGTCTTGAGCGCGAGCGTCACGCCGTGGCGTTGCTCGGCGTGGCGCAGGAACAGCGGCAGCATGCCTGTCTGCCAGTCGTGGCAGTGCAGGATGTCGGTCTTGAAGTCGGTCAGGCGCAGCAGCTCGACCACGGCCTTCTGGAAGAAGATGAATCGCGCGTCGTTGTCGTCGTAGTCGCGCTCCCCGGTCCAGTAGGGCAGCTTGCGGTCGAAATACTCCTCGCGGCCGACAAGGTGCAGCGTGAGACCGGGGCGTGGCCTGAGGGTATGGACGTCGCCCGGCAGGAAGGCGTCGCCCATCTCGATCTTGAGCCGGTGGGTCAGCTCGGCGCCCTTGGCATGCGGACCGTCCAACACCGACCGGTAGCCGGGCATGAACACCACCACCTCGTGACCGCGATCCACCAGCGCCCCGCTCAACGCCGCCACCATGTCGGCCAGTCCTCCGGTCTTGAGATACGGAAACACTTCGCTGGCGGCATGGGCAATTCGCATGTTGCAACCTTACAACCTCATGCGCACGGTGCGATTAGAAAATTCCAGCCGTCGTCGCCATTTCGACGAGGGCGGAATCTTCCGCCCCGCCGCCAATGGCGGTCCACCGCGCCTCATGAAGCACCATTCCGAACGCCTTTTCGCCCACCTGGC
Organism: Verrucomicrobiota bacterium; assembly: GCA_049322455.1. Lineage (GTDB taxonomy): Bacteria > Verrucomicrobiota > Verrucomicrobiia > Opitutales > Opitutaceae > Lacunisphaera. The sequence continues at coordinate 393,938 of JBMOQY010000003.1, read as the reverse complement.
CCGCCGCGACTACGTCCCCGCTCCGGCCGCCGCCATCGCCAAGGCTTGGCGCCTGAACACCAAGGAGCGCCGCGCCTTCTTCGCCGAGGTCGGCCAACTCGTCCGCACCGGCCGCCTCGCCCTCATCAAGGGCGACCGCCTCTGCATCCCGCAGGAGGCCGATCTCGTCACCGGCACCATCAACTTCCGCCAAAAGGGCTCGGCCATGGTCACGCCCGAAAGCCGCCCCACCGAGAACCGCCAGCGTGCCATCTACATCGACGCCGCCGACACCGGCACCGCCCTCCAGGGCGACAAGGTCGTCGTGCGGCTCCGCTCGCCCCGCGAGCGCGACTACCCGTTCTTCCTCAAACCCGACGAGCAGGCCGGCCGCGTCATCGAGGTGCTCGAGCGCGGCGCCGCCACCCTCACCGGCACGCTCCAGCGCGGCCGCACCTGCTTCTACGTCACGCCCGACGACCCGCGCATCCCGCACGACATCATCGTGCCCGACCCGACGCGCCCCGGCCAGAACGCGAAACCCCCGGCCATGGTCGGCGACAAGGTCGTCGTGAAGCTCAACGAGTGGAACGAGCGCCACCTCAGCCCCGACGGCACGCTCGTGCAACGTCTCGGCCGCGCCTTCGAGCCGCGCGCCGAGCTGGCCGCCATCTACCACAAATACAACCTCGCAACCTCCTTCCCCGATCCCGTCCAGCGCGAGGCCGCGGCCATCCCGCCGCGGGTCCAGCCCGCCGACCTGGCCGGCCGCCTGGACTTCCGCGACGTGCCGACCTTCACGATCGACCCCGACGACGCCAAGGATTTCGACGACGCCCTGTCCATCGAATACCTCGGCCACGGCGAGATCCGCGTGGGCGTGCACATCGCCGATGTCAGCCACTATGTGAAGCCCGGCACCGCGCTCGACCGCGAGGCCCAGCGCCGGGGCAACTCCACCTACCTTGTCGGCACCGTCGTGCCGATGCTCCCCGAGAAGCTCTCCAACGGCCTGTGCTCGCTCGTCGAGGCGCAGGACCGCCTGACCAAGGCCGTGCTCTTCACCTTCAACCGCGCCGGCGTGATCAAACACACCGAGTTCGCCAACACGGTCATCTGCAGCCGCAAGCGCCTCACCTACCGCCAGGCCCATGCCCTGATGTTCGCGGACAACCTCGAGGCCATCCGCCGTCTGCCCCTGCCCGCCGCGCACCAGACCGGCTCCACCGGCCGGGCGTTGAACAGCCTGTCGGCCGAGGAGCTGGTCGAACTCCAGAAATGGGTGCGCCAGCTCTGGACCATCGCTTCACGGCTCCGCCGCGAGCGCATGAACGGCGGTTCGCTCGACCTCGACATGCCCGAGACCAAGATCTTCGTGGACGCCGAGGGCTACGCCGAGCGCATCGAACTCATCGAGAACGACGAGAGCCACCAGCTCATCGAGGAGTTCATGCTCCTCGCCAACGAGGCCGTCGCCCGCCTCACGCGCACGCACCGCCTCCCCTCGCTCTACCGCGTGCACGACGACCCCGACGAGGCCCGGCTGGCCGAACTCCGCCAGTTCCTTGCCACCTTCAACCTCAAGGTCGGCGACCTCTCCAACCGCGCCGAGCTCGTTCGGCTGCTCGGCCTGCTGCAGAACCATCCGCAGGGCCACGTGCTCCGCACGCAGGTGCTCCGCTCCATGCGCAAGGCCTGCTACCGGCCCACCCCCGACGGCCACTTCGGGCTCAACAAGCAGGACTACACCCACTTCACCTCCCCCATCCGCCGCTACGCCGACCTCGTGGTTCACCGCGTGCTCGCCGCCTGGCTCGCCAAGCAGCCCGGCTACCGCGCCGCGCACACCGATCAACTCGCCGAGCACCTCAGCCTCACCGAGATCAACAGCACCGAGGCCGAACGCGATTCGCAGAAGGTGAAGCTCCTGGAATATTTCGACCGCGAGGCCGGCCGGAAGAAGAAGACCGTCTTCACCGCCATCATCACCGATGTGCGCAACCACGGCTTCTTCGTCGAAGTGCCCGAGGCCGGCGCCTTCGGCCTGGTGCCCATCTCCTCGCTCCGGGACGACTTCTACGTCCTCAACGGCCCCGGCACGGCCTTCATCGGCCGCAAGACCAAGCGCAAGTTCGAGCTCGGCCACCCGGTGCAGGTCGTCGTCATGAAGGTGGACCGGCAGAAGCGCCTGATCGACTTCACCGTGCCTTAGCACAGCCACGCCGGCTTTCAGCCTTCAGTTGTCGGCCCGCGAATTTGCCTTTTGGGCAATCTGCTGTAGCGGAATGCTGAAGGCTGACTGCCGACCGCGCTCCTCTTTCCCATGAAACACTACGACTTCGCCGACACATTCCGGACGCTCTACGACAAAGCCGTGAAGCTCTACGCCTCGGGCAACACCGACAAGGGTTCCTACTTCAATCCCGACGAACAGGCCTTCCTCGCCGCCAACGGCATCGGCATCCAGGCCATGTATGATTACGCCGAGGACCAGAACAACTACGGCGAGCCCGGCTACGACCGCGCCCTCGCCATCGAGACCGTGCGCCGCGACTACTTCCTGAACGTCCAGGGCGGCAAACCGTCCTCCGTCATCCTCGACGTGGACAGGATGCCGGCCAAGACCGACGCCGTGCAGGGCATCGAGTGGCTGCCTCGCCTCATTCCCAAGACCAAGGCCAAGCTCCGCGGCGAGCTGCCGGCAAGCCTCATGTATTGCTGCGGCGGCGACCGGCGCTTCTTCAAACAGCACGACATCCATCCCGCCGAGTTCCTCAGCCTCGTCTGGCGCAACGGCGACAACGACGCCGCCACCATCGCCTGGGTGATCAAGCGCAGCTCGGCAAAGCAACTGTAGGGCAGGTCGCTGCTCCCGCCTCCCCTCCACGGTTTGGCCTCATGAAACCGGTGCTCCGTCTGCTCGGCCTGCTCCTTTTGACCGCCGGCTCCCTCATCGCAGAGACCGGCCCCGGTTCGCCCGAAAACACACGCTTCCCCGCCGCCTTTGATTCTGTTGACACCGCCGCGCAGTGGGCGCGCCGGCAGTTCGCCGGCGGCCGGGTTGCTGAGGTGGCCGCGGATTCGGGCAAATACCTCGTCGTCTTCCTTCACGGCTCGGGCGTGCCCGTCGTGGAAATCGGCCTCTATCGCAAAAAGCTCTTCCGCTGGCGGTTCGTAAAAAAGGTGCCTCCGCCGTCCGGGTCCCGGGAGTTCCTGCACGCATCCGCCGCGGACGGCCAGATCGTTCTCATCGGCGAGAAGACAGGCCGCACCTGGCCGCTGGCGCCGGCCGACTGAGGCCTTAAGCACGTTGACCATCTGGGTGTTTGACGCCGAGAGGGGGTTGGACAGGTTACGCGCAGCTTCCACCCATGCCCTCCTACACTCTGAAAGTAAACGGGCAGGCCCACACGATCAACGTGGCGGCGGATACCCCGCTTCTCTGGGCGCTGCGTGACAACCTCGGCCTCGTCGGCACCAAATACGGTTGCGGCATGGGCCTCTGCGGCGCCTGCACCGTCCATCTCAACGGCGTGCCGGTGCGCTCCTGCCAGACCCCCGTCTCCGCGGTCGGCAACACGCCCGTCACCACCATCGAGGGCCTCGACCCCGCCGGGGCGCACCCCCTGCAAAAGGCCTGGTGCGACCACGACGTGCCCCAATGCGGCTACTGCCAGGCCGGCCAGATCATGACCGCCGCCGCCCTGCTCAGGCAGACCCCCAATCCCACCGACGCCGACATCGACGCCGCCATGGCCGGCAACCTCTGCCGCTGCGGCACCTACGTGCGCATCCGCGCCGCCATCAAGGACGCCGCCGTCCTCGCGGCGAAAGGAGGCCTGTCATGAACTCCTCCCGCACTCACTCCCCATCACTCGCACCCTCACGCGCTCCGCGCGACGCCTCCCGTCGCGAATTTCTCCGCGTCACCGCGCTCGCCGGCGGCGGCTTCGCCATCGGCTACGCCCTGCCGGGCCAGGCCTTCGCCCAAGCGGCGGCCAACCTGCTTGACGACACGGCAAAGCAGTTCACCCCGAATCCGTTCATCAGGATCACGCCCGAGAACATCATCACCATTCTGGCCAAGAATCCCGAGACCGGCCAGGGCGTGAAGACCTCCCTGCCGCTGATCGTGGCCGAGGAGCTCGACGCCGACTTCAACACCATCGTGGTCGAACAGGCCGGCCTGCGCGGCGACGTCGGCCCGCAGTTTGCCGGCGGCAGCCGCTCGACGCCCGACAACTACATGCGCCTGCGCGTCGCCGGCGCCACCGCCCGCGTGATGCTCATCGAGGCCGCCGCCCAGACCTGGGGCGTGCCCGCCGCCGAGCTCACCACCGAAAAGGGCAAGGTGACGCATTCCGCCACCGGCCGCAGCCTCACCTACGGCCAGCTCGCGACCAAGGCCGCGACGCTTCCGATCCCCGACGAAAAGACCGTGCGCCTGAAGCGCGAGGGCGAGTTCCGCGTCATGGGCTCGCGCGTCGGCGGCGTGGACAATCCCGCCATCGTCACCGGCCAGCCGCTGTTCGGCATCGACCAGAAGCTCCCCGGCATGGTCTATGCCGCCTACGAGAAATGCCCGGTTTACGGCGGCAGAGTGTTGAGCGCCAACACCGAGCGCATCAAGAAGCTCCCCGGCGTGCTCGACTGCTTCGTCCTCGAGGGCACCGACAACATCAACGGCCTCAAGCCCGGCGTGGCCATCATCGCCACCTCCACCTGGGCCGCGTTTTCCGCCAAGAAACAGCTCTACGTCGAATGGGACGAGAGCGGCGGCGCCGGCCACAGCAGCGATGCCTACGCCGCCAAAGCCGCCGAGCTGGCCAAGACCGGCGGCACCAACGTCCGCAACGACGGCGACGTCGCCGCCGCCTTCGCCGCCGCCGCCAAGACCGTCGCCGGCGCCTACTTCTATCCGTTCCTCAACCACGCCACCCTCGAGCCGCAGGGTTGCACCGCCTGGGCGCGCGAGGACGGCGGCATGGAATTCTGGACCACCTCGCAGACGCCCGGCTCCGGCCAGGACCTCGTGGCCAACACGCTCAAGATTCCGAAGGAGAAACTGAAGCTCAACTTCGTGCGCGGCGGCGGCGGCTTCGGCCGCCGCCTGGCCAACGACTACATGGCGGAGGCCGCCGCCATCGCCCTCCGCACCAACGGCGCCCCCGTGAAGCTCACCTGGACCCGCGAGGACGACATGCGCCACGACTGCTATCACCGTCCCGGCGGCTTCCACTTCCTCAAGGGCGCCGTGGACGCAGAGGGGAAGATCAGCGCGTGGCACAATCACTTCGTCACCTTCGGCTACAAGAGCACCGAGCGGCCTGCCTCCGGCGCCGGCCTGAGCCCCGACGAGTTCCCCGCACGCTTCCTGCCCAACTTCCGCCTCGACCAGTCCATCATCTCCACGATGGTGCCGACCGGCCCGATGCGCGCCCCCGGCAGCAACGGTCTGGCCTTTGTGTTCCAGAGCTTCCTCGACGAGCTGGCCCACGCCGCCGGCCGCGATCCCGTGGATCTGCGGCTCGAGCTGCTCGGCGAAGACCGTGTGGTGCCGCCGGGCGGCGGACGCCAAGGCGTGCCCTACAACACCGGCCGCATGAAGGGCGTGGTCCGCCTCGCCGCCGAGAAATCCGGCTGGGGTTCCCCTCTGCCCAAAGGCGAGGGCCGCGGCATCGCCTTCCATTTCAGCCACTCGGGTTATGTCGCCATGGTCGCGCACGTCGCCGTCGCTCCCGACGGCACGCTGGCCGTGAAGGAGGTGACCGCCGCCTGCGACGTCGGGCCGATCATCAACCTCAGCGGCGCGGAAAACCAGGTGGAGGGCTCCGTCATGGACGGCCTCGGCGCCGTGTGGCTGCAGGAGATGACCTACGACGAGGGCCGGGCCGTGCAGAGCAACTTCCACGACTTCCCGCTGCTGCGCATCAACGCCGCGCCGAAGGTCGGCGTGCACTTCATCCAGAGCGAGAATCCGCCGACCGGTCTGGGCGAGCCGCCCTACCCCGTCGTGATGCCCGCGATCTGCAACGCCATCTTCGCCGCCTGCGGAAAGCGCATCCGCACCTGGCCGATCCTCAAGACCGACCTGAGCTGGAGCTGACCTCGCTGCCTTTGGGGGATTGCCGTATCCCGCCCATAGCATCGTTGCCTTATCGGGTTTCGTCCGCGTAATCCGCGGTCTTCCCGATGCACTTCTCCCTCGAACAACGGACCGCCAGCCTGAGCGTCGGCGAATTCGCCTCGTTCAGCCTCGGCCCGCAGGGGAGCGGCGGCGGTCCCCAGGGTCTGTGGCGCGCCCAACTCGGCCAGCACTGGCACGCGGAACTGCAGAAACGCACCGAACAGGAATTCAGTGCGGGAGGGGCTTTGCACTCCGCCGTAGCGTTTGAAGTCCCCATCGAAGGCCGGCTCGTGCACCGGGGCTGGACCTTCCTCCTCAACGGCCGCATCGACCAGGTGCTGCCTCTCGACCGCACGGAGGAACCCCCGAATCCCGCCTCGCTTGGCGGGGACGGCAACCCCGCGCCGCGGGGGAACTCCGGGGCATTGCTCCGCGAAATCAAGAGTGTCATGCGTCCGTTGCCCGCCGAGGAAGCCGCGCTGCGGGCTGACCACCCCGACTACTTCCTGCAACTCGCCGCCTACGTCGCCCTGCGTCGCACGCTTGCGCCGCAGAATCGCGTTGCCAGCCACAGCGAACGCTGGGCGCCTGGCCCCGGGCCGCTAGCAACCGGCAACGGGAAATGGCGCGCGAATTCTGCAGACGCATCCCGGGCGGCGAGCACGCCGCAACGGGACAACCGCACCGCGCTTCGCGCGGAACTCGTCTTCGTGGAGGCCGGCTCGGGCCTCGTGCAGACGGTGGTGCTCACGCCCTTCGACGAGGCGCTGGTTTTCCACCAGCTCGACGCCATCGTCGAATTCCTGAACCTCCGGCTCCGCGCCACCGAGCGCCGCCGCGCCCTCCGGTTCACCCCCCCCTTCGCCACCCTCCGCCCCGGCCAGGAAACCATCCACGCCGAGCTGTCCTCTGTCTTCGGTTCTCCGTCCTCGGTGGTCCTCTTCGAGGCTCCCACCGGTTACGGCAAGACCGGCTGCGTGCTCGAATTCGCCCTCGGCCGGCTGAAGGCCGGTCGCTTCGCCCGGCTCATCTGGCTCACCGGCAAATCCACCGGCCAGCTCCAGGTCATGCACACGCTGCAGCAGATGACCGCCCCATGCACATGTAACCCATTGGGTTACATGTCACCGTTGCCGGTCTGGCAGGTGCGCAACAAGGCCGAGCACTGCGTGAACCACACCTTCCACTGCGTGCGCGACGGCTGCGACTTCCTGCGCGACTGCGCCGAACGCTGGCCCGGCAGCGGCCTCGCCCGCTTCTATGCCGACGAGCAGCAGCCCCGCGACCTCGACACCCTCCGCGCCGCCGGACGCGAAGCGCTCATCTGCCCCTACGAGATCACCCGCGCCGCCCTGCCCTTCCAGGACGTGTGGGTCGGCGACTTCAACTACGTCTTTGCACCCGACAACCGCGGCCTGTTCTTCGAACGCCCGGGTTTCGACCCGGCCGAAACCCTGCTCGTCGTGGACGAGGCCCACAACCTGCCCGCACGCGTGGCCGGGGCCTGTTCGCACACCGCCCGCGAGAGCGACGCCCGCCTGTTGCTCGCCGAACTCGACCATCTGCGCGCCCCGCCGGCCCTCGTGCTGGCCGTCGAGGAATGGACGCGCCTGCTCGCTTCGCTTGCACCGGCGGAGTCGCTCGATCCGGTTGACGAAACCGAGATCCGCAGCCTCGTTGAACGCCTCGCACGGCTCGTCACCACCACCCCGCTCGATTACGCCGCGCTCGGACCGCACCACAGCGAAACCCTCTGGCAGTTCCCCGCACTGGCCGATTTCCTTGCCGATACGAAACTGACCAAGCTTCTCTGGGCCGCCCGCCCCGGTCAGTTGGAATTCACCTGCGTGGACGCCGCCCCCGCCATCGGCGAAACCCTGCGCCAATTCGGCGGCACCATCCTCATGTCGGCCACGCTCCAGCCCTGCGCCGAGTTCGCCGAGTCGTGCGGGCTGGACGGGATGCCTGACCTCCGGGCAGGTTCAGCCGGCCCGGAGATCGGGCTCCCCTCCTATCAAATCCTTCACGCCCGCACCCCCTGGCGTGACGGGGCCTACGACGTCGCCGTGGACCTGCGCGTGGACACCACCTTCCGCAACCGCGCCAGCCATTACGCCGTCACCGCTGCGACCATCGTGGCGATGCAGGAGGCTGCGCGCAATCCCGTCGCCGTCTTCTTCCCTTCCTACGCCTACGCCGAGGCGGTTGAAAAGACGCTGGCCAACTACGGCTCCGTGCTCCACGTGGCGCTCCAACCCAAACTCCCCGGCCTCGCTGCGCAAACCGCCTGGGTGGAGGAAAATCTCGCCCTGAGCGACGTGCTCTTTCTCGTGCTTGGCAGCAGCTTCACAGAGGGCATCGACCTGCTCGGTGGACGCGTCACCCACGCCATGGTCGTCGGTCCCGCCCTGCCCGAGGTCAACGCCGTGCAAAAGGCCAGGCTCGCCTCTCTTGACGGCCTGGGGCGCGAAGCCGCCTTCCGGCGCGTCTATCAGATCCCCGGCCTGCAGAAGGTGAACCAGGCTCTCGGCCGCCTCGTGCGCGCTCCCGGCCAGAAGGCGAAGGTGCTGCTGCACTGCCGGCGCTTCGCCGAGCCGTCCTACGCCTCGCTCCTCGCCGCGGACTATCAGCGCTACCGCGAGATCGCCGACACCGCCGACCTCACCGCCTGGCTGGGCGTGCGCTAGGCCCTCCTACTGTGCTGAATAGAAATAGAAGTAACCCCACAGCGTGCCGATCAGCGCCGCGCCCACGGTCCCGGCAAGCAGCAGCAGGATGGAGGCTGTGACCCGCCGACGAAGGTATTGGTTCAGAATCACTGCCAGGGCGATCACCACGCTGAGGGTGAGAACCGCCATCGGCTTGTCCGAGCCCATGCGGACGTAGGCTTCGCGGGGCAGCACCGGCGCATAGCGGCCCAGATAGGAAGCCAGCGTCCCGGTGGCGAAGATCAGGCCGAGCCACAGGCCCAGGCTGTGCACCACGTTCCTTGTGCAGGCCGCCACGGCCGCGTAGGACAGGTTCACGGCGCCCAGGATGAGCAGGGCCCAGCCAATCTCATGCAGGTGGCGCAGGTTGCGGAAGGGCGAGTTTTCAGCCACCAGGTTGCGCACGAGGGCCGCCCCGACTGGCAGGACCACGAAGAGCCCCAGCAACAGCAGCAGCTTGGCTGTCACCAGCCGCCCGGCGGAAATGGGCAGGGCCCGCCAGTGAGCCTCCGACAGCGTAGGATGGTCGGACTGCATCAGGTCCGCGATGAGCCCGACCCCCGCCACCAGGCTCAGCATGATGGCGCTCAGCTGCAGGAAGTCGCCCAGGTTGTCCAAGCCGAGCTGCAGCCGCGACTGGAACAACAGGTAAACCAGGCACAGGATCCAGATGGCGAGCGCCCAGCGCATGCGGCTGAGGTCTTTCAGGATGATGTGGAACGTGTGGTTCATGCGCCGGCTCCTTGGTTTTGCGACTGGCCCGCGCGGGCCAGGGTGATGAAGATCTCGCGCAGGGTCAGGGGGTGGGCTCGCACCGCGGCCAAGGGGAAAAACTTGCGACAGTGCTCCTCGGTGGTTTCCCGGCGATACGCCGATTCGATGAACGACGTGCGTCCGGCGGCACTCTGCCAGCCGAGCCAACCGGCCGGCAGGCCGCCCGCGGGCCAGGCGGCCTCGCTGTCCACTTCGATGCGCCGGAAACGCCCGAGGAGCGATTCGGTGGTCTCGGTAAGCCGGAGTCGGCCCGCATCCAGGAGCGCGACATGATCCGCGAGCCGCTCCACCTCCTCGATGTCGTGCGAGGAAACCAGCACGGAAGTCTCGCCCAGGCGCACCGATTCGAGCAGACCCCGGCTGACATCATCCCGCACCACGGGATCGAGACCGCTGAAAGGCTCGTCGAGGATGAGCAGTTGGGGCCGGTGGGCCAGCGCCGAGAGCAACGCCGCCTTCATCAGCATGCCGCGCGAGAGCTGTTTGAGCTTTCGCTCCGGCGGCAGAGCGAACCGTGCCAGCAGCTTCGCCTCCAGCGCGCGGTCCCACGTCGGGTAGAACGGCCGGCAGTAATCCAGCAACTGCCGCACGGTCATCCAGAGCGGCAGTTGCTGGTTCTCCGACACATAGCCGATCTGGGCGAGTTCGCGCTCGCCCAGCCGGTTCGAGTCCACACCAAGGACCCGCGCGACCCCTGCGGTGGGCCGGAGAAGATTCAAGAGCACCTTGAGCGTGGTCGTCTTGCCCGCCCCGTTCGCCCCCAGCAGGGCAAAAATGCTGCCGGTCGGAACCGTCAGGTTGAGGTCGTGGAGAACCTCCGTGCGCCAGGACAGTGTCGCATCGGGCGGCAGGATGTCCGCCAGGGATGCCTTCGTCCAGTAACTCTGTCGGAGGTTGCAGGTTTCGATGATGTTCATGGAGAAAATCACTTTTTGCCCAGCCGCCTCCAGTGTGCGGCCAGCTCGGTCTGCACCTCGTCGAGCCCGAGTCCGAGATTCTTGGCCTCGACCACCACGCGCTCCAGCTCGTCCTCCAGCAAAGCGGCCCTCGCCGTGGGATCGGCCCCGTCCGGCGGTCCGGCCACGATGCTGCCCACGGCCGGTGTGGTGATGAGCACGCCCTCGGCGACGAGCGTCGCGGTGATCTTGTGCGCAGTGTTGGGGTTGATACGCAGCTCCTGGCTGAGCGACCGCACCGAGGGGAACGCCGAACCCGGCTTCAGCCGGCCGGCCACCACCGCCTTCTTTACGGCGAAGATCACCTGCTCCGTGATCGGGAGGCCGGGTCTGAGCTCGATGGCGAAGGGGAGCACGCTGTTATACTTGTGCTAAGACAGTTAGGACGGTGAGCTAAATCTCGTGGAATGTTCTTTCCCAGGTGGAGCCCGGCTTCCGGGCGGACACCCGTGCTGCGCGCATCACCCGACCTGTCCGGAGGTCGGATTACACCCAGGAGGCACGCCCTCAGGCCGCGCCGACCTCGCCGAGCAGATTGGCGAAGATCATCTTGCCGTTGCCGCTGGGCAGCACGCCGATGATCTCGGCGGTCACGCGCTTGCCGACATAAGGCCGGGCGTTGTTCACCACCACCATGGTGCCGTCGGGCAGGTAGCCGACAGCCTGCCCCTCCTCCTTGCCGGGCTTGACCATGTCAACGGCGATGCTTTCGCCGATGACCAGCTCCGGGCGGAGCGCCTCCTCGAGTGCGTGGACATTGAGCCACGGCACGCCCTGGAACTTCGCCATGGAGGCCAGGTTGGTGTCGGTGGTGAGCAGCTTGGCGCGCATGGATTGCGCGAGAAACACGAGTTTGGCCTCGATATCCTGCCGGCGGGCCACCTCGCTGGGATGGATGCGGATGTCGAGGTGCTTGATGGCGCGAAGTTCGTTGAGCACCTGCAAGCCGCGCCGGCCGCGCGCCTGTTTCACGGGATCGGGCGAGTCGGCCACCTGCTGCAGCTCGTTGAGCACGAAGGTCGGGATCACCAGCGCGGCGCTGAAGAACTGGCTCTGGCAGAGCTTGGCGATGCGCCCGTCGATCAGGGCGCTGGTATCCACCACCACCAGCGGCACGTCCACCTCGTGCGGCACGAAGCGCACGTATGGGATGACTAGGTTGAACTCGTCCTTGCCCCGCAGGGCAATGACCGTGCCCAGGTAGGTGCAGATCAGGAACAGCACCATCTGCACGAGGTAGGTTGTCTCAGGGTTGTATTCCTTGCCCAGCGGATTCAGCAGCGGCGAGGCGCCGATCAGCCAGGAGATGACCACGCCCATGCCCAGGCCGAAGCTCAGGGCCGTGAGCCCCCGCAGGGAAAAACCCTTGAGCAGCAGGTCCACGAGCACGACCAGCACGCCGATCAGCAGCCCGATCAGCATGGCCACGCCCCGATGGTCGTCCCACTCCTTGATCGTGAAGCACAACAGCCAACTGGCCGCGACGCAGAGGGTGACGAAGACGATCCGGATGACGAGGAGGGTCTTGTTCATGCGACAGGATCAGGGCTGCCCGAATACTCCGCGGTTTTTGAGCCACAGCAAGACAAAGGGCAGGACGAGGAAGAAGATCATGACGCCATAAAGAATCATTTGAGCCCGGCGGGCTTTCTTCGCTAGCTCGGGGTCTTCCGGCTCCTTTTCGCTCATGGCCGCATCCGACCAATCCCTCCCGCCGATGACAACGCAATACTGGCTCGTGAAATCCGAACCCGCAACCTATTCGTGGGACGACCTCGTGCGCGACAAGCGCACCGACTGGACCGGCGTCCGCAACTACGCCGCCCGCCTCCACCTCAAGGCCATGCGCCCCGGCGACGAGGTTCTCTACTACCACAGCGGCGAGGCGAAGAGCATCGTGGGCATCGCCAAAGTCACCAAGACCGCGTTCCCCGACGCCACCGCCGACGGGGAGGACTGGGTCGCCGTCGAACTGGCACCGCTGGCACCGCTCAAGCGACCGGTCACGCTCGCCCAGGTGAAGGCCGAGCCGGCGCTGAGGGACATCGCCCTGGTGCGCCAGGGCCGCCTTTCCGTGCAGCCGCTCAAACCCGCGGAATTCGCCCGTATCCGGCAGATGGGCGGCCGTTGACCCGCCGCGGGCTCGACAATCCCGCCGCGGCCGTTTTCGTCGGGTCTGTGTTTGACGAGATAACCATCCTTGCCCCCGGCCTGCTCGGCGCCTCCGTGGCCCGGGCCGCCCGGCATTATGGCGCGGCCAAGCGCATCACCTTGTGGGCCCGCCGCCCCGAGGCGCGCCTCCAGCTCAAGACACAACCGTGGTGCGACCGCGTGGCCGATACCCCCGCCGAGGCCGTGCAACACGCACAACTTGTCATCGTCTGTGCGCCGGTGGACCAGATCGTGGCGCTCGTCCGGCAGATTTCCCCCGCCCTGCCGGCCGGCACCCTCGTCACCGACGTGGGCAGCGTGAAGGGCGAGATCTGCCGCCACGGTCAGGAGGCCCTCGCACCGCACCACGTCTTTGTCGGCTCTCATCCGATGGCCGGTTCCGAGAAAACCGGCTGGGAACACGGCCGTGCCGACCTGTTCAAGGGCCGTGCCACCTTCGTCACGCCCCTGCCCCAGACCGATCCCCAGGCGGCTGAGCGCGTCGCCGCGTTCTGGACGGCGCTCGAATCCGACGTCGCCACGGTCGAGCCCGACGCGCACGACGAGATCGTCGCCCACATCAGCCATCTGCCGCAGGTGCTGGCCTCGACGCTGTGCGCCGCCCTCGCCAAACGCGAGCATCGCTGGCGCAACTACGCCGGCGGCGGCCTGCGCGACACCACCCGCATCGCCGGCAGCGACCCCAGGCTCTGGAAGACCATCCTCGCGCAGAATCGCGACGAGGTGCTGCGCGCCGTCCGCGCCTACCAGGAAGAACTCCACGGCCTCGAGCGCGCCCTGGCCAACCGCGACTGGTTCGAGGTCCAGGCCATCCTCGAGCGCGGCCGGGCCTACCGCGACCAGTTCCGCCCCATTCCGTGATTTGCAATTGCAGCGGCGCTCCGTGAGCGCCGTCCGGCGGTCTCCGGCCGCCGCCCCCAAAGATGCCCGCCTACCCGCCCATCCTGCCCATCCAGCCCTTCACCCGTCCGGTGCGCGGCAGCGTCACGCTGCCCGGCTCCAAAAGCATCACCAACCGCGCGCTCATCCTCGCGGCGCTCAGCCGGAGGGCGGTCACGCTGCACGGCGCGCTCTTCAGCCGCGACACGCGCATCATGATCACCGCGCTGCGCCAGCTCGGTTTCAAGATCGAGGCCGACGAAACCGCGCTGACCATCCGCATCGAGGGCTGCGGCGGCGAAATCCCCGTGCGCGAGGCGAAGCTCGACGTCGGCAACGCCGGCACCGCCGCCCGCTTCCTCACCGCCTTCGTCTGCCTGCGGCCCGACGGCGTCTATCATTTCGACGGTGACGAGGCCATGCGCCGCCGTCCGATCGGCGCGCTGCTCGAGGCGCTCGCATCGCAGGGCGCGCGCGCCGACGCGCGCAGCTTCCCCTTCACGCTGCGGACCGCCGGCCTGCGCGGCGGCCTGGTGTTGCTCGACGCCGCGGAAAGCAGCCAGCTCCTCTCGGCCCTCCTCATGGTCGCGCCGCACGCGCGCACGCCGCTGCACGTGCAGCTCAAGGGCGCGACGGTCTCGCGCCCCTTCGTGGCGATGACCGAGCGCATGGTCGCGCAGTTCGCCGCCGCGCCCGCCGACTATGCCATCGAGGGCGACGCCACCGCCGCCAGCTACTTCGCCGCGCTCGCCATCGTCACGGAAGGCGCGGTCGAGGTGAACGGACTCCACCTCGCCCCCGACGCGCTCCAGGGCGACATCGAATTTTACCGCCTGCTTGCCGCTCGCCAGCTCATCCGCTGCGCTGGCCACACGGTCACCCACGCGCCGGTCCGCGCGGGGGTGATCGCCAATTTCAACGACTTCTCCGACACCTTCCTGTCGCTCGCGGCCATCGCCCCGCTCCTCGACGGCCCGACGAGGATCGCCGGCATCGCCCACACGCGCAAGCAGGAGACCGACCGCGTTGCCGGCATGGCCCGCGAACTTTCCAGGCTCGGGCAGCATGTCGTCGAGGCCGAGGACTCGCTCGAAATCCACCCGCGCCCGCTCGTCCCCGACGTGGAGATCGAGACCTACCACGATCACCGCTTCGCCATGAGTTTCGGCATCCTCGGCTGCCACGACCTGCGCGGCGACGGCCGCCCCTGGCTCGCCATCAAGGATCCCGCCTGCTGCACCAAGACCTTCCCGGCATTCTTTGACTTGCTGGCCGGCCTGCGGGCGGGCTCTCATTGAGCCGAGCATGGGCACCTCCCCCTTCATCATCGTCGCCATCGACGGCGGCGCGGCCTCCGGCAAATCATCCTCCGCAAAGATCCTCGCGGAGCGGTTCAACCTCCTGCATGTGGACACGGGCTCGTTCTACCGGCACGTCACGTTCGAGCTGCTGCGCCGCAACGTTTCCGCCGCCGACCGGACGGCGCTCCTCGCCGCCCTGCCCACGCTCGAGTTCTCCACCCGGCTCGAAGGCCGCTCCGCCCGCATGCTCATCGGCGGCCAGCCCGCGGGCGACGAGATCCGCGGCCAGCAGGTCAACGAGCATGTCTCGCACTACGCCGCCATCCCCGAGGTGCGCCAGGTTTTGCTCGGCTACCAGCGCGGCCAGACCGACGTGGCGAAACAGCACGGCTTCCGGGGGCTCGTGATGGAGGGCCGCGACATCGGCTCGGTGATCTTCCCGGATGCCGACTTCCGCTTCTTCCTTCACGCCGACCCCGCCGAGCGCGCCAAGCGCCGCGCCGCCGAGGGCCGGCTGGACTCCATCGCCGAGCGCGACCGCCTCGACTCCTCGCGCAAGGCCTCGCCCCTCACCTGCCCGCCCGGCGCCATCGACATCGACTCGACGTTCCTCACGCTCGAACAGGTCGTGGACCGGATGGCCGCCCTGATCGCGAAGAAACCGAAGTAGCCGCCATCAGGCAACGCCCGCGCCGTCTTCCGTGCTCTGCCCTCCGTCCTCTGACCACCCATGTCGCAAACGCCCGACCAACTGACGATGACGCCGTTCTATGGCTTCTTCCATTATCTGGCGGCGTGCCTGCACGGCATGTGCTTTCGCGGCGAGGTCGCCGGCGCAGACAATTTTCCCCCGGACGGCCCCTTCCTCATCGCGTCCAACCACGCAAGCCACCTCGACCCGCCGCTCGTCGGCTGCCATGTGCCGCGCCAGATGCGCTTCTTCGCCCGCAAGAGCCTTTGGAGCAACCGGGTCCTCGGTTGGTGGATGGACCGGGTCGAGACGATCCCGGTCGAGCGCGACAGCGGGGACATCGGCGCCATCAAGCGCGTGCTCCAGGCCCTCGCCGAAAACCGCGCCATCGTGCTGTTTCCCGAGGGCACGCGCACGCTCGACGGCCGCCTGCAAAAGCCCAAACCCGGCGTCGGCCTGATGGCCTGCAAGAGCGGTGTGCCCGTCGTGCCCTGCCGCATCTTCGGCTCCTACGAGGCATTCGGGAAAGGCGCGGCCATCCCGCGTTTCGGCACCCCCATCAGCATCGTCTTCGGCCCGCCGCTCTCTCCGGCGGAATACGACGACCCGTCTGCCGGCAAGGCCCGCTACGAACTCGCCGCCCAGCGCATCATGGACCGCATTGCCGCCCTGCCGGCGCCCGGACACCGGGTAATCTAGCCCTTCATGGCCGCAGAGACGGCCAAAACGCGGAGGGACGGCACGCGGGACCGGATGACTCGCTCACCGCGCTTCTCGGCGGTGCAATCAAGATCCGCTAATGCGCCGTGCCCGGCGTCGTCGCCACGCTCGTCTCGCGCTCGATCTCGGCCGCCTTGACCAGGCCATGGGCGCTGTGCCGGCCGGTGAACCGCACGCAAAGCCTGTCCATCAGCACATAGACAATGGGAATCACATAGAGCGTGATGCCGGCGGCGAGGGTCAGACCCCCGACCACGACGATGCCCATGGGGTTGCGCGTCTCCGCACCCGCGCCCTGCGCGAAGGCGATCGGCACGGCGCCCAGCACTGTCGAGATCGAGGTCATCAGGATGGGCCGGAAGCGGATCACCGCCGCCTCGAAGGCGGCCTCGGCCGCGGGCAGGCCCTTCGCCACCTGGAGCTGGTTGGCGAATTCCACAATCAGGATGCCGTTCTTGGCCACGAGGCCGATGAGCATGATGAGGCCGAAGCGCGAAAAGAGGTTGTCGGTCATCGGCGCGCCCCAGAAGCGCGTGCTGTAGAGCACGAGCAGGCCGCCGGCGACGGCGATGAACACCCCGGTGAAGATCGTGGCCGGGTGGATCCACGACTCGAACTGGGCGGCGAGGATCAGGAACGTGAAGAGCAGCGCAAGGCCGAAGAGGATGACCGTGTCGTTGCCGCTCTCGACGAACTCGCGGGTCTCGCCGTCCCAGGCGAAGGTGTAGCCCGCGGGCAGCTTCTGCCGCACGAGGTTCTCCATGAACTCCACGCCGTCGCCGATGGTGCGGCCCTCGGCCATCTGGGCCGTGACGGTCACGGCGCGCAGCCGGTTGAAGTGGGGGTAGCTCTCCGGCACGGTGTTTTCGGACCAGCTCACGACGTTGCTGAGCTGTACGAGCACGCCGTCGGTGGAGCGGACGTAGAGCCGCGCCAGGTCGCTGGGCGTGGCGCGGTTCTCGTCGGTCACCTGCACCATCACGTAATACTGCTGGTTGCCGCGCTGGAACTCGGTCACGCGCCGTCCGCCGAGGAGCGACTCCAGGGTGGAGGCGATGGCGCTGACCGGCACCTTGAGGTCGGCGGCCTTGGCGCGGTCGATGTTCACATCGAGCTGGGGTTTGCTGGGCGACGGGTCCACCCGCGGCTGGATGAACTGGCCGCTCTCGCGCATGCCGGCGAGCAGCTCGCCCCCAAGGCGCTGCAACTCCGCGAAGTCGCTGCCCAGCAGCACGAGCGCCACGCCGCTGCCGCGCCCGCGGCTGAAGGGGCGCACCGGGCTGGCCACGGCCTGGCCCCCGGTGATCTCCTGCTGGAACTTGCGGCGCATCTCCGCGACGATCGCCTGCGTCGTGCGCGTGCGCTCCTCCCAGGGTTTGAGGGTGGAAAACACGAAGGCCCGGCCGCCGTCGCCGGTGCGGTGGAAGGTGCGGTCGATCTCCGGCAGCTGCAGGATCATCTGCTCCATGTCGCAGGAGTAGGTGCGCAGGTATTCCGGGGTGGCGCCGATGGGGGCCGTGAGATTGGCCATGAAGATGCCGCGGTCCTCGAGCGGGGTGAGCTCGCGTTGGAGCCGCGTGTAGAGGCCCAGTCCGGCGAGCGTGAAAAGCAGCGCGGCCAGCAGCACCAGCGGCTTGTGGCGCAGGGCACCGCGCAGCGTGCCCTCGAACCGGGCGTTCAACCAGACGAAGAAGGGCTCGGTCTTGTGGTAGAACCAGCCGTGCCTGGCGTGGCCGTCCACGATCTTGGCCCGGAGCACGCGTGAACACAGCATCGGTGTGAGCGTCAGCGCGACGAAGGCCGACACCAGCACCGACACGGCCAGCGTGATGCCGAACTCGAAGAACAGCCGGCCGGTCTGGCCGCGCTGGAAGGCCACGGGCAGGAACACCGCCGCCAGCGTCAGCGTGGTGGCGATGACTGCGAAGGCCACCTGGCGCGCGCCGAAAATGGCCGCGTGGATCGGGCCCTCGCCCTCCTCGATGCGCCGGTAGATGTTCTCGAGCATCACGATGGCGTCGTCCACCACGAGGCCGACCGCCAGCACCAGCGCCAGCAGCGTGAGCGTGTTGATGGTGAAGTCGAGCGAGTGCATCACGGCGAACGAGCCGATGATGGAGACGGGGATGGCCACCAGCGGCACCATCGTGGCGCGCCAGTCGCGCAGGAACAGGAAGATCATGAGCACCACGAGCACCGCGGCCTCCCAGAGCGTCTTGTAAACCTCGCGCACCGAGCGCTCGACGAACACCGAGCTGTCGAAACCGACGTTCACGTTCACGCCTTCCGGCAGGTCGGCCTGGATGAGCGGGATCATCGCCTTGGCGCCGTTGGCCACGTCGAGCAGGTTGGCCTGCGACTGGCGGAGCACCTGCACGCCGACGGTCGGCCGCCCCTTGAAATACGTCTCCGAGCGGTAGTCCTCCGAGCCGAGCTCGACCCGGCCCACGTCGGAAAACTTCACCTGGTGGCCGCCGCGGGTGGCCAGGACGAGGTTCTCGAACTCCGCCACCCGGGTCATGCGGCCCTCGATGCGGACGGGGAATTCACGCGCGCGCGACTCGATGCGCCCCCCGGGAATCTCCACGTTCTGCTGGCGCAGGGCCGCCTCGATGTCGCCGACCGTAAGCTGGTGCGCGGCCAGGCGGTCGCTGTCCACCCACAGGCGCATGGCGTAGCGCGGCCCGCGGATGCCGACCGACCCGACGCCAGGGATGGTCTGGAGCCGCTGGATGGCGACACGCTCCACCATCTCGCGCAGTTCGAGCCGGCTGTAACGATCCGAGTTGAAGGCCAGGGTGATGACGGGGGCGGAATCGGCGTCGGCCTTGGTGACCTGCGGTTCCTCGATCTCGTCGGGCAGGCGGCCGCGGGCGCGGCTCACGCGGTCGCGCACGTCGTTGGCCGCCTCGTCCACGTTGCGGCCGACGTTGAATTCGACGGTGATGCGCGACTCTTCCTCCTGCGACTCGGAGCGGATCACCCGGATGCCATCGATGGAGGCCACCTCGCGTTCGAGCGGCTCGGTGATCTTGGCCTCGACCACCTCCGCCGAAGCGCCGCGATAACTCGTCTGCACGGTCACGACCGGGGAGTCGATCAGCGGATACTCGCGCACCGGCAGGCGGCCGAAACTGAGCAAGCCGACCAGCACGACCAGAATGGAAGCCACGAGCGCGACCACCGGACGACGGATGGAGACGTCGGACAGGATCATGGTTCAGCTCCCCACGCGGAACTCCGGGCGCAAGGGCCGCGGTTCCAGCTTCATGCCGGGATAAAGGATCAGCCCGCCCACGCCGGAGGCCACCACGGTCTGCCGCTCGGCCAGGGCGCCCTCCTCGAGGGGCAGGATCTCCACCAGGCCGCGCTCGCGCAGACCGAGCTGGACCGGCACCTCCTCGGCGACGTTGGCGCCGTCGCGGCTGCGGACGACGATCACGAAGGTCCCGCCGGGCTTGGAAAGGACGGCGCCCTCGGGCACCGTGAGCGCGCCGCGGCGGACCTGCAGCACGATGTCGATGTTGGCGAACATGCCGGGCTTGAGCCCGGGGATTTCGGCCGCCAGCCAGCCCTTGACCTGGCTGGAGCGGGACGCGCGCTCGATGATGGACGAGGCGAAATAGACCTCGCCCTCGGCGCGCACGTCGCCGGCGGGGGTTTGGGCGCGCAGGGTGAACTTCGAGCCGGGTTTCACCCGCTCGACAAAACGCTCGGGCACCTGGAAATCCACCTTCAGGCGGCTGAGGTCGTCAATCGTGGTGATGGAGGTCGCTGCGGTCACATAATCGCCGGGCGAGATGGTGCGGGCACCGGCGACGCCGGTGAAGGGCGCCTTGATCTCCATCTTGGCGAGGCGCACGCGCAACAACTGCAGCTCGGCCTCGGCGGAGGCATATTCCGAGCGGGTGCGGTCGGCCTCGGCCTGCGACATGGAGCGCGCCTGCGTGAGATCCTCGCTGCGCTTCAGGTTGAGCTCGGCGAGCCTGAAACGGGCCTCGGCCTGGGCGAGCTGGGCGCGCAGCTCGGCATCGTCGATGCGGAGCAGCACCTGATCCTTGACGACGGGCTGCCCCTCCTCGAACAGCACGGCGCGCACCTGGCCGGCGATCTCGGCACGGATCTGCGCCGTCTCGTTGGGGGCGAGCGAACCGACCAGCGAGAGGGTCTCGACGAGGTCGCGGCGCTCGATGGGGGCCACTTCGACCGGCTGCAACTGCGCGGCGGCGGAAGCGGCGGCGGCGGCGGGATTGGCGGCTTTCTGTCCGCAACCGCCCAAAAAAAGCACGGTGATGGACAAGAGGGGAGTAAGCAGAGCAGTCCTCATCGGGGGCAGCCACTCTTCCCATAAACCCCACCGGCGCAAGTGACAATGAGGTCCAACGGTGCTCAGGTAGCGGGCAGACATCCCGTCCAGACGGCAGTTGTCCGGTTGAGGTTACGCGCCTCCGAAAGTGCCTGGCGCGAGGTGGAATCCGACCTCCGGGCGCGTTTCAGGCTCGCGAATGAGCATGCGCGCGGAGGTCGCGCGCCACCTTGCCGGGAGCGCGACTCTGACCGGAGTGCCTCGGCACGAACCCTGAAGACCCTCAGCCCACCACGGTGGCGTAGCCGGACGCGTCCAACAGCGCCGCGACGGAGGCGGGGTCGGCGAGTTTGAGCTTCAGCATCCAACCGTCGGTGTAGGGCGCGGTGTTCACCTTCTCGGGATTCGCCTCGAGGGCGGCATTGACCTCGAGCACGGTGCCGGCGACCGGGGCATAGACGTCGGAGGCGGCCTTGACCGACTCGACGACGCCGAAGGCTTCGCCGGCCTTGAGGACGGTGCCGACCTTGGGCAATTGGACGAAAGTGATGTCCCCCAGACTGTTCTGCGCGTAGTCGGTGATGCCGACGAGCGCGGTGCCGTCGGCGGCAGGTTTCAGCCATTCGTGGGACTTGGCGTATTTGAGATCAGCGGGAATGTTGCTCATTGAGTAAAGGTGACGGGACGTGGCGCCGGCCGGGTTTATTCCCGACATCGCAGCGTGGTGAATGATCAGCCCTTCTTTAGCGGCACGAACGGCGGCTTGACCAGATGCAAATTCAGTTTTGTGCCGCGCACTTCCACGGCCAGCGGTGCGTTGGAGGAGGAAGCGTCCACGAGCGCCGAGCCGATGGCCTCGTTGAGAATGGGTGACAATGTGCCCGATGCCACCCGTCCGACCGTCGCGCCGGAGGCATCCAAGACCGGCGACTCGGCGCGGATGATGCGGCGGTCGCCGGTCCTGAAGAACACGACCTTCTTCGCCGGACCCTTCGCTTTCTCGGCGGCCAGCGCGTCGGAGCCGATGAACGGCCCCTTGTCGAACTTCACCACCCAGCCGAGCCCGGCCGCAAGCGGGCTGATGTCCTGGGTGATCTCGTGGCCGTAGAGCGGAAATCCAGCTTCGAGGCGCAGGCTGTCGCGCGCGCCCAACCCGGTCAGCTCGAGTCCCAGCGGTGCGCCGGCCACGAGCACGGCCTCGGCGAGCTTCTCCGTTTCGGCGGCGGTGCAATAGAGCTCGAATCCGTCCTCCCCCGTGTAGCCGGTGCGGCTGATGAGGCACTTCACGCCCGCCACCTCGCCGTCGGCGAAGTGGTAATATTGGATGCCTGCGAGGTCGGTCCGGGTGAGAGTCTGCACGATGGCGGCAGCCTTCGGCCCCTGGATGGCCAGCTGGCCGTAGCCGGCCGAGCGGTCGGTCACGGTGCAGTGGAAACCCTTCGCCTGCTCCTGCATCCAGGCGATGTCCTTGGCAATGTTGCCGGCGTTGATGCAGAGGAAATAGTCGTCGGGTCCGCGCATATAGACGAGCAGGTCGTCCACCACGCCGCCGGTCGGATAGCACATGACCGTGTAGAGCACCCGACCGGGGAAGAGTTTGCTGCAGTCGTTGCTCACGAGGCGCTGGAGAAACCTGAGTGCGTCGGGGCCCTTCACCTCGGCCTCGCCCATGTGGCTCACGTCGAAGAGGCCGGCGCGCTGGCGCACGGCCTTGTGCTCCTCGAGGATGCTCCGGTATTGGACCGGCATGTCCCAGCCGGCGAAGTCCACCATGCGCCCGCCGTGGCGGCGGTGAAAGGCGTTGAGAGGGGTCGTTTGCAGAACGCTCATGAACCGACGAAGCCAGCGCCGCGCCGGTGCGGCAAGGCAACAGTGGCCGCGGCGGCCTCTAATTAACCCCGGTTCTCGGCCGGGAAAGAGATTGTTTCGCAGCGGCACTGTCTCCCTACTTCCCATCCGGCCCCTTCCTTCCTCGTGCTCTGTCCTCTGTCCTCCGTTTTCCGTGCTCTGTCTTCCGGGTTCCCGCTCGCGCAGTGGGTGCACACGCCCCATCCGTTCCTGATCCGTTTCGGGGAGAATTTCGGCCTCCGCTACTACGGCCTCGCCTACGTGCTGGGCTTCGTCGGCGCGGCCTGGCTGCTGCATCGCTACCACCGGGCCGGACGCTCGCCGATCGGCCCGGCGGCGATCTGGGACCTGATGACCTACCTGATCGCCGGTGTGCTCGCCGGCGGACGGCTCGGCTACTTCCTGTTCTACCAGCCCGGCGTGTTGCTGGCCGAGCCCCTGGCGCTTTTCCGCGTGTGGGATGGGGGCATGGCCAGCCACGGCGGGTTTCTCGGTGTGATCATCGCGCTGGCGGTTTTCGCGCGACGGCACCGCGTGCCGTTTCTGCAACTGGGCGACCTGGTCGTGAGCACCGTGCCGCTGGGCCTCGGTCTCGGCCGCGTGGCGAATTTTCTCAACGGCGAACTGTGGGGCAAGGCGGCCGACGTGCCGTGGGCCGTGGTCTTCGCGCAGACCGGCGGCGGCCACGTACCGCGCCACCCCTCGCAGCTCTACGAAGCCGCGCTGGAGGGCTTCTTGCTGCTGGCCCTGATGCAGTGGCGTTTCTGGCATGCCGCCACGGTGAAGGCGCCGCCCGGGCGCCTCTCCGGCGAATTCCTGCTGGCCTACGCCGTCGCACGCATCGCATGCGAACTCTTCCGGGAGCCCGACGCCGGACTCATCCTCGGCCTCAGTCGGGGCTCCTTCTATTCGCTCTTTCTCGCCACCGCAGGGGTGGCGCTGATTGTGACGCGCCGCCAGCAGCGCGCGCCAACCGATCCCTTGTAAGCCGTCCGCAGATGCGACTGTGGACCTTGCACCCTCGTTATCTCGATCCGCAGGGACTCGTGGCGGCGTGGCGGGAGGCGCTGCTGGCCCAGAAGGTTCTCCAAGGCGGGACGCGGGGATACCGGAATCATCCGCAGTTGGAGAGGTTCCGCGCTGCCGCCGACCCGTTGGCGGCGATCGCGACTTTTCTCCATGAGCTCGTGGCGGAGGCGGAACGCCGCGGCTACAAGTTCGATGCCGGCAAGATTGTCGGACCACGGACCGCCCGACAGATTAAGGAGACCCGCGGGCAGTTGGACTATGAGTGGAGCCATTTGCGGCGAAAGCTCGGGACGCGCGCGCCGGAATTGGCCAAGGGGCTGCGCCGGGTGGCGAAGCCCGAGCCGCACCCGCTGTTCCGGATTGTCGCCGGCAAAGTCCGCGCTTGGGAGAAACAGCCGGTCAGGAGGCCGGCGCGGGGGCGGCAGACCCGGCGCGGCTCAGAGGGTGAACCCTGAGGGGATCGTGGCGCCTTTGCAGACGCAGAGAATGCCGTCGCGGATAACGATGTTGTTCGGATAATCGCCGTCGGCCTTGCCGTCGGGTGAAAGCGTGACGTTGTCGCCGATGCGGGCGTTCTTGTCGATGATCGCGCGCTTGATGCGGCAGTTGCGCCCGACGCCGATGCGCGGGCGGCCGGCGTCCTTGTCGGCCTGCATCTCGGCCTTGGTCTGGTAGAAGTCGGCGCCCATCATGACGACGTCCTCGAGGTGCGAGTTCTCGCCGAGGACGGAGCGGATGCCGATGACGCTGTGCTTGAGGGCGGAGTCGGTGACGATGCAGCCGTCGCCGATGACGACGTGGTCGATGGAGCAGCGGTTGACCTTGGAGGCGGGCAGATAGCGGGCGTGGGTGTAGATGGGGGCGCTGCGGTCGAAGAAGTTGAAGGGCGGCAGTGGCTGGGCGAGCGCGAGGTTGGCCTCGAAGAAGGCGCGGACCGTGCCGATGTCCTCCCAGTAGCCCTCGAAGATGTGGCTGTAGAGCTTCGCCTTGCCGAGGAGCGCCGGGATGACCTCCTTGCCGAAGTCCTTCATGTCGTTGGCGAGGGCGTCCTGCAGCACCTGGCGGCTGAACACGTAGATGCCCATCGAGGCGAGGCAGCGCTTCTCCGGGCACGGCTCGAGCTTCGCCTCCAGCGCGGGGCTGACGGTGAGGCTGTCGATGACGGCGGGGTCCTTGGGTTTCTCGACAAAGGCGGAGATCGAGAGATCGTCGTTCACGCGCATGAGGCCGAGACCCTCGACCTTGGAGACCGGGAACGGGATGGCGGCGATGGTCACGTCGGCGCCGGTGGCGACGTGCTGGGCGATGATCTTGCGGAAATCCATCCGGTAAAGCTGGTCGCCGGAGAGGACGAGGATGAGGTCGTGCGCGTAGGAGTTGAAGTGCACGAGATTGCGGCGCACGGCGTCGGCCGTGCCCTCATACCAGGAGGTGCTCAGGTTGGTCTGCTCGGCCGAGAGCAGGTCGATGAACCCTCCGCCGAAGGGATCGAAGTGGAAGCTCTTGTTGATGTGCCGGTGGAGCGAGGCGGTGAGGAACTGCGTGAGCAGGAAGATGCGATTGTAGCCCGAGTTGAGGCAGTTGCTGATCGGGATGTCCACGAGCCGGTATTTGCCGGCGAGGGGCACGGCGGGCTTGCACCGCTCCTTGGTGAGGGGGTAGAGGCGCGTGCCGCGACCGCCGCCCATGATGACCGAGAGGACTCGTTTGGATTCCGCCATAAATTGGATGTCTAATTCCTTGCGTATGATTTGAAGGCACCCAGAAATCTCCAGCCAAAACCCAACTTATGTGCGGCATCGTCGGATACATCGGAAAACAAAAGGCCTCTTCCATCATTCTGGAGGGGCTCAAACGCCTCGAATACCGGGGGTATGACTCCGCCGGTGTCGCGGTCCAGAACAGCGGTCGCTTTGACGTGGCCAAGAAGGCCGGCCGCGTGGACGGCCTGATCAAGGCCACCCCCGCGCAGAAGCTCGCCGGCACCACCGGCATCGGCCACACGCGCTGGGCCACGCATGGCGGCGTCACCGACGCCAACGCCCACCCCCACCTCAGCAGCGACGGCAAGATCGCCCTGATCCACAACGGCGTCATCGAAAACTACGCCAGCATCAAGAAGTTCCTCCTCACCAAGGGCTACACTTTCCAGTCGGAAACCGACACCGAGGTGCTCTGCAACCTCATCGCCTACCATTACCAGAAGGAGACCGGACCGGCCGAGGGCAGCCGTTTCCTGGAGTCGGTCCGCAAGACCCTGCGCCACGTCCAGGGCACCTACGGCATTGCCGTGATGTGCGGCGACTGCGCCGCCGAGATCGTCGCGGCGCGCAAAGGCTCGCCCCTCATCCTCGGCGTGGGCGACGGGGAATACATGCTGGCCAGCGACGTCTCGGCCATCATCAGCCGCACCCAGAACGTCGTCTATCTCAAGGACGGCGAACTCGTGCACATCACCGCCGGGGGCTTCGGCATCACCACCCTCGACGCCGAGGACGTGTCGCCCGTGGTGGACAAGGTGACCTGGAGCATCACCGACGCCGAGCTGGGCGGCAACGCCCACTTCATGGAGAAGGAGATCTTCGAGCAACCCGCCGCCCTGGAGAACACCATGCGCGGCCGCTTCTCCGAGGACGGCAGCACAGCCCAGTTCGGCGGGCTCAACATCTCCGCCGTGGACCTGCGCCAGGTGGACCGCCTGCACCTGCTCGCCTGTGGCAGCGCCTGGCACGCCTGCCTCGTGACGGAGCACCTCATCGAACGTTTCGCCCGCATCCCCGTCGAGGTGGATTACGCCTCGGAGTTCCGTTACCGGAACATGCCGCTCGGCAGCAACACCCTCTTCTTCACCTACAGCCAGTCGGGCGAGACGATCGACACGCTCGCCGGCCTGCGCGAAGCGAAGCGCAAGGGTTACAAGGTCCTCGCCGTGAGCAACGTCGTCGGCTCGACCATCGCGCGCGAGGCCGACGGCGGCGTCTATCAGCACGTCGGACCCGAGATCGGCGTCGCCTCGACCAAGGCCTTCACCTCGCAGATTCTCATCGGCGCCATGCTCGCGCTCTACCTCGGCCGCATGCGCGACATGAGCTTCAGCGAGGGCGTCGAGGTGGTGCACGCCCTGAAGGGCGCGCCCGATCTCGTGCGCAAGACCTTGGAGCAGGCTCCGCGCATCCGCGAAATCGCCCGGCGGTACGCCCATTACCACGATTTCCTTTTCCTCGGCCGGCTCTCGTTGTTCCCGGTCGCGCTGGAAGGCGCGCTCAAGCTCAAGGAAATCTCCTACATCCACGCCGAGGGCTACCCGGCCGCCGAGATGAAGCACGGCCCCATCGCCCTCATCAGCGAGAGCTGTCCTTCGGTGTTCTTCGTGCCGTCCGGCGAGATGTTCCACAAGGTCGTCTCCTCCATGCAGGAGATCAAGGCCCGCAAGGGGAAGATCATCGCCATCGCCACCGAGGGGTGCGAGCTGCCCGCCGGCCTGGCCGACGAGATCATCCCCATCCCCGAGTGCCACGAAACCGTGCTGCCGATCGTGGCGACTGTGCCGGTCCAGCTTTTGAGCTATTATATCGCCGTGGAGCTGAAGCGGGATGTGGACAAACCCCGCAATCTGGCAAAGTCGGTGACCGTCGAATAGCTCATGCAAGTCACCCCCACCCGCGAAGCCTTTCTCGAATTCAGCCGGAAGGGCAACGTCATCCCGGTCTGCGCCGATCTCCTCGCCGACCTGGAGACACCCGTCTCGGCCTTCGCGAAGCTCCGCGGGCACGGACCGGCCTTTCTGCTGGAGTCGGTCGAGGGTGGCGAAAACGTGTCGCGCTACAGCTTCATCGGCTGCAACCCGCGCAAGATCCTCTCCGCCCGCCCCGGCGACGCCGACCCACTGAAGGAACTCGAGGCCGAGCTGGCCGGCTACCGGCCGGTCGCGGTGCCCGGTCTGCCGCCGTTCACCGGCGGAGCCGTCGGTTACCTCGGCTACGAGTTCATCCACTGCGTCGAAAAGACCGTGCCGCTGGCGACCAGGGACGAACTCGGCGTGCCGGTCATGTGGTTCATGCTGTGCGACTCGGTGCTGGCCTTCGACCGCGCCCACCAGACGATGCGGCTCATCGTCAACGCCCACGTGCGCAAGGACGCCGGAGCCGCCTACGACGCGGCTTGCGCGGAGCTGGAACGCATGCGCGCCGCGCTCGCCCGCCCCACCCCGCTCACCCCAGCCACCTTGGGCGACGCCGGCGCCGTGCAGGTGCCTGCCGGCAATTTCACCAAGGCCACCTTCGAGAAGATGGTCGAGGACTCCAAGGAGTTCATCCGTTCCGGCGACATTTTCCAGATCGTGCTTTCGCAGCGTTTCAGCCGGGAGTTCAAGCGGAGCCCGCTCGACCTCTACCGCGCCCTGCGCACGGTCAATCCCTCGCCCTACATGTTCCTGCTGGAGGCGGGCGATTTCGCCCTCGTCGGCGCTTCGCCCGAGGTCCACGTGCGCCTCACCGGCCGCAAAGTCGAGATCCGCCCCATCGCCGGCACGCGTCCGCGCGGCAGGACTCCCGCCGAGGACATCGCCCTAGAAAAGGAGCTGCTGGCCGACGAAAAGGAAAAGGCCGAGCACCTGATGCTGGTGGATCTGGCGCGCAACGACGTGGGCCGGGTCAGCGTCTATGGGTCCGTCAAGGTCCCCGAGTTCATGGTGGTCGAGCGCTACTCCCATGTGATGCACATTGTGTCACAGGTGGAGGGACAACTTGCGCCAGAAAGAACCGCTTTCGACCTCATGCGTGCCACCTTCCCGGCCGGGACCGTCAGCGGAGCCCCGAAGATCCGTGCCATGCAACTCATCGCCGGGATGGAGGGCACCCAACGCGGCAGCTACGCCGGGGCGCTCGGGTATTTCAGCTACGACGGCAACCTTGATTCCTGCATAACCCTGCGCACGGCATTGGTTAAGGACGCCCAAGTCCACATCCAGGCCGGCGCCGGGGTGGTGGCCGATTCGGTCCCGACAGCCGAATACCAGGAGACCATCAACAAGGCTTCGGCTCTCTTCAAGGCCATTGCCTTGGCCGACCGCTTGTCATAATAAGCATCCGGACGGCACAAATCAGCGTAACATCGGTCAGAACAGAGCGTCTGGGAATTCCACGCCCGCTTCAGGCATCGTATATGCAAGGTATCCGGCCAAACCACAAACTGGGACACCTCAAATGCCACACCGCAAAAACCCCCGCCACGTAAAGTCGGAAGCCGCCACGACCGCCAGCACCGGCACCCCCAGCGTCAGCATCCCCTCGCCCGACGAAGGCCTGACCCTCCGGCCCGACCCCACCCCGGCCGCCGCTCCCTCGCAGTTCGACCAAGCCTCGCCCGTGGACCGCCGCGACGAGCGCTCCAACCTCCAGCTTTATCTCAACGAGATCCGCCAGACCCCTCTCCTCACGCCCGAGGAGGAGATCAAGCTCGCGGCCCGGATCAAGCGCGGCGACAAGGCCGCCCGTGACCACATGATCAAGGCCAACCTGCGCCTTGTCGTGAAGATCGCCTACGATTACAACCAGATGGGCCTCCCCCTCATGGACCTGATCAGCGAGGGCAACCTCGGCCTCATCAAGGCCGTTGAGCGCTTCGACCCCGCCAAGGGCGGCAAGCTCTCCACCTACGCCGCGTGGTGGATCAAGCAGTCCATGAAGCGCGCCCTGGCCAACCAGTCCAAGACCATCCGCCTGCCCGTCCATCTCGTGGACAAGATCGCGCGCATGCGGAAGACCATCGCCCGTCTCACCGAGGAACTCGGCCGCGAACCCGAAAACGAGGAGGTCGCCGCCGAGTTGCAGATACCGACCGCCAAGGTCGCCTTGCTGAAGACCGTCAGCGTCCGCCCGGCCTCGCTCGATGCCCCGGTCGGCGAGGACAACGACTCCGCCACGCTCGGTGACCTCGTCGGCGACGACAGCGCCGTGAGCCCGCACGACGGGCTGGGTGAAAAAAGCCTCAAGGAGGATCTCCGCGCCATGGTGAATGCTCTCGATCCGCGTGAGGCCAGCATCATCAAGCTGCGCTTCGGCCTCGACGGCGAGAAGGAGCTGACCCTCGAGGAGGTCGGCAAGCGCTTCAAGGTCACCCGCGAGCGCATCCGCCAGCTCGAATACCTTGCGCTCGCCAAGATCCGCCGGCAGATGCAAAAGCACGACAAAATCCGCACGGCCGACGAGATCGAGGAAGAGCGTTACGCCGAGGAACGCGCCGCCGCCATCCGCGGTCTCGTCGCCAGGCAGGCCGGCGCGATGGCCTGAGACTGGCGACCACCGTTTGCCTGCGAAAAACCTGCGGCCAACCGGTCGCGCGTTTTTCGCACCCGTCCGGTTGTATCAGACACGCCTGTAGCGCAGAAGGGGGCCGGGGCGCAGACTGGCGGCCCACCTCCTTACTTCTTCACCGGCTTCAGCCGCAGGAAGGCCACGTCGTGTGAGTCGAGGCGCTTCCGGAAGGCCTGTTTCGTCGTGCCGGTGTCCTTCTTCTCCCAGATGTCGCGCACCGCGCACTCGCCGCCGAGGAACCACCAGCCGTGCGCGAAATCGATTTCCAATTCGGCCGGCTCGTCGCCGGTGTTGAGCAATGCCACGGCCCAGTCGCCACCGGAAAGCTCGCGCACCCAGATCTCCCGTCCCGGCTCGGCCCGGAAACGCCAGCCCTGTTTGCCCAGCGGGTCCTGGTTCACGGCCAGGGCCTCGCGGTCAATAAGGATCGCGTTGATCCCGGGGGTCATCTTGCGCACGTCGTTGCCGGCCATGAGGGGCGCGGCGAGGATGCACCAGAGGCTGAAATGGGCCCGCGACTCGGCAAAGGTCAGGCCCTCGTTGCCCACCTCGAGCATGTCGGGGTCGTTCCAGTGGCCGGGCCCGGCGTATTTCCCGAGGCCGTTGTTCTGACCGTCGGCGGGCTGGACGAGCGAATACTGCAGGTCGAGGATGACCTTCCAGCCGCGCTCCCAGCGCTGCACGCAGTCGTAGCAGTCGGTGATGTCGCCGGTCGTGCGCCAGAGGTGGCCGACGTCCTTGGCCCATTCCCACGGCTTGGAGCCGCCCCACTCGCAGATGCTGAACACGATTGGTCTGCCGGCGGCGTAGAGTGCGTCGCGCATGCGGGTGTAGGCGTCCTTGGGGTTCGCGTCGCCCGAATTGCACCAGTCGTATTTGAGGTAGTCCACGCCCCACTCCGCGTATTTCTTGGCGTCCTGGAACTCGTGGCCCCAGCCGCCGGGGTAGCCGGCGCAGGTCTTCGTGCCCGCGCAGTTGTAGATGCCGAACTTGAAGCCGCGTTCGTGCAGGTAGTCGCCGAGCGCCTTCATCCCGCTGGGGAACTTGTCGGGGTGCGCCTGCAGGTTGCCGTCCTTGTCGCGTTCCATCGCCGACCAGGTGTCGTCGAGCACGATATAGACATAACCCGCGTCGCGCATGCCGTTTTTGATCATGGCCTCGGCGGTTTCCTTGATCATGAACTCGTCGATGTTGCTCGCGAAGGTGTTCCAGGTGTTCCAACCCATCGGCGGGGTCTTCGCGAGACCCTCGAATTTCTGGGCGCGGGCGGTGGAAACGAGGCACAGGCAGAGCAGGAGCAGCTTTCTCATGAGGATCGGGGTTGGGAAAGTCCGCTCACAGATCATCGTGCACCCGGCCCGGACTCAAGCCAAGGAGCATCGGGGCAGCTGAGAACGGTTGTCGGGTTCTTAAGGTTGTTTCCAGAGCCGGTCCGGTCGAAAACCATGCCGCCAGTCGAAGACCGGCCGTAATTTCCCGAGACGATCGCCAACAAAAAGGCGCCCCGCTTGCGCGGGACGCCTTGGAGGATTTCCGCTTGACCGGATCCTGCCTGGGACAGGTGAACTTATTCCTTCTTCGCGGCCTCGTCGAAGATGTCGCCGAGGTTCGTGAGGTCGGTGGCGCCGGAGCTCTTGGCGAACTGGTCGTAGGTCGCCGTCTCCTGCGCGAGCTGCTCCGCCGAGTAGTTGGCGGCCTTGATCGAGAGGCCGATGCGGCGCTGGTCGCGATCGATCTTGATGACGCGGGCGGACACCTGCTGGCCGGGCTTGAGCACGTCCTTCACCTTGTCCACGCGGTCCTCCTGGATTTGCGAGATGTGCACGAGGCCGTCGATGCCGTCCTTCAGCTCCACGAAGGCGCCGAAGGTGGTAACCTTGGAGATCGTACCCTGCACGACGTCGCCGATGCGGAAGAACGAGTCGATGTCGGTCCACGGATCGGTGGCGAGCTGCTTCATGCCGAGGCTGATGCGCTGCTGCTGGGCGTCCACGTCCAGCACGATCGCGTCCACCTCGTCGCCCTTCTTGAGCATCTCGGAGGGGTGGTTGATCTTGCGGGTCCAGGACATGTCGGAGACGTGCACCATGCCGTCGATGCCTTCCTCCAGTTCGACGAAGGCCCCGTAGGTGGTCATGTTGCGGACCTTGCCGCGGACGCGGGCGCCCACGGGGTAGTTGTGGCGGACCATGTCCCACGGGTTGGGCTCGAGCTGGCGGAGACCGAGCGAGATCTTCTGCTCCTCCTTCTGGATGCCGAGGACAACCGCATCCAGCTCCTGGCCGACCTTGAGCAGCTCGGAGGGCTTGGTGATGCGCTTGGTCCAGGACATCTCGGTGATGTGGACGAGTCCCTCGACCCCGGGCTCGAGCTCGATGAAGGCGCCGTAGGGCACGAGGTTGACGACCTTGCCGTGGATTTTTGAGCCGACGGGGAACTTGTGGTCGATGTTGTCCCAGGGATTGTTCTTGGTCTGCTTGAGCCCGAGGGAGACGCGCTCTTTCTCGCGGTTGATGTCGATGATCATCACCTCGATCTCCTCGCCCTGCTTCAGCAGCTCGGACGGGTGGCCGATGCGGCCCCAGCTCATGTCGGTGATGTGCAGCAGGCCGTCCATGCCGTCGAGGTCGATGAACGCGCCGAAGTCGGTGATGTTCTTGACCACGCCCTTGCGGATCTGGCCGGGCTGGAGCTTTTCGAGCAGGTCGCGGCGCTTGGTGATGCGCTGCTCCTCGATGAGTTCGCGGCGGGAGAGCACGATGTTCTTCCGCTCGTGGTTGATCTTGAGAACCTTGAAGTCGTAGGTCTGGCCGACATATTGATCGAGGTTCTTGGGAGGCTGGATGTCGATGTGCGAGGCCGGGAGGAAGGAATCGACGCCGATCGAGACGATCAGACCGCCCTTGACCTTGGTCTTCACGCGGCCGGGGACGATGGCGCCCTCCTGGCACTTCGAGAGGATGTTTTCCCAGTTCTTCTTCTGCTGGGCCTGCTCGTAGGACAGGACGGGGTTGCCCTCCTTGTCCTCGAGCTTCTCGAGGATGACCTCGATGGTGGAACCGATCTGGAGTTCACCGAGATCGGAAAACTCGTTGGCGGGGATGACGCCTTCCGCCTTGCCGCCGATATCGACGACCACTTCATTGGCGCGGATTTCGGTGATGACGCCGGGGACGATGGTGCCGGCCTTCAGTTTGTCGAACGTGCTCTGCGCGAGCAGTTCCTGCATTAGCGAACTCATGATGTCTTTGATCGGAAATTTCGGCCGTGGCTCCGGCACATCCGTCGTTTCCGGGTGGATCCTTGCGGACCCGGTGGTTGAGGGTTGGACTGTCTGACAGGCCGGTCGGAGCACCGCGGCAGTAACCAGCCTGACCGAAGAACGCCGCGAAAGGGGTCGGAAAGTCCCCGAACGCCCGTGCCCCCGCAAGAGAAAAATCAGTTTTTCTCGACCGCCTCTTCCGTCGTCATTTCATGCAAAACCTGCTGGAGAGCAGCGAAATAAGCCTGGTAGAAGCCGTGCTCGCGCAGAGCCCGCTGACGAGTGCCTCCCATGGAGGGGCTGCTCACTTCCTCCGAGACCGTCAGTTCCACCTCGGACTTGCCTGGCGCGACCTCGGATATTTTCACCCGGGCGACGATCTGCCGGGAGTCGCCGAATGTCTCGCTGGTGTTGATCGCACTCGCCGCTTCCAACCGGCCCATTGTCGAACGGGTCACCGTGAAATCGAGCCGCTTGAACGCCCTCAAAGCGGCCCGATGGACGGCCTCAAGCCCGCCATTGAACGCGTGCACTTGGGGCGGCACGGCGGCGAAGCGCTCGGACACGGCGGTGGATTCGCAGCCGGCGAGGAGCAGCGCACCAAGAAGGAGAATGGTGGTCAGGGTTTTCATAGGGCGTCAGGCGTGCCGGCCGGTTGCGGGCCCGGCGGAGGCCGGTTGTTGCTGGGAAATGCAGTGCAGAGTGCCGAGCCCCCATATCAGGTGATAGCAGTCAATGGGCACGACCTCGCGACCGGGGAAGCAGTTCCCGATTATTTCGCGCGCCGCGGCGTCACGTTTTGGCTGCCGGAACTGTGGCACGAGCACCGCCCCGTTGATGATGAGGAAATTCGCGTAGCTCGCGGGCACGCGCTGACCGCGGAAACCGAACGGCCTCGGCATGGGCAGCTCGACGATGTCGAATCTCGTCGCCGCTGGCGTGCGGAAGCCCTGCAGGCGCTCCAGGTTCGCGGCGAGCAACCTGTGGTTTGGATCGCGCCGGTTCGGCTCCACGCAGGTGAGGAAACCGTCGGCCTTGTGGAAGCGCGTGATGTCGTCGATGTGGCCGTCGGTGTCGTCGCCCACGATCCCCTCGCCCACCCAGAGCACCTGTTTCACGCCGAGATAATCCCGCAGGTTCCGCTCGATCTGCGCCTTGGTCAGGTGCGGATTGCGGTTGGGATTCAGCAGGCACTGCTCACTGGTGAGCAGCAGGCCCGCGCCGTTCACGTCGATCGAGCCGCCCTCGAGCACCATGTCGCTCTCGAAGCGGCGCAGTTTCAAGGCCCGGGCGATACGCGGGGGAATCACGTTGTCGAGGTCCCAGGGTGGATACTTGCCGCCCCAGGCGTTGTGCACCCAGTCGGTCACCGCCACTTCGCCCGTGCGAGCGTTTTTCACGAAGATCGGTCCGTGGTCGCGGCACCACGCGTCGTTCGTGGGATGGTTGTAGAAGGTCACGCGCGCCATGTCTGCCCCGGCCCTGGCACACAGCCGCTTCGCGCGCGGCTGGAGTCGGGCGGCGCAGTTGATGCGCACCTCCTCGAAGCGGCTGATCTGCTTCACGATCTCCGCGAACACATACGGGATCGGCCGGAACTGTCCCGGCCAGGTCGCGCGGTTGTGCGGCCACGAAAGCCACACGGCCTCCTGCGGCTCCCACTCGGCCGGCATCCGGAAGCCGAGTGACGCGGGCGTCTGCTTCGCAGGCATGATCAGTCGATGTAGCGCTTCATGATGTCGCCGTAGGCGTCGATGCGACGGTCGCGCAGGAACGGCCAGTGCGTGCGCGTGGTGTCCACACGGTCGAGATCCACCGGCACGAGCAGGATTTCCTCCCGGTCGGCGCTGGCCTTGGCGAGAATCTCGCCACTGGTGCCGGCCACGAAGCTCTGGCCCCAGAACTCGATGCCGTCGCCGCCGACGGGCGTCTCGGTGCCGATGCGGTTCACCGCAGCGACGTAGCAGCCGTTGGCCACGCCATGCGCGCGCTGGATCGTCTCCCAGGCGCCGTACTGGTTGGCGCCGTGTTGCTTTTTCTCCTTCGGGTGCCAGCCGATGGCCGTCGGATAGAAGAGAATCTCCGCCCCCTGCAACGCCGTGAGCCGCGCGCCCTCGGGATACCACTGGTCCCAGCAGATGAGCACGCCGATCTTGCCGTATTTCGTCTGCCAGGCCCGGAAGCCTGTGTCGCCCGGCGTGAAGTAGAATTTCTCGTAGTAGAGCGGGTCGTCGGGGATGTGCATCTTGCGATACACGCCGAGCAGGCTGCCGTCGGCATCGATGATCGCCGCCGTGTTGTGGTAGAGTCCGCCGGCGCGTTTCTCGAACAACGAGGCCACGATCACGACCTTGTGCTTCTTGGCCAGCTTCTGGAACGCGGTTGTGCTGGGCCCGGGAATGGACTCGGCCAGCCCGAAGTTCGCATGGTCCTCGCTCTGGCAGAAATATTGGGAACGGAACAGCTCCTGCGTGCAGATGATCTTCGCGCCGTGTTTCGCCGCCTGTGTCGCCAGAGCGAGGGTTTTGTTGAGATTCTGCACCGGCTCACGCGAACACGCGTGCTGGAGCAGTCCGATGGTCACCTTCATGGCGGCAGCGAACGTCCCGCGAGCCGGAATGACAAGAAATCTCAGCCCGAAAACAGGCAGAAGTAGGCTTTGACAAGTGGCCTGCGAATTGTAAAAAGCCTTCCGTCCCTCTCTTCCCCTCTCCTCCCATGTGCGCCGAACCCCGCCCCCTGATCGTTGTGGTCGAAGACGAAATCGAACTCTCCAGGATCATCGCGCAGCATCTGGAGGAAGCCGGCATGAACGTGCAGGTTTATCCGCGCGCGGTCCCCGCCCTGCGTTTCCTGCAGCACAATTTCGCCAATCTCATGCTGCTCGACGTCAACCTGCCCGACGAATCCGGCTTCGAATTGCTCAAGCAGATGAAGGCGCAGGACATCGCCACGCCCGTCATCTTCCTCACGGCAAACACCCACGACGAGGCCAAGATCCAGGGCCTCAATCTCGGCGGCGACGACTACATCACGAAGCCTTTCAGCTACAACGAGCTCATCGCACGCATTCGCGCCGTGCTTCGCCGCACCGAGTCGCACACCGATTTCAACGTCACCAAGAACGTGCGCACGACCGACGTGCCCTTCGAGCTGCTCGGCGCCAAGATCCATCCCGAACGGCTCGAGATCGAGTTTCCCAACGGTGTGATCTTCAAGACCGGCCGCAAGGAACTCGGCATCCTCGCCTACCTGCACACCCACCGGAACGTCGTCATCACCCGCAAGGAGCTCATCCACTCCGTCTGGGGCATCCACGCCGACATCCGCAGCCGCTCGCTCGACCAGTATATCGTCAAGGTGCGCGCCGCCTTCGCCAAGAACGGCATCTCCCTCGACAGCTTCAAGACTGTCCACGGCATCGGCTACATCTTCGAGCCACCGGCGCCGGCTTCCTGAGCGAGAGCCAATGCGATTTTGGGTAAGACGGACCGGCCCGGTCCGCCGCGATTCGCCAGAACACCCTCCCGCATCCCACCCGGACCGCGGCTACCTCCCCTATTTAAGGCTGCGTGAGGACAGAAAAAACAGCAGCAACTGAAGAAACAAAGCGGCGGGTGGAAACAGGCTCAAAAACGTCAGCGCGGGCGACCAACCGATGGCCCGGAGCCGGGCTGGATCGATGAAAAGAATCTTCGCAACAAACCATGCCACCACAGGCACGAAGACCACCAATTCGGTCCGGGTTCCTCCCGCCAGGTTCACGATGACAAAAATCGAAGCCAACGCGACCGTCGTCAGGCCCAGCCAGTGCAGAAGATACGGCAGCCGGTCGAGTTCCCCGGGGAAAATCAATCGCGAACGTTCAGCAGGCACCCGCCCTGCCATTCCCCGTTCCACCCTCTCATTGGCCCGGCGATAAGTGGCCACGATGAATTCAAAATCCTGCGACAAATCGAGGACGCGCCCCGCTTGCGGGTCGTAGGTGAAATAGCCGCCCTCGCGTTCGACGATCTCCGCGCAACGCCACATCGCAGCCAACGCTTTACGCGCGCAGTCCGGCCCACATCCATATGGAATGGACATGCCGATTTCCCGATCAGCAATTGTGATTTGCAAACAGGTCCCATCCTCGAGCGCCGTCAGCTCGATGATGGGCGGATCGTCGACACCCTCTCCATCCGAGGCATCCTTGCATTCGGAGTTTTCGACGGAGGCCGCATCGGTGCGGACGAGCCCCGGCGTCGCCGCCAATAGTGCGGTCGCCAGAGCTTGCAGGCGCTGCGCGTCGCCGGAAAAACACGCTTCGGAGGTTTCCAGGCTGCCTGAAGTCGCGATCTCAATCCGTGAGCGATCTTCCTCCGGAAGAAAAAGATTCAGATCGTAGCTCATGGCTTGCTGAGTGATGGCAAGGGTGGAGCTCGGTTATTTTGCCTCAGAACAACTCGCGCTGCCCGCCATAGCGCTTCTGTGCCTCGACCAGCGTCGATCTCATCTCCATCGCTGCGAGCAGTGGTAACAGTTTCGACACCTGCGGCTCGCCAGGCCCGACATGCACCATCGGCGACTCCGCGCTCAACGTGGTCAGCTTGAGGTTCATGCGCAGCCGGTCGGCGTCCTTCGCCACCGACTCGCGAAAACGTTCGGGCTTCAGGCTGCCCGCCGCGGCGATGATGCCCTCCAAGGTCTTGAACTCCGCGAACCATTTCGCCGCGGTCTTCGGGCCGACGCCGTCGATGCCGGGGATGTTGTCGGAGGTGTCGCCGATGAGCGCGAGGTATTCGGCGATCTGCGAGGGCGGCACGCCGAATTTCTCCACCACGCCGGCCGCGTCCATCACCCGCCAGCCCAGCTTCGGGTTGGCCGTCGGCGGCGGAAGCAGGATCTTGATGCGGTCGTCCACGCATTGAGCGAAATCCTTGTCGGCGCTCACGATCAACACGTCGTGTCCTTCGGCGGCCAGCCGCCGCGCCTGCGAGGCCAGGAGGTCGTCGGACTCCACGCCGGCGAGCTCCACGCCCACCAGCCCCATGGCGCGTGTCAAATCCTTGATGACGGGGAGTTGTTTCTCCAGCGGCTCGGGCGTCTCCTTGCGTTGGGCCTTGTATTCCGGATGCAACGCCAGCCGCTCCTGCGAGCCGCCGAGGTCGAAGAACACGAGCATGCCGTCGGGCTTCTCCTGATCCTGCAGCCTCCACATCGTCTTCACCCACCCGTGCAACGCGCCGGTCGGAAAACCGTCCGCGCGGGTCAGCTCGGGCATCCCGTAGAACGCCCGGAATGCCATGTTGTAACCGTCCACCAGCAGCCATTTCGCCATGGACGGAGGCAATTGGACCGGCCGGCCCCGGGCAAACCCAATTCCACAACGACGGCCCGGCCGCCTTGCCCACCCTGCGAGAAAACGTCCGGTGGCATCCCCGCCGATGGCGTGCAACAAGTTCCCCGCCGCCGGACCGACGCTCGGAATTCTCCGGAGATTCCAGGATTTATCCGGCGCCTTCGCATGGCCGGCGCCCGAGACCGACCTATCAAGGAGCCCGATGACCAAACGACTTTTTTGGCTGCCGGCGCTGTTCCTGGCCTCGGCCGCTGCCGCCGCCCCCTATCAGATTCAACATCTGGAGCCGCTGCACTGGTGGGTCGGAATGAAGCACCCGGAGCTGCAACTGCTGGTCCACGGGGAAAACATCGCCGACCTGGTTCCCGAGATCCGTTATCCCGGCGTCACGCTCGTTGACGTGCAGCGGACCCGCCGCGCGAATTTCCTCTTCATCAACCTCCTCATCGCCCCCGACACGGTGCCCGGCACGTTCGATATCCGGTTCAAGCGCGGCGACAGGGTGGTCACCCAGGCCGCTTATCGTCTCGAAGCACGCCGGAAGGATTCGGCCGAACGCCGGGGCTTCGACGCCAGCGATGCGATCTACCTGATCGTTCCCGACCGCTTCGCCAACGGCAACCCGGCAAACGACAGCCAACCGCACCTCGCCGAGCAGGCGGTGCGCTCCAACCCGAGCGGCCGTCATGGCGGCGACCTTCGGGGCATGCGTGAGCAGCTCGACTATGTCGCGGATCTCGGCTTCACCATGATCTGGCCCACCCCTCTCCTGGAGAACAATCAGGAGCGCTATTCCTATCACGGCTACTCCATCACCGACCATTACCGGATCGACGCCCGTTTCGGCACGAATGAGGAATACCGGGACTACGTCCGCGCAGCGAAGGAGCGCCAGCTCGGCATCATCCAGGACATCGTGCTCAATCACATCGGGACCGGCCACTGGTGGATGAAGGATCCGCCCGCCGACGACTGGTTGAACCATCAGCAGGGCTTCGTGCCGACCAACAACCGGCATTCGACCGTGATGGACATCCACGCAGCGCCCGAGGAACGGGAACAGTTTCTCAACGGCTGGTTCGTCGAGACGATGCCGGACCTGAACCAGCGCAATCCGCTCGTCGCGCGCTACCTGATCCAGAACACCCTGTGGTGGATCGAATATGCCGACCTCTCCGGCGTGCGCCAGGACACCTATTCCTACGCCGACCCCGAGTTCCTCGCGCGTTGGAGCACCACCGTCATGGAAGAGTATCCGCGCTTCAACATCGTGGGCGAGGAGATGGACCCCCGCCCCTTCCTCGTCGCCTATTGGCAGAAGGGCGTGCGGAATCGCGACGGTTACGCCTCCGGGCTGCCGAGCGTCATGGATTTCCCCATCGTGGACCTGATGCCCTCAGTGCTTAACGACGCGGAAACCTACGCCACCGGCCTCAGTCAACTCTATGAGGCGGTCGCCGCCGACTTCCTCTATGCCGATCCGATGAAGCTCCTGGTGTTTCCCGACAACCACGACCGGCCGCGGCTCTACTCCCGTCTGCACGAGAATCTCGATCTGCTTGAGACCTCGCTGCTCTTCACCGCGACGACGCGCGGCATTCCCCAGTATTTCTATGGCACGGAAGTGCTGATCACGAGCCCGGTCGAGCGCAACGACGGCCTGTTGCGCGCGGATATGCCGGGCGGCTGGCCGGGAGACCGGATCAACGCCTTCACCGGCGCCGGCCTCACCCCGAAACAGCAGGAAGCGCAGAACTACCTGCGGAAACTGCTGAACTGGCGCAAGACCAGCACCGCCGTCGCCTCCGGCAAACTGCTCCACTACATCCCGCAGGAAGGACTCTACGTCTATTTCCGCTACGACGATAACCAGACCGTGATGGTGGTGCTCAACAAAAGCCCGAAGGACACGGAACTCGATCTCTCGCGTTTCCGGCGGATGCTGAAAGGCGCCAAGGCCGGGCGCAATGTGCTGACGACCGATGCGGTTGACCTGACCGTTCCGCTCCGCCTGAAGGCCCTCAAGTCGGTCGCGATTGAATGGTGACACCTTCCTGCGCTTGCCACGGAGTTTCGGCGCGCGAAGCAGGACGGACACTGATGCCATACGCGGCGTCCTATTTGTCGCGCAGGACCGACCCGGCCGGGGTGCCGGCCGCGGCCTGTTTCTTCAACGAGCCGCCGGGGTTGACCAGGTTGGCCGTCACGAAGATGAGGAGATTCCGCTTCTGCGTGCTCTCGCCCACGCTGCGGAAAAGCCGGCCGACGATCGGGATGCTGCCGAGCACAGGAATCTTGTCGTTTACCTTCTTCACGTCCTCGCGCGTGAGTCCGCCCATGACGAGGGTCGCGCCGTCCCACAGCGTAACGCGCGTGCTCACCTCCCTCACCGCGAAGATCGGCTGATAGAAGCCGGGTGGCACCGTGACGGTGGTGCCACCCGAGATCGCCACGCTTGGGCCGCCGTATTCCACGAAGCCCTCGAACTCCGTCACCTTGGGATTCAGGTCGAGGCTGATGCTCTGGTCGTCCTCCTCCACCGTCGGCGTCACGCGCAGCTCGACGCCGACGTTGCGCGTGGTGAACTCCTGCGGCGTGCCGGAGGTGATGGAGACGCCGGCCGAGCCCCCGCCCGAGATGCTGCCCGTGCCGACCTGCGACTGGATCTGCCCGTAGCTCTGCGGGTAGCGGAGCTCCTGCGCGACCGTGATCGTGGCGGGGTTGCCCGACAGCACGGTGAGCTTCGGCGCGCTGAGCAGCTCCGTGCCGCTCTTCTGCGACAGGGCGCGGACGATGGCGTTGACGTCGAACTCCCCGATGATGCCGGAGACGCTGGCGAGCGGCGCGGCGCCGGTGCCCGTGAGCACGCCGCCGGGAACCGTCGGGGCCGAGGTCGGCAGGTTCAGGCCACCCTCGGGCTGGTCCTCGCCGGTGATGGAGATCTGCTGCGTGGTCGTTGAGTTGCGGAAGGCGTCGGCCAGCGTGCGGGTGACGCCGTTGCCCGTGGTGTATTCGGCCTGGGCGGCGTTGAGCTGGGTGGCCTTGTTGGCAAGGTTCCACTGCACACCGAGCTCCTCCAGCGCGCCCTCCTGCACCTCCATGAACTTCGCCTCGATCTCGACCTGCCGCACGTCGTGGTAGCGGGCCAGGATGTTGCGGATGCGCTCCA
Organism: Verrucomicrobiota bacterium; assembly: GCA_049322455.1. GTDB lineage: Bacteria > Verrucomicrobiota > Verrucomicrobiia > Opitutales > Opitutaceae > Lacunisphaera. Next base: position 352,362 of record JBMOQY010000003.1, on the reverse strand, counting down.
GGTTGCGCGGGCTCTGGGTGACGATGAGCTGCGAGCCGTCGAAGGCCAGCGTGCTGCCGGGCACGCCCTCGAAGCTCACCCCCGCCAGCTGCAGGAAGGTCCGGATGGCCTGCCCCTCGTTGCCGGCGTCGTCCGCCCCCGGGGCGGCCGGCCGGCCGGTCATCCGCAGCACGGTCGAGCGCGACACGGCGAAAAACTGCGTGTCGAGGGCCGCCTGGTCGCCGGCGGCGCGCACGACGACGGCATCGGCCTGCACCTCGTATTGGTAGCCAACGGACGCCGTGATGAAATCGAGTACGCGCCTCAGGGGCAGGTTGCGGAGCGTGAGGTTCACCGGCGGGTTCGTGCCGGCGGGATCCAGCAGCACGATGTTCACCCCGCGCGGCTCCCGACCGGTCTGGTCGAACTCCGCGGAGATCACGCTCAGCGTGTTCACGACCCGGCCGAGCTCCATGCCACTGAAGTTCACCTCCGGCAGCACGATGGCGTTGAGCTTTTCCAGCGTGGGCGAGGCGGCGCCTGCCGCCGCGGGACCTGCCGGACCGCTCGCGACAGCTTCCGGCCGGCGCCACGCTTCGTCCACCTCGGCGATCATCCGGCCGCTGGTATGGGTGCGCTCGCTCGCGATGCGCCGCAGGAAATGGCCGGCCTCGGCGTCGCCGGCGGCGCGCTCCTGCACTTCGCGGAAGGTCGCTTCCGCAGCGACCGGCTCACCGGCCAGATACCGGCTGCGCCCCCTGGCCACCAGTGCCGACACTTCCGGTGCGGGCGCCGGCAACGCAGCCGGTGCAGGCGTGGCCGGGCGCACCCCGGCTCGTTCCACGGTTCCGCCAACCGAGCCACCGGAAACACTCACCTGCCGGGCCGGAGTCTGCTCGAGTCCGGTCAACAGGCGCTGCGCGGTTGCGTCGCCGGGATTGAGCTTGAGCAGCTCCTGCAGCTTCTGCCGGGCCGTCTCGATGTCGCCCGTATCGCGCGCATGCAACGCCGCGGACATCAGCCGGACCTTGACTTCCGCCGAGTCCCTTCCGGCGGGCGGGGCCGCCGGGAGCGGCCCGACGGCAACCAGGGCAAGCAACAGGGCGAAACGGCGGACAGAGCAACGCATGGAAAATTATCAGTCGTGGGAAGCGACGCCTTCCTGGAGACGCGTGACGAGGGGTTGTGACCGCCTGACCTTGCCCGCCATCCCGTGGGCGGTGGTCGTGGCGGGGCGCAGCACACGGCTCTCAGGCACGGGCACTCCGGGCACGGTTCGCGCCACGACGACTTCGGGCGGATCGAGCTGGATGCGTTCGATGCGATAGGTGGCGTCCGCCTCGCTGAAGGTGTCGCCCTCGTGGAATTCCCGCGCCCGGCCCTTGCCATCGGGCCTCTGAAAGACGGCCAGCGGCGTGTCGGTCAGGCTCGGAGCGCGGCTGTCGAGGACGACCTCCGCGTTCGCCTGCTCGTCGAACAGCACCGCGAGGGCGGCGATGTCATGAACCGGACCGGCCGCGCCGTCGGTCTCGACCGCAACTTTCCGCACGGCGAAACTCCGGAGAGTCAGGCCGAGCTCCTCGAACCGGCGTCCGGTGCGCGCCAGCAGGGTCTGCGGCACCTCGGCGCTGACAAAGGCCGCGAGGTAGTCGCCGGACCCGCCGAAATAACCGGCGAGCTGCAGGCGGTAGGGCTCCCGCTTCACCGCCAGCAGTTCGAGTCCGAAGACCGTTTCGGTCGCCTCGGCGGCGTAGTGCGGCGCGGTGACGGCAAACGAGCGCGCAGCGGTGTTGTAGTAGATCACCGGCGGAGTGAACACCTCGTATAGCCAGCCGCCGCCCTGGGACTGAGCGGGAGGCCTCGCCCAGGCGTGAGCCTCGAACGCCGGCGGCAGCTCGGTCGGTGCGGGTGCGGAGCCAGCCAGCGCCGGCTGCTCCGGCTCGCTGCGCACCCGCCGCAGGCCGGACTGCATGCGCCAGTGCCACACACAACCCGCCGCGACCGCCCCCAGTGCGGCGGCGAGCAGGAGTTTTTCGTAATGGTTCAGGAGCATCCGGATCACGACGCGGGCTTCTCGGGGACTGCGGCCAGCTGCACGAATTCCACGGTCACGGCAAATTTTGAAAGGCTCCGGCGCACGACCGGCACCGGCGCGCCCGCCTCGGCGACGACCCGCCCGCCGTCGGCCGGCGGCAGCGGCTCCACCTCCACGCTGCGCACCACGACCGGATGGCGCAGCACCGCGAGCCCGTTGAGCAACGCCCGCAGGGTGGAAGTCTGTCCGGTGAACTCGAGCCGCACCGGCTCTGTGTCCACGAGACCCGCTGCGCGCACGGAAAGGCCCGGCTCGATCGTGAAGAAGTCCTCCCCCGCGCTGCGGCCGGCCTGGAGCGCCGCCGGCGGCGGCGCGCGCCGCACGCCGAGCAGGGCGAGCGGACGCGACTCGAAGAGCGGCTCCAGCACGCTTTGCACCGCCCGTTGCTGCCGGTGGACCGGCGCCAGCAGGTCGGGCGCCGGGCCCGCGTTGGCATAGGCGGTGAACCCGAAGCGCTCCTCGGGCCGCAGGGTCACGTGCGTGGCGATGGCCTGCGCGCGCGCCTTCTCGACGAGATTCGCCAGCTCGAAAAAGGCGTCCATGGGTTGGGCCGGCACCGGACCGGCCAGCGGCGCGGGCGGCCGGGGCTGCAGGCTGTCGCGCAGTTCCGCCAGCCGCACGCGCACCGCGGCGAGGTCGGCGGCGATGGCCCTTTCGGATTCCTCGCTCGGGACGGGTGACTGCCGCGCGAGACGGTCGCGCTCCTGTTTCTTCTGCTCCAAGGCGCCCAGGGCGCGGCCGGCGCGCTCGCGCGCCAGTGACAACAGCCGGGTCTCGCCGGCGACGGCAGCCGCGCTGAGCCCCGCGACGATGAACAGGAAATTCTGGCGGAGGCGGTTCATGGCTCAGAGCGGGTGCGCGGGATCGGTCACGAGCACGATGTCGAACCTCAGGATGCCCGGCTGGCTGTTGTCGAAACGCTCGTCTTCGACGGCGGCCACGAAGGGCGAGTCCACCAAACCCGTCAGCAACGTCTGCATGCGGCTCAGGGTCTCGGGGCTGACCTTCGCGAGGGGATTGGTCTTGTCGAGCATGCGACCGGAGACGGCGAGCTTCAGCGGCGCGCCGGCCGCGGGCGGGATGGCTTGCAGTGTCTCGAGCCACACGTCCTCGACCTGCACGAGCCGGCTCTGCAGGTCGGCGAACAAGCCGAGCCACGCCGTGCGGCGCGCGGCCACGCCGTGCAACTGATCCACCTGCCGCCGGAGTTCCGTGAGTTCGGCCAGGGCGGCGCGGTTGCGCACCTCGCGCTCGCGCACCGGCGCAAGGGCGGCCTCGATTGCGGCGGTTTTGCTCCGTGCCGCTTCTTCCAAAGCGCGGTAATGCAGGATCGCAGGCAGCAGCGCGGTGACGGCCAGCGCCGCCGCGGCCACGAGCCAAGGCTGACGGCGGCGCAGGCCTTCGCGGCGGCGCAGGCGCGCCGGCAGCAGGTTCAGCACAGGATGCGCCGGCAGCAGTTCGCCGGCGGCGGCCCCGATCAGGTCGGTGAGTTCGAGCGCGTGGGCCGCGGCGCCGGCCTTGGCGGCGGCGTGCCCGGTCTCCACCGCGGCCAGCGCATCCAACCGGGCGACCGGCAGCTTCAGCCGGGCGGCCAGGGCCTCGTCCAGCCCCGCCTGCCGTGCGGTCCCGCCGGTAAGCAGGATGCGTTCTGGTCTGCCCAAGCCGCACTGCCGGTTGAAGTGCAGCACCGTGCGGGTGATCTCCTGCCCGAGCCGCGTGGCCAGGGTGTCCACGGCATCCGCCAGCAACGCCGTCTGTCCGGGCGAAACTTTCAGGCGCTCGGCCTCGGCAAACTCGCAATCCTGGTTCGCGGAGATCTGCTGCGTCACGCTGTGGCCGCCGATGGCCAGCGTGCGCGTGGCGAAGCGTCCGGCGTCAGTCTGCACCAGCACCGCCGAACGCGCCCCGAGGTTGAGCGCCAGCACCGGACCGGCCGCGGCGGGCGGCGGCAGGCGGCAGGCGGCGAGCGTGGCCAGCGGGGCGGGCAGCATGACGGCGGGCTCGAAACCGGCCTCGGCCGCGGCGGCCCCGAGTGCATTGGCCGCCTCCAGCTTCGCGGCGGCGAGCAGCAGATCCATGACCGCCTCGCCTTCGCCGGCCACGGTGGTGTCCCACGCGACCTCCGCCAGCCTGTAGGGAATCCCCTGGGCGGCCTCAAAGCGGACGACCCTCTCGCGCTTGGCCGGGCTGACCCGGGGCGTGCGGATCAGTTTCGTCAGTGTGAGATGCGGCGGGAGCACGAGCACGACGCGGCCGGCGGGTTTCATGCGGGCGCGCAGGGCCCGCAGCGCCGCGGCGGTCTGGCGCAGCCAGTTGTCCTCACCGGCCGCCTGCGCGGGGAAGCGCTCGCTGGCGAAGGTTTCCAGCCGCAGCCGGCCGCTGGACCGGCTGAATATCCCCATGGCGGTGCGGCTGGCGCCGCAATCAACGACGGTCCTGCGTGGAAAAGGAATAACGGGCGACATGTCGCATTTGCCCGTTGCGAGTCCTAGATGATGGATCGGTTTCGCAACGTCACGCGCAAACTGCTTCCGGGCACCACCAATTTTCAGGTGCTTTTTGCAGTGTCTTTCGGAAGCGACCCCACCCTTCCCGCTTAATGCGGGGTTGGCTTGCGGCGAAACTGATCGCGCATCCGCTGTCCGACCGTCTCCTGTTCCTGCGGAGTCAGTTTCGATTCCACCCGCGCGAGGGGCTCGCCCGCCGCGTTGATGCCGGCGGCGTGCGCCCGCTTCAGCCAGACGCACGCCTCGACGGCATCCCGCGGCACGCCGCGCCCCTCGGCGTAGAGGAGCCCGAGGTGATATTGCGCCAGCGCGTGCCCAGCCTCGGCCGCCCGGCGATAGCTCGCAGCGGCGGATTCGAGATCGCGGTTCATGGCGAGGCCGTTTTCCAGAAGATACCCCCGAACGACAAAGGCATCGGGACCACGCAGCGCCGAGAGGATGAGACTCCACCGGATGGTCTCCGCGGGGTCTTCCGCAAGAAGAGAGGATTCCGGCGAGTCTGTCCGCCGCGCGGGCCCTTCCGTCGGCGCTCCGCTCCCGATACCGCCTTGCTGGAACGCCGCCGCATCCATCGTCGGATTCGGCAGGGGGCCGCGGTATCCGCTCCTGGATTGCAATGCGCCCAGACGGCTGATCGCCGCCTGATGCCCCCGGGCAGCGGCCAGCCTCAGCCACTTTTCCGCCTGCGCCAGATCCTTCAAGCCGGCGGTCTCGGCCTCGGCATACAATTCGCCCAGGGCGTAAGCCGCCTCGGCGTGCCCGGACTCCGCCGCTTTGAGGAGCCAAGCCGCGGCTTGGACCTCGTTCCGCCCGACTCCGTGGCCGTCCTGATACTGCAAGCCGAGGAGAAATTGCGCCTCCGTGTCTCCCCGATTGGCGGCAGCTTCCAACAGCTTCTTGTCAGACGGCGGCGGCGCCGCGGGCAACAGCGCGGGAAGCAGAAACACGAAGGCCAGCCCCATCATCCTCATGAGCCACCTTTGCCAGCGAAGCGCCGGGCGGTCAAAGCCCATGTGGGAGATGGCAGGAGGATTTGTTTGCGCACGCGCCTTCATGTTTCACGCTCTTTGCCGCCGATGCCCTCCGCCCTGCCCTACAAGATCAGCGTCCTTGTCTTCATCGAAAACCATGCTGGCGAACTGCTGCTGATGTTGCGCGCCAAGCAGCCAAACCTCGGCGTCTGGTCGCCCATCGGCGGCAAGCTCGAGATGGTCACCGGTGAGTCGCCCCTCCAGTGCGCCGTGCGCGAGACCCAGGAGGAGGCCGGTTTTGCCGTGCGCGAGGAGGACATGCACCTGTTCGCCATGATCGCGGAAAAAGCCTACCAAGGTGAGACGCACTGGCTGATGTTCCTGTTCCGCTGCAAAAAACCCATCGACCGGCTCCCGCCCGACATCGCCGAGGGCCGCTTCGCCTTCCACACCCGCGAGGCGATCAAACAACTCACCATCCCCGAGACGGATCAGGCCGCACTCTGGCCTATTTACGACCAATACCGCGACGGATTTGTGGCTTTGCGTGCCGATTGCTCGGTTTCACCCATCAAGATCACCATCGAGCAGACCTTGCCCGGGCGGTGAGACAATGTGGCAAATGCGCCACTGACATAACTTTCGCTTGTCATCGCGCCGCTTTCTCTAAAAGAGGGACTCATTCGTCCTGATATTATTTCAAACTCGAAACGTTTCCTGTGAGCAAAAAGCCTTCCACCCCCAAAAAAGCCGCCGAACCCGGCTACAACGCCCGCATGGCGCACATCAACGCCAAGCTCGGCAACGACGAATTGATCGCACTCTACCGCGACATGGTGCGCATCCGTCGCTTCGAGGAGCGCTGCCTCCGCAGCTACCAGCAGGGCAAGATCGGCGGCTTCCTCCACCTCTACATCGGCCAGGAGTCGGTCGCCGTCGGCTGCGTGTCCGTCATGGGCGACGACGACCACATCATCACCGCCTACCGCGACCACGGCCACGGACTCGCCGTCGGCATGGGCATGAACGAAATGATGGCCGAGAACTACGGCAAATACACCGGCTGCTCCAAGGGCAAGGGCGGCTCGATGCACTACTTCGACCCCTCCCGCCGCTTCTGGGGCGGCCACGGCATCGTCGGCGGCCAGATCCCGCTCGGCGCCGGCATCGCCTACGCCCTCAAATACCAGGGCCGCAAGGGCGCGTGCATGGCGTTCATGGGCGACGGCGCGGTCAACCAGGGCGCCGTCCACGAGACCTACAACCTCGCCGCCCTCTGGTCGTTGCCGGTCGTCTTCATCGTCGAGAACAACGGCTACTCCATGGGGACCTCGCAGGAGCGCTCCTCCGCCGGCCCCAGCCTCGCCCAGCGCGCCGAGGGCTACGGCATGAACTGGGACATCATCGAGAACGGCCACGACGTGCTCGAGGTCCGCGACAAGGTCGCCGCCGCGCTCAAGCTCGCGCACGAGAAATCCCTGCCGAGCGTCCTCGAAATCCGCACCTACCGCTACCGCGGCCACTCCGTCGCCGACCCCGACACCACCTACCGCGACAAGAAGGAGATCGAGGAATACAAGGCCACCAAGGACCCGCTCATGGTCTTCCAGAACGCCCTCCTCAAGGAAAAGGTCCTCACCGACGAACTCATCGCGCAGATCGACGAGTCCGCCCGCGCCGAGGCCGAGACCTCCGCCCAGTTCGCCGAGGCCAGCCCCTACCCGACCGTCGAGGACATCCAGAAGGACGTCTATTGGGAGGCCGACAATCCCGCCGACCGCAAGTCCCAAGGCGTGCTCTTCTTCAATTAAGCGCTCAATCGTTCTCTTTATCCAAAGCGTTCTCCACCCATCCGTTTCGAGATCAAGATAACGATTACACGCAAGAGAACGATTCGCCACCTCCACCCTTCACTTTCACTCTCACTTTTCCGTCATGCCCGTCATCACCTACCGCGAAGCCCTCCGCCACGCCATGGCCGAGGAACTCGACCGCGATCCCAACGTCGTCATCCTGGGCGAGGAAGTCGCCCAGTTCAACGGCGCCTACAAGGTCACCGAGGGCCTTCTCGCCAAATACGGCCCGAAACGCATCGTGGACACGCCCATCTCCGAGGCCGGCTTCATCGGCATGGGCATCGGCGCCTCGATGCTCGGCCTGCGCCCCGTGATGGAGCTGATGTTCTTCAGCTTCTACTCGGTCGCCTTCGACCAGATCTTCAACAACGCCGCCAACGTCCGTTACATGTCCGGCGGCCTCATCCACTGTCCCATCGTGCTCCGCGGCCCCGCCAACGGCGGCACCAACGTCGGCGCCACCCACTCGCACACGCCCGAGTCCATCGCGGCCTACCACCCCGGCATCAAGGTCGTCGTCCCCTCCACGCCGGCCGACGCCAAGGGCCTGCTCAAGTCCGCCATCCGCGACAACGACCCCGTCATCTTCCTCGAAAACACCCTGCTCTACGGCGAATCCGGCGAGGTCCCCGACGGCGAGCACCTCGTCCCGCTCGGCTCCGCCAAGATCATGCGCGAGGGCACCGACCTCTCCATCATCGGCCACGGCCGCGCCATCCAGCTGGCGCTCAAGTCCGCCGACCTCCTCAAGGAAAAGCACCATGTCAACGCCGAGGTCGTGGACCTCCGCTCCATCCGCCCCCTCGACGAGGAGACCATCCTCGCCTCCGTCCGCAAAACCAACCGCGCCCTCTACGTCGAGGAGGCCAAGCCCTTCTGCTCGGTCGGCGCCATGGTCGCCTGCCTCATCCAGGAAAAAGCCTTCGACTACCTCGACGCCCCCGTGATGCGCGTCAACTCCATCGACGCCCCCGCCATCTACTCGCCCCCGGTCGAGAAGCTCCAGCTCCCCACCGTGGACCGCATCACCCAGGCCGCGCTCGGCGTCATGAAATAATCGTTCTCGTTCTCTCAATCGTTCTCATTCTCCTCCCGCAAAACCCGAGACAACGATTAGGATTACGAGAAAGGGAACGATTCCCTGCTCCCAGCCCTAGAACCCAGACCCAATTTTCCCCCATGGCCAACATCATCGATATGCCGAAACTCAGCGACACCATGACGGTGGGCACGCTGGTCAAATGGCTCAAAAAGGAAGGCGACGCCGTCAAGGCCGGCGACATGCTCGCCGAGGTCGAGACCGACAAGGCCACGATGGAGCTCGAGTCCTTCTTCACGGGCACGCTCCTCAAGATCTTCGCCCCCGCCGGCTCGCAGGTCGCCATCGGTGCCGCCCTCTGCGCCGTCGGCAAACCCGGCGAGGTTGTCGAGGCCCCGGCTGCGCCGGCCCCGAAGGCCACCGCCCCTTCGCCTGCCGCGAAGCCGCAGGACGAAATCTCCCACGCGGACATCCCGCGCTCCACCACGGCCGTCCCGGCCGTCGTCGCTCCGTCCGCGCCGGTCGCCGCTCCGCCTGCGGAAGCGAGCTTGCTCGCGACAGCTCCGGCGACAGCCCACGGCGGGCGCCTCAAGATTTCGCCTTTGGCCAGGAAGATCGCCGCCCAGCAGGGCATCGACGCCAGCCGCCTCACCGGCTCCGGCCCCGGCGGCCGCATCGTCAAGGCCGACGTCCTCGCCGCCGCCGCGAATCCCGCGCTGTTGAAATCCGCCGCACCGGCCGCCGCCTCCGGCAAACCCGCCGGCGCCTTCACCGGTGGCAGTGTCGGCAACAAGGGCCCCATCCAGGAGGACCGCACCGTCCCCGTCTCCACCATGCGCGGCGTCATCGCCAAGCGCATGGTCGAGTCCACGACGACCATCCCCTACATCTACCTCGACATCGAGATCGACGCCGAGCCGTTGCTGGCCCTCCGCGCCCAGCTCAACACCGGCCTCGAGAAGGAGGGCGTCAAGCTCTCCGTGAACGACTTCGTGCTCAAGGCCTCCGCCGAGGCCCTGCGCCGCGTGCCCGCCGTCAACAGCTCCTGGGAAGGCACGCAGATCCGCTACCACGGCGCCGCCCACGTCGCCTTCGCCGTGGCGCTCGAGGACGGTCTCCTCACGCCCGTCGTGCGCGACTGCCACCTCAAGAGCATCTTCCAGATCAGCACCGAGGCCAAGGCCCTCGGCAAGAAGGCCAAGGACAAGAAGCTCGCCCCGAACGACTACACCGGCGGTACCTTCTGTGTCTCCAACCTCGGCATGATGGGCATCCCGAAGTTCACCGCCATCATCAACCCGCCCAACTCCGCGATCCTCGCCGTCGGCGCCACGGTCGCCAAGCCCGTCGTGAAGAACGGCGCGATCGTCGTGGGCCAGACGATGACCGTGACGCTCAGCGCCGACCACCGCGTCTTCGACGGCGCGGTGGCAGCACAGTATCTGGGTGCGCTGAAGGATCTCTTGGAAAAACCAGCGCTCCTTCTCGTCTGAGACGCCGCTTTGAGCCCTGCGTAGCCTCGCGCGAAGCAGGGTGCCGTCGCCGCCCAATATCCGGGCGCCCTCAAGGACCTCCTCGAAAAGCCCGCTCTGCTGCTGGTCTGACCGGAGGGCCCGCGTCTCTGCGGGCCGCTCTCCCCCAAGGCGCGCCACCCGGCGCGCCTTTTTGTTTTTTGAGGTGGAGCGCGTTGACCTCAACGCGCTGATGCTGCCCATGTCAGAGCAAAAGATTTTGCATCGTTGCCAAATCCAAGCCCTTGGGCTTTGGTGCCGGCACCGAGTCGGCAACGAAAGGACCGGAGCTCTCGTAGCATTTCTATTGGACCACAAACTATGAGCGATACCGATGAACAGTTGGGGCCACTGCTTGAATACTTCGCTGAGCGGTTGAACCTCGTATACGCTTATTTCTTCTGCACATTGGAGTTCGAAAAGGAGGAAGATTTTCGCGGGGATCCCGCACGGAATGACCGCACATGGTCACTACAGACGATCCAAAATGGTTGTCTCCACGCTTCCCTCATCGCGTCCGCGATCTCGATGATTTTCTTACGACACGAAATCCGAAGTCCAAGCCAGATGATTTGAAAGCATCAGATTTCGGATTTCCGGAATCGCGTAGTTTTCTTACCGTGTCGGAGCGCGGCACTATCAATAAGTTGATTGCACACAGCACGATTGTCGGCGCGCAGTCCCAAGGGTTTCGTTGGGACATTTGGGAGCTTACCTCGAAGTGCGTAGTGCAGAGTTGTGAGTTCCTGAAGTGGATCGAAAACCATTACGGGCTTTCGCATTTCCTTCTGTTCACTGCTGCGCTACGTTGCCGAACGAAAACACAAAAAATCCACGAGTATATCGCGGCAGAAATTGCGAGGCGGAAGAAATGACGGACGAGCAGCCACACGAATTCGACATCCATTACTTTCAGGATGAAGACGGCGTCTTCACCGAGAAGGTGCCGGCGATTCGCGGTTGCGTGGCCTCGGGCAAGACCCTGCCGGAAGCCTACCGCAACGCGAAAGACGCCATCGAAAGCTGCCTCGAAGCCCGCCGCACCGTCGGCACCCGGCTCCCGAAGCACCGAGCCTAAAACCGCACTTGCCCGCGAGCCTTTGTCGCGTAGCCTGTCCTCATGCCACTCACGAGCGTCTATCTCGCCGAGGAAGCCCTTTCCCTGCCCCCGGAGCAGAGGGGAAAGCTGGCCAGACTCCTGCTCGATAGCATCGCCGGCAGCGGCCAGTCCGACGATGAGATCCGCGCCATGCTGCGCTCCCGCTTCGAAGACCTCAAATCAGGCAAGGACAAGGGTCTGGCCTTCGACGAAGTCTTCGGTGAGCGGGCATGAGGGTGGTCTTCAGTTCCCTCTTCAAGAAGGACCTGCTCGACGCCGAGACCCGTTATGCGGACATATCCCCGCGCCTTGCCGATGAATTTCATACGCGGGTGAAGGAGGCCGTTCGAGCCATCATCCGGTGGCAAGGCGGCGATCATGTCGGTCCACACGGTTACCCCTGCCGAAAGTGCCGCCCCTTCCCCTACATTCTTACCAGATCGAAGGTGATGTTCTTTACTGCCTCGGACTGGTGCATGAGTGCCGGCATCCCAGCTACCTGCGGGAAAATCCCGGCGAGTCGTAAGTCGAGCATAGCGAAACATGCTCCTTGAAACCGACCGCCTGCTCATCCGCGAGCTCACCCCCGCCGACGCGGCCTTCATCCTCGAACTGCTCAACGAGCCGGCGTTCATCCAGTATATCGGCGACAAGGGCGTGCGCGACCTCGCCGGCGCGGAGAAGTATATCCGCGAGGGTCCCCTCGCCAGCTACGCGAAGCACGGTTTCGGACTCTGGTGCGTGATGCTCCCGGACCACACGCCCATCGGGATGTGCGGCCTGCTCAAGCGCGAATTCCTCGACCACCCTGACCTCGGGTTCGCCTTTCTCGCCCGCCATCGCGGTCAAGGCTATGCCCACGAGGCGGCCTCCGCCGTGCTGCGCCACGCCCGGGAGCACCTCAAGCTCACGACCCTCCACGCCATCACCGCCTTCAAGAATCCCGACTCGGTGAAGCTGCTCGGCAAGCTCGGCTTCGATTTCGTGGAATTCATCCAGCAGCCGGGCTCCACCGAGCCCGGCCGGCTGTTTGTCGCCAAGCCGGCGGGCTGACCGGCGCGAACGCCGGTCGCCATGCCGTAGCGGCGGGACTCGGCGTGCCCGCCCTGCCATCCGAGGCCAGCAGCCTGCGGTCTCAGACGATATCCTCCTTCACCGGGTCCCACTTCACCTTGGTCTCCCGGCGATAGGATTCGACCGACATGATGAGGGCCACCGCCTCCTCGAAGGCGCGGTCCACGTGGCAGCGGGGCCGTTCCCGCGAGCGGATGCAATCGATGAAGTTCTGCATGTGCGAACTCACCTTCAGCTCGCCCGTCCGATAGACATAGTCGGGCGCGACGGCGGTCGGCGGCGGCGGGATGCCCAGCGACTGCGCCGCCTTCCGCGTTTCGGCCGCGAGCCGGCGGCCGGCCATCACCCGTTCCTGTCCCTCGGGGCGCCACTCCGCGACATAGGTTCGGCAGAATTCCGACGACACCTCCATCGTCATGTCGCGGCCGAGAAACTGGATCAGTTCGCCGACGTGACTGTTGTGGAAGCTGCAGTTGAACGAGACCGCCAGCTCCTGCTTCGGGTAGTCGAACAGCACGTGCCACATGTCGGGCACCTCGCGGTCCTCCTTCCAGAAGTAGCGCCCGCCCTGCGTGACTGCGCTCTCGGGAATGCCCATGCCGCGCACCATGTTGACGGCATCCCAGATGTGGGTGAGCAGGTCGCCGGCGATGCCGGTCCCATAGTCCCAGTAGCGCCGCCAGGTGAAGAAACGCTCGGCGTCGAAGGGCCGGTCGGGATGGGGCGAGTTGGCGATGAACCGCTTCCAATCGATGTTTTCCGGCGTCGCATCGGCCGGCATTTCCTGGATGCCGTAGTCGGTGTAGAACTGCCATTCCGGGTGGGGATTGGTCCGGTCGATGTAGCCGCGCACGAGCGGGACCTTGCCGAGCGCGCCCGAGCGGTAGATCTCCAGCGCCTTGTGCAGCTCGGGCAGGCTGTTCATGTGGTGCCCCAGCTGCATCACCACGTTGTTCTCCTTGACGGCCGCGCGCATCGCCTTGGCCTCGGCCAGCGTGATGCACCAGCCCTTCTCGACGTAGATGTCCTTCTTGTGCTTCGCCGCGGCGACGGTCATCGGCGCGTGCCAGAAATCGGGCGTGGCGACGATTACCGCGTCGATCGTCGGATCGGCCACGACCTGCTCCCACTCGCGGACGATGCGCACGTCCTTGTTCGTGCAGAGGCCTTTCGCCCGGTTGATGTTGCCGGTGTAGAGGTCGCAGATGACCGCGATCTCCGTGCCCTCGACCCGCTGGGCCGCCTGCAGGAGGCGGTGTCCTTGCGTGCCGACGCCGATGCAGGCAATCCGGATATTGTTGTTGGCGCCCGTTCCGCTCAGGATGGCGGGCGCGCGATTGGCGGCCAGAGCGAGGCCGGCTCCGGCCAGGGCGCTGTTTTTGAGGAAGGTCCGGCGATCCATCGATGACTGGGGGTTCGGATTCATGGGGCGCGTCTCCAGTTGGGGTTGCGCGTGGGTCCCGAGCATCGCGCCACGGCGCGGGCCGGTCAACGGCGAACACGGGCGGCGCCACGCATTGCCCGTCTGAATGCGGCCGGGGCAAGCCCCTCCCCATTCGCCCCCTCAACCTTCGGCCCGCTTGCGGGCGTCCGCCTCGATCAGCGCCTTGAGGGCGTCGAGCGTGGCCTTGGTCTTCGCCTTGGCGGCGGGCAGATCGGCGGCGGACTTCACGGGATCGGAGGCGAAGAGGTAGAACTTCATCTTCGGTTCGGTGCCGCTGCCCCGCGCCGCAAACGAGTAGCCGTTGGCCAGCGTGACGATGTAGAGGTCCTGCGCGGGGATCTGCTCGCCGTCGGCGTCGAAGAACTTCTCCCGGCCGAAATCCTGGAACCGCGTGACCTTCGTGTCGCCGAAGGCCGCGGGCGGATTCGCGCGGTAGGTGTCGAGGATGCGCTTGATCTTCGCCGCGCCGCTCGCTCCCTCGTAGTAGATGTTGATGACGCCCTCGAGGTAGAAACCGTATTTCAGGTAAAGCTCGTCGAGATACTCGGGCACGGTCAGGCCGCGCGACTTCACCCAGGCGCAGACCTCGGCGAACATCAGGCAGGCGGAGTTGCCATCCTTGTCGCGCACCGAGTCGTTGGGCAGGTAGCCGTAGCTCTCCTCGGTGCCGAAGAGGTAGAACGAGCTGTGCTGCTGCAGCAGCCTGGCGCGCTCGCGGAACGGTGTGCCGTCGTAGCTGAAATCCGGGCCCATCGCCTTCGCCAGTTTCTCCTCGTAGCCGCGCATCTTGCCCGCGATCCATTTGAAGCCCGTGAGCGTGTTGATGACCTTCACGCCGTGGCCCTGGCCGATGGCATCCTGCAGTGGCGTGGTGACGAAGGTCTTGACGAGGCAGGCGCGGTCCGTGCCCGCCGGCGGGATCCAGCCGAGCTCCTTGTATTTGCCGATGCGGTAGTCGGCCAGCAGCGCGCCGACCTGGTTGCCCGTGAGCAGTTCCAGTCCGCCGGCCTTGTTGCGCACGGCCACGCCCATGCGGTCGCTGTCGGGATCGGTGGCCATGACGACATCGATGCCCTCCTTCTCGGCCAGCGCCACCCCGAGCGCGAGCGCCTCGGCGTTCTCGGGGTTCGGCGACTTCACGGTCGGGAACCGCGGATCGAACGCGGCCTGTGCCGGCACCTCGGTCACGCGCACGCCGGCCTGGGTGAGCGCCGGCACGGTCGAGACGCTGCCCACGCCGTGGATGTTGGTATAGACGACCTTCAGCCCCGACTTGCGCAGCAGCTCCGCATCAATCACGGCCTGTGCGACGACGGCGAGGTAGGCGTCGTCGGCGTCGCGGCCGAGTGTCGTGACCTTGGCGAGGTCCTTGCCGAGGAACTGCTTCGTCTCGGCGAGCGTGACCTTGTCCACCTCGGCGATGATGCCCTGGTCGTGCGGGGGCGTCACCTGCGCGCCGTCGGTGAAGTAGGCCTTGAAGCCGTTGTCGTGGGGCGGATTGTGGCTGGCGGTGATGACCACGCCGGTGTGCGCCTGGCAGTGCCGCACGGAGAAGCTGAGCTGCGGCGTCGAGCGCGGGCCGTCGAAGATCAGCGCCTCGCCGCCGAGGCGGGTCCAGGTGGAGGCGGCCAGTTCGCAGAAATGACGCGAGAAATGGCGCACGTCGTGGGCGATGACGATGCGGGGCCGTGCGCTGCCTTTCTGCGCCGCAAGGTGCTTCGCGACGTAGCGGTGCAGGCCGATGACAGCGCGCAGGAGCGTGAAATCATTGAGCAGATTGCTGCCGACGTTGGCGTGCTCGGGCGAACCCAGCGGGCTGAGCGTGCCGGTCTCGGCCGCGGCCGCTTTCACGCCGATGGTGCGGCCGCGCATGCCGCCGGTGCCGAACTCGAGATAGCGGTAGAAGCGGTCGTTGAGCTCGCCCCATTCGCCCCGTGCGATGAGTTCCTGCAGGCTCTGCTCCGCCCAGGCGGGCAAGCCGGCCTGCAGCCAGGCACGGAGGTTGTCGGCGGCGGTGCTGAGCAGTTGGCCGTTCTTCACGGCGGCGGCGATCCGGTCGGTGGCGGTCATGCGGATTATTCGAGATAGAGGCCGTCGGCGACGGCGGGTTTCGGAGACAGGGCGCGCCAGCGCTCGGCGAAGCCGGCGGCGTCGAGGGCGAAGAGCGGGGAGATTTCCAGCGCGAAGGGCGGCAGGCCCGTGGCGTCGGTGGCGACCGGCACACCCGCGGCCTTGAGCCAGCGCGCCCACTGGCGCATCTGGTCCTCGCGGCAGGTCTTGGGCGAGTCCACGCCCTCGGCGTTCTTGACCGGGCTGAAGTCGTCGGCCCGAGCCGTCTCGATGACGATGGAATTTTTCGCGAACGGCAGGGCGTCGAACACGAACATCTCGAACTTCACGCCGTTGGCCTTCGCCGGTTTCACCGGATTGCCGGCCGCATCGACGGTGGCGATCTTCTTGTCCGCACGGTGGAACGGCAGCGCCACGCCCGCACCACCGGAGGCCATGCGCCGGGCGAACTCGCGGTCGATCACGTGGATCGCGATGCTGCCCGCACCGTAACGCAGCGAGCCGTCGGCCTTCGTCTCCTTCTGCATGCTCATGGGCATGTCGCTGTATTCGACGACGACGATCCGGCCGTCCTGCAGGCAGAAGTGGCCGACCTTCTCCTCGGGGTAGGCCTTGGGCACCATTTTGCTCGACATCTCCGAGCCGGCGGTGAGGTGGAACCCGATGAATGCCGGGTCCACGCAACGCACAAGCGGGTTGTCCACCTGGAAGTAGCTGAGCGTGTCCACGCCCTCGGATTTCATCAGGTCAAGGGCGCCGCTGCGGTGCAGGGCGCGCAGCGAGCCCCCGTGGCCGTCGGGACTGAGCGCCAGCGTGCCCCTGGTCTCGAGGAGGATCTTGCCGTCGTAGCCGACCGCCGGCATGCGGCCCTGGCGGAAAAAATGCACGCGTGCCTTGTCCAGGCCGAAGAACCGGTGTTCGGCGAAGAACGCCTCGGTCTGCACGTGGTTCGCGTGGCTGGTCATGATGAACCAGTGCAGCGGCTTCCCGTAGCGCCGGCCGGTGGCCTGGATTTTTTCCGCGAAGACCTGGAAGAGGGGCTTCCGCTTCAGGGGCGTGATGGCGAACGTGCCCTTCGGGCCGTCGTAGCCGAGGCGCGTCCCCTGCCCGCCCGCCACGGTGAAGGCCGCCACGCGGCCCGCGCGCAACGCCGCCTCGCCCGCCGCCAGCGCGCGCGCCCAGGCGGCCGCGTCGCCGCCGTGCTCCGGCAGGCGCGTGACCGGCGCCGGCGCCAGGCCGTCGAGATTCGCGCCGCCACCGGCGGTCTTGAAGACCAGTTCCCGGTTCAGGCGCTCGACCTCGGCGAGGTCCACCTCCGCGGCCTGGCTCAGCAGTTCGGCGCGCGCGGCGGCGGACAATTGCTCCCAAAAGGCGAATACCTGGCCCTGCCCGGCGTTGCGGTAGGCGGTGATCAGTTGGTCGGCGTTCATTTCGGTTCCTCCTGGAAACGGAAGACAAATTCATCGCCCTTGGCGTAGCCGAGTTTCTCGCGGATGACGCGCTCGACGAGCGCGGGATCGCGGCGCAGGCGCTCGAGGTATTGTTCCTGCTCGCGGAGCTTCGCCTCGGCCGCGGCCAGGCGCTTCCGGTTGCTCTCCTCCTGCGCGCGCAGGGCCTTCAGCTCGCGGTGCATCTGCACGAAAAACGCCACCGCCCACAGCGCGATGGCCGTGAAGAGCACGGCGAAGAATCCGTTGATGACCCTGCTGAGATTCATCGGGAGAAAGGCGTCCAGATAAAGGTGCGGCACACGGCTCAGGCAATGTTTTTCAAAGCGCGTTGACGTGCTTTTGGCGTGCATTTTCCCGTGCAGCCCAAATACTTGCCGGACGATGTATCAAAGCTACTACGGTTTCACGGAGATGCCCTTCCACATCACTCCGGACCCGAAGTTTCTCTACCTCAGCAGCACCCATCAGGAGGCTTTGCAGCACCTCCGCTACGGCGTCGCCGAGAAAAAGGGCTTCATCGTGCTCATCGGCGAGGTCGGCTGCGGCAAGACCACCCTCTGCCGCAAATTCCTCACCGAACTCGACCCCGCGCACTACGACACCGCCCTCGTGCTCAACCCGCGCGTCACCGAGACGCAGATGCTGAAGGCGATCCTCGCCGAGCTCGGCGAGAGCCACCTCGCCCGCAGCAAGAACGACCTCGTCGCCCAGATGAACCAGGTACTGCTCGACCGCATCGCCAAGGGCCGCGAGATCGTGCTGATCATCGACGAGGCGCAAAACCTCTCCTTCGAGGTCTTCGAGCAGGTGCGCCTGCTCTCCAATCTCGAGACCGACAAGCAGAAGCTGCTCCAGATCGTCCTCATGGGCCAGACCGAGCTCAAGGACCGCCTCGCCGCCGAGGAGCTGCGCCAGCTCCGCCAGCGCATCCTCGTGCACTACGAGCTGCGCCACTTCACCCGCGACGAGATGGACCGCTACATCGCCCACCGCCTCACGGTCTCCGGCAGCATGGGCCGGCCCCACTTCACGCCCTGGGCCCTGCGCCACCTCTACAAGGCCAGCCGCGGGATTCCCCGCGTCATCAACAACCTTTGCGACAAGGCCCTGCTCTCCGCCTTCATCCGCGAATCCGACGAGGTCAACTGGTGGGACGCCCGCCGCGCCTCGCGCGACCTCGCACGGTTGACGGATTGAGGAAACCTGCGACGTTGCTCCCGAGTCCCACGCCACGATGAGTCTCATCAACGAAGCGCTGAAGAAAGCCCAGAGGCAGCGGACCGGCGAGGCCCCCGCGCTGGGTGCGCTGCCGACCATCGGCGGCGAGACACCCCGGCACCTCGCCGGCCGCTCCGGCGCTCCGGCCATCAGCGGCCTGTTGCTGAAGATCGGCCTCGGCGCCGGCGGCCTCGCCCTGGTCGTCGCCGCCGGCGTGTTCCTGCTGCGCGGAAAATCGCCGGCTTCCTCCACGACTCCCGCTGCGCAGCCGCCGGACCGCTCCGCCCCGCCACCCGCTCCCGTCGTGGCTGCACCGGCTCCGGCGGCCGAATCCAAGACCGCACAGTCCGTCGCGCAACCCGCCGCCAAGTCGGCGGAGAATGCCTTTGTCCTGCCCATCGCCGCTCCCTCCGAACCGGCAAAGACCGCGCCCACCCTGCCCGGCAGCGAACCCAGGACCGAAGCCGCCAACCCTGTGGCCGCCGCGCCTTTGACCCGGCCGCAGGCCGGGCCGGCGGTCCCGGCGGCGACCAGCCCGGCGAAGGTGGATACCGCCCCACCCGCCCGGCTTGAGCCCCGTGCCATGGATTTCATCGACAGCCTCCGGGTGGCCGGCATCCGCGCCTCCGCCACCGACGCCAAGGTGCTCATGAACGACCGCGTTTACCGCATTGGCGACACCGTCGAGCGCGAGATGGGCCTGCGGCTCGTCGGCATCACCGCCAACTCGCTGACCTTCGAGGACGAGCGCGGCGGCCGCTACACGCGCAATTTCTAAACGCGTCCGGCGGAACGGTAACCGCGGACGTCGCCGCGGCGTCTGGAGAGCGGCCAGCCTCGGCTCCACGGCCCCGCTTCGGACTTTCCGCCCAAGGCGGGGTTGCCCCTGATTCGGGCTGCCCTATCTTTCCGTCCACTCCATGTCTTCCACCCGCTTTCTCACCCTGACCATCGGCTCCTTGCTCGTCGCTTCCGCCCTCGGCGGCTATCTCTACCATCGCCGCGCCGCCCAAGCGGACAAACCTCCGGCCTACAACACCGCCGTGATCGCGCGGGGCAGCATCCGTCAGGTCGTCACCGCCACGGGGCAGCTCGCCCCCCTGCTCGAAGTGGACGTGGGCAGCCAGATTTCCGGTCTCATCATCAAACTCCACGCCGACTTCAACACCGTGGTCAAAAAGGACCAGGTCATCGCCGAGATTGATCCCGCCACCTACAAGCAGCGCCTCCGGCAGGCCGAGGCCGACCTCGCCTCCACCAAGGCCAGCAACCGCCTGCAGCAGCTCAACACCGAGCGCACCCGCGAGCTGTTTGCCAAGAAACTCGTCACGCAACAGGAACTCGACCAGGCCGAGGCCCTGCTCGCGCAGTCCAACGCCCAGCTCCTCACCCGCGAGGCCGCCGTCGAGAACGCCCGCGTGGACCTCGCCCGCTGCACCATCCGCTCCCCCATCGACGGCATCGTGATCGCCAAACAGACCGAGGAGGGCAAAACCGTCGCCGCCAGCCTCAACGCCCCCACCCTCTTCACCATCGCCAACGACCTCGCGAAGATGCAGATCACCGCCGCCGTCGCCGAGGCCGACATCGGCGCCGTGCGCGAGGGGCAGACGGTCACCTTCACCGTGGATGCCTTCCCCAACCGCACCTTCAGCGGCCGGGTTTCCCAAGTCCGCAACGCCGCCAAGACCGTCTCCAACGTCGTCACCTACGACACCATCATCGACGTGGACAACCACGACCTCCGCCTCCGTCCGGGCATGACGGCCAACGTCTCCATCGTCATCGCCAGCCGCGACAACGTCTTGAAACTGCCCAATGCCGCGCTGCGCGTTCGCCTGCCCGGCCTGTCCGACACCGCGCCCGCACCCGCCGCCGCGACGCCCCAGGGAGTCACTCCGACCGCCGCCACCGGCGATGAGCGTTCCGGGAGCAGTGAAGGCGGCTCCCGCCGTGGCGGCGGCGAAGGCGGCGGCCGGCGCGGCGGGTTGCTGGGGCCCGACGCCACACCCGAGCAACGTGAGCAGATGCGTGCCATCATGACCGAGGTCGGCTTCACCCCCGGCAGCGGCCCGCCGACCGCCGAACAACGCGAGCAGATCCGCAGGCTGGCGCTGGAGCGCGGCCTCATCAAACCGGAACCCGAGCCCGGCGAAACCGTCGTCACCACCCGCACCGTCTATCGCCTGCCCGGCGGCGACAAGTCCGCCCGGCCCGAGCCCGTTTCCATTAAGGTCGGCATCACCGATGGCATCGCGTCCGAGGTCCTCGAAGGCCTCATGGAAGGCGACACGATCATCACCGGCCTGCAGGTCACCGGCACCACCCCGGCGGCCGCCCCGCAGGCCAATCCCTTCGGCGGTCCGCGCCGGTTCTGACGCCATGGCCGCCGTCGTCCAGCTCGAGGAGATCCACAAGATCTACGACTCCGGCGAAGTGCCTGTGCACGCCGTGCGCGGCGTCTCGCTCACCATCGCGCGCGGCGAGTTTGTCGCCGTCATGGGTGCCAGCGGTTCCGGCAAGTCCACCCTCATGAACCTGCTCGGCTGCCTCGACCGCCCGACCAGGGGCCGCTACCTACTCGACGGCACCGACGTCGCCGGCCTCGACCGCAACCGGCTCGCCGACCTCCGCAACCAAAAGCTCGGCTTCGTCTTCCAGGGCTTCAACCTCCTCGCCCGCACCACGGCCCGCGAGAACGTCGAGCTGCCCATGCTCTACGGGCGGCGCCGCTTCTCCTCGCGCGAAATCCATCAGCGCGCGCTCCGGTGCCTGGACCTCGTGGGCCTCTCGCCGCGCGCCGACCACTTCCCCAACCAGCTTTCCGGCGGCCAGCAGCAGCGCGTGGCCATCGCCCGCGCCCTCATCAACGAGCCGCAGATCCTCCTCGCCGACGAACCCACCGGCAACCTCGACTCCAAGACCTCCGTCGAGATCATGGGCGTGTTCCAGACGCTCAACGAGCAGGGCATCACCATCGTCATGGTCACGCACGAGCTCGACATCGCCCGCTACTGCAAACGCAACCTCATCATGCGCGACGGCCGCCTTGTGAGCGACGTGCAGGTCGAGCACCGCCTGAGCGCCGCCGCCGAGATGGCCCGCATCCAGGCCGCCGAGGCCGCGGCCCAACTCACCGCCTGATCATGCGCTTTTGGAACATCATCAAGGTCGCCCTCCGCGCGCTGCGCCGCAGCGCGCTGCGCTCCGTGCTGACCGCCCTCGGCATCATCATCGGCGTGGCCGCCGTGATCGCGATGGTCAGCATCGGCAACGGCGCCAAGTCCCAGGTCGAGGCCTCCATCGCCAGCCTCGGCCAGAACATCATCTCCGTCTTCCCCGGCAATTTCACCGCCGGCGGCGTGCGCGGCGGCTGGGGCTCGGCCAGCACCCTCACCGTGGAGGACGCCCTGGCCGTCCAGCGCGAGATCGCCGGCGTCGCCGCCGTCAGCCCCGAGATGCGCGACCGCAACCAGATCATCGCGAACGGCCTCAATTGGAACACGCAGATCCTGGGCGAGGACCTCACCTACCTGGACATCCGCCTCTGGGGCATCGCCGAGGGCGAGATGTTCACTGCCGCCGACGTGCTCGCCGGCGCCAAGGTCGCCGTCATCGGCCGGACGGTCGCCAACCAGCTCTTCGCCGAGATGGACCCCATCGGCCAGACCATCCGCATCCGCAACATCCCCTTCAAGGTCGTCGGCGTGCTCGCCACGAAGGGCTTCAACTTCTTCGGCCAGGATCAGGACGACGTCATGATCGTGCCCTACACCAGCTTCCTCCGGCGGCTGGCGCGCCGGCCCAACCTCAACTCCATCCTCATCCAGGCGCAGTCGCCCGAGGTCATCGAGCAGGTCCAGAAGGACGTGACCGACCTTCTGCAGCAGCGCCGCAACGGCCGCGACCCCGACTTTACCGTCCGCAGCCAGCAGGAGCTCGCCGAGGCCGCCACCGCCACCTCCAGGACCATGACCGTGCTGCTTGCCGCCATTGCCGGCGTGTCGCTCATCGTCGGCGGCATCGGCATCATGAACATCATGCTCGTCTCCGTCACCGAGCGCACCCGGGAGATCGGCATCCGCCTCGCCGTCGGCGCCCACGGACGCGACGTGCTCATGCAGTTCCTCATCGAGGCCATCATCCTCAGCGCGCTGGGCGGGCTGATCGGAATCCTGCTCGGCATCGGCGCCTCGCGGTTCATTTCCCAGCTCAACAACTGGCCCGTGCTGGTTTCCGTCAACGCCGTCATCGGCGCGTTCGCCTTCAGCGCGGCCATCGGCGTGTTCTTCGGCTTCTATCCCGCCCGCAAGGCCGCGCAGCTCGACCCCATCGACGCGCTGAGATACGAGTGAGGCCGCCGTGCGTGGGGCGAACCACGGCCTCCTGGGTTTGCCTGTCATCCTGAGCGCGGCGAACGACCCAGCAGGGTTTTCGCAGCGGTTGTGCCCATGGAGTCGCCCAGCACAACGTCCGTGCAAAGGCGCCTCCCCTCCGCCCCGTCCCATTCGCGGGAATCGCGACTCCCGGTGGCGGTGTTTTCGGTTTGCCACAGTCGGAGCACGTTTTTCGCATGCGAAGTTTATCTCGTTGGCTGATGTGGCATTTAGGATACGCCGGCGCCTGTTGGCACGCGCGGTGCGAAGTCCGCGGCATACCCATCAAGATCATGAAGACCATCCATCATCTCACTTCAGCTCTCGTCGCCGCCGGCTCCGCCGGTGTGGCTTTCCTGACCCTCTCCCATCTCATTTCCGCCGAGTTCGGCTTCGCCCTGCTGGCCATCATCGCGCTCACCGGTTTCGTGCTCTTCGACTATGCGCGCCCGATGAAGTCACTGCGGCCGCCCGCTCCCGTGCTCCGGCCCACGCTCACCTCCGCTTCGCCCTCCGCCACCAGCACCGACTGCTGCGCCCGCGCCGCCTGAGCGCTCTCATCTGTAGCAGCGGCGGCCTGTGACCGCCATCCGGCGAACAGGGCCCGCGCTTCAGCCGTCGCCTTGACACTTGCCCCTTGTAACTTGTCACTTCCCTAAATGGCCGCCAACGACTCCGCGCCCCACCGCATCCTGATTGCGGACGACCAAGCCGACGTGCTCGAAGCGCTCCGCCTTCTCCTGAAGGCCGAGGGCTACCAGATCGAAGCCGTCAAGTCGCCCGCCGCGGTGATCAAGGCCGTCGAGGCCCGCGACTTCTCACTGGCCATCATCGACCTCAACTACACGCGCGACACCACCTCCGGCCAGGAGGGGCTCGAGCTCCTCGCCAAATTGCAGGCCGTGGACCCCACCCTGCCGGTCGTCGTCATGACCGCCTGGGCCAGCGTCGAGATCGCCGTCGAAGCCATGCGCCGCGGCGCCAAGGATTTCATCACCAAGCCCTGGGAAAACCCCCGGCTGGTCTCCATCGTCAGGAACCAGATCGAGCTCGCCAGCGCCGTGCGCGCCTACCGCCGCCTCGAGGAGGAGAACCAGATCCTGCGCGGCAAGGGCGGCCCCAACCTCATCGCCCAGTCGGCCGCCATGCGGCCCGTGCTCGAGATCATTTCCCGCGTCGGCCCCTCCGACGCCAACGTCCTCATCACCGGCGAAAACGGCACCGGCAAGGGCGTCGTCGCCCAGGCCCTGCACGCCGTCTCCGCCCGCGCCGCCAAGGGCTTCATCTCCGTCAACATGGGCGGTCTGCCCGAGGGCGTCTTCGAAAGCGAGCTCTTCGGCCACGTCCGCGGCGCCTTCACCGACGCCAAGACCGACCGCGCCGGCCGCTTCGAGCTGGCCGACGGCGGCTCCCTCTTCCTCGACGAGATCGGCAACATCCCGCTCAGCCAGCAGGCCAAGATCCTGCGCGTGCTCGAGACCGGCGAACTCGAGCGCGTCGGCTCCTCCCGCACCTACCGCGTCAACGTCCGCCTCATCTCCGCCACCAACTCCGACCTCCAGGCCGAGGTTGCCGCCGGCAAGTTTCGCCAGGATCTCCTCTTCCGCCTCAACACGATCCACCTCCACCTCCCGCCGCTGCGCGAGCGCCGCGAGGACATCGCCCTCCTCGCCCAACACTTCCTCAAGGGCCACGTCGAGCGCTACCGCAAGGCCATCACCGGCTTCGACGACGGCGCCGTCGAGGCGATGAAGGACTACGCCTGGCCCGGCAACGTCCGCGAGCTCGACCACGCCGTCGAGCGCGGCGTGCTCATGGCCCAGGGCAAGGTCGTGCGCGCCGCCGACCTCGGCCTCAACGCCGCCAATACCGCCCCGCGCCTCGAGGACATGAGCCTCGAGGAGGTCGAGGCCTTCCTCATCAAGAAGACCCTCGCCCGCTGCGACGGCAACGCCCGCAAGGCCGCCGAGGAACTCGGCCTCAGCCGCAGCGCGTTCTACCGCCGCCTCGAGCGGTATAAGCTCTAGGCGGTAAGCATTAAGCTTTAAGCTCCAAGGCATTCGCTCCAGCCTTTGGACGTGAAAGATTACCGCGAAATCCTCGTGTGGCGGCGCAGTCACGCTCTCACCTTGGAAATCTACCGCCTCACTTCTCGTTTTCCCAAGGAAGAGATGTTTGGCCTCACCACTCAAATGCGACGCGCGGCGGCATCTGTTCCGGCCAACATCGCGGAAGATTGCGGGCGCGACGGCGATGCCGAGCTGAAGCGCTTCATGGGTATCTCGCTCGGATCCGCCTGCGAACTGGATTACCATGTCCAGCTTGCCGGCGATCTTGGCTACTTGCCGAAGGCTGAAGCAGCCAAGGTCTCGGCAGAGGTTTTTGAAATCCGGCGAATGCTCGGAGGCTTCATTCAGAAGCTTAAAGCTTAGCGCTTATTGCTTATGGCTAAACCGCGTAAGCGCACCCCCCACGAACAGCAGGTGTTCTATTACACCCTGCTCGGCGGCCTGCCGGCCGTCGTCACGGCGATGGTGCTGCTCGTCTGGTTCGTGCCGGCCGCCGACACCAAGGTCCAGTGGACGCTCGGCCTGCTCATCTTCGGCTTCTGGTTCGGCTACGCCCTCGCCGTGCGCGAGCGCGTCGTGCGCCCGCTCCAGACCATGGCCAACCTGCTCACCGCCCTGCGCGAGGGCGACTTCTCCACCCGCGCCCGCGGCGCCCACCGCGACGAGCCCCTCGGCGACGTCCTCGCCGAGATCAACCTGCTCAGCGGCACCCTCCAGGAACAGCGCCTCGGCGCCCTCGAGGCCACCGCCCTCCTCCGCACCGTCATGGAGGAGATCGACGTCGCCATCTTCGCCTTCGACGCCAACGAGACCCTCCGCCTCGTCAATCGCGCCGGCCAGGAACTCGTCGCCCAGCCCGCCGAGCGCATCCTCGGCCGCGCCGCCAAGGATCTCGACCTGCAGGACTGCCTCGCCGGCGAGGGCACGCGCGTGCTCAGCCGCACCTTCCCCGGCGGCGCCGGCCGCTGGGGCATGCGCCGCACCATGTTCCGCGAGGGCGGCCTGCCCCACACCCTCGTCGTCATCGCCGACCTCAGCCAGCCCCTCCGCGAGGAGGAGCTGCGCGCCTGGCAGCGCCTCGTGCGCGTCATCGGCCACGAGCTCAACAACTCCCTCGCCCCCATCAAGTCCATCGCCGGCTCGCTCAGCACCATGCTCAAGCGCCCGCAAAAGGCCCCCGACTGGGAGGACGATCTGCGCGGCGGCCTGGAGATCATCGAGGCCCGCGCCGAGGGCCTCAACCAGTTCATGCAGTCCTACGCCCGCCTCGCCAAGCTGCCCGCGCCCAACAAGCAGCCCTGCGAGATCGGTCCGTTGCTGCGCCGCGTCGTGGCGCTGGAGACCCGCACCGAGGTGCAGCTCGACCCCGGCCCCGAGCTGACCGTCAACGTGGATGCCGCCCAGCTCGAGCAAGTCATCATCAACCTCGTGAAAAACGCCATCGAGGCCGCCCCGGAAGCCGGCCGGCCGGGCGCACCCACCTGCTGCGTGCGCGTCGGCTGGCAGAAGACGGCCGGCGCCCTCGAGATCACCGTCACCGACGACGGTCCCGGCATCGCCAACCTGCAGAATCTCTTCGTGCCCTTCTTCACCACGAAGCCCTCCGGCTCCGGCATCGGCCTCGTCCTCTGCCGCCAGATCGCCGAGAACCACCACGGCTCCCTCACGCTCGAAAACAGGACCGATCGCTCAGGGTGCATCGCCCGGCTCCGCCTGCCGCTCTGATGCCCTGCTCGCGCTGCGCGACCCTCCCATGAAAGGCTATCGCTTCTCCACCGGCGCGGTTTTCGCGTTGCTCCTGCTCGCCCATCTTGCGCGTGCGCGGCTCGCGGCCGAGGGGTTCCACCTGCTCAAAGCACCCGTCTTCCTCGGCACGTCGCTTCTGTCCTTCGGGCTCGTCGTCTGGGCCTGGCGGCTCGCGTGTCAGCCGTCACCGCCAGACCAGGGCGCCTGATCAGGGGAGCCCGAAGCCGGCCTGGCCCCCTTCCCGATCACAGAGGATTCCTCCCTGCACCGCGCGACATCGATGTCACCACCCCGAGTGCGCAGGAAGCCCTGCCATCCGGGAAGCCGAGCGCCGCAGCCACCCAATTTCAGCCAGCAAAATGGTGCACCATTTTAATCATTGCCCTCGACACGCCTTCTCATGAAAGACCGGCGGAGAACAACGCGCGGGTAGTGACCGTAGGATGAAGTTTCCATTATTTCTCGCCCACGGCTTTGAGCTTCTCGCGATATATCTCACCGCGACCGCCCTAGGCTACCTGCTCGCGTCGCTCTCGCTGTGGCTCGCATGGAAAAGGAAGCGGCTCATTGCTGGCATTCTCTGCGTTCCCTCACTGACCCTGAGTGCAGTCTTGGCATCCACGATTCACGTATTCTGGGGAAAGCTGCCCTTCGCCATTTCGCTGGCCGCCGTCGTCTTCGCCCTGTTCCGCCCGTTCATAGGCGAAGGGAAGAAAGAACCCCGATCAGCCGTCCCGGCGAACACACACAACCTTCAGTCGTCGGACGATCCATCCACATCCAAAACTTCATCCTCGCCCGGTCCGCGCAGTTGAGCCGAAATGCCGGACAAAGAACGGCACCAACATGCGTCCCATAGGATTCGAGTCCCCCGCCAGGCGATTCAAGCGCTCGCTGATCGTCGGGTTGGTTGCGGGCGGCGTCGCGGTGGTGATGGCCACCGGCGTGCTCATCCTTGCGAGCCGCACACCCACGATGCAGTCGGCTCTCGTCAGCGTGGCGTCGGCGTTCGGACTGGGTTTCGCCGCCGGCTTTGTGCTGGCGCTCATGTGGCCGGATTTTGCACCGGCGCAACCGGAGAATGAGGGCGACGCGGAAGCCGGAGTGCCGGCACGTCTGGTTCCGCCGGTTCCGACGTTGAGCGCGAGGATCCCACCGGAAGCGGACGCCCAAAATGCCTGACCGTAGGAATGCGGAGGCGTAGCGGTGCCGCGTGCCGCCTTCGCTCATCACCGGGCGTTGCCGAAAGAAAAGAGCCGGCAGACGGCCAAAGCGCAGGTGCCGCGATGTTCCCACTTTCGGGACAGGCGTATCCCGGCTTCGCGTTCCCCGGAGGCCATCGCGGCTTCCGTTTCCTTTTGCTTATAGCTTACAGCTAACAGCTTAAAGCTCTCCGAACCACTTGGCACGCGCGGTGCAATTGGAGCGGCAACCAAGCCCTCATGGACATCGCCCGCCCCAACGTCGCCAAGGAAAAACGCCGCAAACGCATCATCTACGCCGCCGTCGCCGTCGCCGTGCTCGCCGGCATCACGGTGCTGCTCGCGCGCCTCAAGCCCGCCGCGCCCACCATGGAGCGCAACCTCGTGTGGGTCGGCACCGTCAAGCGCGGCCCGATGGTCCGCCAGGTCCGTGGCCTCGGCACGCTCGTGCCCGAGGAGATCCGCTGGATCGCCGCCCGCACCCAAGGCCGCGTGGACAAGATCATCCTCCGCCCCGGCGCACCCGTCGAACCCGGCACCCTCATCCTCGAACTGAGCAACCCCGACGTCGTCTCCGCCGCCGCCAACGCCAAGTCCCAGCTCCTCGCCGCCGAGGCGCAGCTCGCCAACCAGCGCGTGCAGCTCGAGAGCCAGCTCCTCGCCGCCGAGGCCACCGCCGCCCAGGCCCGGGACACCTTCGAGCGGGCCAAACTCCAGGCCGAGGTGGATGACGAGCTCCTCAAGGACGGCCTCGTCTCCCCCGTGCAGCACAAGCTCTCCCAGGTCGCCGCCGAGACGGCCCGCACCCGCAACGAGATCGAGCAAAAGCGCTTCGCCTTCGCCAAGGAATCCATCAAACCCCAGCTCGCCGTGCAGGAGGCCGAGGTCGAGCGCCTCGCCTCCCTCTCCCGCCTCCGCAACGAGGAGCTCGAGGCCCTGAAGGTCCGCGCCTCCATGACCGGCGTGCTCTCCGCCCTGCCCGTCGAGGTCGGCGCCCAGGTCCAGCCTGGCCAGAACATCGCCCGCGTGGCCGACCCCACCAAGCTCAAGGCCGAGGTCCGCATCGCCGAGACCCAGGCCAAGGACATCGCCATCGGCCAGCTCGCCTCCATCGACACGCGCAACGGCCTCGTCGCCGGCCGCGTCGCCCGCATCGACCCCGCCGTGCAGAACGGCACCGTCACCGTGGACGTTTTCATCTCCGACCCCCTGCCCAAGGGCGCCCGACCCGACCTCTCCGTGGACGGCACCATCGAGCTCGAACGCCTCGACGATGTGGTCTTCGTCGAGCGCCCGGCCTTCGGCCAGGAGCGCAGCACCATCTCCCTCTTCAAGCTCGGCGACGACGACATCGCCACCCGCACCCAGGTTCAGCTCGGACGCAGCTCGGTCAACACCATCGAGATCATCGCCGGCCTGCAGCCCGGCGACCGCGTGATCCTCTCCGACATGTCGCAGCACGACACCGCCGACCGCGTGAAGCTGAACTGAAACCAGTTCACTTAGACTCAACCACAGATGGACACAGATACACACGGATTTCAGCAGGAGGTCGGAATCCTTTCCTGGGGCACCCAGCCGTCTCTCCATCTGCGTGCATGTGTGTGAATCCGTGGTTCAAATGCATTGTTCTGCCCAAGCTCTCCGTGTTTCTCCCCGTCATCATTCTCTCGCTCCTCACCCTGCTTATCGCCACCGAGCCGGCCGAGTGACCGTCCGTCACGATCCGGCCCGCTTCCCCCGCAACTTTCTGTAACCTTCCGCCCCAACCCCGTGTTATCCCCCCAACCCGCGCCCGCCCGCCACCAATCGAAAATCGAAAACCCACAAGCGAAAATCTCCCCATGAGCTCCGACACCCCCTCCCTCATCAAACTCGAAGGCGTCACCAAGGTCTTCCTCACCGACGAGGTCGAAACCCACGCCCTCTCCGGCATCCACATGGAAATCAAGAAGGGCGAATACGTCTCCATCGCCGGTCCGTCGGGCTGCGGCAAGTCCACCCTCCTCTCCATCCTCGGCCTCCTCGACACCCCGTCGGACGGCACCTACATCCTCAACGGCCGCCCCGTGCAGGGCCTCACGCTCCCCGAGCGCGCCCGCATCCGCAACCGCGAGATCGGCTTCATCTTCCAGTCGTTCAACCTCATCGGCGACCTCACGGTCTATGAGAACGTCGAGCTGCCCCTCACCTACCGCGGCATGCCCGCCAGCGAGCGCAAGTCGCGCGTGACCGAGGCCCTCGAGAAGGTCGGCATGGGCCACCGCGCCAAGCACCTCCCCTCGCAGCTCTCCGGCGGTCAGCAGCAGCGCGTCGCCGTCGCCCGCGCCCTCGCCGGCTCGCCCGCCGTGCTCCTCGCCGACGAGCCCACCGGCAACCTCGATTCCAAGAACGGCGACGCCGTCATGGAGCTCCTCCACTCCCTCCACAAGAGCGGCTCCACCATCGTCATGGTCACCCACGACGTCCGCTTCGCCCGCCACGCCGAGCGCACCATCCACGTCTTCGACGGCCGCGTCGTCGAGGAACAGATGGAATCCGACCCGACCAAGGCGTGATCCACGCCGGCGACAAGCCCCACCGACAGCCCTGAGCCACGCCCCGGAGCCGATGCCATGAAACCCGGCCCGCTTGCCGCCTGACGCCCGTCGCTCCAAGCTCCCATGCGCTTCGCGCTCCGCTCGCTCCTCAAGTCCCCCGGCTTCACGGTCATCGCGCTCGTCACGCTGGCCCTCGGCATCGGGGTCAACTCATCGATGTATTCGCTGATGAATACATTGCTGTTCGCGACCGCCCCCTTCCCGCGGCCCGAATCGATCGTCAACGTCAACGGCCAGTCCCCGCAGTCCGAGTTCATCGGCCTCTCCGTGCAGGAGGTGCAGGAAATCCGCGACCACCCGGCCGGGGCCTTCAGCATTCTCGCCCTCCGCACGGGCCTGCTGGAAACCATGACGCTCCCCGGGGCGCTCCCGGAGCAGGTCCAGGGCACGGCGGCACAGGCGGATCTGTTCCGCCTGCTGGAAACACCGCCGTTGCTGGGCCGGACCTTCACACCGGAGGAATGCGTGGCCGGACGCGACACCGTCATGCTCCTCACCGAACGCTTCTGGCGGGAGAAGTTCGCGGCCCGGTCCGACGTCCTCGGCCAGACCGTCCGGATCAACGGACGCGTCTTCACGATCATCGGTGTCCTGCCCGACGCGTATGGGACCATGTTCATGTTCGGCGAGACACGGTATTTCCGGCCGCTCGTCCCCTCCGAGCAGCAGATCACCGGCCGGGACCGCCGCGAGTTTGCCATCCTCGCGCGCCTGGCGCCGGAGGTATCCCTGCCGCAAGCCCTGGCTGTCACGGCCCCGCTCACGGAGCGGTGGCTGAAGGACCATCCGACGCAATATCCCGCTGGCTACCGCCTGCGGCTGCAGCTCGCCGGGCGTGTCGGCGGTTCCGCCAACGTGACCATCATCTCCCTCCAACTGGGCCTGGCCGTCGCGATCCTGGCCATCGCCTGCGCCAACCTCGCCAACCTGCAGATGGCCCGCGCCGTCGCCCGCGTCCGCGACCTCGCCATCCGCTCCGCGCTGGGCGCCACGCGCTGGACCCTGATCAAGCAGCAGCTCCTGGAATCGCTGACCCTCTCCGTGGCCGGCGGCGGCCTCGGCCTGATGGTCGCCCGCTGGGGCAACGACCTCGTCGGCCGCAACATCCGCCTCGGCTTCTCGTCCACCCTCGACATGCCGATCGACGGCCCAGTGCTCGGGTTCACGGCCGCCGTCTCGATCCTCGCGGGCATCGGCTTCGGCCTGGTCCCCGCCGTGCTGGCCTCCCGCACGGACGTCAACGACACGCTCAAGCAACAGGGCCGCGGCTCTACCGGCGGCCGCAGCCAAGGCTGGATCCGGCGCATCCTCGTGGTGGGCCAGGTCGCGCTGTCGCTGGCGCTGCTCTCCGTCGCCGGCATGATGATCCAAGGCCTGGACCGCACGATCAACTTCCGGCCGGACTGGGACAGCGAGATGCTCCTGACCGCCAACGTGCAGATCGAGGAGTCGGCCTACACCGTCGAGCAACGCCGCATTTTCTACGACAAGATCCTCGCCGGCCTTGAGCGGATCCCGGGCGTCGAAGCCGCGACGCTCGCCAACCGCCTGCCCACCGGCCAGGGTGGCGGACCAACCGACATCTTTGCCGAGGGCCAGGATTCCACGGCGAAGGACCTGCCGAAGGGCATGAACTACATCGTCACTCCGGGCTACTTCAAGACGCTCGGCATCCGCCTGATGGACGGCCGGACCTTCGCGCCGAACGTGTCGCCCGATTCGCCCGAGCAGGTGGTGATCAACCAGTCGCTCGCGCGGCATTTCTGGCCGACGGAAAGCCCGCTCGGCAAGCGGCTCGGCACCCGCGCCCCGGACGGCACGGTGACGCTGCGGGAGGTCATCGGCGTAGTCACCGACGTCGACGAGGCGATCAGGTTCCAGGACCCGCCGACCCGCCTGCAGTATTACACAACCCTGACGCACACACCGTGGGCGTATTTCCAGATCGCCATCCGCGGATCCAACCCGGCCCGCTTCGGCCAGGATCTGCGCCGCGCCGTGGCGGACGCCTCGCCCGATGTGGCGGCCCGCTTCGTCTGGACGCTGCAGGACATGCGCGACCTGTTCCTCCACAATCTGATTGTCATCAACGGCGTCCTCGGCGCCTTCGCCCTCCTCGGCCTCGCGCTCGCCGGCATCGGACTGTATGGCGTCGTCGCCAACAACGTGAACCAGCGCATGACGGAATTCGGCATCCGCCTCGCCCTCGGCGCCAGCGGGACTGATGTGCTCCGCATCGTCCTCCGGCAAAGCCTGGTCCTCACCCTGATCGGCCTCATGCTGGGCGCGGCCGGTTCCTATGCCCTCGGCATCGGCCTGCGCCAGGGACTCGGCCCGCTGATCGCGCAAAACCAGGCGATCCTCGCCGGCACCAGCGTGGTCATCTTCGTGGTGGCCCTCCTCGCAACCTGGCTGCCGGCCCGCCGCGCCACCCGGGCGGACCCAGTGGAGGTTCTCCGCGCGGAATAAATCGTTCTCGTTCTCCTGCTCCTGCCAATCGTTCTCGATCCCTGACCGGCCGAAATTATGAGAACGAGAACGATTGCGGCGATCTTCACCCTGCTCGGCACGACACTCGCCGCGGCCCCCCGGCACACCATGCTCCTGCGCGAGGCCGCTGCCGCGACGGAGGCCGGCGACCAGGCAACCTTTCTGGCCCGGCTGGAGGAGGCCGGCCGCCTGCGCCCCGATTTCCCGCGCATCCTCCTCAACCTCGCGCGGACCTACGCCGCGCAACAGCGCCCCGCCGAGGCCTTGGCCGCCCTCGCGCGCCTCGCCGCCATGCAGCTGCGGATGGCGGTCGCGGACGACCCGCAGCTGGCTCCGCTGAAGGACCTGCCCCGCTTCCAGGCACTCGCCGCACAACTGGACGCCGGACCGCCCCCGGCCGGAGCCGCCGACGAAGCCGCCTTCGCCATCACCGACGTCACCGGCATCATCGAGAGCTGCCTCGTGGATCCGGAAACGCTCCACTGGTATTTCGGCGACGTGCGCAACCGCTGCGTCTGGCATCGCGACATCAGCACCGGCGGCGGCCTGCTCCAAAAATTCACCTCCGATGAGGACACGCTCGACGGCGTCTTCAAGATAGCACTCTCCTCCGATCGCAAGACCCTCTGGGCCGCCACCGCCACGATCGGCGTGATGGCCGGCCCCGACGCCGAGGACGGCAAACGGTCGGCGCTCGTCGCGCTCGACTTTGCCACCGGCCGCGTGCGCGCCCGCTTTCCCGTGCCCACCGACGGTCGCAAACACCTCCTGGGCGACTTCGTCATCGCCGCTGACGGTTCAATCTACGCCACCGATTCATTCTCGCCGGTCATCTGGCGCCTGCCGCCCGGCGGCGACGCCCTGGAGCCCTGGTTGGAAAACCAAGAATTCCTGAACCTGCAGGGCCCGGCCTTCAGCGGCGACGGCCGCACCCTCTTCGTCGCCGATTATTCGAACGGCCTCTGGCAGATCGACACCGCCACCAAGACACCCACCCTCCTCACCGCCCCGGCCAACGCCACGCTCTTCGGCATCGACGGTCTCTACGCCGTGCCCGGCGGCCTGCTGGCCGTGCAAAACGGCGTGAATCCCCAGCGGGTGCTCCGGCTCGAGCCGGCCGCCTCCGGCCCAACGGCCGCCCGCATCGTCGCCGTCGGCCGCCCCGCCATGACCGACCTCGCCCTTGGTCAGGTTTTCAACGGCCGCTTTCATTTCGTGGGCGACAGCGGCTGGGCGCTCTTCGACCCCCCGCCGGCCACCCCGCCCGCCGCCCGCATGGTCACGATCCTTTCCACGGCGACGGAGTGATCGGACCGTTTCCTCGTCCTCCCCGGCAGATTCTCCCGGAACGTCACTTGCCGTCCGGTGTCGGGCTTGTATCATTCAATGCGTGCCGCCGGTTCGGCGCGTTTCCCACACCTCCCCCACCATGAGCCTGATCGCCACCCAAATCCGCCAGAAGGACGCCCGCTTCTACTTCGCCTCCTATCCCTCCGACCGCCTCCTCGCCAAGGTCCGTTTCATCAGCCGCTACTACGACGAGGCCGGCGCGCAGATCAAACCCGACACGGCGTCCGCGGACGACGACGTCGCCCAGTTCATCGCCCGCGTCGAACGCAGCGACCACGCCTTCCAGCGCGAGCTTTCGCGCAACAAGATCCGCGCGATCCGCAATTTCTACGAGACCGCCGTCACCCAGCCGCCCATCCCGGGCACGGTGCTGCTCTTCACGCCGCAGACGCTCGGCTTCGAGGCGTGGAGCGACGGTTCCGGCATCGGCAAGCTGCAGGAACCAGCCGAGAAATACCTCGTGATCGACGGCCAGCACCGGCTCGCCGCGCTCGAATTCTACATGCGCACGCACCCGGCGGAAGCCGTCAACATCAGCGTGCCCTGCGTGATCTTCGACGGCCGCAGCGACGACTTCGCCACCGAGATGTTCGTCATCATCAACTCCACGCCCACCCGCATCAACAAGAGCCACCTCATCGACCTCTACGAGCGCGTCTCCTGGGCCGAGCCCGACCGCCGCTTCGCCGCGCACATCGGCGAGCAGCTCTACCGCGCCGACGACAGCCCGCTCCAATACCGGATCAACCGCCTCGGCGGCCGCTCCCAGAAGGAGAAATGGATCCTCCAGGCCGAACTCTTCAACGAGATCCACCGCTGGGTGAAGCTCGCCTGGAAGGAGATCGAGCCCGGCGGCACCGACAAGCGCGCCGCCCTCCGCTATTACGAACTGGCCCGTGACTTTCTCAAGGCCTGCGCCCGCGTCTGGGGCGACGCGTGGGGCGACGCCGGCTACATGGTCACCAAGCCCGTCACCCTGAAGGCCATGATGCGCGTCTGCGCCGACCTCACCGCCGCCGACGCCGGGCCGGCCGATGGCCGCGTGGACCGCTGGGCCGCCCGCCTCGCGCCTTGGACGGAGCAGATTCCGCAGTTCCGCAACGACGGCTTTTACGAGCGTTTCCCCTCGAAGGGGCAGGTTGAGCGCGTGGCCAAGATCCACCGCGAGCTGTCCAAGTGGGCCGGCATCCCGACCCGCGGACGGGGCTGAGGGTCGGCACTTCGCCTGTAACCTTGGGCCGGCAACGGGGCTCTCACTCAACCCGCCGCGCCCCACCGGCCTCCGCCGAACCCACCGTCACGCCCGCCGCGCTCTTCCTTGCCGTCATGCTCGCGTGCTGGCTGCCCGCGAAAAGAGCTTGCGCGGGCGAATCCGCTCACCGGCCTGCGAACGGAATAGCCGGGGCATTCCGCGCGCTTCTCGGCGCTATTCATAAAAATACTCGTTGGACGGTGCCCGACCGGACGCTCGACCGGCTCGGAAAGGCGCGTATCCTTCCTGCCGGCAGGATCATTCCACGCTGGTTTGCCGTGTTCCACCAACCAGCAATGAAAACGAAAGCTGCTCCTGAAATTGATCCCCTGGCCGCATTCCCCGATTCGATGCACCTGCCGGGCGAGGACGACCTCAAGCGCGCCCTCGGTCCGGCCTGGGTGCCGGTCGGTGCGCTCGTCACGCATCTCCACGCCACCCACACCGGGGTCACCGCCATCTGGCAGTTTTCCCCGCGCAGCGGCTGGTATCAGGTGCATCTCCTGAAGAAGCGTCGTCTCCTCTATCTCATTCCGAAACGCGGCGATTTTCGCCTGATGATGATCCTCGGCGGCAAGGCCCTCGCCCGCCTCCAGTCCGGGCCTTTCGCCTCGCGCGTGACGCGTCTGCTCAAGGCGGCCAAGCGCTATCCCGAGGGCATGATGTTCGCCTTCGATCATGCCTCGTTCGACGCCGATCTGCTCGAAGCCTTCCTCGAGGCCAAGACTTTCCCCGCCCTCCCGGCGGGTCACGTTCATCCCTCGCGCGCAGCTAGCGCGATAGCTGAAACAGGAGTCTCCCATGCGCGTCCTCGCCCTTGAACACGACCTCAGTCTCACCATCCGGCCAGACCTCTCCGACATCCAGCGCGCCGAGGCCGCGGCGGTGTGGGATCTGCAGAAACGCGGCATCATCCGCGAAATCTGGTTCACCGCCGGCCGGCACCGCGCCATCATCATGCTGGAGTGCGCCAGCACCTGCGAGGCCCGCAACCACCTCGCCACCCTGCCCCTCGTGCACCAGGGCCTGAGCGAGTTCGACCTGCTGGAGCTGACCGCCTACGACGGCTACGAACGCCTCTTCGGCGCCGGTCTCGTCCCGGCCGCCAGGCACGAGGAACCGCCTGAATATTGAGCCTGATCTTTGGCTCCCATCAGCAAACCCAGCCTGTAGCTTTGCAGCTTCTGCCTTTTCACACGAAGCACGCAACGAGAGCAAAGGACCACGCTGCCTAGTCTTCGTTATCTTCGCTTCCTTGGTGTAGAAACCGGCCAAACAGGATCAGAATCCTGTAACTTTTCGCCGGTTTCCGTGTTTCCCGAGTGTCCCGTGGTTAACTCCATCTCTTTCTCCATGAAATCCATTCACCTGTTCGCCCTCACCGCCCTCGCCTGCCTCGCGAGCGCCGCCTCGGCCAAGGTCACTGAGAAGTTCGCGCAAACCTACCCGCTCGACGCCAACGGCTCCATCCATCTGGAGAACGTCAACGGCTCGGTCGAGATCGTCGCTTGGGACAGGAACGAGGTCTCCCTTGAGGCCGAGAAATCCGCCCGCGACCAGGAGGGGCTCGACCGCCTGCACCTGAAGATCGAGTCCTCGAACCGCCGCCTCTCGGTGAAGACCGCATACGAGAAAACGTGGAAGTTTTGGGACAACATGAACGCCCAGGTGCACTACAAGCTCATGGTCCCCGCCGGCGCCTCGCTCGACAAGATCGAGGTCGTCAACGCCAACATCTCGGTCGCCGGCGTCAAGGGCTCGGTGACCCTCGAAGCTGTCAACGGCGGCATCGAGGCCGAGGGCCTCACCGGCAGCGGCAGTTTTGAAACCGTCAACGGCTCGATCCGCGTCACCTACGCCGCGATGCCAGCCGGTGGCCGCATCTCCCTCGATACGGTCAACGGCACCTGCAAGCTCGCGCTGCCGGAAAACGCCGCGTTCGATTTCGACGCCGACACGGTCAACGGCCGCATCCGTTGCGACTTTCCGATCACCCTGCACGATTCCGGCAAGCGCGAGATGCACGGCGCCATCAACGGCGGCGGCACGCGCGTGAGCCTCGAATCCGTCAACGGCAGCCTCACCGTCACCCGCGCAAAGTAAGCCCGCCTGTCCTTGGAAGCGGGGCACCCCACCCCTTGGACACCGGATCCGCCTCTTCTTTTGTGGCAGGGGCTTCACGCCCCGACTGCTTGGGACGCACAACCTACAGCCTCACTGTCGCAACCCGAACACCAGTTGCAGCATCGTCGTGAGGTCGGGGCCGGGCGCAGGGCGGCCGCCGCGGAGACGGATGAGCGACCGGCCGCGAAAGGCGCGCAGCGCGGCGTTGTCCGCCGACAGGATCTCCACCGTGCCGGCGCGCTTGCCGGCGACTTCCGTCGGGCTGAGGGGCGTCCACGCAAAGGGCAGTCCGGTCACGTCGCACTGCACCTCCCAGCCGCCGACGAGCCCGGTGATCGGCCGGCGCAGGAGCGCGGGATAGCGCTGGATGAAGTCGGGCACCCGCGTCGTGACCACCCGCAGGCGCACGGCGGCATCGAGCCCGGCGAAATACTGCGCGAAGGTGTCCACCTGCCGGCGGCGCCAGCGGTCGAGGAAGTCCTTGGGATCGATGCCCATCAGGTTCATGCCGTTCCAGGGACCGTGCTGGTTGGGACTGCCGAGCTTCTTCCAGAGGAACCACGCGTCGAAGCCGTCGGTGAGGCGGAGTCCGATCTCGAAATGCAGGTGCGCGCGGTCCTTGGGGATGGCATAGCCGCCGGCGCTGCGCCCCATGGTGCCGAGCACCTGGCCGCGCTGCACGACCATGCCTTGCCCAAGCCCCGGCTCCACCCGGGCGAGATGCGCATAGAGCGTATAGACGGCCGGCGACTGGCCGGGATGCTCCAACACGACGTAGCGGCCGTAGCTGCTGTCGCCCGGCCTGGTGTTCACGTGGCGCACGATGCCGTCCATCGCCGCCGTCACCCGGTCGGTCGGCTCGCCGTTGCGGTCGCGTCCGACGGGGCGGATGTCGAGCCCCTCGTGAAACTGCGTGCCGTTGCTGCGCACCGAGCCCCACAGGCCCGAGCGCGCCTCGCCCGACACGGTCGGCTGCACCCAGTTCTCATAATCCCGGCCGCGTTCCCACGCGGTGTTGGGTGTCGGCCAGTCGATCTCCACCCGCTGCGCGGAAGCGGTGACCGCCGAGCCAAACCACACAATCACCGGAAGAATATAAACACGGAGGTCGCAAAGGACGTGGAGGACAATACAGGAGAGAAGTCCCTGACGGGTTTTTGCGCTTTTTGTGTTCTTTGTGGCCATGCTCTTCGGCAGGTTGCGGCTATTTCTTCGCTGCCACGGTGGCGAGATCGGCGGAAGTGCGGCGGAGGCGTCCGGCCAGCGCGGGCAGTTCGCCAGCGGGTTTCTCCACAAAAACCAAAATGACGCCGTCGGCCAGCGCCTGCTCGATCCGGTGCACCCCCAACGGTTGCCCGTTGAGCATGAGCACCAGCCGCCGGCCGGGACGGGCGGCGGTGAGCCGGCAGAGATCGTGCGCCGCGGCGGGTGCGACCTGCAACAACAGGCAGGCGCCGAGTTCCACGCGGGCGACCTCGGCGCCGCGCAAATCGGACTCGACCAGCACCGGCTTGGTGCCGACGCGGATCGTGACGCCGCTCAGCGGCAGACGCACCGGCACGCCCCCTTCGCCGGAGCGCGTCTCCAGATGCAGGCGCGCGACCAGCGGCTTGTAGGGCGAGTGCTTGGGAGCCTGCTGGCAGGCGGTGAGAAGAATCAGCCCGAAGCACAGCGCACCATGGTGGAGCGCGGGGTCTCGACGCACTGTAAACGCGTCCGGAGGCCGCCATCCACCTTTCCTTAAACCCGGCATGCGAATCATCGTGCCGCCCCCTTGGCCGCCGACTCGAAGGCTGCGAGGACCTCCGCGCCGACCGCGTCGGCCACGAGGCGTCCGCGCGGCGTGAGGTAGATGCGACCCTCGGGCGTGGCGGCCAGCAGGCCGTCGAACAGCAGTCTGGGCAGCAGGTCCTCGAGTCCGCTCCAGCGCGTCGTGGCAAAGCGGCGGCGCAGGCGCGGGAGCGACACGCCGTCGTTCATGCGCAGGCCGAAGATCACGGCATCGGCGGCGAGCAGGTCGGGCGTGAGCGCGGTGCGGTCGGCGGTCGCCCGGCGGCCCGCGGCGACATCAGCGAGCCAGAGCCCGAGATCGGGCGGATTCGAGGCGCGCCAGCCGTCGTGCTGGCTCGCGGCGGAGGGGCCGAGGCCGACCCACTCGTGCATGCTCCATGTGTTGAGGTTGTGGCGGCAGGCATGGCCGGGCCGGGCGAAGTTGGAGACCTCGTATTGGGCGAAACCGGCGGCGGCGAGGTGATCCCAGGTGCGCCGGTAGAACGCGGCCTCCTTGTCGGCATCGAGTTTCACCCTGCCCTGCGAAAGTTTCACCCACAGCGCGGTGTCCTCCTCGAAGGTCAGGCAGTAGGTCGAGAGGTGGTCGGGCGCGAGGCGCAGGGCCTCGTCGAGGTCGGCGCGCCACTGCGCCTCGGTCTGGCCCGGCAGGGCGAACATCAGGTCGAGGTTCACGCTGGCGAAGCCCTGCGCGCGGATGAGGTCGTAAGCGCGGTAAACCTGCGCCGGCGTGTGCTGGCGGCCAAGGGCGTCGAGCAGGGTCGCATCGAAGCTTTGCACGCCGAGCGAAATGCGGGTGACGCCGAGCGTCTTCAGGACGGCGAGGCGCTCGGCCGTGACCGTGGCCGGGGCCAGCTCGACGCTCCATTCGGCGGGCTGGCCGCCGCAATGCGCGAGCATCGTGCGGCCGAGCTGCTCGAGTTCGCCCGCCCGCAACAGGCCCGGCGTGCCGCCGCCCCAGAAGGCCGTGTTCGCCCGCCGCCCCTGCCAGCTCACCAGTCTCGCCTCATCCGCGACGGCGGCGAGGTAGCGCGGCACGGCGTCGCCCTTCGGCACGGTCTGGTAGAAAGCGCAAAAATCGCAGGTCGTGGCGCAAAACGGCACATGCACATAGACGCCGAGCGGCGGATGTTCGGGGGGCTGCGCTTTTTCTTGCCCTGTGGGAAAACCGGCCATTATGAGGTTGTTCAATTTACGATCTGCCAACGGCCTGCGCGGCTGGCGGTCAATTTCACCCAATGCACAAGACTCCCTCCTCCCAAGCGAGCAGAATTTTCCCGGCTCTGGCCGGCTTGCTCATGTTGCTGCTGGCCACCGGCTGCAACATGACGATCACGAATCTCACGCCCGAGACCGTTCCGCAAAACCCGTCGCAAATCTACACCATCACGGCCAGCTTCCGGGGCGGCCGCCAGGTCGAGCCCGCCACGATCCGGCCCCGCATCATCATCGACGGCCAGGCCTACCCGATGAACCGCAGCACGGCGGGGGTTGATCTCTGGGAATTCGAATACCAGCTCCCGGCCGGTCGCACCAACGCATCCTACTACTTCATCTGCGACTACCAGACCAAGGGCAGCACCGTCGTGCAGGACCTGTATTCCGAGCTGCAGACGCTCAACGTCGCCGGCCGCTACGTCATCCGCTCCGAAGCCACCCGCGCTCCGGTCGGCTCGCGCGTCAGCATCCTCGGCGCCGGCTTCACCACCGCCGACATCGTCTATTTCGACAACACGCCGACGCGCACGGTCTTCGAATCGCCCAGCTCGCTGAGCTTCTTCGTGCCCGCCGTCTCCCCCGGCCGGAGCTACCGGCTCACGGTCCGCGGCGCCGGCGCCGCCCTCGACGTGGGCAGCTTCCGCGTGGACGCCATCAGCTTCCAGGTGACCCCGGGCGCCGTGGTGCTGCGCCAGGGCGAACAGCAGGCCATCACCTTCACCATTCCCCAGCCCGCCCCCGCCGGCGGCCTGTTCATCGATGTGACCACCGACGTGCCCGAGAGCGTCGTGATGCCGGTCGTGATGGTCCCCGCCAACGCCACGAGCGTCACCGTGCCGGTCCAGGGCGGCAAACCCGGCACCGGCTCGCTGTTCTTCCGCAGCAGCGCGGGCGAGAGCAGCATCGCGGTCACCGTCACCGCCAACTGACGGCCGCATCCATTCCCCTTCCACCAAGCGCACGCCTCCCCTCGTGCGCTTTTTGCTGAACCGGAATCATGGCCAAGCCCCCGCCATCCCTGCTCCCGTTGGTCCTAGCCGCCCTGACGCTGACCGGGTGCACCACCACCGGCAGTCTTCCCGCGACCCCGGCGGCACCCGTGCCCGCGCTCGAGCCGCCACCCGCCCGCATCACCGGCTCCGAGGAGAAGAGCGCGATGCTCGACAATCTGACGGTGCACATCGCCGCCGTGGATGGCGTGCCCGTCGCCGCCGGACGCGAGGGCTGGGCCAACCCCCTGTCGCTGAAAGCCGGTCGGCGGAAGCTGACGCTCGTCTTCAACCGCGGGGTGTTCACCTCCCGCGCCGAGATCGAGTTCGCCGCGACCAGTGAGGCCGCCTACGAGGTCAGGTTCGCCACCGACGCCCAGCTTTTCGGCAAGAGCAGCTACTGCGAATTCTGGATCGCGGACGCCGCCACCGGCCAGCCGGTCACGCAGCGCGTGCGGGCGGCGCTGACGCGGATCGAACCGATGAAGTAAGGATTGGCCGCCTCCGGCTTTGAGCCCTTCCTCTCGGCAGGCTCTGGCGCCGTTGGAAACACGCCGCCGCCTTGCCATGGCCCCAAGCTTGCCCACGGCCTTCGGTCCGTGTTTGCTCCCGGCCATGACCGACCCCGTCATCGACCGGCAGATCCAGGCGATCGAGCGTCCCCACAAGGTGCTGCTGACCTACTACCTGCTGAGCTGTCTCGTCTTCCCCCCGTTGCTGCTTTTCGCCGGTCCCTACCTCTACTTCCGCTACCACACGATGCGCTACCGGTTCACCGACGACGGCATCTCGATGAGCTGGGGCATCCTGTTCCGCCGCG
The DNA here is from genome assembly GCA_049322455.1 of Verrucomicrobiota bacterium. Lineage (GTDB taxonomy): Bacteria > Verrucomicrobiota > Verrucomicrobiia > Opitutales > Opitutaceae > Lacunisphaera. The sequence goes on along the minus strand of JBMOQY010000003.1, from coordinate 310,024 downwards.
AGATCATCGTGAACTACGCGCGCATCCAGGACATCCACCTCAAATCCAACGTGGTCGAGCGCTGGCTCGGCCTCGCCCGCATCCTGGTGCAGACGGCGTCCGGCAGCAGCGCCGCGGAGATGACGATTGAGGGCATCAAGGAATTCGAGGCCCTGCGCGATTTCCTCTACGCCCGGATGCGCGGCGTGAAGGACACCCACCAGGCGCCGGCCGCCGTCGCCGCCGCGGCCAACGGCGCCGCCGGTTCCGCCGAGGTTGTCGCCGCCCTCCGCGAGACCGCGGCCGAGCTGCGCGCCCTGCGCGAGGAACTGGCCAGGCGCCGGCCGGCCTCCTGACCGCCATGTATCAGCGTCTCACCGCCCTTCTGCTCCACTGGCTGCGCGTGCCGCCGGAACCGCAGCCGCCACACGGCGATCCCGCCTCGCTGCGCGTCTTCCGGGCGGGGCGCAACTACCTGAACCTGTGCCTGCTCAGGTGGGGTGTCGCCCAGATCGGCGCCCTGGCGGGCATCATCTTCTGGTTCAGCGTGCTTTCCGACTTTGGCGACCGGGTGGAACAGAAGCGGGTCAAGGACGAGCAAGCCAAACCCGCCGCGACGGCCCCGACGCCCGCCCCAGGCAACAACCGCGTGGAGCGGGTCGTCAACACGGTGGTGGCGGAGGTGAAGGCCCAGGCCGCCGCCTCCGAGCAGGAATTCAAGGAAGCCCGCAAATCAAAGCAGCGGCTCGGCGGCTTCTACGCCTGGCGCAGGGGTATGGTGAACTTCTTCTCCCGGCTGCCCCAGCCGGCCCTGCTGGGTATCTGGTTCTTCGAGATGGCGGGGCTGGTCGCCTACATGGTGCAACTGCCAGTCACCTTCCTCCTGGCCCGGCTCGATTTCGAGATGCGCTGGTATATGGTCACCGACCGCAGCCTGCGCATCCGCCACGGCATCTGGAAAGTGAGCGAATCCACCATGAGCTTCGCCAACATCCAGCAGGTCGTGGTCTCGCAGGGTCCGCTGCAGCGCCTGCTCGGCCTGTCCGACGTGAAGGTGCAGTCCGCCGGCGGCGGAGGCGGCGGCGAAGGCCGCGAGCGGCACGGCCAGGACGACGACATGCACTTGGGACTCTTTCACAGCGTCACGAACGCGGCCGAGATCCGCGACCTCATCCTCGAGCGCCTGCGCCGTTTCCGCGAGAGCGGCCTCGGCGATCCGGACGAAAAAATCCCCGCGGCGGCCGGGGGCGGCACCGGCGATCTGCTCGCCGCCGCACGCGAACTCGCCGCCGAGGCGCGGGCGCTGCGGACGGTGCTGGAGTAACGGGAACCCGACCTCCTGGCGGGCTCAAAAGCGCGGCCGGCGGCTGCGCTCCACCTACTCCACCTTCCGCACGTCGGCGTGGTCCACGTCGGTCGAGCCCACGCCGAGCTGCCGGGCGAACTCGAGCAGGCGCGCGTCGTCCTCCGAGATCGGATCGAAGCCCGCGCGCTTGCGGGCGGCGTTGAGCCGCGCGAGCATCACCGAATCGAGCAGCACCGGATCCGCGCTGGCGAGGAGGCGCGGCTCGGAGACCGTGTAGAGCGAGTTGAAGAACGGCCCGCCGATGAACTGGTAGAGCTGCAGGCTGGCGATGGTGAACGCCCAGGTCTCGCGGAGCTCGGGGATGGCCGCCATCTCCGCCACGGCGGCGGGCGCGGTCGCGGGACTCTTGAAGAAGCGGAAGGTGTTGCTGGCGTTCCACAGCGTGGCGTTGACCAGCGCGCCGTTGATGCCGAGCACCGGGTGGTCGGTATAGACCGGCAGGTTGATCCAAAAGTCGGCGTCGAGGAACAGCGGCGTCGCGAGGAAGCTCTTGCGGTCCTCCTCGACGGTCGTCTCGGCCTTGCCGCCGGCGGCGCGCTTGGCGGCCTGCTCGGTGAGGATGGCGTCGAAGCGCGCCGGCAGCGGGCTGTCGTAGAACCACGCCGGATCGTAGAACTTGCCCGATTCGAGCACGAAGACCGGGTGCCCGGGGAACGGCGCCACTCCCGTGGAATACGAAGGCAGGAAGCCGGTCAGACGCAGCCGCAGGGGATTCAGGCCGACGAGGAAGATGTTCTGCTTCTCGAAGCCGCGCTTTTCCAGCGCCGCGATCACGGCCCGGACCAGGCCGAAGGGCGTGGCCAGCCCCGGGCCCGAGTCGGCGTAGATCTTGATGCCGGCCTTCTTCCGCCCGCCGGGCACGAGCGCCCGGCCGCTGGTGCGCTCGAACGCCTGGATCGTCTGCTCGACGGCGTAGCGGTAGTCGGCGTCGCTGAAGTCGTTCAGGCGGTGCTCGAACAGCGGCGTGACCGGGGGCGCGGGCTGGGCGGCGCGCAACGCGGCAACGGGCAGCAGGGCGAGCAGCAGGACGGTTTTAAACGGAGGAAGGCGCATGAAAAAAGGCGGCCGGCCGGGAGTGGCGCGGGCGCGCAACCTGACAGACCGCCCCGGCGGGGAAAAGTTTAAACTTCCCGCCAAGGAATTCTGCAAACACTGTAGCGGCGCTCCAGCAGCACCGCCTTGCGCAGCGGCGGTCATGGACCGCCGCCACACCCGATCCCCCCGTGCCCGTCATCAAAGCCAACAGCATCCGCGACCTCAAAAACCGCGTGAACATCCATGACGTCGTGATCCGCGTCGTGTCGCTGAAGAAGGCCGGCAGCGGACGCTTCAAGGGCCTCTGCCCGTTCCATTCCGAGAAGACGCCGTCGTTCAACGTCTCGGCCGACAAGGGCTTCTTCAAGTGCTTCGGCTGCGGCAAGGCGGGCGACGCCATCAACTTCGTGATGGAGACCGAGGGTCTGCAGTTCACCGAGGCAGTCGAGGCCATCGCCCAGCGCTTCGGGTTCGCGCTCGAATACGAGGAGGGCTCCGGCGGCCCGTCGAAGGAGACGCGTTCGCTGCGGCAGGAGATCTTCGAGATCCACGACCTGGCCGCCGAGTTCTACCGGCAGGCGTTTCTCGCGGACACGCCGCACGGCGCGTTCATCCGCGACTACTGGGTGAAGAACCGGAAATTCACGCCTGAGCTGGCCGAGGAGTTCAAGATCGGCTTCGCCCCGGTGGAGGACACGGGACTCGGCGCGCTGATGCTGAAGCGCAAATTCTCCGAGGAGTCGCTGCGGCAGTGCGGCCTGTTCTTCATCCGCGACGGTGTCATCCCCACGCTTGGCGCCCTGCGCTGCCGCTTCCGCGGCCGCCTGATGATCCCGATCCGCGACCACCAGGGCCGCGTGGTGGCCTTCACGGCGCGCCAGCTCGAGCTGACCCCGCAGGACGACCCCTCGCACGAGGCGAAATACGTCAACTCGCCCGAGACGCCGATCTTCACGAAGAGCAACCTGCTCTTCAACCTGGACCGCGCGCGCAGCCACGCCGGCGAGGGGCGCCCCTTCGTGCTCGTCGAGGGCCAGCTCGACGCGCTGCGCTGCTGGAGCGTGGGCCTCAAGACCGCCATCGCCCCGCAAGGCACCTCCATCACCGAGGGCCAGCTCGCGCTGCTGCGGCGCTATCACACGCAGGTCGAGTGCTTCTTCGACAGCGACAGCGCCGGCCAGAAGGCCGCGCTGCGTTTCCTGCCGATGGCGCTCAAGGCCGGCTTGGAGGTGCGTTTTCTCAAGCTGGCCGGCGCCGAAAAACTCGATCCCGACCTGCTGTTCCTCCAGAAGGGCCTCGCCGCCTACGAGGAGGTGCGGCGCGGCGCGCTCGCGGCGATGCCCTTCGCCAAGCAGGCGTTCCTGCCCGACCCCGCCAGGGCATCGTTCAACGAACGCATGAACGCCGTGCGCAACATGGTCGAGATCGCGTTGCAGGCCGACACCCAGGTGGCCCGCGACGACTACCTGCAACAGGTTTCGCTTCTGCTGGGGGTCCAGCCGGATGCGATCCGCAGCGAGGTCGCGCTCCTCGAACGACGCCGCTTCGCGGGCGGCAGAGAGACCATGTCGTCCACCGCTCGCGGGGGCCCCGACGGCCACACCAAGGGTTACGAGGAGCATCTGCTCTACATCTGCCTGCACCACGAACCGCTGCTGCAGCAGCTCAGCCACCATCTTGCCCACGAGTGGATCGACACATCCACGCTCGCCGGCCGCCTGCTCGACAAGGTGCTCGCCGAGGTCGTCCACAACGGCTGGCACGGCCGGGAATCCCTCGAACAACTCCTTGAGACAGAGGAAGAAAAGGCCCTTGTGGCCGCCCTGCTCTTCCAGACGCCGGGGGACGAGGATTGGACCAAAATCGCCAACGAGGGTTTGCGGCACTTGCAGAAGCGCTTCCTGGAGCCGAAGAAGCAACAAATAGAACTTGAAATAGCCTCGAAAGGCGCGATAGGTGACCCGGCCTTACCGTCCCTCTTGAAACAGCGCGCCGAAATCACCCGTCAGCTCCTCAATCCGCCGAAGCTTTCCCTGGCTTCCTGACGCCGCCGGACACGCCCCTTTGCGCTGTAGCCCATCCGGGATACTTTACACACGTTATGTCGAGCAAATCCAAGCCTGCCGCACCTTCCGCCAAGAAGCCCGCGAAAGAGCCCGCCCACGTCCCCGAGACACCCAAGCCCGCGGCCGACCAGAACCACAAACCGCACGCCGAATCCGCCCGCTCCGCACACGAAACCGACACCACGACCGACGCGGCCAAGGAATTCAAGGAGAAGGCCCTCGAAAATCTCTCCGGCGATCTCAACGACAAGATCCGCTACCTCATCCGCCTTTCGAAGGAGCAGGGCTACCTGACCTACGCCGACATCAACGAGGCGCTGCCCGAGTCGGTGGACAATCCCGAGGACATCGAGAACGTCATCTCCGTCCTCCAGAACCTCGAGATCGACATCCTCGATCCGCAGGAAGTGGACAATTACAAGCAGCGCCAGGAGGAGGCCGAGGAGGAGGAATCGCGCACGTCGAACAACGACATCCTCGACGACCCCGTCCGCATGTATCTCAAGCAGATGGGCCAGGTCCCGCTGCTGACCCGCGAGCAGGAGGTCGAGATTTCCAAGCGCATCGAGACCGCCGAGATGAACGCCCAGGCCGCGCTCTTCGCCCTCGGCCCCGTCGGCAAGCACCTCTCCGACCTCGGCGAGAAGCTGCTCCTCCGCACCGAGCGCTTCGATCGCCTCGTCATCGACAAGAAGATCGAGAGCCGCGACGCCTACTTCAAGGGGCTGGAAAAGCTGGTCCAGACCACCCGCGACAACGATGCCGCCGCCACCGAGGCCTGGGCCGACGCCCACAAGGCCCGCGACGAAAAGGCCCGCAAGAACGCGATGATCCGCTTCAAGAAGCGCGACAACATCCTGCGCCAGTGCTACGTCAAATACTACTTCAAGCTGAAGGTCTTCGAGGACTTCCTCAGCGACCTCCGCCCGAAGATCCAGGAGGTCGAAAAGTGTTTCGCCGAGCTCTACCGCGCCAAGCACCCGAAATCCAAGAAAGACACCACGATCGACACCCGCGCCGTCCACGCGCGCCTCAAGCAGCTCGAAGCCGACCTGCGCATCACCCCCGAAGCCCTGCTCGAAACCCTGAAGGTCGCCCGCGGCCACATCCGCGAGGCCCACAAGGCCAAGACCGAGATGGTCGAGGCCAACCTCCGCCTCGTCATCTCCATCGCCAAGAAATACACGAACCGCGGCCTGTCCTTCCTCGACCTCATCCAGGAGGGCAACATGGGCCTGATGAAGGCCGTCGAGAAGTTCGAATACCGCCGCGGCTACAAGTTCTCCACCTACGCCACCTGGTGGATCCGCCAGGCCATCACCCGCTCCATCGCCGACCAGGCCCGCACCATCCGCATCCCGGTCCACATGATCGAGACGCTCAACAAGGTGATGCAGGTCCAGAAGCAGCTCCTCCAGGAATTCGGCCACGAGCCGACCCCCGAGGAAGTCGCCGAGGAGATGAACCTGCCCGTCGAGCGCGTCCAGCAGATCATGAAGATGGCGCAGCAGCCCATCTCCCTCCAGTCCCCCGTCGGCGACGGCGACGACACCAGCTTCGGCGACTTCATCGAGGACAAGTCGGCGGACAACCCCTACGACATGACCGCCTTCTCGCTGCTGCGCGAAAAGATCATGGACGTGCTCGACTCGCTCACCGAGCGCGAGCGCCGCGTGCTCACGCTGCGCTTCGGCCTCGTGGACGGCTACAGCCGCACGCTCGAGGAGGTCGGCAAGCAGTTCAAGGTCACCCGCGAGCGCATCCGCCAGATCGAGGCGAAGGCGCTCCGCAAGATGCGCCACCCGACGCGCATCCGCCAGCTCCACGGCTTCTTCGACGCCGAGCAGATCGACAACCCGCAGAACCTGCTCAAGAAACCGCCGGCAATCCCGCCGCAGTTCATCAAGCAGGGCGGCCCGCTCACGAAAAGCCTGCTCCCGCAGAACTGAGCGCGCCGCTTTAGGCCTTTACTCAACTTCCCGCCGACCTACCCTTCCCTCGTCATGAACCCTCTCCCCGAACCCGTCGCCGGCATCTTTGGACTCGGGCCCACCGAGCTGATCGTCATCCTGGTGATCCTGCTCCTGCTCTTTGGCGGCGCCAAGCTCCCCGCTCTGGCCAAGGGACTCGGCCAGTCGATCAAGGAATTCAAGAACGCCGCCAGGGAAGACCCCAAGGAGGAGAAGAAGGCCGAAACGCCCCCCGCCAAAACCGGCAACAACTGAGCGAGGTCCGGCGCCTGTTCCGCGCGCCGCGTCATCCGACGCGACTTTGTTTTTTCGGCACTGGCCGCGCATTCGTCCGCAACTACGGCATGACGCAGGTCTCCACCTTCGCGAGGCGGTTCCGCACCTTGGTCAGCCTCGCCTCGGCACGCAGCGCCTCCTTTTCCCGTCCGGTCTGGCGCAACAACGCAACGAGCTCCTCGTGGAAGAGCGGCTCGTCGTCCTTGAGGCGGATTGCCCGCCGCAGGCGCTGCTCGGCCTCCGCCCAGTCGCCGCGAAGCCGCGCCTGATCGGCGAGGTGGTAGGCATGGTAGGGATTGCGCTCCCGATAGGCCTGGGCGCGGCGTTCATACTTGGCCGCCAGCTTCAGTTCCTCCGGTCCGCCCTGGCTCCGAAGCACATGGACCAGACCGACCAGCGACTCCTCCGCCCTCGCATCCAGGTGCAGCGACTTCTCGAAACACTGCCGGGCCTCCGACAGCTCCCCCATCTGCACATACAGGTTGCCCAAGTTCGACCAGACGATGGCGCTGCCCGGATCCGTCTCGCTGCTCAGCCGCATCAGGCGCAGCGCCCCGGCGCAATCGCCCCGGACCAGCCGGAAAAAGCCCGCGGTGCTGTAGAAGTGGGCAAAGGCCCGCTTGTCGCTCACAACATACCTCTCGCTGGCAAAGCTCGGACGCCCGAGGTCGGGCCGGAGATCGACAATGTAATCCTCCAGCCCGACAGCCACCCGCACATTGGTGTGCCGGACCGCGGCGATGAAGCGGTCGTAGCGGTTCCAGCGCTGGAAAGTGCCGATATCCTGAAACCGCGCCTGCAATCCATATTGCCGGGCCACGGCCAGCACCAGGAAGGAGAAACCCTGACAGTTGCCCCGCCGGCGCCGGAAGGCCTCGCGGGCGTCGCAGGTGCCTTCCGGCTCGTAGGCAAAACCCAGCCCTTCGGGTTCGGGACGGAGAACGGCCGCCACAATCTGTGCCAGGCGCTCGCCATCGGGGCACTTGGGATCGACCCGGGCGGAAAAGAACCGGTGCATCGGTTCGTCGAGCGCCAGCAGCTCCCGCCCCTCTTCCGGCGGCCAGTAGGCGGTGTCGGCCGGGGTTACCAGACCCGGCGCTTCGGGCTGCTGCCCGCAAACATACCCGCTGAAAAGCGCCACCAATCCGCCCAGCAACGCGGCCGGGCGCCAGAGGGCCAAACGCCACCACGAAGGATGAACTGTGGTCACAAGACGGCTGCCCCGCCGCGACTGCGGTCGTGCGCGCGGCCGGGCATCCGGCACCACTGAAAGACGCTCACGGATAAACGCAAAACCACAATGGCCGCCCCGCCGGCCACGGGGACTCCGGCCAGTCAGCCGCGCAGCGCCGCCTTGAACGCCGCAATCTGATCCGGGCTGCCGAGCACCAGCACGCTGTCGCCCGTGTAGATCTTCTCCTCGCCGCGCGGGTTCAGGATGCGCCGGCCCGCGCGGTTGATGCCGGCCACCTGCAGCCCGTGGCTGCGGCCGAGCGCCAGCTCGGCCAGCGTGCGGTCGTGCAGGCCGCTGCCCGGCGGCACCTCGATGGATTCCATGCGCACCTCGTCGAAATGCGAGGTCACGGGCGCGCCCGAGGCCCGGTGCAGGAACTCCTTGCCCGCGGCCACCTGCTCGGCCGTGCCGAGCAGCAGCACTTTGTCGCGCGGATACAGGATCATGTCGCCGGTGGGATTGCCGACCATCACACCCTGCCGCTCCACGCCGGCGACGGTGCAGCCGAATTTCGTGCGCAACGCCAGCTCGCCCAGCGTGCGGCCGCGGCAGTCGGCCAGGTCGGGCAGCACACAGTCCGTGAGCACGAGGTTCCACTCGCCGTGCGGCGCCATCCACGGCGCGGTGGTGCCCGTGAACTTCTGGTCGCCGCGCTCCAGCATCTCCTGCAGCTCGACCTCCAGCATGCTGTGCCAATACACCAGCCGCCGGCGCAGCACGAGGAAGCCGAGCAGCACCGCCACGAACGCCACGGCCGGCAGCCAGCGGGCGGCGCCGCCGATCGGCAGAAGCGCGCTGAGCCAGAGGAAAAGCAGGAAGCCCGCCGCCACCTTCAGGCCGGTTTCCACCACCGGCGCCAGCTTGGCCGCCTTCGCATGCCCCTGCGTGATGACCTGCGCGTATAGCAGGGCCAGCGCCGAGACGTTGCGCCAGATCGCCACCAGCGGCGCCAGGACCACCAGCACCAGCACGCTCCAAAAGATCACCTCCGCGCCGCGCGGAAACCGGCTGTGCACCGGCAGGTAGTCGCGCACGAGCCCGAACATCTGCCCGGAAAACACGATCAGGCCCGTCACCAGCAGGATTTCCACCCCGATCTGGACGAAGCGCTTCCGGCTGAGCTGCCACAGCACGTTGCGCTTCTGCCGCTGCTGCATCCGCTCGAGGAGGCGGTGATAGTAGTCCTCCAGATCCACCAGCCAGCCGGGCCGGCGCGCGGCCACCCAGCCGCTGATCGCCTCCGCCCGCCGGGCGAGCAGCGGGCTCGCCAGCGTGGTGAGCAGCGACACCCCCACGGCCAGCGCCTGGAATTTTTCCGGCAGCACCCCGGCGCTCACCCCGAGCTGGGCGATGATGAAGGAGAATTCGCCCAGGGCGGTCACCGACAGGCCGACGCGCAGGGACTCGCGGATGGAGCCGCCGATCAGCATGACGCCGGCGGTCACCGCCAACGGCCGCGCCAGCAGAGTGAACACGGCCAGACCCAGGATCAGCAGCCACGAATCCGCCGCCGCGCGCACGTCAATGAGCATGCCGATGGAGACGAAGAAAACCGCGCTGAAGACATCGCGCATGCCGTCGAAGGCGCGGCCGATCTGCGTCCGGTTGGGCGTCTCCGCCACGATCGCCCCGAGCATGAAGGCGCCGAGCGCGAGGGAGAAGCCCGCCCGGTCGGCCAGCCAGGCGAGCACGAACAGCAGGCCGGCCACCACGATGGTCGGCAGCTCCTCGCCGGCGCTGCGGCTGAGCTTCCGCAGCAGCCACGGCACGGTCAGCATGCCGCCGATGCCGGCCAGCACGATGAAGGCCCCGAGCAGGCCGAGGGTCTCACCCACGCTGGCTTCCGCGCCGCCGATGTGCGCCAGCGAGTTCAGGATGGCCAGCATCACGATCGCCACCACGTCCTCGATCACCGACACACCCATCGCCATCTGGCCGGTCTTCTCGTGCATGGCGCCGACCTCGTGCAGCACCCTGCTGATGATGGCCGACGACGAGACCATGAGCATCGCCGCGAGAAACGCCGTCTCCACCGTGCCCCACCCGAGGCTGCCGCCGATCACGCGGGTGAGGTTATACATCACGATCGCGCCGGTGAAGGTCGCCAGCACCAGCGACAGGCCGAGCCGGCGCAGCTTGCGCAGACTCAGCCCCATGCCGATGGAGAACATCAGGAAGACCAGGCCCACCTGCGCCAGCGTCTCGATGCGCTCGATGTCCGACACCAGCGAAAACGGCGGCGTGTAGGGACCGATCACCATGCCGGCCACGAGATAGCCGACCACGGCCGACAACCCGGCGCGGTGGCAGGCCCAACCCACGAGCCCCGCCACCAGCATGACCACCGCCAGATCCTTGATGAAATCGATGCCGTGCATGGTGTTCGCCTGCCGACTACCACGCCAGAGCCCCGAAACGGGTCAAGTCTCCAACCCGGACCCGCCTGTCATTTTCCCGCCAGAAACTCCTCCCGCAACCGGACGGCATCTTCCCGGGTGACGACGAAGAACAGCTCGTTGGGCCGCGGGCCGCGGCGGTAGTAGTCGTGGTCGTCCGGCTGCATCCCGTTGGCCGGCGTGCGGCCGTCGCGCAGGTCGAAGGCCCGGAGGTCGTGCATCGCCTCGAGCGCGACGAGCTTCAGCTTCTGGTCCTCCGGGGACACCGGATGCGAATAGATCCGCCGGAAGAACAAGCCGGCGCGGCTGGTGGGCGGCAGGCCGCTCAGGGCATCGCGATCCCCGAGCGGCCAGGCTTCGTTCTCCAGGGCGTGGTTCGTGTAGAGGTGGAGTTCGCACCGGCCCTTCCAGCGGGCGAGCGCGTCGATCAGCGCGATGGTGGTGAACTGGTGGTCGGGATGATTGTCGAGCAGCGGGTGCGGCGCCACGATCACCTCGGGCTTCACCCTCTCCAACTCCCAGACGAGATCGGCAACGAGTCCTGTCCATGTGCCGGCGAACGGCCGGGCGCGCAGGGCCTCGTCCACGTTGATCCGGCGGTAGTAGCCGGGATCGTCGAGCTTCGCCATCAGCGGCGGCACCACGGCTGCCGGGGCGGCCTGCAGGCGCTGCAGCGTCGCGTCGTAATAGCCCAGATTCCGCGCCTTGCCCGGATAGACACCGCCGTAGAACGGCACGCTGATGCTGTCCCAGGTGCGGATCCAGCCCTTCACCCGGTAGTGCTCCGCCGGCTCGGAAAACAGGACCTTGAAATTCTCCCCGCCGGCATCGCCCGCCGTCACGGTGACGACATCCGCCCCGGTGTGGCGATACACTCCGAATGCCGCGATCTCCGCGTCGTCGGGATGCGGTGCCAGCACCAGCACCCGCCGGCCGGCCAGCGGCTGGTTGCGGTAAACAAACAGCCGCGCCGGACCGGCCCGCCATTCCGCGCCCGCGCCCCGGAGCGCGACCGGTTCGTCACCCGCGGCCAGCAACGGACTGACATCCAGAAAACGCCTTCCCCGCGAGCGTTCCTCGAAGACCTGCCGGATCTCCCGCCCGCCGCGGGCGACCGTGACCGCCGGCGCCCCGTCCGACGTGGCGGTCAGGTGTATTTCCAGGAAAGCCGTGTCCCCCGCCGGCAGGTCGGCCGGCCAAGCAAAGCCGGCCGGCGTCAAATTGACCGGAACAACCGCCGCCTCGGTGGCCGCCAGGTCGTAGGCATAATCCGACTCGGGCTTGAAGTGTGGGCGCTGCGCCAGCGCCGCCGTGGTGAGCAGACAAAACCAGCCGGCCAGGGCCAGACCGCGGGGTAAGGACGGTGTTCGCATGGCGGCAGGTTCTCCCTCCTCCTCCCGGTCAAGGCAAGGTCAAGCCAGCCGGCCCTTGCACCCACCCGACTTCGGGTTTAGCTGCCCGCATGCCCCACCACCCCCGGTCCGCCGTCCTGCTTTCGCTGCTGCTCCTGGTTTTCTCCGGCCCCTTGGCCGCCCATTCCGACCACGTCCCCGGCACGGCCATGGCCGAGGCCGCCGCTGCCTGGTTGGGTGCGCTCGACGCGGACCGGCGGGCACAGGCCGTTTACCCGCTGGCCGATGCGGAGCGCGAGAACTGGCATTTTGTGCCCAAGGCCCGGAACGGTGTTCCACTCAAAGACATGCATCCCGAGCAACGCCGCCTCGCCCGCGGGCTCGTCGCCGCCGGGCTCAGCGAGCGCGGCCTGCTCACGACCGATGCCATCATCGCCCTCGAGGACGTCCTGTTCGCCATGGAAGGCGCCAGCCGGCGCGACCGCGGCCTCTATTATTTCACGGTCTTCGGCCGGCCCGACGCCCATGGCACCTGGGGCTGGCGCATCGAAGGCCATCATCTGTCCCTCAACTTCCTCATCGCGGACGGCACCCGGATCGCGGCGACACCGATGTTTTTCGGTTCCAATCCCGCCGAAGTGCGCATCGAGCATGCGCAAAAGGGGCGGCGCGCCCTCGCCGCGGAGGAGGACCAGGGCCGCGCGCTCATGCTCGCCCTCGACGAAGCGCAGCGCGGCGTGGCACTCATCGCGACGCGGGCCCCCGCGGACATCATCACGGGCAACGACCGCGAGGCCAACCTGGCCGCGCCGGCGGGCCTGCCCTACCCGCGCATGACGCCCGGGCAGCAGGCCCGCCTGCGCGCGCTCGTCGCGGCCTACGCCGAGCGCCTGCGCCCGGAAATCGCCATCACGGAGATCCAGAAGATCGCCGACCGCGGCTGGGACAACGTGCACTTCGCCTGGGCCGGCTCCATCGAATCCGGGCAGGCCCATTACTACCGCATCCACAGTCCCGACTTCGTCATCGAATACGACAACACGCAGAACGGGGCGAACCACATCCACACCACCTGGCGCGATTTCAAGGGTGACTTCGGCCGCGATCTGCTGCGGGAGCATCACCGTGAATCGCATGCCGGACGGCAACCTTGAGGCTGCCCTCAGTTGCGCGACACCAGGATGATAAAATCCGCGTCCCGCCGCGCCAGTTGGAGGCGCCGGCTGAAAACCGCACCCCAGCGGGCCCGTTCCTCGTCGGTCTGAAACGCGAAAGACGGCACCGACCAGACGTAGTTGAGGAGCGGCTGCGCATGCAGACCCAGCACCCGGATGCGGGAGTTGACCGCCAGCCGGGTCAGTTCGTCGTAGGTCATCAAATGCAAACGATCCGCCTTCTCCTCCGGGTAATCTGAGGTCATGGTGAACGCGCCCATGCGCAGCCGGCGCGGAATCGGGCGGTCCGCCTCAATGGCCAGGATGATCGCCGGTCCGTAAAAGGGCTGGTCGGCCGGGAGATGCTCCCGCACCAGTTCCCGGGCCTGGCGCAGGTTGCCGATCAAACCGTAGTTGTAGGGCCGGGTGTTGAGCGGAAGGAAGACCGAGGGGAAATCCGCCTTGGTCGGGCCGCGATAGCGGGCGCACAGCGGCGGGATGAGGGCGAGCGGCAGCACGACCAGCGAAACGACGGCCAGCACCCGGCGACGGAGCGGCCAGGCCGCCATGTCCGGCAGCAGCAGCAATGCCGCCAGGGCCAGCGGCGGCAGGAACGGCACGCCGTATTCCTCGTAGGCGCCCTGGGGCAGCAGGTTGGCCGCCAGTGCGGCCAGCGCGGCCACGGCCACGGCCGATTCACGCCACGGCCAGCGGCGGCGTTTCGCCAAACCTGCCCCCAAGGCAAAAATCCCCATGCCCCATGCTCCGGGCGACAGCGCCACGATCTCCTCCCAACGCACCCGCCAGTCGCGCAGCGGCACGGATATCCGGTGGAAATCTATCAGCCAGAACCTGGTCTGCTCGGGCGCCAGGAGATAGAAGGGCAGCAGGAGCACCGCCGCCGCCGCCACGAGCGTGCCGACAGCCGCGCCCGGACGCCGCACGTTGAAGCCGTCGTCATCCCTGAGCGCGGCCAGCCAGATCACGGCGAAGAACGGCACCGCGGGTAACCGGCAACCGACGCCGATCACACAGAGGACCGAGATGGCCGCCGATCTCCGCCAGCCGGCCGGCCATTCGAGCAAAACCCACACCGACGCCATCCCGACCAAGCTCACAAACCCGTAGGTTTTGCCGAGGTGGATCAGATGCATCCATGCGGGCGTAAGGGCGGACATCGCGAGCAGCAGCAACGCTCGCGACACGAGACGCCGGCGCCACAGCAGCCGCACCCCCAGCAACACCGCCAGCAGACCCCAGCAACCGTTGAGGACCCGCTGCTCGAACAGTCCGAAGCGCGTCAACCCCAGCACGACACCGTTCACGTATGGCAGCAGCGGAGGCTGCGTGTATCCGAAATCCCGGTAAGGCACCTCGCCCTGCCACACCGCCCGCGCTGCGGCGGCGTAGAAACCCTCGTCGGCGTTCATCGCTCCATAGGCGATGTTGAACGCCGCAATCCCGGCATAGAGCAGCAACAATCCACCGACCAACGCCCCCATGACCCAACCGGATGGCGACCGCACCGGACCTGAAAGCGATTCAGACACGACGAGCAAGCTCGCCGGGCGGCGGGACGTGTAAATCCTTAAATTCGTCCGCAGCCTGCGGCCGCCCTTCCAACGGATTTGCCTGCCGTTCCTGCCTATTTTCCTGATGCCCAGAAGCATGATCGGCACACTTGCCTGCACGGAAAATTTTCAAAAAAAGTTCTGGACTCAAGAGCTACGGTTCGCACTTTCAACACTGCATCAGGAAAGGATCGGTCGAAGGCGGCCGGTTCTGCCAACCGGGTCTAGGAGTGATCACGGTGGTTTCGAGTGACGCAAGTCACCCGGATGTGCGAGGCTGAAACCCTCGAACAAACAACTCCTCCTAAAAAAGCGAAAAGCCGCCTGATGCCCTCAGGCGGCTTTCGTTTTTTCCGGAAAAACCCTGATGCGCGAACGATTAACAAAAAACCAAACAGCTAACCGCTCACGCATCATGTCCAACCTCCTCACCCTCGCCTCGCTGCGCATCAGCGAATCCAACCCGAACCACCACCTGTGGAACAACAACGGGACGTGGTTTCTCCACTACACGGTCTATCCGACCCCCTTCACCAAGGAGCGCATCCGCCGCTCCCTCGGCACGAAGGACGTGAAGGTCGCCCGGGAACGCCGCGACAACTTCTTCAGCCTGCTGGCCAAGCAAAACTCGGCCGGCGTGCCGGTCGCCGATCAGACCACGGCCTTTGCCTGAACGCCGCGCCGCGTTCCACTTCCAAAGGCACGCCACCCGGCGTGCCTTTTTTGTCGCGGCGGCCAGCGACCGCCGCGGCAACATGGCCCCACCCCTCACGGAATCCGCAACTGCTGGCCGATGCGCAGGGTGTTGCTGCCTTGGAGCACGTCGCGGTTGGCTTGGAAGATTTCCTGCCAGCGGCTGGGGGTGCCGTAGTAGCGCAGGCTGATGCGCGAGAGCGAGTCGCCCTCCGCCACCGTGTGGTAACGGGCTTCCGCCGCGGGCGCCGGGCGCCCGGGGGCGGCCCCGCCCGCGGCAATGGCGGCGGCGGGCGTGCCGAGGCGGGCCGCGGCGGCGATCTGATCGAGCGTGCCCTGCGCCTGGTTGAGGCGGGCCGCGAGCGCGCCGTTCTCGGTGCGGAGCTGGGTGATGGTCGCCAGCCGCTCGCGCTCCTGCGCGGCGTAGGCCTCGGTCAGGCGCGCCTGGCCGGCGCGCGCCGCTTCGAGATCGCGGCGCAACTGCGCCATCTGCGCCGTGAGCGCGTCGATGTTCTGCTGCCCGCCACGCTCGGCCGCCGTCCGCTGCTGCTCGGCGGCGCGCACGGCCTGGTTCAACCGGGCGATGTCGGCCCGGTATGATTCGACCAGCCGGCGCATGTCCTCACGCTCCAGTTCGAGACGCTCGTTGGCCTGGGTGAGTTCGGCGACCGATTGCGTGTGTGCCTCGTCGGCCTTCTCGGCATCAGCCACGCGCGCCTGCAACGCCGCCAGATCGGCCTCCGCTTTTCCCGCCGACTCCCGGGCGCTGGCCAGCTGTTGGGTGAGGTCGGCGTGGCTCTTCTGCAATGCCTCGTGGTCACGCTGTAACTGGACCAGTTGACCGCCCACGGCCTCGAGCCGCTCCTGCAGCGCAAACTTCTCGTCGGCCAGTCCGGGCAGCACGGTGGCGGCCTGCCGCGCGTCGGTGAGCTGGGCCTGGAGGCCGTCGCGCTCGGCGGTGACCGCGCGCAACTGCTCGCCCTGCTGCTGCCCCTGCCGGCGCAGTTCCTCGTTCACGGCCGTCAGATCGCGGATGCGCGCCTCCAATTGCGAGGTCTCGTCGCGGATGGCCGCCGTGTCGGTCTCCTTGGCCGCCAGGAGGGCGCGGTTCGCCTCGGCGAGCGAGCGGTTGGTCTCACGCGTGCGCTGGAGCTGGCCGGCCAGCGTGGCGATCTCGCGGGCTGCGGTGCCACGCTCCTCCTCGACCTGCAGCTCGAGCTGCTTGATGCGGGCGTTCAGCGTGCCGATCTCAGCCTGGAAGGCGTCGGGATTCGCCGCCGTGACGGCCTGCGACTGCGCGGCCAGCGCGGCAGCGGCCGTCTTTTGCGCATTGTCGAGGTCCTGTTCCAGCTTCTGGTTTTCGGCGGTCAGTTCGCCGACCGTCGCGTTGAGTTTTTCCACGGTGCGATTGGCCTCGTCGAGCTCGGCTTGCGTCGGGCGGACCTCGGCCGGCACACGGGTGTGCACCGTCAGGGCGTCGGCAAGCTGCCTCTCCAACTCCGTCACCCGGGCCTGTGCCTGCGTCAGCTCGCGCCGGCTGCCGTCCAGCGCCGCGACCAGTTGTCCGTTTTCCCGGGCGAGGCGATCGGCTTCCGGGCGTGCGGCCGCGATCTGGGCCAGCTCCTCGCGCAGGCGGGCATTCTCGGCCCGGACACCCCGGAGTTCGCCGAGTTCGCGGCGGGCGTCGGCCAGCTCATCGCGCACCGCCTTTGCCTCGGCCGTGTCCCCTTGTCTCACGGCCAGTTCTCCCTCGAGCTTCTGGTTGGCCGAGGTCAGCTCGGCCACGGTCGCCTCGCTGCGCTCCAGGGCTTGGTTGGCTTCCGCCAATTGGCGGCGCAGATCGTCCGCCGTCGCGGAAGCCGCCTGAGCCTGCTTGAGCCGGTTCTCCAGTTCGGCGTTGACCGCGGACAGGGACTCGGTCCGTCGCCCCGCCCCGGCCAGATCGGCTCTCAGTTTCTCCAGCTCTGGGGTGGTTGCTGCGCCTGCGGCCCGCGCCTCGGCGAGTTCCTTTTCCAGTCTATCAAGCTGTGCACGCACCCCGGCGGCGTCCCGCTGTTCGCTGGCGAAGCGGACCGCCATCTGGCGGTTTTCCTGCGCGAGCTGCTCGCGTCGGGACTCGGACTCGGTCAACCGGCGCTTGAGGTCCGCGATTTCCTCCTTGGCCGCGGTCTGGTCCGCGGCGCCCTCCGCCCGGGCCAGTCGGTTTTCCAGATCCTTGTTGGCGGCGGTGAGCTCGGCCAAGGCCTGGCTGTTCCTGACCAGGGCCTCTTCGCGGGCGGAAAGCTGCTGCCGCACTTCGCCAAGTTCGCGGCGCAGACGCGCTTCGGTGTCGGAAGCCGTGTTGGCCGCCTCGGCCTGCTCGTTGATTTTCCCCTCGAGGGAGTCGGCCCATTTCTGCAAATCGGCGCGTTCCGCTTGCAAGGCGGCGAGCTGTTCGCGCAGCGAGGCGGCCTCGCGCTGCACATCGCCCAGTTTCTGCGGCAGGGTGGCGTCCGCCACGGGTCTGGGCTGCGCCTCCAGCTCGGCCACGCGGGCGGCCAGCCGGCGGTTGTCTTCCTGCAGGCGCGCGGCCTCGGCCGCGGCCTGCTCGGCCCGGGCCGTGAGCTGGATGATCTGCTGCTGCTCGGCCGGAACGGCCGGCGCACCGGGTCTGGCCTCGTCGCCGACGGCGCGCATCCGGCGGTTGAGCGAAAGCAATTCGAGGGTGGCGCGCTTCACCTCGTCGTTCAACCGGGCGTTTTCCTTCTGCAGATTCGCCACGACGCCGGGGTCGGGCGCGGAACCGCTGGCGGGTTTCGGTGCGGCGGCCAGGGCGTCGCGCTCCTGCTGCAAGCGCTGGTTGACGGCCGCAAGCCGGGAGTTGTCCTCCTGCAGCCGCCGCAACGACGCCTCCGCCTCGCCCAGACGGGCGGTGAGTGTCGCAATCTGGTTCTCGTATTGCGAGACCTCAATGGACGGAGCGGACGGGGCTGGCACGCTGGCTGCGCGCAGGGCGGCCAGGTCGCGCTCGGCGTCGCGCACCTGCGCCGTGAGCACGGAGTTCTGCCGCGCGGCGGCCTCCTTGTCGGCGGTGAGCGTCTGCACCTGGTCGGCGAGGCGGCGGCTTTGCTCGCGGAGCTGCTCGATCAGGGCGTTGGTGGCACCGCCGGTGCGCGAAAGTTCGTCGGCCAGGCGGGCGTTGTCCGCCTCGAGGCGCCGGTTGGCTTCGGCGAGGAGGGAGTTGGCCTCGCGGGCCTGCGTGAGGGCGCTGGCAAGCTCGGCCAGACGCGCCGTGGCGGAATCGGAAAGCGGCGCGGAGGGCGTCGCGGGTGCCCCCGGACGCGCCGTCTCGGCCTGCCGCCCGCCAGCCTGCCGGGCGGCGGCAAGCTGGTCGGGCGTGAGCGAGCGGGCCAGAGCATCCCGTGCCTCGGGGCTGGCGCCGTTCTGCACGGCGCGGCTCAGCCACACGTAGGCCTGGACCGGATCACGGGGCAATCCGGCGCGGCCTTCGGCGAGCATCAGCCCGTAATTGATCTGGGCGGGCCCGAAATTCTGCTCGGCCGCCGACCGGTAGAGAGCGGCGGCGGCGGCGGGGTCCTTCGCGACCCCGCGGCCGTCCTCAAGCAGCAGGGCGTAGTTGTATTGGGCGCGGGCGTAGCCGCGCTCGGCGGCCTGCCGATACCAGCGCGCCGCGAGCCCGTCGTCCCGTTTCACCCCGCGACCCGTTTCATAAACAAGGCCGAGGTTGAACTGCGCCTCCACCAGGCCGTTTTCCGCCGCCTGCTTGTACCACAGGTTGGCCTCGAACAGATCCTGGCCGATGCCGCGCCCGGCGGCATACATGTTGCCGACGTTGAACTGCGCGGGGGCGTAGCCCTGCTCCGCCGCCAGCAGGTAGAACTTGAAGGCCTGGCGCTCGTCCGCCGCGACGCCGCGGCCCAGCTCGTAAGCGAGGCCGAGGTTGAACTGCGCGGGAGCGTAGCCCTTGTCGCCGGCGCGGCGATACCAGTTGAGCGCCTCGGCGTGGTCCTGCGGCAGGCCGAACTGTGCGTTGGTGTAGGCGTTGCCGAGGGCGTTCTGCGCCTCGAGGTCGCCCTGGCTGGCGCGCGTGCGCAGGGTGTGCAGATCGGCGGGAGCCTGCGCCCGGCCGTTGGCGGCGAACAAGAGCAGGCCAGCCAGCAGCCCCACGCTCAATGATGGAATATGCCTAGTGTTCCGGGCGGAAATGCGCACGGTTCAACTTAAGGGGAAAACCCTACACGGGAGCAAGGCTGCATCCGTCATGCCGTGGATGATTTTCTTGTCGGGCGGACAGAACGTGGCGAGCGCGCCGGACAACCGGGCCTGGCCCGCGATCACGAAGTAATAGGGGCAGAGGCGGAGGCGGCCGTCGCGCGGGACGGCCGCACGCTCGGGAAAGCGGGTGTCGTAGAGCGGATGCGTCACCCGCTTCGGCTTCCGGTATTCCTGCAGCACGTGGAGGTTCGTCGGGGCGAGTTTCAGCGCCTGGTCAACGCCCGTCTGCCATTCTTCGCGCGAGCAATCGCTGCCCAGCACCACGCTGCGCGCCCCCCAGGCCGTCTCGTGAAAGCCGCTGATCTTGATGATGAGATCGCGCTCCTTCTGCGACGCGCCCGCGAGGTCACGCCAGTCGTTCAGCATCCGACCGCCGACCGCGGGTCCGTCGAGCACGGCGCCGGGGGGCAGCGGCGCGGGATCCAGGATCCACGAGCGCGGGATGAGCTTCTGCAAAAGCTTCCGCGCGCGACCGCTCAGCGATTCCGCCCAGTATTCGCGGAGCAGGTGGTGATGAAAGAGCGCCAGCGCGAGCTTCTCCTCCTGGAAGGGGCGCATCGGCGGGGCGATCGCCACCGCCCCGCCCTGCCAGGCCTCGAATATCTCCCGGGCGATCCGCACATTGGCCCAGTCGAACAGTTCGAAGAACCGGTAGATGATGTCGATCTTCTCGGGGGTGCCCTCCACGTCGAAGAACAGTTCCCCGCCCAGCGGGAAGACATCGTCGGGGCGCATGCAGAAAACCCGGTGACCGCGCCGCTGCAACTGCTCGGCCAGCCAGAGCATCTCCGGCCGGTAGGTGGCCGCCTCGTCGCTGACGAGGATGGCGACGAGCGGATTGCGCAGCCCGGGTTTCAGGCCGGCCAGCGAGAGATGGAAGTTTTCTATCATCGCGTCGCCGTGGCCGAGCACCGTCCGGTCCTCGGCGCCGCCATACAGCCGGTTGAGAAACGCGGTGAGCCCGATGCCGCCGGGCACGGAATCGAGCTCCGTGAGGGCGAAGCCCTCCTCCGTCAGCAGCAGGTCGGGGCGCAGCACGGTCGGAAACGCGCCGCGGTTCTTGGGATCGCGGGCGTGCGCCACGAGATCGGCCGGTTTGCCGCGATCCAGATAGTCGGCCACCCAAGGGGCGAGCAGCGGCTTGTTGCGAAGCAGGTTCTTGCCGGCAACCGAGCGCAGGTAGAGCGTCTCCAGCGCCTGGTGGAACTCCAGGCAGGCGGCGCCGATCTGCTCCAGTTCGCCCACCTGCTCCGCGCTCAGCGGCCACGCCCGCGGGGAAAGCTGCCAGGTCTTGTCCTCGAAGAGAGGCTGGGCGGCGAAGGCCGAGCGAAGGGAATCGAAGGCGAGCATGTGGGTAGAAGGACTGAAAGACTGAAGGGCTGAAATAGCCAGCCGGCTTTGTCTCTCCCTCTTCCAGTCCTGCCCTTTTTCAGCCATGCAGTCCGGTCCGGTTTTTCGTGAGGCAGGAGGCTCCGGTGGCGGTCGGTTCCGGCTCAGCCCCGCAGCGACCGGTCCAGTTCATCGAGAACCACCCGCGTCACCAGCACCATGACCACCACGGCCGAATCGGACGGCCGTGACGGCTTCGGCAGCTTTTTCTTCGCTCCCAAGAGCCCGGCCAGCAGTGCCTGCATGAGTTCCGGCTGCCGGCATCGGCCGATCAGTAGATCGAGCGTCGGCATCGGCGACTGCTCCCTTGCCTGCAACATATCCTCGGTCCTGGCCATGTCCGCCTCCATCGACTCAAAATGCAGGGCCGGAGCCCTGACCCCTCTCGGCACCAAAGCGAACCAGGCTTGCATCAGGAAGGTGACCAGGATGTTGAACTCCATTTCCGTCAACCGGCCGCCGGCCAGCCTGTCGGCGTCGTCGATGACGGTTGCGCCGGAGCGGTCCAGCTCATCCAAGCCGTCCGTGCCGCGGTCCATGTCATCCATGACTGCCTGCAACCGGTCCAGCGCCTGATCGTAATTGAGTGGCGGGCCGCTCAGGCGCGGGGCGGCGGGGCGGCCGAATTCGACGGGCAATCTGCCTTCCTCGGGTTCGTCGTCCGCAAACTCACCATCCGAGTCCTCATCGTCATCGTCGGCGGGAATTTCCCGCGCGGGAGGCGCCGGGAAATCAATCTCCGTCAGCCCCAGCTCTCGGAGCAGGAAGTTGATGTCGTCGGTCCGACCGGAGCGCAGGTTATCCTCATCCAAACCCTTGACATGAGTCTTCATCACCTGGAGCAACCGGGGGCGGAGCGCGGGGATCGCGGCGGCCTCCCGCGGCGTCCGTCCGTCGAGGGCCGGCAGGGGCGTGTCGGGCAGCGCGGTAAGCATCTGCCGCCGGAGCTGTGCACTGTATTCCTCGACGGAGACGCCCGGCGGCGGCGGCGGCAGACGCGACGATTGCAGCTCCACCCGCATGGGCGATTCCAGCAAGCCTGGAGGAACGTCCTGGGGATCGAACTCCGGATCCCCGACCGTCTGCCGGGTGCCGAGATCGTCGCGCCGTTCGGACTCGAACCGCGCACCCGCACCCATCGTGGTCTCGAAATCCGAGCGCAGGGCGGCCAGCCGCGCGGCGCCGATCGCCTCGACGCGTGCTTTGCCCGGCCCCAACAGTATCCGGCCGCGGACCGGGCGCGCCCCCGGCTGAGCCAGTCCGGGCGCCACGGCGGCGCCGTCGAACCACACCATCGCCTCCGTCAGACCTTCACGCCGCTCTTCCGTCGCCACCTCATCGGGCGCGATGGCGGCCTCAGCCTGGAGCAGGCGGCGGCATTCCGGCAGGGACATGTTCAGCGCATAGCTGGCCCGGCCGAATTGCGCATCCATGCCCTCGAACATCCTCTGCCGGCGGGCGTAAGCGGTGGCCGTGAGGATCTCATCGAGCCGCAAAAAGTTCTCCGCGAGCCATTTTTCCCGCGCGAGGCCAATCTCGCGCGGGCCGCCCGCATGGGCGATGCATTCCTCCACCACGGCCAGCGGCGCGACCGGCCCCAGATCGGACAGGACGATGCCCGTGCCGGAAAGCCGCCAGAAATGCGGCAGCGGATAGATCCAGGTGAGCAGCGTGCCGAAGCGCACGGCGCGCGCCGCCACGCTGCGATCCACCAGCCGCAGCGTGCCGGCGCCCGGATTCAGGAGGTCGGCGGCTTCGACCGTCTGCGCATCGGTCACCCGGTGGATTTCGAGCAGGGCGACGCGCATCCGCATCTTGGCCTGGAAGAGGACGCGCTCGTCATTCTTCAGGCCCGCGAAGCCCGCCTGCCGCCAGCGCTCGCCAAAGGTGAGGCCGTCCGCTGCCGGACGGAAGAACAGGTGCCGGACGGTTGCGGCATGCAGACCGTGCCCGGGATTGCGCCGCGCCGCCTGCGCGATGTCGGTGCGCGCCGTTTCCTCCGCCTGCCCGATGAACCGGCGCATGGTCACCGCATCCAGGTGCGCCTCGTGCTCGAGCAACTGATCGTAGTGCGCCGGCCCGAAGGGATTGAACAGGCAGTCCGGCGGACAGGCCAGGCGGCTGTGCCGGCCCTCACCGCACTCTGCCGGCGTGATGTCTCCGCCCGTGGCGGGACAGGAGCGACGTTTGGATGCTTTGCTCATGTGGATTGCGGGGTGGTGGGCGAGGGCGGCGCGGTGGTCGGCGGCCTGTGAACGAAAGCCGGCGCCATCTTACCGCGCCCGGGCAGTCTTCCGCCCTCCGCCCCCTCGGTCTGCCGTTACTCATCGTCGATCTGGATGTCCTTGTTGCGGTGGCGCGGGCAGCCGGCGCGGAGCCAGCCGGTGATGAAGCGGTCGATGTCGCCGTCGAGCACGCCCTGGGTGTCGCTGGTGCTGACGCCGGTGCGCAGGTCCTTCACCATCTGGTAGGGCTGGAGCACGTAGCTGCGGATCTGGGAGCCGAAGCCGATCTCGCCCTTCTCGCCGTAGAACTTCTCCATCTCGCTGCGCTGCTCGTCGAGCTTGCGTTCGTAGAGGCGGGCCTTGAGCACGTTCATGGCGCTGGCGCGGTTCTTGATCTGCGAGCGCTCGTTCTGGCAGACCACCACCAGGCCGGTGGGCAGGTGGGTGATGCGCACGGCGGAGTCGGTGGTGTTGACGCCCTGGCCGCCCTTGCCGGAGGAGCGGAAAACATCCACCCGGATGTCGCCGTCGGGCACCTCGATGTTGATGTCCTCGGTGATCTCGGCGACGACGTCCACGGCGCAAAAGGAGGTGTGGCGGCGCTTGTTGGCATCGAAGGGGCTGATGCGCACGAGGCGGTGGACGCCGCGCTCGGCCTTGGCGTAGCCATAGGCGTTCTCGCCCTTGATGAGGATGGTGGCGCGGGAGATGCCGGCCTGGTCGCCCGGTTGCACGTCCATGAGCTCGACCTCGAAGCCGCGGCGCTCGCACCAGCGCGAATACATGCGGAAGAGCATGTCGGCCCAGTCGTTGGACTCGGTGCCGCCGGCACCGGCCTGGATGCTGAAGATGGCGTTGTTGCGGTCGAACTGGCCGGTGAGGAAGGAGGCGATCTCCAGCCGGTCGAGTTCCTCGACCATGGCGGCGACGGAGGTGTCGAGCTCCTTGGCGTAGGCCTCGCGTTCGGCGGGTTCGGCCGCCTGGACGAGTTCGACCATGACGGCGGCGTCGTCGAGCTTCTTGTTGAAGGCCACGAGGCCGCCGATGGCTTTTTTCAGGCCGTTGAGCTTCGCGATGTGCTTCTGGGCGCGGTCGTTGTTGTTCCAGAAGTCGGGGGCGCCCATCTGCGCCTCCAGCGCCTCTATCTCGCGCTGCTTCTGCTCGACGTCAAAGAAACCTCCATAAGTAGCCGGCGCGCTTCTTTATGTTCTCGAGATGGGAAAAGGTTTCGGGTGCGATCATGGACGCCCCCACGCTTGGCAGGGGCGCCAATGCCGCAAGCGGAATCTCACCGGCCGGACCGCCTCACTCGAAGGCGGTGCCGAACCACTTCTGAAAGTGCTCGCCCACCAGCGGAACCGGCTTGAGCTGGCCGTTGACCGCGGCGAGCAGGCCGATCACCCAGAAGACGAGCAGCCCGATCCAGATCACAATGATGGCCAGCCAGCCGAGGAGGGGAATCACTCCCAGCACACTGCCGGCCAGGGCAATCAGGATCAGGCCGAGCATCTGGCGCAGGTGATAGGCGCCCAGCTTCGTCTTCTTGTTGCTGTGGATCACGAGCGCGACGATGAAACCGATGATGGTGATGTAACTGAGGATGGCGACGGTGCGATCCTCGGCGGGAGCGGTGACAGGCGGGGTCTCTGGAGTGTCCATGGGAATGCGGGGTTGCGCGCGGAGCAGACAGGCGGACGCCTGCATTTTGCAGGCCGGCCCGGCCGCGTCAACGCCGCCCTTTGCCCCGTTCAGCCGCGCAAAGTCCCGGCGGCCTTCTCGGCGAGGTAGCTGGCGTAGGTCTTCTGCACGCCCTCCCGCAGGCCGACCTTCGCCTTCCAACCCAGGGCCGTGAGCCGGGAAACATCCATGAGCTTGCGCGGCGTGCCGTCGGGTTTGGAACTGTCCCAGGTGATCCGTCCCTTGAAGCCGGTGACCTCGGCGACCAACTCGGTCAGCTCCCTGATGGTCACATCCGTGCCGGTGCCGATGTTGATGAGGTCGGGCGGATTCTCGAGTCTCAACAGGAACGCGCAGGCGTCGGCCAGCTCGTCCACGTGGAGGAACTCGCGCTTGGGCGAGCCCGTGCCCCAGGCGACGACCTCGGGCCGGCCGGCTTCCTTCGCCTCGTGGAACTTGCGGATGAGCGCTGGCAGCACGTGCGAGTTCTGCAGGTGATAGTTGTCGCCGGGGCCGTAGAGGTTGGTCGGCATGCCCGAGTGGTAGAGCACGCCGTGCTGCCGGCGGTAATACTCGCAGAGCTTGAGGCCGGCGATCTTGGCGATGGCGTAGGCCTCGTTGGTCGGCTCGAGCGGGCCGGTGAGCAGGCAGCTCTCGGGCATCGGCTGCGGCGCATGCTTCGGGTAGATGCAGGAGCTGCCGAGGAAAAGGAACCGCTTCACCCCGGCGGTGTAGGCGCCGTGGATCGTGTTGGCGGCGATGACGAGGTTGTCGTAACCGAAGTCCGCCGGGTAGGCGTTGTTGGCGTGGATGCCGCCGACCTTGGCCGCGGCCATGATGACCGCGTCGGGCTTCTCCGCCGCAAAGAAGGCCCGGACCGCGGCCTGGCTGGTGAGGTCGAGTTCCTGCCGGGTGCGCAACAGGAGCGTGACCCCCGGCTCGCTTTTGAAGCGGCGCACGAGCGCGCCGCCGACCATCCCGTTGTGCCCGGCGATGAAGAGTTTCATGGGGATTCCTTCACAGAGATTACCGAGGCTGCACCGGGGTCAGGGGAAAATTCAGAAACAATCGCTGCGGGCTCTGTGTTCCCCCTGTGTTCGCCGCGGCAAGCTTTCAGGGTTTGGGCAGATTCGCGATCTGGGCCTCGCGCTTGGCGAGCTCGAGGTCGGCCTCGGTCATGATTTTCACGAGTTCCTTGAAGCGGACCTTCGGCTCCCAACCGAGCTGGCGCTTGGCCTTGGCGGGATTGCCGATGAGCAGGTCCACCTCGGCGGGGCGCTCGTAACGGGCGTCGTATTTGACGTATTTCTGCCAGTCGAGGTTCAGCAGGCCGAAGGTTTCCGCGATGAATTCCTTGACGGTGTGGGTCTCGTTGGTGGCGACCACGTAGTCGTCGGGTTTGTCCTGCTGGAGCATGACCCACATCATCTCGACGTATTCCTTGGCGTAGCCCCAGTCGCGCCTGGCGTCGAGGTTGCCCATGTAGAGCGCTTCCTGCAGGCCCAGCTTGATGCGGGTGGCGGCGCGGGTGATCTTGCGGGTGACGAAGGTCTCGCCGCGACGCGGGCTCTCGTGGTTGAAGAGGATGCCGGAGGAGGCGTGCAGGCTGTAGCTCTCCCGGTAGTTCACGGTCAGCCAGTGCGCATACATCTTGGCGCAACCGTAGGGCGAACGCGGCCAGAAGGGCGTGGTCTCGACCTGCGGCACCTCCTGGACCTTGCCGAACATCTCCGAGGACGACGCCTGGTAATAGCGGCACTTTTTCACCAACCCGGCCTCCCGGATGGCCTCGAGGATGCGCACGGCGCCGAGGCCCACGACATCGCCCGTGTATTCCGGGATGTCGAACGACACGCGCACGTGGGACTGGGCGCCGAGGTTGTAGATCTCGTCGGGCTGCAGCTCGTAGAGGAGCTTTACCATCTGCACGGAATCGGCGAGGTCGCCGTAGTGCAGGTGCAGCTTCACGCCGTTGACGTGGGGGTCGCGGTAAAGGTGGTCGATCCGGCTCGTGTTGAACGTCGAGGCGCGGCGGATGATGCCGTGGACCTCGTAGCCTTTGGCGAGCAGCAGCTCGGCGAGGTAGGAGCCGTCCTGTCCAGTGATGCCGGTGATCAGGGCTTTTTTCATGCAATAATGGGGTAGCTAGCGGGATTTGGGCGTCGCAGGCAAGCCGGGGCTAGCCGAGCGCCGCGAGCAGGCGCTCGGTCTCGGCCTTCCTGGCCTGGAGGTCGGCGAGCTGCCTGCGTGCGCCCTCGAGGACGGGGGGCGGGGCCTTGCTGACGAAGGCCTGGTTGGCGAGGCGCGCCTCGGTGCCGGCGATGTGCCTGGCGAGGGTCTCGATCTCCTTCTGCAGGCGCGCCTTCTCGGCGGCCGGGTCGCCCTTCATCTGCTTGATGAGGTTCCACGAGCCGAGCGGGGTCACGGTTACAGGGGCCGAGGGCGACATCGCACCGCGCGTGATCGAGGCGGCACCAAGCATGCGCTTGAGCTTGGCGAGGTTGGCCTCGAGCAGCGCCCAGTGCGCGCCGGCCGCCTCGACGACGAATTCCGCGTTCTTGTTCGCGGCCTCGCCGTGCTCGGCCTTGAAGGCGCGCACCTGCGACACCACGGCCTTCAGCGTGCCGACCTGCGCGGCGGCGTTGGAGTCAATCTTCAGACCCTTGGCGGCCATCTGGGAGCAGTTCTCGATCTGCGCGTCGCGCATGAGGAACCGGCCTTCCGCACCGTAGCCGAGCTGGCGCCAGAGTTCCTCGGTGATGAACGGGATGAACGGATGCAGCAGCAGCAGGCTCTGCCGGAGCACGAGATCCTGGATGGCGAGGCAGTTGGCCTTCGTGGCCGGCTCCTGGAGCTTGGCCTTGGAGACTTCCACATACCAGTCGCAGAAATCGTTCCAGAAAAACCCGTAGAGCGCCTGCACCGCGGCGCTGAACTCGAACTCGTTGAAGCAGCGGTCCACCTCGCGCGTGGCCGCCATCAGGCGCTCGAGGATGGCGTGGTCGTCGGCGTCGAACTTCGCCGGCTCGATGCGGGCGAGGATCGCGGCCAACGAGGAGTTGTCGGCCATCTCGCCGCTCAACTGGCGGAAACGGCAGGCGTTCCAGAGCTTGTTGCAGAAGTTCTTGCCGCCCTCGATGCGGTCCTCCTGGAAACGGATGTCCTGGCCCTGCGGGGCGATGGACACGATGCCGAAGCGCAGGCCGTCGGCGCCGTATTTGGCGATGAGGTCGAGCGGATCGGGCGAGTTGCCGAGCGACTTCGACATCTTGCGGCCCTGCGCGTCGCGGATGATGCCGGTGAAATAGACGTCCCGGAACGGAATGCGCCGCGCCAGCGGCTCGCCGGGGCGGGTGAACTCCAGGCCGGCCATGATCATGCGCGCCACCCAGAAGAAGATGATGTCGGGGCCGGTGACGAGCGTGCTGGTCGGGTAGAAATAGTCGTAGCCCGCCTTTTCCATCGCCGCCTTGTCGGGCCAGCCGAGCGTGGCGAAGGGCCAGAGCCACGACGAGGCCCAGGTGTCGAGCACGTCGTCCTCCTGCACCCAGTTGTCCTTGTCGGCCGGGCCTTCGAGCGAGACGTGGACCTTCTGCGGGTCGGCCAGGTCGGCCTCGGTGAGCTTCTCCTTGTCGAGGCCCCTGGCATACCACACCGGGATGCGGTGGCCCCACCAGAGCTGGCGGCTGATGCACCAGTCCTGGATGTTCTCGAGCCAGTGCAGATAGACCTTGGACCAGCGCTCGGGGTGGAAACGGATGTGCCCATCGCGCACGGCGGCCTTGGCCTCCTCGACCCGCGGATATTTCAGCCACCACTGCCAGGTGAGACGCGGCTCGATCGGCACGTCGGCGCGCTCGGAGTAGCCGACGTTGTTCTCGTAGGGCTCCTCCTTCACCAGCGCGCCGGCCTCCTTCAGCAGCTCGGCGGCCTTCCGGCGTCCGGCGAAACGGTCCAAACCGGCGAGCGCGGGGCCCGCCAGCTCGTTGAGCGTGGCGTCGGCATTGAGCACGTCCACCACGGGCAGCTTGTGGCGCAGGCCGATCTCGAAATCCACCTTGTCGTGCGCGGGCGTGATCTTGAGGGCGCCGGAGCCGAATTCCTGGTCCACCGCGCTGTCGGCGATGACCGGGATTTCCGCCGCCGGGCCGAGGGGCCGGCGCACCTTCCGGCCGATGAGCGCGGTGTAGCGCGGGTCGTCGGGGTGCACGGCGATGGCCACGTCGCCGGGGATGGTCTCGGGACGGGTGGTCTTCACCTCGATGAACTTTCCCGGCTGGTCCGCCAGCTCGTAGCGCACCTGGTAGAGGAGGCCCTTGACGGGCTTCATGATGACTTCCTCGTCGGAGAGCGCGGTGAGCGACACCGGGCACCAGTTGACCATGCGCTTGCCGCGGTAGATGTGTCCCTTCCGGTAGAGATCCACGAACACGCCCAGCACGGCCTGCGAATAGGGCGCGTCCATCGTGAACTGCGTGCGGCTCCAGTCGCACGAGGCGCCGAGCGCCTGCAACTGTTTCAAAATGATGCCGCCCTTCTCCTCGCGCCAGGCCCAGACCCGCTCGAGGAATTTTTCCCGCCCGAGGTCGCGGCGGTGCTTCTTCTCCTTGCGCAGCTCGCGCTCCACGACCGCCTGCGTGGCGATGCCGGCGTGGTCGGTGCCGGGCAGCCAGAGCGCCTCGCGGCCTTCGAGGCGGGCGCGGCGGATGAGGATGTCCTGCAGCGTGTTGTTGAGCACGTGACCCATCGTGAGCACGCCCGTGACGTTGGGCGGCGGGATGACGATGGTGTAGGGCTGGCGCAAGCCGTTGGCCCGCCCCGCGAAGCAGCCGGCTTGGAGCCACTCGGCATACCACTTCCTTTCGACGTCCTGCGGTTCGTAGCTCTTGGTGATCGTGGCCATGGGTCGGGATGAGCCGGGCAGTTAGAAGCCTGCCACGGACGCTGACAAGCCTCCATCCGCCCGCTTGCCCAATCCTCCGCACCGAGCGGCGACCCAAAGTCCTCCGCCACCGCTGGTTTTGTGCGCCAGGGCTAGCCCCGGTCCACCACGTCCAGCTCGGGCCACTGCACCAGCTTGCGGTGGAGCGTGCGGCGGCTGATGCCCAGCAACGTGGCCGCGCGTGTGCGGTTGCCGCGGGCCTTCATCAGCGCCTCGCGGAGGAGGCGTTTTTCGTTTTCCTCCACGGATAGCGGATTGGCGGGCGTGGGCGTGACCATGCTCGGCGGCGGCGCGACCTCGCCGCGAAACTTCGGCTCGAGGTCGAACTCGGTCACCTTGCCGCCGCGGCGGAGCACGACTGCGTTTTCGGCGAAATTGCGCAGTTCGCGGATGTTGCCCGGCCAGGAGTAGGCCTGCAGGTGGCGCATCGCACCCGGCTCGATCTGCACGGGCTCGTAGGCGTTCTCCTTGGCATAGACCTTGATGAAATGCTCCAGCAGCACGGGAATGTCCTCCGTGCGCTCGCGCAGCGGGGGTGTGGTGAGGCGCACGACATTGAGCCGGAAGAACAGGTCCTCGCGGAACTTCCCCTCTTTCACCATCTGCTCGAGGTTGCGGTTGGTGGCGGCCACCAACCGCACGTCCACCGTGAGCGTGCGCGTGCCGCCGATGCGCTCGAAGCTCCTCGTCTCGAGGAAACGCAGCAGCTTCACCTGGATCTCGGGTCCGATCTCGCCGATTTCGTCGAGGAAGACCGTGCCGCCGTCAGCCAGCTCGAAGCGGCCCTCGCGCCGGTCAGTGGCGCCGGTGAAGGCGCCGCGCTCGTGGCCGAAGAGTTCGCTCTCCAACAGCGTGGCCGGCAGCGCCGCGCAATGCACCGGGATGAAGGCGGCGCGCGCCCGGGGGCTCGCCTGGTGGATGGCCTGCGCGATGAGTTCCTTGCCCGTGCCGGTCTCGCCCTCGATGAGGACCGTGGCCTTGGACGGTGCCACGAGCTTCACGCGCTCGATGACCTCGGCCAGTTTCGGCGAATGTCCCACGATGGCGCCGACGTTGAATTTCGCGTCGAGCCGCTCGTGGAGTTGCTTCACCTCGACCTCCAGGGTCTTGGTCTTGAGCGCCCGCTGGATCAGGATCTCGAGCCGCTCGATCTGGACGGGCTTCGTCAGGAAATCCACGGCGCCGCGCTTCATCGCCTCGACCGCGGAGTCGATGCTGCCGTAGGCCGTCATCATGATCACGGCCGGGCGGTTGGGCAGCGCGAGCGCCTTGTCGATGACCTTGAGACCGCTTTTCCCCGGCATGCGCAGGTCGGTCACGATCACCTCGAACTCCTGCGCGTCCATCAGGTTGAAGGCCTCGTCGGCGCTCGCGGCGACGGTCACATCGTAGTTCTCCTGCAACGCCTGCTGCAGGCCCTCCCGGGTGTGCTTTTCGTCGTCAACGATCAGAACGCTGGGCACCATGCCGCCATGAAGCCGGCCGAGCGCGGTTCGGTCAACGGGTAAATGAGACGAGGTGGCACAGAGCAAATTACAGTTGAAGACCCTGGGGAAGACGCCTCCCTTTCTGGCGAATACCCCTCCGAAATCCCTTACCCGATGATGCGCCTCAGCCTCCTTCTTCTCGCCTTGGTCTTTACCAGTCCCCTCGCCACCGCCGCCGACAAACTCAAGCAGCTCATCGTCAAGCCCGGCGAGACCGTGTATGCGCGTTTTGAGGTGCAGCCCAAGAAGCTCACGCTGGTCTCCGCCGGTACCGAACCCGACGCCGGCGCGCAGGTGATTTTCACCCTGACCCGCGACGAGGCCAAGCCGATGCTCAAGTTGCGCATCGAGAACAAGCTGCCGAGGGATCTGCAGTATCGCGCGGAAATCCGCTCCAAGACCCTGCGCCTGCGCACGTCCATGAAGCCCGTGCCGGTCGTGGCGGGCAAACTGGGTTACGAGCTCATGCCGGGCGCCGTCGAGGAGTTCGTCGCCTTCGACTTCGCCTACGCCCGCTACACGCCCGCGCCGGAAACGCCGAAAGGCGGTTGATGTTGTGCCGGCCTGCTTGCCCGTGCGGCAAGCGCAGAGTCGTGGAGCCGGACGGAGGGTGCCGGCCATGGCCTGCAAAGCGAAGGAAGACGCCCCAGGCCGGTTCCGAGTGCAGCGGGAATCCGCCGCGGCCGCAGGCCGAGGCATCAGGGTGCCGGCGGGGTCGCGCCAGCGGCCAAGCGGCGCCAGCCGCGACCAACACTTCGTCGGAAGTGGTGGCTCAGGCCGGAATCGAACCGGCGACACAAGGATTTTCAGTCCTCTGCTCTACCAACTGAGCTACCGAGCCAAAGAGAAAGAGCGCCGAATAAAGAGTGCCCGCCTCCGGCCCGTCAACGGGAATCTCGGACTTTTTCCTCGGGCGGCTGGACGCGGCGAAAGGCCCGCCACAATGCCAAGTCATACACGATCTTGAGGCCGCCCGCGACGTAGAGCCAGCCGCCCGCGGCCACCACCGCCGCGGGCAGCAGGCCGGCGCAGAACGGCGCGAGTCCCGCACCGAGCTGCCGCGCCGTGCCGGTCACGCCGTTGGCTGCCGAACGCTCGGCGGGGGATACGACAGCGTTCACGTAGGACTGCCGCGCCGGCACGTCCATCTGCGAGATCGTGTGCCGCAACCACAACATGCCCACGGCCCAGCCGAAGGTCGGCATGAGCGGCACCGCCATGAGCAGCACGTTGGAAGGCAGGTGCGTCCAGACCATCGTGTTGACCAGCCCGATGCGCCGCGCCAGCGGCACCGCCGCCAGGGCGGAGAAGCCGGAAAGCAGGTTGGCGCCGAAGAACAACCCCCCGAGCGCCAGCTCCCCCACGCCAAAGCGCTGGTGAAACCAGAAGACCAGGAAACTCTGCACGATGAACCCGCCCGCGAAGGCATCGAGCGAGAACAGCGCGCTCAGCCGCAGCACCCTCCCGCGAGACCGGCCGAGCCCGAGCAGGGCGTCCGGTTGCGGCGCAGTCTCCGCCGGCGCTTCAACCGCGCGGCTCAGGCGTGTGGACAAAATCAGCAGCACCACACCCGCTGCGCCGTAGCCCAGCAGGATCGCCTGATAGCTCGCAAGCGCCCCCCGGCCGCCGGCCTGCAACCCCTGCGCCACGGCCCCGGCCGTCAGCGCCCCCGCCGCGGTGGCGAGATAACCGGCCACGTTATACCAGGCGAAAACCTTGGTCCGCCCGCCCGGATCGGCCAGTTGCGCGAGCCCCGCCTGTTCGACGGCCAGAAACGGCCCGACCTCGTTGCCCGTCGGACTGATGACCCCGACGGTCGCGGCCAGCACCAGCAGCATGAAGTCTCCCGTCATCGCCATCGCCACCCCGCCCGCCGCCATCAACGTCGCGCCGACGACCAGCGTGCGCCGGCGGCCCCAGCGGTCCGCCCGCGTGCTCAGCCAGAGCGAAAGCCCCGCATCGCCCAGGAAGGTCATGGTCAGCAGCAACCCGATCCGCGTTTCCTCCAGTCCCCGCGCCGCCAGGTAGAGCACCAGCACGACGCCGAGCAGCCCGTAGGCGAACATCCGCACGCAGCGCATGACGAACAGCAGGCGCAGATCAGCCGCCGGGTGGCACATGCGCCGATGCAGCCGCGCCCATTCGCACGAGGCAACGCCGGAATGGGCGGTGATAAGGCAGGGCACACCGGCCCGGGGCGCCGGGAACGTGCTATTGCCGTCGCGGCGGACCGAGCCGGTCCGCCCTACCCCGCAAGATACTGCGCCTATCTCAGAGCTTCCGGAATACCAGCGCGGCGTTCTGACCGCCGAAGCCGAGGTTGTTGGTCAGCACGGTGTTCACCGTCGCGCGGCGCTTCACGTTGGGCACGTAGTCCAGGTCGCAGTCCGGGTCGGGAGTCTCCAGATTGATCGTCGGCGGCACCTCGCCGGTCTGGATGGTCTTCACGCTGATGACGGCCTCGATGCCGCCGGCGGCGCCGAGCAGGTGACCGGTCATGGACTTGGTCGAGCTGACCATCACCTTTTTCGCCGCTTCGCCGAAGACCTTCTTGATGGCGAGGGTCTCGAACTTGTCGTTGTAGGGCGTGGAGGTGCCGTGGGCGTTGATGTAGTCGATCTGCTCCGGCGTGACCTTCGCGTCCTGGAGCGCGCGGCTCATGGCTTGGGAGAGCCCCTTGCCCTCGGGATCGGGCTGGGTGATGTGGAAGGCGTCGCAGGTCGCCGCGTAGCCGGCGAGTTCGCAATAGATGTGGGCGCCGCGGGCCTGCGCGTGCTCCAGGCTCTCGATGACGAGCACGCCCGAGCCCTCGCCCATGATGAAGCCGTCGCGGTTGAGGTCGAAGGGCCGGCTGGCCTTCGCGGGATTTTCGTTGCTCGTGCTCATGGCCTTCATCGAGCAGAAGCCCGCGTAGGCCAGCGGCGTGATCGAGGCCTCGGCGCCGCCGCACACCATCACGTCGGCCTCGCCGCTGCGCACCATGCGGAACGACTCGCCGATGGCGTGCGTGGCCGTGGCGCAGGCGCTCACGACGGAGAAGTTCGGACCGCGCGCGCCGAGCTCGATGGCCACGAGGCCGCTGCACATGTTGCTGATCAGCGCGGGAATCATGAACGGCGACACCTTGCGGGGGCCGCGCTCGAGCAGGATCTTGTGCTGGGTCTCGATCGTCCACATGCCGCCGATGCCGGAGCCGATGATGACGCCGACCCGGTCGAGATCCTCCTTCGCCATGTCGAGCCTGGCGTCGGCCACCGCCTGCTTGGCGGCGCAGAAGCCGAAGTGCGTGTAGCGGTCGTTGCGGCGGACCTCCTTCGGGTCCATCACCGTCGCGGGGTCGAAGCCCCGCACCTCCGCGCCGATCTGGCAGCTGTAGTCCTTCGGGTCGAAGAGGGACACGCGGTCCACCCCGCACTTGCCGGCCAGGATGTTGTTCCAGAAATCGGGCACGTTGTGGCCGAGCGAGGCGATGACGCCCATGCCGGTGACGACGACGCGACGGGAGGATGATGCAGGGGTTTCCATCGTGGATGCGGGTGGAAAATAAAATCGCCCTACCGGGCCGACAGTGGGCCAGACGGTAGAGCGATCAGTTCAAAAGCCAAAAGGTTATTTCTTCCCAGCCTTCTGCTGGATGTAGCCGACCACGTCGCCCACGGTCTGGAGCTTCTCGGCATCGGACTCGGGGATCTCTCCCTTGATCTCGTCCTTGAACTCTTCTTCAAAAGCCATGATCAGCTCGACGGTGTCGAGCGAATCGGCGCCAAGATCGTCGAGGAATGAAGCCTGCGGAGTGATCTGCTCTTCGTTAACATTCAACTGGTTAACGATGATTTCCTTGACGCGCTGTTCGATGGTTTTCTGGTCGGCCATGTGAATATAAAGAGGTGAAATTGGACTTCAGAATGAGGCATCACATCACCATGCCGCCGTCAACGGTAAAAACTTGTCCGGTGATGTAGCCGGCTTCCTCGGAACAGAGGAAGGCCGTCATATGGGCGATATCAGCCGCTTCGCCGAGGCGTTTGAGCGGGATGGCGGAGGTGATCTTCTCGGCCGCATCGGGCGGGAGCACGGCGGTCATGTCGGTCTTGATGAAGCCGGGGGCCACGGCGTTGGAGGTCACGCCGCGGGCGGCAAACTCCCTGGCGATGGATTTGGTGAAGCCGATGAGGCCGGCTTTGGCGGCGCAATAGTTGGCCTGGCCGGCGTTGCCCATGATGCCGACGACGGAGGTGATGTTCACGATGCGGCCCCAGCGCTTCGTGGTCATCGAGCGACCGATGTGCTTCGTCCAGTGGTAGCAGCTCGTGAGGTTGGTCGCGATGACGCTGTTCCAGTCGGCTTCCGCCATCCGGAACAGGAGGCCGTCTTTGGTGATGCCGGCGTTGTTCACGAGGATGTCGATCTGGCCGTATTCGGCGAGCAGGTCGGCGCTGGCCTTCGCCACGGCGGCCCCGTCGGCCACGTCCACCGCGAGAGCCTTGGCCTTGCCGCCGGCCGCGGTGATGGCCGCGGCGGTCGCGCCACAGCTGTCGGCGGACTTGCTCACGCAGATGACGTTGACGCCGTTCCTGGCGAGCAGCTCGGCGATGGCTTTGCCGATGCCCCGGCCGGCGCCGGTGACAAGGGCCACGCGATTGTTGTAGGTGAGGCTCATGGGGGCGCCATGGCACGCAGTCCCTCCACCCGCCGCAAGCGCGAAGTTTGGGGCGGCTTCCGGTTCGCCCCTGTAAGAGGTAAGGCGGCCCATGACCGCCATCCTCCTCCCCCGGCGCTCACGGAGCGCCGCCACGGGGAGCGGGTGTGTCTCAGTGGCCGGAGCTCAATACACGTCGCGCTGGTAGCGCTTGTCCCTCTTCATCTGCTTCACGTATTCGGCGGCGGCCGCGGCGTCCATGCCGCCCTGCTGCGCGATGATCTGGTGCAGCGTCGCGTCCACGTCCTTGGCCATGCGGTGGGCATCGCCGCAGACATAGAAGTGCGCGCCGCGGCTGATCCACGCCCACAATTCGGCTGCGGCTTCCCGCATGCGGTCCTGCACGTAGATTTTCTGCGGTTGATCGCGCGAGAAGGCCAGGTCGATCCGGGCCATCCTGCCGCCGGCCAGCAGGGCGTCCCATTCATCGCCATAAAGGTAATCGGTGGCCCGGTGCTGGTCGCCAAAAAACAGCCAGTTGCGGCCGGGGGCGTTCGTCGCCACCCGTTCCTGCACGAACGCCCGGAACGGAGCCACCCCGGTGCCGGGCCCCACCATGATGATGTCCCTGGCGGGGTCCGCGGGCAGCTTGAAATGCGATTCCGCGACGAAGACCGGAATCGGGGTCTTCCGCCGGGTGACCCGATCCGCCAAAAACGTGGAGCAGACCCCGTAGCGGCGGCGGCCGTTGGACTCGTAGCGCACGGGCGCGACCGTCAGGTGCACCTGCCCGGGATGGAGCACGGGGGACGAGGCGATGGAATAGAGCCGCGGCATCAGCCGGCGCAGATGGTCCACCAGTTCCTGGGGTGTCAGCCTCGCCCCGGGGAACTCCTCGAGCAGGTCGATGTATTCCCGCTGGGCAAGAAAGGTCTCGCGCAGCTCCGTCGCTTCCGGCGCGAGCAAGGCCACCAACCGCGCCTTCTCCCCCGGATCGGCCGTTTTCAGCGCGATGGTCTCGAGGATTTTCCTCGTCGGCCCGGCCAGGGAGAGTTTGTGCGTGAGCGCCTCCCGGAGGCTGATGGCGGCGGTCGCCCGCGCCGGCAACACCGGTTCATTGCCCGTCGCCCCCAGCAGTCCGATGATCTCATCAACGAGTTGCGGGCGGTTGGACGGATAGACCCCGAGAGAATCGCCCGCCTGGTAGGTCAACCCGCTGCCCGCGATATCGATCACGAGGTGGCGCGTGTCCTTGCCCGACCCGTCCTTGTTGAGCACCCTGTTCTCCAGCAATTTTGCCGGCAGCGGATTGTCTTTCGTATAGGCGCTGAACGGCGGGGCGGAAAGATGCATGGGCTTGGGCGAATCTACTTCGATGCCAGTCCGGCATGGCAAGACCGGTTTCGCTGTCGTGAATCTCGTTGCGCCACCCGGGAGCGCCTGCCATGCAGCCGCCTGCATGGAGCCGGTTCGCATCCAGAAATTCATCGCCGACAGCGGGCTCTGCTCGCGTCGCACCGCCGAGGCGCTCATCGCCGCGGGCGACGTCTATGTGAACGGCCGGCTGGCGACCACCGGCCAGAAGATCGCGCCCGGCACCGACAAGGTCACCGTCCGCGGCAAACCCGTGCGCCCCACCGCCCAGCCGCGCATCACCCTCGTGATGCACAAGCCGCGCGGCGTCGTCTGCAGCAACAGCGACCCGCATGCCGAGCAGACCGTCTTCGACCTCCTCCCGCGCGAGTGGGCGCGGCTCCGCCTGTTCTGCGCCGGCCGGCTCGACAAGGACAGCGAGGGTCTCGTGATCCTCACCTCCGACGGCGACCTCGCCCACCGCCTGATGCACCCGTCGAGCGTCGTGGTGAAGCGCTACTACGTGTCACTCGAGACGCCCTTCCCGGCCAAACGCCTGCGCTCCCTGCTGCACGGCATCCTCCACGAGGGCGAGCGCCTCAAGGTCGAGCGCGCCCACCTCGTCAACCCCGCCCGCGACCAGACCTCCACCGAACTCGACGTGCACATGCACCACGGCAGGAAGCGCGAGATCCGCCTGCTCTTCACCGCGCTCGGTTTCGAGGTCCGCCGCCTCCGCCGCTACCAGATCGGCGCCCTGCGCCTGAAAGGAATTCCTTTGCGCGGCGTGAAACAACTTTCTAGCAAGGAGATCGAATCCTTGTTCGCCGTGCCGCCCGCGCCCCGCCGCGACGACCCGGCCCCCGCCTCCGATGAAAATTAAAACCGCCCTCCTCCTGCTCGCCGCCGTCGCCGCCCGGCTTGCCGCCGCCGATCTCCTCCCCGCCGACGCCGCCGTCTTCCTCCAGCCTGATCCCACGTCCCCCGTCCTCGTCCGCCTCAAGGCCGGCAACACCGTCATCTACACGGGCGACGCCCCGGCCGGCTGGCGCCGCGTCGAGATCAGCGGCACCTTCGAGGGCTACGCCCACAACCGCGACATCACCAAGGGCCTCGAGGTGCGCGCCGGCGGCAGCATCCTCGCCGCCCCGAAGAAGGACGCACCGGCCCTCACCGTCGCCCAGGAGGGGGACAAGACCGAGGTCGTCGGCCTCGCCGGCGGCGACTGGTGTCAGATCCGGTTCTCGAAAAAACTGCAGGGATTCGTCGCCACCGCGGCCGCCGCCAACATCGCGCCCGAACCCGCAGCCGCCCCCGCGGCACCCGCCCCGGCCGCCCCCGTCGCACCGTCCACGGCCATCGGCCGGCCGGTCCAGCCGGCCGGCGACACCGCCGACCTGCCCCGCCTCTTCGCCGGCAAGCTCGTGATCGCCCGCCGCCCCATCCTCAATCCCAACCCCCCCTACGACT
This sequence comes from Verrucomicrobiota bacterium, assembly GCA_049322455.1. Classification (GTDB taxonomy): domain Bacteria; phylum Verrucomicrobiota; class Verrucomicrobiia; order Opitutales; family Opitutaceae; genus Lacunisphaera. Next base: position 271,475 of record JBMOQY010000003.1, on the reverse strand, counting down.
ACCAGCTCACCGACAGCACCGGCCGCCGCTTCGCCTACGTGGACACCAAGCGCCTGCTCCTCACCGACAAGATCGAAGCCTACCTCGACCGCCAGATCACAGTCACCGGCACCATCCGCAACACGATCGACGGCAAGGACCTCGTGATCTCCGCCGAGTCGATGGCGCTGAAGTAGCTTTGATCCCTCCCTGTCACCCTGAGCGCAGCGAAGGGTCCAGCAGGACACCCGATGCATCATCATCCGGCAGCGATTCTCCGACGGGATGCTTCACTGCGTTCAGCCTGACATCCCTCCGCAGCCAATCTTCCCATGGAACTCATCGACGGCAACAAGATCGCCGCTGACATCATCGCCGAACTGAAGACCGAGGTCGCCGCCCTCCCCGGCCGCAAGCCTTGCATCGCCCTCGTGCGCGTGGGCGAGGACCCCGCCTCCGTCTCCTACGTGAAGAAGAAGGAGAAGACCTCCGCCGAGATCGGCATCGAGAGCCGCCTCATCTTCCCGCCCGTCACCATCACGCAGGACGAGCTCTTCAAGCTCATCGACGGGCTGAACAACGACCCGGCCGTGGACGGCATCCTCGTGCAGTCCCCGCTGCCCAAGGGCATCAACGAGGTCGCCGTGTTCCGCCGCATCGCCGCGCACAAGGACGTGGACGGCTTCCACACCATGAACCTCGGCAAGCTCGCGCAGGAGGACGAGACCGGCTTCGTCGCCTGCACGCCCGCCGGCATCATGGAGCTGCTCCGCCGCGCCGGCGTCTCGCTCGCCGGCAAACACGTGGTCGTGCTCGGCCGCAGCCTCATCGTGGGCAAGCCCGCCGCCCTGCTTGCCGTCCAGCGCAAGGCCTGGGCCAACGCCACCGTCACCCTCTGCCACTCGCAGACCGCCAATCTCCCCGCCCTCACGCGGCAGGCCGACATCCTCATCGCCGCCATCGGCAAGGCCGAGTTCGTCACCGCCGACATGGTCAAGCCCGGCGCCGTCGTGATCGACGTCGGCGTCAACCGCGTGCCCGACGCGACGAAGAAGACCGGCTACCGCCTCACCGGCGACGTGCATTTCCCGACCGTCGCACCGCTCTGCGCGAAGATCACGCCCGTGCCCGGCGGCGTCGGCCCGATGACCGTCGCCATGCTCATGGCCAACACCGTCAAAGCCCGGAAGCAGAACGCCGCCTGAGACGCGGCCGCCGGTTTGCTTTTGCCTGGCACACTGCGCAGAGCGAAGCAGCCAGTTGCCCGCCGGAGTCCGTCCGGCTGGATATTTCTCCTCGCGGGTGGCAGCTACAAGCGTCAGCCGCTCCGCCTCGATCCGCGCGGCTCCGGCGGGATTATAAGTTGCCAAACGCGAAATCGGGGTGATTTTTACCGAAACAAACACAACGGGCCGCTCTTCTTACCTTACCAACATCCGCATGAAGATGAAGCGTTGTCGTTTACCCCGCTGGCTGGCCGCCCTCGCGCTGCCGGCCCTGTTGCCCTGGGCGCAGGCCACCACGGTCATCGCCCCCGACTTCGATGAGCTGGCGAATTCCGCCGACTACGTCGTGCGCGCCACGGTCAAGTCCATGACCTCCGAGTGGCGTCCGAATCCCGACAACCCGAAGCACCCCTACATCGGCACCCGGGTCGAGCTGGAGGTCCACGAAGTCATCAAGGGCAACCCGCCTTCCCCGCTCGTGCTCGACCTCGTCGGCGGACGCATCGGCGACGAGGAGCTGACCATCAGCGGCGCCCCCAAGTTTGTCGTCGGCCAGGAGAACATCCTCTTCGTGCGCGGCAACGGCCGGCAGATCGTCCCCCTCGTCGGCATGACCCACGGCCAATACCTCGTGCGCCGCGATCAGGCCACGGGCAAGGCGTTCGTCATGCGCAGCAACGGTCGCTACCTCTACAGCACGGATGAGGTTGCGCTACCTGAGTCTGCCTCCAGCGCCGTGCCCGCCCGCAATCCCCACGCCGCCCCCCTGACGGTCGCCGACTTCGCCGCCCGCATCCGCAGCGTTATTCGCAACCCGGAGGACACCCGTGAACGGCTCGATTGACCGGCTCCTCCAATCCGCCCTCGCCCTCGCCGCCCTGGGCGGCGCCGCGGCAGCCTTCGCCTACAGTTTCATCATCAACGACAGCCAGCCCCAGCCCAACGGCACGGGGCTGCCGGTGAAATGGCCTGCCGGCACCATCCCGCTGCGGCTGATGCTCGGCGACACCGCCAACCTGCAGGACGGTGCCAGTTTCAACCAGAGCGCCAGCACTGCGGCTCAGACTTGGAACGCTGTTCTCGGCTCCGCTCAACTTACCACCACCTTTGTCAGCGGCAGCCCCGGCAGCGGCAATGGACTCAATGAGCTGGCGTTTGCCTCGACCATCTTTGGTCGCGACTTCGAGGAAAACACCCTGGCGGTGACCACCGGCAGGCAATCGGGCAATGAGCGCGCCGAGGCCGACGTGATCTTCAACACGCGCCACACCTGGAATTCCTACCGCGGCAACCGGCAGGCCGGTGTGGTAGACATCCAACGCGTCGCACTGCATGAGCTTGGCCACGTCCTCGGTCTCGACCACCCCAACGAAAATTCCCAGCAGGTTGACGCCATCATGAACAGCCGCATCACCGACCGCTTCGAGTTGAGCCCCGACGATATCGAGGGCGCCCAGTCGCTTTACGGCCCGCCCGGCGTGCCGGCCAACGACAACTTCGCCAGCGCCACCGTCCTCACCCTGAATTCCGACGGCACGCTTTCCGTCAAGGGGCACAACACCAACGCCACCAAGGAGGCCAACGAACCCAGCCACGCCAACGACGAAGGCAACGCCCAGAACGCCAACCCCGGCGGCCGCTCCGTCTGGTGGCGGTGGACCGCCCCGTCGAGCGCCAGCATCACCATGGACACCCGCGGCAGCTACTTCGACACCCTCCTCGGCATCCACACCGGCAACAGCGTCGGGAATCTGACCCGCGTCACCGGCGACGACGACATCACCGCGGGTGTCGTGCAGGCGAGCTCCGTGACCTTCAACACCGTCGCCGGCACGACCTACCACATCGCCGTGGACGGCTTCAACAACAACGACGGGAACGGCGCCGACAACGGCGGCATCACCCTCAATCTGAGCTTTTCGGGCAACGTCAACAGCCCGCCCGCCATCACCATCCAGCCGGGCAGCGTCACGCGCAGTGTCGGCCAGATCGCTGCTTTCTCCGTCACCGCGACGGGCGCCACTCCCCTCAACTACCAGTGGCATTTCAACAACGCCCCGATCTCAGGTGCCACGAGCAACACCCATTCCATCAGCAGTGTCACCACCGCCCACGCCGGCGCCTATCACGTGGTGGTCTCCAATTCGGCCGGCTCCGTCACCAGCGACACGGCCACCCTGACGGTCACCACCCCGCCTCCCTCCTCCGGCGGTGGCGGGGGTGGTGGCGGCGGCGCCCCGAGCCTGTGGTTCCTCGCCCTGCTGGCCGCGCTGGGCCTGGCTCGGAAACTGCGTCTCGGAAATTGAGTCGGATCTGCCCCGCCAGGAGCGGTCAGCGGCCGCTCGCCGACACAGGCATTCCGCCGGCTGATGGCGGCGGTGTTCGCCTTGGCAGTCCGGCCACTATGACGCCGGCACCGGGATTTTTTCCGTGTCTTCCGTGTGTTCCGTGGTTTATCCCTGCTGTCTTCCGTCCCCTGACACCATGCGCTTTCACAAATACCACGCCCTCGGCAACGACTATATCGTGATGGACCCGGCCGATTTTCCCGACTGGGCCGCCCCGACCGCCGAGCAGACCCGCGTCATCTGCCACCGCAATTTCGGCGCCGGCTCCGACGGCATCCTGTGGGGCCCGCTGCCCACGCCGCGCGCCCAGTTCGGACTGCGCATCTTCAATCCCGACGGTTCCGAGGCCGAAAAGTCGGGCAACGGCCTGCGCATCTTCTCGCGCTACCTCTACGACCGGAAGAAAGTCGGCACCGCGCCCTTCTCCGTGGACACTCCCGGCGGCGTGGTCGGGGTCGTCATCCAGCCCGGCGGCCGGCTTCTCACCGTCGAGATGGGCCACGTCAGCTTCACCAGCGACAAGATCCCCGTCGCCGGCCCGTCGCGTGAGGTCATCAACGAGCAGATCAGGGTCCTCGACCGTGAGTTCACTTTCAGCGCCGCCACCATCGGCAACCCGCACTGCGTGATCCCGCTGCCCGCCATCACGCCCGAACTGGCCCGCCAATACGGTCCGCACCTCGAGACCCACGCCAATTTTCCCAAGCGCACCAACGTCCAGTTCCTGCAGGTGCTCGACCGCGCCAACATCCGCATCGAGATCTGGGAGCGCGGCGCCGGCTACACCCTCGCCTCGGGCAGCAGCTCCAGCGCCTCGGCCGCCGTGGCGCACAAGCTCGGCCTCGTGGACCGCCAGGTCACCGTCCACATGCCCGGCGGTCAGATCGGCATCGAGATCGGCGACAACTTCGCCATCAGGATGACCGGCCCCGTCACCCGCGTCGCCGAGGGCACGCTTCATCCGGAGCTCTTCACGACGAAAGTCTGACCGACAAAAGGCCGGAGCGAATCGCTCCGGGTTTTCGATTTCAGTAATCGGGTCCGCGGCTCAGTCCGCGTATTTCACGTTGCAGCCGTAGGCCTTGGTGACGGCCTTCGTCACCGGCTTGCCGGCCTGTAGGTCGGCGAAAGCGGCCTTCACGTAGTTGGTCGCGCGGGCGATGTCGGACGGGTTGGAGGAGTTGATGTCGTCGATGCCGCCGGCATAGACAAGCATGCCCTCGGGATTGACGATGAAGAGCGTGGGCGTGTGGCGCGCGTCGTAGAGTTTGCCGACCTTGCCGTCCTGGTCGCGCAGGTAGGCAGTGGGCGCGGCGCCCGTCTTCCGGCTCCAGGCGACGACCTCGGCGGGATCGTAGTCGCCCTGTGCGCCCGGATGGCCGGAATTGATCGTGAGCCACACGGCGCCCTCGGCGGTCACGGCCTTTTGCGTGGCCGGCATGTTGCCGCTCCTGTCGTAATGCTTCTTCACGAAGGGGCACTCCGGGTTGACCCATTCGAGCACCACGGTCCGGCCCCGGTAGGCGGAGAGCGTGTGTGTGCGGCCGTGGATGTCGGTGAGCGTGAAGTCGGGCGCGGGCTGGCCGACGGCGGGCGCCGCATGGGCGGCGAGCGCGAGAACCGCGGAGGCGGCTCCCGCGAGGAGCAGTTGACGGGGCGTTTTCATGGCGTGGAAGACGGCCGGAATCCTAGCCAGAAACCCGCGCCCGTCAAAACCGGCCGCCGGGCCAATTGCGCGTTGCGACCGGGACCGGCGGCCCTAGCGTGCCGGACGTGACCAGCTGGCTGGCAGATTTTTTCCTGTTCTGGTGGGCGCTCCTATACTGGAACGCCCGCAAGACGTGGTTCCGGCTGAGCGGCCCGACCCGGGACACCTGCCCCTGCCAGAATTACAGTGACTCCGGCCACGCCCTCGACTCGCGCTGCAGCGCCATCGTCCATTGGCGCAATCCCGCCCGTTTCCGCCGGGTCTGCCCGCTGCTCACCGAGACCAAGGACGGCTGGCGTTGCGGGGTGGACGCCGAGCGGGTGCGCCCGTTCTGGGGCCGGGCCGCGCTGTTCGGCGGCGCTGCCCTGCTCGCGCTCTACCTGGGGGGCACGCTGGCCGTCTTCGCCTTCCTCCGCACCGCCAACTATGAGATCACCTACGCCACGGTCGCGTGGCCCCCGCGGTGGTCCGAATTGCGCGGATCGCAGGAACGGCTTTACGCCACCCGTGCACAACAGGCCCTCGCCGCCGGTGACTACGCCGAGGCGATCCTCGCCCTCCAGTTGGTCTGCAAGATCAATCCGCGCAATTACGCCGCCGGCATCACCCTCGCCAGCCTCAGCCAGGTGGCCGGCCAGCCCTACGTGGCCGAGCACATTTATGCGCGCCTGATGCACGAGGTGCCCGAGCAGCGCCCGGCCACGGCGCAGGTCTGGGTGCGCTCCCTCCTCGCCCGCGCCGACTACGCGCAAATCAAGCCGCTCGCCACCGCCATGCTCACCGAGGATTCCGGGCGCCGCGAAGCCTGGTTGCACGCGCTGCTGTTTGCCGCCCGCCAGACCCGCGACACCGCCGCCCTCGAGTCGGTGCTCAACGCCCCGGCCAGCCTGCCCGACTGGTGCCTTGATCTCGCCCGCATCGAGCTCCTGCTCCTCCAACGCCGCACCGACCTGGCCCTGCCGCTGCTCGGCCGCGTGCAGGGCCGGCCGGGCAGCGCCTACGTGCCCTATTACCAGGCCGACCGTCTCATGGACCTCGGCCGGCATGAGCAGGCCGGTCAGCTCATCGACGCTTACGGCCCGCGCCTCCCGCTCGAGGAGGCCGCCTTTCTCCGTCTGCGCCTCTTCGCCGCCCGCGGCTGGACCTCCCTCATGGAGCCGGAATACGACAACCTCCTGAGCTATCCGATGAGCCCGCGCCTCGCCGCCCAGTTCTGCGCCTGGTTCATCCAGTCGCCCGATCCGGCGGCCTTCGCGCGCTACGCCGACCGCTTCCAGCAGCAGGGTCCGGCCATCGATGGCAACACCCTGCCGCTCTATCACGCCAACTACCTCGCCGCCGTCGCCTGCCGGGATGCGGCCCGGGCCGAAAAGACCGCCACCATGATCACGCGCCTCACTTCGGCCGACGCCAAGGCCCTGCGCGCCCTGGCCGAGCTGATCAGCCAGGGTGACGGCCGGCAGCAGACCACCCGACTGCTGCCGCTCGTGCCATTGCCGGTGGAGGTCATCTATGCGATCCTCGACCGGCAGCCGCCGGCCCTGCGCCAGCCATGACCGACACGACCGCCGCCAGGCTTCCGGACCGGCCACCCGCCCCGATGCTTGCGCTGGGCGCGGTCCTGCTCGCTGGCGTCGCGGCGTATTGCCTCCACCTGTGGCCCGAATGGCGGCGCAACCCCGACCTTTCCCACGGCTATTTCGCTCCGTTCATCTTCCTGCTGCTCCTGTGGGAAAGCCGCCGGCAGGGCCCCTGGCGCTGGGTGCCCGCCCGGCCCTGGACCGTGGTGCTGCTGGTCGCGACGCTTCTGGCGGGGCTCGCGCTCCTCGTGCTGGCGGGACTCTTCGCCGCCTCGGTCGGCTGGGATCACTCGGTCGTGCTCTTTCTGCTGGCCGCCGTGCTCGGCGCCTTCCTGCTGTCCGGCCTGCTGGTGGCGGCCGACGAGCGCGTGCGCCTGCTGCCGCTCAACTGGCTCGCCCTCACCGCCATCTTCCTGTGGCCGCTGGTCGCTCCCATCCCTGAGGGCACCTACGCGCGCCTCACTCTCGGCCTGCAGCAGTGGGTCACCGGCGCCGTGATGGATGCCCTGCAGGTACTCGGCGTGCCCGCCCGCCAGCACGGCAACATCATCGAGCTCGCCCGCACCACGGTCGGCGTCGAGGAGGCCTGCAGCGGCGTGCGCAGCCTCGTCTCGTGCATCTATGCCGGCTTTTTCTTCGCCGCGTGGCAGGTGCGCCGTCCGGCCCGTCGGCTGGTGCTCGTCCTTGCCGCGCCGCTGCTGGCCCTCGGCATGAACTTCGTGCGCTCGCTCACCCTCACGCTGCTCGCCAACAACGGCACCGACATCGCCGGCGCCTGGCACGATGCCACCGGCTTCGCCATCCTCGGCATCACGGCCGCCGCCCTCGGCGGACTGGCTGTGCTCCTCGAATCGAAGGACCCACCGGCACCCATTCCCGCGCCTGCCGGCGGCCGGATTCCCGTCGCACCGGCGGGCATTTTCTGGGGCGGGGCGGCGGCCGCCACCGTCCTCGGTGTGTTCTTCTTCCTGAATTCGCGCCCGGCGTCCGGAGCGCAGCCGCCCGAGACCGTGCCTTTCACCGAGCTGCTGCCGGCCAGCGCTGAGGGCTGGCGGGTGGTCACATCCGACGATCTCTACCGGTTCTCCGACATCCTGCGCACGGAATTCCTCGCCGAACGCACCTACCTGCGCACCGGAGAGACGGGCGACATCACGCAACTCACCGTCTATGTCGCCTACTGGCCCGTCGGCCAGGCTTCGGTCAGCCAGGTGGCCTCGCACACGCCCGACGCCTGCTGGCCCGGAGCCGGCTGGGCCAGCGCCACCGGCGCCGGCCGCCGCCAGACACTGAGCCTTCCCGGCCTGCAGCTCGCTCCCGCCGAATACCGGCTGTTTCAGACCGCCCGCGGCCAGATCCAGCATGTCTGGTTCTGGCACATCTTCGACGGGCGGGTGATCGACTACCGCGACCCTTATTCGCTCTCTGCGCTGTTGCAGATCGCCCTGCAATACGGCTTCCACCGGCAGGGCAGCCAGTATTTCGTGCGGGTGTCGAGCAACCGCCCCTGGGATGAGCTCGCGGCCGAGCCGCTCGTGCGCGACATCCTCGCCAGCCTCGACCGCATCGGCCTCTGACCCCATGCCCTTCTCCGTCACCAAGCAGGAACGCTTCATCCTCATCCTCCTGACCATCCTCGTCGTGCTCGGACTGGTGGGCCTGGCGGTGCTCTGAGGCGCGCCGCGGCATTGAGATTGCCATGGCCGCGGATTTCAGGAGGTTGGCATCCGCGCACCTTTCCCGCCCGTAACATGCTTATGCGATGCTTCTGGTCAGCGATGTCACCCTGCCCTGCCAGGGGTTCGCGGCGACCGGGCGGGAACGTGTCCGCCCAGACTGCATGAACATGGGCGGAGACCAGCCACCCTCCGGCCACGACCGCCACCGGGAGCAGGCACACCTGGTCGCCGCCATGGCGCGCGGCGACAAGACCGCCATGGCCTCCCTCTACGATCAACTTTCCGGTCCGCTCTACTCGCTGGCCCGGCAGATGCTCGGCAACCCGGCCGAGGCGGAGGATCTCGTGCAGGACATCTTTCTCCAGCTCTGGCGCACCGCCGCGAGCTACGACCCGGCCCGGGGCCCGGTGTTTTCGTGGGCGGTCACCCTCACCCGCAACCGCGCCATCGACCGGCTGCGCATGCACAAACGGCGTGGCGAACTGCTCGTCGCCGCCGGCCCCGACCTGCAACCGACGGCCGCGGGGCGCGACGGCGATTCGGCCGACATCCTGTGGTGGCGCGAGAAGGCCGGCGCCGTCCGCCACGCGCTGACCGCCCTCGCCCCCGAGCAGAGGACGGCCATCGAGCTGGCCTTCTTCGGCGGTCTCACCCAACAGGAAATCGCCGCCCGGCTCGACGAACCCCTCGGGACCGTCAAAGCCCGCATCCGGCGCGGCCTGCTCAGGCTCCGCGACACCCTTTCCGCCCGGTTATGATCACCGAACGCCAAGAAGAACTGGCCGCCCTGCACGCCCTCGGACTCCTCGAAGGCGCGGAGCGTCGCGCGTTCGAAGCCGAGCTCGCCCGCAACCCCGGGCTGCGCGCGCTGGTGGATTCGCTCGCCGCCGCCGGCTCGGAGCTCGCCGCCGCCGCGCCGCCCGCCGCGCCCCCGGATTCCCTGAAATCGCGCGTCATGGCCGCCCTCGACGACAACCCGGCGGCCGCCCGGCCGGCCGCGCCGTTTCCGCTCGTGCGCCACCTGCCGTGGGCCGCCGCCGCCGTGCTGGCGCTGATCGCCGCCGTGCTGGCGCTGCAGAATCTTTCCCTGCGCTCCGCCAACGACTCGCTGCGCACGCAGCAGCGTCTCGCGCAGATCGCCTACGAGACCGCCCAGAACCAGCTCACCGAGCGTTCGCTGCTCGCCGAGCGCCTGCTCAACGAGCTCGGCGCGCGACTGAAGCGCTCCGAGGACCTCGCACGGCTCAAGGTCTCGGCCCTCGCCTCGCTCGCCGGCAACACCCCCGAGGCGCGCGCCATCGCCGTGTGGGACCCCGAGCAGCAGGCCGGCCTGCTCACGTTCGAGAAACTGCCCGCCATCGCCGAGCATCAGGACTACCAGATCTGGGTCATCGACCCGGCGCGGCAGGATCCGGTCAGCGCCGGCGTCTTCCATGTGGCCGAGGTCGGCAGCGTGGCCCTGCCCTTCTGGCCCGACAGGCCGGTCACCAAGGCCGCGGCTTTCGCCGTCAGCCTGGAGAAAAAGGGCGGCGTGCCCAAGGCCGAGGGCCCGATTTTGCTTCTGGGCAACCTTGATTGATCATCTCTCCTGTCCGGAGCTCTGCGCGGAGACCGCGCGACCCCTTTTGCCCCCAGGCAGGCTGCCGGACATCCGAGACGCCCGCGCGAACCGCGTCCCACGCATCGTGCAAGCAAGATTTTCGCCGTTGCAACTTGGCTCTTGTCAGGTCTCCGGGCGGCGTAAGAATCCGCGCGCAATGATCATCAAACCGAAGGTCCGCGGCTTCGTCTGCGTGACCGCCCACCCCACGGGTTGCTCCGCCCACATCCAGCAGCAGATCGATTACGTGAAGTCGAAGGGTCCGATCAGGCAGGGCCCCAGGAAGGTCCTCGTGATCGGCGCCTCCACGGGCTTCGGCCTGGGCTCGCGCATCACCGCCGCCTTCGGTTCCGGCGCCGCCACGCTCGGCATTTTCTTCGAGCGTCCCTCCGAGGAGGGCCGCCCCGCCACGCCCGGCTGGTATAACACCATCGCCTTCACACAGGCCGCCCGCGCCGCCGGTCTTTACGCCAGGAATCTCAACGGCGACGCTTTCTCCGACGACATCAAGAAGCAGGCCCTCGATCTCGTCGCCAAGGATCTCGGCCAGGTTGATCTCGTCGTTTACTCTCTCGCTTCCCCGCGCCGGCAGCACCCGCGCACGGGTGTGGTCCACAAATCCACCCTCCAGCCCATCGGCGCCCCTTACACCAACAAGACCGTGGACACCGACAAGGGCATCGTCAGCGAGGTCACGATCCAGCCCGCCGACGAGACCGGCATCGCCGACACCGTGGCCGTCATGGGCGGCGAGGATTGGGAGATGTGGATGCAGGCCCTGGCCGACGCGAAGCTGCTCGCCCCCGGGGCGACCACCGTCGCGTATTCCTACATCGGGCCGGTCCACACCTGGCCCATCTACAAGGACGGCACCATCGGCCGCGCCAAGCTCGACCTCGAGCGCGCCGCCAAGGCCATCGACACCAGGCTCAAGGCCTCGCTCGGCGGCCGCGCCTTCATCTCCGTCAACAAGGCGCTCGTCACCCAGGCCAGCTCGGCCATCCCCGTCGTCCCGCTCTACATTTCCATCCTCTACAAGGTCATGAAAGCGAAAGGCCTTCACGAGGGCTGCATCGAGCAGATGCAACGGCTCTTCGCCACGCAGCTTTACAACGGCCACGTGCCGAAGTTCGACCGCGAGGGCCGCGTGCATGTGGATGACTGGGAGATGCGCGACGACGTGCAGGCCGAGATTTCCCGGATCTGGCCGCAGGTCACCACCGAGAATCTCGCCCAGCTCACCGACATCGAGGGCTACCGCTCCGAATTCCTGAAGATGTTCGGTTTCGGTCTGCCGGGCATCAATTACGACGCCGACGTCGAACCGCACATGCCAATGCTGTAAGCGCTTCTCCGCGCGTCGGGGATAAACCCGGCCTGCCATGCGCGCTGTCATCCAAAGGGTCTCCTCCGCCAGCGTCACCGTCGGAACGCGCGTGACCGGCCACATCGGCCGCGGACTGCTGGTCCTGCTCGGCATCGAAGCGGCCGATACCGAGGCCGACGGCGGGTGGCTGGCCGGGAAGATCGCCCGGCTGCGGATCTTCGACGACATGGACGGCAAGATGAACCTGTCGCTGCTCGATCTCGCGGCCGCTCCGGACTCTCAACCCTCAACCCTCGGCACTCCACCCGCCGGCGGCCAGAGGCCGCTGGTGCTCGTGGTCAGCCAGTTCACCCTGCACGCCAGCACGGCCAGGGGCACCCGGCCGTCCTTCAATGCCGCGGCCCGGCCCGAGCAGGCCAGGCCGCTTTACGGGCACTTTCTCGGCCAGCTCAGCCAGGCACTGGGCCGGCCCGTGCAATCCGGAGAATTCGGTGCTATGATGCAGGTTTGCCTGGTCAACGACGGCCCGGTCACCCTGATCATCGACTCAAAATCGCGGGAGTGAACACCGAAAAATACGGCCCCTGATGGCACAAAAACACCGCCTTTCTGTCCCAAAAGTCACCATGAAAACAACCTTGCTTACCCGTTCCATGCTGTTGACCGCGGCCCTCGCCGCAGGGGCGGCGCTGACCGCCGCAGATGCCCAGCCGACACAGGTAGCGGTGACCTTCCACGAGTCGGAGAAATTCACGGATGTGCGCTCCCATTGGGGTGGGGACACCGACGAGCATTACCTCAAGGAGCTCGCGAAGCACATCGAGAAGCTCGCCGACCGGCACATCGCTCCCGACCAACGGCTGGAAGTGACCTTCACCGACATCGATCTCGCCGGCGATTTTGTGCCGGGCGGACGGCCCGGCAGCGAGAACGTCCGCATCATCCGCGAGATCTACATTCCCCGGCAGAAACTCTCCTTCCGGCTGCTGGATGCGGAAGGCCGCGTGCTGAAGGAAGGCGAACGCCGCCTCTCCGACCTCAACTTCATGAACAACCTCAGCCTGGCCGGCCGCAACGAGCCGCTCTTCTACGACAAGGAGCTGTTGACGGACTGGATGAGGAAGGAATTCAATTCCTGATCCCGGAACCGCCGCACAGCTCCATTCCCTGCCCGGCCGGTTCCAGCCGGGCATTTTTGTTGGGAGACCCGGGATTTGCAGGGCGGGGTCGCCGCCCCGGCCACAACGGGAAAGGCGGGATCAGCGATCCGCCCTACAATCGGGGCGAATCCCTCAATCCTCGAACGCCTTCACGCTCAGGGGAAGGCCGTTGTCCTTCGGACCGAGCGAAAGGATGAACGGCGCGGCGACCTTCGCCCACGCTTCGGCCTTGGGATAGGCCGCCGCCCCGTCGCTCCAGCACTGCCGCAGCATGTCGGTGTCGATCACACCGGGATTCAACGGCACCGCCGCCATGCCGGCGGGCAGTTCCTGCGCCAGCGCCTGGGTCAACCCCTCGATGGCGAACTTGGACGCGCAATAGGGCGCGACCTCGGGCGAGGTGCTGCGCCCCCAGCCGGAGCTGAGGTTCACGATCACACCGGACTTCCGCTCCACCATGGCCGGCACGAAGTGACGGATGACGTTGGCCACGCCCTTGATGTTGACGTCGATCAGCTGGTTGAACCTGGCTGCGGGCACTTTCCAAAGCGGCGCCGGATCGTTCATCAGGGCGGCGTTGTTGATCAGGATGGCGGGCGCGCCGTGGGCCGCGAGGGTCCTCTCGGCCCAGAGCGCCACCTTGTTTTCCTCGGCCACGTCCACCACCGAGAAGTCGTGCGGCGCGGGATGGTCAAAACGCATTTCCAGGATCGCCGCCCCCCGCCCGCAGCCGACGACCGTGTGCCCGTTGGCCATATACCAGCCGGCCAGGGCCCGGCCGAGCCCGCGCGTGACGCCGGTGATGACGATGGTCTTTCCCATAAGCTTTCAGCTACCTGTCCACAGTTCAATCGCTGGAGCGCAATCCGGCTGATGGCTGAGCGCTATCTCGCCTGCAGCCGGATCTTGTTCAGGCCCTGCTTGCGGCAGGTGTCCATCGCCTGGGTGACGAAGCGCAGCGGCGTGTTCTCGTCGGAGCGGATGACCACGGTGATGTCCTTGCTCACCCGGCCGATCTCGCGCACGAGCTGGTCGAGGATCTCGAAGCTGGCGGCGCGCCCGTTGACGTCGACGCCGCCCTCCTTGGTGATGCTGATGGTGAGGGAATCCTTGATCTCGCTTTTGCCGGCGGTCTCCACCTTGGGCAGCGTGAGGTTCATCGTCGTCATCGAGCGGAACTGCATCGTGACGAAGGCGAAGAAGACCAGCATCACGAGCACGTCGATCAGCGGCACGAGGTTCATCTCGGGCCGGCGGCGCTTCTTGACGTAGAGCGCGCTCATGAGGATTTGCCCTGCGTGGCGAGGATGCGCTCGAGCAGGAGGTCGATCTTGGCCGCGTAGTTTTCGATCTTGCGCTGCAGATAGCCCGCAGGCACGAGCGCCAGCAGCGCCACCAGCAGGCCGATGAGTGTCGCGGACAACGCGAGTGACACGCCCTTGGTGAAGGCGACGGGATCGGGCAGGCCGCTCTCGGGCGAAATCTGGCCAAACACGCGCAGGAGGCCGGTCACCGTGCCGGTCAAGCCCAGCAGGGGCGCCGCCACATAAATGACGTCCAGATACGGGATGCCGCGTTCCATGCGGTTGATCTCGAGGCGGGCGAAGGCCTTGACCGCCTCCGGATCGCCCTTGTGCAGGCCGGCGTAGTCCACGATGCGGGCCATCACCGAATGCCGGCCACCCTCCGGCACCTTGCCCTCGATGATCTTGTCCACCAGGTCGTCGGGGAGCACCGCCTCCTTGCGCAGGGCAAAAAGCCGTTCACAGATGATATAGACGGCGAGGATCGAACAAAGCGTGAGCGGGTAGATGAGCAGGCCGGCGCCCTTGATGATGTCGAGCATGGTGTTTGGTTGGCAGTGAAGCCGGCTGTATGACGCCTACAAGGCGGAAAAGGTTCGTGCTCAACCGCCTTTTTTCGGGAAATTGCCCGATTTCAGCCGCGCAACCATGGCCGCCAGCTCGCCATCCAACTGCCCGCCGGCTTCGACCCGCAGGGTGCGCTTCGCCCGTTCCATGGCCTGCAGCGCCGCCGGCACCTGCCCCTGCTGAGCGAGATGGAGGACAAACGGAGCGACCACGTTGTCGTAAAAACCGATGCCCGCCCCCTGCCCCTGGGTGTCGAGCGTGTGGTTGAAGACCTTGATCTGTGTGGCCAGATCGTCGGACTCCATGCTGCGCCGGAGGGTCGCCGCCGCCTGCCCGATGCTCAGATCCTGCCGGCCCGATTGGTATTTCCGGCCGAGGCGCTGTTCCTCGACAGCCGCGAGGCTGGTCTCGCCGCGCTGACGCAGGACGTCGAGCAGGCGCCGGGAGAACGAAATTTCCAGGTCCGGATACCTGGCAAACGCCAGCACGGCCTCGCGCAGGATGGTCTCCTGCGCGCGCAGGTCGGCGGGAGCTTTCGCCTTCTGGGCGGCGAACAGGATGTCCCAGCCATCGAGGTTGCGCCGGTCGCGGTTGACCGACTCGCGCGCGGCCTTCAGCGCCGGGTCCAGCTTGCCCTCGCGCAGGTAGTCGCCGGCGAACTCGGCGTGCAGCACCGACAGCTTGTAGGTGGGCAGCGAACGGAAGCGCTCCGTGATGAACAGCAGCTCGTGGTCGTTGATGTTGCCCCAGGTCTGGGGATCGAAGGCGAGGCCGGTCACGTATTTCTGCTCGGCGTAGCGCCCGCAATCGAGCTGCCAGCTCTGGCCTGCGTCAAGATAGCCGAACCACGCATGACGCCCGTCCAGCCCGGCGCCGCGAAACATGATCGTGGGGATGCCCTTGGCCTTGCCCACGGTGCTGGCGAAATACGCCTGGTCCACGCAGATGCCGCCCTGGGCGAGGATCACCGGCAGCGTGTAGGCCGGCCCGGGCCAGATGTATTGGTTGGCCGTGAGCCGGTCCTGGCGGTATTTCACCAGATC
The DNA here is from genome assembly GCA_049322455.1 of Verrucomicrobiota bacterium. Taxonomy (GTDB): domain Bacteria; phylum Verrucomicrobiota; class Verrucomicrobiia; order Opitutales; family Opitutaceae; genus Lacunisphaera. The sequence continues at coordinate 255,954 of JBMOQY010000003.1, read as the reverse complement.
GTAGGCCTTGCCGAGGTCGGCGATGCCCGGCGGCACGCTCTGGCGCGCCCAGTCGAGTTCCTTGAACGGCGCCACGATGTCCACGAGGAATTTGAGCTCGCCCGCCGGCAGCCGGCCGAGCTTGTGCGCCGTGCCGTTGGCCCGGTCCAGCCGCGCCAGATAGCCGAAGATCTGCTCGGGCGGGGGCGGCTTGCGCGGGAGCATCACAGCGTTCACCTGCCCGTGCGGCCACCAGGGTGACGGCGGCACGTCGTGCACCACGGCGATTGCCAGCGCCAGCGACGGGTAGGCGGCGAACAAAGCCGGTTCCGCACGGTGGATTTTCTGCAGGATGGCGAGCACTTCGGCCGGGTGGTCCACCGGCGAGAGCAATTGGAAGAATTCCTCCGACAGCGCCGCGTTGCCCAGCAGCGCCAGTTGCAGCTCACGCGACAACCCGCCGGCCAGCGACCCCGGCCGGTGTGGGTAGGTGGATGCCATGTTGGCGTGCGCCACCCGCGCCGCCTCGACCGCCTTGATCCAGTCCTCGACGGACTTGCCGTGCGGCGTACCGAGCAACCGCGCCCAGCGGTAGAGGTAATACCACTGCGCCGCGTAGCCGCTGTTCGACTCATAGGCCTGCTGCGCTCCTACCCGCAACGCTGGCATCACGCTCCCCCAGCCCTGCGCCGCGGCCCGGTCCACGAGCGCCGCAATTCGCGCCGGCGCCGGAGCCCGCGCCAGCTCCTGCTCCGGAATGACCAAGGCCTCCTGCGCCACGGCCGGCGCGAGGAGCAACAGACCGAGGGCACACAGTCGCTTCAGCACGCCCACAGCAAAGCTCCTGCCCCGACCGCAGGCAATATTGCAGGGCGGGATCGCCAAATCCCGCCAATCCTTCAGAGGAGCTCCCATTTGTCGGCCGGAATGCTCCGACCCAGGATCGCTTCGACCTGCCGCAGGAGCATCTTTACCTGGGGCACCGAAAACTCGGCGTTCGAGGGAATCGTCTGACGCTTCTGTCCGAAAACCATAAACTCGTGCCTGGCCCCGTGCAATGGGCCGGCAAAGCCCAGCACCCGAAGCCGGCGGATGAATTCACGCCTTTTGAGCGGATGCAGCCCGGCCATGGCGACGCTTGTTCAGATCAATGCCCGCCAGTTTCGGCAGCGGATGGCCCAGCCGCAGCCCCACGAGCACCCAGTCTTCCACCGTCGCGCGCAATTCGCGCTCACACTCCTTGAGCGTGCCGCCGAAAGCCACGACCCCGGCCAGCTTCGGCACCTCGCCGGCGTAGGTGCCGTCGGTGAGTTTCTCGTAGTGGGCCAGTTCCATCGCGGCCTCGAAATAGGCGGTCAGAGGGAAAACCATGAGGGCAAGCTAGCCGCGACGGCTGGCATGGCAAGCCGCGGTTACCGAGCAGGAAGAACCTCCAGTCCAGATTACTTTTCCAGCCATTGGGGCCGCAGCTTCTCCACGTCAGCCTGGGTTACCAACGGCCCGTTTTGACGCTTTCCCGGCTCTTCTCCAGTGCGGCGAGAATCGCCAGCTTTTCAGCGGCGTCCTGCAAAATGGCGCCACCCGGCAGCGCCTTGATCGCTACATGTTGGCTTCGACTTGGTATGACTTTCATGGAATCAAGCCCTTCTCCTTGGCCTCTCGGTGCGACGTGTAGTGAATCTCACTGAATTCCACTTTGAATTCCGTGGTGCTACGCACCCCTTGGTAAAAGCGGACATTTTTATTCTGCCCTTGGATTATCAAACAAATGATCTCCCTGCTGGCGCGCGTCGATTCGGTGCCGAAATACACTCCGGTCAGACTCTGGGCAGGATAACCATAACTCGTGTTCTTATTATGGTGTATCGCCCTCCATTCCTGTTCGTAAGCCCAGTCCCTTGATTTCGTGCAAAAAAGTTTCTCAATCAGACTCGACTCGTTTCCGAGTCGGTAAAGGTCCGATGTGGCCTTTATTGAAGGTATGGTTTCCGGATACGACACTTTGTGAAGCCGCTGATTGAATGGTTCATGCGCAGTATCGAATTCGAGGCAAAAGCCTTGTGCCCTACCCGCGTAATGGGACCACATCAACAAATGATCAGGCCTCTCGGAGAAACAAGTCACCCCTTTCTCTTCTAGAAATTTTTGGGCAAATTCCTGGAGCACGCTTTGAGCTGCCTTAATTAAAACCTCCCGGAGCTCGTTTGTCGGCAAGGTTCTGAATCCAAGTGCCTGCTGTGGCTGCAGTGCAGGGCGATTCAGAAAATGGATGCGCAGCTGTTCCGTTTCCTCATCGCTCAGCGGTTCGATCGACGGAAACAGCGAGCAATCATACGGATCATTGAACCCACGCGGAGATCCAAAATAGATAATCTGCGATTTCAGACTCTGAAGCGACTGCGCGTTGAACGGCTCGTATTTGTAGATTCGCGGCGGCGGCTTCATGCAACCTACGCAACCACAAATCTCCCTCCCTGAAAAGCAGTCAGAAACCAAAAGCGGTTCCTCGCAAATCACCCATGGAAAAGCCCGCAGGGTGACTGCGGGCTTTTGAAGTTTGGCACAGCCGGCGGCGTCAGGACGTCACGCCGCTGCCGGCGGCGGGGGACCGGGTCTTGAACTCCAGCTTGTCGCCGTTGCGCACGACCGTGATGGGTTCGCCTTCCTTGACGTCGCCACGCAGGAGCGCCTCGGCGAGCGGGTCCTCGAGGAGGTGCTCGACGGCGCGGCGCAGCGGGCGGGCGCCGTATTTCTCGTCGTAGCCCTTCTCCACCAGCAGGGTCTTGGACTCGGGCGAGAATTCGAGGTGGATGTTCCGCGCGGCGAGCCGCTTCACGACCTTGGCCGTCTCGATCTCGACGATCTTGAGGAGGTCGTTTTTGTCGAGGGGCTTGAAGACCACGAGGTCGTTGATGCGGTTGAGAAACTCGGGCTTGAAGACGCGCTTGGCCTCCTCGAGCACCTTCTCCTTCAGCCTGTCCAGGTCGCGGAAGTCCGACTGGCCGGCGGCGGCGAAACCCATCGTCGTCTGGCGCTGGATGAGCTGCGCGCCGACGTTGGTCGTCATGATGATGATGGTGTTCCGGAAATCCACGGTGCGGGCGAGCGAGTCGGTGAGGCGGCCGTCCTCCAGGATCTGCAGGAGGAGCTGGAGCGCGTCAGGGTGCGCCTTCTCGACCTCGTCGAAGAGGATGACGGAATACGGCCGGCGGCGGACGGCCTCGGTGAGCTGGCCGCCCTCCTCGTAGCCCACGTAGCCCGGGGGCGAGCCGATGAGGCGGGAGACGGCGAACTTCTCCATGTATTCCGACATGTCGATCTGGAGGAGCGCGTCCTGGTTGCCGAAGATCTGCGCGGCGAGCTGCTTGGCGAGCTCGGTCTTGCCGACGCCGGTCGGGCCCATGAACATGAACGAGCCGATCGGACGGCGCGGGTCCTTGAGGTCGGCGCGCGAACGGCGCAGGGCGCGGGCGATGGCGACGGTGGCGGGATCCTGGCCGACGATGGCCTTCTGCAGCTCGGCCTCGAGGGCGAGCAGGCGCTCGCTCTCCTTCTTCTCAAGGCGGTTGAGCGGGATGCCCGTCCACTCGGCGACGACGCGGACCATCTGCTCCTCGTCCACGGTGATGCGGTTCTCGTCGCGGGTCTGCTTCCAGTTCTCGACGAGTTCGTCCTGCTTGGCGCGGAGCTGCTTCTCCTGGTCGCGGAACTTGGCGGCCTCCTCGAAGTGCTGGGCGGCGATGGCCTGCTCCTTCCGGGTGCAGACCTCCTCGATCTCCTTGCCGAGGGCCTCGATCTCGGGCGGGCGGTTGAGCGTGGTGATGCGGGCGCGCGAGCCGGCCTCGTCCATCACGTCGATGGCCTTGTCGGGCAGGAAGCGCCCGGTGATGTAGCGGTCGGAGAGCCTGGCGGCGGCCTCGATGGCCTTGTCGGTGAACACGGCCTTGTGGTGCTCCTCGTATTTGCCGCGGATGCCCTTGAGGATGACGATGGTGTCGTCCACGGAGGGCGGCTCGACTTTGACGCTCTGGAAGCGGCGGTCGAGGGCGCTGTCCTTCTCGATGTATTTCCGGTATTCGTTGAGGGTCGTGGCGCCGATGCACTGCAGCTCGCCGCGGCTGAGGGCGGGCTTGAAGATGTTGGAGGCGTCCATCGCGCCCTCGGCGGCGCCGGCGCCGACGATGGTGTGGAGCTCGTCAATGAAGATGATGACGTTCTTCGAGCGCTTGATCTCGTCCATCACGGCCTTGATGCGCTCCTCGAACTGGCCGCGGTATTTCGTGCCGGCAACCATGAGGGCGAGGTCGAGGGTGATGACCTTCTTGTCGGCGAGGATCTCGGGCACGTTGCCCTTGGCGATCTCCTGCGCGAGGCCCTCGACGATGGCGGTCTTGCCCACGCCGGCCTCGCCCACGAGCACGGGGTTGTTCTTGGTGCGGCGGCAGAGGATCTGGATGACGCGGGAAATCTCGCTCTTGCGGCCCACGACGGGGTCCATCTCGCCCTTGCGGGCCAGCTCGGTGAGATCGCGGCCGAAGGCCTTGAGGGCGGGTGTCTTGACCTCCTTCTTCTCCTCGGAGCCGCCGCGCGGGGCGACCTCCTCGCCACCGCCGCCGGAGCCCGAGCCGGCGTCGCCCTGGCCGGACGAGAACTGCGGGTCGAGTTCGCGGAGAATCTCGTTGCGGGTGCGCTCGATGTCCACCTCGAGGGTCTTGAGCACGCGGGCGGCGACCCCCTCGCCCTCCCGGAGCAGGCCGAGCAGGATGTGCTCGGTGCCGACGTAGGAATGGTTGAGCGCCTTGGCCTCCTTGCCGGCCAGCGCGAGGACCTTCTTCACGCGGGGCGTGTAGGGGATGCTGCCGACGGGGGTCTTGGACTCCTGGCCGATACCCACCTGCTTCTCGACCTCGGCGCGGACGGTCTCGAGGTCGAGGCCCATCTTCTGGAGCACGCTCACGGCCACGCCCTGCCCCAGCTTGATCAGGCCGAGCAGGAGGTGCTCGGTGCCGACGTAGTTGTGGTGAAAGCGGTCGGCTTCCTTGCGGGCCAGCGCCAGCACCTGCTGTGCGCGGGGCGTGAAATTGTTCATGGGTTCCATGCGATGGCTTGGTATATCGGTTACTTTGCGGCGTGAGTGAAGTCCGGCGGGGGCAGTTTGGCAAATTCCGAGCGCAGGCGGCCGGCCCGCAGCACGTCGCGCTGGTTGGGGTCGAAGGCGCCCTTGGCGGCGTGCTGGACGTGGCCGGGCTGGCACTCGATGAAAAGCCGGTCCACCAGGGCGCGCTGGGTGTCGGCGAAGACTCCCAGGTCGATGCCGAGCCGGATGAGCGAGAGCAGGTTCATCGCTTCGCCGGAATTGAGCAGGTGGCCGTTCTGGAGGATGCCGAAGGCGCGGCCGATCTTGTCGAACAGCTTGTTCGAATCGGCCTCGAGGAGCTTGTCGCGGGCGTTGAGCTCCTGCTCGATGATGGTGTTCAGCACGCCGTGCAGGTGCCGGATGATCTCCTCCTCGCTCTCGCCGAGCGTGGTCTGGTTGGAAATCTGGAAGATGCTGCCGCTGGCGTCGGAGCCCTCGCCGAACAGGCCGCGCACGGCCATGCCGAGCTGGTTGACGGCGCGCACGACCTTTTCCATCTGGCCGGAGATGACGAGCGCCGGCAGGTGCATCATGGCCGAGGCGCGGATGCCCGTGCCGAGGTTGGTCGGACAGGCCGAGAGGTAGCCGAGCGTCGGCGAGAACGCGAAGTCCATGTATTCCTCGAGGTCGGTGTCGAGGCTGTTGATGGTGTTCCAGACCTTCTTGAACTGGAACCCGGCGCGGAGCACCTGGATGCGCAGGTGATCCTCCTCGTTGACCATGACGACGCAGGACTGGTCCTTGCTGATGACGATGCCGGAGCCGGACTTGGCGTGGCAAAGCTCGCGGCTGATGAGGTGGCGCTCGACGAGGATCTGCTTCTGCAGCTCGTCGAGGCTCTCGACCGGGATGGCGAGGCCGCGCTTCATCTGCGGGAGCGCGGCGACGGCCTGCATGCAGCGGTCGCGGATTTCCTTCCTCTGCGCTTCACGGGCCCAGCCGGGGAAGGGCTGGCCGGCGAGGTTGCGCGCGAGGCGGATGCGCGTCATGAGCACAACGGCGCTTTTGCTGGCGGAGGCGTCCGTCAGCTCGGAAGGCGAGTCGATGAGCTCGTTGATCTTCATTTGTCGGCGCTCTCCTTGCGCGTGGCGGCCTGGCGGACCTGCGTGATCTCGTCCCGGTAGCGGGCGGCGTCCTCGTAACGCTCGGCCTTGATGGCCTGGTCGAGCTCGGATTCGAGCTTGGTCAGGCGCTCGTAGAGCGAGCGGCGGTCAAGCGCGCGCTGCGGCACCTTGCCCGTGTGGCTGGAGCCCTTGTGCATCGTCTCCAGCATGGGTTCGAGCAGGCGGCTGAAATGCTCGTAGCAGGACGGGCAGCCGAAGCGGCCGGTCTTCTTGAAGTCCTGCTGGGTGAAACCGCAGGCCTGGCAGCGGAAGTCGCCCGTCGGCTCGGGATTGAGCGAGGCCTTGAGCAGCAGGTCGGCAAGCGAGAAGCCGCTCGGGTCGGTGACGCCCTTGGCTTGCGCGCACGCTTCGCACAGGTCCACCTTGTGTATCTTGCTATTGACGATCTGGGTTAGGTGGACGGTGGCGGGTTTTGAACAAAGGTCGCACTTGAGTGAGTTGGCCATGGATGTTGTCTGGAAGCAGGATAGCGCCACGAACCCGGAAACGCAAATGCGCCGGACGGCCCATCCTTCCGCAAATACTGTGCCGGACGGTCGGGGCGAGGCAAGCGCGGAGGCCGTCAGATCCGCGTCCCCTCGGCACGCACCCGCTTGCGAAAATCGGCGAGCACCCTGGCCGTGACCGGGCCGGGCTTGCCGGCGCCGATGACGCGGCCGTCGAGCTTGACGACGGGAATGACCTCGGCGCCGGTGCCGGTGAGGAAGCATTCGTCGGCGCACCAGATGTCGTAACGGGTGAGGTCGGCCTCGCGGATGGGAACGCCGAGCACCCTGGCCACGTCGAAGATCGCGCCACGGGTGATGCCCTTGAGCGCGCCGGCGGACGCGGCGGGCGTGATGATTTCGCCCTTCTGCACGACAAAGATGTTGTCGGCGGTGCATTCGGCGACGTAACCCTGCGCGTTGAGCATGATGGCCTCGAGCGCGCCGGCCTGCTTCGCCTCGATCTTGGCCAGCACGTTGTTGAGATAGTTGAGCGACTTGACGGTCGGCGGCAACGCGTCGGGCGCGATGCGGCGGGTGGGCACCGTGACGATGCTCAGGCCGTTGTCGTAGTATTCCTGGGGATAGAGCGAGATGGTGCTGGCGATGATGAAGGTCGTGGGCTTCGGGCAGCTCCAGGGCGCGAGGCCGAGATCACCCGGGCCGCGGGTCACAACGAGGCGGATGTAGCCGTCCTGGAGCCGGTTGCGGCGGCAGGTCTCGCAAACGGCCTCGGCCAGCTCGGCGCGGGATTGCGGGAGGGTGAGCATGATGGCGCGGGCCGACAGCTCAAGGCGCTCCAGGTGCTCGGTGAGACGGAAGACGTTGCCACCGTAGATGCGGATGCCCTCGAAGATGCCGTCGCCGTAAAGCAGGCCGTGATCGAAGACCGAGACCTTCGCATCGTTGGAATCGACATATTTGCCATCAAAATAAACGACCATGGTGACGGCATCTGACCCCAACGAGCGGGCCTTGTCCAGTCCGGGGATGGAGAATGCGCTTGTATTTGTCGCCATCACCGCAAACTGTTCCGGCGAAACGGGCCGCATTAGTTTCAACATGCCTATCCCAATGCGCCCTTCCGCCCATCGCCGCGGCTTCACGCTCATCGAGTTGCTCACGGTCATCGCCGTCATCGGCATCCTGGCCGCCCTGATTTTCCCGACCGTCAGCAAGGTGCGCGAAACCGCCCAGCGCGCAGCCGACGCCAACAATCTCCGCGAGCTCGTGAAGGCGGCCAGCCTCTACGCCGCCGACAACAACGACCGGCTCCCCGACCCCGCGGCCATCGCCGCGCAGTATCCCGGCCTCGGCACCGGCCCCCACGCGTGGGCCGGCATCCTCGCGCAACGCGGCATCATCACCGACGCGCAGTTCTATTTCGCCAGGAACGACCCCTTTTTCAGCGGCAGCTACCCCGCTGCCATCGTGGACCCCGCCAACCGCACCACGCTCTCCGGCGAGTTTGCCGGCCGCACCCTGAGCTTCGAGTTTGTCGGCGGCCTGCGCATCGGCGACGCCCCCTCCACGCCGGTCGCCTTCACCCGCGGGTTGCAGACCACCGGCCTCTGGGACCCGGCCAGCGGTGCCTACAAGGACGCGGGCGGGCACGTCGCCTTCCTCGGTGGCAACGTCCAGTTCTACCCCAACCTCACCGAGACCGACAACCGCCTCACCCTCAGCAACGGCGCCAAGGGCTCCAATGTCCGCCAGGCCATCCCCGTCAACGCCCGCATCTACGCCACCCCGCCGCCCGGCGGCCAGACGGTCGGCTCACTCGCCGGCACCCCCGGGCAGACACCCTGATATCGGCCATGGCCGGTCTCACCGGCTGGCTGCGGTCAGCCGGCGGCGCGGGCTTTTTCCTTCCCCCCATCCCGGCGCTTCCTACGCTCGCGCCCGTTTCATGGCTCCCACGCATCCCACCTACGTCATCGGCCACCGCAACCCCGACGCCGACTCCATCTGCTCGGCCATCGCCTATGCGGCCTTCAAGCAGGCCCGCGGGGAACACGGTTACGTCGCCGCCCGTTGCGGCAACTCCAACGCCCGCATCGACGCCATCCTCGAGCGCTTCCACACGCCGCTCCCGCTCTACCTCAGCGACGTCTCGCCGCGCGTCCGTGACCTGATGACGGTCAATCCCATCGCCGTGAACCTCGGCGCCACCTGCGCCGAGGCGCTGCACCTGATCGACCGCCACGGCCTCAACGTCCTCCCGGTCGTCTCGTCCGACAACCGCGCCACCGGCACGCTCACGCTCGCGCAGCTCGGCCACTTCTTCATCCCGCGCATCGACCAGCCCCGCGCCCTGCGCTCCGTGCGCACCAGCCTCGCCCGCATCGTCCGCACCCTCAACGCCGCCGTCCTGCACCTCGTGGACGGCGACCGCCTCGACGAACTCTTCGTGCGCATCGGCGCGATGGACATCGGCACCTTCTGGAAGATCTCCGAACGCGAGGAAATCCCGCCCGGCCGGTCCATCATCATCGTCGGGGACCGGGCCGACGTGCAGCGCCGCTCCATCGAGCTCGGCATCCGCGCGCTCATCGTCAGCGGCAACCTGCCCGTGGAGCCCGCCATCGTCGCCCTCGCCCGCGAGCGCGGTGTCAGCATCCTCGTCAGCGCGCAGGACACGGCGACGACCTCCTGGTTCGTGCGCACCGCCGCCACCATCGAGCGGCTGGTCGAGCGCGATTTCTCGGCCCTCAATCCCGACCTCCGCATCGCCGAGGTCCGCAAGCGCTTCGCCCAGCACGCCCCGCACGCCATGATGGTCACCGGCGACGACGGCACCCTGCTCGGCATTCTCACCAAGTCCGACCTGCTCAAGGCCGTCCCCACGCGGATCGTGCTGGTGGATCACAACGAGCTCACCCAGGCCGTGCCCGGCGCCGACGAGGTCGCCATCACCGAGATCATCGACCACCACCGCCTCGGCCCGGTCACGACCTCGCAGCCCATCCTCTTCCTCAACGAGCCCGTCGGCTCGACCTGCACGATCGTGGCCGACCTGTTCCGCCGCCATGAGATCGCGCCGAATCCCAACCTCGCCGGCATCATGATGTCGGGCCTGATCTCCGACACGCTCCTGCTCCAGAGCCCCACCTCGACGCAGAAGGACGCCGACCTTCTCAACTGGCTGCAGGCGCACGCCGGTATCAAGGCCGAGGACCTCGCCAAGCTCATCTTCAGCTCCGGCTCGGTCATCCTCGCCAGCCCGGCCGACCGGGTCGTGCGCTCCGACTTCAAGATCTACGACGAGGAGGACGTGCGCTTCTCCGTCTCGCAGGTGGAGGAACTCGGCTTCGACAACTTCTGGCAGCACGCCAAGGCGCTTTCCGCCGCCCTGGCCGACCTGCGCGCGGCCGAGCGTCTCGCCTTCGCCGCCCTGCTCATCACCGACATCAACACCCAGAACTCGCTCATGCTGGTCAAGGGAGACCCCGAGTTCATCCGGCGCATCTCCTATGCCCACGTCGAGCAGGACGAGGTCTTCGACCTGCCCGGCGTCGTCAGCCGCAAGAAACAGCTCATCCCCTACCTCACCGACCTGCTCAAGGCCATGGCCGCCGAAGGCGTGATCCCCGGTCGCACGGCCACGCCGTTCAAGGGCTGAGCGGCGCCACGCTGCCTCCCCCGGCCGATCGCCGCCCGCGACTCTTGGACGTTGCCTGCAGGAGAGGCTTCCGGTAACCCGGTTTCTCCGCGGTCGTCTTCCATGATGATCACGCCACCAACCCCGCATCACATGCGCCGCTTCCCCACCCCCGCCCTGCTCTCCTTGTTGCTGGGCCTGCCCTGCGCCTCGCTGGTTGCGCAGGCCGTGCCCGCCGACGAGCCCATTTTCGAGCTGCCCAAGCTCACCGTCAACGAGCCGGCCGACCTGCCCAAACCCGAGCAATGGAGCCACACCCGCAGCGGCTCCTTCGAGGTGCTCAGCTGCGGCTCCGAGAAGGCGGCCCGCCGGCTGCTGGCCGATTTCCAGAAATTCCAGCAGGCCGTGCGCCTCGTCTGGCCCGCGCCCCTGAAACCGCTGGCGGCCTCGACCCTGCTCCTTTGCGGCGAAAAGAGCCGCTTTGACGCCTTCGTGCCCGCGGAACTGCGCGGCAGCCCGGCCCCGCTGCCCAGCCTTTTCCTGCGCAACCGCGAGCAGGTCGCCATCGTGGTGGACCTGCAGACCACACGCGTGGGCATCAGCGACGCCCTGGCCACCCTCAACGCCGGCACTTCGGGCGCCGAATACGAGGTGGACCACTACCGTCAGCTCTACCGCGAATACGTGCACTACCTCCTCAGCCAGTCGGAGGCGCGCCCGCCCGCCTGGCTCAAGGAGGGGCTCGCCCAGATCATCATGGATGTGGAGCTGACCGACCGCACCCTGATCTACGGCAAAGTGGACACCCGCAGGGGCGACGTGGCGGGCACCTCGCCACTGGAACCCGCGGAGGATGCCGACGCCGCCGTCGCCAATGCCATCGTCGGCGAGCGGCCGTTCAACGTCGTCTTGCAGCACCGCCGGCTCATGCCCCTCGGCGAGTTCTTCGCCGTCGGTCCCGATTCCGCGGAGGCCCGCAATCCGATCGGCAACAACCTCTGGGCCAAGCAGGCCTACGCCTTCGTGCACTACTGCATGTTCGGCGCCAAGCTCCGCCACAAGGAGGCGTTGATCACCTTCGTCGAGCGGCTGACCAAGGAGCCCCTGAGCGAGGAGCTGTTCACGCAGTGCTTCAAAACCGACTACAAGGGCATGGTCGGCGAGCTGAACGGCTACCTCCGCCACACCCGCCACCAATACCAGCAATACACCCTGCAGGCGGGCGACCGGGTGAGGGCGGCGGACATCGAGCTCGCCGACGCCACCCCAGCCCAGATCGGCATCATCAAGGGCGATGCCCTCCTGCTGGCGGGACACGCCGAGGCCGCCTACGCCGAATACCGCGCCGCCTACCGCCGCGGGGTGCGCGACGCGGCCCTGTTCGCCGGACTCGCCGCCACCGTGCCCGACGCGGAGATGGCCGCGAAGTTCGCCGACGAAGCCGTGAAGGCCGGCTGCAACCGCCCCTCCGCCTACGTCCGGCAGGCGCGCACCCGCCTCGCCGCCTTCAAGGCCGACCCCGGCCCCGACGGCAAGCTGACCCAACAACAACTCGCCGCCGTCCTCTCTCCGCTCTTCAAGGCCCGCAGCCTGCCGCCGCCGCTCCCCGAACTCTACACCACCATCGCCGAGACCTGGTCGTTGAGTGCCGTCGCCCCCAAGCCCGAGCATCTCGCCGTGCTCGACGAGGGTGTGCGGCGCTTCCCGCGGGAAAGCGGCCTGTTGCACCGCGCCGCCCTCCTCTACCAGCAGACCGGCGCGACGGAGACCGCCGCCGCGATTGCCAAGGTCGGCCTCCGCTTCGCCTCCGACGAGGCCACCAAGGCCAGGTTCAGCGACCTGCTGGCGGGACTGCCGGCCGCCGCGGGGGCAAGGTAACTGCGCCATTGCCTTGCCGGGACGGATGCCCCTTCTTGGGCGCTGAATGTCCGCCGTGACCAACACTCCCGCGCCCGCGCCCAGCGACTTCATCCGCGACATCGTCGCCGGCCATGTCGCCGAGAAGCGCTACGCCAAGATCGTCACCCGCTTCCCGCCCGAGCCCAACGGCTACCTGCACATCGGCCACGCCAAGTCCATCTGCCTGAACTTCGGCATCGCCCGCGAGCACGACGGCCAGTGCAACCTGCGCTTCGACGACACCAATCCCGCCAAGGAGGAGGCCGAATACGTCGAGTCCATCACCGCCGACGTCCAGTGGCTCATCGCCGGCTGGGCCGACCATTGCCTCGGCTTCAAGCCCAAGGGCGCCCATCCCGCCGCCATCACCAGCAACGGCAAACCCGACCGTTACCTCGCGCCGGTCAAACCCGGCCCCGGGGCCGAGCCCTTCTTCGCGTCCGACTATTTTGAGGAACTCTACGGTTACGCGGTCGAACTCATCAAGCGCGGCAAGGCCTATGTCTGCGACCTCAGCCCGGAGGAAACCGACCGCTACCGCGGCGCGCCCGACCAGCCCGGCAAGGACAGCCCCTGGCGCAACCGCTCCGTCGCCGAGAACCTCGACCTCTTCCAGCGCATGAAGGCCGGCGAATTCCCCGACGGCGCCCGCACCCTCCGCGCGAAGATCGACATGGCCTCGCCCAACGTCTGGCTGCGCGACCCGCTCCTCTACCGCATCCGCCACGTCCCGCACCACCACGCCGGCGACAAGTGGTGCATCTACCCGCTCTACGACTACGCCCACTGCCTCAGCGACTACCTCGAGGGCGTCACGCACTCCATCTGCACGCTCGAGTTCGTCGTCCACCGCCCGCTCTACGACTGGATCCTCCAATCGCTCGATCTGCCGCGCCCCCTCCCGCACCAATACGAATTTGCCAAGCTCAACCTTGCCTACACCCTCGTCTCAAAACGCAAGCTCCTCCAACTCGTCAACGAGAAGGTCGTGACCGGCTGGGACGACCCGCGCATGCCCACGCTTTCCGGTCTGCGCCGCCGCGGCATCCCCGCCAGCGCGCTGCGCACCTTCGTCACCGGCGTCGGCGTGACCAAGTTCGACTCCCTCACCGAGGCCGCGGTCTTCGAGAATGCCGTCCGCAACGACCTCAACGCCACCGCCCAGCGCCGGCTCGCGGTGCTCAAGCCCGTCAAACTCGTTCTGACCAACATCCCCGCCGGCGAGGTCATCGAGTGCGACGCCACCAACAACCCGCAGGATGAAAACCCCACGACGCGCAAGGTCGCGCTCACCCGCGAGGTGTTCATCGAGTCCGATGATTTCGCTGAGGTGCCCCCGCCGAAGTATTTCCGCCTGAAGCCCGGCGGCGAGGTGCGCCTCAAATACGCCTGCATCATCAGGCTCGACGAGATCGTGAAGGACGCCGCCGGCGCCGTCGCCGAGCTCCGCTGCACCGCCCAGCTCGACACGCGCTCCGGCCAGCCCAACGCCGACAAGAAGGTCAAGGGCACCATCCACTGGGTCAGCGCCACGCACTGCATCGAGGCCGAGGTGCGCCTCTACGACCGCCTGTTCACCGTCCCGGAGCCCGCCGCCGAGGAGGATTTCCTCAAGGTCGTGAACCCGAAGTCCCTCGAGGTCGTCACCGCCAAGCTCGAGGCCTCGCTCGCCACGGCCAGACCCGCCGACCGCTTCCAGTTCGAGCGCCTCGGCTACTTCGCCCTGGACAAGGATTCCGCCCCCGACTCCTTTGCCTCGGTTTCGCGTAGCGAGAACCGAGGACAAACACCGGGCGGCCAGCAGGCCGCAACGGCGCGCCTCATCTTCAACCGCACCATCACGCTCAAGGACACCTGGGCGAAGTGAACCGAGATGAAGATCCGAACTCGAGAGGCATGTGCTTGGATCCTCAAAAAGCTGTTGGTTGGACCTCTGAATCCTGATTACCCAGCCGCAGGATTTCTCGTATCCGCTAATGAACGTTCCCGATATCTGCTTGGCGTTCTTTCCATAGCGCAGGAGTTCACGCACAACTACATGATCTGGCAGCATAAACCTTTTGCTTCAGATTCGCTCCTCTCTGAACTTCAAACTGCAATCACGGACCACCTCCGACCTCTTTCTGTCGCGATTGAATTAGGAGACATTTCGATAGATGCGGATGAGACGGCGACAATTCTCCGAATGTTTAACGCGGAATGCAGGGAGCAGGCTTCCGACAGTGAGCTCTTCGGAACAAGAGCCTCTATAGATGTGCATGCATCTGATTCAACTGCCTCGTGGTGGTCTTTTTGACTCGGTGTATCGCAGCGGATCCGAAGCTGGCTTAGCGTGGCCAAACAACGCCATGCTTGCCACGGCATGCGCGCCAATCTGGTTATTCGGTCACAAAGACTTGTCAGATTCTGAAATGAAACTGGTTGGCACCGCTCTACCTGAGATAATCGCTATCTGCAGGACCACCTGCGACGAACTGGTGAGAGAGCAACATTCATCCAATTAACCAAAGAGATGTTGGTGCCACAACGGCATCGTCACCACACCGTCGCCACAATGCCCGCGTCGGTGATGTTGGCGTCCTTGGTGATGAGCGTCAGCCGGTGAACCTTGGCTGTGGCCGTGATGATCCGGTCGAACTGATCGCCGTGCGGCAGCCTCAGGGCCGGCGCGGCAATCGCCACGGGCAGAGAAATCGGCAGCACCTGCACATAGTCCAGCAGGCGCACCAGCACGGCTTCCGGCTTGCCTGAAAAGGTGATCCGCCCGGTTTCCAGCAGCAGGCCGGTTTCCTGCAACGTCACATCCGAAATCGCCAGCAGTTCGTAGGGCGTGACGGCCAGGATTCGGGCCGCTTCCGCGCCCAACCGGTCTTCATCCGTCGCGGCCCAGAGAAAGGCGTGCGTATCGAGCAGGTATTTGAGCCGCGGCTTCACAGCGACGGCTTCCAGCCGCCTGCCGGCAAGGTCGGCTGCGTCAGATCACCGTGGAATGCGATCTTGCCCCGAGCCGCCCCGAGCAGCGTGTGGCGCTGGCCGACCGCCGTGAACAGAAACTCCCCTTCCTTGTCGCGAATGCGCACCGTGCCGCCCTTGCGGGCCTTCGCCTTGAAGGTGCTGAAATCGCGCAGGAATGCGCGGACGTTGGTGGTCATGCCGACAATCTGTCTGACAGAAAGCATTCTGTCAAGCAGCGCCCGGGCCGCGGCTCGTCGGGACGACTCGCCCTACCCGTCAAGCCGACGCGACAAACTTGTTCAGCCGCGCCAGCACCTTGTCCTTCCCCAGCACGCGGAAGATCGCGGTGATGCTCGGGCCGGCGTTGGTGCCGGTGACGGCGAGGCGCGCGACGGCCTGGTAGTCGCCGAAGCCCAGACCCTTGCCCTCGGCGAGCGACTTGAGGCCGGCCTCGATGCTGGCGTCGGTCGAAAAATCCATCGTCGGAACCGCGGCGAGCAGTTCGGCAAGCCGCGCCTTCGGGTCTCCCTTGGCCATGACCTTGGCCTTCACCTTGTCGTCCACCGGGAAATCGTCGGTGAAAAAATACACCGTGTAGGCGGCCAGTTCGTCCACCGACTTGATCTTCGGCTGCGCGAGCAGCATGACCTCGCGGAAATAGACCTCGTTGGCCATCACCGCCGCGCCGTTCGGCTGCCCGGCGAAGAAATCCTTCGCGAGCGCGAGGAACCGGTCCGCCGGCTGCTCCAGCAGATAGACCATGTTCATGTTCGCCAGTTTCTTGCCGTCGAACTTGGCGTTGCTCTGGTTCACGCCGGGCAAATCGAACAGCTTGATGATCTCGGCGACCGGCAGCTTCTCCCGGTCGTCGCCGGGATTCCAACCGAGCAGCGACAGGTAGTTCACCAGCGCCTCGGGCAGGAAGTGGCGCTGCCGGTATTCCTCGATGAGCGCGCCCTTGTCACGCTTCGACATCTTGCCCTGCCCCATCTCGGGCGACTTCAGGATGAGCGGGATGTGCGCGAACACCGGCGCGGCCACGCCGAAGCCCTCGTAGAGCCGCATGTGCTTGCTGGTGTTGGACAGGTGGTCCTCGCCGCGGATGACGTGGGAGATCCGCATCTCGATGTCGTCCACGACGTTCACGAAATGGAACACCGGATTGCCGTCGGAGCGGAAGATCACGAAGTCCTCGTCCTCCTGGCGCTCGACCCGGCCGCGGATCCGGTCGTCGATGACGACCGGCGCGGTCTTCACCTTCTCGACCTCCTTCTTGCGGTGGTCGTCGAAGACCCGGTAGCGCTCGCCCAGCAGTCTGAACCACACGGCGCCGTCCTTCTCGTAGGCCCGGCCGCTGTCGAGGAGCTGCTGCTTGTATTTCTGATAAATCGCCCCGCGCTGGCTCTGGCGGTAGGGGCCAAAATTGCCGCGCTCGCCCCCGCCGTCCGGATTCGGACCCTCGTCCCAATCCATGCCGAGCCACGTCAGGCTGTCGTAGATGAGCTTGAGGAAGGCCTCGCTGTTGCGCGCCTGGTCGGTGTCCTCGATGCGCAGGATGAAGGTGCCGCCGGTGTGCCGGGCATAGAGCCAGTTGAACAGCGCCGTGCGGGCGCTGCCGATGTGGAAGAAGCCGGTGGGACTGGGGGCGAAACGGACGCGGACGTTGGACATGGAGGAACGGCCAGCTAGGCGGAAGGGCCCGGAGCTGTCAAAGCCGGAGCCGGGCAAGGCGTTTTAACCACAGATGAACGCAGATACGCACAGATGAATGACCCGACCTGTCACCATCTGTGTTCATTTGTGTGCATCTGTGGTTTCCAAGAACTTTCCCTGACTTGTTATCCGCGGTCCTCCGCACAATCTGCAGCCACCGATGTCCGCTGCCCTCCCGCTCGACCCGACCGATTTCACCCCGCGTTTTGCGCAGGCGGCGCGCACCGCCGGCTTCACGGTCGCCCCCTTCGGCGAGATCCTGGGCCACCCGCTGCTCGCCTGCACCAGGCGCACGGCGGGGCCGCGCCCTCGGGCCTACCTTTCCGCCGGCATCCATGGCGACGAGCCCGCTCCGCCCCGGGCACTGCTGCGGCTGATGGAGACCGGCTTCTTCGACGCTCGCTGCAATTGGTTCATCTGTCCGCTCCTGAACCCGACCGGTTTCCGGCACGGCACGCGGGAAAACCACGCCGGCGTGGACCTCAACCGCGACTACAAGGCCCCGCAGTCGGCCGAGGTACGGGCGCACGTGCGCTGGCTCCAGCGCCAACCCGGCTTCGACCTCATCCTCTGCCTGCACGAGGACTGGGAGGCGAAGGGCTTCTATCTGTATGAACTCAACCCGCTGAACCGGCCCACGCTGGCGCCTGCGATGATCGCCGCCGCCCGCGCGCATGGCCCGATCGAGACCGCCGCCGTGATCGACGGACGCGAATCCGCCGAGCCGGGCATCATCCGACCGGTGAGCGACCCGCTCCTGCGCGACACCTGGCCCGAGGCGCTCTACCTCCGCCAGCACCATGGGCCGCTCGACTACACGCTCGAAACGGCGTCGGCACAGCCGTTGGAACAGCGTATCAGGACCCAGTGCGCCGTGGTGCAGGCGGCGCTGGCCGAGTTTCTGCGGTAGGGCCGGTCTGTGCCCGGCGCAGGCCTGATAAGACCCGGTCGCCGGACGGGTCAGGGCGCTCCCGGCGGCCGCACGGCACCGAAGAGCCGTTCCATGAACCGGTCGATGAGCGCCTGCGCCTCCTCGGCCGGCAGGCTCATCTCCCGCGCAGCGAAGCGCGCCAAATCCGCCGGCCACGGGGCGCGCAGCAGATAATCCATGTGCGCCGGCCGCAGGTCGATGGCTGCGCAATGCAGCGCCTGCCGCGTGAACCGCAGCAGCGCCGAGTGCCGCGGCGTCCACCCGTGCTCGGCAAACTCCAGATACAGCCGCGGGTCGGCGCCGTAGAGCTTGTCGCCGATCACCCGGTGCCCGAGCCACTCCGCATGCGCCCGGATCTGGTGCTTGCGGCCGGTGTGCAGCTCCACCCCCGCCAGCGTGCAGCCGCCGCGCACGGCCAGCGGATGGAAAATCGTCGTCGCGGCCTGCGCCCCTTCGGTGTCGGCCGGCACGACCTTCTGCTTCACGGTCACACCGGCGCTGAGATCGGGTCCCAGCCACTGCTCCACCGTGACCGGCGCAGCCAGTCCGCCTTCCAAGATGGCCACGTAAGCCTTGCCGATCTGCCGCTTGCCCATGGCCTTTTGCAGCCGGCTGCCCGTGGCCTCGTCCCTGGCCAAAATGACCACTCCAGAAGTCTCGCGATCGAGCCGATAAATAAAACGGATGGTTTCCAACCCCAGCCCTTCGCGCACCGCGCCCGCCAGGCTCGACCACGGGCCGTTTTTCGACGGATGCACCACCAGCCAGCCGGGCTTGTCGATCACCAGCAGTCGCTCGTCGTCGCTCAGCACCCACCCGGGCAGTTCGGCCGGGTTCACCAGGGGCGGTTCGGCTGGGGGCAGCGGCTCGTCGGCATGGGTCATGGTGGAACGTTCAATGTTTTTTCAGGAAATATGAAGCCGAGAAGCATTGCCAAAACCGGCCGCGTGGCTAGACAGGTTTCCAGTCGAATGAAACGTCTGTTCCCAGTGACGTCCGGCCCGGTCCACGCGACGGCCCGCACTATCGGAACCAATCCCGGGAGGCTTCTCCCTTTCCGCGCCCTTTGTGTCAGTCCAACCGAAGGAAAACCCATGAACAACCACCACAAATCCCACGAAGTCCTTGTGACCGGCATCCACCTCGATCTCACCCCCTCCCTGAAGCGATACGTGCAGGAGAAAGCCGAGCGATTGTTCCGACACCAGACGCACATTGTGAGGATTCGTGTCGAACTGGAGTGCGACCGCCAGCACGACGTCGCCCACAAGTTCGTCGCCAAGGCCCGGGTGGAGCTTCGCGGTCCCGACATCAACTGCTCGGCCGACTCCGAGGAGATGCACAAGTCCATCGACCTCCTGATGGACAGGATCGACCACGTGCTCCACAAGCGCCACGGTCAGCACAAGGACAAGCGCAACCACCCCCACCCCATCGAATTCGACGGCGTCGAGTTGCCCAAGGCCGTCTGACCGGCCACGCCGTTCTTTCCGAGGCCCGCGGCAACGCGGGCCTTTTTGTTGGCGGGCGTTCCCTTTGCCCGGTCGTTTTAGGCCGAACGGACTAGCCTTTTCCGGTTTCAAAACGAAGCCGGCGTGATTTGATGCCCACACTCCGCCATGCCCGGCACTCTCCTGCTTTCCGGCTCCAACCTGACCCTGGCCCGCCTGCGGCGCGCCCTCGCGCGAAACGAAAGGATCGCCGTCGCCCCCGCCGCCCGGAAACGCATCCGCGCCTCCCGCGCCATCGTGGACCGGCTGCACGATTCGCCCGAGCCGCACTACGGCATCAACACCGGCTTCGGCGCTCTCGCCCACCAGCGCGTGCCCGCCGCCGACCTCGAGCAACTCCAGGAAAACCTCATCCTCAGCCACGCCGTCGGCGTCGGCGACGAGGTGCCCGCCGGCATCGTCCGCCTGATGTTGCTCCTCAAGGTCAACGGCCTCGCCGTCGGCCACTCGGGCGTCTCCGAGGAGGTCGTGGACCGCCTCGTCCGCTTCCACAATGAGGACGCCCTGCCCGTCGTCTTCACCAAGGGCTCGCTCGGCGCCTCGGGCGACCTCGCCCCGCTCGCGCACCTGGTGCTGCCGCTGCTCGGGCTCGGCGAGATGAACTACCGCGGCCGCCGGCAGCCCGCCAGGGCCGTGCTCCGCCAGCTCGGCCTGAAGCCGCTGCGCCTTCGCTCCAAGGAGGGCCTCGGCCTGATCAACGGCACGCAGTTCATGTCGGCCTATGCCGTGCACTGCCTCCTGCGCATCGGCCACCTCTGCCGGACGGCCGACCTCGCCGCCGCCACCACGCTCGAAGCCACCCGCAGCAGCGCCGCGCCCAGCGATCCCCGCATCCATGCCGCCCGCCCGCACCCCGGCCAGCGCGACGCCGCGGCCAACCTCCGCGCCCTGCTCCGCGGCTCGCGGATCCTTCCCTCCCATGCCCGCTGCGCCAAGGTGCAGGACCCCTACTCCCTCCGTTGCGTGCCGCAGGTGCACGGCGCCGTCCGCCTGGCCTTCGCCCACGCCCGCGAGGTGGTCGAGACCGAGATCAACTCCGCCACCGACAACCCCCTCGTTTTCGCCAACGGCGACGTCATCAGCGGCGGCAATTTCCACGGCGAGCCCCTCGCGTTCGTCCTCGACTACCTCGCCATCGCCACCGCCGAACTGGCCTCCATCTCCGAGCGGCGCATCTACCTGCTCCTCCATGGCGACACCATCGGCGACCTCAAGGTGCCGAAGCTGCTCATGAAGGACACCGGCCTCAACTCCGGCTTCATGATCCCCCAATACACCGCCGCCGCGCTCGTGTCGGAAAACAAGGTCTTCGCCCACCCGGCCTCGGTGGACTCCATCCCCTCCTCGCTCGGGCAGGAGGATCACGTCTCGATGGGCTCCATCAGCGCAACCAAGCTGCTCGAGGTCGTGAAGAACACCGAGACCGTCCTCGCCATCGAATTCATGTGCGCCGCACAGGCTTTGGAGTTTCTCCGCCCGTTGCGCGCCGGCCGAGGCGTCGAAGCCGCCTTCGCTACCATCAGGCGCGTCATTCCGTTCGCCCGGGCCGACCGCCTCTTCCACGACGACGTCCAGACCGCACTCGACCTCGTCCGCAGCGAGCAGCTCGTCACCGCCGCGGAAAAGGTGTCCGGCAGACTTCGGTAGGGCGAGTCGTCCCGACGCGCCGCGGCTCATCCGGAGGCTTCGCCCTGCCCACCTCCCATGCCCCAATCAAAACCCCGCCTCGTCCGCGCCCCGCGCGGCCCGCAACGCACCTGCCAGACCTGGGCGGCCGAGGCCGCGCTGCGCATGCTGCAGAACAACCTCGATCCCGAGGTCGCCGAGCGCCCGCAGGATCTCGTCGTCTATGGCGGCCGCGGCAAGGCCGCGCGCAACTGGGCCTGCTTTGACGCCATCCTCGCCGCGCTGCCGAAGCTCGCCCCCGACGAGACGCTGCTCGTCCAGTCCGGCAAACCCGTCGGCGTCGTCCGCACGCAGGTTGACGCCCCGCGCGTGCTCCTCGCCAACAGCAACCTCGTACCGAAATGGGCCACGCAGGAGCGGTTCGACGAGCTCGAGCGGAAGGGTCTG
Source organism: Verrucomicrobiota bacterium (assembly GCA_049322455.1). GTDB lineage: Bacteria > Verrucomicrobiota > Verrucomicrobiia > Opitutales > Opitutaceae > Lacunisphaera. Next base: position 234,546 of record JBMOQY010000003.1, on the reverse strand, counting down.
ATCATGTTCGGCCAGATGACCGCCGGCTCGTGGATCTACATCGGCACGCAGGGCATCCTGCAGGGCACCTACGAAACCTTCGCCGAGGTCGGCCGCCAGCACTTCGGCGGCACGCTCGCCGGCCGGCTCTGCGTCACCGGCGGGTGCGGCGGCATGGGCGGGGCCCAGCCGCTCGCCATCACGATGACCGGAGGCGCCTGCCTCATCGCCGACGTGGACAGGTCCCGCCTGCAAAAGCGCGTCCACGACCGTTACCTCGACGAAATCGCGCCGTCCCTCGACGAGGCCATTGATCGGGCCGCCGGCTCCGCCGTCCAAAAGCAGGCGCGCAGCGTCGGGGTTGTGGCCAACATCACCGACCTGCTCGAGCGCCTCCTCGTTCGGAAAATCCGTGTGGACGTGCTCACCGACCAGACCAGTGCGCACGACCCGCTCGTCGGTTACGTGCCCGCCGGTTACGACCTCAAGGCCGCCGTCGCGCTCCGCAAGCGTGACCCGCGGAAATACCAGCGGCTCTCGCTCGCCTCCATGGCCCGGCATGTCCGCGCCATGCTCGCGCTGCAAAAGCGCGGCGCCAGGACCTTCGACTACGGCAACAATCTCCGGCAGCATGCCTTCGACCAGGGCGTGAAACGCGCGTTCGCCTTCCCCGGCTTCGTGCCGGCCTACATCCGGCCGCAATTCTGCCTCGGCCGCGGTCCGTTCCGCTGGGTGGCCCTGTCGGGCGACCCCGAGGACATCTTTGCCACGGACCGCGCGATCATGGAGCTTTTCCCGCACGACGCCGGCCTGCACCGCTGGCTGAGAATGGCCGGCGAGCGTGTCGCCTTCCAGGGATTGCCCGCCCGCATCTGCTGGCTCGGCCTGGGCGAACGGCACCAAGCCGGCCTGCTCTTCAACCGGATGGTCGCCGACGGCCGCGTGAAAGCTCCGATTGTGATCGGTCGCGACCACCTCGATTGCGGCTCCGTCGCCAGCCCGAACCGCGAGACCGAGGCGATGAAGGACGGCTCCGACGCCGTGAGTGACTGGGCCATCCTCAACGCCCTGGTCAACACGGCCAGCGGCGCCTCGTGGGTCAGCTTCCACCACGGCGGCGGCGTCGGCATCGGCTACAGCCAGCACGCCGGCCAGGTCGTCGTCGCCGACGGCACGCCGGCGGCCGCCCGGCGGCTCGAACGCGTGCTGACCAACGACCCGATGATGGGCGTCATCCGCCACGCCGACGCCGGCTACGCGCTTGCCCAACAGAGCGCCGACCGGCTGAATGTGCCCGTGCCGATGCGCACGTGGAAATGAGCCAGCTCACCCCAAACACCTCCGCCCCGCCCTGGCCCGGCGATTCGTCCGCGGGACGTTTCGCCTCCACAATCCGCACCGATTCGCCCGACGGCTGCGCCATCGCCCTGCTCGGCCTGCCCGACGACACGGGCGTGCGTCTGAACAACGGCCGCACCGGCGCAGCCGGCGGCCCCAAGGCCTTCCGCGCCGCCCTCGCCCGTTATGGCGCCGCCGCGCCGGCCGGCGGACCGCTGCCGCTGGTCTTCGACGCGGGCGACATCATGCCGACCGGCTCCCTCGACAAGACCCACGAACGCGTCACCGAGGCCACCGCCGCCCTGCTCGACCGCGGCCTGTTCCCCGTCGCCATCGGCGGCGGCCACGACCTGACCTTCCCGTTCGTGCGCGCCGTGGCGGCAAGGCACCCCGCACTCGCCGGCGTGTGTTTCGACGCCCACCTCGATGTCCGCGAGACGCCCGGCTCGGGCATGGCCTTCCGCCAACTGGTCGAGGAATGCGGGGTGCCGGCGCTGCACCTGCACGGTTTCCGGCCGCTCGTGAACTCGCAGGAACACCTCGACTGGTTCCGCGCCCATGGCGGGCGCACCCATCTCGACCCGGCCAAGCCCGCCCTGCCGTCCAGGGCGAAGGACCTGTTCGTCAGCTTCGATCTCGACGTGCTCGACGCCGCGCACGCGCCCGGTGTCAGCGCCATGAATCCCGCCGGCTGGTCCGTGCGCGAAGCCGAGGCGTGGGTGCTGGCCTGCGGCGCGGACCCGCGCGTGCGCTGCTTCGATCTCATGGAATTGAACCCCGCGCACGACCCCGACGGCCGCACCGCGCGCGTCGCGGCGCACCTGTTCCTCACCTTCCTCCAGGGCTTCGCCCGGTGGCACGCCTGAAGACCAAGACCCTCGGTTTATGGCCGCAAAAAGGCGCAAAAAATCAACATCGCCGCGGTGCCATCCTGTGGCGCCTAGCGACGCACGGACCATTTGACCGGAGCGGGCAGCCCCTTTGCGCCTTTTGCGGCCAACCCCGTCTTTCCCAGATGCCTCTCCTTCTTCGCAACGCCCGCATCCTCACGCTCGCGCAGGGCAGCCGCCCGCGTCGCGGCAGGGAACTCGCCGACCTGGGCCTCATCCCTGCGGGCGAGGTGCTCTTGGCCGACGGCAAGATCGTCGCCGTCGGCCAGAAGGTCGCGGCTCCGGCCGACGCCGAGATCATCGACGCCCAGGGCCGCGTGCTGCTGCCCGGGTTCGTGGACTGCCACACCCACGCCTGCTGGGCGGGCGACCGCCTCGCCGAATGGGAGCTGAAGCTTCGCGGCGTGCCCTACCTGGAGATTCTCAAGCAGGGCGGCGGCATCCACGCGACCGTCAAGGCCGTCCGCGAGGCCACGCAGAAACAGCTCGCCGCCAGCCTGCGCGAGCGACTCGGCCTCATGCTCCGCGAAGGCACGACCACGGTGGAGGTGAAGAGCGGCTACGGCCTCGACACGGACAACGAGATGAAGATGCTGCGCGCCATCCGCCGCGCCGCCGCCGAGTGGCCCGGCACGGTCGTGCCCACCGCGCTGCTCGGCCACGCCTTCGAGGGAGCCCTGGAAGAATACGCCCGCATGGTCGTGAAGGACATGCTGCCCGAGGTGTCGCGCGAGTTCCCCGGCATCGCCGTGGACGCCTACTGCGAGCAGGGCGCGTGGACGGTCGAGGCCTGCGTGAAGCTCTTCGAGAAGGCGCGCAAGCACCACCCCATCCGCGTCCACGCCGACCAGTTCCATTCCCTCGGCATGACGCCCGAGGCCGTGCGGCTGCATGCCCGCAGCGTGGATCACCTCGAGGCCTCGACCAAGCGGGACCTGCTCGCGCTCGCCGCGTCGCCGACGATGGGTGTCATCCTGCCGGTCACCGGCCTGCACACCGACCGGCGCTTCATGCGCACGCGCCTCTTCATCGACAACGGCGGCGCCCTCGCCCTGGCCACCAACTGCAACCCCGGCACCGCGCCCGGCCACTCGATGCCGCTGGCCATCGCGCTGGCGGTGCGCTTCTGCCAGATGACGCCCGCCGAGGCCATCGCCGCCGCCACGGTCAACGCCGCCGCCGTGCTCGGCCTCGCCGACCGCGGCACCATCGCCCCCGGCCAGCGCGCCGACCTGATCCTGCTCCGCCACAAGGACGAGCGCGCCCTCGCCTACGAACTCGGCGGCAACCCCGTGGATCTGGTCATTTGCGGCGGCACGCGGTTGTAACGTGATCTGCCTGCGCCGCTGGCGGCGGCCTAAGACCGGGGTGAAGCCAACGGCGCTCACCGAGCGCCGCTGCCTCTTTGCCCTCACCCCTGCCTTTGGCGTTGCCGGCCCCCGAAGGGCTGGCATTGGTGGCGGACGCATGAAAAACTTCCTTGCCCCCGTGCTCGGCGCGCTGCTCGGCGCGCTCCCCCTCCTCGCCCAGGACTCCGCAGAAGGCTTCGTCGCCCTCACCGACGGCAAATCCTTCGCCGGCTGGACCGCCGCCACCGAAAACCCCGGCACCTGGAAGATCGAGGACGGCGCCTTCGTCAGCCGCGGTCCGCGCAGCCATCTGTTCTACACGGGAGAGCTCGCTCCGTTCAAAAACTTCGAGCTCAAGGTCGAGGTCATGACCGAGCCTGGCGCCAACGGCGGCATCTACTTCCACACGCAATACCAGGAGACCGGCTGGCCCAGGGCCGGCTTCGAGACGCAGGTCAACAACACCCAGTCCGACTGGAAGAAGACCGGCAGCGTCTATGACGTCGCCAGCGTGGGCTTCGCCGCCGCCGAGGACAACAAGTGGTGGACCCAGCACGTCATCGTCGAGGGCAGCACCGTCACCGTGAAGGTGGACGGCAGGATCGTGGTCCAATACAAGGAGCCGCCCGGCGCGCAGCCCGGCAAGGATTTCGCGCGCAAGCTCGGCAGCGGCACCTTTGCCCTCCAGGCCCACGATCCCAAGAGCGTCGTCCGCTACCGCAACATCCGCGTCAAGCGCCTGCCGGACTGAGATTGGCCCGTGCTCCGGCCATTTGCCCCGCGCGAAAAATTTCTGCTTGCTGTCGCCCGGCTGAGCTTGCTTATTCGCCGTTCCTTCACGCACCCGTAGCTCAATTGGATAGAGCATCTGACTACGGATCAGAAGGTTTGGGGTTCGACTCCCTACGGGTGCGCCACTTTCTAAAGACGCCCGATCTCTTGATCGGGCGTCTTTTTTGCACGCAAACTACGCCGGAAGGCGCCCGAGGCGGATGTTCCGCGGGAGGGTAAGGTCTTTCGAGCGATGGGAGCTGGAGCCATCCAGAATCATGATGATCAGCTCCCGCGGATGCGCGGCGCTGACTTGGGGGAGGAACTCGCTCAGGCGCGCGGTGTTCGTTTTAGCGCCGACATCCAATCCAGTTCACCTTCCCGCGGGCTTATCGCGCCGTAAACGTAAGCGAACTGGCGTTCATAGCCGTTGGCGACCACCGGCCGCAGCGGCGCCGGCGCCCAGCAGCGTTTGATTCTGACCATGCGACCGAAACGAGCCTCGTCCTGGAACATCAGCCGCACGCGACGAGGTCTCACGGGGTCGGCGTCGAGAATATCTGCCAGCACTTGCGGGAGTTTTTTTTCCAGTCTTCCTGGGCTTCCGGATCGGCTGACGGATGCCGGGGGTCCGGCGCAACCTTGCGCCAGCCATGGCGCTCCAACATCCGATACACGACGGTCGCCGCCACCGGTCGGCCGATCTTTTGGGCGAAGGCTGCTCGTAACGCGGACACGACCAGCATCCTCCCCTCCTTGGCTTGTTCCACCCAAGGGGCCAAAAACCTCTCCTCCTCCTTCCAACTCAGGAGGGCGCGGCGACGACCGCCCCAGTTCCTTGGCGCGACTTTGGCCGCCATGCTTCGTCGGCGGAACCGCGCCTGTAATCGCGGAACACTGGCTCGCCCCACGCCAAGCAGGGCCGCGGTTTCCTCCAAGGTGGCCCCGGTCAGGGCCGGCAAGAGAATCGCTTGTGCGCATCTGAGTTCGTCGGCGTCGTGCGCTCGCGCCACCACGGCGCGCGCGCGTCTTATTGCATCGGGGTCGATTCGGCATGGTCTGGACATGCCAACCACATACCATCTTAGGTCTCATCTTGAAAGCTAATTGGAATTAGTCGCACCGACACGAAGGGTTCCACCCAAACAATGAATTTGCTCTGGGCTTCAGTCGCCGGATCTGTGCGCCACGAAGCCTCCTCCCGTGCAAAACTCACAGAGATATGACCAAAAGCTGTGGATGGCGGGGAAGAGCTGGCAACTGAGGGAGCGGGTTCAGGCAGCCTTCTGTTCGACGCCGTCGATGAAACGGACGCCGAAGATCAGCTTGGGGATTTGTTCATGGCCGTTGAGCCGGCGCCAGCCTTTTTCGCATTCGCGGCCGAGTTGGAACAGCAGCGCGAGTGCGGCCTTGCGGCTGCCGGTTTCGTCGCCGCCATCCAGATCGCGTGCAGCCGCTCCTTGGCTTCCGGTTGCAGGCCCTTCGGCAGCTTGTCGAGGACGTTGACGGTCTTGTGCACCCAGCAGCGCTGCGGCCGGCACGACGGCCAGACCTGCTCCAGCGCCGCCCAGAAGCCGAGCGCCCCGTCGCCGACGTCCAGCTTCGGAGGCGACTCCAGGCCGCGTTGCTTGCGGTCCAGCAACACCCCGCGCCAGGACTGCTCGCTCTCGCGTTCGCCGTCGGCCAGGGCGCGCAGCACCTTGGTGCCGTCCTTGCGCGCGCCGACGATCACCAGCAGGCACGGCCGGTCCTCGTCAAGGCGCACGTTGCAGGAGATGCCATCGGCCCACACACAGACGATCTCCTCGTCCTGGAGGTGGCGCTTTTGCCAGGTGGCGTAGTCGGCCTGCCAGCCTTCGATCAGCCGCACCACCGTCGCGGCCGAAAGGCCCGGCGCACTCGGTCCCTACAGCGGGGCCAGCGCCGCCGATATGGCCGAGGTGGAGACGTCCTTCAGATACAACACCGGGATCAGGTTCTCCAGGCTCGGGGTCCGGCGCAGATAAGGCGGCAGCGGCCGGCGGACGAACCGCTGCCTTCCCGGCGATCATGGACTCGGGGCGTGGTGATCTCGATCGCGCCGACCCCGGTCTGCAACCGTCGCGCCGCGCCATAGCCGTTGCGCACGACCAGCCGTCGGCCGTGCTCGTCGCGCTGCGCGGCGAACCGCTCGATATGTTCCTGGACCTCTGCTTCCAGTGCCGCCGCCAGGATCTGGCGTACGCCTTCGCGGATCTTCTCGTCCAACAGCGAACGGCAGATCGCCGTTGTTTCGCCGCCGACTTCATGGTGTTGCTCTCTACGTGGTGGGTTGTGATGATTGGGCATCTTGGTTGTGGTTTCAGCACCCCCAGGTGGCCCACCCAACCCGCCATCCACAATTTTTGGTCATATCTCGTCGGAGTCTGATGCCAGGCTACAGCTGCGCATTGGGGGAAGAGGCGGTTCAGGCATTTGTCCGGTTGCCAGTTCGCAGCGTCGTCGTCTGTTGCTGCAGGCCTTCGATCGCCTGACCCGTTATCCCGCCCAGCCCGGCGATCATCAGGAAGTCGCTCTCTCGGGGCGGATTTATCAACTGACGCTGCTTGACGACGTGCTCGTCACTTGGTGGGCGGGCCACGCTGTCCGCGAAGTTCGAGTCGTTCGCCTCGAAACGGTGGATTGAATGCCGCATCCGGCATCGCCGCTCACTCGTCCCAGTGGGCGCGGTGCTCGCGGATTTTGCGGACCACGACGACAATCACCACGATGAGGATGACCGTGGCGGCGATCATGGAGTAGGTCTGCGTGCGGGAGAGCGCGCGGTCGAGCTGCACGATGTCGTCCTTGAACCTCGCCCACAGCCAGTGGCCGAGCCACACGAAGAACGGCACGCTGACGAGCGCCGCCAGGCCGTCGAGGCAGAAGAACTTCCAGAATTTCACGCGGGTGGACCCGGCGGTGAAGAAGATCGGCATGCGCAGGCCGGGCAAAAAGCGGCCCACGAACAGCACCCAGGTGTGGTAGCGATGGAAGAGGTCCTCGACCTTGGCCTGTTTCTTCGCCGAGAAGTAGCGCTGGAACCAGCGCGCGCCGCGCAGGCGCACGCCGAGATACCGGCCGGCGAAGAAAATCGTGGAGTCGCCGAGCATCACGCCGGCATACATCACCACGGTGACCTCGAGCCACGGACGCCCGTCGATCTGCCCCAGCGCGCCGGCGGTCACGAGCACCACGTCCTCCGGCACGGGCAGGCCCAGGCCGCACAGCAGCAGCACGAAGAACGGCCCCCAGAGCGAAAGCGGGGAATCCTGGAAAAACTTGAGGAGCGTTTCGAACATGCGCAGGTGGTGACAGCGCTCTAGGTTCCGGCTGGACGCCAGTCTAGCAACTCCATTTGGAGGGTGCGGCGGCCGTTGTAGTGGTTCCAGTTCAGTTGCACGGCCAGCTCGAGGGGCGCGCCCACGGGCGGCAGGCGGTCGGCCAGTTTCCAGGCCACGCCGCTGATGCGGCGGCCGGTCGCGTCTTCGCCGGCGAAACGGAAATGCTGCTCCTTGAACACGTCGGGGCGGTGGCGCAGGCGCACGCCGCGGACGCCGAAGACCGGCTCGGGATTGCCCATGCCGAAGGGGTGCAGGCGGTCGAGCTCGCCCATGAGCTGCTCGTTGACCTGCGTGGCATCGAGCCAGCCCGAGAGGTCGAGCCCGGGCTCGGCCCCGGCGGCGCCGCAGCGGGTGCGGATGACCCCGTCGAAACGGGCGCGGAACTCGCCGAGGCGCTGCTTCCTGAGCGACACGCCCACGGCCATCGGGTGGCCGCCCCAGCCGTCGAGGCAGTCGGCGCAGGCACCGAGGATCTCCACCAGGTTGAAGCCGCTGATCCCGCGACCGGAGCCCTTGGCGAGGTCGCCCTCGTTGCCGAGCACGATGGCCGGGCGGTGGTATTTGCGCGAGATGCGCCCGGCCACGATGCCGACCACGCCGGGATGCCAGGCCTCGTCGAACAGCACCAGTCCGGCGGCTTCGCAGAAATGCTCCTCGACGTAACGCTCGGCGCGCTCGGTGATCTGCCGCTCGATGTCCTGCCGCTCGCGGTTGAGGCCGTCGAGCTGGCGGGCGGTCTGTTCGCAGAAGGCCCGGTCGTTGCTCAGCAGCAGGTCCACGGACAGCGCGGCATCGGCCAGCCGGCCGCTGGCGTTGATGCGCGGCCCGAGGCGGAACGAAATGTCGGTCGGCACGATCCCCTGGTCCGACTTGAGTCCCGACACCTGCATCAGCGCGAGCAGGCCCGGACGCCGGGTCTCGGCCAGCACGCGCAGGCCGTGGCGGGCGAAGATGCGGTTCTCACCGTGCAACGGCACGAGGTCGGCGATCGTGCCCATGGCCACCAGATCGAGGTAGTCCTTGAGCACGATGGAGAGCGCGACGGGGTGGTTTTCGGCGCGCAGCTTCTTGAGCAGGCCGTGCGCGAGCTTGAAGACGAGACCGACCGTGCAGAGGAAACGCCAGGCGGCGTCGCCGGGAGCGGGGTGCACGTGCGGGTTGATGAGGATGGCCTCGTCGGCGGGCGGCTCCGTGGAGCGGTGATGGTCCACGATGATGACATCCACGCCGCGGTCGCGCAGGTAAGCCACCTCCCCGGCCGAGTTGGTGCCGCAATCGAGGGCGATGAACAGGTCGGGTTTGCCGGCTTCGAGCGCCCGCTCGATCGAGGTGCGGGTGAGGCCGTAGCCCTCCTCGGCGCGACGGGGCACGACGTAGGCGGGCTCCAGCCCCAGCCGGCGCAACAGGCACACGAGAATCGTGGTGCTGCACACGCCGTCCACGTCGTAGTCGCCGAGCACCGTCACCTTTTCCTTGCGCCGCAGCGCCGTCAGCAGGCGGTCGGCCGCCCGTTCCAGGTTGGCGACCAGGAAGGGGTCGGCGAGGCTGGCGAGCGCGGGCTGGAGGAAGCGCGCGGCGGCCTCCCCCTCCACCCCGTTGCGCAGCAGGATCTCGGCCACGATCGGCGTCGTGCCCAGGCTGCGCGCGAGGGCCTCCACGCTTTCGGCGCGGACCGGCGTGTAATTCCAGCGCATGAGAGGCAAAAGCCGCCCTTATTCGGATGCGCGGGAGGAGCCGGCCCACTCGTATTTCGGCGCGATGTCGTGGTGCGCCTCGACGTGCCTCCGGTCGCCCTTGTGCCACCAGTAGAAAACCGGGCTGGCGATGAAGAGCGACGAGAACGTGCCGGTGACCACGCCGATGAGGAGCGTGAGGGCGATGTCGTTCACGTCGCCGCTCGTCACGAAGATGAGCGTGAGGGCCGTGAGCAGCGTGGTGCCGCCGGTGATGATTGTGCGGGAAAGGGTGAGGTTGAGCGACCGGTTGACGATGTCGCGCAGCGAGCCCGTGGGGTTGATCTTGAGTTCTTCGCGGATGCGGTCGAACACCACGATGGTGTCGTTGATGGAATAGCCCATCACGAGCAGGATGGCGGCGACCATGGAGGCGTTGAACTGCCGGTCGAACAGGACGAAGACGCCGATGGTCATCAGCACGTCGTGGATGGCGGAGACAACCGCACCCATGCCGTAGCCGAACTCGAAGCGGAAGGCCACGTAAACAAGGATGAGCACGAGGGCCCAGAAGGAGGCCTTGAGGGCGTTCCACTGGATCTCCTCGCCCACCGAGGCGCCGATGCGGGTGATGCCCTCGTTCTGGAAACCCGCGTCGGGGAAGGCCTGCTGGAGCTTCTCGACGAGCGGGGCGGCCTGGTCGAAGGGCGTGGTGATCTTGAGCAATTCGCGGTCGGAGCCGATGGGTTTCTGATAGACCGGATTGACCTCCTTGAAGCCGGCGGCCTGGGCCGCGGAGCGCAGTGCGCCGACCTCGACCGGCTTGCTGAACGACAGCGAGACCGTGTCGCCGCCGAGGAAATCGATCCCGTAGATATCCTTGCCTTTGATCCCGACCGTCACGACACCGACCAGGATCAGGAGCCAAGAGGCGATGAAGGCCGGCTTGGCACGACCCATGAAGTCGAAGTTCGTGTTCTGCAGGACCGAGAACATCGGCAGGCGCTTCATGACGTTGCCGTGGACCAACAGCTCGAGCAGGAGCTTTGAGACGACGACCGCGGCGAACATCGTGGTGAAGATGCCGATGGTGAGCGTGACGCCGAAGCCTTTCACCGCGCCGGTGCCGAGCACGATCATGATGGCGGAGGTGATGAGGGTGGTGAGGTTGCCGTCGAGGATGGCCGACCAAGCCTTGTCGAACCCGGCCTCGAGGGCGGTGAAGAGCGACTTGCCCTGCTTCAGCTCCTCGCGCATACGCTCGAAGATGAGGATGTTCGAGTCCACCGACATGGCGAGTGTCAGCACAATGCCGGCGATGCCGGGCAGCGTGAGCGTGGCGCCGATGCTGGCCATCACGCCGAGCACGATGAGCACGTTGACGCCCATGCCGATCGCGGCCACCACGCCGCCGTAGGTGTAGAAGACCAGGATGAAGGCGACGGTCAGGCCGGTGCCGATGATGAAGGCCAGCTTGCCGCTGGCGACCGCGTCCTGCGCGAGCGAGGGGCCGACCTCATACTGCTCCTTGACCTGCAGGGGGACGTCGAGCGGGTTGTTCAACACGTTGGCGAGGTCCACCGCCTCGCGCTGGGAGAACTGGCCGGAAATCTCCGCGGAGTCGCTGTTGATCTCCTTCTCGACCCCGGGGGCGGAGTAGAGCTTGTCGTCGAGCACGATGGCGAGGCGGCCGCGGCGGCCGGAGCGCTGGCCCTCCTCCGCCACGGCGCGGGTGACCTCGGCGAAGCGCTTGCTGCCCTCGCTGGTGAAGCGGAGGATGATCTTGAAGCGGCCGAACTCGTCCATGATCGGATAGGAATCCGCCACGGCCTCGCCGGTCATCTCGGGGAGGCGCTTGACGAAGAGTTCCTCGGTGTAGGTCTCGCCGGTGCGGGTCTCGCCCTCCAGCGTCATGGCGACGTAACCGGGAGGCGCCTCCATCGGCGGGGCGGCGTAGGGATGGACCATGCGGAAGTCGAGGCGCGCGGGCTTCTTCAGGCTGGAGAGCACCTCGGGGTTGTCCTTGGTGGACACGCCGGCGAGCTGGACCTCGATGCGGTTGGTGCCGACGGCGCGGATGATGGGCTCGGACACGCCGAGGCCGTTGACGCGGTTGCCGATGATCTCGATGGCCTTGTTGAGCTTCTCCTGGCGTGCGTGCTCGGGCTCGGCGGCCGCGGCGCTCTCATCCACCTCGAGGGTGAAGGCGACACCGCCCTTCAGGTCCAGGCCGAGCTGCAGCTTGCCCTTGGACTGGCGGAGGAGCTCGTTCAGGAGAAGGTCGTTGCGCTTCTCGATGTTCTTGAGCGTCTCCTCGAGGCGGATCTGCGGAAAGAACTGCGAGAGGTCGAGCTTGTCCTCGCGGCCGATCTGCTTGAGCGCGACGAAGACGCTCTGCGCCTGGCCCGCCTTCACGCGCTCGGAGGCGCGGGTCAGGAGGGTGGCGAACTGGGCGGACTTGGCGGCGTCCGCTTCCGATTTGGCGAAAGCGCCGAAGTCTTGGTCCTTCAGCGGCACGAGCTTGAACGCCGCCCACAGCACCACGGCTGCGCACAGCGTCAATTTCCACAGGTTTTGGCGAAACATGGTTGTTGGTTGTTTAAAGGGGTATGGGCGCGGCGCGGCCGCCGCGAGCCGGCCGGGCGGGAACGGCTCAGGCCTTCTTCACGAGGGCGCTGATGAAGCCTTTGCCGACCTCGACCTTGGCGTTGTTGTCGCCGATGCGGATGACGAAGCGGTCGTCCTTCACCTGGGTGATCACGCCGTAAATGCCGCCGGCGGTCACGACCTCGTCGCCGACCGCCAGGGCCGCGAGCATCTTCTCGTGTTCCTTCTGCTTCTTGCGCTGCGGGGCGATGAGCAGGAAATACATCGCCGCGAACATCAGCACGAGCGGCAGGAACTGCATCAGTGCCGAGGCGCCGGACGGGGCGGGCGAGGCCGGAGCGGCTTGGGCGAGGAGAACGGGGATTTTAGTCATTGCGTCTGTGGTTGTTTTGAAAAATGGAAAAGGGCGACTAAGCCGAGCCCGATTTTAAAAAGCAAGCCTAAGCCCGTCCCTTTCCGCCTGTAAAATTGAAGACCAAAGCCGCATCCAATTGGTCCGCCGCCCAGTCCGAGGAGTTCTACGGTTTCAAACGCTGGGGGGCCAGCCACTACTCCGTGGATTCCGAGGGGTTTGTGCAGGTGCAGCCTCTTTCCGACGGCCGCGCCGTCCGCCTCATGGATGTCGTCGAGGAGGCCACCAGCATGGGCCTCAAGGCCCCGCTGGTCATCCGCATGCAGGACACGCTGCGGCACCGGGTCACCCAGCTCAACGAGGTCTTCCGCAAAGCCATCAAGGACGAAGGCTACAAGGGTGACTACCGCGGCGTCTTTCCCATCAAGGTCAACCAGCTCCGCGAGGTCGTGGACGAGGTCATTTCGGCCGGCAAGGACTTCAATTACGGCCTGGAGGCCGGCTCCAAGCCCGAGCTCATGATCGCCCTGGCCATGCACGACGGCGGCCAGCGCCTCATCATCTGCAACGGTTACAAGGACAAGGACTACATGCGGCTCGCCCTCCTCGGCCGCAAGCTCGGCAAGAAGATCATCATCGTCGTCGAGCAGCTCTCGGAGGTGGACAGCATCATCGAGATCTCGAAGGAGACCGGCGTGAAGCCCATGATCGGCTTCCGCGTGAAACTCCAGACCCGCGGCGAGGGCAAGTGGGCGCTCTCCACCGGCGACAACGCCAAGTTCGGCCTCAACACCGCCGAGATCCTCTTCGCCGTCGAGAAGCTCCGCGCCGCCAAGATGACGCAGTGCCTGCGCCTCGTGCACTTCCACATCGGCTCGCAGGTGCCCAACATCATCACGATCAAGGCCGCCGTCACCGAGGCCGCGCGTTTCTACTGCCAGCTCTCCCGGATGGGCTTCCCCATGGGCTATCTCGACGTCGGCGGCGGCCTCGGCATCGACTACGACGGCTCGCGCACCAACTTCGAGTCCTCCATGAACTATTCGCTCGAGGAATACGCCCGCGACGTCGTGTTCAACATCCGCGAGATCTGCGAGGCTTCCGGCGTGAAGGCGCCCGACATCGTCACCGAGTCCGGCCGCGCCGTCGCCGCCCCCCACTCCCTGCTCGTCGTCGAGGTCTTCGAGCGCATCAACAAGCACGAGTCCCTCGGCAAGCAGCACCAGCCCAAGTCGCGCCACAAGATCGTGGACGACCTCGCCGTGCTCCTGAAGAACAAGGCCCGCCTCGGCCGCCTCGAGCGCTTCCACGACGCCCTCCAGAAGAAGGAGGAGGCCTTCTCCCTCTTCAACCTCGGCTACCTCGACCTCGAAAACCGCGCCGCCGCCGAGCAGATCTTCTGGCAGATCTGCGAGCAGATCGACAAGGAGAGCACGAAGGCCGGCTACCAGCCCGAGGAACTCCACGACCTCAAGAAGCTCCTCGCCGACCAATACGTCTGCAACTTCTCCGTCTTCCAGTCGCTGCTCGACAGCTGGGCCCTCAAGCAGCTCTTCCCCATCACCCCGCTGCACCGCCTCGACGAGCGGCCCACGGTCAACGCCGTGCTCGTGGACATCACCTGCGACTCCGACGGCAAGGTGGACCGCTTCATCGACCTGCAGGACGTGAAGGACTACCTCACGCTCCACCCCCTCAAGCCCGGCCAGCCCTACTACCTCGGCATTTACCTCACCGGCGCCTACCAGGACATCATGGGCGACCTCCACAACCTCTTCGGCCGCGTCAACGAGGTCCACGTCTTCCTCGAGGACGACGAGCCCAACGGCTACTACATCGAGGAGGCCCTCGCCGGCTCGCGCGTCGCCGAGGTCATCGAGGGCGTGCAATACCAGTGGGAGGAGCTCTGCCGCCGCATCAAGCAGCAGATCGACCACGCCACGAAGAAGGACCTCATCAAGCCCCGCGAAGGCGTGCGCCTCGTCGAGTTCTACGAGGCCCAGATGCAGGCCAAGACCTACCTCAACATCGAGCAGAACGGGAAGAAGAAGAGATGAGATGCGCGGCTTGCTTGGCCGCCTGACGATTCACTGGTTGGTGAATTAACCCGTGTTCTTCAGGCCGCCGGCGATGCCGTTGACCGTCAGCTCCAGCACGGCGCGCACGCCCTCGCGCTCGGGCTTGCTCACGCGGCGCCCCCGCCGGCGCCTGATCATCTCCACCTGGAGATAATTGAGCGGGTCCACGTAGGGGTTGCGCAGCTTGATGGACCGGGCGAGCACGGGTTCGTTCTCCAGCAGGTGCGCCTGGCCGGTCACGGCGAGGATGGTGCGCTCCGTCAGCCGGAACTCGGCGGCGAGCCGCTCCCACACGCGCTCGCGCAGCACGTCGTCCTCGACCAGCCCGGCATAAACCCGCGCGATGGACATGTCGGCCTTGCAGAGCGTGAGCTGGGCGTTGTCCACCAGGGTTTGGAAAAACGGCCAGTGCTGATACATGTCGCGCAGGAGCTTTTCGCCGCCCGGCTGCGCCAGCACGGCCTGCAGGCCGCTGCCCAGGCCATACCAGCCGGGGAAATTGAACCGGCTCTGCATCCAGGAAAACACCCACGGGATGGCGCGCAGGTCGGCCACGCTGACGCTGCCCTTGCGGCGGTAGGTCGGGCGCGAGCCGAAGTTGAGTTCGCTGATCTCGTCGATGGGCGTGGCCTGCCGCCAGAAGGTCAGGAACCCGGGATCCTCGTGCACGCAGGCGCGGTAGGCGGCCAGCGCCGCGCCGCTCATGGCCTCCATCGCCGCGCGCCAGCGCCGGGGCACGCGCCGCGCGCCACGCTGCGCCTCATGGGCGCCGCGCAGCACGCCGTAGGCCATCTGCTCGAGCACGCGGTGCGCGAGATCGGGATCGTGGTAGCGCGTGGAGAGCACCTCGCCCTGCTCGGTCACGCGGATGCCGCCGTCCCTGAGGCCGACGGGCTGCGCGAGGATGGCCTTGGCCGCCGGGCCGCCGCCGCGCGCGATGCTCCCGCCGCGACCGTGGAAAAGCGTCACCCGCACGCGCTGCTGCCGGCACACATCCATGATTTCGTCCTGCGCCTGGAAGAGCGCCCAGTTGGCGGTGAGATAGCCGCAGTCCTTGTTGCTGTCGGAGTAGCCGAGCATCACGTGCTGGTGGCCGCGGTTGCGCGCCAGCTCGGCGGCATAGACCGGATGCGCGAAGAGCGCGCCCAGGATTGCCGGCGCCCCCTTGAGGTCATCGAGCGTCTCGAACAAGGGGGCGATCGGCAGTTGCACGCCCGCCAGCCGCTGGAGCAGGAGCACCTCCAGCACGTCCGACACGCCGTTGGTCATGCTGATGATGTAGATGCCGAGGGAATCCGGTCCGTATTGCCGCTGGGCGCGCAATGCCAGCCGCAGCGGCTCGATCACTGTGCGCGTCTCGGGCGAGAGGCCGGCCACCCGGCCCGCGGGCAGCACCTCGGCCGTGCGCAGCGCCGCGGTGAGCAGCGCCTGTTTGTCCGGCTCGGACAGGTCCTCGTAATCGGGGCGCCCCAGCAGCTCGGCCACGGCGCGGGCGTGCGGCCCGGAATGCTGGCGCAGATCGAGCCGGGCCATGCTCAGGCCGAAGACGTCCACACAGGTCAGCGCGTCACGCAGCTCGCCGCAAGCCAGCGGGGCGGCCCGGTCGTGCAGCAGGTCGGCCTCGATCTGGGCGAGCACGGCGCGCACCCGGGCGGTGGTTTCCAATCCGTGGTCGGTCTCGGAGAGCTCCAGCAGACCGGCCTCGGCCTGGATGAGCAGGCGCTCGCGCAGACTGCTCAGGATGAGCCGGTAGGGCTCGTGCGGGTAGCGCTGCCCCACCCGCGACATGCGGTCCGAGGCGGCCCGGCATTCCGCGGCAAGCCGGCGGATCGCCGGCGAAAACCGCGCCCGCCGGTCGGAGACCGTCAGCGAGCCGGCGAGGCGGTAGAGCACGTCGGCCAGCTTCCTGACAGCCATGCGACGGTTCATCTGCAGCACCTGGGCGGTGACCTCGGGCGTGACCCCGGGATTGCCGTCGCGGTCGCCGCCGATCCACGAGCCGAAGGAAAGCCAGCGGTTGGGCGCGCGCACGCCGGGATAGTGGCGGTTGAGCGCTTCCTGGAGGTCGGCGTGCAGCCGGGGCAGCAGGGCATACAGCGTGCGGTCGAAATACCACAACCCGGTGCGGGCCTCGTCCTCGACCAGCGGCCGCTCGGTGCGGCTGCGGTCGGTCAGCCAGAGCGAGACGATCTCGCGGCGGATGTCGTCCGGGGCGTGCTGGATCTCCTCCAGGCTGTGGTTGCGCAGGAGGCCGGCCAAGGTGGCGAGTTTTTCCAGCATGGTGCGGCGCTTCGACTCGGTCGGATGCGCCGTGAAGACGAGTTCGATGGAGAGCTGGCGCACCAGTTTTTGCATCTTTTGGGCCGAGACGCCGGCCTGCTTGAGTTCGAGGACGGCGGCCTCGATGGACTCGCGCACCGGCTCGCTGGGGTGGCCGGCCGCGAGGGCGCTGCGGTGCCGCCGGTTGCGCTCGCGCAGCAGCCGGATGCGGAAGTTCTCCTCGGCGATGTTGACCAGCTCGAAATAGAGCGTGAAGGCCATCGCCTGGTTGAACGCGTCGGCCGCGCTCAGCCGGCCGACAGTGTGGGCCAGCTCGCGGGCGGCCACGGCATCGCCCGCGCGGCTGCTCTTGGCGAGGTTCCGCAACGTCTCGACCAGTTCGAGCGTCTTCTCCCCCTCCAGCGCGGCAATGGTCTGCCCGAGCGTCGCGCCGAGACTCCGAATCTCGGCCCGAAGCTTGGCGTGTTGGTCCAGGGCGTTCGTGGGAGCCGCCATCGAAGGGTCTGAATAGACAGTTCCGGCCTCCCGGCGGAAGCGAAAAAGTCCGGATCGCGCTGTCATATGCCCGGTGTTGGTGCCATTGACAGAGCCCGCCGGCCTGACCAGACTCCCAGCCGTGAAACCCATGCAGCCGGCGTCAGCGCGGGCCCTGACGATCACGGCAGCCTTGGTCCTGCTCGTCGGGTTTCTCGTCCCCTCCCCCTCCGGTGCCTTCTTCGCCTTTTGCCTGGCGGTGCTGTTAACCCTGTTCCCCGTGATTCGCGGCACAGGCGCAGTCCGCCTTGTCGCCGCGATCCTGCTGCTCTGCTCGGCCGGATTCGCCGCTGGCGGATACCCGGACTTCCAAAGCGATCAGGAACGCTACCGGCAGCGCCCCCGGGCCACGGTTTCCGAGCAACCGCCGGCTCCATGAGATGACAACCCGCCCCGGCTCCGGTGATAGTCCCCCCAGCCCATGAACCTGCAACCTGGCTTCGGTCGGCGATGGGCGCGCCTGGATTGGTTGATCGCCGGATGGCTGCTGTGGTCCGGTTCGCCCGCGGCTCACGCCCAGCCGGAGGGCAAGGACATGGGCTATGGTTTCTGCACGCTGCACCGGATCAACTACCAAGGCTCGAGTTGTCCCAAGTGCGACAGCGGAGACGGCGGCAACCACCAGATCGAGCGCGGCCCCAGCGCCCATGAGATCTGGAAACAAAATGAGGCGGCCCGTCTGGAACGCGCCAAACGGGCCGGCCGGCTCAATACCCTGGCCCACGAAGCCTGGGACCGCCGTGATTTCACCGAGGCGCTCCGGCTCTTTCAAGAGCAGCAAAAGGTCATCGACGGCCCCAACATCAGGGAAGCCATTGCCCAGGCCGAGGCGGCTATCATCACCGCCAGGAACGAGAATATCGCTGACGGCCTGAGACTGGAGGCCAATGCGGCCTATGGCCGGGGCGAACAACGCCAGGCCCTGAGCCTGTACCACCGGGCCTTGGCGACAGATCCGCACTGCCTCACGGCGGAGGGCAAAAAATGGGTGCAGGATCTGGAACGGCAATTGCAGACCGCCCGCTCGATGCAACAGTCCATCGAAAGCCTGGCCCGTTCGCTGGACGCCCCGCCATCCCTCGCCGGCTTGGATTTCATCACCGGCGACACCCTGGTCGTGGATGCCCGCCACCCGGGTGCAGCCCTGCCCGAAGCGGTGGAGGCGGCGATTCCGGACACCCCGGCGGGCAATCGCCTGCGCAAGGGTTACCAAGCCGTTCAAGCCGGTGATTGGAAAGTCGCGCTGGCCTGGTTCCAGGATGCGCTCAACAAGTCACCCGGTGACGACGAGCTCGTCCGGCTGGTCGATCTCGCGCAACACACGCTCAATTATCTGACCCAACCGCAAAAGGCCGGCGCCCCGGCCCCGGACCCCGAGATCCCGTCCAAGGACGAGGCTGTGAGCAAGCCTGGTGATCCGGAAGCCAGCCCGCCCGGGGGAACGGATTACCTCGCCGACGAGGCGGCCCGAAAGGTGGCCGTGGCGGAGCGAGCGTATGCCGCTCGCGAAAAATACAACCAAAGCCACGGCGAGCATGCCTTCATGGCCGGCATGGCGGCAAGACAGATCGCCGCCAGGGCGCGGTCGGAGGCCGCGTTCAAGCAATACACAAAGGAGCATGGTGACCGCGCGGCGCTGATCTTCGAGCGCGCAAGGGCAACCAGGCGTGCTTACCGTGGGGAAGGTTTCTCCAAAGAGGAACTGGAGGCGCAATTCCAAGCGGCCCTGTTTGAATACTATAAGCTGATCGATGGCCGGGACATGACCAAGGGAGTCGGCGGCAGCGCCACCGCCGAGGAAATATCCCTGGGGGGAAAGGGCTGACGATGCACCGCGCAAAGCCACCACGTCACCGTCTTCCGCTCGCCGCGTTTCTGGCCTTGTCCGCGATCCTCCACGCTACGGAGAACGACCCGCTGTTTTCCGCGGTGATCAGGGGTGACCGAGCAGAAGTCGCGGCACGACTGACCGGCGGCGCCGATGGCAACGCCACCGACTCCACGGGAAAAACCCCGCTGCATCAGGCGGTGCTCCATGGCCAATATGCCGTGGCCCAGGTGCTGCTGGGCCGCGGTGTCGAGGCGAGCCCCGCCGATGACTATGGCCACACCCCCCTGCATTACGCGATGGAGGGTGAGAATCCGGAGATCGCATCACTGCTGCTGGCCGAGGGGGCCGACCCCAATGCGAGGAATGCCCGGGGCCAGACGCCACTGCATCACGCGGTGTTCCAAGGAAATCAAGCCATGGTCGCGCTGCTGCTGGCCCACGGGGCCGACGTCAACGCCGCCGACGACGAGGGACGCCGCCCGCTGCAAGACACGGCTTCGCTCGAGGCCAAGGCTGTTGCCGTCCTGCTCCTGGCCAAGGGAGCCGACGTCAACGCCACGGACGCCCTGGGCAAGACCCCGCTGCATGAGGCGGCCATTCACGACAATGTCAGTCTGATCGAACTGTTGCTGGCCAACGGCGCCAAGATCGAAGCCCGGGATCTGGACGGATGGACCCCGCTGCACCGGGCGGCCGAGGAAGGCCGGCGGGATGCGGCCAAGGCCCTGCTCGCCCACGGCGCGGAGATCGACGCCAGGACTCCCGGCCGCGGCGAGACCGCCTTGCACCAGGCGGCCTACCTGGGGGAAATTGAAACGGTCGAACTGCTGATGGCGGCAGGCGCCGATCTCCACGCCCGAACCACCGACGGACTTCTGCCGTTGGAGATCGCCGCCACCAATGAATCGAGATTGCCCGAGCAGCGAAAAGCCGTCGCCGATCTCCTGGGGCCGCCGATGGTGCAGGCGAGGCTCAATCAGGGAGCCGCCGCCGCCCAGGCAGGGGACTATCTGCTGGCAATCCGTTGCTTCGAGGAGGCCCGCCACACGGCCCCGCAGACTTCGCCCACCTACCTGAACCTGGGGCTGGCCGAGGCAAAACTGCCGGGACGGGAATTGCGGGCGATTGCCTGGCTCGGCGCCTATCTGTCGGCCGAACCGTCGATCCCGGAGTCGCGGGCGGCCACCATCCGTGAAGCCATGCGCGCGCTCCATGCGAAAAGCCGGGCGGATCTGGCCCGCATGATCCGGTTGCTCCAAACCGCGGCCGACGAGATGTTCCATTCATTGGGCCCGCGCCAGGGCGAGGAGTTGATCAGCGGTAGTCTCAGCGCCCGCAACCTCAAGGGCGGCAATCTGGGTGAGGTCGCGCGACTGTGGACCGAATACGGCGATGTCGCCGCCGCCCTGAGGATCGCCGGCGCTTTTCAACGGGCAGAATACAAGCGGGGCGCCCTGGGCAGGATCGCCGATGCCCAGGCCGGTTTTGGCGACTTCTCCGGCGCGCTGAACACCGCCGCCGTGATGGGGGAACCCTATCTTACCGCCAGCATCCGGTCTTCCATTGCGATAGCCCACGTCCGCAACGGAGACCTGGCTGAAGCCCGGAAGGTGACCGCGTTGATTCCCGACGGTGTTGCCAAGGAATGGGCCCAATACGCCATCGACCACGGCCGTCCCATCGTGCCGGGACGCTATGATGTTCGCCTGCCTTTCAGTCGTGATTGGGTGACGCAGGGCCTCACCGAAAGCCAGTGGCTCGGTCTGCTGGAGGATGACGACCCAAGTCACGATTGTCCGCTGCGAACCCCACCTTTTCTCGATCTGGCGAAATGCCTGGAGTCATTCCCGCCGTTCGACGACCCGCAGCAGGCTTTTGCGCTGCTGCGCGATGTCACCGACAAAGTGTCCCTCGCCCACCACCTCATCGGCCAGATGCTCGAACGACAATCCGTGCAATGATCACCGCCATTCGTGCCGCGGATAGCGGCGGGAGAGCTCGGGCTTGATCTTGGGATACTGTTCCTTCCAGAAGTTGGAGAGGTCGTCGGTGACCTGGATGGGGCGCTGGTTCGGCGCGAGCACCTCGATCTTCACCGGTACGCGGCCGTGGCCGAGCGTGAATTTGGAGCTGACGCCGTAGAGTTCCTGGATGCGCGCGCTGAGCACCGGCGGGCCGTCCTTGTGGTAGGTGAGGCGGGCCTTGCGGCCGTTGGCCATCACCAGCCGCTCGGGCAGGTAGTCGTCGAGCACGGCCAGTTGCGCGGGCAGGAGCCAGTCGCGCAGCACGGGCATCACGGGCTTGTCCTTCAGCTCGCGCGCCCCGTGGCTGCCGTAGCAGATCTGCTCGATGAGCGTGGCCCGGTCGGCTTCGGTGATCGGGTTGACTTCCAGCTCGGGCCACCACTTGGCGAGGCAGTTCACCCGCACGATCCACTGCTCCACGGCCTCGTTCCACTCGGTGAGCACGATGTTCCCCGCCATGACCTCGCGGGCGAGGAGTGCGGCGGCCTCGCCGTCGGGCGGCTCCTCGGCGGTCTGCTTGGACTCGAGCACGAGGTCGCGGAATTTCCGCTCCTTGCGCGCCAGCACCCGGCGCAGGGCGGGGTCGTAGGTAACGCCGCCGGCGTCGCTGAAGTCCTCGGGGAACAATTCCTTGAGCCACGCCTCCTCGACCGCGGTGCAGAGGTTGAGCAGCGTGTTCACCTCGCCCCGGCTTTCGATCTCGGTGATCTCGGCGGCGACGAGCAGCGGCGCCTCCTGGATGCAGCTCTCGCGGGCGAGCACGCCCTTGCGCTTGTGGACGAGTTCGCAGCGCAGCGTGCCCCGGTCGAGGCGTTTCGCGAGGTGGTCGCTGAAGCCGAGCAACACGCACTTGCGCACGGCGACCCCGTCAATGCGCTTCTCGCTGATGTCGAGTTTCTCGGCCTGGGCGATTTCCAGAAACTGCTCGAAGAGCGGGCCGACCTGCCGCACGCCCTGGAGGTGGATGCCGAGCCGGCGACAGGCGTCGGGGTTGTAGTTCGCCTTGTCGGCGTAGCGCCAGGCGCGCATCAGCAGGAAGAAGTCGGATTCGTGCTCTGCGCCAAAGAGCTCCTCCCGCGCCTCGGCCGTGCGCTTGTCCACGTTGCGCAGGAGGAAATTCCGCCCCTGCGTGAGCGCCGCCATCAGCGCCACCGAGCGCACGCAGCCATAGTCCTGCGCCGCGAGGAACATGCGGGCGTAGCGCGGATGCATCGGGAATCGCAGCATCTTCCGGCCCACGTCGGTGATCCGTAGGGCCGGTCTCTGACCGGCCCCTTCCGAGCCGGGCCGGTCGGAGACCGGCCCTACCACCACGTGCAACGCCCCCAGATCCTCCAGCAGGGTCTCCGCCCGCTCCAGCGACTTCGGATCGGGCTTCTCCAACCACGGAAAACCGTAAATGTCGTCGATGCCGGCGGCCTTGAGCGTCAGCACGACCTCGGCCAGATCGAGGCGCTTCACCTCGGGCAGTTCCTGCAGCGGACGCCGCGCGTGCTCGTTTTCCGTCCAGAGCCGCACGCACACGCCCGGCGCCGTGCGGCCGGCGCGGCCGGCACGCTGGTCGGCGGAGGCGACGGAAATCTTCTCAATCAGCAGCGTGTTGATGCCCCGGTGCGCGTCGTAGCGCGCCACCCGGGCGAGCCCGCAGTCCACGACGGCGGTCACGCCGTCAATGGTCAGCGAGGTCTCGGCCACGTTGGTCGAGACGATGATCTTCCGCGTGTCGTAGCGCGCCACGGCGCGGTCCTGCTGGTCGGGCGGCAGTTCGCCATGCAGAGGGAAACACACGAAGCCCCGCAACGCGTGCGAGCCCTGCACATCCTGCACCGTGCGGCTGATCTCGTAGGCGCCGGGCATG
The DNA here is from genome assembly GCA_049322455.1 of Verrucomicrobiota bacterium. GTDB lineage: Bacteria > Verrucomicrobiota > Verrucomicrobiia > Opitutales > Opitutaceae > Lacunisphaera. Next base: position 211,620 of record JBMOQY010000003.1, on the reverse strand, counting down.
AACACGAGGATGTCGCCCGTCGTGCGTGCCGCGATGCGCTCGCACGCGCGCGTGGCCACCGCCCACACCGGGTCGTGCTCGAAATCCACGGACTTCGACAGATATTCCACCTGCACCGGGAAGGTGCGCCCCTGGGAGGTCAGCACCTCGCACGGCGCGAGGTAGTTCTTGAGCTGCACCGTATCGAGCGTGGCGGACATCACCACGATCTTCAGGTCGGGTCGTTTGGACTGCTGGATCTGGAGGGCCCGGGCCAGCGAGATGTCGCCGTAGAGGTGACGCTCGTGAAACTCGTCGAACACGAGGGCGCTGATGCCGCGCAGTGTCGGCTCGAAGGACATCTGCCGGAGCAGAATGCCCTCGGTCACGAAGCGGATGCGGGTCTGCTCCGATACGCGCGAATCGAGCCGGATCTGGTAGCCGACGACGTCGCCCAGCCGGGTGCCCACCTCCTCGGCCACGCGCTTGGCCAGCATGCGGGCGGCCAGCCGGCGCGGCTGGAGCACGACGACCTCGCCCTGCCCGAGCAGCCCGTGATTGAGGAGCATCTGCGGCACCTGGGTGGATTTGCCCGAACCGGTCGGCGCCTGCACGATGAGCCGCCCCTGCGCGCGCACCGCCGCCACGAGGCGGTCCTCGAGTTCATAGATGGGCAGATCGCGTGGCGCAGGCATGGGGGTGACTGATAGAGCCAAACCGATGTGGCTCCGCAAGGATAAGAGCTTCGCTATTCCGCGGCTCGGAAATCAGTGAGCCATCCCAGCAAACCCGGCTTGCAGGAAGTGAAGCATCGTCTATCCAAGAACCCATGAGCCGAGGATCCGCCTACATGACATCCAGAGGGCGAGTTACCATCCCGGCCCGCCTTCGGCGAAAATACGGCCTGAAGGAAGGCACCCGGCTCAACTTCGTCGAGGAGGAGGGCCGCTTCGTCGTCCAGCCAGTCACCAAGGAATACATCAGCTCCTTCCGGGGCATCTTCAAGTTGAAGCCCGGCGAGAAGTCCGCTGTGCAGGAGTTGCTGGAAGACCGGGCCGCGGAACGCGCCCGGGAGGACCGCAAGATAGCCGAGGACCGCCGCAAATGAAGTCCTTGGTTTTGGACGCATCCGCCCTGCTCACGTTAGCGATCGCGTCAACGAGGACGCCGTCACGACCGACGAATTTGTCCTGCGCGTCGATGTCTGGCCCGACCGGAGCATCTCCATCGAGTGCAAACACCTCTCCGGAAAGCCGGAGTGACTATTTCTGAAAGACCTCGGCCCGATGCACGGCCAGAAATTTCTCGTCAGGCAGCACCGCATCCTTCGGCAACTGCAGTGCCTCGCCTTCATAGGCCGAGAAATTCTCGACCACCGCACGTTGCGGTAGTGCGGACTTCAACCGTTTGGACATTCTGAGACGCAAATCGCCGTCGAAGGTTATAAGTCCGACGTCGAATGCGGCGTCATGCAGTCTGCGTCAGGGCCTGGTGAAAACACGAGACCGAAGCGGCAAGCGCCCAGTTCGCGTCAGGGAAGTTGCACGAGCTTGGCCGCCCAATCGTTGATGCGACCTGGCTCGCCCGCGGGGAAGACGGGTGCAGGCATCTTCCCTGCGCTGTCCGCCGTCACGTCCACCGCCGGGCCCCACCCGCCTTTGCGCGGGTTGAACCAGGTCCAGCGGTAGCGGGCACCGGCGGTGAAACCGGCGAGCGTCGGCGGCTCGGCCCGGTTCTCGAAATACAGCAGCGCAAAATCGCGCTCCGGCGTGCGCATCATGAACGACCACCCGTCGAGGCCGTCGTCGCGCGGGTCGGCGGCCTGCCGCGTGGACAGGTCGGCCGAGGCGAGCTGGAGTCCCTGATAGCGCGCGCCCTCCGAAAGGACGAAGTCCCGGAGGTGCCGCATCTGCGCGCCGGACTCGTAGCGGAGCGCGGTCCAGATGTGCGGACGCCAGCCGGCCGGCTCGCCGGTGCTCGTGACATCATAGGCGGCGGTGCCGTGCACGTGGCCGGCGAGCCCACCCGAGAGCACGGAGCCATACATCATGGCCCGGGCGAAATAGTTGTCGCGGTCGGAATTCTCCGGCGGGGTCTCGCCGCCGGGGCGGTTGATGGAGTGGTTCCAGCCCGTGTAGTAGGGCTCGAGGTTGGCCGCGGGATAGGCGGGCGTGAGGCGGAAAATCTCCTCGAGCGACGCGTAGATGGCGTGGTTGCGCGGTTTGTTGCCGACCGTGTGCATGGTGAGCCAGGGCGCGGTGTCGCCGTGGCCGAAGACCTTGTAGGTGGAGCTGTCGATGAGCGTCGTGCAGGGCTGGCCGAACGGCAGCGGGCCGTAGGTCTTCCAGTGGTGCGTGAGCGCGGCGTTGAACTCGGCGGCGGTGAGGCTGTAGTTCTTCGGAATCCAGTCGAGGTGGATGCCGCTGAAGACGAGATTGTAGGCGCCGTAGCGGGCGATGAGGTATTGGACGAAGCGCGCGTAGGAGGTGTTGAAGTCGAAGTAGGCCTTCCAGGACGGGCAGTTGTCGCGGCGCACCGGCTCGAAGAACGGCACGAAGCCCTCGTCGGCCAGATGGCGCATCTTGCGGTCGAGGCTGCGGAAGTAGGCGGGGTTGAGGCGGTCGAAGTTCGCGAGCCCGTCGTCGCGTCCGGGCATCATCTCGAACGGCCGGTTGCCCTCCTCGTCATGCATGTCCTTGGCCGTGGTGGTGGCGCCGTCGGCGGTGGAGATGGTGGCGTTGGGTGCCCAGTGGCCGAATTTCTCCCAGGCGTTGCGCAGGTAAATGCCGTCGGCGTTGGCGAAGGTCGCGCCGTGGTGGTCGGCGGCCCAGTTGGGAAACGCGGCGATGAAGCTCACGGAGTTGTAGCCTTGGCGCTTCCGCCACGCCACCGCCTCCTCGAAGCCGATGCCGCTGGCCGGCACATAGTCCGCCGCGGCCGGCGCACCGCGGAACGGCAGGCGCCACGTCGAGGCGGCGAGCCAGGTGTCGCCCACCATGAAGAAGGGCGTGCCGTCGGCGTAGTTCAACGCGTGGCCGTTGGCGTCGGTCCGCACGAAGCCCCGCCGGTTGGGATTCTCGGCCAGCTCGGCCTCCGTCCAGGCGACCGCCTTCAGCTTGCCGCCGCCGCCGTTGAGGCCGGTGTCGGCAGGCTGGTTGGAGGCGGAACGCCATTTCCATTCGCCGGGCGCGGTGGCTACGAAGCGGACGCGGAACGTGCGCCCGCCGTCCCAGAATCCGTAAACCCGCTTCGCGAAACCCGGTCCTTCCAGTTCGATCCACAGGTCAACCTCGGCGTAGGGATTCGCATAATCCTGCGACGCCTGGAAAATGATTTCCTGCGCCTCCCACACATGGACCTCGCCGGAATTGGGCAGCGCGCGCAGGGCCACGGCGCACAGGACAAGGACAAAACCGGCAAACGCCTGACGGAGGGTGCGGGGTGACATGCCGTTTTGTCGGCCCGAACACCGGCGACCGCAAGGACCGATGCCGGTCGAACATGTGAACAACCGGGGAACAACCCGGAGCGCACAAGTTATTCACCGCGGCTCGCGCAAATTTCTTACACGAAGCGGGTGAATAAATTGGGAGGAAGAAGCCCGTGACTTTTCCACAGCGCGGGTGCATTCCTTTTCCCGTTCCTTGATAGAACAGTCGAAGCACGGCGGCATGAAAAACCCGCCGGGAGCGCGACTGGGATAATCCCGGGCAACCGGGGAAAGGAGCGCGGCAACTGGTGCCGAGCTCCCCTCGGCGGCGCGAGCCGCCCGCAGGCATATGTCACCAGTTCCTCTGGCCGGGGTCGCACCCGGTCCAGCAATGCGAACATGGAACTGAGCGGCGAGGCGCGAACTCAGAAACCGCGTCCGAGCCGGGTTAGATCCGGGGCCAGTTTCGGGCCCCGCATTGATGCAGTTACCCAGAGGGTTGTGGTTGCTACTGTATGACCAGGACGCAGCGCAGTGTTCCGGTGGGTCCACCCCACCAAAAGGCCCGGCCCGCAAGGCGGGGCGCGAAAGTGACACCGTGCGGCGGGGAGCGGGCGAGTCTGGCAAAGCTCGCAAAACCTCCTCATTGGGGCGGCGCGCAAAACCGCGTCACCCAACTGCAAATCGAAAGCAACCTGAGAGGTAAGAGGTCAGACCCGTTACACGGGGCCAACGCCCGGCCAAAAGCCGGGGCCGTCCCCGTGGCAAGGTGCTGGTGCGAAATGCACCGTTGCAGGCGTGCCAACACCCGTCCGGCGAGCGAGTCATCGGCAGATGACGCCGAACCGGGCGCAGAGGCCTCACTCGATAAATTCCGGTGCGGAAACGGCCGGGACGGTCCCGCTATGAGACCGAAAGCTGCGCATGCCGCGCAGAGTGGCGTCGGGGAGCACACGGCCCGCGAAAGCGAGGCGCCCAACGTTGTGCGACTGGGAAAGAGCGCGTGGCGAGCGCCCACCCCCAAAATTAGGCCCGGGAACCGGAAGGTTCCCGGGCCTTTTTGCTTCTATAGAGACCTTTTTCAGCGCGCCGGGCCTGCCCTTCGGCCCGGAACCTCGAGCTCAAGCCCTGGTCCGGCGCGCTGACTTCGTCTCCGGCGGACAGACGGAACCCCCGTCCCGGCAGGGCTTAGCCCGCATCACGGCCGGGTTTCCCCTCGCCGTCACCGGCCGTTCAGGTTCATCCTTGCCAAGGCGTGCGCCGGTTCGCACCGTGACCGTTTTCCCACTGCAAACGCGCCCGCCTGAAATGAACCAGAACATCCGCAACATCGCGATCATCGCCCACGTTGACCACGGCAAGACCACGCTCGTGGACAAGCTCCTCAAGGAGGGCGGCGTGTTCCGCGCCAACCAGCAGGTCGAGGAGCGCGCCATGGATTCCATGGACCTCGAAAAGGAGAAGGGCATCACCATCAAGGCCAAGAACACCTCCGTCCACTGGAAGGACAAGATCATCAACATCGTGGACACCCCCGGCCACGCCGACTTCGGCGGCGAGGTCGAGCGCGCCCTCCGCATGGTGGACGGCGTGCTGCTCCTCGTGGACGCCTACGACGGCCCCCAGGCCCAGACCCGCTTCGTGCTCCGCAAGGCCCTCGCCCACGGCCTCAAGGTCGTCATCGTCATCAACAAGATCGACCGCGAGAACGCCGACCCGGCCAAGATGTATGACAAGGTCCTCGAACTCCTCATGGAGCTCAACGCCACCGAGGAGCAGTTCGACGCCCCCGTCGTCTATGGCTCCGGCCGCGACGGCTACATGATGTATCACCTCGGCGACGAGAAGAAGGACATGACCCCGCTGTTCGAGACCATCCTCGAGCACGTCCCGCCGCCGTTCGCCAAGCCCGGCGAGCCCTTCCACATGCTCGTGTCCAACATCGACTGGAACGACTACGTGGGCCGCATCGCCGTCGGCAAGATCCTCGGCGGCACCATCAACGTCGGCGATCCCGTGTGGGTCATCCGCCACGCCGACGGCAAACGCGTGCGCGCCAAGATCACCAAGGTCTTCGAGTATTCCGGCCTCGGCACCAACGAGTCCGCCGCCGCCACCGCCGGCAACATCGTGGGCCTCTCCGGCTTCGAGGACATCGACATCGGCGACACCATCGCCGCCGACGAGAACGCCCACGCCCTGCCCTTCACCCAGATCGACCCGCCGACGCTCGAGATGCAGATCTGCGTCAACGACGGCCCGCTCGTCGGCCAGGAGGGCAGGTTCGTCACCTCCCGCCAACTGCGCGAACGCCTGTTCCGCGAGCTGAAGACCAACGTCTCCATCAAGGTCGAGGACACCGACAAGGCCGGCGTCTTCAACATCAAGGCCCGCGGTGCCATGCAGATCGCCGTGCTGGTCGAGACGATGCGCCGCGAGGGCTTCGAGCTCCTCGTCTCCCGCCCGACCGTGATCGAGAAGAAGGGCCCCAAAGGCGAGCGCCTCGAGCCCTACGAAACCGTGTGGATCGAGATCCCCGACGAGTGCGTGGGCGCCATCATGCAGAACCTGGCCAACCGCAAGGGCCAGCTCACCAACATGGAGAAACTGCCCCACTCCACCATGATCGAGGCCACCATCACCACCCGCGGCCTCATCGGCATGGAGATCGACATCGTCAACGCCACCAGCGGCCGCGGCGTCATGAGCCACCTCTTCAAGGAATACGGCCCCTACGCCGGCGAAGTGCTCACCCGCCTGACCGGCACCCTCATCGCCACCGAGGCGGGCGAGACCACCTCCTACGCCCTCGTCATGTGCCAGGAGCGCGGCAAGCTCTTCGTCAACCCCGGCGAGCAGGTGTATGAGGGCATGATCGTCGGCGAGAACCCCCGCAACGAGGACATCGCCGTCAACGCCGTGCGCGAAAAGAAGCTCACCAACTTCCGCTCCCAGGGCGAGGGCGTGGCCGCCGGCCTCACGCCCGCCACCAAACTCTCGCTCGAGCGCTCCATCGAATACATCGCCGCCGACGAGTTCGTGGAAGTCACGCCCAAGAATCTCCGCCTGCGCAAGCGCATCCTCCGGGAAACCGACCGCCGCAAGGTCGAGCGCGCCGCCAAGAAAGCCGACGCCTGAGCGGCGCCCCCTCCTCAGCCCGCGCCGCCCGGCGCGGGTTTTTTGTCGGCCGCACTCCGCCCCCGCGAAGATGGATCTCCCGGCAGGTCCGGGCGCGAGCAGCATCCCCCTTCCACAACCCGCGCGCAGCGCCCGCCAATTTACGAACGGTGATGGGGCTTTACCAGCGGCGCGCCCCGCGTAGCCTGTGCCTGCAACCAACCCTTGTGACCGGCGCGTCCCGCCCGGGCCGGGCCGGCCTCCAACCCAGGAGACCACGATCATGAACGGCACCCGTCCCGCTGACATCCGGAACTTCGCCATCGTGGGCCACGCCAGTTGCGGCAAGACCACCCTCGCCGAGGCCATGCTCCTCTGCGGCGGGGCCATCCACCGCCTCGGCTCCGTGGCCCAAGGAACCACCGTCTCCGACTACCACGTCGGAGAACAAGCGCGTCACATCTCGATCCACGGGACGCCGCTCAACTGCGAATGGCAGGGGCGGCGTCTCAATTTTATCGACACCCCCGGCTACCTCGACTTCGCCGGCGAAGCCATCAACGCGCTGCGCGTGGCCGACTTCGCCCTCATGGTCATCCACGCCGGCCACGGCATCGGCGTCGGCACCGAGCTCATGTGGGAACAGGCCGGCCAGACCGGCATCCCCCGCCTCATCGTCGTCACCGGCCTCGACAAGGAGAAATACGACTTCGACACCCTGGTGAAGGAGCTCCGCGAACATTTCGGCAAGCAGATCTTCCCCCTTACCCTCCCCCTCGACCCCGGCCCGGGCTTCCACCGCGTGCTCGACGTCATGCGCAGCGAGGTCGTGAGCTACGCCCCCGACCGCTCCGGCAAATACAGGGAGGAACCCGCCGCCGGCGCCGAGAAGGCGCGCGTGGACGCCCTCCACAAGGAGCTCATCGAGCACATCGCCGAGAGCGACGACACCCTCCTCCAGAAGTATTTCGACGAGGGCGGCCTCTCCGAGGAGGTCCTGCGCACGGGCATCCATCCCGCCGTCCAGAACCAGGTGTTCATCCCGCTCCTCTGCGCCTCGGGCGAGACCAACGTCGGCGTGGCCCGCCTCCTCGACTTCATCGCGAAATACGGCTCCTCGCCCGCCGACCGCCAGACCATCGGCGCCATCGCCACCGCCACCGGCTCGCCCGTGCTCGTGCGCCTCGACGGCGCCGAGCCCGTCGCCCACGTCTTCAAGACCCTCACCGACCCGCAGACCGGCGACCTGTCCATTTTCCGCGTCTATTCCGGCACGATCAAACCCGGCATGGAGATGCACAACAGCGAGCGGCGCGTGGCCGAGCGCATCGGCCCCCTCTACCGGCTCAACGGCAAGACCCGCACCCCGGTCGAGGCCCTGCACGCCGGCGACATCGGCGCCGCCGTGAAACTGCGCGACACCCACACCGGCAACACCCTCTGCGACCCCCGCCACACCGTCGCCCTGCCCAAGCTCGAATACCCCACGCCCTACACCCACGCCGCGCTCAAGCTCAACGCCGCGGGCGACGAGGAAAAGCTCGCCGCCGGCCTCGCCGCGCTGCACGAGGAGGACCCGGCCTTCAGCTACCACACCGATCCCGAACTCCACCAGTTCATCATCTCGGCCCAGGGCGAACTGCACCTGGAGGTGCTCTTCGAGCGCCTGAAGCGGCGCTACAAGGTGGACGTCTCCCTCGAACCCCCGAAGATCCGCTATCGCGAGACCATCCGCGGCAAGGGCGAGGCCCGCTACCGCCACAAGAAGCAGACCGGCGGCGCCGGCCAGTTCGCCGAGGTCTGGATGCGCGTCGAGCCCGGCCCGCGCGACAGCGGACTCGAGTTCACCGAATCGCTGGTCGGCCAGGATGTGGACCGCGTGTTCGTGCCTTCCGTCGAGAAGGGCGTGAGAACCTGCGCCGGCGAGGGCGCTCATGCCGGCTACCGCGTGACCGACGTGAAGGTCGATTTCTACGGCGGCAAGATGCACCCCGTGGACTCCAAGGACATCGCCTTCCAGATCGCCGGCTACTTCGCCTTCCGCGAAGCCTTCCAGGCCGCCCGGCCCGTGCTGCTCGAGCCCATCCACGAGCTGGAGATCCGCGTGCCCGAGGAATTCGTCGGCCGCGTCGTCGGCGACCTCTCCGGCCGCCGCGGGCGCATCCTCGGCATGGACGTGGCCGGACGCCTCCAGATCATCAGGGCGCAGGTCCCCGCCGCCCAGCTCTACCACTACGGCACCGCCCTGCGCTCCCTCACCGGCGGGCGCGGCCTCCACAGCGAGAAGTTCGCCCATTACGAGGAGATGCCGCCCGACCAGGAAAAAAAGCTCGTGGACGAATACCAGAAGGCCCGCGCCACCGGCACCGCCGGCCACAACAACCGCTGATCCTGGGTCCTTTGGCTTCGAAAACTTTTTCTTGAAACCGGCCGGTCGTTTTTTTTAGGGGAAAAATTCCGGGCGGGGTGATGGAACCAAACGGTCCCCACGCTTTCCCACCTGCCCGGTTGCCACATTCCCCATGATCGAAGTCAAAGGTCTGGTCAAAAACTACGGGCAGATTCGCGCGGTGGACGGCGTCGCCTTCACCGTGCGGCGCGGCGACATCCTCGGCTTCCTCGGCCCCAACGGCGCCGGCAAGTCCACCACGATGAAGATGATCACGGGCTTCCTGCGGCCCGACGCCGGCACCGCCGTGGTCAACGGCCACGATGTCGTGCGCGATTCGCTCGCCGTGCGGCGCAGCCTCGGCTACCTCGCCGAAAGCGCCCCCGCCTACCCCGAGATGACCGTGGGGGAATTCCTCGGCTTCATCGCCGAGATGCGCGGCTTCCGCGATCCCGTGGAAAAGGCCGCGCGCGTGCGCCGGGTCGTGGAACTCTGCCACCTTCAGGGCGTGCTCGGCCAGACCATCGAGACGCTCTCCAAGGGCTTCAAGCAGCGCGTCGGCTTCGCGCAGGCCCTCCTGCACGACCCGCCCGTGCTCGTGCTCGACGAGCCCACCGACGGCCTCGACCCCAACCAGAAGAACGAGGTGCGCGACATCATCAAGCGCATGGCCGCCGAAAAGGCCGTCATCCTCTCCACCCACATCCTCGAGGAGGTGGACGCCATCTGCAACCGCGTCATCATCATCTCGCGCGGCAAGGTCGTGGTGGACGAGACGCCGGCCGCGCTCCGCGCCCGCCAGCCCGGCGCCCGCCTCGACGAGATCTTCCGCAGCCTGACCAAGGGCGATCTCTGACCGGCCAACGGTCTCCGCACTCCGATCCCGTGTCCCGTCCATGAATCCCGTCCTCCCCATCTTCAAGCGCGAGTTTCTCGGCTATTTCCGCACGCCGGTCGCCTACGTCTTCCTCGCCGTGTTCCTGCTGGCCTCGGTGGGCCTGGCGTTCTTCGTGAGCCAGTTCTTCAAGGCCAACAACGCCAGCCTCGAGAGCTACTTCTTCTGGCACACGTGGCTGTTCGTGTTCTTCGCCCCCGCCGCCGGCATGCGCCTCTGGGCCGAGGAGCGCCGCGCCGGCACGATCGAGCTGCTCTTCACCCTCCCGGTCACGCCGCTGCAGGCCGTGCTCGCCAAGTTTTTCGCCGCCTGGGCCTTCCTCGCCGCCGGCATTCTGCTCAGCCTGCCGCTCGCACTGACCGCCGCCTGGCTCGGCGACCCCGACTGGGGCGTGCTCGCCGCCAGCTACCTTGGCAGCATCCTCATGGCCGGCGCCTATCTCGCCGTGTGCTCGCTGATGTCGGCCCTCACCAAGAACCAGGTCGTGGGCTTCGTGCTCGGCCTCTTCGTCAACCTCGTCCTCGTCTTCCTCGGCTGGAGCGTGTTCAACGGTGCCCTCGCCGCCGTCTTCCCGCAGGCGCTCGTGGACCTGCTCGCCAACTTCAGCCATACGACGCATTTCGACGCCTTCACCAAAGGCATCGTGGACCCCAAGGACGTGATGTTCTTCCTCTCGCTCGGCGGCTTCTGCCTCTTCCTCAACGTGCTCGCGCTCGAACGCTGAAACACCACCCGCGCCCCCGCCATGAAACCCGGTCGCACCTCCCTCACCGTCGCCCTGCTCGCCGTCGGCCTCGTCGCGGTCAACTACCTCGCCTCCGCCCTGCCCGTGCGCCTCGACGCCACCGCCGGCGGCATCTACACGCTTTCGCCCGGCACCAAGGCCATTCTCAGCCGGCTCGAGGAGCCCGTGCGCCTCGATTTCTACTTCTCCGCCGGCGCCACCGGCCTGCGCGTGCACGAGAAGAACTACGCCGCCCGCGTGCAGGAGATGCTCCGCCAGTATGTCCGCGCCGCGCGCGGCCGGATCGAGCTCAACATCATCGACCCCCGGCCCGACACCCCCGCCGAGGAACAGGCCGCCGCGGCCGGCCTCTCCGGCCAGCCCCTCCCCACCGGCGAGACGGTCTATTTCGGCCTCGTCGCCACCCACGCCGACAAGCAGGAGGTCATCAGCTATTTCGTCGCCGACCGGGAACCCTTCCTCGAATACGATCTCACGCGCGCGATCCACACCGTGCAGCTCTTCGAGCGCCGCAAGCTCGGCCTGCTCACCTCCCTCCCGCTGCGCGCCCAGCCCGACTTCATGGCCATGCAGACGGGCCGCCTGCCGCAGAACCAGCTCGTGCTCGGCGAGTGGGAGCGCAACTTCGAGATCGTCCCCGTCGAGGCCTCCGCGACCGAATTGCCCGCCGGACTCGACGCCCTCGCCGTGATTCACCCCCAGGGCGTTTCCGAGAAGCTCCAGTTCGCCATCGACCAGTTCCTGCTTTCCGGCAAACCCGTGTTCCTTGCCCTCGATCCCTCCTCGCGCGCGATGGCCGGCCGCTCGCAGCAAATGATGATGATGGGCGGCGCCGCTCCCGGCGCCTCCTCCGACCTGCCCGCGCTTCTCGCCGGCTGGGGCCTGAGCTACAATCCCGCGCAGGTCGTCGGCGATCTCGAAAACGCCACCCAGGTCTCGACCGGCGGCGGCCGCGTCGCGCGCTTCCCCCACTGGGTCAACCTCACCCGCGCGGGCCTCGATCCGACCGCCCTGCCCACCAGCCAGCTCGAATCGCTGCTCTTCGTCGAGGCCGGCTCCGTGGCGCTCAAGGAAGGCGTCGGCGGCCTCACCTTCACCCCGCTGGCCCGGACCTCCGCCGAATCGGGCGACCTGGCCGCCGCCTCGCTCCAGTTCGGCGGCGAGGATGCCGCGAACAAGCTCACCGTCAGCGGCAGCAAGACCGTCGCCGCCCTTGTCCGCGGCAGATTCAAGACCGCCTTCCCGAACGGCGCGCCGAAGGACACCACGACCGCGGCCGGGGCCGAGACCGCCGCCAAAACCGAAACCAAGCCGGCGGCCGCGGAACCGCTCAAGGAATCCGCCAAGGACTCCACGCTCTTCATCGTCACCGACGCCGACTGGCTGCTGGACGACTACTCGGTGCGCCGGATGAATTTCCTCGGTATGCAGGCCTACGAGCCGCTCAACGACAACCTGGCCTTCGCCAGCAACACCCTCGAGTTTCTTGCCGGCGCCGAAGACCTCATCTCGCTCCGCGGCAAGGATTCCGCCTTCCGGCCCTTCACGGTGGTCCGCCGCATGGAGGCCGCGGCCCAGCGGCAGTATCAGGAGCAGCTCACGGCGCTCGAAGCCCGGCTCGCGGACGTGCAGACCAGGCTGACCGAGCTCCAGGGCAAGCGCACCGAGGGCAACCGCCTCGTGGCCAGCCCGGAGGTCGCCAAGGCCATCGAGGATTTCCAGAAACAGCAGGTCGCCATGCGCGCCGAGCGCCGCCAGATCCGCGCCGCCCTGCGCGCCGACATCGAGCGGCTCGAATACTCCCTTGCCGTGCTGAACCTCGTCGTGCCCGTCGCGCTCGTCGTGGCCTTCGGTCTGTGGTTCCAGCGCCACCGGCGCACGGCCCCCTGCATCACACCCGCCACCTGAGTTTCCCCCCTTCCCCCGCTCCCAGCGGCTCCGCCATGAATCTCCGCACGCTTTCGCTCACCGTCGCCGTCCTCGCCGCCCTCTGCGCCGTCGCCTGGTTCGCGCAACGTCCCGCCGTCCCCGCCGCCGATCCGCGCACGGGACAATCCGTCCTCGCGGCCGACGTCGCCGGCCAGACCGCGCGGGTGAAGCTCGGCGACCAGGGCAGGACCGTCGAGCTCGCGCGCCAGGCCGATGGCTCCTGGATCGTGCCCTCCTACCACGATTTTCCCGCCGACTTCTCCAAGCTCAGCCGGCTCATCTCCGACCTGACCGCGGCCAAGATCCGCCGGCTCGTCACCGCCCGCGCCGACCGGCTGGGGCGCCTGGAGTTCAAGGACACCTCCCTCGTCCTGCTCGACGCCGCCGGCAAGGAGCTCTGGCAGGTCACGCTGGGCAAGAACGCCGAAGGCGGCGGCCGCTACCTCCGCTACGGCACCGAGGAGAAGGGTTACCTCGCCGACCTCTCGCTGTGGCTCGACACCGAAGCCAAAAACTGGGCGGACCCGGTGCTGCTCAATCTGAAGTCCGACGACCTCGCCCGCATCGAGATCGGGTTCGCCGACGCCACGACACCGCCCATCGTCGTGAGCCGCGCCAAGAAGGAGGATGCCTGGGCCCCCGCCCCGCCGACCGTCGCGCCAGAGGGCAAGCGGCTGAAGACTGCCGCCGTCGCGTCCCTGCTCTCCAACTTCGCCGGGCTCCGTTTCACCGACACGACCGCCCCCGACGACGAGAAGGCCGCCGCCGCCCGCCCGCACAGCCGCACCCTCAGGTTCACCACCTTCGACCAGAAGACCTACACCGTCACCCTCGCCCGCAAGCCGGAGGAGAAGAAACCGAAGCAATCTTCGCCACCAGCTTCCGCCGCGCCGCCCGAGGCGAAGCCGCAGGCCGAGCCTCGCCGCAGCCCGGAGGGCGAAGGCGGGCCGGCAACCCCCTCCACATCCGACGCCGACAAACCCAAGGAGCCCGAATTCGAAACCATCCCTGCCGGTCCGGTGTTTGCGGCCATCGCCAGCTCCGACGAAAAGGCCCCCGTCAATGCGCTCATGCAGAAGCGCGCCATCCAGATCGGCGAATGGACCTACACCGCCCTGCCCGCCACCCCCGCTGACCTCTGGGAGGATGTTCCGGCCTCCACGCCGCCGGCACCAGCAGCCCCACCCGGCGAAACGGAGAAAAAGGACGCCGAAGGCGGACCCAAGCCCTGAAGCCCGGGCCCACCCACCGTTCACTTCAGCGCTTCGATCCCGGCGCCGAAGTTGATGTGATAGGCCGCACCGCCCAGCACGAGCGCGGGCACGGATTTCACGCCGGCGCGTTCTGCCTCGGCGACACGCGCCCTGGCCTGTCCGAGGTGGACGACTTCGACGTCATAGCGGGCCGGATCGAGCGCGTGGGCGACGTGGGCTTCGGCGGCGACACACACGGGACAGCCGGCGTGGTAGAAGGTGGCTTTGGTTTTCATGGGGATGGATTGGTTGGTGGTTGATGCGCCGCCGGCGCCATGCCGGAAGCGCGGTCTCATTCTGCCACAGCCCCACCGCGACCGGTAGAAGGCACGAAGCGGTGGGCGGGCACCGTTTTGTTCCCTCGTGCAATGCGGCCGTCATTCCTGCTACGGTGACGAGATGAAGCACCGCGCCAAGCACCTCAGCCTGCCCGACCGCAACGCCTACCGCCGCCTTGAGGATGTCGTGGGCTGCAAATGGTCGGCCGCCGTGCTCGCCGCCATCGGGCGCGGGGTGACACGCCCCGGCCAGTTGGAGCGTTTCATTCCCGGCATCTCCACCAAGGTGCTCAACGAACGCCTGCGCAAACTGCTCGACTGCCGCCTCGTCACCCGCCGGGAGTTCCCGGGGAAAATCCTGCGGGTCGAATACACCCTCACCGACACCGGACGGAAACTCACTGTCATCATCGAGCAGATCCGCGACCTCGACGAGGCCCATACACAGGTGAACCGCGTGTCCTTCCGCAGCGGGGAACGCGTTTCATAACCCCGCACGGGGATTGAACCGGGAAGTGCGCGCCAGTTGCTCCCAGAGGGCGCGCTCGTCCCGGGGAAGACTCCGGTCGTCCGGCACCGCGATCGAGACCGTCGCGTAGAGGTCGCCGCTGCCGCCGCCCCTTTGCGGCAGACCGAAGCCGCGCAGGCGGAGCTGCCGGCCCGAGCCGGTGCCGGGCGGCACGCGCACCCGGGCCTGCCGGCCGCCGGGCAGCGGCACCTCCACCGTGGCACCCAGCACCGCTTCCCACGGCGCCAGCTCGAGTTCGTAGTGCAGATCGTCGCCTTGCACCCGGTAATCGGGGTGCGCCGCAAACCGCACCCGCAGATAGAGGTCGCCATCGGGCGCGCCGCCCGCGCCGGATTCGCCCTGTCCGGCCACCCGCAACCGCTGCCCGTCCCGCACGCCCGCGGGAATGCGCACGCGCAGATTCCGCGTCTCCGTTGCGCCCGTCCGGGGGTCCGTGCGCTCCACCCGGATCACCCGTTTGCCGCCGCGCAGCGCCTCGTCGATGGTCACCAGCAGGTCCGCCTCGGTGTCCGCCCCGGCTTGCGCCGGCTCCGGTCCGGGGCCGCCCCCGAAAAAGTCCGCCCCGGCCCCCCGGGGACGGCGCGTGCCGAAGAACTGCTCGAAGAAATCACTGAACCCCGTCGTGCCGCCGAAATGATACTCCCATCCGCCGGCGCCGCCCCTCCAGGCGCGCGCAAACCCCTGCGGACGGCCGCCCCGCCCTCCATCCCAACCGGGCGGCGGGGCGGCCTCGGCGGTTTCGGAAGCCTGCCAGTCGGCCCCAAGCCGGTCGTATTTGCGCCGCTTCTCCGGGTCCCCGAGCACCTCGTAGGCCTCGTTGATCTCCTTGAACTTCGCCTCCGCCGCGGCCTGGTCCTTCGCCACGTCAGGGTGGTGGCGCCGCGCCAGTTGGCGGAAAGCCTTCTTGATGTCCTCCGCGCTGGCGTCGCGCGGCACCCCGAGCGTGGCGTAGTAGTCTTTGAATTCCACCGGCATGATGCCCGCTCCTTCCTTCTTACGCCACCGCGGCGCCGGCGGGCGGCGCCGCGGCCTGCTTCTCCGGGACTCCCAGCAACCGGGCGAATTCCGCGCCGTCCAGAGTCTCCTTCCGCAGCAGCTCGGCGGTTATCAGCTCCAACTGCCCGCGGTGCACGGTCAGCAGCTCCTTTGCCTCGGCGTAGGCCTGGTCGAGGATCCGCCGCACCTCCTCGTCCATCTCCCGCGCGGTCTGCTCGGAGCAGTCGCGCTGCAGCCAGGCCTCCGTCCCGGGGAGAAAGCCCGCCGGGCGCTGCGCGCAGCAGGCCAGGCCGAAGCGACTGCTCATGCCGTACAGCGCCACCATCTGCCGGGCCAGCGCGGTCGCACGCTCCAGGTCGCTTTGCGCCCCGGTGCTGATCTCGCTCAGCAGCACCTCCTCGGCCGCCCGGCCGCCCAACAGCGTCCGGAGCCGGTCCTGCAGGCCGGCGCGCGTGAGGAGGAACTGGTCCTCCGCCGGCAGTTGCAGGGTGTAGCCGAGCGCGGCGCGACCCCGCGGCACGATGCTGATCTTGCGCACCGGATCGGCCCGCGGGCTGTGCGCGGCCACCAGCGCGTGCCCGGCCTCGTGGCAGGCCACGCGCCGCTTCTCCTCGGGGTTGAGCCGGCGGCTGCGCCGCTCCGGCCCGGCCACCACCTTCTCAACCGCCGCATCCAGATCCTGCTGTGTGATGGCGCGGCCCTGGCGCCGCACGGCGAGCAACGCGGCCTCGTTGAGCACGTTCGCCAGATCCGCGCCGGAGAATCCGGCCGTGGCCGCGGCCAGCCGCCGCAGATCCGCATCGTCCGCCAGCTTCTTGTCCCGCGCGTGCACCCGCAGCACCGCCTCCCGGCCGTCGAGATCGGGCGCGTCCACCACGATCTGCCGGTCGAAGCGCCCCGGCCGGAGGAGCGCGCGGTCGAGCACCTCGGGCCGGTTCGTGGCCGCCAGCAGGATCACGCCCGTGTTGACCTCGAAGCCGTCCATCTCCACCAGCAGCGCGTTGAGCGTCTGCTCGCGCTCGTCGTTGACCGCCCCGACGTGCACGCCCCGCTGCCGTCCGATGGCGTCAATCTCGTCGATGAACACCAGGCAGGGCGCCTGCTGCTTGGCCTGCTGGAAAAGGTCCCGCACCCGGGCCGCGCCCACGCCGACGAACATCTCGACGAAATCCGCGCCGCCAAGCGAGAAGAAGGGCACGCCGGCCTCGCCGGCCACCGCGCGCGCCAGCAACGTCTTGCCCGTGCCCGGGGGGCCCACCAGCAGGGCCCCCTTCGGAATGCGCGCGCCCATGGCGTGGTAGGACGCCGGGTTCTTCAGGAAATCCACCACTTCGGCGAGTTCCCGCTTCGCCTCGTCGCAACCCGCCACATCAGCGAAGGTCACGCCCGTGTTCCGGTCCACGACGAGCCGGGCCCGGCTCCGCCCGATGCTCAGCAATCCGCCGCCGCCCATCGCCGTCCACCGCCGGGCAAGCAGCATCCACAACCCCGCCATCACCGCCACCGGCAGCACCCACCCCAGCAGCAGTTCCGTCAGGAATCCCGGCCGCAGCGCGGAAAAGACGGTGCCCGCGGCGCGCAGTTCCCGCACAAGGTCGGGATCCTCCATCCGCACCGTGCGGAACAGAAACGGCCCCGACGACCCGCTGCCCGCCGCGTTGCCGGCGCTGTCGCCCGCCCGGGCCGCCCGCGGGGCGATGCGTCCGACGATCTCGTCGGTCTTGACCGTCGCCTCGGTCACCTCCCCGCGCGCGACATGCTCGCGAAACTGGCTGTAGGGAATGGACTGCACGGTCCATTTGCCCGCCAGGTCCTGCCACGCCCACAGCGACAGCAGCATGGCCAGCACATACAGCCATCCCCAGGTCGGGGACGGCCGCCCGGCCGGATTGTCCTGATGACTGGAGTCCCTTTTCTCCCCGCCGATGGGCGGCCGAAGTCGGGAGGAAAGCGGTTTCATGGTGATGGCCTCCTTTGGAACCCGGTGATCCCGGTGATTTCCTTCCGCGGATCAGCGCCGTCCGCGCGTCGCATCCACCAGGACGAAGCGGCTGCCGCCGCGACTCCAGACGCGAAGCAGCACACGGTCGCCCTTGATCCGGCGGCTCAGCTCGATCGCCTCGTCCACCGACTCAACCGGCTTGCGGTCGATTTCCTGGATGACATCGCCGGGCTGCAGGCCGGCGCCGGCGGCCGGCGAGGCGGGATCGACGTCGGTCACCACCACCCCTTGCACACGGCCCGGAATATCGAACTGACGACGGGTGCGCGCATCCAGCTCGTCGATGCTCACCCCGTCCAGCACATCGGCGGCGGAGCCGCCGCGACGCAGGCCGCCGGAGCCGCGGTCAGCGCGGCCGCCCCCACCCGCGGGCGCCTCCTCCAGCGTGACCGTCAGCGTCTGCTCCCGACCGTCACGGATGAGCTTGAGCCGGACGGA
Organism: Verrucomicrobiota bacterium; assembly: GCA_049322455.1. Classification (GTDB taxonomy): domain Bacteria; phylum Verrucomicrobiota; class Verrucomicrobiia; order Opitutales; family Opitutaceae; genus Lacunisphaera. The sequence continues at coordinate 193,640 of JBMOQY010000003.1, read as the reverse complement.
GGCGCCGGGCGGTGTCTGGGCCACCATCATGCGGAGGTGCCGGCTGTCCTCGACAGCGCGGCCGTCGAACTCGACGATCACATCGCCGTTCTTCACCCCGGCGCGCTCGGCCGGCGAACGGCGCGTGACCTCGCCCACCAGCGCCCCCTTGGAATCGGGCAGTTGGAACTCCCTCGCCAGCTCCGGCGTGACCGGCTGGATCATCACCCCCAACTGGCTGCGGGTGACCTTCCCGTCGGCCACGATGCGCTCCAGCACATAGCGGGCGAGGTTGACCGGCACGGCGAACCCCACTCCGCTGCTGGCGCCGCTGCGGCTCAGGATCGCGGTGTTGATGCCGACCAGCCGTCCCGCCGCATCGACCAGCGCGCCGCCCGAGTTGCCGGGGTTGATCGATGCGTCGGTCTGGATGAAATCCTCGTAGTCCAGGAGGCCCATGCCGCCCCGACCGGTGGCGCTGACGATGCCGCTGGTGACCGTCTGGCCGACCCCGAAGGGATTGCCGATGGCGATCACCAGGTCGCCAACCTCCAGCGCGTCACTGTCGGCCAGGGTGATCGCCGGCAGCGCACCGGGGGCGTCCTCGATCCTGATCACGGCGATGTCCGTCTGTGGATCGGTGCCGACAATCCTGGCGGCATACTCCGTGCGGCCGTCGGCCAGCAGCACCTTGATCTCGTCGGCGCCCTCGACCACATGGTTGTTGGTGAGCAGGTAACCGTCGGCCGACACGATGACACCCGAGCCGAGGCTGCGCTCGCGCCGCTCCCGCGGGATGCGTTCGAGGGGGATGCCGAAGAAGTGTTGGAAAAACGGGTCGTTGAACGCGGGCGCGATTTCCTGCCGCACGGTCTTCGCGGTGTAGATGTTCACCACGCTCGGCGCAGCCTTGCGGACCACCGGGGCCAGACTGGTCCGGGCGCGCAGCTCAGCGGGCAGGGCGGTGTTTTCCATTTTCAGGCCGAGGGCGGGCGCGGCCTGCGCCCCGGGCACCAGCCAGCCTGGTGCCAGCCAGGCGGTCCCGGCGGCCAGCGCCAAGGCGAGCATGATCCAGGCGGAAGGGAGGAAGGAGCGACGGAGTCCAGGCAAGTTCATGGCAGGGGGAGATTGGATAGGTTGAAGACGAAAATGGTGCGCCGGACCCTGGCCCGCGGCGGCAGAGGCATCGCGCCGGGTCCGGCAGGCGGGTCAGTTGACCTTCACTTCGATCGGCTTCGGCTTCCCGGCCTCGGTCTTGGCCACATGGACTTGGAGCACGCCGTTGCTGAACTCGGCGCGGATGCGGCCGGTATCGGCGTCGTCGGGCAGCAGGAAGCTGCGCCCAAAGCTGCCATAGGCGCGCTCGACGCGGTGATACTTGCGGCCCTTTTGTTCCTTCTCGAGCTTGCGCTCGCCGGAGATCATCAGGGCCCCGTTCTCCACGGTCACTTTCACCTCGTCCTTTTTCACCTCCGGCAGCTCGGCCTTGATGAGGTATTCCCTCTCGTCCTCGACGATGTCCACCGCCGGCGACCAGTCGGCCGTGATCAGGGCCTCGTTGCCGTCGCTGCGGCGGGCCGGTGTCCGGGAGAAGAAGCCGGAGAGCCGGTTGTGCATTTCCTCCAGTTCGCGGAAGGGATCCCAGCGGGTGAGAGCAGTTGACATGATGTTGATGCATTTCTGCCCGGGCGGTTCCTTTTCGCAGCGGACCGGGGCCCGGGCCTGCACCGGCCGCGCCGGAGCCGGCTCGGACGGCGAACCGGCGCTATCCCCCGTTGCATGAGAAATGCCGGTCCTGTTTCGCTCCAAGTGCTTGGTGCGCGGGGCCACACCGGCCCAGACCGCCAATCACGCCGGGCAACCCTGACGCAGTAGGTGCGTCACATTGCGACAGGAGCGCAGACTGCGGCGGAGGTGATTTCCCGCACCCGCGCGCAACCGGCCAGGCCGAGGGTGAGGTCGAACTCGGCGAGCACGTTGCCGATGACCTCCGCGACGCCGCGCTGGCCGGCGAGCGCCAGGCCATAGACGTAGGGACGCCCGAGGCAGACCGCCGTCGCCCCCAGCGCGAGGGCTTTGAAGACATCCGCCCCGCCGCGCACCCCGCTGTCGAAGAGCACGGGGATCCTGCCGTTCACCGCCCCGGCCACCGCCGGGAGCGCATCGAGCGAGGCGATTTCGCCGTCAATTTGGCGGCCGCCGTGGTTTGACACGACGAGGCCGTCGATGCCGAGTTCGAGCGCCTTGCGTGCATCGTCGGGATGCAGCACGCCCTTGAGCAGGACGGGGAGTCTCGTGTGCTGGCGCAGGAACTTCAGGTTGTCCCAGGTGAGGTTCGGGCGCGAATAGGTCGCCACGAACCGCTGCACCGCCGCGCGCGGCTCGCCCGAGGTCAGCTTGTGTAGCAACCCGCCGGGAAAATTGGCCTTCTGCTCCAGCGCCGTGAGGACGGCCTGGAGGTTGAACGGCGGTTTCTCTTCGGCGGAACGCGGTGACCCCGACGCGTTTTTTAATTCCTCCCGGAACACCGGGTCGCTTGTGTATTGGGCGATGCCCTGCCCCTTCAGAAACGGCAGCGAACCGAGGTCGAGATCGCGCGGCCGCCAGCCGAGCATCGTGGTGTCGAGCGTCAGCACGATGGCTCCGCAGCCGCAGGCCTCCGCCCGCTTCACGAACGAGGCCACGAGCTCGTTTGACCGGCTCCAGTAGAGCTGGAACCAGCGGGGCGCGTCGCCCATGGCGGCGGCCACCTGCTCCATCGGCACCGACGCCTGGTTGGAGATGATGAACGGCACGCCCAGCGCCGCGGCGGCCCGGCCGACGGCGAGGTCGGCGTCCTTGTGCGCCGTCTCCAGCACGCCGATGGGCGCCAGCAGCAACGGCGACGGCAACCGCCGGCCGAAAAGCTCGATGGAGAGGTCGCGCTGCTCCACGTCGCGCAGCACGCGCGGGACGATGCGCCGCTTCTCGAAGGCTGCGCGATTGGCGTCCATCGTGGATTCGCGGCCAGCCCCGCCCGCCACGTAAGCCCAGGCCTCGGGCGACATGACAGCCTGCGCGGCTTTCTCCAGTTCCGCCTGGGACACCGGCACCGCCGGTCGCCGGCCACCCACGCCTGCGACATAGATGGCGCGCTGGCGCTTCCGTCCAATGTCTGCGGGGGGGGCGCTCATGCCGGATTGACGCCGCCAGTGTCCCGGTTCGCCGCCAAATGTCCACCCATGATCTCCCAAGCACCGACGGTGGCTGGCTTCCTGAAGACCGCTGCTCCCGACGAGCGGGCCATGTTCGCCAAGCTCCGTGGGTTGCTCAGGAAGGCCCATCCCAGGCCGAGGACTCCATGAGACACCGGATGCCGACCTGCCTGGCGGGAGACGGCCGCCTTGGCGCCTTCAACCAGCAGAAGAACCACCTTTGCCTCGGCCTCAATCCCGAGGCCGCGATTCCATATCGAACGGAGCCGAAAGCCGCCGGACTCGATGGCGGCAAGAGCTGCATCCGGTTCCGCAAGCCCGGCGATCTGCCGCTGTCCCTCGCGGCGAAGAGCATCCGGGACGCCGGCAAACTGGCGGACCGTGTATGACAGGCGCGCGGCTCGCCCGGGGCGACCCGCGCCACACCCTGAGGGTCTCCCCTGCAATGCTCTGGTTGCGAACGGCCTCTCTTGCCCTGCTCGTCATTCCCTGCCCCGGTGTTCCGCTCCTGGCCGCGGAGGCGGCATCCGCGCAGCAATACGCGCCCTTGGAGATAAACCGGTTCCCGTCCCTCACCGACTATGCCCTCCGGCACGGCCTCGCGGTCGAGGGCATCACCTTCGCGCCCGGCGGGGACGAGCGTGTCCGGACAGGCGACGAAGTCGTTTATCTGCTCGAATTGCGGCAGCCCGATGAGCGGAGCCGCCAATGGCTGGTGCGCATAGTTTCTGGTCGCATTGATCCGCGGGATGGCAAACCCATGCCCGCCGACACCATCTTCACCACCACGGGCTTGGAACTGCTTTACCACCACACCCCGGCCACGCTGGACATCGAGTTCATCGGCCCCTTCCTCGGCGAGAAGCCGCATGCGGGGACCGGGGTCGAGACGCGCCGTGGTCGCGCCACCGTGAGCGCCGAGTCCTTGCAGGCGGGATTGGCGGGCTATTGCGAGTCGTCCCTCGGTGTCGCCGCACGGCTGCAGGCCGCGGGCATCAAGCATCCGGTCTATTATGGGCTCGGCCACCGCCCCAAGGCTGAGGTGGTCGAGTCGGGTCGCAAGGCCGCGGCCGCCTTCGGACTTACCGCCGAAGAGGAGCGGCTGGCCTTCAGTGTTTATTTCGCGTTGCGCGCGTTCTACCAGGCCGCCAGCGGGATCCCGGCCTGCCGCGAAGTACTGGAACAGGTGATCCAGAAACCCTCGCTCTGGTCGGTCGCCACCCACCTCGGGTTGGCCACCAGCTTCAACTACGGCTGGCAGCACGTGCGCCCTTTGCCGCCGGAGCCCTTCGGCCTGTCCAGCCCGGTGTATGAGCTGCCCGTGAAGCTCGCGCTCAACGGCACGCCCGCACTGCGGGCTTCCCTGTCGGTCGCCACCACGCGGCCGCCCTTGCGGAACTGCGCCGGCATCGTGGCATTGGACGTCGAGCACCCGACGGACGGGCGCAAACGTGTCTGCCTGCGTCTGTTGGCGGCGCGCCCGGCGACGAACTGATCACCGCAACCCGCAGTTCCGGCGGGCGCGGGCCATGACCTTGGCGGCCACGGCGCGGGCGCGCTCGGCGCCGTCGCGCAGGACCTTCTCGACGTAGTCGGGATTGGCGGCGAGTTCGGCGCGCTTGGCGCGGTAGGGGGCGAAGAAATTCCAGTAGTGCTCGAAGAGTCCCTTCTTGAGGTCGCCGTAGCCGAGACCGCCGGCGCGGAGGCGGTTCTCGCAGTCGGCGGCGACGTCCTTGGGGGCAAAGAGCTTCAGGAGCTGGATCGCGAGGTTCTTGTCGGCGTCGGGCTTGGGCTCCTGCGGTGTGCGCGAGTCCATGACGATGCCCATGATCTTTTTCCGCAGCGCCTTCTCGTCGCCGAAGATCTCGATCGTGTTGCCGTAACTCTTGGACATCTTCTGGCCGTCGAGGCCGGGGATGACGGCGACCTCCTCGGAAATGCGCTCCTCGGGCACGACGAAGGTCTCGCCGTAGGTGAGGTTGAACTTGATGGCGATGTCGCGCGTCATCTCGAGGTGCTGCTTCTGGTCCTTGCCAACGGGCACGACGTTGGTGTCGAAGAGCAGGATGTCGGCGGCCATGAGCACCGGGTAGGCGAAGAGGCCGAAGTTGGGCGCGATGCCCTTGGCGAGCTTGTCCTTGTAGCTGTGCGCGCGCTCCAGCAGACCCATGGGCGTGAGCGAGCCGAGCAGCCAGGTGAGTTCGCAGACCTCGGGGATATCGCTCTGGCGCCAGAAGACGGCCTTGGCCGGGTCGAGACCGCAGGCCAGCCAGTCGAGGGCGATGCCGTTGGAATAGGCGCGGCGCTCGGCCGGGTCGGTGATGACCGTCAGCGAATGGTAGTCGGCGATGAAATAGAACGCATCGCCGCCGGCCTGCAGCTCGATGGCCGGGCGCATGGCGCCGAAATAGTTGCCGATGTGGAGGGTGCCGGAGGGCGTGATGCCGGTGAGGACTCGGGGCATGGTTCAGGTCGTTCGCGTTCGCTTAATCGCAATCTTTCTCAAGGGAGCCTGATAGAGAGAACGAGAAAGATTGGGAGAACGAGAAAGATTTTCGCCCTCAGTCCCGCCGGGCGATGGTCGTCACGCTCTGGCGGACGCGGGCGATGGTGGCCGGGGGCAGCACGCCGCCGAAGGCCATGGCGGGCATGACGAGGGCGCGCGGGCCGAGCAGCGTGCCCGGGTTGAGCACGGCGTTGCAGCCGACCTCGGCCTGGTCACCGAGGATGGCGCCGAACTTCCGCAGGCCGGTCGGCACGTTGCCGTCGGGCAGCTTCACAACCACCTCGGCCTGATCGAGGCGGAGGTTGGAACAGATGGCTCCGGCTCCGAGATGGGCGCCGTTGCCGAGGATGGAATCGCCCACGTAGTTGAAGTGCGGCGCCTGCACGCGGTCCATGAGCAGGCAGTTCTTGAACTCGCTGGAATTGCCCAACACGCAGCCCTCGCCGGCGATGACATTGCCGCGAATGAACGCGCCAGGTCGGATTTCGGTCTTCGCGCCGATCCAGGTCGGGCCTTGGATCACGGCAAAGGCGGGCAGTTTGACGCTGGGGTGCAGCCAGACTTTGCCCTCGATATGCACGCCGGCTGGAATCTTGCCGGCGGGAACGCTCGCCTCGACCGTCTCCAATGCCTGCCCGATGGCTTTGATCCAGTCCCATGGCGCGGCCGACGCCGGAAAGTGCGGAGCGAACCGGGCCAGCGACGCGGGCAGGGCGAAAAACTCAGAGGCTTTCACGCCGGCCTTGATAACGAAAAACCCGCTGGGGGCCAGCGGTTTTTGAAAGTCAGCCCCACCCCGCCGACCCCGAAATCAGGAAGGCCGCCGGGGTTGATTCCGGCGGCCTTCTGGAAATGGAGCGGGCGAAGAGACTCGAACTCTCGACGTCCACCTTGGCAAGGTGGTGCTCTACCAACTGAGCTACACCCGCGAGAGAGAGGCGGAGTATTCCCCTCGGATTTTCCCCGTCAACTAGAATTATCAAATTCCTCCGCTCCCGCCCCAAAATTATTTCCAGCTTCCCCCGAAGGATTTGCGCTGCTCATGTAACAACCGCCCATGCCCGTCCCCTCCGCCCTTTCTCCCCGGAACCAGCCGGTCTTCACCGCCGACACGCCGGCCGCCGCCCGGCTGGCGGCCTGCCGGGCCTATCTCGACGAGGAAGGCGAGCGCGTCCGCCGGCTCCATCGTTCCGGCGCCCCGGGCCGCAAGGTCGCCGCGGCGCTCGCCGACCGCATGGACGGCCTGCTGGTGCCGCTCTTCACGACCGCCCTCACCGCCTGGCGCAACAAGCACGGCGAACCGCCCGTGCCCGTGTGCCTCGTCGCGCTTGGCGGCTACGGCCGGGCCGAACTCAGCCCGCTGAGCGATGTGGACGTGATGTTCCTCTACCCCGACATCCGCAAGACGCCCGAACTGGCCGGATTCCAAGAGCACCTGTCCAACGGCATCCTCTACCCGCTCTGGGATCTGAAGCTCAAGATCGGCCACTCCTCGCGCACCCTGCCCGAGGTTTTCGCCGAGGTCGGGCGCGAGATCAAATCCAAGACGGCGCTCCTCGAGTCGCGCTTCCTCGCCGGCTCGGCCACGCTCTACGACAATTTCGCCGACGCCTACCGCAAGCACTACCTCCAGACCGACCCCAAGGCCTACATCGTCGCCCGCCTCGCCGACCAGGCCAGCCGCCGCGCCCAGCACGGCGACACCGTCTTCATCCAGGAACCCGACATCAAGAACGGGGTCGGCGGCCTGCGCGACTACCAGAACACGCTCTGGATGTCGCGCGTGCGGCTCGGCATCACGCATCTGGAGGAGCTGGCCCAGCAGAATTACCTGCAGCCCGCCGAACTCCGCGCAATGCAGGACGCCTACGACTTCCTCCTCCGGGTGCGCAACGAGCTGCATTACATGAGCAAGCACCCCACCGACGTGCTCAGCCTCGACAACCAGCCGCGATTGGCGGCCAATCTGGGTTACCCGCAGACCGACCTGCTGGAACGCGTCGAGGCGTTCATGCAGGACTATTACCGCCACGCGCAGACCATTTTCCGCATCTCCCAGACAGTCGAGCAGCGCCTCGCCCTGACGGTCGCCCCCGGCTCCGGGCTGGTCGGCTCGCTCAAGAACCTCATGCTCGCCCGCCGCTCCGAGCGCACCAAGCGCATCGACGGCTTCGTCATCCGCGGACGCGAGCTGGCCTACGAAAACCGCGACATCTTCCAGCAGGACCCGGTGCGCCTCGTCCGCGTCTTCCGCCACTGCCAGCAGCTCGAGGTCACCCCCGACCTCGATCTGGCCGCCCTCATCCGCGCCTCCGGTTCGCTCATCACCCGGCAGGTCATCGAGTCGCCCGACGCCAATCTCAGCTTCATGAGCATCCTCGAGGAGGTGGGGCAGGTTTATCCTTCCCTCTTCCTGATGCACGAGTTGGGCGTGCTCGGACGGTTCATCCCGGAGTTTGCCCCGCTGATCTGCCTCGTGCAGCACGAATACTACCACCGCTACACGGCCGACATCCACACGCTGAGCACCATCCGCGAGCTTGATGGGATTTTTACCGCGGCCGAGCCCCGTGCCCAGCACTACCGCGAGGTCCTGCACCAGACCGCCAAACCCTCCCTGCTCTATCTCATCCTCCTCCTCCACGACATCGGCAAGAGCAAGGGCATCCAAGGGCACGCCGACACGGGGGTGAAGGTCGCCGCCCCGGTGCTGGACCGCCTCGGCGTGTCGCCGGACACCCGCGTGACAATCAACTTTGTCATCAAAAATCACCTCATCATGGCACGCTTCTGGCAGAAGCACGATTTGGATGATCCCAAATCCTCAGCCGCCTTTGCCGAACTCGTCGGCGACGCCGACGTGCTCCGCTACCTCTACGTGCATACGTATTGCGACGCCAACGGCACGTCCGCCAGCCTTTGGAACAGCTACAAGGATTCCCTCCACCGCCGCCTTTTCGACACGACCCTCGAACGCCTCGCCCTCGGCGACAAGGTCGAGGCCCGCCTCCAGGAGCGCAAGGAAATGATCCGCCAGACGCTCATTGCCCAGACGATCCCCGGCATCAGCCCCGACGAGATCACGGCGCACTTCAATCTGCTCCCCGAGCGTTATTTCGTCCAGACCGACGAACCCGAAATCACGCTCCACATCCGGATGGTGAACCGCCTGCTCCACACCATCTCGACCGCCGACTCGCTCAATCCGCTGCGGCCCGTCATCGAGTGGAAGGACGACCTCAACCGCAGCTACACCACGGTGCATGTCGTCACCTGGGACCGCGCCGGCCTTTTCTACAAGCTCGCCGGCGCGTTCAGCGTCGCCGGCCTCAGCATCCTCTCGGCCCGCATCACCACCCGCACCGACCACATCGCCATCGACACCTTCCACGTCGTCGAACCCGGCCGCGGTGTCGTCCAGAACCAGAAGGCCATGGAGACCTTCGCCCGCACGGTGGACGACGCGCTCGTGAGCGACAAGGACCTGCTGCCCGCGATCAATGCCCAGGCCGCCCGCCTCGCCCACGCCAACCGCTACAAGGCCGGCGCCTCGGAGCTGCCCGCCACCTTCCCGCCGACCGTCGAGGTCTATCACGAGCTCTCGCTCAAGCGCATCATCGTCGAGATCCAGGCCCACGACCGCATCGGCCTGCTCTACCAGCTCGTGAAAACCATCTCGGACCACGGCTACGACATCACCTTCGCCCGCATCAACACCGAGCGCAGCATCGCCCTCGACACCTTCTACATCGAGCCGCAGAAACGCGAGGCTCCGGTTGAGGAATCACGCCTCCACGTCCTGCGCGAAGCCCTGCGCACCGTGATCGCCCCGCCCCAGGCCGCGGCCGCCGGCTGAGTGGGTTCCGCCTCGCGGATTGCGGATTGCCCGGAAGCCCGCGTAGGTTAGCCGTGGAGTCGCGCTGCATGGCCGAGTTCAATCCGCATCCCCCCCTCCCCCACCGGCAACCGGACATGGCCGCACATCACGCGCTGGCCTCGCTCGCGGTCACCGCCCCCGATGCCGCCTCCGCCCAGCAGGGCGTGCTCGCCGCCATCATGTCGGCCTTCCCGGCCGACAGCGGATCCCTTTCCCTCCTCACGCCCGAAAGCGCCAGCCTCGAAATCTGCGCCCAGCAGGGCCTGCCGCCCGAGACCGGCGAATTCGCCCTGCGCCCCGGCCAGGGCATCACCGGCTGGGTGGCCCTCCATGCCCGCCCCCTGCTCGTCGCGGACGTGAGCCACGAGCCCCGCTACATCGCCGCCCGCCGCGGCGTCTGCTGCGAGATGGCCGCCCCCATCATCATTGACGGACAGGTCGTGGGCGTGATCAACCTCGACGCCGACCAGCCCGGCGCCTTCAACTCCACGGATCTCGATCGCCTCGTCTCCTTCGCGCAGGAAGCCGGCACCGTCCTCAACCGCCTCTGGCAGTTCGACCGGCTGCGCGCCAATTCCACCCAGCTCACCACCCTCGTCGAGCTCGGCCACGCCCTCGTCGCCCAGCTCGCGCCCGAGGAGCTGCTCAAGACCATCGCCGACAGCGCGCGGGCCCTCTTCAACGCCCGTCTCTGCCTGCTGCACGACTACGACGAGACCACCCGCGAGCTGAAGCTGCACGCCTGGTCCGCCGGCGGCGACCTCGCCGCCGCCGGGCTTTCCCTGCAGCAGCAGAACGTGTCCATCGATGAGGCCCTCCTCGCCTCGGCGCTCCATACCGGACGCGCCACCGAATACCAGCATCTCGACGGCCCGCGCTACCGCGAGGCCGCCGATCTTCCGCGGGATCGCTCGCTTTGCAGCGCGCTCGCCACCCCGCTCAACCTCGAGGGCAAGCCGGCCGGCATCCTCACCGTCTTCCACGACCGCCCTCACCGGTTCAGCGACGACGAAAAACGCCTCTTCACCGCCCTGGCCAGCTTTGCCGCCGTCGCGATGCACAACGCCCGGCTCTACTCGCGCGTGTTCCACTCCGAGGAGGTCCTGCGCAAAAACGAGACCCTCACCACCCTCGGCCTCCTCGCCGCCGAGATCGCCCACGAGATCCGCAATCCGCTCACCGTCATCAAGCTCCTGCACGGCCCGCTCGGCGCCGACTTCGCCCCCGCCGACCCGCGCCGCAAGGACCTGCAGATCATCACCGAGAAGATCGAGCAGCTCGAGGGGCTCGTCACCCGCGTGCTCTCCTTCGCCCGCGCCCCCGCCAGCCTGCACTCCCGCTGGTCCCTCGACGATATTTTGGGCGACACCAACCACCTGCTCCGCGCCAAGCTCGCGCAGGCCGGGATCGAACTTCACTACACCCCGCCGCCCGAGCCCGTCGCCGTGGACGTCAACAAGGGCCAGATCCAGCAGGTCTTCCTCAACCTCGCCCTCAACGCCTTCCACGCCATGCCCCAGGGCGGCGAACTCCGCATCACCTGCCTGCCCGACGGCGACTGCGTCCACATCGACGTGGCTGACACCGGCGGCGGCATCCCGCCCGAGGTCCAGCCGCGCATCTTCGAGTCCTTCCTCTCCACCCGCGCCGGCGGCACCGGCCTCGGGCTCACCATCGCCCTGCGGATCGTCAAGGACCACCACGGCACGCTTGAACTCCGCAGCACCGGCCCCCGCGGCACCACCATGCGCGTGACCCTGCCCGTGGCCCGGGGATAACCCCAGCGCACCGGCCATCATTCGCTTACTCGCAATCCTGCTCTTAATCTCAACAGATCAACCCTCCGCACCTGGCCCCGCACCCTTGGCGCTTGGCCCGGCCAGAGGGAACGAGAAAGATTGCCTCCGCCGTCTGTCTTCCGCCCCGCTTCCATCCCCCATCCGCCAGTCACCATGAGCTTCGTCACCCTCACCCAACTGCCCGTGAAGGAAATCTTCGGCGGCGCGATCAAGGGCCACTACGCCCATCTCGACCGCATGACCATCGGCGAGGTGCGCATGGAAGCCGGCGTCGTGCTGCCCATGCACGCGCACCCGCACGAGCAGATCACCTATGTGATCTCCGGCCGCTACGAATTCACGGTCGGCGACCGGACCGCCGTGATGGAGCCAGGCATGACCGCCCTCATCCCCGGCGGCATCGTGCACGGCGGCAGGACCCTCACCGCCTGCCACGTCATCGACCTCTTCGCCCCCGTGCGCGAGGACTACAGGTAGGACCGGTCTCCGCCCGCTCCGGCCAGCCGCAGACTGGCCGGCCCTACCGCACCGGCTGCAGCTTCAGCTCCACCATCAGATCGGCGGCGATTTTCTCCAGATCGGCGCGGACGGCCTCCAGCTTCGCGTCCGCGGGCACGAGCACTCGCGCTTTCGCCTGAAACAGTTCGCCCCCGCCCATCGGGGCGCTCACGCACTCCGAGGACAGCTCCTCGACGTTCACCCCGTGCGCAGCCAGCACGCCGCTGACGGTGCGCAGGATGCCCGGCCGGTCGTTGCCCACGAGTTCGAGCGTCGCGACCATGCCCGCCGCGGGCGTCGCCCCGGCCCCGCTTTCGACGAGGATGCGCACGTCGTCCGCCGCGAGTCCGTGCAGGGCGCGCTGCAGGGCGGCCAGCTTTTCGGCGGGCACCTCGACCCGTGCGATGCCGGCAAAGCGGCCCCCGAGGCGGCACATGCGGCTTTCGAGCCAGTTGCCGCCGTGGTCGGCGACGCACGCCGCAATCCGTTCCACCAAACCCGGCCGGTCGGCCGCCAAGATGGTCATCACAAGGGTTTCGATCATGGACGGAAGCTACGCGGGGCGCTGCGCACAGGCAAACCGCTTCTCCGGTCGAACTGTAGGGCGGGGCCTCCGAACCCCGCCAATGGACGCGGCGCCGGCATCGAACACAGGCGGGGTTCGGAGATCCCGCCCTTGTAGCTTGAATGAGTATCTTGTCGGCAGTGCTTCCGTAAGGGACAGAGACCCGGCAAACCGACCCCCGCCCAGCGAGCGTTGACTCCGAACGTAGATCGGACCGGGCCTCTGCCCCTGCGGCCATCAAGACCGCATTGGATCGAGCAAGCTCTACTGCCCAGATGACTCCGCCTACAAGGTCGTGTCCCGTGCCGCAGGTGCCCTCTGGAAGCGCCTATAACAACCCACCCCCCGCCCATGAACACTCCCTGCCTCGGTATCGACATGGCCAAACGCACCTTCGTCGCCGCGCTGTGGTTCGATCCGCAGCGTTCCCTCAAGGCTCAGTTCGACAACCACGCCAACGGCTTCCGCAAGCTGCGCACCTGGCTGCAGGCCCACGGCGTCGGCCACCTGCGCGTCGCCCTCGAAAGCACCAGCACCTACGCCGAAGCGCTGGTCGAGTGGCTTCACGCCCGAGGCCACACCGTCTTCCTGCTCAACCCCGAACGCACGGCCCATTACGCCCGGGCCTGTGGTCAGCGCAACAAGACCGACCCCGCCGATGCAGTCACGCTCGCGGCCTTCATCGCCCAGCACGAGGCGACACCCTGGCAGCCCGCCCCGCCGGAGCAGAGGCCGTTGCGCAGCCTCACGCGCGCTCGCGCCCAACTGGTGGACCACGCCAGGCAACTGGCCGTCCAGCTCCAGACCGCGGAGGCGCCCGGCCGACAGCACCTGCAGGCGCTGCTCACCGCGGCCCGGCGGGAGCTGGCCGCTCTCGGTCGCGCCATCGCCGCCCACCTCAAGGCGCAGGTGCCGTTGCGTGAGCAGGTGCGCCGGCTGATGACCGTCCAGGGCGTCGGCCTGGTCACCGCCGCCACCGTGCTCGCCGAGTTGCCACCCGTCACCGCGCAATCCGACCCGCGCGCCCGCAGCGCCTGGGCCGGCCTGACTCCACGCCGCTGGCAGTCGGGCCCGCGGGAGTGGACCACCCGCCTTTCCCGCAAAGGCAACGCCCACCTCCGCCAGGCCCTCTACCTGCCCGCCTTGGTGGCCAAACGCTACAACCCCTTGTTGCGCGCCTTCGCCGAGCGCCTGGCCGCCAAAGGCAAACCCACCGGCGCCATCCTGGGCGCGCTCTCCCACAAGATGCTCCGCCTCCTCATAGGTTTGCTGCGCGCCAACACCGACTTCGAGCCCAACTGGCATCTCCTCCCAAAGCAGGCCTAAACTTAAGATTGGATCTACAACCGTACCGGCCGCCTCACTCCTCGAGTTCCACGTTCCAGTAGGCCACGTCGAGGAAATCCTTCCACTTCTCGTGCTTGTGGTTGTTGAGCACGAGGCTGATGACCGGCCGCCACTTCGGGCGCACGGGCTTGCGGATGAGCCGCATGTGCGCCTCGTGCGGCAGGCGGTTGGCCTTGCGGGAATTGCACTTGATGCACGAGCACACGATGTTCTCCCACGTGGTCTTGCCGCCGTAGTGCCGCGGGATCACGTGGTCGAGGTTGAGCTCCTCGCGCGGATAAACCTGGCCGCAATACTGGCAGTGGTCGTCGTCGCGTTCGAACACGTTGTTGCGCGTGAGCTTCAGCTCCTTGCAGGGCAGCTTGTCGAAGAAGGTGAGCAGGATGACGCGCGGCAGGCGGATGCGGCGGTTGATGGTGTGCACCGTCTCCAGCTCCTCGACCGGCGGATTGTAGGCCGAGAAATCGATCCAATCCATCAGCGAGAAGGTGCGGAAGTTGTCCTCGGTCTGGTGCACGACCTGGGCGTGCTCCCGGGCCAGCAGGGCGAAGGCGCGGCGCGCGGCGATGATGTTGACCGCCTGCCAGAGGCGGTTCAGCACGAGCACCGGTTGATCGAGCACGGCTTCCATGACGGGCCTTGGGCATACGGTCGGCATCCCCCCCTGTCAAGCCGTGCCCCATGACGTTCTTGTGCGTGCGGCTCAGCGGGTTAGCGCCATGATCTCCGTCGAGAAGGCGGGATACGCCGCGGTCAGCCCCCGCCGGTCGCCCAGCGTAAATTCGCTCCAGCGGAATTCCGGCGCCACGATGCACGAACAGAGCGCCCAGCGCCCACCCTCGCGCAAGCGCGTGCCCTGCCACACGCCGGCGGGCACCACGTCCTGCAGGATCTCGCCGGCCGCGAGGTCGAGGCCGAGCTTCACCACCCTGCCCGCGCCGCCCGGGGCAAGACGCAGGGATTCCAGGCCGTCGCCGCAGTGGAAGCACCAGACCTCGTCCGTTTCCAGCTTGTGCATGGCCGAGAAGCCGGCCGGCGTGATGAGAAAATGGATCACCGAATAGGCACGCCGCGCGCCACCGGGCAGAATCAGGTCCGGCGCGAGCGCGCGCCGGAAGAACCCACCCTCCTGGTCGAGCGGTTTCAGGTCGAGCACCCGCGCGACCTCCTCGGCGGTGTGCGTGTCGGGAGAAAGCTTGGCGGGGTTCATGCGAGGGTTTTCCGGGACCTGCAGTTTCGCAAATAATGGCGCAGCCTGCCGCGCCCTCGTGGGCGGACCTAGGCCCGCCCCTGCCTACTGGGAAGACGTCACGATGGCCAGCTTCAGCGACTGGTTCCTGATGCGGATGCCCGCCAGCTTGGCCACGACCAGCTCGGCGTGCTCGCCCGCCACGTCCACGAGCGTCTGCTCCTCGTGGATGTCGATCGCCCCGACGATGCTCGCCGGCAGGCGTGTGACGCCGGCAATCTTGCCGACGAGATCGGCCGGCGTGACCAGATGGCGGCGGCCGACGTTGAAGGAGACCGTGGCGAAGCCGGGCTCGCGGCCGGTGCGCGGCTTGCGTTCGTAGGTGCGCTTCTGCGCGGCGAACCTGTCACGGGAAGGCTTCTCGGGGGTGGAGCGTGCCGGCCCCGGTGCGTCGGTCCGATGCGAACTCGCCGGAAACGCGTTGGGGTCGGCGCGTTCCACCGGTGCCGCCGGCGTCTCGTTGGCCGCAATGCGCTCCGCCCGGACCTTCGCCGGCTGCTTCGCCGGCTCGGCGGCCTCGCCCTGCATCAGATGGATCAGCGCCGAAGCGATGTCGGTGCTGGTATAACCCTGCTCCAGCAGGCGGTCCACCATCTGGTCGTGCGACGTGAATTTCTTCTCCTCCAGCGTGGCGCGGAGCTTCTCGAAGAACACGTTGCCCCGGGCCTCCTCGACCTCGTCGAGCGAGGGCACGCGCTCGCGCCGGATCTTCAGCCGCGCGTAGTGGACCATCTGCTGCAGCTTGTAGATCTCGCGGCCCGACACGAACGTGAAGGCCATGCCCTTCTTGCCGGCGCGGCCCGTGCGGCCGATGCGGTGCGTGTAATCCTCCGCGTCGTTGGGCAGGTCGAAGTTGAACACGACCTCGAGGTCGTCCACGTCGAGCCCGCGGGCCGCGACGTCGGTCGCGACGAGGAACTCGAAGCCGCGGCGGCGGAACTTGTCCATCACGCGCGTGCGCTGGGCCTGCGTGATGTCGCCGTGCAGCCGGTCCGTCGAGTAGCCGCGGGCGTGCAGGTGCTCGTCGAGCTCGTCCACCATGATCTTGGTGCTGCAAAAGATGATGCCGAAGCGGAAGTCGTGCAGGTCGATCAGGCGCGTGAGCACCTCGATCTTCGAGCGGCGGTCCACCTCGAAGTAGATCTGCTCCACCTGCGGGGCGTTCTGGGCGTGCGACTCGATCCGCACCCACTCCGGATCGCGCGTGTGGCGCTTGATGAGTTCCTGGATGGCGCGCGGCATCGTGGCCGAGAAAAACAGGCACTGCCGCTGCTCCGGCACGGACTTGAGGATGTGCTCGATGTCGTCGCGGAAGCCCATGTCGAGCATGCGATCGGCCTCGTCGAGGACGACGACCTTGAGCGCGTCGAGCCGGAGCGTGCCGCGCTCCATGTGGTCCATGACGCGGCCCGGGGTGCCGATGACGACCTGCGCACCGGCCGCGAGCGCCCGGAACTGCCGCTCGTAGCTCTGGCCTCCGTAGATCGGCACCTCCATCAGGCCCTTCCTGAACATCGCCAGCTTGCCGAATTCCTCGGCCACCTGCACCGCCAGCTCGCGCGTCGGGCAGAGCACGAGCACCTGCGCCCTTTTGAGGGACACGTCCACCTTTTCGATGGCCGGGATGGCGAACGCCGCGGTCTTGCCCGAGCCCGTGGCCGACTGGCCCACGACGTCGCGTCCGGCCAGGCCATGCGGAATCACGGCGGTCTGGATGGGCGAGGCCTCCTCGAAACCCATCCTGTCCACCGCCTTCAAAATCTCCGGCGAGAGGCCGAGTTCGCTGAAAGGACGTTTTTCCATGCCGCCACAGTGGGGCCGCCCGGGGAAAAGGAGAGCCCAAACTTGGCTCCCGGAGATTTGCCTCGCTATGCGGGGGCAAAACCCGGCTAATGACCCGCTATGCCATTTTCCAAGCTCGGGCTGCCGCCCGCCCTCGTCAACGGAGTCAAGGCCATGGGCTACACCGACCCGACGCCCATCCAGCTCCGCGCCATCCCCGTCGTGCTCGGCGGTGGCGACCTCATCGGCTCCGCCCAGACCGGCACCGGCAAGACTGCGGCCTTCGCCCTGCCGGTCCTCGCCCGCCTCGGCGCGCACCAGCCGCGCGGCCCGCGTGTGCTCGTGCTCGAACCCACCCGCGAACTCGCCGCCCAGGTCGAGACCGCCTTCCGCGACTTCGGCCGCTTCACCGACCTCCGCGCCACCGTCGTCCACGGCGGCGTCGGCTACGGCCGCCAGCGCAGCGAGATCCAGGCCGGCACCGACATCGTCATCGCCACGCCCGGCCGCCTCATGGACTTCCTCAACGAGGGCACCCTCCGGCTCGACGGCCTGAAGATCCTCATCCTCGACGAGGTGGACCGCATGCTCGACATGGGCTTCGTGAAGGACGTGAAGAAGATCATCGGGATGTGCCCGCAGGAGCGCCAGACGCTCTTCTTCTCCGCCACCGTCCCGCCCGAGATCGAGGAGGTCGCCCGCTTCGCCCTGCGCAACCCGGCACGCGTCGAGATCGGCGTCGCCCGCACGGTCAACCAGTCCGTCACCCACGCCTTCTATCCCGTTTCCCAGCTCAAGAAATTCGACCTGCTGGTCGCGCTGCTTGAGAAGACCGACTTCCAGAGCTGCCTGGTGTTTTCCCGCACCAAGCACGGGGCCGACAAGATCGCCAGAAAACTCAAGGCGGCCAACCACTCCGTCGCCGTCCTCCACGCCAACCGCTCGCAGTCGCAGCGCGTCGAGGCCCTCGAGGGCTTCAAGTCCGGCAAATACGAGGTGATGGTCGCCACCGACATCGCCGCCCGCGGCATCGACGTCGCCGGCGTCTCGCATGTCATCAACTACGACATTCCGGCCAACCCCGAGGATTACGTGCACCGCATCGGCCGCACGGGCCGCGCCGCCGCCGTCGGCGACGCGTTCACCCTCACCACTCCCGAACAATCGGACGAGATCCGGGCAATCGAGCGGTTCATCGGCCAGAAGGTGCCGCAGCTCAAGCTGGAGGGATTCGACTACCACGCCCCTGCCTCGATCGGCCCGGCCCGCGCGCCGCGCTACGTGGACCCGCGCGCGATCCAGCACGGTCATCGCCAGGCGCCAGGCCACCGCGGCGGCGGACATCATCAGCCCCGCCAACCGCAGGCCCAAGCGCCTCAGCCGCCCGCCCAGCCAAGCCAGACACCGCGACCAGCCCAACCCCAGCCGCAAGGCCAGGGACACGGACATGGCGGCGGCGGACACAGCCAGCAGCACCCGCCCCGCAGATTCGGCAACCTCTCCCGCGGCCGCTGGCAGCGGCGCTGAGGCTACGGTTTTGACAATCAGGTCGTGAGGCCTGCAAATGGGCAGACTTCAACGGTATGCCCACGATCTTGCATGTGCTCGGGTGGCGGGTATTTTTCTACGCCAACGAAGGCCATGAGCCCATTCACGTCCACTGCCGCAAGGCCGGGATGGAATGCAAGTTCTGGGTGGATGTGCAGGGCTTCGACCTCGTGGAGGAATTCGCTCTCAACATGGGACCGCGCGACAAGCGGGAAATCCGGAAAATTCTCTTTGAGCATTTCGACCTGATAGAGCAGAAATGGAACGAGATGAAACGGAGGCAGCAGCCGTGAAATTCCACACCATCCAAAAGATCAGTTTCTCGGGCGATCGGATGATCCTGGAAGTGGACTCCAAACGGGTGACCGTGGACTTGCGCACAACCTCCCCCCGCCTTGCCACCGCCACCGAAAAGCAGCGGAAGAATTTCGAAATCTCCCCTTCCGGCTACGGCATCCACTGGCCGGATTTGGATGAGGACCTGTCGGTGGATGGCCTGCTTGGTATCACACACACATCCCGAGGACAGGATTCACAGAAAGCGTAGCCGAAGATCCCCCGAAAAAACTCGAAAGAGAATTTCTTCGCATACTTGAGACACAAAAAGGAGAGCGCGCTGTGCGCCTTTTCTTAAAGAATCACCCTTGGGTGATCGCCGAATCCTTCCATAAGATTGCCGACGCCAATTACGTGGTAAGCGAATATCCCTTTGGTTCAGACTACCGAGCAGACTTCGTTGTGCTCGGTGGATATTCTGGCGGATGGGAAATTCACTTCATTGAGCTGGAGCCACCTGACGCACCACTCTTCACAAGGAGCGGTGCAATGGCCAAGAGGCTTAACAGTGCGTTTCATCAGGTCGATTGTTGGCGAATATTTATTGATCAAAATCGCCAAGACGTTCTTCGGGAACTCTCCAAGTTTGCAATGAGACGCGATCTTCTCCGCGGGCCACGTGCCGAAGAACCGACTGATTCTGTGGGGTGGCGGTTAGATCATCCCAAGTCCTCACTACATTTTTATTTCGACGTAGTGATTGGCCGTCGAGACGCTCTAGATAGAGACGAACTGGTGCGGAAAGCTGCTTTTGGTGCAAACCACCGCATCGAGGTAATGACTTACGACCGGTTCATTCCCGCAATTAGGAAGATCGATCAACAATTGTCCGTCTACGGATACGAATAGTTATCACCGCACCTGCAGCGTCTCGCCGGAGTATTCGAGGCCGAGGGCGGGGATGACGACGGCCTTGCGGCCGCCCTCCTTGCGCACGCGGCCGGCGACCCACGCATCGTGGCCGGCGGCCCGGGCGGCGGCCAGCGTGGCTTCGACCGCGGCGGGCGCGACGTAGGCGGCGAAACCCACGCCCATGTTGAAGGTCGCGTAGGCCTCGCGCAGGCTGATCGGGCCGGCCTCCATCAGGAATTTGAACAGCGGCTGCGGCTCGCGCGGCTCGGTGATCTCATAAACGAAGGGCTCCTCGAGCCGCATGAGCTTGCGCCAGCCGTGGCCGGTGACGTGCGCGACGTAGTTGAGCTTCACGCCGGCCTGCTGGCATTTCACCACGAAGTCCACGTAGATGGCCGAGGCTGCGAGCAACGCCTCGCCGTAGGTGCGGCCGTCGCCGTGGCCGATGGGCGTCTGGTAGCCGGCAGGCAGCTTCTCGGCGATGAGCCGGCACAGGCTCAGGCCGTTGGTCTGCACGCCCGTCGAGGCGAGAAAGATGATGGCGTCGCCGTCGCGCACCTCGCCGGTGATGCGCTGCGACTTGGGGAAGATTCTACCGATGGCGGAGCCGGCCAGCACGATGGCGTCGGGATGGACGATGCCCTTGAGCGTGGGCGTCTCGCCGCCGCCCCACACCGCGCCGGCGCGGCGGCAGCCCTCGGCCCAGCCGTCCACGAGCGCCTGCATGCGCGTGGCGTCGGTGAACCACTCGGACGCACCCACGGCGGCGTGCATGGCCACCGAAATCGGCCGCGCGCCGCAGGTGATGAGGTCGTTCACAATCGTCGCGACCGTATCGATGGCGATCTCGCGGTAGAAGTTCTTCCCCGTCTGGGCATAGACCACGTCGGCCACGAGGTTCTTGGTGCCGAGGCCCTCCTCGACGTGGGCAAGGAAGTGGTCGGGAGCCTCGATCAGGTAGGCACTCTCACCGCGGGTCGTGGCCGGCTCGGCGTAACCGTGGGCGGCCAGTTCGTTGGCCGTGCCGCGCGCGGCCTGCTGGCAGGCGCGCTTGAAGGCGTCGAGCTGGTCGTAGCGGACCCCGGAGGATTCGTAGGAGAGGCTCATGAGCTTAGACCACGGAGGAACAGACGGAGGACACGGAAAGGAAATTCATTTTTCTGTGCATTCCGTGTTTCCGTGAAGATCAATCAGTAGCTCCGGCCTTCGTGCTTCTCGAAGTAGTTCACGAAGGCCTGGTTCACGACCCGGTAGCCGCCGGGCGTCGGGTAGTTGCCGGTGAAATACCAGTCGCCGCTGTGGTTGGGCAGCGCGCGATGCAGGCTCTCGATGGACTGGAAGATGATCTCGATCTCGCCGCGCCAGCCGTTGGGCTTGGGCGACACCAGCTCGGTGATCTTGCGCGAGATCTCGTCGGCGTCGAAGGGCTCGTAGATCTTGCGCACGTGGTTGACGGGCGCCTTGCCGGGATTCCGCAGCTCCTCGCGGCAGAGCCGGTAAACCTCCTCGATCAGGGCGCCCTGGCCGCGCTCCTTCAGCAGCGAGATGGCCGCCTCGAAGGCGATGAACTTGCCGATCTCCGACATGTCGATGCCGTAGCAGTCGGGATAGCGGATCTGGGGCGCGGTCGAGGCGATGATGATCTTCTTCGGGTTGAGCCGCTGCAGGATGCGCAGGATGGAGCGGCGGAGCGTGGTGCCGCGCACGATGGAGTCGTCCACGCACACGAGGTTGTCCTTCGGCTGCACGATGCCGTAGGTGATGTCATAGACGTGCGAGGCGAGCTGGTTGCGGCCCTTCTCCTGGCTGATGAAGGTGCGGAGCTTCACGTCCTTGGACACGAGCTTCTCGCCGCGCGGCCAGTTGTAGAGGATGAGGTCGTCCACCAGCGCCTCGGTGATGCGGCCGGCCTGGGCGGCGTCGAGGAGCGTCTGCTTCACCTCGGCGCGGCGGCGGAAGCGCAGCTCGCTCATCAGGCCGAAGTAGGCCACCTCGGCGGTGTTGGGGATGAAGCTGAAGACGGAGTTTTCGAGGTCGCCGCCGATGGACTTCCAAAGCCGGTCGGCCAGGCCGGCGCCCAGGGCCTTGCGCTCGCGGTAGATGTCGGCGTCGTTGCCGCGGGAAAAATAGATGCGCTCGAAGGTGCACTGGGTCTTCGGCAGGGCGGGCTTGATGCGCTCGACCGCCACCGTGCCGGACTTCTTCAGGATGACGGCGCAACCGGGCTCGACCTCGTGGACGTCGCGCGCCTCGAGGTCGAACACCGTGCAGAGGGGGGCGCGCTCGGAGGCGAAGGCCGCGACCTCGTCGTTCTCGAACCAGTGGCAGGGCCGGATGCCGGACGGGTCGCGCAGCACGAAGGCGTCGCCGTTGCCGAGCAGGCCGGCGAGGGCATAGCCGCCGTCCCAGTTGCCGGCGGCCTCGCGGAGCACGCGGCCCGGGCTGAGCTCGATGTTGATGCGGCGCGAAATCTCGTCGCCCGGGAGTCCCTGGCCGCGCAGCTCGCGGTAGAGCCGCTCGTGCTCGTCGTCGAGGCAGAAGCCGATGCGCTCGAGGATGGCCTGCGTGTCGGTGGCGAAAATCGGGTGCTGGCCGATGGCGATGAGACTGTTGTTGAGCTCCTGGGTGTTGGTCAGGTTGAAGTTGCCCGCGAGCATCACGTTGCGGGTGGGCCAGGAGCTGCGGCGGAAATAGGGATGGCAGGAGCTGAGGTTGTAGCCGCCGGAG
This sequence comes from Verrucomicrobiota bacterium, assembly GCA_049322455.1. Taxonomy (GTDB): domain Bacteria; phylum Verrucomicrobiota; class Verrucomicrobiia; order Opitutales; family Opitutaceae; genus Lacunisphaera. The sequence continues at coordinate 171,381 of JBMOQY010000003.1, read as the reverse complement.
GTGCCGTAGCGGAGATGGCCGAGATAGACCTCGCCGCAAAAGTCGAAATTCTTCTTCGCGGTGTCGGGGAATTCCGGGTGCACCGCGCCCTCGTCCACCAACTGGTTGTAGCGACCGAGCAGCGCCTGGAAGATCTTGTCGAGGGGGTTGGTCTCGACGTTGCGCTCGCGGAACATGTAGGGCTCGCCCGCCGGCACGTCGAACTTCACGCAGGCCACGCCGGCGCCGTCCTGGCCGCGGTTGTGCTGCTTCTCCATGAGCAGGAAGAGCTGCGAAAACCCCCACAGCGGGGTGCCGTATTTCTCCTGGTAGTAGGCGAGCGGCTTCTTGAGCCGCACCAGCGCGATGCCGCACTCGTGGGAGATGAATTCACTCATGACTGGCCCCTCCTGCCGCCGGTCACACTCCACCCTTCCGGAATTTGGCGGGAAGTTGGCGGGAGGACTCTGCTCGTCACGGCATTAAAGGCGTTGATTGGGCCGACCGCCGGGGTTTCGTCAACGGCTTTCTCGCCGGCCGGGCGCAAGTGACCGGAAATTGGCCGCGGACTTCCCCCTCTGCGTGTAAATCCGTGTCATCGGCGGCCAACTGTGCCGGCTTCCGCCCGTTACCCCGCTTGACGCGCCGGGCCGGTTGGCGAACATCCCGCTTTCAGACCATGCTGATCCTGCGCGGCTCACCGGCCCTCTCCCAATTCCGCATCCAGAAGCTCCTCGCTGACCTCGTGTCCGCCGGCCTGCCTGCCCGGGCCCTCACGGCCGAATTCGTGCACCTCGCGGAGATCGAGGGCGAGCTGACCGCCGCCCAGCACTCCGTCCTGGACCGACTGCTGACCTACGGCCCCACCCGCAAGGCCGCGCCGCTCTCCGGCCTCGTGCAGGTCGTCGCCCCCCGCCCCGGCACCATCTCGCCCTGGTCCTCCAAGGCCACCGACATCGCCCACACCTGCGGCCTCGCGGCCGTCAGGCGCATCGAGCGTGTCGTCGCCTACACCATCCAGTTCGACAACGCCGCGCTCCCGCCGCCCGCGAGCGTCCTTTCCGGCGCCCAGGTGCGCGCCCTTGCCGCCCGGCTGCACGACCGCATGACGCAGGTCGTGTTCAACGACCTCGACGCCTGCGCCGTGCTCTTCAAGCACGAGCAGCCGCGCCCGTTGACTGCCGTGCCCGTGCTCCAGGAGGGCCGCGCCGCCCTCGTGCGCGCCAACACCGACCTCGGCCTCGCCCTCGCCGAGGACGAGATCGACTATCTTGTCGCCGCCTTCATGAAGCTTGGCCGCGACCCGCACGACATCGAACTCATGATGTTCGCGCAGGCCAACTCCGAGCATTGCCGCCACAAGATCTTCAACGCCACCTGGGAAATCGACGGCTCCGCCAAGGACAAGTCGCTGTTCCAGATGATCAAGAACACCTACCAGCTCCACCGCGACGGCATCCTGTCCGCCTACCGCGACAACGCCGCCGTGCTGGCCGGCTCGAAGGGCGCGCGCTTCTACGCCGACCCGCGGTCGAACGAATACGTTTCCTCCACCGAGGACATCCATCTGCTCTGCAAGGTCGAGACCCACAACCATCCGACCGCCATCTCGCCCTACCCCGGCGCCGCCACCGGCTCCGGCGGCGAGATCCGCGACGAGGGCGCCACCGGCCGCGGCGCCAAGCCCAAGGCCGGCCTGGTGGGCTTCTCCGTCTCCAATCTCCGCATCCCCGGCGCCATCCAGCCTTGGGAGAAGGACCACGGCAAACCCGGCCGCATCGTCTCCGCCCTCGACATCATGATCGAGGGCCCGCTCGGCGGCGCGGCGTTCAACAACGAATTCGGCCGCCCCGCCATCAACGGCTACTTCCGCACCTTTGAAATGGAGGTGCCCGGCGCGCGGGGCCCCGAGCTTCGCGGCTACCACAAGCCCATCATGCTGGCCGGCGGCCTCGGCAACATCCGCGCCGACCACGTGCAGAAGGGGAAGATCAACCCGGGTGACAAGCTCGTCGTCCTCGGCGGGCCGGCCATGCTCATCGGCCTCGGCGGCGGCGCGGCCAGCTCCATGGCCAGCGGCCACGGCAGCGAGGAGCTCGATTTCGCCAGCGTGCAGCGCGACAACGCCGAGATGGAACGCCGCTGCCAGGAGGTCATCGACCGCTGCTGGGCGCTCGGCGCGGACAATCCCATCTCCTTCATCCACGACGTCGGCGCCGGCGGCGTGTCCAACGCCCTGCCGGAACTCGTCAACGATGGCGGCCGCGGCGGCAGGTTCGACCTCCGCCTGCTCCCCAACGACGAGCCCGGCATGTCGCCGCTCGAGATCTGGTGCAACGAGTCCCAGGAGCGCTACGTGCTGGCGATCCCGGCCGACCGCATCGCGACGTTCCAGGCCCTCTGCGAGCGCGAGCGCGCCCCCTACGCCATCGTCGGCGAGGCCACCGAGGAAAAACGGCTCGTCGTCGAAGACCCCCATTTCAAGAACACGCCCATCGACCTGCCGCTCGAGGTGCTGCTCGGCAAACCGCCGCGCATGCACCGCAGGGAATCGTCGCTGAAACGTCCGCAGCGCCCGCTCGACCTCCAGGGCGTGACCCTCAAGGAGGCCGTCCGCCGCGTGCTCGCCCACCCGGCCGTCGCCGACAAGACCTTCCTCATCTCCATCGGCGACCGCACGCTCGGCGGCCTCATCGCCCGCGACCAGATGGTCGGCCCCTGGCAGGTGCCCGTGGCCGACTGCGCCGTCACCGCCGCGGCCTTCGACGTCTATACCGGCGAGGCCATGGCCATGGGCGAGCGCACGCCCGTCGCGGTCAACAACGCCGCCGCCTCGGCCCGTCTCGCCGTCGGCGAGGCGCTGACCAACCTCGCCGCCGCCCAGATCGGCGACCTCGGCAAGGTCAACCTGTCCGCCAACTGGATGGCCGCGCCCGCCGTGCCCGGCGATGCCGCCGACCTTTACGCCGCGGTCCACGCCGTCGGCATGGAGCTCTGCCCCGCCCTCGGCATCACCATCCCCGTCGGCAAGGACTCGATGAGCATGTCCACCGTCTGGCAGGATGGCGGCCGCCAGAAGCGCGTCACCGCCCCCGTCTCGCTCATCGTCTCGGCCTTCTCCCCCGTCGCCGACGTCCGCCTCACGCTCACACCCCAGTTGCAACGGCTCGGCGACACCGTTCTCCTCCTCATCGACCTCGGCCGCGGGCAGAACCGCCTCGGCGGCTCGATTCTCGCGCAAGTCGTCTCCCAGATGGGCGAGACCGCGCCCGACGTGGACAGCGCCGCCGACCTGAAGAGCTTCTGGAACGCCATCCAGCAGCTCGGTCGCGAGGGAAAAATCCTCGCCTACCACGATCGCTCCGACGGCGGCCTGCTGGCCTGCGCGGTCGAAATGGCCTTCGCCGGCCACACGGGCGTGGACCTCGAGATTCCGCACCTCCACGAACCCTTCGCCGCCCTCTTCAACGAGGAACTCGGCGCCGTCGTCCAGATCCGGATGGACGACCTCGACGACGTCTCCGCCGTCCTGCGCTCGCACGGCCTCAAGGCCTGTGTCTCGCGCCTCGGCACGCTCAACCAGACTCATGCGTTCCGTGTCACCCAGAACGGCAAGGTGCTCATCGAGGAAGACCTCTTCGCCCTGCGCGCGATCTGGTCCGACGTCACCCGCCGCATCGCCGCCCTGCGCGACAACCCGGCCCACGCCGAACAGGAACATCGGGTCCGCCTCGACCCGAAGAACCCGGGCATCACCCCGAAGCTCACATTCGATGTCCAAGCCTCTGGCTCTCGGCTCTCAGCCCTCGCCTCTCGGCGACCGCGACCCCCGGTCGCGATCCTCCGCGAGCAGGGCGTCAACGGCGAGGTCGAGATGGCCGCGGCCTTCACCCGCGCGGGCTTCAAGGCCGTGGACGTGCACATGACCGACATTCTGAGCGGCCGCGTCTCGTTGAGCGAGTTCCGCGGCGTCGCGGCCTGCGGCGGCTTCAGCTACGGCGACGTGCTCGGCGCCGGCGAAGGCTGGGCCAAGAGCGCGCTCTTCAACGAGCGCGCGCGGGCCGAGTTCACCGCGTTCTTCGCTCGGGAGGACACCTTCGGCCTCGGCGTGTGCAACGGCTGCCAGATGATGAGCAACCTCAAGTCCATCATCCCGGGAGCCGAACACTGGCCGCGCTTCGTGCAGAACAAGTCCGAGCGCTACGAGGGCCGCTTCGTTTCCCTGAAGGTCGAGAAAAGCCCCAGCATCCTCTTCCGGGGCATGGAGGGCTCGGTCCTCCCGATCGCCGTCGCCCATGGCGAGGGCTACGCCGAGTTCCCCGACGCCGCGGCGGCCGAGGCTTTCAACCAGTCCGGCCTGGTCGCCGGCCGCTTCGTGGACAACCACCACCAGCCGACCGAGGTCTATCCGCTCAACCCAAACAGCTCACCCTTCGGCATGACCGCCCTGACGACGACCACCGGCCGTGTCACCATCATGATGCCCCACCCCGAACGCGTCTTCCGCTCGGTTTGCATGAGCTGGTCGCCCAAGGAATGGGGCGAAGACTCTCCCTGGATGCAGCTTTTCTACAATGCACGTCTCTGGGTTGGTTGAGGACCGGGCACACACCTGCAACTTCCCCGGTTCGTGTCGGGTTATTGGGGCATGAAAGTCATCGGCGTCTTCTTCGTCTGGTGCTTGCTGCTGGTGCTGTGCTGGCCGCTGGCCCTGCTCGCCTTGGTGCTGGCTCCGTTGGTCTGGCTCATCGCCCTGCCCTTCCGGCTCGTCGGGGTCTGCGTCGGCGCGACCTTCGCCTTGGTCAAGGCCCTGTTTTACCTCCCCGCCCGCCTGCTTGGCGCCAAGAGCTGAAAGGCGAGGCCACCTCACCTGATTGCTGTGTCGCCGCCTGCGGGAGACAAGACAGCCTGAGGCAAGCCGTTGGCCCGAAGCGCTTTTTGAAAACCGGACCGCCGCCGCAGCCGGCTGATGACGGCACCGGCGCGAACACCGGTCTGACCGCTCAGGAACCCTTTCGGGCGTACGCCGGTCGAAAACACCCATGAGCACCATCACCCACCCCCTGACCGCGCATGAGCACAAGACTTCCGCGTCAGGCATGATTATCGGGCTGCTCTCCCTCGTTCTTGTCGCAGGCGCCGTGATTGCCGGGAACAGGCTGAGCAACGCCAATGACCGGATCGCGGAAATCCAGGCCCAACTGGACCAGTCCAAAACCGAGATCAGCCGGCTCGGCCTGCAACTCGACCAGGCCCGTGTGGCCAACACCGGACTGAACGAACGACTCGAGCAAACCGAGGCCCGGAACAAGCAGCTCCAGTCCCAGGTTGAAGCCGCCCAGACCGAGGCCGCCCAATTCGAACGCCGGTTGGATGAGGCCACGATCACAGCCAAACGCACCCAGGCCCAGCTGGACGGCGCCATGGTCCAGCTCCAGATCCTGCAGGACGAAGCCCGCGCCAAGGCCGCGGCGATGCAAAGTCAGTTGGACGCCGCCAGCAACGAAGCCTCCGCCCTCAAGCTGCAATTGGCGGACGCCCGGACGCGCCTGAACGAGGTCCAGGCCAAGCTCGAAGCCGCCCAAAGTCAGATCGCCGCCTTGGAAACCTCCAAATCCCGCACACGGAAGTAAGAATCCGCCACCTTCAGCAATGCCGCACGAACTCGCCGATGAAGCGGTCGGTGTTGGGGCCGGTCACCTGGGCCTCGATGTGCCGGCGCAGGCCGTCGATCCGCTCGGTCAGGTGCACTTTCACACCCGAACGCTGGGCCAGGCGCAGGATGGCTTGCGCCTTGGTCTTCTGCCAACGCCAGCAGGTGAGGCCGATGCAGATCGGCTTGCTGCCTGAATGGGCTACAGGGGCGGTCGTTTGCTCCATGTCTCCAGATGAAGCCTAAACCACGCCAAACGGAATCCACTTCTCTGTCTTATTATTGAACCTCACCGATCGAAGTGCCGTGCGGCAGGACCCGATCTCCGGACGGGCCACTCGGCGATCGGCCCCCGCCACCGACCGGGATTCGTCGCCTCTCTCTGTAAAATTCCCAACCATCCGCTCCCGCGAAGTCGCAGCGCCGTCCGGACCTATTTGTTCAACTCCCCCAGCTTTTCCCGGAAAAACCGCCCCTGCCGCGAGGGGGTGTAGTCCCAGTCGTCCAGCAGGTTGGGCGTCCACTCGACATCGAACACCCAGGGGGTCCACGAGATGCCGCGCTTCTCGAAAAAGCGGATGATCGCCTCGCCGTAGGTTTCGTCGCCGATCACCGGCTGGTGGGCGCCACGGTCGGTGGCCTGCATGAAACCGAATTCCGTCGCGATGACCGGGTAACGGTCCGCGATGTAACCCCAATCCGCCTGCCAGTTGGTCTCCCAGTTCTCCCGGCGCTTCTGCGGATACGGATGCGTCACATAGGCCACGTTCTTCGCCCGGACCGGATCGTAGCGCACATGCGTGAGTTCGTAGCCCCAGTTGAAACCGGCCACCAGCACGATGGCCCGCGGATTGATGGTCTGAATCATGGAGGCGAGATCCTCGATGAACCGGCGGTAGTCCGCCCACGGCAGCGGCCCCATGTGGCCGTCGCGGTTGGTCGGCTCATTGTAGAGCTCATACATCGCGACCACGGGGTTGTTCCTGTAGCGCTCGGCAATCACATACCAGAAGCGGAAGGTCTCGTCGCGCGACGTCAGGTAACGCGGCGTGTGGAAAACGCCGGTGAGCAGGTTGCCGATGGTGTGCCAGTCGATGATGACATACATGCCCAGCTCGCCGGCCCATTGGACGGCCTCGTCGAGCATCTTGAGATATTCCGCCTGACCGACCTGGCGCCAGTCGGCCGGGTGCACGGGGATGCGGACGACGTTGGCGTTCCATTTCCTGGCCTCCTCGAAGTAGCGGCGCCCCCACTGGCCCTTTTTCGCCAGTTCCGCCGGATCGGACGTGGCCAGACCGCGGAAGACGACCGTCTCACCCTGCGGATTCACGAACCGGTTTCCCTGAACGGCGATGACCGGCAGCGTGGCGGTTGCCCTCGCCTCGGCCGGCGGCGCGCTGAACGGGGCGGGGGCCGGGGCGGTCTGGGCGGAAGCGAGCGACGCGAGGGCCAGACTCAACAGCAGGAAGTCGGGGATACGGGGTGTTTTCATGAGCGCCCCGGACGCTTGGCTCATCCCTCCGCAGTCGCAATTCCCGGGTCAGTCTTGCATTTGCGCAGAGGCGTGGCCGGAGCCCCCGCCTCGCGCAAAAACCGGGCGCATCAGCGGGCCAGCAGCGAATCCAGCGACCACTTGCCGCCGCCGAGGATCAGCAGCGCCCCGACGATGCCGAGGGCGAGCAGGTGGAACTCGATCCCTTCGCCCTTCTGGTTGCCGAACCAGTTCATGAAAAAACCGTTCGTCCAGTGCTGGGTGATGGCGACGGCCATGACCCCGCCCACGCCGAGCGCGGCAAGCCGGGTGCCGAGACCGGCGAGGAGCATGAGTCCGCCGACCGACTCGGCGAGGATCGCCAGCAGGGCGAAGATCCACGGCGCGCCGACCGGGCCGGTCAGGTAGCCCATGGTGCCTTGGAAACCGTGGCCGCCAAACCAGCCGAGGGTCTTCTGGAGCCCGTGCGGCAGAATCATGAGGCCGAGCGCCCACCGCAGGGCGGTCGCCGCGAAGGTGTCGCCGGTGGCGGCGAGGGAGTGCAGCCAGGTCGTTAGTTGCATACTCAATCAACTGAGGGATATTTGTTGCTTAGGCAACTGTTTTCTCCAGCGTTCTCCGCATGAAGCCCCACTCCCTGCCCGGCACGCACCTGGAGGCGTGGCGCCGGCACTATTCCTCGTTCTGGCGGGTCTTTGCCGCCATCGACGCCGACCTGGCCGCCGCGGGACTCCCCTCGCTCAGTTGGTATGACGCCCTCTACGAGCTCTACCTCGCTCCCGGCCGGCACCTGCGCATGAGCGAACTGGCGCACAGCGCCCTGCTCAGCCGCAGCGGCCTCACCCGCCTCGTGGACAAGCTGGAGAGGGAGGGCCTCATCCGTCGCCGTCCCTGCCCCGCCGACGGGCGGGTCCAGCACGCCGAACTGACCGACAAGGGCGTCGAAAAGCTTCGCAAGATCTGGCCGGTTTACCGCGCCGGCATTGTGAAATATTTCGCCGTCCACCTGTCCGAGGCCGAGGCCCGGCAGGTCGCCGACATCTTCGGGCGCATCCGCGCCGCCCTCGAACCGCCGCCATCCGCAGCGGCGGAACCGGGCTGATCAGTCCTCCCGCAACGCCTCGATCGGCGACACCCGGGCGGCCTGGTGCGACGGCAGGAAGGTGGCCAGCAGCACGACGGTGCCCATGACAGCCGCCGTCGCCACCAGCACGCCCGGATGCACGGCGCCGACGCCGAAGAGGACGTTCTGCATGGCGCGGCCTGCGCCCCAGGCGCCGAGCGCGCCCAGCGCGATGCCGGCGAGGAGCAGCCTCGCTCCCAAGCCGAGGAACTGCGCCAGGACCTGGCCCGGCTGTGCGCCGAGCGCCATGCGCACGCCGATCTCGCGGCGCCGCTGGTTCACCGCATAGGCCAGCACGCCGTAGGTGCCCACCGCCGCGAGCACGAGCGCCACCGCGGCAAAAATGATCGCCAGCAGCGCCGGCGAGCGTCGTGCCACCATGCTCTCGTCGATCCAGGCCTGCATGGGCTTGAGTTCGTCCACCGGCAGCTCCGGATCGAGCTTGAGGACGAGTTTCTGCAGCATCGGGGCGAGCGCGGTCGGCTCCATCGCGGTGCGGATCACGACCGAAAAATTATTCGGCGTGTAATTGCCCTTCATCGGGAAATAGATGGCGCCTTGCGCCCGGGTCTCCGCCAGCTCGGTCTGCTTCACGTTGCCGACCACGCCGACGATGGTGAAGGCCTCCTTCTCGTTGAACGTCGGATCGCTGCAGAGGCGCCGGCCCAGCGCGCTCTGTCCCGGCCAGTAGCGTTGGGCGAAATCCTGGTCCACGAGGCAGACCCGCAGTTCACGATGGTTGTCGGCGTCCTCCAGAAAGCGGCCCTCGAGCAGCGGGATGCCCATGGCCTGCCAGTATTCGCCGCCGGCGGAGGATACGTAATGCGCGCGGACGGTTTCGCCGGGCGCAGGTTCGACGCCCTCGATGGAGGTGGCGTTGTTGCTGTAGTTGCCACCCATGGGCAGACCGGTGATCAGGCCGGCGGCGAGCACCCCCGGCTGGACGCGCAGTTCGGCCAGCAGGCGCTCCATGAAGGCGAGGCGCGGCGCATCCTCGGGATACCCCTTCCACGGCAGCGCGATGTTGCCGGTCAGCACCTGCTCGGGCCGGAAGCCCGGAGAGGTGGCGAGCAGCGTTTGCAGGCTGAGGCCGAGCAGACCCGCGCCGCTCAGCAACACGAAGGCCAGCGCGATCTGCGCGACGATGAAACCATGGCGCACCCGGTGGGCGGCCCGGGTGACCGTGCCGCCGCGGGATTCCGCATGCAACACCGACGCCAGCCGCGCGTGCAGGCTGAACCAGATGATCGGCGCGGAGAGCAGCAGGCCGACTAGGACCGACACGCCCAGCGAGATCAGCGCAAGGCGCGCATCGAAGACGACATTGGCCCCCAAGGGCAGCCGGTCGGTGCCGAGGAGAGCGAGCAGGCGGATGCCGAGGGCGCCGGCGGCCAGTCCCAGCAGACCGCCGCCGAGGGCCAGCAGCACCGTTTCGAGCACGACCTCGCCGGCCACGTGGCCGGCCCCGGCCCCGAGCGCCTGCCGCACGGCCAGCTCCTTGGCGCGCCCGCTTGCGCGGATGAGCAGCAGGTTCACCAGGTTCACGCCGCCGATGAGCAGCAGAAAGAAAACGCCGCCCTGCAACAGCAGGAGGACAGGTTTGACCTCGCGGACGGTATCGGCGTGCAGCGAGAAGACGTCGGTGCGGAACCCGGCGCCCTTGAGGAGGCTCGCATAGGGGTCGTCGGCGATCTGTTGCGCGTTGAGGGCGTTGATCTGTTCCTGCGCCATGGCGAGACTGGCGCCGGGTGCAAGCCGGGCGATCAACTGGACGTTGTTCGAGTGCCGCCGGTCGGGCTTGCGGTCATCGGGACTGGAGGCGAGCGGGACGAAAAATTGCGCGTCGCTCGACAGGTAGCGGAAACCGCGCGGGAGCACGCCGACGACCGTGACGGGCAGCGAGTCCACGGTGAAGGTCTTGCCGAGGATCTCAGGGTCGGCGTTGAACTGGTTGCGCCAGAAGGCGTCGGTGAGGATGGCGCGCGCGCTGTCCTGGTAGAACATCTCCTCCTCGGTGAAGGTGCGGCCCATGGCCAGCGGCACGCCGAGCGTGGCGAAAAATTCGGGCGAGACGCGGTCGCGCGCCACGCGTTTGGGCGAGCCGGCGCCCCCGATGATCGCGCTGCCGTCCTGCCAGATGGCCGTCGAGGCAAAGGCCTTGATGTGCTCCTTCCGGTCGTAGTAGTTGGGCAGCGAGGCGCCCGCACGCTCCACGCCGGCGCCGGGGTAGGCGTTGACCGTGGTCACCAACCGGTCCGGTTCGGGAAAGGGCAGCGCCCGCACCAGCACCGCGTCCACCACCGCGTAGATGGCGACGTTGGCGCCGATGCAGAGCGCCAGGGTGAGCAGGACCGTCAGGGTGAAGCCACGCTCGCGGGCGAGCCGGCGCAGGATCTGTCGTAGGTCGGCGAAGGAAACAAGGGCATGCACGGGGTGACAACCCGCTGCCCGCGCGGAAAGTTACAGGAATTTCCGGAATTATCCCGAACAGGCCGGCGGGGCGTCAACGGGAGTATTTTTCGGGCCAGACCGGCATCGAAAAGGTGCCGCCGTCCACGTAGAGGGTCTGTCCGGTCACGAAATCCGCCGCGGCCGAGGCCAGGAACAGCACCACCCGGGCGACGTCGGCCGGCTGGCCGACCCGGCGGAGCGGCGTGAGCGCGGCCCAGGTCTCGGCGTAATCGGGCAGTTCGCGGCGGGTGCGCTCCTGCTCGATGGCTCCCGGGGCCACGCAGTTCACGCGAATGCCGCGCGGTCCGAGTTCAGCGGCGGCGACCTTGGTGAGCTGCTCAATGCCGCCCTTCGAGGCGGTGTAGGCGACGAGATTGGGAAACGGGAGCTTGTTGCATCCCGAGCCGATGTTGACGATCGAACCGCGCTGGCCGCGCTCGATCATGAGCCTGGCGGCCCGCTGGGTGTGCAGGAAGCAGCCCTTCAGGTTGGTGCGGATGACGCGGTCCCAATCTTCCTCGGTCACCTCCAGCAAGGGTCCCCAGGTCTGAATGCCGGCGTTGTTGACCAGCAGGTCCGGGGCGCATCCGAAGGCCGACAGGACCGCCTCGTAGAACCGCTCGACGTCGTCCTTCACGCCCGCGTCGGAACGTTGCGCCAGCGAGCGGCGTCCCGCAGCCCGGATCAGTTTTTCCGTTTCGGCCGCCTCGGCATCGCTGCCCAGGTGCGAAATGGCCACATCCCAGCCGGCGCCGGCCAGTGCCGCGGCGATTTCCCGTCCGATGCCCCGTCCCGCCCCTGTGACCACGGCCAGCTTGTTTGATTCGCTCATGGCCTCTTCATGCCACCGCGCCCGCGCACGAACAACCCATTTCCTGCCGGACGCTTTCGGGATTGGCACCGGGAAGCGGGCGGCATCTCCTGCGTCCATTCCGGCGCATGCGCCCAACGCCCTCCATTGTTGTCCTAGCAGATGACCTGACCGGCGCGGCCGAACTCGCCGCCATCGCCCACCGCCACGGGCTGCCCACCGAGGTCCAGACCTCGTTTCATCCCGGCACCGACGCCGCCGTGGTCTGCCTCGACACCGACACCCGCCTGCTGTCGCCGGCGAAGGCCGCAGCCGTGGCCGGCGCCGTCGCCCGCGAAGTCGTGGCCGCCAAGCCGGACTGGATCTTCCGCAAGTGCGATTCCGTGCTCCGGGGTTCCGTGGCAGCGGAGGCCCGGGCGACCGCGCAGGCCGCCGGCCGGTGTCGCATCGTCGTGCTGCCGGCCAACCCCTCGCGCGGACGCATCGTGCGCGACGGCGTCTATTTCATCGGCGACCGGCCCCTGCATGAAACGGATTTCGCGCGGGACCCGTTTCATCCGCGCCGCAGTTCGCGCCTCGGCGATCTGCTCGGGAATCCGGCGCCGGACATGACCGCACCCGATGCCCGCACCCCGGCCGATGTGCTCGCGCAGGCGCGGGCCCTGACCCCGGACACCCTGCCCGTCGGCGCGGCCGATTTCTTCGCGGCGCTGCTGGACGTCCGGGTGCCGCGTCGCGGGCGCGCATCCTCCGAGGATCCCGCCGCGGGCCCGGTGTTGCTTGCCTGCGGCAGTGCGCTGGCCTGGCCTGGACGCGTGGGGGCAGCCCGCGGCGTGCCGTCCTTTCCCTTGCCGCACGACTGTGCCGCCGTGATCAATGCCCTGAAGAACCATGGCCGGAGCATGCTGGGTGTGGGCGACGGGCCGGAGACCAAGGACAAGGTCCCTGAGGAATTGTCGGCCTTGATGGCGGAGTCCGTCGCCCGTGTGCTGCGCGCGACGCCCTTGGCGCGCCTGCTGATCGAAGGCGGCGCCACGGCCGCTGCGGTGCTGCACACCCTGGGCTGGATCCGCCTCGCCGTAACCGGCGCGAGCGGCGACGTCGCCCTGCTCCGCCCGGTGGGAACCGGGCAGCCGCAGGTCTGCCTGAAACCCGGCAGCTACGCCTGGCCGGACTCCCTCTGGCCGTGAGGCGCCAGCCCGCGATTGCGCGCGGACGGCTTTGGTGCATCTTCCGCCGGAGCACCGGTCCCAACTTTCACCCCAATCCCCCGCCCCATGAAACGCCCGCCTGCCTCCCGGTTCAGCCAGGAACTGCTCGACCTCTACGACTACTACGTCCATGGGCAGATCGACCGGCGTGTCTTCATGGAGCGCGCCGCCAAATTCGCCGTCGGCGGCGTGACCGCGGCGGCGTTGCTGGAGATGCTGAGCCCGAAATACGTCTTCGCCGCGCAGGTGCCGGCCGAGGATTCGCGCATCAGGACGGAGTATCTGAAGTATGCGTCGCCCGCGGGCAGCGGCGAGATGCGCGGTCTGTTCGCCAAGCCCGCCGCGACCGCCGGCAGGCTGCCGGGCGTGCTCGTGGTGCATGAGAACCGCGGCCTGAACCCCTACATCGAGGACGTCGTGCGCCGGCTCGCCCTGGCCGGTTTCACGGCCTTCGGTCCCGACGCGCTGTGGCCGGTCGGCGGCTATCCGGGCAACGACGACGAGGGCCGCGCGCTGCAGGCCAAGCTCGACCGCAACAAGATCACCGAGGATTTCGTGGCCGGGGCGCAATTCCTGCACGGCCACCCCGACTGCAACGGCTCGCTGGGCGTGGTTGGTTTCTGCTTTGGCGGCTGGATGGCCAACACCCTCGCCTGGCGCGCCAGCGACATCGTCAAGGCAGCCGTCCCCTACTACGGCGGCGCCCCCAGTCTCATCGAGGTGCCGAAGATCAAGGGCGCGCTGCTCCTGCATTTTGCCGAACTCGACACCCGCGTGAACGCCAGTTGGCCCGACTACGAGACCGCGCTCAAGGCCGCGGGTGTCAGCTACGAGGCCCACACCTATGCCGGCGTGAACCACGGCTTCCACAACGACACCACCCCGCGCTACGACCAGGCCGCGGCCGAGCTGTCCTGGGAACGCACGCTGGCGTTCTTCCGGGCGAAGTTGGGATGAGGTCCGAGCAGGGCCGGTCTCTGACTGGCCCGCATGGCCTCAGGATGGGCCGGCGGAGACCGGCCCTAGTTCGCCCCGCGCCTGTTCCGCGGGTGAAACTTCGCGTGCTGGTCGAGCAGGCGCGAAGATTCGACGGCGGTGTAGATCTGCGTCGTGCCGATGCTCGCGTGGCCGAGCATTTCCTGGATGGCGCGCAGGTCGGCCCCGCCCCCGAGCAGGTGCGTGGCGAAGGAGTGGCGCAGCAGGTGCGGCTTGACCGGCTTCCCGATGCCGGCGCGCTTCGCCGTGTTTTTCACGATCACCCAGAGCGTCTTCCGGGAGATGGCCTTGCCACGCTCGCTGAGGAACAGCTCGCTGCCGGTCCGCGGCTTCACGAGCTTCGGCCGGGCGGTGACGAGATAGGCCTGCACGGCATCACGGGCCTTGGCGCCGAGCGGCACGACACGCTCCTTGGCGCCCTTGCCGAACACGCGAACGAAGCCGTTTTCCAGATCAACCTGCTGGAGCGTCAGCCCGCAAAGCTCGGAAATGCGCAGTCCGCTCGAGTAGAAAAGCTCGAGCATTGCACGGTCGCGCACGGCGTAGGCGTCGCCCCCGGCGGGGGCGGCGAGCAGCTTGTCCATCTCCGCGGTGGTGAGCGTCTGCGGGAGCTTGCGCCGGAACTTCGGCCCGCTGAGCAGCGCGGCCGGGTCGTCCTCGCGCCGGCCCTGGCGCACCAGGTGGCGGAAGAGCATGCGCACGGCGGCGAGCTTGCGGGCCTGGCTGGATTCGCTGAAGCCCTCGTCGCTCAGCCAGTGCAGCCAGCCGGCGAGATGCTTCGAGGAAACCTTGAGCCAGTTGGCGGCGCCGAGGCGCTTGAGGCGGTGCGCAGCCTGGCGCAGGTCGTTTTCGTAGGACTTGGCCGTGTTGCGCGAGAGACCTTTCTCCAGCTCGATGTAGGCAAGGAAATCGTCGATCGCGTCGGCAAAGGCGCCCGGCGCGGGTGGCATGGGCGGTTCCTTGGCGCGGGACTGCGGCCGTTTCATCGGAACGCCGCGGGGCCGGACTCAGCGGCGGTTGTTGCGGCGCGCCCCGGGCGGGGGTGGCGGCGCGGCGTTGACATCACGCAGGCGGAAGGTGATGCGCGCCTTGTCGAGGTCGTAGGGGCTCATCTCCATCTTCACCATGTCACCCGCGGCGATCTTGATGAAGTGCTTGCGGAGCTTGCCGGAGATGTGGGCCAGCACGATGTGGCCGTTGGTCAGTTGCACGCGAAACATCGTCCCTGGGAGCACGGCGACGATCTTGCCTTCGACTTCGATCGCTTTGCCGTCAGACATGGTGGGGATGGGAAACGCGGGAGTGCTGCATGCAGATGAATAAAAAGCCGTTGTAACACCGCACCCGGGCACCTAAGTCAAGGCTATCGTTTCGCCGCCAAGCCACCCATGGTCCAATCCACCCGCAACGCCACACCCTGCCCTTCGACCGGCCTACACCCCCGAGGGAGCTGCGGCCCGGCGAGCCTGCTTCCCGGGCATTGCCTGATTCGCGCATGAGCGAGCCTCAGCAACGTCCGTCCTTGGCCTGCCCCTTTGACAAGGTCTTCCCCTCGCAACTGAAGCGGGACGACGATTTTTACATGTGGCTGGCCTACAACCAGGCGATCGACGCCTGGCGGCAGGACGAAGTGCCGATCGGAGCCATCGTCGAACTCGGCGGCGAGGTCATCGCCTCGGCGCACAACCAGCGTGACAGCACCCGCGACCCGACCGCGCACGCCGAGATCCTCGCACTGGGCCAGGCCGCCAAGGTCATCGGCGACTGGCGGCTCAACGACGCCACCCTCTACGTGACGAAGGAACCCTGCCCGATGTGCTCCGGCGCCACGCTCATGGCGCGCGTGAAGCGGGTCGTGTTCGCCGTATCCGACCCCAAGATGGGCTGCCTCGGCGGCGCCACCGACCTCAACGCCCTGCCGCAGGTCAACCACCACCTCGAACTCACCCGCGGCACGCTGGAGCAGCCCTGCCTCGACCTGCTGCAGGCGTATTTCAAACTGAAGCGCGCCGATGTGTGAAGGCAGGGCGGCATCTCCGACGGAGGCTCGGCGGAGACGGCGAAGCAATGCGGCCATTCCTCGGCGGGGTCGGCGACCCCACCCTGCAGCCAAGCTGATGACAAGACCGACAGTTGACGCCGCCGCTGCGGCGTGCACCTTTCCATTTTATCTTCAACCCACGCTTCCTCATGGCCTACGAACTCCCCAAACTCGCCTACGCCTACAACGCCCTCGAGCCGCACATCGATGCCCGGACGATGGAAATCCATCACACCAAGCATCACCAGGCTTACATCACCAACGCGAACAACGCGCTGAAGGACCATGCCGCCCTCGCGGCCCTCGACGTCAACGCACTCATCGCCGACCTGTCCAAGGTTCCCGAGGCCATCCGCGGCGCCGTCCGCAACAACGCCGGCGGCCACAGCAACCACAGCTTCTTCTGGACCATCATGGGGCCGGGCAAGGGCGGTGCGCCCAAGGGCAAGCTCGCCGCGGCCATCGACGCCGAACTCGGCGGCTTCGCCAAGTTCAAGGAGGACTTCGCCAAGGCCGGCGCCACGCGCTTCGGTTCCGGCTGGGCCTGGCTCGTCGTCCAGGGCGGCAAGCTCGCCGTCGGCTCGACGGCCAACCAGGACAGCCCGCTCATGGGCAAGGCCGTCGCCGGTTTCGAGGGCCGGCCCGTCATCGGCCTCGACGTGTGGGAGCACGCCTACTACCTCAACTACCAGAACCGCCGGCCCGACTACATCGCCGCGTTCTGGAATGTCGTGGACTGGGACGCCGCCGAGGCGAATTACCTCGCCGCGCTGAAATGAACGGCCTCACAGGAGCCCAGCCTCCCTTCCTCAAGCCGCGCCCGCCAGGCGCGGCTTTTTTCTGACCTGATTTCAGGCGCTTCCCTGGGGGAACCCCGCGGGCCCTGTCGCTCCCTCCAACCGCACATCCATGGTGGTTCATGGACAAACCAAAAGCCGCCCGGCGGTGAGGCCGGGCGGCTGAAGGAAACGACGCGGCAGTCGCGCGGAGCGATTACTTGGTCGGGACGGACTGGATGGTCTTGAGAATCCGGCCGGCCACAAGATACGGGTCGGCGGCGGAGTTCGGACGACGGTCCTCGAGGTAGCCCTTGTAGCCGTTGTTGATGAAGCTGTGGGGCACGCGGATCGAGGCGCCGCGGTCGGCGACGCCGTAGGTGAACTTGTCGATGGACTGCGTCTCGTGCAGGCCGGTGAGGCGGAGGTGGTTCTCCGGGCCATAGACGGCGATGTGCTCGTTCATGTTCTTGGAGAAGGCGGCCATCAGTTTCTCGAAGTATTCCTTGCCGCCGACTTCGCGCATATACTTGGTCGAGAAGTTCGAGTGCATGCCGGAGCCGTTCCAGTCGAGCGGCTGATCGAAGGGCCCGCGGATGGGTTTGCAGCGCCACTCGATGTCGATGCAGTAGCTTTCACAGAGGCGGGTCATGATGTAGCGGGCGACCCAGAGCTGGTCGGCGGCGTTTTTGGAGCCTTTGCCGAAAATCTGGAACTCCCACTGACCCTTGGCAACCTCGGCGTTGATGCCTTCGATGTTGATGCCGGCATCGAGGCACAGGTCGATGTGCTTCTCGACGATCTCGCGGGCGACGTTGCCGACGTTCTTGTAGCCGACGCCGGTGTAGTAGGGACCCTGCGGCGCCGGGAAACCGCCGGGAGGAAAGCCAAGCGGGGCGCCGTCCTTGTAGAAGAAATACTCCTGCTCGAAACCGAACCAGGTGTCGGGATCATCCGGGATCGTGGCGCGGGAATTGGAGGGGTGCGCCTCGCCGGTGTGGAGGTAGGTCTCGCACATCACCAGCACGCCGTTCTTGCGGGTGCTGTCGGGAAACACCGCGACAGGCTTCAGCACCACGTCGGAGCTCTTGCCCTCGGCCTGCTGCGTCGAGCTGCCGTCAAAGCCCCAGGCGGGCAGTTCGGACAGCTTCGGGAAGCTGGCATATTCCTTGATTTGGGTCTTGCTGCGCAGGCTTGCCAGGGGCGTGTAGCCGTCGAGCCAGATGTATTCCAGTTTGTATTTGGCCATGGATCGGATGAGTTTGTTTGAGGTTTGGACGTAAGCGCAAAAACCGGCCGGCGAGCCGGGGGCAGTCACGCGTTACGCGTGACAAAAAGCACCTAACATGCCAGTGGAAAGCGCAATTTGGTTTATGCCAGAGCAGGCCGGTGCGGCGGCCAATCGCCCCTTGCTTCCATCGCCGCTGCGCTAAATCGTGGCGCCGCATCATCATGCAAGAGGTCAAGGACACCCAGCGCGCCCTCGTGCGGATCGGCTATGACGGTCGCGTGCACAAGACTTTCCGCGGCCACCAGGCCTACGCCCGGTTCGCCAACGAGGTGCGGGTGCTGCGCTACCTCGAGGGTCGCGGCTGCGACTTCGTGCCGCGCCTGCTCGAGGCCGACGAGTCCAACCTCTACCTGGTCACCACCAACTGCGGCTCGCGCGTGGACCAGATCAGCCCGGAGCGGCTCCGGGAACTGTTCGGCGAGCTCGAAACCTTCGGCGTGCGCCACGACGACCCCGACATCCGCAACGTCACCTACCGCCGGAGCGACGGCCGTTTTTGCATCATCGATTTCGAATTCGCCATGCTGCTTGACGAGATCAACCGCCCTCCTCCCCCCGATGTGCGCTGGTCGGGCCTCACACACCGCGGCAAGGTGCGCCCCAACAACGAGGACACCTTCCTTGCCCTGCGCTTTGACGGCCACGAGGTCCACTACCTGGGCAAGACTGGCGAGGCCTCCTGGGCGAGGATGGATTTCGTGTTCGCCGTGAGCGACGGCATGGGCGGCGCCAACTCCGGCGAATTCGCCAGCCGCTTCACCGTGGACCGCATTGCCAAGTTGATGCCCCGCGGTTACCGTCCGGCCGCCCCGGGGCCGGCCAGCCGCTACGACGCCACCCTCGCCGAGCTGTTCCAGGCGATTCACTTCGACCTCATGAAGCTCGGCCAGGCCTATGAGGAGTGCCGCGGCATGGGCACGACCCTCAGCCTGTGCTGGTTCACGCCCGGCTGGGCTTATCTCGGCCACATCGGCGACAGCCGCATCTACCATCTGCCCGCCGCCGGGGGGCTCATCCAGCTCACCGAGGATCACAGCTACGTCGGCTGGCTGCGCCGCTCCGGACAGATCAACGAGCGCGAGGCGCGCACCCATCCGCGCAAAAACGTCCTCAACCGGGCGCTCGGCGCCGGCCACCAGTTCGTCGAGCCGCAGATCACCGCCCTCCCCTGCGCCCCCGGCGACCGCTTCCTCATCTGCTCCGATGGCCTGATCGAGGGCCTGTGGGATCACCAGCTCGAGGAAATCGTCCGCACACCCGGCGCCGAACCCGCGGCCCAGCGCCTCGTGCATGCCTCGCTGGAAAATTCGGGCCGGGACAACATTTCCACCCTGGTCGTCGAAATTCTCCCGGCGCCATGACCACGGTCTTCGTCTATGGCACGCTCAAGCGCGGCGGCCCGAACCACCCCTTCCTGGAAGGGCAGGAATTCCTCGGAGAGGTGCGCACCGCGCCCGGCTTCACCCTGTATTCGCTCGGCGACTACCCCGGCATGGTCCGCGCCCCCGGCGACACGGCCGGCGTGACGGGCGAACTCTGGTCGGTGGACGACGCCTGCCTGGCCGAACTCGACCGCCTCGAGGGCCTCGCCGAGGGGCTCTACGAACGCGCGCACGTGCCGCTCGCACCGAACCCGCACGCCCCCTCCGCACAGGCCTACCTCTACCGCCGCCCCCTGCGCGGCCACCCGCCGATCGGCTCCACCTGGCCGGCGAACCCGACTACCTGAGTGCAGCAGCCGAATTTACAACCCCACCCGACTCAAGATTCGGCCGGATCTTCGGCTACTATCGGCGCATAGGACGACTCCGACTTAGACTCGTAGTCGAAGCTGAAGAGATCCTGTTGCCTTTGGCCTTCCTCCATTACCGCTTCCACCCGCGAACGGTTTTTTTTTACGCCACAGATGTCTTCCAGCTTGGTCTTTGCCTTGGTCTTGGCGAAAGCCTGTCGGAGACCCTCGAAGTAGATCAGTTGCCAGTTATCGCCGTTGAAGTGCTCGTTGAAGAGCGGTGATTCCATCTTCCGCTTCAAATCACCCTCGCGATCCTCCGGGATGACCATGATTTTCGGTGTCTCCTTGGGTAGATTGGAACCGCGCTGCAATCCGCTCGTCATCGTGGTGGTGGATTCGACTTCAAACGCCCGCATCACCTTCCCGTCCTTCAGCCACAGCAAATCCATCTGCAGGACGGGGGAAGCGTTTTTCACACCTTCAAGTTTCGTCGGCTTGTCCACCGTGACTAGTTCGCGCAGGCTGGTTGTCTGGGCCACACCGGAGCTGAATTCGTCTCGCTGTTCGCGTTGCCCGATCCAGATGTCGTAGCCGCGTTCGCCGCCGATCTTGGCGAGATAGGAAATCATCTCGCTATGTGCGGTCACCGCGAGGCGGATTTCCGGTTTGAGCATCCAGTAGCCACTGCTGGCCTTGGTGCCGTAGATTTCCAGCGCATCCTTGATGCTGGTGCTGTCCGAGGTGAGCGAGTTGGGGAACTCCCGGCTCACAGCGTCCCACACGTCGGTAAAGGTAACCCGCCCGCGTTCGCTCAGGCTCCGATAGACGGTTTCCTCCACCCGCTCGCTCAGAGGCACCGTTTCGAGCCGCAGGGTCTTCAATTTCTCCTCACTGAACCACCAAAGCTCACCGGACGCGCCACCCAATTTAGCGGGCACCAGCTTGAAGGTGGTGCCAAGGCTTTCCTTCAGCACCGCCAGCACATCGAGCCCGGTTTGCAGCGCGCCAAACAAACCCCGCTTGGCCAGTTCAGGATCAACCTGGTTGATCAGGATGGTATAGGGAGTCGGCTCGGCCCGCCGGGCAATGACATCCGTGCAAGTCTCGATGACGATTTTGCGGAAGCGCTCCTCCGAAACCTCCTCCATCGTCCGTGTCTCACCGGTCGCTCGTTTGGAGAAGCGCAGGTAGAAATCCCCCTGCGCACTGCCAAAGGGCTGGAGCATCGACTTGGCCGACACCTGCCCGAGCGGCTGGTGGTGGATGTGCTGGTAGTCGAATCCGGCGAACACGCCCGCCCGCACCGTGGAATTGCGCACTTTGAAGGTCGGGTTGTGGAAGGTGAGCGTCAGGAAACTGTCGGGACGCAGCACCCGGTGCATCCCTTGGAAACTGCTGCTGAGCAACCCGTGAAAGGTCTCGAAAGGTTTTTGCTGCTGCTCGTTGCGCACCACCTCGTGCGTCTGGATTCTTTCGGTGTAGCGGAAATCCTCCTTCAGCCAGGCGTTCCAGAGGTAGGACAGCTCGCCATATTGGATCGCCGCGTCGTAAGGCGGATCGGTGAAGATGTAGTCCACGCTCTCTTCGGGCATCCGCCGCATCAGTTCGATGCTGTCCTCCGTCAGCACGGCGATGTCCGCCTCGCCGCTGAGCACCTTCTTCCAATCTGTCGTGAGCCGCACCTTGCCCAGCAGTTCATTCGACTCCTCCTTGGCCTTCATCAGGCCTTGGTGGCCGAGCATGGCGCTCTCGAATTTGTCCCAGACGTTCTGCTCCAGATAAACCTGCGCAGACCAATAACTGTGCTGCGACCACGTAGAGCTGAACGCCGTCTGATGGTTGCCCTCGCCCGGTGCCAGTGCCGGGCACATCCGGGTGCAAAGATGAATCATCGACGTGAATGCTCCGAGCAGGAATTTTTTCAACTGCGGACTGTTTTCCTCCATGATCGCCTCGTGCAGGATGGCTGCCGCACGCAGGTTGCGCTTGGTAAAGAGCTGATCTAGTGAGTCGTATTGCTGCTTCTCTTTGAATCCTTCACCACTGGCATAGTAGAGGCGATTCTTCGGATACCACTCGGTGATCCGCTTGCGCTCCAGCTCCGCGAGGGCCTCGAGGTCCTTCTTGCGCGGCTTTTCGCCGGTTTCGGCACGATGCCCGCAATGCGGACAGCCGGGATAGCGCACTTCGGTCACCGCGTCGCCCTCGCGCACGAAACAGGCGGCGATGAGCGGCTGGCCGCATTTCACGCAATGCACCTCGTAGAGCGCCTCGATGCGCTTCCGCACCTTTTCTTCCACGCGATCATAGGCGGCACGCAGGTCGGTCAGGCTGACATGCCGCAGCGTCAGCTCCGTGATGCGGGAGGCGATGGGATTGAGATCGCTGACTATGGCCCGGCGTTTGTGTCGGGCAGCCTCGATCGCGACCACCCCGCTGCCGGCGAATGGATCGAAGACAATGCCCTGCTCCTTCGTGTAGCTCGTGATGTGCTCGCCGACGACATTCCACGTCTTGCGCGACCAATACTTGTGCCAGACATACATCGGCGTATGCGCCTCGGGTGGAATCTGTCGGTTGACATGCGTCACGCGGGGCGGAGTCACATGTGGCACACGGGCGCGAGCAAGGTCTTTTTTCTTCATGGAGTCTGATCAGACGCGAGGCAGATCGCGCAGCAATCGCTGGCAGAGTTCATAGGCGGCGGCAAGCCGGATGGCACGCGTGGCCTTGATCCCGCGGATGTCGGCCAGCTCGCTGAGCGGCCGCTGCATCAGCCCGGCCAGCGTGCCGTATTTATCAAGCACCGCCCGGGCGATATCCTCAGCACTGTAGCCCGGTCCGCCGCTGCCCAGCAATATGGCCAGAATTTCCGCATCGGTGCAGCTTCCGGCACCCTGCTCGATTAATTTTCTACCCGGTTTCATGACTGCGACAAAAACCCTCCTCTATTCCCAGCCCAGGCCGGGCTCTCCGCCGAATACGTCGGCATGCGTGGCCCGGAAAACTTGTGCCGATCCCCCGGAGGACGCGCAAACAAATTTCCCGAAACAACCCGAGTGTGCTTTCAGTGCTTGAGAGCGTTTTCAGGGAAGCGTTTCACGGTAACGAACTTCGACCGGAAGAGTTCCTCCGTCAGGTCGCGAATCGGCATGGGGATGCGCTTCACCAGATCCTCCAGCGGGGGCAGGTCCCCTGGGTTCTCGTCCTCACCGGCCGGTTGCGCCGAAACCGGCGACGGCGAATGGCCGTTCTCACGTTCTTCGGCCAGGAACGCGGCCTCTTCCTCGGCTGAAGGGCCGGCTGGAGCGTCCTCCGGCAGCGGCGCTCTCTGCGCGCCGTCTGCTTCTGACCGGCGGTCTTGGACCGCCGCTACAGCCTCTTCTTCCGTCCGCGGCTCTCCGTTCTCCGTCCTCCGGTTTTCAACCGCCTTCGTCAGCCGTTTTTTTTTGAGCCGTCGGCGGGGGCGCTCTCCGCAAGCGTGGCGATCTCCTTGATCAGGCTGTCGATCGCGCGGGCGCGGCTGGCCTCGACGGCCTTGAGCAGCGCCACCTCGAAATTGATCTTCTCGGACAGGCCGTGCTTCACGCCGTTCTCGCCCTCGCGCAGGCCGTCGAGCAGGCGCGTGAGCTGCTCGGTGGTCATCGGCGCGCCCAGCGCGTCGCTGCTGCCGCCCTTGGCGATGGAGTCGAGCAGCGCGCCGCGGATGTGCGCCTGCAGGTCCACGAGGAGCCGGTAGAGGTCCCGGCCGTTCTCGTCGCAGTCGTCCACGATGGCCACGATCCTCTTGTGGTCGCCGGCGGCGAGGGCGGCGGCGAGCTCGGCGATCTTGGCGGCCGACACGAGGCCATAGACGTCGAGCACGTCGGCCTCGCCGATCTCGGCGCCGCAGAAGGAGATCATCTGGTCGAAGATGGACTGGGCGTCGCGCATGCCGCCGTCGGCCATGCGGGCGATGCTGGCGAGGGCGGCATCGCTCACCTTGATCTTCTCGGTGGCGGCGATCTTTTTCAGCCGCTGCACGATCAGCCCGGCGGGGATCGGCTTCAGGTCGAAGCGCTGGCAGCGCGAGATGACCGTGGCCGGCATCTTCTGCGGGTCGGTCGTGGCGAAGATGAACTTCACGTGCTCGGGCGGCTCCTCGAGCGTCTTCAGCAGGGCATTGAACGACCCCGCCGAGAGCATGTGCACCTCGTCAATGATATAGACCTTGAAGCGGCCCTGCGCGGGGGCGTAGGCGACCGTGTCGATGATGAACTCGCGGATCTTGTCCACCTGCGTGTTCGAGGCGGCGTCGAACTCGATCACGTCCAGGCAGCGTCCCTCGGCGATGGCCGCGGCGATGGGGTCGGCGGGGTCGAAGTCGGCCTTGGGGCCGCCGGTGACGTTGAGGGCCTTGGCGAAGATGCGCGCCGTGCTCGTCTTGCCCGTGCCGCGCGGACCCACGAACAGGTAGGCGTGGGCGATGCGGTTGCGGGCGATGGCGTTCCTCAGCGTCCGGACCACGTGGTCCTGCCCGACGACGTCGTCGAAGGTCTGCGGGCGCCACTTGCGGGCGATGACTTGGTAGGTGCCGGACATGCCAGAAGTCGGAAATCAGAGGTCAGAAAAACAGAAAGGCGAGCCAGATGTGCGGATTTTCCCGGCCCACCCGCCGCTCCGCGCGGCGGAGTTCCGGGGGTTCCTTTTCCCGTGCCGCGGAAAAAGAAAGTGGCCAGGCACTCCACGGCACTGGGAGAACGTCGTCACCGTTGCTGCCTTCCGGCCCTGGCGGGGTTCACGCGCCTGCCCATGCATGGCGCCTGGCCGGGGCGCACCGTAGGCCGCACTCCTCCCCCTGCAACCAAAATAAGATCCCGCGTGCGCAACTGGCGCTCACGCGCCGGGTTCGTGCGGCGGTCTGGCCTCGGCGGGAACGGGCGGGGGCGGTTCGTCCTGCGGACGTGGACCGCCACCGCGCTCCCCCTCGGGGCGCGGGCCGCCGGGGCGCTTCTGCATCATCTTCTGCAGGCGTTCCCGTTTCTCGCGGTTGTATTGATCGAATTTGGCCCGTTGCTCGGGCGAGAGCCGGGCGGCGATCTCACGCTCCATCCGCTCGACCACGACCCTGGTCTCCTTGACGCACTCGGTGCGCAGCCGGCCCAGTTCCTCCATGTTGCGGCGGATGATCGGCCGGAGCTGCTCCATCTGCTCCGGCCTGAGCTCCAGCCGCCGGGCGAGCTGGCGCAGGTGCAGCGGCGCCCATTGCTCGGGCGCGGCGCGTTGCTTGATCCAGTTGCGCCCGAGCTGCACCGTGAGGAACGCGCCCGTCACCCCGCCGGCGAGGAAGATGCCGGCCAGGAGAAGAACCAGTTTCCAAGGCCTGTTCATCAGGAGATGTCCAGCAGTTCCAACACCGAGTCGTCCAATGCGGTGTCGTAGCCGGGTTCGGCGCCCGGATCAAAATAGCTGAAGGCGACCGCGGCGATGCAGCAGGCGGCGGCGGCGACGAAGCCGCGGAGGGCGAAGCGCTCGAGGCCGCCCCACGGGCTGGCCGGCCTCGTGAAGGCCTGGGCGGCGACGCGCGTGGCAAAGCCGGGCGGCAGCGGCGCGTCGTCGTCCACGGGCGCCTGCCGGGCGAGCGCCACGAGCTTCTGCCAGTTCTGGTCGAAACGGTTCATGTCCTTTCCTCCTTCTTGAGCTCCTGGAAGAGTTTTTGCAATTTCCGACGCGCCCGGAAGGCGCGCACCTTGATGAGGGTCTGGTTCCAGCCGGTCAGGGCGCTGATCTCGGCGAGGGTCTTCTGCTCAAGGTCGAGGAGGCGGATGACGAGCTGGTCGGCGGGCTTGAGCTGGCCGAGCAGGCGGTTGACGAGATCGCGCGCCGCCAGGGCCTCGCCCGGGGTGCCGTCGCGTCCGTCGGTCAGGACGTTGTCGAGCACCTCGGCCTGGTCCTCGGACAGGTCGGCCCAACGGAATTCGGGGCGGCGTTTCTGCGCCCGCAACTGGTCGATGCAGGTCGTCAGCGCAATGCGCGACACCCAGTGGGGAAACGGGACCGAGCCCTGGTATTGGTCGAGCCGGGTGAACATTTTCAGGAAGATGTCCTGCGCCAGATCCTCTTCAGCGACGCGCCGGGGCAGGTGCGACCGCACGATGCGGATGACCTGCGGATAGAGCTGCCCGACCAGTTGCCGGGCCGCGCCCTGGTCGCGCGCACGCACCCGTTCGAGGCAACCGGCGTAATCGAACGCTTCTTCAACCATGAGATGTGACTGGCTTGGAGCACACGGCTGGAGACGGCTGGGGATGGCGCAAGTTACGGGCGGGAGCCTAGGTTCGGGCGCGGTCCACCTTGTAAAAAAGCCAGAAGCCGAGGCCCTGAAACACGAGGTTGGGCACCCAGACCAGCAGGTCGGGCCGGAACTCCGGGCTGTTGTCGAACCAGCCGGCCATCACCGTCGCAAAATAATATCCCAGCGCAAGCAACAGACCGAGGCCGAGGTTGGCGGAGGTCTCCTTGCGCGAGACCTTGATGCCGAGCGGGATCGCGATCAGGGCGAACGACAGCACCGAAAACGCCGTCGCAAACTTCTCCTGGATCGTGATCTGCACGCGCATGAGTTTCCGGACCTGCTCCTCCTTCGGGGTTTCGGGAGCGGGTTTTCGCAGGCGGCTCCATTCGGCCATGAGCTGGGGAAAGGTCAGCCATTTCAGCTTGCGCTGCACCGAGCGCTCGCCGGTCAGCCGGCTCAGCGGCAGGTCGAAGGTCGCGTGTTCCCACGCCGCGGAGCCGTGCACGCGGTTGAAATTCTCCGGGTCCTTGTCGTCGCGCACCTCGGCCTGGGCGTGCTCAAGGGTGAGCACGAGCTTGTTGCCCGCCTCGTCGTAATCGAGCCGCCCGGCGTCGGCGCGGGCGAAGCGGCGCACGCGGTTCTGGCCATCGAGTTCCCACAGCCAGAAATCCCGCAGCCGGTTGCCTTGCTTCTCGCCCACGTAGAGCACCACGCCGGGAAAATCCCGGACGAAGGTCCGCTCCACGATGAAGCTCAGCGGATTCTGCCGCACGGCGTCGGCGAACTCCCGCTGGTAAGCCAGCCGCGCCACGGGCATGAAATGGAAATTGATCAGCAGGGCCGCCATCACGCCCAGCAGCGCCAGGAACAGGATCGGCGCCGACAGCCACGCCACGCTCAGGCCCGAGGCCCGCATGGCCGTGATCTCGCGGTCCGCCGACATGCGCCCGAGCACGAGCAGGATGCCCGTGAGCATGCCCATCGGCAAGGCGTAGTAGATCACGAACGGCACCAGCAGCGCCACGAGCCGCACGAACGTGTCCAACGCAAGCTGCCCGGCCAGCATCGGCCCCAGCAGGTCCTTCATCGCGTTGCCGAGCATCAGCACGAAACCGAAGAGCGCCACCGAGGCGGCACACGTGGCCAACACGTTCGCAAAGATGTGCCGGTGGAGAAGGTTCATCTGATTGGTTGAAAGTTGATGGTTGAGTGTCGAGAGTCCGACCGCAACGCCGACTTTTCGGCCCAATCATTTTTCCCCACCGCAAAAGCCCGCATGGCCTGCACGCCCGCCAAGCCCGCCATCCACGGCGAGACCCTCGACTCGCTCACCGCCCTGCTCACGGAGCACGGGCACCCGGCCTTCCGCGCACGGCAGATCCTCGAGTGGCTCTACAAGAAGCGCGTCCGCACCTGGGAGGAGATGACCAACCTCCCGCGCCCTTTCCGCACCTGGCTCGCGGACACCTTCGATCTCGAACCCACCGCTTTCGTCCTCACCAAACAATCCGAGGACGTCACCGACAAGCTCCTGCTCGAGCTCGGCGACAAATCCCTCATCGAGACCGTCATCATCCGCGCCCCCCAGCTCGGCGTCGGCCAGGAAAACTCCCGCAAGACGATCTGCATCTCGACCCAGGTCGGCTGCGCCATGGGCTGCAAGTTCTGCGCCTCCGGCCTTGAGGGCCTCAAGCGCAACCTATCCGCCGGCGAGATCGTCCATCAACTCATCCAGGTTTGCCGCCAGGAGGACGCCCGCACCCCGCGCGCCCGGGCCGAGCTCGTTTCCTTCGACAACCTCGTTGTCATGGGCATGGGCGAGCCGCTGCACAACTACGACGCCATCATGCGCGCCCTCACGATCCTCAACGCCGGGTGGGGCCTCGGCTTCGGGGCGCGCCGCATCACGCTCTCCACCTCCGGGCTCGTGCCGAAGATCCGCCAGCTCGCCGACGAGCCGCTCGGCATCCGCCTCGCCATCTCCCTGCACGGCGCGACCGACGAGGTCCGCGAGCAGATCATGCCGGTCAACAGAAAGTGGCCGCTCAAGGAGCTGTTGTCCGCAGTGCGCGAGTTCTCCGAGAAGCACGGCCGCATGGTCACGCTGGAGTTCATCCTCATCGAGGGAATCAACGACTCGCTCGACCAGGCCAGGAAGCTCCGCGACATCGCCCGCGACCTCCACGCCCACGTGAACCTTATCCCCTACAACACGGTCGAGGGCCTGCCATGGAAACGCCCGAGCCTCACCCGGCAGGAGCGTTTCGCCCGCGTGCTCGCCGACGCGGGCGTGTCGGTGACGCTCCGGCGTGAGAAGGGCCACGACATCGCCGCCGCCTGCGGCCAGCTCCGCCTCAAGACCGAGAAGGCCCGCGAGGCCGCCCCGGTGTAGGGCCGGAGCGCTGACCCCGCCACCGCCCATGCACCTGCCGTTCCCTTTCGAGGCTCCCCTCCGGCTGGCGCTTCTGCTCTCCGGCTTGCTGCTGCCGGGCACGATGATCCTGCGCACGCTGCGGCTGCCTTGGTCGCTCGCCGGCGCCTTTGCCGGCTCCGCGGTGACTCTCTACCTGCTGGTGCTCGGTTTCAGCTTCGGGGGCATCACGATTTCGCTTCCCCTGCTGTCGGTCGCGCTGGGGCTGGTCACCGCGCTGGCGCGGCTCATGCCCGCCCGCGAAGCCGCCACGGAGGTCTCGCCGTGGCACGCCTGCTTCACCAGACTGGGCGGTTGGACGCCGCTTTGCGCGCTTTTCTGGCTGGTCGCCGCGTGGCGGCTCGGCACCCAGCCGCTCACCGGCCCGGATGTCTATTTCCGCTGGAGCTGGCTGGCGGAGGAAATCGTGCGCTTCGGCTCGCTCGACTTTTATCCGCCGCGAACGGGGGAGGATTTTGTCCGCTATTTCTGGGCGGAGAGCATCCCGCCGGGCGTGGCGAGTCTCTACGCGTGGGCGTATGCCTGTGGCGGAAGCTCGCAGGCGCTCTGGACCTCGCCGGTCGTGGCGCTGCAACTGCTCGCCGTCCACGAGGTGATCTGGCGTCTGGGCAGCCGCTGGGGCGGTGAGATCGTCGCCCGGCGTGCCGCGGTGCTGGCCGCCGCTTCGCCACTGCTGACCTGGGCGGTCCTGATCGGCCAGGAGACCGGACTCACCGCACTGGCCGTCTGCGGGCTGGCCTGGACCCTCGGCCACCTGCGTGAACCCGACGGCACACGGTGGGGGATACTGGCGGGCATATTCGCGGTTTGCGCCGCCAGCACGCGCGAATACGGCCCGGCCTTTGCCGTGGCGGGCGTGATGCTCGCCGCCTTGTCGGCGCCGCGGCGCCCCGCCCTGGTGATGACCGCCGTGGCACTCCCGCTGGCCCTGGCCTGGCCGTTGCGCGTGTGGCTGCTCACCGGCAATCCGTTTCACAGCCTCGATGTCGGCGGCCTGTTTCCCGTGAACGCCGGATTCGTCGCGTGGCAAAGCGCCTTTCTCGCCCCGCATGCCAACGCCCTCGTCACGGCTTCCGACTGGTTGGGAATGGGACGCTACCTGCTGTTGTGGGCCCTGCCCGCCGTGCTCGGCGCCGGAGTGCTGCTCGTGCTGCTGGCGCGCCGCTTGCACGATGCCCGGATGCCCGCCCTGCTGGTCGCCCTCACGCTGGCACTCTGGCTCACCTCCCTGCCCTATACCGCCGGCGGTCTGTTCTATTCGCTGCGCGTGCTCAGTCCGGCCCTGGCCTTGCTCCCGGTGATCGCCGCCTACGGCCTCACCTCCTGGGTCCCGCCGGTCCTCGCGCACCTGGTCTCGATCGCCTTCGCGGTCATCCTGGTCGAGTCCCTGCCCAAGACCCTCGTGCTGCCGGAGAATCCCTACCGGACCTCCGCCACCGGATGGTGGCACGCCGGCCGACAGTTTTCGGACTCGGTGCGCGGGAGCGAACAAGCCGTGCTGGAAGCGGTGCTAGCGCTGCCCGCCACCAAACGCATCGTGACCGACAACGCCGGCTTTGCCCGGGTGCTCGCCCCGACTGGCATGGAAACCCTGCCGCCTTGGAGCCCGGAGATCGCCTGGCTGTTTGATGTCAGCCTGCCTCCTGAGGAGCTCGCCCGACGCTGGCGGGATTCGGGGCTGCGCTATCTGGTGTTAAGCAAATCGGCTTCCGGCGCGGACTTTTTCCTCGGCCGGGCCCGCTGGCGCCCACCCTGCTTCACTGTCCGGACCGTGATGGCGGTGGGCAACCACGTGATCATCGACACCGTCGCCACGCCGCCTCCCTAGGCAAAAGTTTGCGCAAGTCGGGACTTTACATACATCAACAAATGGAGATACGTTGATTGATAATGCCGCCTGATTCCTCGATTTCCACGCTCTTCACCCGGAAGCCGCACCCGCTGCGCTCCTTGGAATTTTTCCCGCCCAAGGACGACACCGCGGTCGAGGCGCTGCGCCAGACCGCGCTCACCCTGAAACGCATCGCGCCGGATTTCGTGTCGGTGACCTACGGCGCCGGCGGCAGCACACGCGAGCGCACCGCCCAGGTCAGCCGCATCCTCCGCGAGGAGATCGGCTTCACGGTCATGCCGCATCTCACCTGCGTCGGACACTCGCGCTTCGAGTTGAACGACGTCGCCGACCAATTCCACGCCGCCGGCTACCGCAACATCATGACCCTGCGCGGCGACCCGCCGAAGGGCGACACGGCCTTCCAGCCTGCGCCCGACGGCCTGCGCTACGCCAGCGAACTCGTCGCGCTCCTCAAGGCCCGCCATCCGGACTTCTGCCTCGGCGTCGGCGGCTACCCGGAGAAACACCCCGAGGCTCCCTCCCTCGAAGCCGACCTCGACCACCTGAAACGCAAGGTGGACGCCGGCGCCGATTTCATCACCACGCAGCTCTTCTTCGACAACGCCGTCTATTACCGCTTCGTCGAACTGTGCCGCTCCCGTGGCATCACCGTGCCCATCGTGCCCGGCATCATGCCCGTGCTCTCGCTCAAGCAGATCAAGCGCTTCACCGAGATGTGCGGCGCCCACCTGCCCGCCAAGCTCATCAAGCGGCTCGAAGCCGCCGGCGACCACCCCGAGGTCGTCGAGGCTCTCGGCATCGAGTGGGCGCTCGGCCAGGTCCGCGAGTTGCTCGCCCGCGGAGCGCCCGGTTACCACCTCTACATCCTCAACCGCGCCAAGAGCGGCCTCGCCCTCGCCGCGGGTCTGGCGGCGTAAGGCAAAGTCAGCGTCGCCAGCGCCAGGCGTCGCCGCAATCCATGCGCAGAAACGCGGCGTGCGGTCCGCCGCAAAAACATGCTTGGATGGGCGCACCATGAAAGCGAATCCTGTTCATACCTGGGTGCTGCTCGGTCTCGTCCTGCTGCTGGCCGGCTGCGATTGCACGGTGCCGCTCACCTCCTCCCCCACGCGCAAGATCGAGGAACGCGCCCTCGGCGACTGGGTCGGCGAGGGCAAGGACGCCGGCAGCCTCCAACTGCGCCGGTTCGACGATCTCACCTACATCGCGGTGATCGACCGGGACGCCTATCGCGTTTATCATTCCGATTTCGCCAACCTGCCCTTCACCAGCGTGCAGGACCTGAACTCGACGGAGCGCAAATATTGCTTCTACACTTGGAGGCTTTCTCCCGATGGCAACCAGCTCGTCCTGCGACGCCTGAGCAGCAAGGTGATTCCGGAAGACGCCCCGGACATCGCCACACTCCAGCAACACGTGACCAGGAATCTCGGCGATCCGCATCTGCTCGACGAAGAAGTCGTGTTCAACCGCCGGCCCGCGTTCTGACGCCGGCCGCTGGCAGGCAGACGCGATTCACAGGATCCCGCGCTCGAGCCACACGTGCTCGCCCGCGACCACCTGCTGGGCGAGCGCGTAACCCGCCTCGTCGGCATTGGCGCGCACCCCGCGGAGATTCTGCGCGATGCGCTGGTGCGCCTGGGCCGCGAAGTCGTCCACCAGCGCCAGCACCTTCTCCGCTGGCTCGCCGTCGCCGAGCAGCTTCTGCGCGTAGGCGCAGCTCGCCGCGATCGCGAACAGATCCGCCCCCACATCGGCGATCCGCCCGAGCAGCACCTGCCGTTTCTCCAGCCGCGGCCCGAACCTCACCATCTGGTGGAAAAGCGTGCGCGCCAGCCGGCGTCCGAGCGAGGCCATGCGCGCGTAGTGCGCCGCCAGCCGCGGGTGCAGCCCCGCGGGCCTGGCGCCGCCGGGCAGCCACAACGACGGATACCAGCCGAGATAGAAGGCGGCCGCCCGCGCGGCGCTGCGCAGCCGTTCGCCCCAGGGCCGCGCCGTGTGGAGCGCGATGCCCGCGATCTTCAGGTGCGGGTCCAGGGCCTCGCGCATGATGAACAGCCGCAGGATCTCGGACGACCCCTCGAAGATGGTCGTCACGCGGTTGTCGCGCATGAAACGCTCCACCGGATGCGGCTTCTCGCCGCGCGCGGCCAGCGACGACACACTCTCGTAGCCGCGTCCGCCACGGATCTGCATCACGTCGTCAAGGCACAGCCAGGCCTTCTCGGTGCCCCACAGCTTGCACATCGCCGCCTCGAGCCGCACGTCGGCGTGCTTGTCGCGGTCCACGATGCGCGACGTGACGAGGAGCATCGCCTCCAGGGCGAACGCCTGCGCCGCGATCCGCCGCACCTTCTCGGCGACGGCCGCGTGCCGGCCGATCGGCTCGCCCCACTGGATCCGCTCGCCGCACCACTCGCGCGCGATCGCCAGCGAGCGCTTGGCCATGCCCAGGCTCGCCGCCGGGATGGAGAGGCGCCCGGCATTGAGCGTGGTGAGCGCGACCTTCAGCCCCCGGCCCTCGCCGCCGACGATGTTGGCGCGCGGCACCCGGACGCGCTCGAAGCGGATCACGCCGTTGTAAAGCGCGTGCAGGCCCATGAACTGGCAGCGGTGCAGGACGCTGATGCCCGGCGAATTGCCCTCGACGACAAACGCGGTGATCTGCGTGCGCGGCCGGCCGTCCACGAGCTTCGGCGGCGTCCGCGCCGCCACGATGAACAGTCCCGCCCGCGTGCCGTTGGAGCACCAGAGCTTGTCGCCGGTGAGGAGGAAGTCGTCGCCGTCGGGCTCCGCCACCGTCGTGAGCCGTGCCGGGTCGGAGCCGACGCCGGGCTCCGTGAGCGCAAACGCCGAGAGTTCGCCGGCGGCGACGCGCGGCAGGAATCTCCGTTTCTGCTCGTCGGTGCCGAAGAGCAACAACGGCTGCGGCACGCCGACCGACTGGTGCACCGACAGGTGCGCGAAGGTGTTCATGCAGTGGCTCGCGATCAGCACGCAGGCGCGGCAGTAGGTCGTCTGCGAAAAGCCGAGTCCGCCGAATTCGCGCGGCACCTTGATCCCGTAGGCGCCGAGCTTCGCCAGCCCGGCCATGACGGTGTCGGGAATCTCGCCGGTCCGGTCGATGGCGTCGGCATCAACCTGCGTGCGCAGGAACGCCCCCAGTTCGGCCAGGAACCGGTCCGCCCGCGCCTTCTCGCCGGCATCCACGTCGGTGAGCGGGAAGAGCTTGTCCGGCCGGCAGCGCCCCATGAACAGATGCGCGACGAAGCTCGGGTCGTCGTGGGATTCGCGGGCGGCCTCGGTGGCCTGGAGCGCGGCGCGCTGGCCCTCGTTCATCCCCGACATGTCGATGACCGAGCGATCCTCGGCCGCGGGGGACGCCGCGGGCGCGGGCCGGTTGGGCGGGGCGGCGCTCATGGCGAACCGGGTGCGGCGGTCTCGAGCGCTTTCAGCAGCGTGCGGCTGATCACCAGCCGCTGGATCTCCGACGAACCCTCGCCGATCTCGCAGAGCCGGGCGTCGCGCCAGCAGCGCTCGACAGGCGTGTCGCGCGTGTAACCCCAGCCGCCGCAGATCTGCAGCGCGTGGTCGCACGCCATCGAGGCGGCCTCGCTCGCGTGGAGCTTCGCGACCGCCGATTCGAGGGTGTGCTTCTGCCCCCGGTCGGCCATCACGGCGGCCTGCAGCGTCAGGGCCTCGGCGGCCCGCAGGCCGACCTCGCAGTCGGCGAGCTTGAATTGCAGCGCCTGAAACTCCGCGAGGCGCCTGCCAAACTGCATGCGGGTGAGCATCCGGCGGCCGGCGATCTCGACGGCGGCGCGCGCCAGGCCGATGGACATCCCGGCGATCCCGATGCGGCCGACGTCGAGGCACGTGAGCGCCGCGCTCTGGCCGCTGCCGCGCGGGCCGAGCAGCTCGCCGCGCACATTCTCGAGCCGCAGCTCGCTCGTGTTGCTCGCCCGCACGCCCGCGGTCTTCACCTTGCGGATCGGCGTGATGTCCTTCGTCTCGATCCAGAACGCCGAAAATTCCTTCCGCCCCTTCTCCGTCGCGCCGGTGACGGCCAGCACGATCATGCGGTCGGAATGCAGGCCCATCGTGATGTATTGCTTGTGTCCGTTGAGCACCCAGGTGCCGTCAGGCTGCAGCGTGCCGGTCGTCTTCACGCCGCCGGTGTCGCTGCCCGCCTCCGGCTCGGTGAGCGCCCACGCGACCATCCAGTCGCCGTTGACGGCGCGGGGGAAGATCTTCCGCCGGAGTTCCTCGCCGGCGAAGGCGAGCGGATGGCCGACGCAGAGCGCGTTGTGCGCCGCGAGGTTCATCGCGAACGCGCCGCAGTGCCGGGCGATCTCGGCGATCACCACGGCATAGCACACCTTGCCGAAGCCGCGGCCGCCCAGTTCCGGAGGCGCCATGATGCCCATCAGGCCCGCGCGGCCCGCCTTGGTGAAGAGCTCGCGGGGCAGTTCCTCCCGCTCCTCCCACTCGGCGGCGTGGGGGGCGATTTCCGCGGCGCAGAACGCCGCCGTCTGCCGGATGAACTCCTGCTCCGCGGACGTGAGATGATCGTGATACAGCGAGTGGGGGTGCAGCATCGTCGCAGTCGGGGTTTCGCACAGTCTGCGCCGCACGCCGCATCCCGCAAGTTTCCGCGCGCCGCTCCCCACCCGATTACGCCATAAGCACTAACCCGCTTCGCGCGAACCGGCGCTCCGCGGCATCGCCGCCCAGTCGCAGACCGAGGCGGCATGAGCTTCCCAGCGATTCCTTATGCGGATGCCTGTTGCGGCCTCAGGCCGCACCCGTAAGTTGCGTCGCCATGAAACACCTCATCCGCCCGATGCCGCTGTTCGCCGCCGCCGTCATTGCGCAGACGCCCCCGGCCCCGCCCGTCACACCCATGACGCCGGACGTCGTGGAAAAATACGCGCAGGTGCTCCCCGGCGCCGACTTCATCCGTCGTGACGCCATGGTCCCGATGCGGGACGGCGTCCGGCTCTACACGGCCGTCGTCATGAAGAAGGGCACGGCCAACGCGCCGATCCTGCTCTCGCGCTCGCCCTATGACGCGCATCACTCGACCCACCGCGTGGCGAGCCAGCGCGGCGTGGACATCCTCGAGGTGATGGACGCGGAGTTTTTCGAGGACGGCTACATCCGCGTTTACCAGGACATCCGCGGCCTGCACCGCTCCGAGGGTCAGTGGGTGTTGAACCGCCCGCTGGCCGGCCCGCTGAACGACACGGGCATCGACGAATCGACGGACGCCTACGACACCATCGAATGGCTGGTGAAGAACACCCCGGAATCCAATGGCAAGGTGGGCATCATCGGCTCCAGCTATCTCGGCTTCACCACGCTCATGGCGGAGCTCAACCCGCATCCCGCATTGAAGGCGGCCGTGCCGCAGAGCCCGATGGTGGACGGCTGGATGGGGGACGACTGGTTCCACAACGGGGCGTTCCGCGTGAGCGGAATCGACTACGTGGTCGGCCTTTCGACCAACAAGGCCGAGGGCGGCGGCGAGTTCGCACTCGGGGCGGGCGACGACTACACGCGCTACCTCGAAGCGGGATCTATCGGCGATTACGCGCAGATGCTGGGCGTCACGCATTATCCCGGTGTCCGCAAGTTCCTGGAGAACCCCGCCTACACCGAATTCTGGTCGCTGCAGGCGGTTGACAGGTGGCTCGCCGCCCACCCGTTGAAAGTGCCGACGATGATCGAGGTCGGCCAGTGGGACCAGGAGGACAGCTACGGCGGCCCCGCGGTGTATCGCGCGCTCGAGCCGAAGGACACGAACAACGACATGGTGTCCCTGCACATCGGCCCGTGGCGCCACTCGGGGGCCAACCACTACGGCTTCGACCTCGGCGCCCTGACCTTCACCGGCGACACGGCGCGCGAATGGCGGGTTCGCTACGTGAAGCCGTTCCTCGATCACCACCTCAAGGGCGGTCCGGATCCGAAGACGCCTCCGGTGCTCACCTACGCCACGGGCATCAACGAGTGGCAGGTCTCGGCGCGCTGGCCGGCACCCGCGACGACACCGGTTTATCTGGCCGCTGGCGGCGTGGTGACGTTCGAGAAGCCGGCGACGCCCGGCCACGACGACTACATCAGCGATCCGGCGAAGCCCGTGCCCTTCATTCCGCGTCCCATCAACATGAGCGATCCGGATCAGTGGAAGCCGTGGCTGGTCCGCGATCAGCGTTTCGTCACCGATCGTCCCGACGTCGCGAGCTGGAGAAGCGCGCCGCTCGACCGACCGGTGCACATCATGGGCGCACCGGAGGTCGAGTTGTTCGCGGCCACCACGGGCACGGACAGCGACTGGGTGGTGAAACTCATCGACGTCTATCCCGGCGACGTGCCGGAGCCGGCTTCGCAGGGGGCGAAGCCAGGCATGGCGGGTTACGAGCTGCCGATCGGCATCGAGATTTTCCGCGGCCGTTATCTCAAGAGTTTCGCGCAGCCGGCGCCGCTCACGCCCGGGAAGGTGGAGCACTACCGCTGGACGCTGCCGCACGTGAACCACGTGTTTCTGCCGGGACATCGCATCATGGTGCAGGTGCAGTCGAGCCTGTTCCCGCTTTACGACCGCAACCCGCAGTCCTATGTCGAGAACATCATGTGGGCGAAGAAGGCGGACTACGTCCGGGCGACGCAGAGCGTGTGGTTTGGCGGCGCGACGGCGAGCGCGGTGAACCTGCCGGTGGTCCGCGATTAGCAGAGGCGCGCAATCGGCTCACCCGCCGGCGAAAACCGGGCGGAAGCCGGCATCGGTCAGGATCCGCGCGATCTTCTCGCGCTGGTCGCCTTGGATCTCGATGTCGCCGTCCTTCACCGTGCCGCCGCAGCCGCAGGCGTTGCGCATCCTCTTCGCGAGCGATTCCTTCTCGGACAGGCCGATGCCCACGAAACCGGTCACGACCGTCACGGTCTTGCCGCCGCGTCCGGCGGTGGTGCGCTTGATGTCCACGCGGCCGCGGCTCTTGGCGGGCGGGGCGCGCAGCGCGGATGGCTGGGTGCCGGAGGCCGGTGCCGGGGCGGCCGGTGGCAGACCGGCGCCGCTCAGCGCGCCGAAAGGGTTCTGGCCGAGCGATTGCCCGCCGTCGGTGGGGATTTTGCCGACGTCGCTCATGCGTGTCCTCCGCCGCAACCGCCGGGAGGCGCTGCCGGGCGGGCCGCGAGTTCGTCGCCCGCGCCCAGCCAGGCCAGCGCCTTGGCGTAACTGCGCCCCTCCAGGAAGTGCCGCAGTTGCGGGTGGATCTCCCCGTGGTGCGCGGCCAGGAGCGACTCGATCTCGTTGAGCGCGGCGGAGAGCGCCGCACCATCAGCGTTCTTTATCGCCCTGTGGAAATGGATAAGCGCGTCTTTGATTTTGGCTTCAGTCATCGGTCACTGGATTTATTAAGTTGTCTTAAACAAGGATTTAAAGCGCCGCCAATCCTCCCCATCCCGCCGGGTCCGGCCGGGAATCCACTTGTCTAGGTTTTCGGTGGGCTGCATGTATGCACCTCCCGCAGTTACTATCGATTCCGCGATAGGCAAGCGGGGATCCCTTTCCTTTTCATGAATCACTTTTCCGTTTCCGAAAGCGCCAATGCCGCCCTCATCGAGGAGTATCACCAGCGCTGGCTCGCTCATCCCGACTCGGTGGACCCGACGTGGCGCGCCTTCTTCCAGGGCTTCACGCTTGGCGGCGGCCAGTCCGCCCCCTCGGTCGCCCCCGCCGCCGGCAGCGTGAGCATCGTGGACAGCCTCAAGCAGGCCAGCGTCCACTATCTCATCAACGCCTACCGTGCCCTT
The DNA here is from genome assembly GCA_049322455.1 of Verrucomicrobiota bacterium. GTDB lineage: Bacteria > Verrucomicrobiota > Verrucomicrobiia > Opitutales > Opitutaceae > Lacunisphaera. The sequence goes on along the minus strand of JBMOQY010000003.1, from coordinate 133,444 downwards.
GGCCACACCCAGGCGCATCTCGATCCGCTCAGCGCCCCCCCGCCCCGCCAACCCCGCCTGCAACTCGACCAGTTCCACCTGTCCGAGGCGGACCTCGACACCTCCTTCGACACCGGCACCTACCTCGGCGGCGGCCAGATGAAACTCCGCGACATCATCGCCACGCTCGAAAGGACCTACTGCCGCCATGTCGGCGTCGAATACGCGCACATCCAGGACACCGACGCGCGCCGCTGGCTGCAGGAGCGCATCGAGTCCACCCGCCTCCAGCCGAAGTTCACCAAGCCCCAGAAGGTCCGCATCCTCCGCCGCGTCCACAAGGCCGAACTCTTCGAGAAGTTTCTCCACACGAAATACGTCGGCCAGAAGCGCTTCTCCCTCGAGGGGGGCGAGACCATCATCGCCGCGCTCGACGCCGTGATCGACCACTGCCCCGGGGCCGGCATCGAGGAGATCGTCATGGGCATGGCCCACCGCGGCCGCCTCAACGTCCTGTGCAGCGTCATGCGCAAGTCGTTCGACCAGCTCTTCGAGCAGTTCTCCGAGAACTACATCCCCGACACCGTGGCTGGCGACGGCGATGTGAAATACCATCTCGGCTACGAGTCCATCCTCACCACCACCTCCGGCAGGAAGGTCGAGGTCCGCCTCGCCGCCAACCCCTCGCACCTCGAGATCGTCAACCCCGTCGTCGAGGGCAAGGCCCGTGCCCGCCAGCGCATCCGCGGCGACGCCAAGGAGCGCCGCAAGGTCATGCCGCTGCTCATCCACGGCGACGCCGCCGTCGCGGGCCAGGGCATCGTGGCCGAGACGCTCAACTTCTCCCAGCTCCCCGGCTACCGCACGGGCGGCACCGTCCACTTCATCATCAACAACCAGATCGGCTTCACCACCGACCCGCGCGACTCCCGCTCGACCCGCTACTGCACCGACGTCGCCAAGATGATCGAGGCGCCGATCTTCCACGTGAACGGCGACGACCCCGAGGCCGTCTGCCTGGTCGCGCAGCTCGCCGTGGACTTCCGCGTGCAGTTCAAGCGCGACGTGTTCGTGGACATGTATTGCTACCGGAAGCACGGGCACAACGAGACCGACGAACCGTCGTTCACCCAGCCGATGCTCTACCGCAAGATCGCCGCCCACAAGCAGGTGTCCGCGATCTACACCCGCCAGCTCGTCGAAGCCGGCACGATTTCCGAGGCCGAGGGCGAGGAAATCAAGGCCGAGTATTCCGCCGCGCTCGACGAGAACCTGGCCAAGGCCAAGGCCCGCGAGGCCGCCAAGGCCGCGAAGCGCAAAGCCGCGGCGGCCGGCGCCGGCAACACCGCCGCCGCCTTCAAGGGCTCCAACGCCATCTTTCAACCGGCGTTCAACCACACGCCGGTCCCCACGGCCGTGGACGCCGCGACCCTCGACCAGGTCGTGCGCGCCCTCACCACCATCCCCGACGGCTTCAAGGTCCACTCCAAGATCAAGCGCTTCACCGAGGCGCGCGCCGAGGCGCACAAGCACGGCGGCCCCTACGACTGGGGCATGGGCGAGGCCCTCGCCTTCGGCACCCTGCTCCTCGACGGCACGCCCGTGCGCCTCAGCGGCCAGGATTGCGAACGCGGCACCTTCACCCACCGCCATGCCGTTTTCAACGACACCGAGACCGGCGAAAAATACACGCCCCTGAACAACCTCGGCGAGAAGCAGGCGAAGTTCTGCGTCTATAACTCGCTGCTTTCCGAGGCCGCCGTGCTCGGCTTCGACTACGGCTACTCCCTCGACTACCCCGACATGCTCTGCATCTGGGAGGCGCAGTTCGGCGACTTCGCCAACGGCGCCCAGGTCGTCATCGACCAGTTCATCGCGAGCGCCGAGTCGAAGTGGCAGCGCACGAGCGGCATCACGCTGTTCCTGCCGCACGGCTACGAGGGCCAGGGTCCGGAACATTCCTCGGCCCGCCTCGAGCGCTTCCTGCAGCTCTGCGCCGAGAACAACATGCAGGTCGTCAACCTCACGACGCCCGCCCAGCTCTTCCACGGCCTGCGCCGGCAGATGATGCGCGACTTCAAGAAGCCGCTCGTCGTCATGTCGCCCAAGTCGCTGCTCCGCCACCCCCGCGCCGTCTCCCGCCTCGAGGATTTCACCCGGGGCTCCTTCCAGGAGATCATCGGCGACGCGACCGCCACCAAGCAGACCGAGCGCATCATCCTCTGCTCGGGCAAGGTCTATTACGACCTGCTCGACTACCGGGAGCGCAACCAGGCCGCCCACACGGCCATCATCCGCCTCGAGCAGCTCTACCCGCTCCATCGCGAGCGGCTCGCCGAGATCGCCGACGGCTTCAGCCGCGACGCCCGCCTCGTCTGGTGCCAGGAAGAGCCGCAGAACATGGGCGCCTGGACCTTCCTCGCCCCGCAGCTCGAGGAAATCTTCGGCCGCAAGCCCGTCTATGCCGGCCGCGACGCCGCCGCCTCGCCCGCCGTCGGCCTCCTCGCCCTGCACCGCCTCCAGCTCGCCAACTTCCTGAACCGCGCCTTCACCGCCTGATAATCGTTCTCTTTCTCATAATCTTTCTCGTTCTCCACCAATCACCCCAGAGAACGATGGGGATTAGGATCACGGGAACGATCCTCCCCCTTCACCCTCACTTTCACTCTCCTCCCATGGCCATTGACGTCAAAATCCCCCCGATGGGCGAATCCATCACCTCCGGCGTGCTCGCCAAGTGGCACGTCCAGGACGGCGATCTCGTGAAGAAGGACCAGCCGCTCTTCGAGCTGGAGACCGACAAAATCACCTCCGAAGGCACCGCCGAGGCCGCCGGCAGGATCACCTTCAAGGTCGCCGCCGGCGCCGACGTGAAGATCGGCCAGATCGTCGCCACGATCGACGAGACCGCCACAGCCAGCGCGCCCGCCGCTGCACCGGCCGCTTCTCCGGCTTCCGTCCCCCATCCTCCAGCCTCCGAACAATCCCCCGCCGTCCGCCGCCTCGCCGCCGAGACCGGCATCGATCCCGCCTCAATCACCGGCACCGGCAAGGGCGGCCGCGTCACCAAGGGCGACATGCTTGCCGCCGCATCCCCCCCCGCGGCCGCGAGCGGCGGCGAACCGAAGGCGCCGGCACCGTCCGCTCCCGTGCCCGCCGCCTCTGCGGGAGCGAGCCCGCTCGCCACCGGATCGCGCCAGACCCGCACCAAGATGACCAAGCTGCGCCAGACCATCGCCAAGCGCCTGGTCGCCGCCCAGCACGAGGCCGCCATGCTCACCACCTTCAACGAGGTGGACATGTCCGCCGTCATCGAGCTGCGCAAAAAATATCAGGACGACTTCGTGAAGCGCCACGGCGTGAAGCTCGGGTTCATGTCCTTCTTCACCAAGGCCGTGGTCCAGGCCCTCAAGGATGTTCCCGGCATCAACGCGCAAATCGATGGCGACGAGATCATCCAGAACCACTACTACGACATCGGCATGGCGGTCTCGACCGACAAGGGCCTCATGGTCCCGGTCATCAAGAATTGCGACACGCTCGACATGGCCGGCATCGAGCAGGCCATCGCCGATGCCGCCAAGAAGGCCCGCGAGGGGAAGATCACCCTCACCGACCTGGAGGGCGGCGTGTTCACCATCACCAACGGCGGCATCTTCGGCTCGATGCTCTCCACGCCCATCCTCAACGCCCCGCAGAGCGCCATCCTCGGCCTCCACGCCATCACCGACCGCCCCGTCGCCCTCAACGGCCAGGTCGTCATCCGCCCGATGATGTATCTCGCCCTCAGCTACGACCACCGCCTCGTGGACGGCAAGCAGGCCGTGACCTTCCTCGTGAAGGTGAAGCAGCTCATCGAGGATCCGGCCCGCCTCGCGATCGGGATCTGATTTTCGACACAGAGAACACTGAGGATCCACAGAGAGCACGGAGCCAAATCCTGTCTCCCCCCTCAGTGACCTCTGTGCCGCCTCTGTTGTGCACTCCGTGACTCAACTCCATGTCCTCTGAATTCGACCTCATCGTCATCGGCGCCGGCCCGGGCGGCTACGTCTGCGCGTTCCGCGCCCAGCAGCTCGGCCTCAAGGTCGCGCTCGTCGAGAAGCGTGCCACCCTCGGCGGCACCTGCCTCAACGTCGGCTGTATCCCCAGCAAGGCCCTGCTCCACTCCAGCGAGCAATACGCCTGGGCCAAGCACCACGCCGCCGACACGGGCATCAAGCTCGGCTCCGTCGAGGCCGACCTGCCCACGATCCTGAAGAAGAAGGACGCCGTCGTGACCAAACTTGTCGGCGGCGTCGGTCTGCTCGCCAAGGCCCGCAAAATCCCGGTCATCACCGGCACGGCCTCCTTCGTTTCCCCGACCGAGATCGACGTGGAGGGCGAAAAGGAAGGCACCCGGCTCACCGCGAAGCACTTCGTCATCGCCACCGGTTCCGCCCCGGTCGAGCTGCCCTTCATGAAGTTCGACGGCGAGACCGTCGTCTCCAGCGACCACGCCATCGCCTTCACCGCGGTGCCGAAGAAGCTCGTCGTGGTCGGCGGTGGCGCCATCGGCCTCGAACTCGGCTCCGTCTGGTCCCGCCTCGGCAGCGAGGTCACCGTCGTCGAATTCCTGCCCAAGATCGTCGCCACCTTCGACGACGACATCGTCCGCCACTTCACCCGCAGCCTCGTGAAGCAGGGCCTCCGTATCGAGGTGAACGCCAAGGTCACGGGTTTCGCCAATGGCGTGCTCACCGCCGAACGCGAGGGCCAGATCCTCGAATTCCCCGCCGACAAGGTGCTCGTCGCCGTCGGCCGCCACCCCTACACCGACGGCCTCGGCCTCGACCAGGCCGGCGTGCAGCTTGACGAACGGAAGCGCGTCAAGGTGGACGCGCGCCTGCGCACCACCGCTCCGAACATCTGGGCCATCGGCGACGTCGTCGCCGGCCCCATGCTCGCCCACAAGGCCGAGGAGGACGGCGTCGCCGTCGCCGAATGGATCGCCGGCAAGGCCGGCCACATCAACTGGGACCTCGTGCCCGCCATCGTCTATACCGAGCCGGAAGTCGCCTCCGTCGGCCTCGGCGAGGACGCCGCCAAGGCCGCCGGCCGCGCGATCAACGTCGGCAAGTTCAACTTCGCCGCCAACGGCCGCGCCATCGCGATGGACGCCACCGACGGCTTCGTGAAAATCATCGCCGACGCCAAGACCGACAGGATCCTCGGCGCGCAGATCCTCGGCTACGGAGCCGGCGAGATGATCAGCGAGGTCGTGACGCACATGGAATACGGCGGCAGCGCCGAGGACCTCGGCCGCACCATCCACGCCCACCCGACCGTCAGCGAGTCGATCAAGGAAGCCGCGCTGGCGGTGAGCAAATCCGCCATCCACGCGCTCTGATTCGCGCTCTCGCGACCGCCGCCCACGACTGGCGTCCGGAACGGCGCCCGATCCATGACCGCCTCCGCCCACCGTCGCGCCCTCGCCCTGATGCTGCTCTCCGCCGCGGCCTTCACCGCGAACGTGCTGCTCGTGCGCGCGCTCGACACCCTGCACTTCGCCAACATCTGGCTGGTCTCCTGCGCCCGCTTCGTGGTCGGCCTCGGGGTCGTGGCCGTGGTCTATCGCCGCGAATGGCAGCCGCGCCACCTCGTGCGCAACCCCCGGCTGATCGAGCGCGGCCTGCTGGGCGGCCTCGGGGTCTATCTGACCTACCTCTGCGTCGTGAAGCTCGGCGCCGGCCGCGCCACCTTCATCAACAACACCTACGTCATCTGGGGCGCGCTGCTCGCCGCGTGGGTGCTGCGGGAGACACTGCGCCCCTCGCTTCTCGCCGGCGGCGCCTGCGCGCTCGCCGGACTGGCCCTGCTCACCAACATCCTCGGAACCGGCGCCGCACCCGGGCTCTACGACGGTCTCGCCGTGCTCTCGGCCCTCGTCTCCGCGTGGGTCGTGGTCACCATCCGCCAATTGCACGCCACGGAGCACTCCGCGACCATTTTCGCCGCCCAGTGCGTCTATGGACTGGTCCTTTGCGGCATCCCGGCACTTCTGCAGCTGCAGCCCATCAGCGGACTCGGGCTCGCCGTCACCGCCTTCGCGAGCGCGGCGGCGGCGGTCGGCCAGTTGGCCATGACCCGCGCCTTCCGCGACCTCAGCGTGGCGGAAGGCTCACTGCTCCAGATGCTCGTGCCCGTCGGCATCGCCGCGGGTGGCATAGCCTTTTTCCGGGAACACTTCGCCTTTCATGAACTCGCCGGCGCCGCACTCATCCTCGGCGGCACGGCCTTCACCGCCCTGCGCCAGCCGACCCGCGCCAACGCCGAGGCCGAGTGAACAGCGAGATTCGCCCTTGCCGATGCTCCGGCAATCCGTGTCCATCTGTGTTCATCTGTGGTTAAAAACTCTTCCCCAAAAAAACTCATCCTCTGGGACATCGACGGCACGCTCATCGTCTCGCACGGCGCCGGCGTCCGCGCGATGGAGAAGGCGCTCACCAAGCGCTTCGGCGTGACGGTGGACCTCGGCGCGATCGACTGGGCCGGCCGCACCGACACCTGGATCACCGGCGAGGTGTTCCGGCACGCCGGACTGCCTGACACGCCGCAAAACTCCCACGACTATCTGGAGGCATATCTGGAACTCCTGCCCCACGAGCTGGTCCACGGCCCGCAGGGCCAGGTGTTGCCGGGCGTGTTCGAACTGCTGGAAACCCTGCACCGCCGCGACGACGTCGCCCAGGGCCTGCTCACCGGCAACCTGAAACGCGGGGCGGAGTTCAAGCTCACCCACTACAGGGTCTGGCATTATTTCGAGTTCGGCGCCTTCGCCGACGACAGCCCGCGCCGCAACGACCTCGGCCCGCACGCGCTGCGCCGCGCCAAGGAACGCCACGCGGTCGAGTTCGCGCCCGAACGCACCTTCATCATCGGCGACACCCCCCACGACATCGAATGCGGCCGGGTCATCGGCGCGCGCACCATCGCCGTCGCCACGGGCAAGTTCTCTGTCGCGGAACTGGCCGCCCACCGGCCCACGGCCGTGTTCGCGGATTTCGCCGACACCGCGGCATTCCTGCGAGTGATTGATGCGGTGTAGGGCCGGTCTCCGTCCGGCCCTTCCCGGCCTGCGCCGCCTCCCGGACCAGTCACAGACTGGCCCTACCCCTCCCTCAACGCCGCACCGTCTCGACGGCCACGACGTGACCGTCGCGCAGGATGAGGCGCATCGTCTCCATGTCGTCGTCCGGGGTGGTGCTCATGCTGATGCCCGTGTGCGTGCTGTGGTAGCCGCCGCTGCCCACGGCCATGCCGACGCTCACCCGCGGGCGGTTCTTGTAGTAGATCCAGACTTCGCTTTCCTCGTTGGTCTCGTCGCGGCGGGAGAATTTCCGGCCCGGCTTGCCCAAGGCCATCTCCGCCATCTCGGCGGTGTAGCCGATTTCCACCCGGCCCTCGCGGATGTTCCGCCGCACATCGGAGGGATACTCCGCGTAGGCGGCGCGGTTCGCCTCGATGCGGGACTGCGGCGTGGCGGTGGCGCAGCCGGCCGCGAACACCGCGACCAGCGCCAGGGGAATGAGGAGGGATAAGACGCGCATTTCGGGATTTTGGTTTGCCGGGCCTGCCGGCGCACCAAGGATGGACAGCCACCCTCATCCGGGGTTCACTCCGCCGCCCATCTATTCCATGAAGAAATTCACCATCGCCATCGGCTCCGACCACGCCGGCTTCGCCTACAAGGAGAAGATCAAGGCCATGCTGCTCGCCGAGGGCCACACCGTCCGCGACTTTGGCACCAGTTCCGATGCGCCGTGCGATTATCCTGATTTCATCCGCCCCGTCGCCGAGGCCGTGGCCCGCGGCGAATACGAGCGTGGCATCGTGCTCGGCGGCTCCGGCAACGGCGAGGCCATCGTGGCCAATCGCGTGAAAGGCATCCGCTGCGGCCTCTGCTGGAACGAGCAGGTCGCCATCTGGAACCGTTCCCACAACGACGGCAACGTCCTCTCCCTCGGCCAGCGCACCATCACGGAGGAGGAAGCCCTCAGGATTGTGAAGGTCTGGCTGGCCACCGAGTTCGAGGGCGGACGCCACCTCGGTCGCATCAAGAAGATCGACGCCTGAGCGTGTTCTTCAAAGCACAACTGGATAATTGTTTAGACAATTAGTTTGACATTGTAGCATATCAAATGACTTTCTTGCCGCATGGGGACAAGACACCGCGGCACGATTGAAGAAATCAATGCGCTGAACGCCTTCATCAAGCTTCAGCGGGCGGCCGAGTCGGTGTCGGCGCGGGTGCACAGTGTGCTGCCGGATGATCTCACCATCACGCAATTCGGCGTGCTCGAGGCGCTCCACCACATCGGGCCGCTCTGCCAGAGCGAGCTGGCCGAGAAGCTCCTCAAGAGCGGCGGCAACCTCACCCTGGTCGTGGACAATCTGGAGAAGGCCGGCTACGTGCAACGCGAGCGCGATCCCGCCGACCGGCGCTTCGTCGTCGTGAAACTCACCCCCAAAGGCCAGAGCTTCATCGCCGCCCTCTTCCCCAAGGTCGTCGCCAACGTCACCCGCGAGATGGCGGCCCTCTCCTCCACCGAGCTCTTCGACCTCGGCCGTCTCTGCAAGAAGATCGGCCGGCAGGCCTGATTTTTCCATTCCCGATGTTTCGACATCAAACCAACATGAAACACCACGTCACCGGCCTCCACCACATCACGGCCATTTCGTCCGACGTCAGGAGTAACGTCCATTTCTACACTCAGGTCCTCGGCCTGCGCTTCGTGAAGAAGTCCGTCAATCAGGATGACACCGGCACCTACCACCTCTACTACGGCAACTACACCGGCGCGCCCGGCACCGTGCTCACGTTTTTCCCGTGGGCCGGCCTGTCGCGCGGCAGACCCGGTCGCGGCCAGGCCTACGCCACGGCCTTTTCCGTGCCGGCCGGCTCCCTGCGCTACTGGCGGGAGCGCCTCGCCCGCTTCAAGGTCGCGACCTTCCCGGTCGAGGAACGTTACAGCGACCAGGTCCTGCCCTTCATGGACCACGACGGCCTGCGCCTCGAACTCGTCGCCACCGCGGAAAACGACCCACGTCCGCCAGCTCCCTCGGCCGACGTGCCGGCCGGGCATGCCATCCGCGGCTTCCACAGCACGACCCTTGCGCTGAATGACGCATCCGCCACCGCGGCCGTGCTCACGGAGCAGATGGGTTACCGCCAGGTCGGCCCCGGCGGCTGCCGCACGCGCTACACCGCCGGCGACGGCGGTCCCGGCACCTACGTGGACCTGCTCGTTGATCCCGCCATTCCGGGCGGCCTCAACGGCGCCGGCACCGTCCACCACGTGGCCTTCCGTGTGCCCGACGACGCCACGCAGGCCGCCGCCCGCGCCGTGCTCCAGGAAAATGCCCTGATGGTCAGCCCGGTCATCGACCGCGCCTATTTCAAATCCATCTACTACCGCGAGCCGGCGGGCGTGCTCTTCGAGATCGCCACCGACCAGCCCGGCTTCGCCATCAACGAACCGGTCGAATCGCTCGGCACCAAGCTCTCGCTCCCGCCGCACCTCGAACCGCACCGCGCCGAGATCGAAGCTACCCTGCCGAAGATCGGCTGAACCTACCTGCGGGCCGGCGCGCCGGCCCGTCCTTTTCCGTCTCCGATGCACTCGCTCTCCTACATCCACCGCTTCGAACCCGCCTCCGCGCCCGGCGCAGCACCGTTGCTGCTCCTCCACGGCACCGGTGGCAACGAACACGACCTGCTCCCGCTCGGCCGGCAACTCGCACCCGGCGCCGCCCTGCTCAGCCCGCGCGGCGACGTCAGCGAGCACGGCATGCCGCGTTTCTTCCGGCGCTTCGCCGAGGGCGTCTTCGACCTCGACGACGTCGCGAAGCGCACGCACGCGCTGGCCGATTTCATCGCCGCCGCCGCGGCGCAATACGGCCTCGATGCGTCCAACCTGACCGCCCTCGGCTACTCCAACGGCGCCAACATCGCCGCCTCGCTCTTCCTGCTCCGGCCCGAATCGCTCGCCGCCGCCGTGCTGCTGCGTCCCATGGTCGTGCTGGAGCCGCCCGCGGTGCCCGACCTCCGCGGCAAGCGCCTGCTGCTCCTCTCCGGCCGCCACGATCCGATCGTGCCATCCGACCATCCGCCGCGCCTCGCGGCGCAATTCCGCAACGCCGGCGCCGAAGCCGCCCTTCGGTGGCTTGAAACCGGCCACCAGCTCACCGCGGCGGATCTCGCCCACGCCGGCGCCTTCCTGCGGCCAGCCAGCCGCCGTTGATTTCCTTTCTTTTGGATTCCCGCAGACGGAAATAACCGACAACCTGCCGGCCTCCCCTTTCCGTCCGTGAGCAAAGCCCAAGGCCGCAAATCCCGCATCCCTTCCGCCCGCTGGGCCGCCATCCGCCTGTTCGCGATGGACGTGGACGGCGTGCTGACCGACGGCACGGTTGAGATCCACTCCGACGGCTCCGAGTCGAAGGAGTTCTCGATCCTCGACGGCATGGGCCTTGTCCGTCTCGCCAAGGCGGGCGTCGCCGTGGCCTGGATTTCCGGTCGTGCGTCGGGCGCCACCCTCGCCCGCGCCACGGAATTGAAAATCCCCCACCTCATCCAAGGCCGCACCGACAAACTCATGGCCCTGCAGGAACTGGCCAGCCAACTCGGCCTGACCGCCGCGCAGGTCTGCTACATGGGCGACGATGACATCGACGCCCCGGCCATTGGCTGGGCCGGCATCGGCGTCGCCCCCGCCACGTCCATGCCCGCCGCCCGCAAAGTCGCCGACCTCGTGCCCGCCCGTCCCGCCGGCCGCGGCGCCGTGCGCGAAGTGTGTGAACATATCCTCGCCCACCGGGGTCTGTAACGGACCGCATGCGTTCCCTCCGCCCGCTTTTCCTCCTCCTGGTCGCCGGCACGGCCCTCGCCTCGACCACCCGCATCGCGACGGACAAACCGATCGTCAACTTCCGCCTGCCCGACTTCACGCCCGAGGGGCACCGCTCCTGGCTCGTCCGCGGCACCGAGGCCCGCTACGCCGCCGACGGACTCGTGGACATCAGGGAGCTCAATCTCACGGTCTTCACCGGCCGCGCCGACGACAAGGTCGAGACCCTCATCCTCAGCCCCGCGGCCCGGGTGCGGCTCAAGGACCGGCAGGTGAGCGGCCCCGACTCCATCCGCATCATCAACGACCGCTTCGAGGCCTCGGGTTCGGACTGGAGCTACGACCACGCGGAGAAAAAGGTTTCCATCGCCAAAAACGTGCGCGTAATCCTGCACACCCGTTTGAACGACATCCTGAAATGAATCTTCCCCGCCTCGGCCTGACCCTCTGCCTTGTCTGTTGCGGCGCCCTGCTGCGGGCACAAAACGCCGACCCCCGGAACACCGTCATCGAGAGCGAGTCCTTCGACTGGCGCAGCACCGACACCGACACCACCTCGGTCTTCACCGGGCGCGTGGTCGTGACGGGCACCAACCTGAAACTCACCTGCGACCGCCTCGAGATCGTCGCCCTCCGCTCCGGCGACCCCGCCGCGACCATCGGCAAGATCGAGGCCTTCAAGTCCCTCCTCGCCACCGGCAACGTCCGCATCATCCAGGGCGACCGCGAGGCCGCCTGCGGCCGCGCCGAGGTGTTGCCCGGCGACGACAAGATCATCCTCACCGGTTCGCCCGTCGTCGTGGACCACTCGGTCAACTGGACCTGGACCGGCGACGAGCTGGAGATGCATCGCGCCGAGCGGCAGATCATCGGCCGCAACGTCCGCTTCACCGGTCCGCCGATCAAGGACCTCGGCGTGGACAAGGACAAGAAACCCGAGGCCGCGCCTGCTCCGGCGCCGGAGGCGCCGAAGCAGCCCTGACATGGCCGCCACTTCGTCCGTCGCCGAGATCCGCACCGAGGGCCTGGTCAAGACCTACGGCCAGCGCGCCGTCGTCAACGGGGTCAACGTCCGCGTCCGCGCCGGCGAGATCGTCGGCCTGCTCGGCCCCAACGGCGCCGGCAAGACCACCACGTTCTACATGATCGTCGGCCTCGTGCCCGTCACCGCCGGCCGCGTGTTCATCGGCGCGCAGGACGCCACCGCCCTGCGCATGCACCGCCGCGCCCGCCTCGGCGTCGGCTACCTGCCGCAGGAGGCCTCCATCTTCCGCAAGCTCACCGTCGAGGAGAACATCCTCGCCATCGTCGAGACCCTGCGCGTGCCGTCGGCCGATCGCCCGAAGCTGGTCCAGCACCACCTCGACGAACTCAGCATCGGTCACCTCGCCAAGCAGAAGGCCTACACCCTCTCGGGCGGCGAGCGCCGCCGCCTCGAGATCGCCCGCGCCCTCGTCACCCGGCCGAAGTTCCTGCTGATGGACGAGCCCTTCGCCGGCGTGGATCCGATCTCCGTCGCCGAGGTGCAGAAGATCGTCCTCGAACTCAAGCAGCGCGGCATCGGCGTGCTCATCACCGACCACAACGTCCGCGAGACCCTGCGCATCGTGGACCGCGGCTACATCATCCACAAGGGCAAGGTCATGACCGAGGGCACCGGCGACTTCCTCATCAACGATCCCCAGGCCCGCGAAATCTACCTCGGCCGGGACTTCAACCTGTGAGCCGTAAGCCATAAGCGACCAGCTTTAAGCTTCCGCCCGACGGACCCTTGCTTATAGCCTGTTGCCTGAAGCTCCTCGCTTTCCTCACCATGCCCGCCAAAGCCCTCCACGGCATCACCGTCGCGCATTTCTTCGAGACCTACCGGGAGAAACTCCAGCTCGAGCTCCTGCACGGCAGCAACGGCCTGCATCGCCTGATCCGCGAGGGTTCCATCAACCGCCCGGCGCTCGCCCTCACGGGCTTCTTCAAGTATTTCGCCAACAAGCGCATCCAGGTCCTCGGCGCGGCCGAGATGACCTACCTCAAGACCCTCACGCAGAAACAGCAGGTCGAGATCTTCGGCGAGATGGCCAGGCGCGGCATCCCGGCCATCGTCCTCACCCGCAACTACCACGCCACGCACCCGATGCTGGCCGTGTCGGAGGAGATGAACCTGCCCATCTTCCGCACGCCGCTCATCACGATGAACTTCGTGAACGCGGCCACGCTGTGCATCGACAACGAATTCGCCCCCTCCACCACCGAACACGCCACCACCCTCGACGTGAAGGGCATCGGCGTGATGATCCGCGGCGACAGCGGCATCGGCAAATCCGAGTGCGCCCTGGCCCTCATCGAGCGCGGCCACTCCCTCGTCGCCGACGATCTCACGCAGATCCGCCTGCTCGACGAACGCGAGCTCTCCGCCAGTTCCCGCGCCCTCAACCGCGGCTACATGGAATGCCGCGGCATCGGCATCATCAACATCGCCGAGATGTTCGGCGTGAAGAGCATCCGCCTGGAGAAGCGCATCGACCTGGTCGTCTCCCTCCGCGAGTGGTCGCCCGACGCCATCGAGGAGCGCACCGGCCTCGAGGAAAACTACTACAACATCCTCGGCGTAAAGGTGCCGCACATCGAGTTCTACGTGCGGCCCGGCCGCGACATCGCCCGCCTCATCGAGGTCGCCGCCCTCGTGCAGGCCCTCAAGATGATGGGGCACGACCCCGCCCGCACGTTCAACGAGCGGCTCATCGCCCACATGGCTGAGCAGAAATCCGCCCCGGCCACGTCCCACAAGGTGGACTCCGCTTCGCCCTTTCCCGACCTCGACGAGGAGCGCGAGGCGGCCGAGGGCGAGCGCACCTGAGTTTCATGCCCGTCACCCGCTCTGATTCCCGCCAGCCCGCCCAGTTGCGTCCCGTCACGCTCGAGGCCGGCATCGCCCCCCACGCCTCCGGCTCCGTCCTCATCGGCTTCGGCAGCACCCGCGTCATCTGCGCCGCCACCATCGAGCCCAAGGTCCCCTCCTGGATGAAGCAGCAGGGCGTCAAGGGCGGCTGGCTCACCGCCGAATATTCGATGCTGCCCTACAGCACCCTCGACCGCAAGCCGCGCGACATCTCCAAAGGCAAGATCGACGGCCGCACCGTCGAGATCCAGCGCCTCATCGGCCGCTCCCTCCGCGCCGTGCTCGACCTCCAGAAGCTCGGGGAGAACACCCTCTGGATCGACTGCGACGTGCTCCAGGCCGACGGCGGCACCCGCACCGCCTCCATCACCGGCGCCTACCTCGCCGCCCGCCTCGCCATCCAGCAACTGCTCGACGCCAGGAAAATCCCCGAAAACCCGCTCGTGGACTCCGTCGCCGCCATCAGTGTCGGCCTCTTCCAGGGCGAGGCCCTGCTCGACCTGAACTATGTCGAGGACAAGGACGCCGAGGTGGACGCCAACGTCGTCATGACCGGCCGCGGCCAGTTCGTGGAAGTCCAGGGTTCCGGCGAGGAATCCACCTTCTCGCAGGAGCAGCTCGACGCCCTCCTCGGCCTCGCCAAGACCGGCCTGCAGGAGCTGACCGCCATCCAGAACGCCTTCCTGGCCCGGCACCTGCCCGCCGCCACCGCCTGATCATTTTTGGCCCGGTAACTGCTTCCCCCCGACCATGAAATCGCCCCACCTGTGCGCCCTTTCGCTCGCCGCCACCCTCTGCCTGCCCGTGCTGGCCCACGCCCATCCCGGCCACGACGGCGACCATGATTTCGTCTGGGACTTCGCCCATCTGGCCGCGCACCCGCTGGCCACGACGGCCGGGCTCGCCCTGCTCGCCGCCGCCGGCTGGGGCGTGTGGCGCCTCGTAAAATCGCGCGCCTCCGCAAAGACCGAGCCCACCCGTCGCGAATGATTTGGCTGCAGGGCGGAGCCTCCGAACCCCGCCTCGTTTCGGGTCGTCGCAAGCGACGATCCCACAAAGCGGAAATGTTCAGAGTTTCCGCGGATCGCACTTCATCCGCGGATGATGCTCCGCCAGCAGAGCACGCAACACCTTCAACGTCCTCCGCAGCAGGATGCTGTCCGCCGCCACGCACTTGATGCTCCAACCGCCGCGCCGCAGCGCGCTCACGCCGAGCCACACACCGTCGCCGTGCAAGGCGCGCACCGCCTCCAGCCAGGGTGCATCGCCCCCGGCAATCAGCACGGCGTTGCCGAAACAGGCCTTCGCCCCCGACCCGGCGAGCGTCGCGAGCGCCTGGAGTTCCGCTCCGGCCGTGTCGAGGCGCTCGCGCAGGACCAGTTCCCCGCCCAGCCGCACCTCGGTCTCGAGGCACAACCGCGCCCACCCCCAGGCCTCGCCGCGATGCGCGATCCGCCCGGGCATGAGCAGATCCACGAAGAACAACCCGCCGCCCGGCTCCACCTCGACCGTGGTCGCCTGCCGGTAACGGCTGCCCCGGTGCGGCACGAGCGGCTCGGGCAGCACCTCCAGCCAGCCGCCCGCCGCCACCGTGAAATGCTGCCGGCACTCCGCCGACCCCGTCTTCATCCTGAACACCCGGCTCGCGCTCGGCGTCGTCACGAGCAGCGCCGCGCCCCCGGCCACCGCGATGTCCGACTCCAGCCGGTCGCCCTCGAGGATGCCCGCCGTCGGATTCACGACCTGCACGAGCAGCGCACCGGCCTCGGCATCCCAGTAGGGCTTGCTCACGTGATACGGCGCGCGAAACGACTGCCCCGCCAGCGCCGTGCGCCCGCCCGCGCTGGCGGTGGCCTTGAGCCGGAGATGCCCGGAGAAATTGGTCATTGGTTATGCGTGGGAGGGCGAGTCGTCCCGACGCGCCGCGGCTCATCCGGAGGATTCGCCCTACCCCTTGGCCTTTTGTGCGAACAGCACCTGATGTTCGATCCATTCGATGACGGCCGCCAGGTTGTGCTCGCGCTTCAGATCGCAGAACAGGAACGGCCGCGCCCCGCGCTGCACCTTGGCGTCGCGCTCCATCACCCCGAGGTCGGCGCCGACGAGCGGGGCAAGGTCGATTTTGTTGATGATGAGCAGGTCGCTGAACCGGATCGCCGGGCCGCCCTTGCGCGGGATCTTGTCCCCCTCGGCCACGTCGATGACGTAGATGAACGCGTCCACCAGCTCCGGCGAGAACGTCGCCGTGAGGTTGTCGCCGCCGCTTTCGACCAGCAGGAGCTGCAGATCGGCAAACTTCGCTTCCATCGCCCGGCAGGCCTGCTCGTTCATGGTGGTGTCGTCGCGGATGGCCGTGTGCGGGCAGCCGCCCGTCTCGACGCCCGCGATGCGCTCCGCCGGCAGCGCGCTGTGCTTGATGAGGAACTGCGCGTCCTCGGAGCAGTAGATGTCGTTCGTGACGACCGCCATGGACCAGCGGGCGCGCATCTGCTGGCAGAGTTTGAGGCAGAGCATCGTCTTGCCGGAGCCGACCGGGCCGCCGATGCCGATGCGGGGGGAGCGCTTCATCATTTTCGTTTTTTGTTTCTGGATTTGCGATTCAGGAAATGAACATCCGGCTGTCGGCCGTCTCGTGGCGGGCGGCGGCGATGTCGAGCCAGGGGTTGAACCAGCCGATGTCCTCGCGCGGCACCTGTTGCGCCGCCGCGATGATGGCCGGGGCCACAGCCAATGTCTCGGTGAGCAGCGACTGGCTGGCATTCTGGCCGAGCCGCAGCAGTTTCATTGCAGCCGAGAGCAACGAAGCGACCGCCGCATAATAAACCCCGCCCAGCACCGCCGGCAGCGGGGCGCCGAGCACGCGCCCTTCCAGCGCTGCCGCGACCGCCGCCGAATACGGCCAGCCTTCGGCCGCGGCGCGCTGCATGAACCCGACCGCCAGCGGATGCGACCGCAGTGTCGCCATCAACTCGGTCCGCTGCCGGCCGATGTTGTCCGATGCCAGCCGCGCCTCGCGCGCGGTCTTCAGGGCCGAGGAAAGCACGCTGAGTTTGCCCACCGCCTCCCAATCCGGGCCGCCCAGGGCCTTCCACGCATGCGCGGCCAGCGGCAGCTCGGCCTGACGCAACGCAGGCAGAATCGAAAGCTCAATGAAGGCCTTCAGCGTCGCCCGGTCGTGCACCACCCCCGCCTGCGCGAGTCCTTCCAGGCCGAACGAGTGCGCGTAGGCGCCCGTCGGGTAGAACGAGTCGCCCGCCTGCAGCAAGCCCACGATCCAGGCCGCCTCAGTGTTTGTGACTCGGTCCGAGCTCATGGGCGGACAGATTGCCGCGAGCGAAACGCCCCGGGCGGAAGATCGCGGTGGTCTGTACGAAGGGCACTTTGAGCCGTTCGAGCAACTGGCGCACGGCCGGCTCGTCGGCGGCGAGCAGGCGCGCGGGCTCGGCCTGAAGTTCGAGGTGCAGATTGCCGACCGCCCAGCCGATGCCGGCCGCAGCGGACGGTGCCACGTCGAGAGAAATTTCGATCACCGCCTCGGGAACCTGACGGATGACGTAGCGCGCCGTCGCCGTCTGCCAGAAGACGTCGCCATGCTGCAACGGCCGGCTCAGCTCGAAGCCGAACTCCGTGCCATCCTCCGCCATGCCCCGCCATATCCGCTTGGCCAGGGTGAGCCGCTCGGCGTGCAACACGATCTCCGCCGACGAGGGCTCAGGCGACACGACGGGGCCGGCAATGAGCTGCATGGGCCGATCCAAGCAAACGTCCCGCTTAAAACAAGAAGTAGCGCTGCGCCAGCGGCAGCACCTTCGCCGGTTCGCAGGTCAGGTGCTCGCCGTCGGCCTTGACCGTGTAGGTCTCGGGATCGACCTCGATCTTCGGCATGGCGTCGTTGAGCACCATGTCCTTCTTGCCGACCTGGCGGCAGGATTTCACCGCTTCGAGGCGGCGCGAGAGCCCGAGTTGCTTCGGACCGGTCTTGCTGCGCAGCGAGGCGGCGCTGACGAAGGTGAGGCTGGTCTTGCCGACGGCCTTGCCGGCGGCGCCAAACTGCGGACGGTAGAACGTGGGCTGCGGCGTGGGGATCGAGGCGTTCGGGTCGCCCATGTTGGCCCAGGCGATGAAGCCGCCCTTGAGTACGACCTCGGGCTTCACGCCGAAGAGCGCGGGCTTGAAAATCACGAGGTCGGCCAGCTTGCCCACCTCGACCGAGCCGACGATGTGCGAGATGCCGTGGGCGATGGCGGGGTTGATGGTGTATTTCGCGAGGTAGCGCAGGGCACGGAAGTTGTCGGCGGCCGGGTGCGCCTGGTGCGTGAGAGAACCGAACTGGACCTTCATCTTGTGGGCGGTCTGCCAGGTGCGGAGGATGACCTCGCCGATGCGGCCCATGGCCTGCGAATCCGACGACATCATCGAGATGGCGCCCAGGTCGTGCAGGCGGTCCTCGGCGGCAATGGTCTCGGGGCGGATGCGCGACTCGGCGAAGGCGACGTCTTCGGGGATTTTCGAGTCGAGATGGTGGCAGACCATGAGCATGTCGAGATGCTCGTCGATGGTGTTGACCGTGTAGGGGCGCGTGGGATTGGTGGACGACGGCAGGACATTGGCCTCGCTGCAGACCCGGATGATGTCCGGCGCATGGCCGCCGCCGGCGCCTTCGGAATGGAAGGTGTGAATCGTGCGGCCCTTGAAGGCGCGGATGGTGTCGTCCACGTAGCCGGACTCGTTGAGCGTGTCAGTGTGGATGGCCACCTGGACGTCGTAGTCGTCGGCCACGCCGAGGCAGACATCAATCGCGCCGGGCGTCGTGCCCCAGTCCTCGTGGAGCTTCAGGCCGATGGCGCCGGCGAGGATCTGCTCCCTGAGCGGCGCGGCGGTGCCGCAGTTGCCCTTGCCGAGGAAGCCGAGGTTCATCGGGTAGGCTTCGGCGGCCTCGAGCATGCGGTGGATGTTCCAGATGCCGGGCGTGCAGGTCGTGGCGAAGGTGCCGTGCGCGGGGCCGGTGCCGCCGCCCAGCATCGTGGTGATGCCGGAGCTGATGGCCTCGTCGATCTGCTGCGGGCAGATGAAATGGATGTGCGAGTCAATGCCGCCGGCGGTGATGATGCTCCCCTCGCCCGCGATGACCTCGGTGCCGGCGCCGACAATCATCGGGTTTTTCCTCTTCGTGCGCGGATCCACGAACACGGACCCGAGACCGTTCTGGATGCCCGGGTTGCCGGCATGGCCGATGCCGACGATCAGGCCGTGCTTGATGCCGATGTCGGCCTTGATGACGCCGAGGAGGGGATCGAGGATCGTGGCGTTGGTGATGACGAGGTCGAGCGACTCGGCATCGGTCGCCGTGGACGACTGGCCCATGCCGTCGCGGATGACCTTGCCGCCGCCGAACTTGATCTCGTTGCCGTAGCCGCCGCCCTCGGCGATGAGGTCGCGCTCGACCTGCACGAAGAGGTCGGTGTCGGCGAGGCGCACGCGGTCGCCCACGGTGGGTCCGAACATTTCGGCGTATTGACGGCGGGAGAGCTGCAAAGGCATGGCGGTTATCTCCGTTCCTTGGATTTCTTTGGCGAGCCCGGCGGTCGCACCCTACCGTCGAGCTTACCGTTGATCTTGGCCTGCAGGCCATAGACCTCGCGAAGGCCGGCCAAGGCGACGAGCTCGACACGCTTGGTGTCGCCGGCCTCGAACCGGACGGCGGTGCCGGCCGGAATGTTGAGACGGAAACCTCGTGCCGCCGTGCGATCAAAGCTCAGCGCCTCATTGGTTTCGAAAATATGGTAGTGCGAACCGACCTGGATCGGCCGGTCGCCGGTGTTGGTGATGTCGAGCGTGAGCGTCCTGAGGCCGCGGTTGGCTTCCAGCGGGACCGCATCGGCTGCGGGGATGATTTCACCGGGAATCATGGTCAGCGGATTGGATTGTGGACGGTGACCAGCTTCGTCCCGTCGGGGAACGTGGCCTCGACCTGCACCTCGTGGATCATCTCGGGCACGCCTTCCATCACGTCGGGGCGCTTCAGGATGGTGGTGCCGAAGCTCATGAGGTCGGCCACGGATTTGCCATCACGGGCGCCTTCCATGATTTCGTAGGTGATGATGGCGACAGCCTCGGGGTAGTTCAGCTTCAGGCCGCGGCCCTGGCGGCGCCGGGCGAGGTCGGCGGCGGTGACGACCAGCAGTTTCTCGCGTTCGCGGGGGGTGAGGTGCATGGGCGGGTCAGACTTGAAGGTGCTCCTTCACGACCTCGTCGGTCAAGCCGGCGATGGGGCCGGAAGCCACCACGACCCCGCGGTCCATGGCGTAGAACCGGTCGGCGACCTCCCGGCAGAAATCCACGTATTGCTCGACGAGCAGGATCGCGAGCGCGTGGGTCTGCTTCAGTTTTTGCACGGCATGCTTGATCTCATCCACGGCGCGCGCGGCCTCGGTGAAGGTGTCGGGCGGCGGCGCGGGGGCCTTCAGCTTTTTGAGCGTGTCGCCGATCTGGTCGATGATGGACGGCTGGATGCCCTCGGTCGGCTCGTCGAGGAGGAGCAGCTTGGGATTGGTCAGCAGCGCCCGGCCGATGGCGAGCTGCTGCTGCTGGCCGCCGGAAAGCACCCCGCCCTTGCGCTTGAGCATGTCCTTCAGGATCGGAAAGAGCTCATAGACGCGATCGAGGGCTGCCCGCGCATCGGCGCCCTTGCGGTTGTGCACGACGAGGCCGATGCGCAGGTTTTCCTCGACGGTCATGTGCGGAAAGATGTCGCGTCCCTGCGGCACGTAGCCGATGCCCGTCCGGGCGCGCACATCGCTGGGCAGCTTTTCAATGGGCTGGCCGGCGAAGAGGATCGTGCCGGCACGGACCGGCAGCACGCCGGTGATCGAACGAAGCGTCGTCGTCTTGCCCACCCCGTTGCGGCCCATGAGGGCGACGACCTCGCCGGGATGCATCTCGAACTCGACCCCGCGCAGGATGCGGGAGCCGCCGATGTAGGTCTCGACGCCGGTAAGCTGCAGGAGGGCGCTCATCGGGTGCCGTGTTTGCCGCGGCCGAGATAGACCTCGCGGACCTTCTGGTTGGACTGCACCTCGTCGAATTTGCCCTCGCAGAGCACGGTGCCCTGGTGGAGCACGGTGACCTGGCCGTCGCGGGCGATCTGCTTCACGAAGGTCATGTCGTGCTCGACGACGATGATGCTGTGTTTGCCGGCGAGGCTGATGAGCAGTTCGCCCGTGCGGTGCGTCTCCTCGTCGGTCATGCCGGCGGCGGGTTCGTCCACGAGCAGCAGCTTCGGCTCCTGCGCCAGCAGCATGCCGATCTCCAGCCACTGTTTTTCGCCGTGGGCGAGCAGACCGGCCTTCCACTCGCGCTTGGCGTCGAGGCGTATGAGCTTGAGCAGTTCGTCGATGCGATCGCGGTCGGCCGAGGAGAGACGCCGGAAAAGCGAGGCGAAAACCCCGCGCGGGCCGCTGAGCGAGAGCACGAGGTTGTCGAAGACGGTGTGTTCCGTGTAAACGCTCGGCGTCTGGAACTTCCGGCTGATGCCGAGGCGGTTGATCGCGTATTCGTTCAGCTCCGTCAGGTCGTGGTGGGTGGCCGGGTCGGTGCCGAATTCGATCCTGCCATAGTCGGGCTGGGCGCGGCCGGTGATGAGGTCGAAGAAGGTGGACTTGCCCGCACCGTTGGGGCCGATGACCGTGCGCAGCTCACCCTCGTAGAGGTAGAAATTGAGATTGGTGATGGCCTTGAAGCCATCATAGGTCTTGGAGACATCCTCGACGGTGAGAATCGGGCGCGGCATGGCGTATTTTCGATTTTGGATTCCCGGTTTTCGATCTACGTTTTTGCGGAAACCTGGGCGCCGGCCGCTTCGGCGGCTTCCTTCGGCTTGCGGAACTTCTGCCACGCGGCCTTCAGGCGCGCCGGGAGACTCACCAGACCGCCGGGCAGGAAGAGCACGACGAGGATGAACAGGCCGCCGAGGATGATGAGCCAGAGATCGGGATAGGCGCGCGTGGCCCAGCTCTTGAGCGCGTTGATGCTGACGGCGCCGAGGATCGGGCCCAGCAGCGTGCCGCGGCCGCCCACGGCGACCCAGACGACGGCCTCGAGGGATTTGTCCGCCTGCATCTCGCCCGGGTTGATGATGCCGACCTGCGGCACATAGAGCGCGCCGCCGACCGCCGCGATGAGGGCGGCGAGCACGAAGACGAAGAGCTTGTAGTGCGCGGTGGCATAGCCGCTGAAGAGCACGCGGTTCTCGCCGTCACGGATCGCCTGCTGCACGAGTCCGAACTTGGTGCGCCCGAGCCAGCGGCAGAAGAGATAGACGAGCAGCACCGTGACCGCCGTGGCGACGTAGAGCCCGCGCTGCGTGGCCGAGGCGAGGAGGTCGTAGCCGAGGATGAACTTGAAGTCCGTGAACCCGTTGTTCCCGCCGAGCAGGAGGTTGTTGCGGAAAAACATGATCGAGGCCGCGTAGGTCAGCGCCTGCGTGAGGATCGAGAAATACACGCCCTTGATGCGCGAGCGGAACGCCAGGAAGCCGAAGAGGTAGGCCACCAGGCCCGGCAGCAGGAACACCATGGCCAGCGCGAAGGGGAAGCTGCTGAATGGCTCCCAGAACGCCGGCAGGCGCTCCCAACCGAGGAACACGAGGAAATCCGGGATCGGCTTCCTGTATTGGCCGAGGTCGCCGATCATCCGCATCAGATACATGCCGTGCATGTAGCCACCGAGGGTGAAGAACAGCGCCTGGCCGAGGCTGAGCAGGCCGGTCGAGCCCCAGAGCAGGTTCACGGAGATGGCGAGCAGCGCGTAGCAGAGATACTTGCCCCACAGCCGGATCGTGAAGTCGCTCACGACGCCCTGCGCATGCAGCAGCGGGAACACGACGATCATCGCCACCGCCACGACGGCAATGATGCCGGACTCGACACGATGGCGGGAAACCCAGTTCGGAGGCGAGGAGGCGGGATTACTCATCGAGGCTGCGGCTGCGGGTGACGAAGAGGCCGGCGGGGCGCCACTGCAGGAAGAGGATGATGCCGGCCAGCACGAGGATCTTGCCGAAGACGGCGGCGTCCTGCGCGAGGTTCTGGAGGAAGCCGCCGATGCCCGGCACCCAGGCGAGGCCCGGGGCCCAGGAGGGCAGGTATTGCTGCAGGACCTGATCGATGCCGCCGATGCCGAAGGCGCTGATGATCGTGCCCGCGAGGCTCCCCACCCCGCCGACGACCACGACCATGAACGAGTCGATGATGTAGCTCTGGCCGAGCGAGGGGCCGACGTTGCCGATCTGGCTGAGAAAGGCGCCCGCCAGCCCGGCGAGCCCGCTGCCAAGGCCGAAGGTCAGCATGTTCACCCGCTCCGTGCGCACGCCCATGCAGGAGGCCATGGTGCGGTTCTGCATCGAGGCGCGAATGAGCATACCAAGGGAGGTCCTGGACAGCACCAGCCACATGCCGAGGACGATGAGCATGGCGAAACCGATCACGAAGACGCGGTTCCAACCGAGCAGCACGTCGTTCACCGTCCAGTTTCCGCTGAGATAGACCGGGCTGGAAACCTGCACGTTGTTCGCGCCGAACATGAGCCGGAACACCTGCTGGAGGATCAACGAGACGCCCCAGGTCGCGAGCAGGCTCTCGAGCGGCCGGCGGTAGAGCCATTGGATGACGCTGCGCTCGAGGCCGATGCCGACGACGGCGGCGGCGAGGAAGCTGAGCGGCAGCGCGGCGAGGAAATACCACTGATAGGCCGCGCCGGTGAAATTCATCCCCGGGATCGGCAGGCTGAAGCCGAAGAACGGGATTGTGACGCCCGCGCCAAACACATTCTGCACGAGATAGGTCGTGTAGGCGCCGACAGCGATCAACTCGCCGTGCGCCATGTTGATGACGCGCATCAGCCCGAAGGTGATGGCCAGGCCGAGCGCCGCCACGAGCAGGATGCTGCCGAGGCTGATGCCGCGGAATATCGTGCCGAGGAAATCCACGGTTGACCGGTGCGCCTCGACCGAATGGAGCGCGGACCTCGCGGCGGCAGCGAGGGTTTCGTTTTTTTTCTCCCCGGCCTCCTTGAGGGCGCGCTGGAGGAAATCGGTGCTGGAGAGCGTGTGCAGGGCCTTGAGTTCGGCGAGGGCGGCGAGCTTCACCTCGTCGTGAGGATCCTTGAGCCTGATGAGGGCGACGGCCTCGCGCAGGGCGCGCTGGGTGCGGGGATCGGTCTCGACGGCGAGCCGTTCCTGCAGGAGGGTCAGCTTGCTGGCATCCTGCATCAGGCCGATGGTCTGGACCGCCTTGAACCGGCGCGTCGCGTCGGGCGACACGAGATCAAACACATCGAGCACGCCCTTCATCACGCGGCGCAGACTGCTGGTGTGGTCCACGGCCTTGAGCGCGGGACCGGGAGCAAGGCGAAGCGGCTGCCCCGCGGCATCGGTGAGCGGCTTGCCGTTGTCCACGCGGAACGCGGCGCGGGCGCCGTCGGCATCCTTGCCGCCGGTGAGCTGGACGGGAATGGCGGTGTCGCCCTCGCTAAAAATGAACAGGTTGTCGGTGCGCCAGGCCTCGAGCAGCACCGGGATGGCCTCGTCGGGGTTGCCGGTGAGGGAGGCGAGGAGCGTGCGCGTCTGCGCGGAATCAGGCGCCAGGATCGCCCTGACGATGGTCGCGCGGGCGGACTCCGCCGCCGGGGCGGCCACCGCGGGGAACAGGAGGGCGAGCAGGGCCAAACGCTGAACAAATTTCATGCGGATGCGGGGTTTCCCAATGCTGGATTCATGCCAAAAAAGCGGGGCGGGCTGTGAAACCCGCCCCGCGTCCAATACCTACAAACAAATTTCCGGGCGCCTTACTTGAACTTACCCTTCAGCCAGGGTTCGCCATAAACGTTGTCGAAGGACTTCAGGATCTTGAACTGGCCGTCGGCCTTGGTCTCGCCGATGAACACGTTCTTCGTGAGATGCATGTTCGGCTGGGTGGTGACCCGGCCGCCGGGACCGTCGAAGGAAATGCCCGACTTCCACGCGGCGCGGACCTTGTCCACGTCGAAGGAGCCGGCCTTCTCGACGCAGGCCTTCCACAGGTAAACGCCGACGTAGGAGAGCACCATGGGCGAGCAGGTCACGCGACCTTCCTTGACGATGCCGGGGACGGTGCTTTTCGCGAGCCAGGCCTGGAAGTCGGCGACGAACTTGGCATTGGCCGGGGTGTCGATCGACTGGAAGTAGGTCCAGCAGCCGAGCTGGCCGACGAGCTGGTCGGCGGGCAGGCCGCGGAATTCGTCCTCGGAGATCGAGAACGACACGACCGGACAGGTCTCGGCGGTGAGGCCGGATGCGGCGTATTCCTTGAAGAAGGGCACGTTGGTGTCGCCGTTGAGGGTGGAGATCACGCAGGCGTCGCCGGAGGCGGCGAACTGCTTGATCTCGGCGACGATCTGCTGGTAGTCGGTGTGGCCGAACGGCGTGTATTTGCCGGCGGAGATGATCTTGCCGGAACCGTCGCGACGGAAGCCGCCGCCGATGTTCTCGAGCGGCACGCCCTTCGAGAGGAGATACTCGAGGAGGACGAGGTTGGTGGTCTGCGGATAGACGTAGTCGGAGCCGAGCAGGTAGAACTTCTTCTTGCCCTCGGCGAGGTAGTAATCAACGGCAGGCGTGGCCTGCTGGTTGACGGCCTCGGCGGTGTAGGCGACGTTCTGCGACTCCTCCTCCCCCTCGTATTGGACGGGGTAGAAGAGCAGGCCGTTGTTCTTCTCGAACACGGGGAGCACGGACTTGCGGGAGACGGAGGTCCAGCAGCCGAAGACGACCGCAACCTTGTCCTGCTCGAGGAGCTGGGTGGCCTTCTCGGCGAAGAGCGGCCAGTTGGAGGCGCCGTCCACGACGACGGGCTCGATCTTCTTGCCGAGCACGCCGCCCTTGGCGTTGATCTCGTCGAAGGTGAAGAGGAGCACGTCGCGCAGCGAGGTTTCGCTGATGGCCATCGTGCCCGAGAGGGAGTGAAGCACACCGACCTTGACGGTGTCGGCGGCCTGGACGAAGGCGGACGCGAGAAGCGCGCCCGCGGCAAGGAGATGACGGGAGTAATTTAACATGGTGGAGACGGGGTGGATTTTGGGTGTGCGGGGAGAGGAGCCCCCCGCGCCCGCGGGACTGAGCCCGGGGAGCGGAGGTTCAGCGGCGGATGGCGCCTGGACGCGGGCCCACAGGCCGCGGGGTTGCGGCGCTCATCCACGCGGCAGCGGCTCAGAACTTGAAGACAACCTGGGCGCCGAAGAGGGTGTAATCGCCGCTGTCGCCTTCGCTGAGAGAGAATTCACCGCGCAGCGAGAAATTGGGATTGAACGTGTAGGTCGGGGCGATCGTGTATTTGGTGTCGTCGCCACCCGCATCCCAGTCCACGCCGCTGACGCGGAAAGCGGTCGAGAATTTGTCGCTGAACTTGTAGCTCAGGAACGCGAGCCAGCCGCTCATGACGTCCTTCTGGGTGTCAAACTCGGCGGCGATCGTCACCTTGTCCGACACGGCGTAGCTGGCCCAGATGTCGAAGATGAACAGGTCGCTGGCCGCGCCATCGGTGTCTTCCGAGGCGATGCCGGCAAACACGGTCAGCTTGTCGATGCCGGTGTAGGTGGCGATCGCCTCGACCCCGATGTCGTCGGAAAACTCGCGGTCACCCTCGAAGAAACCGCGGGGACCGGAGAACACCGAGTCAACCACCGCCAGGCCGAGGGAGAAGGTCTTCGCGCTGTAATCCAGCTTGGCGCCGGTGTGGTAGGCCGGAATGGCGTAGATGGTCGAGCCATAGGTCAGCTGGGCCATGTTGATGGGATCGAACGCCTCGTAGCCAAGGTAGCTGAGGAACTTGCCGCCGGTGAGCTTCAGGCCCGTGCCGGTGGCGTAGGTGGCGTAGGCATCGAGCAGGCCCGCCTCGTTGGCCGCCTGCGGGATGTAGAGGACGCTGCCATAGGCGCTGAACGAGCCGGCAGTCGCCAGCACGCCCAACTTCACGGCGTCGGCGTTGGCCAGCGGGGCGCCGGTTTGGAAATAGGTGTCATCGCTCGGGCCGCCATCATAGTCGTAGCTGATATACGAGCCGACCGCGTAGCCGTTGATGCTGACATTTTCGCTCACCTTGACGTCGGCCTGGGCCGTGGCGGCGAGAGCCAGGAGGGCGGTGGCCCAACCCGCGATTCGGAATGATTGCTTGGTCATGAGTGCAGTAGGTTTGATGCTGGATTTGTGGTTTGCCGAACCGTCCGCCGGCAACCGGCGCGACGACTCGCCACGACTTCCAGCATCTTTCCTGCCAGCACAGAAACCGTGTGCTGTCATAAAACTGATATTCGGCTCATGGATTTTTGTCAGCTCCATGAAACATTTTCATCGGACCCGGTTCCCCGGGCAACCTGCCGCCCGGTCAAGCCATGCCTCGCGCCCTTCGTGCGCCCGAGCCTCCGCCGGAAGTCAACCCCGCTTAATCGCGGGCCTTGACCGCATCAGTTTTCGCGATGCCGCTCTGCAACGAGGTGAAGTTGCCCTCCTCGCAACTGTGCACGAAACCCTCCGTGACTGACTTCAAATCCTCCCACCGGCGGCGGATCGCCTTGGCCTCGTCCTTGGTGATCGCGTTGTCGGCCGCGGCGACCGCGATCACGCCGAGCATGTCGGCGAACTCCTGCACGATGCTGTTCGTGAACGGAATCAACTGGTAGGCGTGCGGCTTGGCCTTGGGATTGGTGATGAAGAAACCGCCGGCGCGCTCGCACACCCACTGCGCGATGCGCGTGTCGCCCGTGATGCGCAGGAGCTGCTCGATGCGGTCGAGCGGGTTGTTGGCGCCGCTGCCGGTCTCGTCCTGCGGGGGCTCGGCCCACTTGTAGATCAGCGAGAGCGAAAGCCCCATGTCCGCCGAAATCTGTTTGGCACTGGTCTTCTTCAGCACCTCCTTGAGCAGCTCGTGAGATTGCATGGCCGTCAGGCTGGGCTGCCGGCTGCGCAAAGGCAATCCCGCCCTGCCCTTTCTTATTCATGCTATCAGCGGCTGTTGAAGGTCGGGTTATCTTTTTTGTGTCAATTGCCGGGGCTTTCTGGCTAAAACAGCACCCCTCTTTCCATGAATATTCACGAGTATCAGGCCAAGGCCCTGTTTGAGAAATACGGCGTCGCCGTCCCCCGGGGCGTCGCCGCCCGCACCCCGGCCGAATTCGAGTCGGCCCTCGCCACCCTCGGCCACGACGGCCCCATCATCGTCAAGGCCCAGATCCACGCCGGCGGGCGCGGCAAAGGCACGTTTACCGACGGCTTCAAGGGCGGCGTCAAGTTCGCCAAGACCAAGGCCGAGGCCCTCGACTACGCCAACAGGATGTTCGGCAACACCCTCGTCACCGCCCAGACCGGCCCCGCCGGCCGCAAGGTGCAGACCATCTACTTCACCCAGGCCTGCGACATCCAGAAGGAGTATTACCTCGCCATCCTCCTCGACCGCGCGACCTCCCGCCCGGTCATCGTCGCCTCCACCGAGGGCGGCGTCGAGATCGAGAAGGTCGCGCACGAGACGCCCGACAAGATCTTCAAGATCCACGTGGACCCCGCCGTCGGCCTCCAGGGCTACCAGGCCCGCGAGCTGGCCTTCCGCCTCGGCTTCACCGGCGACACCTTCAAGAACGCCGTGAAGCTCATCCCCGCGCTCTACCGCATGTATTGGGACACCGATGCCGCCATGGTCGAGGTCAACCCGCTCATCACCACGCCGACCGGCCAGGTGCTCGCCCTCGACGCCAAGGTCTCGTTCGACGACAACGCCCTCTTCCGGCACCCCGAGATCGTCGCCCTCCGCGACCTCAACGAGGAGGATCCCAAGGAGATCGAGGCCTCGAAATACAACCTCTCCTACATCGCCCTCGACGGCAACATCGCCTGCCTCGTCAACGGCGCCGGCCTCGCCATGAGCACGATGGACATCATCAAGCATTTCGGCGGCAGCCCGGCCAACTTCCTCGACGTCGGCGGCGGCGCCTCCAAGGACCAGGTCACCGCCGCTTTCAAGATCATCCTCACCGACCCCAACGTGAAGGGCATCCTCGTGAACATCTTCGGCGGCATCATGGACTGCAACACGATCGCCACCGGCGTCGTCGCCGCCAGCCGCGAGCTCTCCCTCAAGATCCCCCTCGTCGTCCGCCTCGAGGGCAACAACGTCGCCGCCGGCAAGCAGACCCTCGCCGAGTCCGGCCTCAAGATCGAGTCCGCCGACACCATGGCCGACGCCGCGCAGAAGATCGTGAAGCTCGTCGCCTGAAACCAAAACCTTTCACACCAAGAACGCAAAGCAAGCAAAGTTCTCCTCCTTCCTTCGCTCCCTTTGCTTCCTTCGTGTAAAACCTCCTCTTCTTAAAATGGCTATCATCGTCACTGAAAAGACCAAGGTTCTCGTCCAGGGCATCACCGGCGAGTTCGGCGGCCGCCACACCAAGCTCTCCCTCGACTACGGCTCCGCGATAGTCGCGGGCGTCACGCCCGGCAAGGGCGGCCAGTTCTTCGAGCACAACGGGCACAAGGTCCCGATCTTCAACACCGTCCGCGACGCCGTCGCCGCCACCGGCGCCACCGCCTCGGCCGTGTTCGTCCCGCCGCCCTTCGCGGCCGACGCCATCCTCGAGTGCGCCGACGCCGACCTCGACCTCTGTGTCGCCATCACCGAGGGCATCCCGATCCGCGACATGATCGCCGCCAAGCGCGCCATGGCCGGCAAGAAGACCCGTCTCATCGGCCCCAACTGCCCCGGCATCGTCACGCCCGGCACCGGCAAGGACTCCTCCGGCGGCTGCCGCATCGGCATCGCCCCCGGCTACATTCACCGGAAGGGCCACGTCGGCGTCGTCTCGCGCTCCGGCACCCTCACCTACGAGGCCGTGTTCCAGCTCACCTCCAAGGGCCTCGGCCAGACCACCTCCGTCGGCATCGGCGGCGATCCGGTCAACGGCACCTCGCACCTCGACGTCATCAAGATGTTCAATGACGACCCCGAGACCTGGGGCATCATCATGATCGGCGAGATCGGCGGCAACGCCGAGGTCGAGGCCGCGCGCTGGATCAAGGCCCATTGCATGAAGCCCGTCGCGGGCTTCATCGCCGGCGCCACCGCCCCCGCGGGCCGCCGTATGGGCCACGCCGGCGCCGTCGTCGGCGGAGCCGAGGACACCGCCGCCGCCAAAATCGCCGTCTTCAAGGAATGCGGCATCGAGTGCGCCGTCACCCCGTCCGACATGGCCGACGCCCTCATCCGCGCCGCACAGGCGCGCGGCGCGAAGCTGGCGTGAGCCGCGAACACTGCAGGGCATAATCTAAGCGCTCATGCAGATTACGCCGTTCATTACTTCGAATAGCGCCGACACACGCGTTCTCTTCGAGAACTTTGGCCTGACGTTTTACTATGCTCAGTTACTGGAAGATGAATTGAAGCTGATCTTGTCGGCAGGTGAATGGCTTGGCGTCTTGAGCTTCGATCGGAAGAAAGACCTCAAGATAAAAGCTGCCAACGAGGATCTAGTCAGCGCATGCATGGGGGCTCTGAAGAACGTTATTAAGGCGAATCGAAAGCCAGACGATAACGACACATTTTATACTTTGTTAGATGAGGCCAATGCCGCCAGGCGACTAATCGCACATCGCTTCTTTCTCGAGCACGCAGTTGATCTGCAGTCGGAGTCCGGCCGTTTGGCCATCAACCAGCATCTCGCGAAATTATATCTCACAATTCGTCAAGCACACACGATAGCATCAGCACTCAGGGAAGAAATGTTTTCAAAAATGGGTTTCACACGTCAAATGGCGGCGGAAAAACTAGAGTATCTGAAGCGAATCATTGATGAGCCGGATATGTAGGCCGGATTTCAAGACCCACGAAGTGGTTCCGGGATATGAAATGGGATCTGACTTTGTGAGTGCTCGGCCCGCTCACCGCGTCGCCACGATCTCCAGATTCACCCGGCAGCCGAGCGCCGCGGCGGTGCGGGAGAGCGTGGTGAGTGTGATCGAGGTGTTGTCCTCGTCGAGCACGCGGTTGAGCGCGGCGCGGCTGGTGCCGAGCTTCTCGGCCAGCTCCGAAACCGTGACGCCCCGGCGCTCCATCTGCTTGGCCAGGGCGGCGGAGATGACCTTCTTGATCGCAGCCGCCTCCACTTCCTCGTAAATCCCTTCGTCGCGAAGGAACTTCGTGAAGTCACCGCCGTGGTGGATGTTTTTGCTGGTGCTCATAGTCGCGTTTCCTTTTGCGGGCCTGGGCCAGTTCCTGTTCGGGCGTGGCGCGCGTCTTTTTGATGAAGCCGTGGAGGAGAATGATCGTTTCGTC
The DNA here is from genome assembly GCA_049322455.1 of Verrucomicrobiota bacterium. Classification (GTDB taxonomy): domain Bacteria; phylum Verrucomicrobiota; class Verrucomicrobiia; order Opitutales; family Opitutaceae; genus Lacunisphaera. Next base: position 102,332 of record JBMOQY010000003.1, on the reverse strand, counting down.
GTGGGTGAAGAAAAGCGTGCGGGCTATCCGGTTGGACAGCCGCGTGCGGACTTCCCACAGGCCCTCACCCAGGGAATCCACCAGCGGCAAGCCCAACGGCCAGCCAAACTGCACAGCCAGGATGTCCGCCCCGATCTGCTTCCGTTCGTCTTCCGGCAGGCTTTTCAGCCATTCGCGCACCGGCTCATTGCCGGCGGCGGTGCGAAAAAAGACGCACGGAAGTGGCCGTGGCTTGGACATCAGCAGATGTGTATCTTTTTAGATACACCGTCAAGCCCGGGTTTCGGAGCCTTAGCTTGCGAAGCCTTCACGGGTGGAAAGGTCGCCCACGCCGGACTTCACGATCCCGGCGACACGGCGTGCCCATTCTCCAAACGAAGGCCCTTTGTTCACGGCCCGCTCCTTGGCCCGCGCGCGAGGTTTGCGCCGGGTCGCTTTGCTGGAGCGAAGGGTGGCCGTGGACATGCCTGGACCGTCGCTCAATCACTCGTTTCCGTCAAGCGGGGTCTCGAAGATTCCCCGCCGCCTCATTCAAGGCGGCAAACTTGCCCGCCTTCACATCGGCTTTCATCCGCCGGTCCCAATCGTCATCGGACCAGCCGCACAGTTCGGCAATCAGCGAGGCCCGCTCCTCCAAGGGAAGCTGCCCGATGGCCGCCTTGATCTCCTCACCGTGCTCATGTCGGCAACATGGTGCCGGCCCGCCTTCAAAGCAAACCGGTTTTAGACCGCTTCGTCGCCCCTTCGTTAATCGCCGAAGCCTTCACGCGTCGAAAGATCACCCCAGCCGGCGATCAGCCGGCCCCGAAACCCAGTGGCGGGGACGATCAGTCGAAGCCTCTCGTTGAAGGATTCCTCCGTCGATGGATCCATTTTAGTGGTCCAACGCTGAGATTTGTCATCCTACAGCAAATCCTCGTGCGAAAGCACCACCGCCGGGTGTCCCACTTCATCCTTTTCGTCGGCCCGGACGAACACCGCATCCCACCGACGCAAGTTCACAGGCTTTCCCCGAAGTGGTTGTGCAGCCAGATTTCTTCCTTGGAGAACTTCCCCAGCGTACCGGGCGGCGCCGGCGGCGCTTCCTCGGCCACCTCGGAGGGTGCGATCTGCACCAAGCCTTCCCGCGTCGCCACGATCACCGGCTTGCGCGTCTTGAGGACTTTGCCGGTGACTCGACCGAATCCGGCCCGGGCCTTCGAGACAGAGCGCGTTTGCATGAACCTGAGCTGATTCCTGCTCACTGCGGGTCAAGGGCCAGCTTGCCTCCTTCCAACCATCCGGCCTGTCCGCATTTGGCGGATTCACCCGGCGAACGATCACGGACGCACTACAGATTCTCCGGCATCACCAGCGGAATGACTTGGTTCCGCAGCCGCCGGTAGCGCCGGAAGTCCTCATCCACCGTGATCAGCTTCGCCCGCGGAAACAGCTCCGACAGCACCACCAGCGTGGCGTCACCGGCGTCCATCTCGGGATACCTCGCCAGCAAATCCTCCATTCGATGCGGCTGCTTGGCAAATGCCGGTATGAGCAGCACGCGCCGCTCGACGACCAGTCGGTGGATCACAGCCAGCGCCGGACGCAGCTTGCGCAAGCGATGGCAGACCTCCGCCACCACGGTTTCCGTGGTCGCCAAGGGTTCGTCCAAGACCTCCATCGTGCGCAGGCTCCACGCATGCCATTGGTCGTGGCCGTCGAGGAAGGCGATCAACGGACCGGCATCGACCAGGTAATTAATTTCCGAAGCCTTCACGGGCCGAAAGATCCCCCCGACGGGAACGCACAATACCCGCGTATCTGCGCACCGCCTCGCCAAACGCAGCAGGGTGGCTGAAATCCACCATGTAACCTGACGCCTTGGCCCGGGGCATCTTCGACACTTTCCCACGTGACCCATCCGAGGAACGCAAGCGGCACGAGCCGGCCTTGGTTGTCTGGAATGACGCCGTGGACATGCCACGACCATCGCCCGGCCCGGACCACGCGTCAAGCGGGTCTTGGGCTTTGGACGCAGGGCATGCCAACCGGCGATCCGCTTGGCGGATAGTCCACCCGGCCTACCGTCAGGGGCGCGTTCAAGAGCTTCGCCAACGCCGAGTCGGAGAAGCTCAGGCAGGGCATCCGTTCGCGCCGGCTTCCACCCGACATCCAGAAGCGGGCGCTCGTGAAACTCCAACTCATCGACGCCGCGGTGGAACTCGCCTTCCTGCGCCTGCCACCCGGCAACCGGCTCGAAACCTGGAAGGGCGATCGGGGCGGCCAGCACCGCATCCGCATCAACGACCAGTGGCGCATCTGCTTCGTTTGGAGCGGAACCGATGCCACCAACGTCGAAAGCACCGATTGCCACTGACCCATCATGGGCAAACCCGCCTCTCTCACCCATCCCGGCATCATCCTGCGCGAAGAGTTTTTCGAGCCCCTCGGCATCACCCAGCTCTCCGCAGCCAAGGCCGCCTACGACCTGCGCGGGGTCGAGCGTGCTTGTGGCACGGCACTGGCCCGGGTTCATCCCGCCGAGCAGGCGGCCTGAACCGGCCCCGGTGCCTGCCTCCCGCTTCGCCTGTTGACAGAGGGGAGGGGCGCCGTATTTCGTGGCTCCCTTCCCCCCATGATTTCCTGGATCCAGAGATACTTCCAACATCACTTCAAGCTGGTCTTCCTCATCGTCCTGATCGCGATCGGCCTGCCGATGATCTTCATCTACAGCCAGTCCTCGGGCCTCGGCCAGGGCGACGTCCGGGTGCGGGAACAGAAGTTTTTCAACGTCAACCTCGCCAACCCCGAGCAGGCCCAGCGCATCGCCCGCGACGGCGAACTCAGCGCCTACCTGCGCGCCGGCTACCCCGCCCTCCAAGGCGGCCAGCTCCAGCAATACGCCCTCCAGCGCGTCGCCGGCCTCGCGCTGGCCGAGGAACTCCACCTGCCTGCCGCCACCGACGAACAGGTTTCCAAGCACACCGCCACCCTGCGTGCCTTCCAAAATCAGGAAGGCCAGTTCGACCAATCCGTCTATACCCGCTTCGGCGACTCGCTCAAATCCAAGGGCAGCCCCTTCACCGTGGCCGATGTCACCCGCGTGCTGCGCGATGACGCCCGCCTCGCCGAACTCGTCAAGGTCGTGGGCGGCCCCGGCTACGTGCTCCCCGCCGACATCAAGCAGCAGCTCGCCCGCATCGACTCCACCTGGACCATCCAGGTCGCCGAGCTCGACTACGCCGGCTTCAACCCCGCGATCAACCCCACCGACGACGAGCTGAAAAAATTCCATGACGAAAACGCCTTCCGCTACGAGGTGCCGGTGCGTCCGCGCCTGAGCGTGATCGAGTTCAAGGCCGCCGACTACCTGCCGCCCAACGCCCCGACCGAGGAGGAGCTCCGCGCTTTCTACAACGCCAACCGCGCCAGCTTCCCCGTTCCCGCCGACGCCGACAGGAAGGACGCCGCGGCGAGCATCGCCGCCACCGACCCCACCGTGGACAACTTCCCGAAGGTCCGCGCCCAGGTCGAGACCGCCATCCGCAACCTCGCCAGCCGCCGCCTCGCCTCGCAAGCCGCCAACGACCTCACCGTCGCCCTCTTCGAGCGCAAGCTCTCCGCCAATTCGCCTGACCTCGCGTCCTATCTCGACGGCGCCCGCCTGAAAGCCGTGCCGGTCCCCCCCTTCGCCCCCGACAATCCCCCCGCCGACCGCCCCTGGCTCGGCAACTACGCCGAAGCCATCTCGCGCCTCAATGCCGCCCGCCCGGTCTCCGACGCCCTCCCCACGCCCGACGGGTTCGTCGTGCTGCTGTGGCACGAGAGCCTGCCCTCCTACAAGCCGCTCTTCACCGACGTGAAAGACCGCGTGCTGGCCGACTACCGCGAAAACGAGAAGCGCCGCCTTTTCATCGAGCGCGGCACCGCCCTCAAGGCGAAACTCCAGGCTGCCGGCAGTGCCACCGCTTTCGCTGCCGCCGCGGAGGCCGAGAAGCTCACGGTCAAGAGCTACGCCAATTTCACCCTCCGCCAGCCCCCGCAGGACGCACCCCAGACCGCCCTCTACGCCCTCGGCAATCTCGAAGCCGGCCAGGTTTCCGACCTCCTCGCCTCGGGTGACAAGGGTCTGCTCGTCCGTGTGCAGGAGAAAAAGCTGCCCGACCTCACCACCGCCAATCCGCGCTACGCCGAGGTCCAGACCCAGCTCATGGCCTTCGCCGCCAGCAGCAACGAGAATTCCTACCTCGGCGAGCTCGTCGCCCGGGAACTGGAGAAGGTCAGCCCCGACGCCCTGCGCTGAGTCCCGTCGGGCCGCTCATCCCGCCAAACTGCCGCCCGGCCAGCCGGGCACTGCCACCGCCATCCGCGGTGGCTTTTTTCTGTCCGAAACCTGCCCCGTGCTCCCGGCGTCACAAAAAGCTTAAACTTTCCCGCAATTCTGCGTGTCTTGTCTCCGGCCCCCCTTTCCATGATCCAACCGTTCCGCCGCCTCGCCACACTGACTGCCGCCCTGTTGGCCGCCTCCTGCCTTCTGGCCCAGGAACCCGCCACCCCCGAACTCACGCTCGAACAGTGCATCGCCCGCGCCCTTCAGCGCAACTTCGACCTTGAGATTGGCCGCTACGCCCCCGAAATCGCCCGGGACGCCATCACCGTGGCCAAGGGCGGCTACGAGGCCCAGCTCGCCGTCACCGGCAGCCGCAGCGGCAGCGAGACCGGCCCGGCGGGCAACACCAGCAGCGGCACCGACCTGCGCCTCGGCGTCACCCAGCGACTCTACACCGGCACCACCCTCAGCGCCAGCAGCTCGCTCGACCGCACCTCGACCAATCCCGCGCTGGCGACCAACCCCGCCTACGACGCCGATCTCACGCTCTCCGTGCGCCAGTCCCTGCTCAAAGGCGCCGGCGTCGCCATCAACCGCGCCTCCATCAAGCGTGCCGAGATCGGCCTCGAGCGCGCCAACCTCGACTACAAGGCCCGCGTGCTCGACATCATCCAGGATACCGAGACCGCCTACTACAACCTCGCCTTCGCCCGGGAACAGCTCGCCGTGCGCAAGTTCTCCCTTGCCCTGGCCGAAAGGCTCTTCGACGAGGCCAAGACCCGGCGCGACACCGGCGTCGCCACCGACCTCGACGTCCTGCAGGCCGAGGTCGGCGTCGCCAACGCCCGGCGCGGCCTGATCCTCGCCGAACAGACCGTCAAGGACCGGCAGGACGCCCTGCTCGCCCTCATCGGCCAGTTCGAGCTCGACGCCCCGGTCGGCACCGTGCGCTTCAAGGACACGGAGAACACCCTGCCCGTCTTCGCCTCCTCCTTCGAGATGGCGAAGAAGAACCAGCCCGACTTCCTCTCCTCCCAGGCCGCCATCGAACAATTCAGGATCGACCTCCAGCTTGCCAGGGACTCCGCCAAGCCCGACCTCAGCGTCGGCGCCGCCCTCGGCCTCAACGGCCGCAACGGCAGCGGCGGCGACGCGTTCAGCGACGCCCTCGACCCGCAGAGCCATACGTGGCAGGTGGATTTCTCCTTCAACTACCCCTGGGGCCGCAAATCCGACAAGGCCCGCGAGCGCCAGAGCCTGGCCGCGCTCAGCCGCGAGCAAACCCGCCTCCGCCAGATCGAGCAGAGCATCGAGGTGCAGGTGCGCAGCGCGGTGCGCTCCGTCGAGGCCAACACCGAGAGCGTGCGCATCGCCGCCCTCGCCTCCAACCTCAGTCAGCGGCAATACGAACTCGAGAAGGCCAAGTTCGACGCCGGCCTCTCGACCAGCCGCCGCGTGCTCGAGGCGCAGAACGACCTCGAAACGGCCCGGGTGAACGAACTGCAGTCGCGCGTCAGCCTCCACAACGCCATCTCCGCCCTCCACCGGCTCGAAGGCAGCTCGCTCCAGCGGTATGCGGTCGAACTCCCGTAAGGACGCCGTGTGCAGGGGCGGACCTTGGTCCGCCACTCAGGCCTGCCTCGGAAGCGTCCGACCGGGCACCTCGCAGACAGCTCGCACTGCTGGCGGTTCAGCCGGATCGTCGCAAGGGTGACGGTCACAACGACGGCGGCCAGCGGGGGGGTCCGGGGCCCCAGGCCGTCATGGTTGGTCATGGCTGGCAGGCGTCGCACAGGCAGGCACTGCCGCGGCGCCGGCGGGAGACGACAATCGAGCAGAAGATCCCCGAATCGCTGGCCGGCTTTGACGGTGAGCGTGGCGGCCTTGGTCTTCACCTGCAGCTCGCCGCGCAGGACGACGGCGTATTCGTCGAATTCGGGTGTCCGGCCGGGCTCGCCCCGGCCGGCCGGGGCGGCGCCTGCGGGCGATGCTCGTGGCAGTCGCGCGCTGTTCACGCGGCCAAGGAATTCCTCGATGAGCTTGCGCTTGTTGCCGGCGGCCTCGATGACGGCGGGTTTGGGAATGAGGATGGGCGTGGGAGATGCAGAAGACTGAGAACTGAGGTCGGACCGCCGAAACGTGTCATCCTGAGCGCGGCGAAGGATCCAGCAGAATCACACAGCAGGCACGCCGCCCCTGGCTTCACTCAGAGTGACTGACGAAGGAGGTTGAAACAAAAAAACGCCGCGGATTGCTCCGCGGCGTTGCAGGGAGTCAATACCGGTAATGCTCGGGCTTGTAGGGGCCCTCGACCGGGACGCCGAGGTAGGCGGCCTGTTCCTTGGTGAGCACGGTCAGCTTGGCGCCGATCTTCTCGAGGTGCAGGCGGGCGACCTCCTCGTCGAGGTGCTTGGGCAGGCGATAGACGCCGACCTTGTAGGTGTCGCGGTTCTTCCAGAGGTCGAGCTGGGCGAGCGTCTGGTTGGTGAAGGAGTTCGACATCACGAACGACGGGTGGCCGGTGGCGCAGCCGAGGTTCACGAGGCGGCCCTCGGCGAGCAGGTAGATGCTGTTCCCCTTCGGGAACGTGTACATGTCGTATTGCGGCTTGATGTTGGTGCGCTTGGCGCCGGAGGCGTTGAGCCTGTCCACCTGGATCTCGTTGTCGAAGTGGCCGATGTTGCAGACGATGGCCTGGTCCTTCATCCGCTGCATGTGCTCGAGGGTGATGATGTCCTTGTTGCCCGTGGTCGTGACGTAGATGTCGGCGATGCCGAGCGTGGACTCGACCGTGTTGACCTCGAAGCCCTCCATCGCGGCCTGCAGGGCGTTGATGGGGTCGATCTCGGTGACGATGACGCGGGCGCCGAAGCCCTTGAGGGAGTGCGCGGAGCCCTTGCCCACGTCGCCGTAACCGCACACGCAGGCGACCTTGCCGGCGATCATGACGTCGGTGGCGCGCTTCAGGCCGTCGGCGAGCGACTCGCGGCAGCCGTAGAGGTTGTCGAACTTGGACTTCGTGACCGAGTCGTTGACGTTGATGGCGGGGACGCGGAGCTTGCCCTTCTCCAGCATCTGGTAGAGGCGGTGCACGCCGGTGGTGGTCTCCTCGGAGACGCCGCGCCATTCCTTGGCGAGCGTGGTCCACTTGAGGGGGTCCTCCTTGTGGACGCGCTTGAGCAGGTTCTTGATGACCTGCTCCTCGTGGGAGCCGGACGGGGTGTTGACCCAGTCGCTGCCCTCCTCAAGTTCGCAGCCCTTGTGGATGAGGAGCGTGACGTCGCCACCGTCGTCCACGACGAGCTGCGGGCCCTTGCCGCCGGGAAAGGAGATGGCCTGCAAGGTCAGGTCCCAGTATTCCTCGAGGGTCTCGCCCTTCCAGGCGAAGACGGGCGTGCCGGCGGCCGCGATGGCCGCGGCGGCGTGGTCCTGCGTCGAGAAGATGTTGCACGAGGCCCAGCGCACGTCGGCGCCGAGTTCCTTGAGCGTCTCGATGAGGACGGCGGTCTGGATCGTCATGTGCAGCGAACCGGTGATGCGGACGCCCTTGAGGGGCTTGCCCGGGCCGAACTTCTTGCGGACGGACATGAGGCCGGGCATCTCGTGCTCGGCGATGGCAATCTCCTTGCGGCCCCAGTCGGCGAGGGTGATGTCCTTGACCTTGTATTCTTTGGCGGGAGTGGCGGTGGCGGTGGGCATGGTAGGTCTGGGATCCAGGATCCGGGTTCAGTGCTTGATGGCGGCGCGGAGCGCGGCGGCCTTGTTGGTCTCCTCCCAAGGGAGGCCGTGTTTGCCGAAGTGACCGTAGTTGGTCGTCTGGCGGTAGATCGGGTGCAGAAGGTTGAGCTGGGCGACGATGTCGGCCGGCTTGAAGCTGAAGACCTCCTGGACGGCGGCCGTGATCTGCTCGTCGGAGATGCCGAGCTTCGCGGTGCCGAAGGTCTCGACGCGCACCGACACGGGCTGCGGGTGGCCGATGGCGTAGGCGAACTGGATCTCGGCGTGCGTCGCGAGGCCGGAGGCGACGATGTTCTTGGCGACCCAGCGGCCCATGTAGGCGGCCGAGCGGTCCACCTTGGACGGATCCTTGCCGGAGAAGGCACCGCCGCCGTGGCGGCCCCAGCCGCCGTAGGTGTCCACGATGATCTTGCGGCCGGTGAGACCGGAGTCGCCCTGCGGGCCGCCGATGACAAAACGGCCGGTCGGGTTGATGAGATACTCGGTGTTCTTGTTCAGCATCCGGGCCGGGATGACCTTCTTGACGACGTTCTCGATGAGATATTTTTCGATCTCGCCGTGCGAAACGTCGGCGGTGTGCTGAGTGGAAATGACGACGTTCACGACCTCGACGGGAATGTCGTTCTCGTAACGGATCGAGACCTGGGACTTCGCATCGGGGCGGAGCCAGGCGACCTTGCCGGATTTGCGGATCTTGGTGAGTTCGCGGCCGAGGCGGTGCGCGAACATGATCGGGGTCGGCATCAGCTCGGGCGTCTCGTTGCACGCGTAGCCGAACATGATGCCCTGGTCGCCGGCGCCCTGCTCGGCGGTCTTCTTGCCCTTGGCCTTCCTGGCGTCCACGCCCTGCGCGATGTCGGGCGACTGGCGGGTGAGGTAGTTGTTGATGAAAACCTGGTCGGCGTGGAAGACGTCGTCGCTGTTCACGTAGCCGATTTCGCGGATGGCGTCGCGCACGATGGCCTCGTAATTGAGCTTGGCCTTGGTCGTGATCTCGCCGGCGAGGATCACCATGTTGGATTTGACCATGGTCTCGCAGGCCACGCGGCTGAAACGGTCCTGCGCGAGGCAGGCGTCGAGCACGCTGTCGGAGATCAGGTCGGCGACTTTGTCGGGGTGGCCTTCGCCCACCGACTCGGAGGAGAAAACAAAGGAATTAGCCATGGCGCAGGGAACGGCACATTTTGGGCGCGGGCAAGTAAAATATCATCGCATCGGGATTCCATGATGTATGCACATAATCCGGTTGTTTCCGCTTAATGCCGCGCTAGCCTCGTGCCGTATAAGTGCTTGCGCATCACCCTATGACACAAGCCCCTGAGACGACCAAGCCAGCCTTGGCTGGCCGCCGCATCCTGATCGTTGACGACGACCGGCTGAACGTGCGCATCCTCACGAGCATCCTCAGCCCCGAGGGCTACGAGCTGCGCGCCGCCCACTCCGGCGAGGAAGCGCTGGTGATCTACGAGGAGTTCAAACCCGACCTCGTGCTTCTCGACGTGATCATGCCTGGCATCAACGGCTTTGAAACCTGCCGCACGCTCAAAGCCCGCCACGGCGAACTCCTCGCGCCCGTCATCTTCATCACCGCCAAGTCCGAGTCCGACGACGTCGTCGAGGGCCTCGCCGCCGGCGGCGTGGATTATCTGCCAAAGCCCTTCAAGGCCCGCGAGGCGCTCGCCCGCCTGCGCACCCACTTGCAGAACCGCCTGCTCAACGAGCAGCAGCGCCAGCTCGTCACCCAGCTCAGCGCCGCCAACGCCGCCAAGAACAAGCTCCTCGGCATCGTCGCGCACGACCTCCGCAATCCCCTCGCCTCCATCCGCGGCCTGGCCGACTTCCTCGCCGACGGCACCGTCGGCCCGCTCAGCGCCGACCAGCTCGACCTCGTCAAGACCATCCAGGAAACCAGCCAGTCCATGCTCAGCATGGTCAACGAGCTGCTCGACCTCTCCGTCATCGAATCCGGCGAGCTCAAGATCCACCCCGAGCTGCGTCCCCTCGCCGAGCTGGTCATCAAATCCGTCTATCTGAACAACATCAACGCCGCCAAGAAGGGCTCCCGCATCGACCTCGCCCCGCTCGACGCCGGTGTCGAGCTCCTGCTCGACGCCGACAAGGTCCGGCAGGTCATCGACAATCTCCTGAGCAACGCCATCAAATTCTCTCCGCCCGGCTCCGTCATCGCCGTCGGCACCGAGACGAACGACGCCTACCATTCCCTCCTCGTCCGCGACCAGGGCCCCGGCATCCCCGAGAGCGAGCGCCACAAGCTGTTCCAGGATTTCGGCAAGACCTCCGTGAAACCCACCGCCGGTGAGAAGAGCACCGGCCTCGGCCTTGCCATCTGCAAGCGCATCATGGAGTCTCACGGCGGCGGCATCTCGGCCGAAAATTCCCCCGGTGGCGGCGCCGTCTTCAAAATCTCCTTCCCCCTGCCCACATGAACTTCCCGCGGAAAATCCTCCTCACCGACGACGAACCGCACATCCGGAAGTTCATCGCCCTCGTGCTGAGAAAATTCGGCGACCCGCAGATCCTCGAGGCCGGCGACGGCGCCGTGGCCGTCCAGCTCTACGCGCAGGAGCGCCCCGATCTCGTCCTCCTCGATGTGAACATGCCCAACATGGACGGCCTCCAGGCCCTCGAGCGGATCAGGCGCCTCGATCCCGACGCGCTCGTCGTCATGCTCACCTCGCTCGCCAACCGCCAGACCGTCGAGGAGTGCCTGCGCCTCGGCGCCGCCGACTATCTCCGCAAGGACACCCCGCGGGAGGAACTCACCGCCCGCTTCGAGGAGATCATCGCCGACTGCTTCGGCGACGCCGGGGAGCCGGAGACGCCCGCATGAGCGCCGGCCAGCCGACTCCACCCGCGGGCCACGGCATCACCGAGGTCCGCTACTCGCTCCCCGAGCTGCTCCGCGAGGTGAAGCTCGAACGCGACGCCCCGGCCTTCGCCATGGAGAAGCTCGAGCAGGTCGAGATCGCCAAGTTGTTCCAGAAAAACCGCCCCCGTCGTGCCCCCCGAACCGGCAAATAGGGAATTCCTCCGGCTGGTGCACAACCTGCCCGACTTCCACTTCGCCGCCGAGGTCGAAGCCGCCGGCGGCGTCCACGGCCCGGGCACCCTCGCCCACCTCCAGGCCATCATTGACGAGAAACTCCTGACGAAGGACGAGGCCTGCCGCCTCTGGGCCGACTCCATCGGCATCGCCTACGTGGACATCCTCGCCTCCGCCATCACCGAGGAGGCCGTGAACAAGCTTCCCCTCGCCATCGCCCGGAAGGCCAGGGCGCTCGGCCTCTACGTCATCGACGGCGTGCTCACCGTCGCCCTCGCCACGCCGCAGGACAAGGAGCTCATCCGCCGCCTCCAAAACATCGCGCAGATGCCCGTGAGCCCCGTGTTCTGCCTGCCCTGCGAGATCGAAGATGCCATCGCCATCCAGTATTCGACCGAGAAAACCCTCGCCGACAGCCTCTCCGACCTTGAGCAGGACGCCATCTTCGACCGGCCCGGCGGCCCCGGCGAGCGCTTCGAGGCCGTCGCCGAGGCCCGGTCGCTCGTGCGCGTGCTCGACGAACTCATCTACTTCGCCCTCCGCGAACGCGCCACCGACATCCACATCGAGCCGCACGAGATCCAGTCGCGCATCCGTTTCCGCGTGGACGGCATGATGCGCGAGGTCCTCACCTTCTCGCGCAAGCTCCACCGCGCCATCGTCGCGCGCCTCAAGATCCTCTGCAGCCTCGACATTGCCGAAACCCGCTTCCCCGCCGACGGCCGCTTCTCCCTCCTCATCGGCACCACCAAGGCCAACTTCCGCTTCTCCTCCCTCCCCACCATCCACGGCGAGAAGGTCGTCATCCGCGTCCTGGCCTCCCCGGGCAAGAAGTCGCAGATGACGCTCGACAAGATGCTCGTCTCGCAGCCGATCCTCGCGCCGTTCCGCCGGCTCGTGCAGAACCCCAGCGGCATCATCTTCGTCACCGGCCCCACCGGCAGCGGCAAGACCACCACCCTCTACGCCGCGCTCCACGAGATCAACAACCCTGCCATCAACATCTCCACCATCGAGGACCCGGTGGAGATCACGATGCCCGGCGTCACCCAGAGCCAGGTCAATCCGCTCATCGACCTCAAGTTCCCCACGGTGCTGCGTTCGCTCCTGCGCCAGGATCCCGACGTCATCCTCATCGGCGAGATCCGCGATCTCGAGACCGCCAAGATCGCCACCGAGGCCGCGCTCACCGGCCACCTCGTGCTCGCCACCCTGCACACCAACACCGCCCCCCAGGCCATCATCCGCCTCGTCGAGATCGGCGTGGCGCCCTACATGGTCGCGCCTTCCGTCATCGGCGTGCTCGCCCAGCGGCTCGCCGCCCGCATTTGCGAGCGTTGCAAGGAGGCCTACTATCCGCCGCGCGAGGTGCTGCTGAGATATTTCCTCGAGGAGGGCCTCACCGAGGTGCCATTCTACCGCGGGCGCGGCTGCCCGCACTGCCGCGGCACCGGCTACAAGGGCCGCATCGCCTTCCACGAGCTCGTCCTCATCTCCGAGGAGATCCGCCAGCTCATCACCGAGGGCCGCAGCGCCCAGGAGATCACCCGCGCCGCCGCGCGCATCGGCTACAAACCCCTCCGCTACGACGGCCTCCGCAAGGTCCTCCTCGGCCTCACCACCATCGAGGAGATCGAGCAGAACACCTCCTTCGAATGGGCCACGTGAGAAGGCGCTTCAGACTGCGGGATTCTTCGCTGCGCTCAGAATGCCAGAAATAAAATCCCTTCCCGAAACGTGTCCTCCTGAGCGCAAGGATCCGATGCCTTGCCGCCCGAAACGAACATCACATTATTGAAACCTTCCCACGTCCCGCTCAGCCCCACCCCATGAATCCCGCCGTCGATCCCGCCGCCCTCGCCGCCCTCCGTGAACTCAACCCGGACGACCCCGCCTTCCTGCGCGAACTCATCGACGTCTTCCTCGAGGACGTGCCGCAGCGCATCACCGAGATCGAAAAATCCCTCGCCACGCAGGACGCCGCCCTGCTCACCCGCGCCGCCCACACCATCAAGGGCAGTTGCAGCAACTTCGGCGCCGCCGGCCTCGCCGCCGTCGCCCTCACGATGGAGAAGCAGGGCAAGGCCGGCGCCTTCGCCGAAGCCTCCGCCAGCCTGCCCGCCCTGCGCAGCGAATTCGCCCTCGTCGCCCAAGCCCTCCAGCAATGCCGCTGAGCAACATGGATTCTCCACACGCAGGTCGCGAAGCTAGCAAAGCAACACCAGCATTCCGCCTTCGCGGTCTTTGCGTCCTTCGTGTAAAGTCCTCTCCGCTGATTTGCCTCAAGAACTCAATCCCGAGCCGGATTAACCACGGATCTCTCGGATTATCACAGACGGAACCACACCGGTCTCGGGCTATTCCGCCTTCATCCGTGTCCATCTGCAATCTGTGGGCACAACCTTTCCGTGTGTTCGGTCTGTTCCGTGGTGGCCATCCCTTCTGCTTGGTTGAGTTTGCCTCCCGGCTCGCTTTCCTTGTGTCCGTGTTCCCCATGAAGTCTGTCCTCACCTTCACCTTCACACTCACCCTCGGCCTCCTTCCCGCTTCCGCCCTCGAGTGGAAGGCCACCCACCTCTCGCTCAAGACCGCCCCGCTGCAGAAGACCACGGAGACCTTCTTCGAATTCACCAACTCCTCCGCCAAGCCCGTCACCATCACGGGCGTGGACACGAGCTGCGACTGCCTCGATGCCACCGCCAGCGACAAGCTCATCGCCCCTGGCGCGACCGGCCGCATCCACGCGAGGTTCACCGTCGGTGACCGCTTCGGCATCTACCGGCGCACGATCATCGTCAGCACCGATGAGGGCCAGCCGCCCGTCGCCCTCACCGTCGAACTCGACGTGCCCGAGGCCGCCACGCTCATCCCGCGCAGCCTCGAGTGGAAAACCGGCGGCCCCGCCGTCGAGCAGTCCCTCGAGATCGCCGTCACCGAGGGCGTCGAGCTGACGATCACCACCGTGCAGGGCACGAGCGACGCCTTCGCCACGCACCTCGAAACCGTCGAGCCCGGCCGGCGCTACCTCCTCCACGTCGCCCCCAAGTCCACGCAAGCCGCCACCAGCGCCGCCTTCCGCCTCTACGGCAGGACCGCCGGCGGCCAGGACCTCGTCCTCAGCGCCTACGGCAACGTGCGGTGAGGTCCAGCCAGTGAGCACGAGTTGAGCTTTACGCGCGAAAAAATCACCGGACAAAAGCTCAGCTAGGGAACTCGGCTGTTGATTTCCAAGCTATTATCCGGCCTCATGCTTCAACGGGTCTCACACCAAGTTGCAATCATACGTATATAATGAAGCCTCCGGCGGTATCTCCCCCGGAGGTTTTTTATGCGTCCCCCCAAGCCTTTTCCCGCTGGGAGCACCCAGCGGTTGCAGCAACTGCTCAAGACGGCAGGCAGCGTCGCGGAGCAACGCCGGATCCAGGCGGTTTTGATGCGAGCTTTGGGTGCATCACCCCCGGAGAGCATCGCCCAGGTGACCGGGCTGAGCGTCAATACCGTGAGGGTGCTGCATTCCCGCTTCCTGCGCGAAGGCGAGGGCTTTCTGGTCGGCCGGCCCGGACGCGGCGGTCGCCGCCACAGCTTGCTGACCGCCGACCAGAAGGCCGCGTTGCTGCAACGCCATCTGGGCCGCGCCGGAGAAGGGCACATGATCGAGGCCGGGGCGTTCCGGCGCGATTACGAGCAGCAGGCCGGCCACCCGGTCGCCGCCTCCACGGTCTACCGGTTGTTGGCCAAGGCCGGCTGGCGCAAAGTGGTGCCCCGCCCCAGCCACCCGAAGATGGATCCGGTGGCCGAGGCGGCCTTTAAAAAAAGTTCGCCGGGATCGTCGCGCAGGAGCGGGCGAAGAGCGGAGCGCGCCTGAAGGTCCTGTTCATGGACGAAGGCCGGTTTGGCCGGATCAGTGTCCTGCGCTCCTGCTGGGCGCCGGAGCCGGTCCGCCCGAAGGGTCGCCCGCCAGGTCGTGCGGGAGTCGCTGTATGCCTTCGTCGCGATCGCGCCACTGGAAGGGGAAGGCACGGCCATGCTCTCGGCGAAGTGCAACACCCCGGCCATGCGAGGTTCATCCTGGAGATGCTCGCCTGCTGGCCTGACCACCGCCTGCTGTGCTTGCTCGACGGAGCGGACTGGCACAAGTCCAAGCAGCTCCCCGTGCCGGAGCGACTGCGGCTGGAACTGCTGCCGGCCTGCACCCCGGAGTGCAACCCCATCGAGCACGTCTGGGACGAAGTCCGGGAAAAAGGCTTCGCCAACCAGTTCTTCGCCGAGCTTGCCGCGGTCGAAGTTCGTTTAGAAACCGAGCTGCTGCTCCTGCTCAACGACCCGCTTCGCCTGCGGCAACTCACCTGTTTTCCCTGGATCCGCGACTGGTTATTATATCTTTGAATGCAACTTGGTATCAGTCCCCGCGTTGTTGCGATCAGTAAAACACCGGCCGGAAGGGCGTCAACGGCCGGCACCACTCAGCCCTGAAGCCCTCTTGGAATGGTGATATCCGGCTCTGAGCCTCAGAAATCCTGCAACCGCAACTCGCTGGCGGCGACGGGTTGCAGGCGCTCCAGCACCTCGCCGAGCAGGTAGATCGAACCGGTGACGACCACGGTGTCGCCGGGATGTCCGAGGGTGCAGGTCTGCGGATCGGGGAAGATTTCCGTCAGGTCGCCGCGACGCAGGAGGTGACGCGACGCCTCCGGCACGAGCGCGAGCATGGCTCCATAAGGCGTGGCGCGGTTCTGGCGGGGTGCAACGATGTGCACCGCCGCGGCGTGGCGCAGCACGACCTCCAGCAGGGCCTTGGCCCGGAACTCGCCCAGCGCACCGGCGATGATCACCGGCTGGCGTCCGGTCTCCCGGATCAGGCGGGTCAGGTTCTTGTCCAGCTCCTGCGCGCCCTCGGGATTGTGCGAGGCGTCGAGAATCACGTGCCGGCCGCCGACCTCCAGCCGCTGCCAGCGTCCGGGCCAGTCCACAGCCAGCAGACCGCGGGCGATGGCCGCCCCGTCGGGCCGGAGCGATGTCGGCAACAGACGTGCCGCGAGCGTGGCCGTGGCGGCATTCCAGCGCTGGCACTCGCCTTCCAGATTAGTGAGGGGATAGTTCTCCAAATCCTGGCCGAAGACCTCACGCACCGCGTGCACCGGCGCACCCTGTGCGGCGGCCACCTCGCGGATGACCCGTTCGGCGCCGGCAGGCATGCACCCGATCACAACGGGCCGGCCCGGCTTGATGATGCCGGCCTTTTCGCGGGCAATCTTCTCGACGGTGTCGCCCAGCTCGGCGCAATGGTCGAGGCCGATGGAAGTGATGACGCTGACCTCCGGCATGACGACGTTGGTCGCGTCGAGCCGGCCGCCCATGCCGACCTCGACGATCGCCACGTCCGCGCCCCGGCGCCGGAACTGGAGAAAGGCCATGGCTGTCATGAACTCGAAGAAGGTCGCATGTTCGTCGGCGGCGCCGGCGGCGGCCCTTTCGGCCACGGATCGCAGCTCGTGCGTGTAGGCGACGATCTCATCCTCGGTCAGCAGCCGGCGGTCCACCTGCACGCGCTCGCCGAGGCGCACGAGGTGCGGCGAGGTGTAGAGCCCGGTGCGTCGGCCGGCCGTGCGGAGGATGGATTCGAGCATGGCCGACACCGAGCCCTTGCCGTTGGTGCCGGCGACGTGGATCACCGGGTAGCTCCGCTCCGGGTGCCCTAGCGCCGCGGCCAGCCGCTGCATGCGCTCGATGCCGAACTTCAGGCCCCCGGCCTTCAGGCCGTAGAGGTAGTCCTTGACGGCCGCGTAGTCGGACAACGCGACCGAACTCCCTACGTCCAACGCTGAACGTGCAACACTCATGAGCGGATCTTCTCCTGGAGGGACCGTTTTCTTGCCGCGGCGATGCCGCTGTGGAAGATTTTGATCAATTCCTCGGTTTCAGCCAGCAGGGGATCAACCATCGCCGGCGCCTTCATGAGCGGCACCCGCTGAGCCAGGCGCAGCCAGCGGCGGGACTCACGCAGCTCCTGCAGGCACACGCTCATCTTGTGGATGAAATCATCGTTCGATTCCGCCGCCTGTGCCTCCCCGTGGTTGGGCAACGGCGAGGTGCCGGAGCGCAACAATTGTCCGGCCACATGGATGCCGGCCTGCGTGCGGCTCATTCTCTCGGTGAAGCGCACGATCGCGGCCGCGTAGTCCAGCAGCCGCCCCTCCAGGTCAAAATTGCGATTCGGCGCTGCCATCCGCGTTGCCTTGGACGTTGGACGTTCGGCGTTGAGCGTTGTAAGTTGCCGGCGTGGACGCCAGTCACGCGTTCGCGGCGGCGGTGACGACGGCCGTGGGGAACGGCGCGGCGGTCGGCACCCTGTGCTCCTTGTATTTGTGCGTGTGGAGCGCCTGCAACAGGCTGGTGAGCCGGTCCTTCATCTCGAGGCGGCTCACGATCTGGTCCACAAGCCCGTGCTTGAGGAGGAACTCGGCGGTCTGGAAACCGGCGGGCAGGGTCTGCTTGGTGGTCTCCTTGATCACACGGGCGCCGGCGAAACCGATGAGCGCGCCGGGCTCGGCGAGGATCACGTCTCCCAGGGTGGCGAAACTGGCGGTGACGCCGCCGGTCGTCGGGTAGGTCAGGATGGAGATGAACGGCAGTTTGGCCTCGGCAAGGCGGCCGAGCGCGGCGCTGGTCTTGGCCATCTGCATGAGGCTGAAGATGCCCTCCTGCATGCGCGCGCCGCCGGAGGAGCTGACGATGATGCACGGCGTCTTCTTCTTCGCGGCGCGCTCGATGGCGCGGGTGATTTTCTCGCCCACGGCCGCGCCCATGGCGCCGCCGCAGAAACGGAAATCCATCACGGCGAGCGACACGGCGATGCCGTTGAGCTTGCCGGTGCCGCAGATGACGGCCTCGGGCAGGCCGCTGTCCTTCTCGTAGCGTTTGATGCGGTCGGGATAGGCGGCGGAGTCCACGAACTTGAGCGGGTCGGCGGACTTCACACCGGCGTCGTGCTCCTCGAAGGTGCCCTCGTCGATCATGCTGGCGATGCGCGCGCGGCAGCCGATGGGGAAATGGTAACCGCTCTTCGGCACGACCATGAGGTTGGCCTCGAGGTCCTTGTTGAAGACGATCTCGCCCGAGACGGGGCATTTGGTCCAGAGACCTTCGGTGTTGACCTTCTTCCTGGTCGTTTTGGCACCCGTGGCCTTGGGAACCGAGGGCAGCTTGGGTTTGGAAAAATGTGCCATAGCAGGGTGTGATTCAGCCGTGCCCGAAGGTGATGACGTCGAGCCTCAACGCCCCGCCGCGGCGCAGCACGGCAGCGCAGGTATTGAGTGTGGAGCCCGTTGTAAAAACGTCATCGATAAGCAGGTAACGTCGGGCCGGATTAAGGGTGGCGCCCGGGGCCAAAGCAAAGGCATTTTTCAGGTTCTCCCGACGGGCCTCTCGGTCGAAGTGCGTCTGCGTCTGGGTGTCCACCACCCGAAGCAGCAATTCCCGCACTTCCGCCTGACCGTCCGCAGCTTGCGCAGCGCATTCGGCCAGCAAAAGGCTCTGATTGAAGCGTCGCTCGCGCTTTTTCCGCGGGTGCAGCGGCACCGGCACGAGCACGGCACCGCGCACCCAGTCGGCGTAGCCTGGAGCGCGCCGCATGGCAGTGACGACATCCTCCAGGACATGCAGTCCGCCGTGGTATTTCAGGGCGTGGATGAGGGACCGGCCGGAGCCTTGGAGGAGGATCGCCGTGCGTCCCTCACGGAAGACCGGGTCGAGCGCCTCGCAGTGCTCGCAGGCGCGATTCTCCGCCATTTCCCCGAAGTAAGGATGCCCGCAGGTCGGACAGTGCGGCGGCCGGACGACGTGCAGCAACCCCGCGCAGGCCGCGCACAGGTGCCGGTAGTCCCCCTCCTCCACCAGCCCGCCGCAATGCACGCAGCTCCGCGGGAACAACACGTCAAGCGTGTCGCGAGCAAGACCGCGAAAAACGGCATTCATCGCCCGGATTTTAGGGCGGAGCCTCCGAACACGGCCAGAACGGATTTGGCCGGATATGGAAATCCCGCCCTGCCCCTGCTCAATAAATCACCCGCACCAGAAACAGACCCTGCGGCGGGGCGGTGACGACCTCGGCGATGCGCCGGCGGGTCCGGAGCAGCGCGGCGACGTCGGCGGGCGCGAGCTTGCCGAGGCCCACGCTGACCAGCGCGCCGGCGAGGCTGCGCGCCATCTTGTAGAGGAAACCGTCGGCCTCGAACGTGAACGTCACCCGCTTCCCGCGCCGCCGCACATCCAGCCGGCGCAGATGGCGCACGGTGGTCTCGTAGGTGCGGTCGTTCTCGCCCGAAAAGGCCCAGAAGTCGTGCTGGCCGCGCAGGAGCTTAGCCGTGGCTTGCACGGCCCGCCAGTCAAGATCGCGGCCGAGCGACCAGCAGTAATTGACCTCGAACGGATCGGCGCCGCCGAGGTGCACGTGGTAACGATAGATTTTGCCCCGGGCCGAGAAGCGGGCGTGGAAATCCGGTCGCGCGGCGCACACGGTCTTGAGCAGGATGCTGCGCGGCAGGCCGGTCTGCATGGCCTTGCGGAGCTTGTCCGCCCCGTGGCGCCAGGGCGCGTCGAAATGGAAGACCTGTGCGTGGGCGTGGACGCCCGAGTCGGTGCGCCCGCTGCCGTGGATGCGGACGACGTGGCCGAAGATCGCCTTCAGCCGCGCCTCGATGCGGTCCTGCACGGTGTTGCCGCCCTCCTGGCTCTGCCAGCCGTTGAACGACGTGCCGTCGTAGGCGACGATGCATTTCCAGCGCTGAGGCTTTTCTTTAACCACGGATTTTGAAACCACGGAACACACGGAATACACGGAACGCTCAGAGCACAATACGTTCGTGCTCCACGAGAGGGAAATGGCCGAAGTTCACCAAGAGACCAACCCGCAGGCCGGTTGCCCTTAAATAATTGTGCAACTGCGCCCTGTGCTCATCGGTCAGCTTCGACACCGCCTTGATTTCGAGGACGACTTTGCCGAAGCAGACAAAATCGGGCTGATACTTCTGTTTAAGCGGCCGACCTTTGTATTCCAGATTCAGGAGCGGCTGGGCCTGGAACGGTATTTTCCGGTCTGCAAGTTCCAGCTCCAAGCATTCTTGAAAAACCGCCTCCAGAAATCCGCAGCCTTTTTCCTTATATACCTCAAAGCACGCTCCGAGCAGGGCATGCGTCTCTCCAGCATGGATCAATTTGTTCATGGGCTTTCCCTTTCCGTGTGTTCCGTGTGTTCCGTGGTTTATTCATGGCCCGTTGAAGTCGGTGGAAATTTTTGGTCGAGGAAGTCCTGCAAAATCAGGCAGGCGGCGCGGGAGTCGATGAGGCCGCCGGCGCGTACGGCGCGGCGGTCCTTCTTCGCAATGGTGGCTTCCGCCTCGGCGCTCGTGAGCGTCTCGTCCACCAGGTGCACGGGCAGGCCGAATTCCGCCCGCAGGCGTGCGGCGAAGGCGTCCACCTCCTTCGCCTTGAAGCCCACGGTGCCGTCCAGGTTGTAGGGATAACCGAGCACGAGGTCGGTGATGCGGCGCTGGCGGATGAGTTCGCCCAGTTTCCTCCAGCGCGCGGCCTCGTCGGCGTCGGTCAGCGCCGGCAGCGGCGTGGCCACGCCGATCTCGTCGCCGTGGGCCAGGCCGACGCGCTTCGTGCCGTAGTCTATGCCGAGGCAGCGCATGGGTCAGATCTCCACCACAGATGAACACAGGGGGTCACGGATTTCCAAACGGGAGTCCATCGGTGCCTATCTGTGTTCATCTGTGGTTCAAACGGTTCGGAATCGCACACGGGACTTCGCGGTCAAAACCGCTCCCCGCTCACAGGAACTGCTTCTTCTCCGGATCCTGCTTGATGCGTGCGAGCAGAGCCTTGATCTCCTGCGCCCGATCCTTCGGGCAGACCAGGGTCGCGCCCTCCGTGTGGACCACGACGAGATCGCTCACGCCAATCACGCCGACAAGGTGGCCGTCGGTTGAGATGACGATGTTGTGCGTGCCCTTCTCGACCAGCGCATGGCCGCGCAGGACGTTGCCCTGCGCGTCGGGTTCGAAGTGCTTGGCGAGCGCCGGCCAGGCGCCGACATCGTCCCAATCGAAGGTCGCCGGCACCACGACGACGTTGGTGGATTTCTCCATCAGCGCGTAGTCCACGGAGACCTTTTTGAGCGTCGGATAAACCGCGGCCAGCGCCGGCGACCAGCCGCCCGCGGATTCCACCGCCGCCTCGAGCTGGGCGAACCCGGCGGAGAGTTCGGGCGCGTGGGCCTGGAACGCCGCCTCCACCACCGGCACGCGCCAGACGAACATGCCGGCGTTCCAGTAGTATTCGCCCGAGGCGAGATAGCGTTCGGCCGTCTCGAGGTTGGGTTTCTCGACGAAACGCTCGACAGCCATCACGTCGCGGCCGCCGATCTTGCGCCACGGACCCGCGCGATGGATGTAGCCGAAACCCGTCTCGGGCGCCGTGGGCTTGATGCCGAGCGTGACCAGCACGTCGGCGGCCTCGGCGGCTTCGAAGGCGATGGCGAGCAGCCGGGCGTATTCGGCCGTGTCCTTGATGACATGGTCCGCCGGCAGCATGGCGAAGGCCGCACCGGGGTTGCGCTGCTTCACCAACAGCATCGCGAGGCCGGTCGCGGCCGCGGTGTCGCGGCCCATGGGCTCGGCCACGATGTTCGCCGGTGGCACGTCGGGACAGGCGCCGCGGCAGCCTTCGAGCTGCGCCTGGGTGGTGATGATGAAGATGTTCTCGCGGGGCACGACGCCGGCCACCCGGTCCACGGTCTGGGCGAGCATGGGTTTGTCGCCGACGATGGGCAGGAGGTGCTTGGGCGTGGATTCGCGGCTCTGCGGCCAGAACCGCTCGCCGCGGCCGCCGGCCATGATCACAACAAAACGTTCAGGCATGAGGCCTATAAGCCCGGTGGGCAGGGTCGGTTCAAGCCCCGATACGCGGCTCCGGAGTTGCCAAGCGACGGGAACGTCGTTCTCTGGCCGGCCACCATGGAGACCCCGCTCGAAACCGACGTCGCCACCGCCGCCCGGCTGCACCGCGAGGGCGCCCTGCTGCTCGACGTGCGCGAGCCGTTCGAGGTCGCCGTTGCGGCCGTGCCCGGCAGCCGGCACATCCCCATGCGGCGGATTCCCGAGTCGCTGCCCGACCTGCCCCGCGACCGCCTGATCCTGGCGCTCTGCCACCACGGCGGCCGCAGCCTGCGGGTCACCCAGTTCCTGCGCGCCAACGGTTTCGCGCAGGTGACCAACGTGGCCGGCGGGATCGACGCCTGGGCGCAGCAGATCGACCCGTCGCTGCCGCGCTACTAGCGCGGCAGGAGACCTGAGAGCTGAAACCTGAGACCTGAAACAGAGCGCCCGCTGAAGGTGCGGCCATTTCAGGTTTCAGGCCTCAAGTCTCAGGTTTTGCCGCGCTTGACTCCCGCGCCGGTCTTCGGGCAAAAGCTACCCCTCACTCCACCACTCCCATGGGACAACAGACCAACAAGCACATCAAAAAGAAACGCCGCATCGCTTACCACAAGCGCCGCAACGCCAGGATCAAGGCCGCCATCAAGGCCGCCAAGAAGAAGTAAGCGCGTTTCTCCAACCTGCGCCTTGCCTGTAGCGGCGGTCTCTGACCGCCGTTTTCTTTTACCCGGCCCGGCGCCATGCACCGCCGCCCCAGTCGCCCTCATGATCAAAGTCAGCCTCATCTCCCTCGGTTGCGCCAAGAACCTCGTGGACAGCGAGATCATGGTCGGCCACCTGCACCAGGCGGGCATGGCTGTCATCCCCGAGGCCGAGCAGGCCGACGTCGTCATCGTCAACACCTGCTCCTTCATCGACTCGTCCAAGGAGGAGTCCATCGGCCACATCCTCGAGGTCCACCAGCACAAGGGGATGAAGAAGCGCCGCAAGGAGCAGAAGCTCATCGTCGCCGGCTGCATGAGCCAGCGCTTCTCCAAGGACCTCAAGACCGAGCTGCACGACGAGGTGGACGCCTTCATCGGCCTCGATCAGGTCACCCAGGTCGCGCCGATCATCGAGGAGATCTGCGCCAAGGACCGCGGCCGGGGCGACGCCAAGGCGGCGCCCGCCGTGCTCTTCGAGGGCAAGTCCACCTACATCCCCGACTACGACACGCCCCGCTTCCGGCTCACGCCGGCCCATTTCGCCTACATCAAGATTGCCGAGGGCTGCAACCATCCCTGCACGTTCTGCATCATCCCGCAGATCCGCGGCCGCCACCGCAGCCGCACCGTGGACAGCGTCGTGCAGGAGGCCCGCCGCCTCGTGCAGGAGGGCGTCAAGGAGCTGAACCTCATCTCCCAGGACACGACCTTCTTCGGCATGGACACCTGGGAGCAGCGCCCGAATCCCCGCACCCCGGTGGACTCCTCCCGCGGCACCGCCCTCACCACCCTCCTCCGCGAACTCAACGCCATCGAGGGCGACTTCTGGATCCGCCTGCTCTACACGCACCCGGCCCACTGGAGCGACGAGCTCATCCGCACCATCGCCGAGTGCCCGAAGGTCGCGCGCTACATCGACATCCCGCTCCAGCACATCAGCGACCGCATGCTCGACCGCATGCAGCGCGAGACGAGCGGCGACTACATCCGCGACCTCATCAAGCGCATCCGCGCCGGCATCCCCGGCATCGCCGTCCGCACCACCTTCATCGTCGGCTTCCCCGGCGAAACCGACGCCGACATCGCCGAGCTCTGCGCGTTCATCGAGGAAACGAAGTTCGAGCGACTCGGCGTGTTCCGCTACTCCCAGGAGGAGGGCACGCGCGGCGCCAAGATGCCCGACCAGATTCCTGCCAAGGTGAAGGAGGCGCGCTGGCACAAGCTGATGGCGCTCCAGAAGCGCATCGCCGCCGAGGTTTCCAAGTCGCACGTCGGCCAGACCCTCAGAGTCCTCGTCGAGGAACCCGGCGTCGCCCGCGGCGAGGCCGACGCGCCCGACATCGACGGCCGCGTCTATGTGCCGCGCGAGCTCCCCGTCGGCGAGTTCGTGGACGTCAAGATCACCGGCTACCACGACTACGATCTGCTCGCCCTGCCCAAGGGGCAGAAGCCCGCCGAATACAAGGTCGCCAAGCAGGCGCAGTGATGATCTTGGATGTCATCACCCGGTAGGGCGAATCCTCCGGATGAGCCGTGGCATTCAGAGGTAGGGCGAGTCGTCCCGACGAGCCGTAAACTCGGCATACCCCTTGGGCCCATAATACGGCCAATCCTCCGGATTTGCGACCAACCCGGCCCGCACCGGGTTCATCAGGATATAATCCGTCTTCTCCTGTTCAGACTCGCCTGCACGAAGGCGATGGTCGAAAAAGCCCGCCTGCCAGTTGATGCCGTGCTTTTTGGCTTGGTAAGCCTTCCACATCCGCACGATTTCCGGCAGCGACTCACCCTTCGGCACAGTCATCAGGGCATGCAGATGATCCGGCATCAAAAGGAAGAGTTTCAGCCACCAGCGCTGCCTCTCGTGATAAAACTCCGCAGATTCGAGCATCCCGAGTCCAACCTCAGGAAGACAAAGTAGATTCTTTCCCCGCCGTGCGGTGCAAATCGTGACGAAATACAAGGCGCCGCCTTTGACCCAATCCGGTATTGAGTGAGACAGTCTTCGGCGCTGCGGCAGGTCATGCATCCGACGAATTTCATCCAGCCGTCCTGAAATCGAGAGCCTGAATACCACCCAATTTCAGGTAGGGCGAGTCCTCCGGACGAGCCGATCATTGAAAGCGTTACTGGCAACGGCTCGTCCGGAGGACTCGCCCTACCCCCTTACCCGCCGGTCGCCGGTTGCGGCGGCTCGGCCGCTCCCGTTGGTTCCACCTTGATCGCCGCAGCCTGGGCGGCGATCTCGGCGACATCCTCGGCGGGCAGGAGAATGAGGCCGGCCGACTGGCTGCCGGAGACGTGCCGCAGGGCGATTCCGAGCACCCGGCCCCGGGCGTCGAACACCGGGCAGCCGGGCGAGTAGTCGCTCGTCAGGATGTAACGGCGGGGTTTCTCGATGACGCCGATGACGTTCACCGCCCGCACCGCGGGCACGCGCTGGGCCAGCTTGCTGCCACGGGCGATGTCGTAATAGGTGCCGAGGATCTCGGGCTCCGCCGGCACGGCCAGGTCCACGAAGGGCACGGGCTGCGCCGGCGCGGTCTCGGGCGCGATGAAGGCGAGGTCCAGATCGGCGTCCTTGAGCACCACCCGCGCGGGCATCTCCGTGCCGTCGGCCAGGCGCAGCTTCACCTCCTTGAACTCCGGCTCGTCGAACCGCACCTGGTTCTGCGGGTTGGCCGGCAGGCCGATCCGCGGATCGATGCTGGCGAGCGACAGCACGGTGAGGCCGGCGGCGTTGACGAAGGTCCCGTTGATCTCGCGCTTCTGCTCGCGCGCGGGGATCGGCCGGTCGCCCTGCATGCCCTTCATCGAAACCACCAGCTCCACGCCCACGATCACGTCGGCGTAGCGTTTCAGCAGAGCGCGGCCCGCCGCGGCCTCGGCGTCGGTCAGGGCGCGGCCGGCGGGGGCCGCGAGCAACAGGGCGAGACCGACGGACAACAGACGGGCGGGGGATTTCATTGCACGAGGGGTTGGCGTTTCAGTTCCACGAAAAGCGTGCGGCCGCGACGGTGCACAAGCAGCACCCACCATTCCCGGCCGGCCTGGACGGCGGCCTCGCGGGCGGCCTTCAGCGCGGCCACGGTGGTCACGGGCATCCCGTCCGCCTGCAGGATGAGATCGTCGCCGCGCAGCCCCGCCAGGGCGGCCCAGCCGGAGGGCACGACGCTTTCCACGAGCACGCCCTGGATCCCGGCCGGCAGTTGCAAGCGCACGCGATCGTCGAAGGCCGGCTCGCGCGCGGCAAATTCCAGCTCCACGTCCTCCCAGAACGCCATCTCGGCGGGCGGCGTCGGCTGCTCGGGCAGCGACACGTTCACGTCGAGTTTCTGCCCGTCACGCCAGAGCGTGATGATGGCGGTGGAGCCGGCGCGGTATTGCCGGATCATCCGCGCCAGCACGTCGGCATCCTCGGCGCGGCGGGCGGCGACCGGCGCGCCGTCGAGCGCCACGATGACGTCGCCGACGAGGAGTCCGGCGGACTCGGCGCTGGTGCCGGAATAAATCTGCGTGAGACGGGCGCCGCCGTCGGCCTTGAGACCGAGGCGGGCCGCGAGCCTGGGGGTGAGGGGCTGCGAGGCGACGCCCAGCCACGCCTTGCGCGCCTGCGGGGTGACGTTGCGCGGATTGGCGCGGCGGAGTTCCACGACCGAGTTGTAATCCGCGCCGTTGCGCCGGAAACCCACGAGCACGGTGCGGGTGGCGTTGGGCGCGTCAGGCAGCAGCCGGTTTGTCAGGGCCTGCAACCCGGCCACGTCGGCGACGGGCTCGCCGTCCACCGTGAGGATGACATCCTGGCGGCGGAGCTCGGGCTCGCCCTGGCCGGCGGGACCGCCCGGACGGATGTTGTCGAGCCACGCGCCGCGCTGGTCGGGCAGACGTTCCTCGCGGGCGAGCTGGCGGGTGATGTCGCGCAGCACCGCGCCCCACTCCGGCATCTCCACCTCCTCGGCCTGCGCCGGTTCGCGCCCGGCCAGGGTGAGCCGGGCGGTGCCGGCCTGGCCGGCGCGGGTGTAATCCACGACAAAGTCCTCTCCCGGCAGCCGGCCCATTTCCAGGCGAATGAAGCTCGCCACGGAATTTTCGCGCGTGCCCTCGATCAGATGCCCGTCGGCCTTCAGCACGATGTCGCCGGGGAGCAAGCCGGCCTGGGCCGCGGGCGAATCCGCCGCCACGTCGGCGATGAGCACGCCCGGGGCGGGTCCGTCGGCCTCGAGCCGGGGCTGCGCCGTCAGGCCCGACCAGCCGCGTGTGACCTTGCCGTGCCGGATGAGCTGGTCGGCGACGGCGCGCGCGAGGTTGCCCGGGATGGCGCCGCCGAGGTTGGCCACGCCCATTTCGTTGATGCCGATGATCTCGCCGCGGGCGTTGACCAGCGGACCGCCGCTGTTGCCGCCGAAGATGCTCGCGTCATGCAGAATCCAGCGCACGGCCTCGCCGACATTTTCCCCGTCGAGGATCATGCGGATGGTGTCGGGCAGCACGAGCGCGGGGTTGGCCACCACGCCGCGGGTCAGGGACTGGGAGATCGAGGCCGGGCTGCCCAGCGCGAAGACCTCGTCGCCGCGTTTCACCTGCTCCGAGTCGCCGAAACGCGCGACCGGCAGCGGGCCGGCGCCGGCCGGGCGCTTCGCCACGTCGAACTGGATGACGGCGATGTCGGTCAGCGCATCCTGCCCGACGTGGCGGGCCTCCAGCTTGGAGCCGTCGGTGAAGTGGCACTGGTAGAAATCGGCGTCCTGCGCGACGTGGTAGTTCGTGATGACGTGGCCCTGGGTCGAGATGATGGCCCCGCTGCCGCCCACGCGGGCCTTTTGCAGGCGGCCCTGGTCGGGCCGCAAGCGGACGGCCTCGATGCGGACGACGGTGGGAAAGACCTCCTCGATGCCCTCGGGCGCGGCCGGCGCGGTGGCGGTCAGAACCAAGCCCAACCAAGCTGCGCCCGCCACACGCCACGTCTGTCTGAGGGGTAACATACGTCCGCCAAAGGTGGCGCGCTCCCTCTGCGGGGCAAGGCGCAACTGGATTTGCGATTGACGGCAGGGCGAGTCGTCCCCGACGAGTCGTGGTTCCGCCACCCATCAGGCACGGCTCATCCGGAGGATTCGCCCTGCCCTTTCGCTGCCTGGACGAACTGCCCGATGATGCCGTCGAAGGAGCCGTTGGTGAAGAACACCACGAGTTGCGGCCCTTGCGCCGCCTTCGTGTTGGCGACGAGTCTCGCGAGAAGCGCGGAATTGCTCTCGGCCGTGTAAGCGTGAACGCCCTGCACGTCGAGGTGCTGGAGCACGGCCTCGACATCGAAACGCTCGTCCTCCTTGAGCTTGTCCGCGCGGTTCACGGCCCCGATGTAAACCTCGTCGGCCAGGCCGAGCGCGCGGGTGAAGCCGGCCTGCAGGACCTTCGTGCGCGCGGTGTTGCTGCGCGGCTCGAAGACGGCGCTGATCGTCAGACCGGGATGGCGTGCCCGCAGCGAATGGAGCGTCTCGGCCAGCGCCGTCGGGTGGTGCCCGAAATCCTCGATCACCTTGAGCCGCGGTCCATCCACCAGCAGTTCCTGCCGGCGCTTCACGCCGCGGAACCGGGCCAGCGTGTCGAGCCTGAGCCGCGTCGGCTCTTCGGGGAACAGCGCGAGCGCCGCGGCCGTGGCCGCCATCGCGGCGTTGCGGGCGTTGAAGAGGCCCGGTTGCGACCATTGCACGTCGGCCCAGGTCTGGCCGCGCCAGCCCAAGGCGAACGAGGCGCCGGCAGGTGATTCGGCAAAATCCGCAATCCGGACGTCGTTCCCCTCGCCCGTGCCGACCCTCACCACGCGCGTCCACGGGAACGCGCCGAGGGCGCGCAGGTTGTCGTCGTCGCCGTTGAGCACGATCCAGCCGTTGCGCGGGACGATGCGCGCAAGGTGCAGGAAGGTCCGCTGCACGTCGGCGAGGTCGCGGAAGATGTCGGCGTGGTCGAACTCGAGGTTGTTCATCACCGCCACGTGCGGGGCGTAGTGGATGAACTTGCTGCGCTTGTCGAAGAACGCGCTGTCGTATTCGTCGCCCTCGATGACGAAGGGATCGGCCGCCGCGCCGAGGTGGTTGCCGACCGGCGGGTCCTGCGGCACGCCGCCGATGAGGAAGCCGGGATCGCGGCCGTTCTCGCGCAGCAGGAACGCCGTCAGCGCCGTGGTCGTCGTCTTGCCGTGCGTGCCGGCGACGACGATGTTGCGGCGGCCCTTGAGGACGAAGTCGGCGAGCAGCGCCGGCAGCGAGGTGAAGGCGATGGCGCGGGTGTCGAGCAGCCACTCGACCTCGGGGTTGCCGCGCGACAGGGCGTTGCCGATGACGACGAGATCGGGCCGCAGTTTCTCCAGCCGCGCGGGATCGTAGCCCTCGTGCAGTTCGATGCCTGCCTGCGCCAGCACGGTGCTCATGGGCGGATACACGCCGGCGTCGGCCCCGAGCACCTCGTGCCCGGCTGCGCGCGCCAGCAGCGCCGCGTTGCCCATCGCCGTCCCGCAGATGCCCATGAAGTAGATCTTCATTTGGAAACCAGACCACAGATGGACACAGATGGGCCCAGATAAAGACCAAATTGGCGGAACGAGCCAGGTAGGGCGAGTCGTCCCGACGAGCCGCTCGCACCACTCGGCTCATCCGGAGGATTCGCCCTACCTCCCTGTCTTCACAGCAGGCTCATCGGGTCAACGTCGAGGACCTGGGTGACGTCGTCGGGCCACTTGACCTCGGCCTGGAGCTTCACCAGCGCGGGCACGACCTTCGTGGCCGAGGCGCAGAAATACCAGATCTGGTAGCGGTATTCGTCCTTCACCTTCTCGATGGGCGAAGGCGTCGGCCCGCGCAGCTCGACGGTGTCGCCCAGCGTCTTCTCCACCTGCTTGGCCCAGTGCTCGGCGAAGAACCGGATCTTCTCGGGGTTCGGCCCGCGGAAGAGGTGGTGGATGAGGTGCCGGTAGGGCGGATACTGGAAGCGGTGCCGCACGTGCAGCTCGGCCTCGGCGAACCCGTTGAAATCAACCCGCTTCGCAAATTGGATGGCGTCGGCCTTGGGGGTGAAGGTCTGCACGACGACCTCCCCCGCCCGGTCGCCGCGGCCCGCCCGGCCCGCCACCTGCACGAGGAGCTGGAACGTGCGCTCGTTGGCCCGGAAATCCGGCACGTGCATCGAGAGGTCGGCGTCCACGAGGCCGACGAGCGTGACGTTGGGGAAGTCGAGCCCCTTGCCGATCATCTGCGTGCCGATGAGCACATCGATCCTGCCGGCCCGGAAGTCGCCCAGGATCTGCCGGAAGCGGTGCCGCTTCGACATCGTGTCGGTGTCCACGCGCTCGAGCCGGGCGCGCGGCAGCACGCGCCGCACGGCCTCCTCCACGCGCTGCGTGCCGAGGCCGCGCCAGCGGATGTCGGGCGCCGCGCAGCTCGGGCAGACCGCGGGAGCGCCGCGCTGGTGGCCGCAAAGGTGGCACTTCAGCGTCTCGTCGGCCCGGTGGTAGGTCATCGCCACGCTGCAATGCGGGCACTCCTCCACATGGCCGCACTTCCGGCACTGCATGCTCGAGGAGTAGCCGCGCCGGTTGATGAAGAGGATCGTCTGCTCGCGCCGCTCGAACCGCGCCTGCATGTGGTTCACCAGGAGCCGTGAGAGCGTCACGAGGCCGCGCTGGCGCATGACCTCCACGCGCATGTCCACGATCTGGATGTCCGGGAGCTGTTTGTCGTCCACGCGCTTGGTGAGCAGGTCGAGGCGGTATTTGCCGGCACGGGCGTTGGCGAAGGATTCGAGCGAGGGGGTGGCCGACCCGAGGAGGCAGACGGCGCCGGCGAGCTTGGCGCGATAGACCGCCACATCGCGGCCGTGGTAGCGGGGCGTCTCGTCCTGCTTGTAGGCCGGCTCGTGCTCCTCGTCCACGACGATGAGCCGCAGGTCGCGCACCGGGGCGAACACGGCCGAGCGCGCGCCGACCACGACGCGGGCCTGCCCCGACGCCAGGGCGGTCCAGCCGTCGAGGCGCTCGCCCTCGCCGAGGTGGCTGTGCCAGACGACGGTGCGGTGGCCGGCCGCCTCGAAGCGACCGCGCAGGCGCGCGACGGTCTGCGGCGTGAGCGCCACCTCGGGCACGAGATAGATGGCGCTGCCGCCAGCGGCCAGCACCTGCTCGACCGCGCGCAGATAGACCTCGGTCTTGCCCGAGCCGGTCACGCCGTGCAGCAGGTGCACGGCAAACTTCCCCTTGGCGAGGCTGTCGCCCACCGCCTGCACGACGGCGGCCTGCTCGTCGTTGAGTTTCGGGGGCAAGGCCGTGACCACCTCGCCGCCGGCCCAGTGGTCGGCGTAGGCCACGCGCTCGACGGTCCGCACCTCCTCGCGCACGAGGCCGCGCTTCACCAGCGCGGTGGCGACGGCCGCGGTCACGGCGAGGCGCGAGAGCACGAGCGACTTCTTCACCGGTTGGCACTGGTGCGCCAGGAACTCCACGAGCCGGGCCTGCTGCGGGGCCTTCTTGCGCAGGGCCAGCAGCTCGTCGGACGGAACGGTCCGGGCGGCGGAAAGGTATTTCTCCTGCTTG
This sequence comes from Verrucomicrobiota bacterium, assembly GCA_049322455.1. Lineage (GTDB taxonomy): Bacteria > Verrucomicrobiota > Verrucomicrobiia > Opitutales > Opitutaceae > Lacunisphaera. The sequence goes on along the minus strand of JBMOQY010000003.1, from coordinate 71,002 downwards.
AGTCGCGTGCCGTCGCGCACGGCGCCGGGGATCATCGTTTCCAGCACCGCCTCCATCCGGGCGGCGTAGTAGCCGTGCATCCACTTCGCGAGGGCCAGCAGGTCGGGCGTGAGCGCCGGGTAGTCCTGCAACAGGCCGGACACGTTCTTGAGCTTCTCGAGTGGCACGTCGGCCACACCGCCGGCCTCCATCACCAGGCCGGTCTTGTGTTGGTTCAGAATGGGCACGCGCACGAGCGAGCCGGTCCGGATCGAGCCGCGCAGGGTCTCCGGCACCTTGTAGTGCAGGAGCTTGTCGAACCCGGCCAGCGGCTGGACGCCCACGATCATCGGCCCATGTGATTCCGCCCCCCGCAGCGAAGCAATGTGTTTTCGCGCGGCGGGTCTTTGCCTTTGACACGGCCGGACGTGCTCCAGAAACCTGACCGGCATCCCCCGGGAGCATGCGGCCCTACCTCAACCAATTCAGCAAGCAACCCGCCCGCTTCCTGGCCGACTCGCCGTGGCCGTGGACCGCGGCGGCTTTCGCCGTCTATTTCCATCATGCGCAGTTCATTGTTACGGTGAGCTGGAATGCCATCGAACTGATCATCGCGCAGCACCTCATCGACCACGGCGTGTTCGCCACGAGCGTGGACTACCCCTCGGCGATCACGTGGCGGCCGTTGCTGCCGACGCTGGTCGTGACGCTGTTGCGGCTCATCACCGACGAACCGATCCGCATCTACCAGCTCTACGCCGGTGCGGCGGTCGCGAGTTTCGTCGCGGCCGCGTTCCTGTCGGCCCGGCTGCTGTGGGGTCGCGGCGCGGCGCACCTGGCGGCGTTCCTCGCCTTCACCTGCCCGGCGGTCACCACCTACCTGATCAACCATCCCCACTCCTACTCCCATCTGGGCGGCATCCTCTTCCTGGGGCCCGCCGTTTACGCCAGCCTGCGCCTGCTGAAACTCGCCGACGAAGGCGGTCCCGTCCCCGCGGCGCGCTACGCGTTCGCGGGCCTCTGGTGGGGATTGTGCTACCTCTGCCGCGCGGAGCTGATGCTTTTCTGCTTCGTGCTGCTGGCCGTCGCGGCGTGGATCCACGTGGCACGGCGGCGTCCGCTGCTGCCGCTGGCCGCGTTGTCGGGCGGATTTCTGGCGGTCCTCGTGCCTTACAACCTCTATGCCGGGCACGTGGCCACGCGCGACGGCATCCTGATCCGCAAGACCATCTACGGCTTCTACATCAGCCAGGGCTGGGTCGATCCGCCGTCCAACGCGGGCCCCGACATCGAGGCCGACGGCTACGTTTACGCGCAACGGCTCTACGGCACGGCCGAGGAGAACGGCGAGAACCTGCTCAAGGCCATTGCGCGCAACCCCGGCGCGTTCGCGCGCCGGGTCCGGCTCAACCTGCGAAGTTTCTATCTGCGCCTCTGGGACGCGGAATTCTTCCACCCCTGGACAGCCGTCGCGGCCGCCGGCCTGCTGACCGCGCTCGCCACCGGGCTGATTCCCGCCGGCGAACGCAAGCCCCTGCTCTTCCTCGCGGGCCTGTTTGCGGCGGCGCACTTCGTGGTGATCTACCACATTGACGCGCGCTACCTCACGGTCGGCATGCCGGCCCTGATCCTGCTCGCCGCCGGCGCGGGCCATCACCTGATCCGGGCCGGCAGCCGTCTGCCCGGTCCGGTCCGCGCCGTCCTCGTGCTCGCGCTGCTGGCCGGCATCGGCGACGGCTCGCGCGCGCATTTCGCCCGGCTCTGGCGGCACCGCGAGCCCAACCGCACCAGCGTGGCGGCCTTCCGCGCCCTGGGAGAGCAGTTCCGCCAGGCCGCCGCCGGCTACAAGTCCCGCGTAAACCGCGAGCCGCACCTGCGCTTCATCTTCCCGGCCAAGTCCCCGCTTTATCCCGAGGACCAGTTCCTGCTCGCCTACTTCTCACGCACCGCATGGTTCAACGCCGGCGCCGAGGGACCCTTCCCGCGCGGGCGCTTCTACTCCTACCGCGACTGCCCCGACGACTTCCTCGTGGTGCCCGACGAGCGCATCGGCGATTACCGGCTCATGGGCACCAGCCGGATCGTTTCCAGCCAGGACAATCCCGTGCTGGGCCGCTACCATCTCGTGCAAGTCCGGCCCTGAGAACGCGCCCAATTTGCTTTTGACAGGCCCCGGCCCCCGGGCCGACATAGTTCCAGTGAGTCAAGCATCCGTCCGCGAAAAATTCACCGCCTACCTGACCGAGCAGGGTCACCGTGTGACCAACCAGCGCCTGGCCATCTTCGACGCCGCCATGGCGCAGACGGACCACTTCACCGCCGAGCAACTGCTGGAGCGCGCCCGGCTCATCGACGACTCCGTGTCGCGCGCCACCGTCTATCGCACCCTGCCCCTGATGACCGAAAGCCAGGTGCTGCGCGAGGTGGACATCGGCACCGGCGAAAAATTCTACCGCCCCGCCACCGAAGGCGGCAGCACCCAGGTCGCGCAGGTCGTGTGCGTGGACTGCGACAAGATCTTCGAAATCAGCGCCCCGTTCATGGAATGGTATGGCAGCACGGTCTCGCTCAAGCTCGGCCTGAAGCCGGTCTCGCAGCGCCTGCAGGTGAGCGCCCAGTGCATCGCCTACCGCGCCAACGGCCGCTGCCCGAACCGGCTGAAAAAATAGTGGCAACCGCGAAACACCCCCAAGGACACGAAACGGGAACCCCGGTTTGCCCACAACCGCATCCTGGTTTTTGTGTGGTTTGTGGTTAATCCCTGCTGACTCATGGCTCGCACGCTCAAACCCGATCCCCAGTTCGAGATCGCCTTCTACGAGGCGGTGCATCGCCGTTGTCCCGACTACACCGAGGTCGTGGGCCTGCTCGGCGGCCTCTACACCAAGGTCGGCCGCATCGCCGACGGCCTGCGCATGGACCGCAAGCTCGTGCGCCTCGAGCCCGACAATGCCACGGCCCACTACAACCTCGCGTGCAGCCTCGCCCTCTGCAAGAAGCGCCCCGACGCGCTCCGCTCGCTCCGCAAGGCCATCTCCCTCGGCTATGACGACCGCGATTGGATGGAACAGGACCCCGACCTCGAGATCCTGAAGTCCGATCCCGAGTTCCGGCAGCTCCTCGGCCAGCTCGAGCCGCAGAGCTGAGGCCCGTCGCGCCGCATCATCCGGCTCGACTTGCCGGGCGGGGCGGCGTCTCCTGCACCCGATGCCAAAGCCGTGCGGCTCATCCCTTGCTTGCGTGCTCCTGACCAGCCTGTTGCTGGCCGCATCGGGATATGCCGACGACAAGGTGCCCGCCCCCGCGCCTGAGTCCCCGCCGACGACCGTTCCAGAAACTCAGCCGGCGCCCGGAACCGCACCGGCATCCGCAGCCCGGCCGTCCGCGCCCGAAACACAATCCGTGCCCGGGAGTCCGCCCGCCGGCGACCGGTCGATGACCGACCGCCTGATCGAGCAGTCCGAGCAGCACTACTTCCGCCGTGAATATGTCGAGGCCCTGCGCTGTCTCGATCTCGCGCTGCGGTTCAGTCCGCCGGATGCCCGCCAGGCGCTTGAAGCCGCGTGGGCGCAACAGGCCGCCGGCGACGCCGCCGCGGCCCTGCTCAGTTTCCAGGAGGCGTTCCGGCGTTTTCCCAAGCTCGTCAACATCTTCACCGGACTCGGCTTCATCCGCAACGAGACCGACGACTTCTACGGTGCGATCAAGGATTTCACGACCGCCATCGACCTGCTGCCGGTGGCCTACCTCGCCTACTCCGGCCGCGCCGAGGCCCGGATCGGCCTCGACGACTACACCGGCGCCATCGAGGACTTCAGCGTGCAGATCCGCGCCGCGCATCCCTTCGCCCTGGAGCGGGTGTATCTCAAACGCGGCCAGGCCCGCCTGGCCCTCGGCGAAATGGAGGCCGCCGGCGAGGACTTCGCCGCCGCCATCCGGACCGACCCGAAATTCGCCGCCGCCCACGTCTTCCACAGCTATGCCTTGAAATACACCGGCAAGCTGACCGAGGCGCTGGCAGCGCTCGACCGCGCCATCGAACTGGCGCCCGACCACGCCCAGGCCTACAGCGCCCGCAGTTGGACCCACCTCGAACTGGGCGACACCGAAAAGGCCCTGGCCGATGCCGACAAATGCGTCGCCCTCCTGCCCGAGGCACCGGACTTCGTGCTGAACCGCGCCATGCTCCACGACCAGCTCGACCGGCCCGACGCCGCGCGCGCCGACTACCAGCGCGCCATCGCCCTGGCCGAGGACAAGGAAAGCAACGTCGTGTGGTTCTACGCCCATTTCCACCACGACCTCCTCTCGCGCCGGCTGGAAGGCAAACCGCTCGACGCCTACCTCGGCGACGTGCTCACCTGGCCCGATTGCTGGCAGAAGCGCATCGGCCTGTTCCTGGCCGGGAAAACCAACGCGGATTCCCTGCTCAAGGATTCCGCCCAGGCCAGGCGCCGTCCCGAGCGCGCCAACCAGGAATGCGAGGCCCACTACTTCGTCGGCATGCTCAGCCTGTTCGCCGGAGACCGCGACACCGCCATCCGCCACCTCCGGCTCTGCGTCGCCACCAACGACCTGCAGACCGTCGAGCTCGGCCTGGCCCGCTCGCAGTTGCGCCGGCTCGGGGCGGCGACGCCCAAACCGTAGGCGCGTTTTTCCGGTTGCGCCGCCTGCGGCCCGGCCCTCGACTCGGCCCGTGGTCGCCGAAGCCGATTATCGCATCAAACTCCCCGTCTTTGAAGGTCCGCTGGATCTGCTGCTCTTCCTCATCCGGAAGAACGAGCTGGACATCTACGACATCCCGATCGCCACGGTGACGAAACAGTATCTGGAGGCCATCTACGCGATGAAGGACCTCCAGATCGAGGTCGCCGGCGAGTTCTTCGTCATGGCCGCAACCCTGATGGAGATCAAAAGCCGGATGCTCCTGCCCAAGCACCAGCAGGCCGTGGACCCCAACGCCGAGGAGGACGACCTCGACCCGCGCTGGGAGCTCGTGCACCAGCTCATCCAATACAAAAAGTTCAAGGAGGCCGCCGACCGGCTCGGCGAGATGTCGTTCGAGGCGCAGAACCTCCTGGCGCGCCCCGCCTCGGCCCTCGCCCCCGTTTCCGAACGTCCGCTGGAGCACGTGGACCGCATCGAGGTGTGGAACGCCTTCAACCTCGTGCTCCGCCGCCTCGCCGAGAAGCTCGTCGTCGGCGAGATCCACGCCGAGCAGGTGACCGTCGCCGACCAGATGGAATACGTGCTCGCGCACATCAGGACGCGGAAATCCTTCGTGTTCACCGCCCTCCTGCCCGAGAAGACGACCCTGCGCCGCCTGGTCGCCACCTTCCTCGCGGTGCTCGAGCTCACCCGCCTCAAAAAGCTGCGCATCGAGCAGAACGAGGCCTTCACCGACATCCTGTGCACAGCGGTGGAGGAAATCCCGCTTGCAGCCCCGGCCGACCCGCACACGGTGCCCCCTGCGCATGAAGAAAACCACCCGTCGCCGTAAACCCAAGTCCGCCCACCTGCTGGGCCTGGGCCTCGACCACCACGACGGCCACAAGCGTCTGACCACCGCGGAAGAGTTCACCATCGTCGGCGGCTCCGAGGAGACGCACGGCCGCATGACCGAGACCGTCATCAAGACCTTCGAGGAGCTGAAGGCCCGCGGCAAGCACCTGCGCAACGTCGAGCCGAAGGAACTGGCCGAGATCATCCACAAGTCCACCCCGCGCTAGCCGCCGGCTTGCCTTTCCGTCCCCGTCAATTTAACTGCCCCCCATGTCCGAAAAAATCGCCCATCTCGATACGAACACCTTCCCCAGCGCCGTCGCCAGTGCGACCCCCACCCTCGTGGATTTCTGGGCCCCGTGGTGCGGCCCCTGCAAGGCCATCGCGCCGATCCTCGACGAGCTCTCCACCGAGCTCGACGGCAAGCTGAAGATCGCGAAGGTGAACGTGGACGACAACGGCGACCTCGCCGCCCAATACGGCGTGCGCGCCATCCCCACCATGCTCCTCTTCAAGGGCGGCCAGCTTGTGGACACCTTCGTCGGCATGATGGACAAGGGCTCGCTCAAGGCGAAGCTCGCCGGCAAGATCTGAGCGGCCTCGGCCGTGTTGCGGTGGGCGGGATCCCCGAACGCCGCCTGCTATTTTCCGAGCACCACGCCGACGCTCAGCAACGAGCCGAATGCGGCCAGATAGGCCGCCGTGCGCCCGAGCAGGGCGATCTGCTCCGCCGGTTCGCGTGAGACCGCCAGCCGCCGCGTGAGCAGCACCGCCGCCGGCGCCAGCACCACCGGCAGCAGCACGGGCCACCGGTAGGCACCGGTCAGGAACAACGACGCAGGACACAGCAGCGCCACGGCGTGTGACAGCGCATACTGCCACACGGCGAACCTCCGGCCGAAGCGCACCACAAGCGTCTTCTTGCCCGCGCGGGCGTCGGTCTCGGCGTCGCGATAATTGTTCGCGACAAGGATGTTCGCCGCGAGCAGACCGACGGCCGCGGCGCAGGATACCACGTCGGAGGTCACCTGGCCGGTCTGCACGTAGAAGGTCGTGCACACGGCCACGAGTCCGAAGAAGACGAACACAAACACGTCGCCCAGGCCGTTGTAGCCGAGCGGAAACGGCCCGCCCGTGTAGGCGATCGCGCAGGCGAGGCTCACGAGGCCGATGGGCAGCAGCATCCAACCGCCCTCGCCGACGAGCAGCAGGCCGATGGCGAAGGCGAGCCCCAGCACCAGCCACGTGGCCGCCAGCATCGCGCGCGGCGGGATGAGTCCCGCCGCCACGGCGCGGCGCGGGCCGACCCGCGCCGGCGTGTCGGCCCCCTGCACGAAGTCGAAATAGTCGTTGGCGAAGTTGGTGCCGATCTGCACGAGGAGCGCGAAAGCCAGGCAGATGGCCGCATGGCCGTAGTCCGCCAGCCGGTGGGCCGCCGCCAGCGCCGTGCCCACCATGACCGGGATCACCGCCGCGGGCAGGGTTTGGGGACGCGCGGCCTCGATCCAGTGTTGCGCAGGAGACATGGAGACGCAGGGCTACCTCGCCCCCACGATCGCTTCAAGCTCCTTGATGCGCTGTTCCACCACTGCGCGCCGGGCGGCGGGATCATTCGCCGGCAGCGCGGGCAGCACACGGCGCAACCAGGCCAGCGCCTCGGCCGGGCGTCCCAGCTCGCGCAGCAGCTCCGCGTGGATGCGCGCGGCGTGCCACGGCGCGCCGGGCTGCTCCGCCGCCAAGCGGAACAACCGCGCCGCGCCTTCGCGATCACCGAGCGCCCGCAGCCGGATGTTGGCCATCTCGAGATAGATTTCCGCCCTCGCGGGATGGCGCGGCAATCCACGCTCCAGAAACGCCAGCGCCCGCCCGGCCTGTTCGCGGGTCGCCTTCTCCCGCACCGCGGCCGGCAAGGCGGCCGGCTGCCACGCGGGAAAATCGTAGGCCATCATGCGCGCCGCGTTCAGCCAGAAATACAACGGCCGGTCGTCGGCCGCGACGGTCAGCTCCAGCAACAGGGCGGTCGCCGCCGCGTCCCGCCGCTCCCATGCGAGGTTGGCGCGCAACCAGCAACCGCCCGCCGCGACCGTCCGGAATCCCCCCAAGGCGGCCAGCGAACCGCCGCGAGCGGCGCCGGCCTCATCGGGCGATGACGGCGGGGCAAGCCTGGCCTCGAACGGACGCGCCAGCCAAACCGCGGCCAGCAGGACGACCACCGGCAGCGTCCGCGCCAGCCGGTCAGAACTCGCGACGGCGGAAGACATAGGCGGCGAGTCCGGCAAATAGGGCGATGAAGACCACCCAGTAGCCGGCCAGTCCGAGCAGGCCGGCGGCGCCCAGACTCCGGCCTGCCAGCAGGGGCTCGGCATCGAACAACCCCAAGTTCGGCCACACCCGCAGCCAGGACAGCCAACCCTCGGGCTCGGTGAAGGTCCGCAGGTGCGCGATGGCGGCAAGCAGGAGGCCGGCGCAAGCGGCAAACAGCTCCGAGCCGGCATAACTGCACACAAGCAGCGTCATCGCCGCCACCAGGGTGAGCTTGAGCCACACGAGCGCGCAGGCCTGCAGGAAGAGCGGCAGCGGCACGAGGACCGCGTCGAGTTGCGCCTCGCGCACCGCGATCAGAACGGCCAGCACCAGCGCCAGTCCGGCCGTGAACAGGGCCAGCAGCGCGGCAACCCCGGCAAGCTTGCCGGCGAGGTATTCGCCGCGCCGGACCGCACGCGTGAGCACAACAGCCGCGAGCCCGCCCCCGACATCGCGGAAATACAGGTGCGCCATGCCCGCGGCGGCCAGCAGCGTGCCGAGCAGGCTGATCGCCCCGAGCCCGAAGTCGGCCATGAACTTGAGTTCCGCCGCGCCAAAATTGAACTCGCGCAGCCAGAGCGCCAGCAGCGCCAACAGGACCCCCAGCGCCGCCAGCAGCACGGTCAGCCGCAAGCGCAGCGCCTCGGTGAGGGTCTGCACGGCCACCTGCCGCACCCGGGCGAGCGCGGCGACAGGAGATCCGGAGCTGGTTTCAAAGCCGGCCATGCAGCTTCTCCAGATAAACCTCCTCCAAACGGGACTGCCCGGATGGCGGGGGGCCGTCGAACCGGCCCAGGATTTCCGCCGTCGGCCCGCACGCCAGCAGGTGCCCGCGGCCGAGCAGGGCGAGCCGGTCGCACATTTCCTCGGCATGAGCCAGCAGATGCGAGGTCAGCACCACCGCGCACCCTTGGCCCGCCAGTTCCCGGATCAGGCGCACCACGGCGAGGCGCCCCTCCGGATCGAGTCCGTTGGTCGGCTCGTCGAGCAGGACGACCTGCGGCTCGTGCAGCACCGCCTGCGCGAGGCCGAGGCGCTGCAACATGCCCTTCGAGTAGGTGGCAATCCGGCGAGCCGCCACCCCGCCGAGACCGGCCCAGGCCAGCACCGCCTTGACGCGCGCGGCGGCACGCTCCGCCGGAAGCGAGCTGAGTCCCGCACAGTAGCGCAGAAATTCCGTCCCGGTCTGGTGGGTGGCAAAGCGCACCGATTCGGGGAGATAGCCGACCAGCGACCGTGCCGCATCGCTGCCGGCGGGCTGGCCCATGATGCGGCAATGGCCGGCGGTCGGGCGGACGAGCCCGGCCAGCGCCTTCAGCGTGGTGGTCTTGCCGGAGCCGTTGGGACCGAGCAGGCCGAGCACCAGCCCTTGCGCCAGTTTGAGCGTGACACCCTCGATCACAGGGGAGGCGCGCGCTCCCCAGCCCGTGGCATAGGCTTTGGCAAAGCCGTCCAATTCCACCGCCCAATGGTCGCCGATGAACATGACTATCTGATGGTAAAGCCGGAGAGCTGCGGGGAGCGCGTGGCGCCGGTCTGCTCGATCTTGCGGATGTAACCCTCCAGGCGTTCCTGCACGGCCGCCACAAAAGCCTGCACCTCCTCCTGCCGGCCCTCGGCTTCGAGCTGCACGCGGCCATCGGGCAGGTTGGCCACCCAGCCGGAGATCTCGAACTCCTTGGCCACCTGCAGGGTTTGGTAGCGGAAGCCCACCCCCTGCACCCGGCCGCTGAAAAACACCGTCGCATGATAAACTCCAGACATGCAGGCAGAAGAAACCCGCCGGGGCGACGTGACAACTCCAACCTCCGGCCGCTGCCGGAATTTTATTTGCCAGCGGGGGACCGGCACGCATCGTGCAGGCCAACGCCGCAAGGCGCCTTCCTTACATGACCAATCCTGATTCCGACGGGCTGTTCGACAACGACTGGGACGACTGCGGGGAACTTTCCTGGACCGAGGCCGACTGGCAGAAATACCTCGCCAACCAGGAGAAGGCGGTCCGCGACTACATCCAGCACTATGACCAGCTGCCCGCGGGCATGGACCGCATCGACGAGGCGGCGCGGCGCATGGGTTGGGAGCTGGCCGCGACCGAGACCCCCGAGGCGCTCGACGACGAGGAAGCCGACCTGGAGGACGAGGCGGAGGAGATTTTCGACGGTCCGTGGGACCCCTACACGCTGCACCGCAACCCGGTTTATATCTCCACGCGCGCCCTCTATCTGTGCCTGATCGCCCATTGGGAACGTGTCGCCGTGCAACCCGGCCGCGTGCCGCCCGTCCTCGGGATCACCCTGCAATCCCTCCTCTATCGCGGGCACGAACACGCCCTGCAGGCGGTGCAGGCCCTCGAAATGGGCGATTACACGCTGGCCGTCGTCTTTTTCAAGAAGGCGCTGCGGGAACTCAACCTGACCTTGGCCCGGCTCAACGAGCCCGACGCCACGGCCACGCCCCTCGCCCAGCGTTTCAAGGAATATGCCCTGCCGCGCCTCTTCGACCTGCGCGAAATCTGGCTCCGCGTGATGAACGAATGCCGCCAAAGCAGCACCAGCGGCCCCTCCTCCTTCGAGAATTGATCCAATCAATCACGCGGATGAAACACCTGTTGCTGTCCGTAATCCTGCTCGGCACCCTCGCCCTCACGGCCTGTGCCGGCAATATCCCGACGGCGAAGGAGAAGGGCATGGCCTGGCCCGCCCCCCAAACCAGGGAAAAATACGTGACGCAGACTCCGCTCGGCACCTGGATTCCCAAGAAGGTCAAGCAGAGCGAAGCCCAGGCCAGCGAGGCAGAGGCGGCGGCGGCTCAGGAAGCCTTGGGCGACCTCCAGCGACGTGGTTCGGTATCGCCTCGGGGCGGCACAGATTGAGACCGCCCCGCGCACCGGCTACTTGGGCCGGCGCTTCGCTTTCCGCCCGTAACCTGCAGGCCTGGCGCCAAGCTTCTTGTAATCCCCCGTCTTGAGCGCGTGGATCTGGTCACGCAGCAGCGCGGCGCGCTCGAACTCCAATTTGTTCGCCGCCTCCTGCATCTCGTCTTCCAGATCGGCGATGACCGCCTGCACATCGTCCACGGCCTCCGCCACGGCCGCCGTGCCGTCGCGGTCGCGGCCGTCATAGACGTGCAGACTGGCCTGCACGCCGCGCTTCACGCTGCGGGGCGTGATGCCGTGCTCGCGGTTGTAGGCGAGCTGCTTTTCGCGACGCCGGGCGACCTCGTCCATCGTCTGCCTGATCGCATCGGTGACGTTGTCGGCGTAGAAGATGACGCGCCCCTTCTCGTGGCGGGCGGCCCGGCCGGCGGTCTGCATCAGGCTCGTGGCGCTGCGCAGGAAACCTTCCTTGTCGGCGTCGAGCACGGCCACGAGCGCCACCTCGGGCAGGTCGAGACCCTCGCGCAGCAGATTGATGCCGATGAGCACGTCGAAGCTGCCCCGCCGCAGGTTGCGCAGGATCTCGACGCGCTCCAGGGCGTCGATGTCGGAGTGCAGGTATTCGACGCGGATCTTGGCGTCGCGCAGGTAGGCGGTGAGGTCCTCGGAGAGACGCTTGGTGAGGGTGGTCACGAGCACGCGCTCGCCGGCCGCGACGGCCTTGCGCACCTCGCCGATGAGGTCCTCGACCTGGCCCTTGGTCGGGCGCAGGGAGATCTCCGGATCGAGCAGGCCGGTCGGGCGGATGACCTGCTCCGCCACGACCTGGGACAGTTGCAGCTCGAACGGCGCCGGCGTGGCCGAGACATAGACGGTCTGCCCCGTGACCTGCTGGAACTCGGCGAAGCTCTGCGGGCGGTTGTCGAGGGCCGAGGGCAGGCGGAAGCCGAAGTTCACGAGCGTCTGCTTGCGGGCAAGGTCGCCGTTATACATGCCGCCGATCTGCGGGACGGTCACATGGCTCTCGTCCACGAGCAGCAGGAAATCCTTCGGGAAGAAGTCGATCAGGCAGAACGGCCGGTCGCCCGGCTTCCGGCCGGTGAGGTGGAGCGAGTAGTTCTCGATGCCGCTGCAGAAACCCATCTCCTGCAGCATCTCGAGATCGTAGGTCGTGCGCATGCGGATGCGCTGCGCCTCGAGGTATTTCCCCTCCTGCTCGAAGAAGGCCACGCGCTCCTCCAATTCGGCCTTGATGCGGGCGAGGGCGGTGTCGAGCTTGCCGCGGGAGGTCACATACTGGTTGGCCGGGTAGAGATCGAAGCGGTCGAGCTTGCGCCGCGCCGCGCCGCTCACGGGATCGAATTCCGTGAGCGCGTCGATCTCGTCGCCGAAGAACTCCACGCGCAGGCCGTGTTCGAGATAGGCGGGCATCACGTCCACCGTGTCGCCGCGCACGCGGAAGGCGCCGCGCTTAAGGTCGTAATCGTTGCGCTCGTAGAGGTTGTCCACGAGGCGCTCGAGGAACTTGTTGCGGTTCAGCGTGGCGCCGCGCTCCAGCGGGATGCGCATCGAGAAAAATTCCTCGGGCGAGCCGAGGCCGTAGATGCACGACACGCTGGCCACCACGATGACGTCGCGCCGGCTGACGAGCGAGCTGGTCGTGGCGATGCGCAGGCGCTCGATCTCCTCGTTGATGGACGAGTCCTTCTCGATGAAGGTGTCGCTCGACGGCACGTAGGCCTCGGGCTGGTAGTAGTCGTAGTAGCTGACGAAGTATTCGACGGCGTTCTCCGGGAAGAAGGCCTTGAACTCCGAGTAGAGCTGCGCGGCGAGGGTCTTGTTGTGCGAGATGATGAGGGCCGGCCGGTCGAGCTGCGCGATGACGTTGGCCATCGTGAAGGTCTTGCCCGAGCCGGTGACGCCGAGGAGCGTCTGGTGGCGGTTGCCCGCGCGGATGGACTCCACCAGGGCCTGGATGGCCTGGGGCTGGTCGCCGGTGGGCTGGTATTCCGCGTGGAGCTTGAACAGGGGCATGGACGGGGAAGCTGAATCAGAAACGGGCAAAAGGCTAATACGATGAGCTGACAGCCCGCTGGCAGGAACGCGCGCTTTCCGGCGCGTGGCGGCTAACGGGCTCCATAAGCCGCGACCCGTCCCGGCCAACCCGGCCCAGGGCCGGACGGAAGCAAATTGCTAAACGCCCGCCGCCCGCCAAGCTCGGGGCCAAAACAAACCGGGCCTCCCCGCCCCAAACCCCAATGTCCCTGGAAAACACCGTCTATCAATCCACCGTCTTTCAACAGGCCTGCCGGCAGTTCGACATCGCCGCCGACATCCTCGGCATGGACCCCGCGGTCCGTGAGCGCACCAAACGCCCCCGACGCTGTGTCGTCGTCTCCATGCCCGTGCGCATGGACGACGGGCGCGTCGAGATCTTCGAGGGCTACCGCGTGCAGCACAACCTGTCCACCGGCCCGGCCAAGGGCGGCATCCGCTTCCACCACGACGTCACGCTCGGCGAGGTTGCCGCGCTGGCCATGTGGATGAGCTGGAAATGCTCGCTCGCCGGCCTGCCCTACGGCGGCGCCAAGGGCGGCGTGGTCGTGGACACGCGCAAGCTCTCCCCCACCGAGCTCGAACGCCTCTCCCGCCGCTACATGCAGGAGATCCTGCCGTTCATCGGACCCAACGTGGACATCCCCGCCCCCGACGTCGGCACCAACGAGCAGGTCATGGCCTGGATGATGGACACCTATTCCAGCCACAAGGGCCACTACGACCCCGGCGTCATCACCGGCAAACCCATCGCCCTCGGCGGCTCGCTCGGCCGCCGCGAGGCCACCGGCGAGGGCGTGGCCTGGTTCGTGAAATCCTACCTGCAGGACCTCGGCATCCCGCCCGAGAAGACCACCGTGGCCATCCAGGGCTTCGGCAACGTCGGCAGCGAGGCCGGCCACGCGCTCTACCATTGGGGCGCCGAGGTCATCGCCATCTCCGACTACACCGGCGGCGTCTATAACGCCAAGGGCCTCGACCTGAAGGCCGCCCAGACCTGGGTCGCCCAGAACAAAAACCTCCAGGGCTTCCCCGGCGGCGAACCCATCACCAACGAGCAGCTCCTCGAACTGGAGTGCACCGTTTTGATCCCCGCGGCGCTGGAGCGTGTCATCACCGACCAGAACGCCGGCAAGCTGCGCTGCCGCGTCCTCGCCGAGGGCGCCAACGGCCCCACGACCAACAAGGCCGACGAGATCATCGCCCGGCGCGGCGACATCGAGGTCATCCCCGACGTCATGTGCAACTCCGGCGGCGTGATCGTCTCCTACTTCGAGTGGCTGCAGAACCTCCAGAACTACTATTGGACCAAGAACGAGGTGTTCGACAAACTCTACCGCATGCTCGCCAAGGAGAAGGCCTCGGTCGAGGAGACGATGAAGCGACATGGATGCAGCCGCCGCACCGCCGCGCTCGTGCTCGGCATCAGCCGCGTGGCCGAGGCCAAGGCCAAGCGCGGGTTGTTCCCGTGAGTTTGCCGCGCCGGAAGGTTTGGGCTGGAGGCGGGACTGCCAGTCCCGCTAATTGGCGATTGCGCGGAAACAGGGCCATCTCCGCAGACGGCCCATGCCTCTTCCGCCCTGCTGTCATTTCACCGGACTCCGGTGGTTTGCCCGACGACCTGCACCAACGGTCGCCAGTGCCTCCTGGCACATCGTGCCGCGCATCTGGCCTTGCACGACGTCTGGGAGCAGTCCGCCATCCGCAACGGCTGGCCTGTCGGGCAATATGTCCTGATGCCTGACCAGGCAGGTGCATCTGTTTGCATGTCCCGCACCTGGCGCCGTGCCCATGTCTCGGTGGGTGCAAAGCTGGAAAACGATCACGGCAAAGCGGATCAACCGCTCAGGGGAAAGAGTCGGCGCTGGTTGGCTGGCAGACTATTCCGACCGCTATATACGCGCCCTCCCCGGGACTGCGCTCGGGAATGGGCATACGTGGCTGCGAATCCCGTGTGCAAGGGTTTGGTTCCGCAGGCTGGAGCATGGCTTTGTCGGGGAATCATTCATGATCTCCGACACCATGCCTCGCGGGACTGACAGTCCCGCCTGAACCAAACCGCCGCCTCACAGGACCATGAACGAGAACACCACGACCAGCGTAGGCACGAGGGCGCCGAGGAAGAGCCCAAGCGGCGACACGCCCTCGGGGAAATAACGCTGCAGGATGGACTGGCCGGCGGGATTCGGCGCGTTGGCGATGACCGTCAGGCCGCCGCCGGTCACGGCGCCGGCCACGACCGCGTATTTCAGCTCCTCGCTGAAACCGGGCACCAGCGTCGCCAGGTAGGTGATGAGCGCGTTGTCGTTGAAGGCCGTGAGGAGGGTCGCCCCGGCGAAGAGCGGCCCCTCGCCCAAACTGCCCAACACGGGCTGGATCCACCACGCCTGCAGTCCTCCGTGAATGACCAATCCGGCGAGGAAAAAACCCACCAGCATCGGTCCGCGCAGCTCGACGCGGCTCTGGTGGTGCGCCGTGGCTTGCGCGAACGCGAGGAAGAACAGGAATCCACCGATGAAGAGCACCGGATAATGCGCCGCCCAGACGGTGAAACCCAGAAACAACAGGTGCACGATGGTCACCCAGGCCGGCACCGGTTCCTCGGCACGCTCGCCGGAACGGTCGGCGGGTTTCAACGCAAGCAGCTCCTTCCGGAAGACCAGGAAGTAGATCCCATTCGAAATCACGATGCCCGTCACGGCATGCCAGCCGAAGTGCATGAACATGTATTTCATGTCCCAGCCCCAGGCGGCGGCGACCATCAGCACGGGCGGCGCGGCGAAATGCGTGAGCGTGCCGCCGATGGAAATGTTGACGAAGAGCAGGCCGAGGGTGGCATACATGAGCTTCGGCGACGGCTTCAGGTCGTAGAACTGCTTGCCGAGCAACAGGGCGGCGATGGTCATGGCCGCGGGCTCGGTGATGAACGACCCCAGCAAGGGCGCGATCGTCAGGATCGACAGCCACCAGGCCCACGGGGCGCCGCCGCCGAGATTGGCCACAACCCGCAGACACTGCTCGGCCAGCCGCATGACCGGCCGCGTGGAGGCCAGCGCCATGATCACGACCACGAACATCGGCTCCGTGAAATTCACGGTGTGCGCGAGGTAGCCGACGGTCGTCTCCACGCCCTTGAACCAGACGATGGCCCCGCCGAGCACGATGACCCAGATGCCGAAGACGGCCTCCACCTCGCCGAAAAAGTGCAGGATCTGTCCCCAGAAGCTCACCTCGTCGGGCCGCCCGTCGTCGTCGCGGTCGGTCGGCTTCGCCCGCAGCTTCAGTTTCTCGCGATGGTGATGCTCGACAACGTGGGCCCAGTGGCGGATCTTGGCGGTCGCGAAGGTGTGGAGCACCGCCAGGAGAAAGATCCCCGTGGCCACGACGTTGAAAGGCTCGGCCGCAGCGCGGGCCTTCAGCACCCCGGTGATCCCGACGTCCGCCGGATCGGCGTAGCGGGACAGCGCGCGGGGAAAATCCCCGGACGGCGCGGCCCCGGCGGCCCAGAGGGCGGGCGCGAGCAGGAAGAGGAGGCAGAGGGCGGTTCGACGCAGCATGGTGGGACTGGGGATTCAGGCCACGGCGGACCGCAACCCGGATTTACGCCAGCAACGGAACGAGGTCCGCGAGGCTCTTGATGAAGGCGTGCGCCCCGGCCTTGACCTTGGCGCGCTCCGCATAACGACCGAAGCCGACGAACAGGTCAACCTCATCACGCGTCTCCAGATCGCTGACACCGTCGCCCACGGCCACGACCCGCACGGGCCGGAATTCGGCCTTCAGGGTCCGGATGATCTCGGGCTTGCCCCCCTGGCGCGTGGCCGGATGCGCCGTGTCGAACCCGGCGTAGTTGCCCGCCGCGTCGAAATCCAGGCGCACGGCCTCGATGCGCGCGATGCCGAGCAGTTTCGCCAGCGGCTCGATGGCCTGCGTGTAACCGGCGCTCACGATGACCGGCGTCCAGCCGGCGGCCTTGAGCGCGGCCACCGTTTCCCGCGCGGTCGGCTCGATCTCGCGGACATACTGCTGCCCGACCGCCCCGGCCTCGGCGCGACCGGGCCGGATGATTTCCAGGCGGCGGGCGAAGACCGACTCGAGCGGGATTTTGCCCTCCATGGCGTCGTTCGTCATCGCGGCGACCTGGGCCAGCACGGCCGGTCCGCGCAGCCGGGCGAGTTCGTCCACGCCCTCGATGGCGCTGAGGGTCGAATCGCAGTCGAGACAAAGGAGCTTGGTCGGTTGGGTCACCACGAAACACACGAAATACACGAAATCCGGGGGTGCCTATACTTTTTCGTGTCTTGCGTGTGTTTCGTGGCGCACAAAAAAAAGCCCTCCCGCAACGGGAGGGCTTCCGGAAAGGAGGTCCGGGCGGACGCCTTACTTGACCTTGGTGCCGCGCTTGAACTTCGAGGTGAACTTCTCGACGCGACCGGCGGTGTCCACGAGGCGCTTCTCGCCGGTGTAGGCGGGATGCGAATCCATGGTCACGTCGCGGAGCACGACGTAGTAGTCCTGCCCGTCGATCTTCTCGGTGCGGGCCGACTTCATCGTGGACTTGGTCAGGAATTTCTTGCCTGTTCCGATGTCAAGGAAGCAGACGTTGTTGAGGACGGGATGGCCTTCGGTCTTCACGGTAAAGGGGAGGTTGATCAGCCTTGGCGCGCCTTGTAACGCGGCTCGACCTTGTTGATGACGTAAATCTTGCCCTTGCGACGGACGACCTGGCAGGCCGGGTGACGCAGTTTGGCGGATTTGATGGAGGAAACGACTTTCATAAAGGGACAGAAGAAGGGGGCGGCGCGAGGCAGTGTCAAAGGAAAATATTTTGGTTCAGCCGGACCGGAAGCGGCACCCTGCAAGCGCCCTGATTTCAGGAATCGGCGGTCGGGAACCGCCATCGCAAAGGCACCCTATAACCCGCTGATGGACCTAGTTTACGGTCGGATCATCGGGGGCGTCAGCCAGCACCTTCAGGTCGGGCTCGACGTGGCTGATCAGGTGGCGCCACAGGGTCACGCCATCGTGCTTGATGAGCCAGTCGCCCTCGACCGGCGTGGTGATCCAGGTGTTGTGCCGGAGTTCGTTTTCCAACTGCCCGCCGCTCCAGCCGGAATACCCGAGAAAGGCCCGCATGGTCAGCCCCGGCCGGCCGATGAGCTCGTTGGCCCGCTCGATCTCGACGCCGAAGGTCAGTTGAAAGGCCTGCTCGGCGGGAATCCACTGCCAGGTCACGACGATCAGATTCTCCCCGGCAACCGGCCCGCCGGCGTAAAGCGGCACGCCGGCCAGCGGGCTCGTGGCAAATTCGCTGTTGAGTTCGCCGAGCTGCTTGCCCAGCGGGCGGTTGAGCACGACGCCCATCGCGCCGCCGGCATCGTGGCCGGAAAGCAGCACGACCGTCCGCCGGAAATTCGGATCGCGCAGCACCGGATGCGCCAGCAACAACTGGCCGGCGAGGCTCGGGGTGGTCTTCCGTGCGGTGCGGCGTTCTTTCATGACGGGGCCGGCACGAGGGCGCTCACAGCTTGATGATCCTCACGCCGGCCTCCTTCAGGATGGGCCGGACGAGCGGATCGTTGCGGTAGTCCTCGTGGTATTTCACCTCGGCGATGCCGGCGGCGGCCAGGATCTTGGCGCAATTGATGCACGGGTAATGCGTCACGTAGGCGGTGCAGCCGTCCACGCTCGAGCCGCGGCGGGCGGCGTCGGCGATGGCGTTCTGCTCGGCGTGGACCGTGGCCTGCTCGTGTCCGTCGCGCATGCGCGAGGCGTGGGGCGTGCCCGGCAGCCAGCCGTTGTAGCCGGCGGCGATGAGGCGGTTCTTCCGCTCGCCGGAGGAGACGATGACGCAGCCGACGTTGAGCCGCTCACAGTTGGAGCGCGAGGCGATGAGCTTGGCCGTGGCCATGAAATACTCGTCCCAGCTCGGGCGGTGCGAAAAACGCTCGATCGCCTGCGCGACGAGGGCGATGGGGTCTGGCTTCTGGCGGACCGGCATACCGCAAACGGTGGGAATGCCTGCCAAGCTGGCAAGGGGGAACCCGCCCTCCGGACGGGATTCTTCCGGAGCACTGCGGATCGCCACCCGGAGAACGCGGGCTCCACCCATGACTTGCGCGCCGACTTTCCCTCCCCCAATCTGCCCCATGGCCTCCCTCCAGCATCTCGTGGAATATTGCGACAAGCGCACCCGCCGCGCCTCCTTCAAGGACCACCCCGGGGCGGTCAACGGCCTGCAGGTGGCCAACGACGGCCGCGTGACCCGCATCGGCGCGGCGGTGGACGCCGGCCTCGTGCCCTTCGAACGCGCGGTCGAGCGCGGGGTCGATTTCCTCATCGTGCACCATGGCCTGTTCTGGAGCGGCCCGCAACCGCTCACCGGCCCGGTCTATGGACGCATCGCCGCCCTCGTGCGCGGCAACTGCGCGGTGTATTCCAGCCACCTGCCCCTCGACGCCCACGAGGAGATCGGCAACAACGCGCTCCTCGCCCGCCAGCTCGGGCTGAAACCCCGCCGGCAGTTCCTGCCGCACGAAAACGAACTCATCGGCTGGATCGCGCCCAACAAATACAAGCGCAGCCAGCTCGTCGCCCGCCTCGAGGAGCTTTACCCGCGGGTCGTGTCCATCGAATGCGGCGCATCCGTGCCCAAACTCGTCGCCTTTTGCAGCGGGTCCGGCAACGGCGCCGTGCCCCACCTCGCCGCCGCCGGCGTGGACACGCTCATCACCGGCGAACTCCGCGAAGAGTGGTTCAACTACGCGCAGGAGCACCGCCTCAACCTCCTCTGCTGCGGCCACTACGCCACCGAGGTCCACGGCGTGAAAGCCCTCGCCGCCGAACTGGCGAAGAAGTTCCGGCTCCCGTGGGAGTTCATCGAAACGGAGAACCCGTTGTGAGTTA
This sequence comes from Verrucomicrobiota bacterium, assembly GCA_049322455.1. GTDB lineage: Bacteria > Verrucomicrobiota > Verrucomicrobiia > Opitutales > Opitutaceae > Lacunisphaera. The sequence continues at coordinate 51,378 of JBMOQY010000003.1, read as the reverse complement.
ACCACGGAAGACCCAGAAAACACGGAAAGAAAACTTCCCGGGCTGCCACTTCTGTGTATTCCGTGTGTTCCGCGGTCTCCACCTCATGAAGAAAATCGCCATCCTCCACGGCCCCAACCTCAACCGGCTCGGCAAGCGCGAGCCGGAGATCTACGGCACGGCCACGCTCAAGGACCTCGAGAAGCTCATCCGCGCCGAGGCGAGGCGGCTCGGCGTCGCCGTCACCTTCTTCCAGTCCAACCACGAAGGCGCCCTCATCGACCGCCTCCACGCGCTGGCCGACCGCGGCACCGAGGGATTCATCGTCAACTTCGGCGCCTATTCCCACACCAGCATCGCCCTGCACGACGCCTTGAAGAGCGTCGCCCCCCGCCCCGCCATCGAGGTGCACATCTCCGACATCAAGAAGCGCGAGAAATTCCGCCGCCACTCGGTCACGGCCGGCGCCTGCATCGGCATGGTCAGCGGCAAGGGTTTCCCCGGTTACCTCGAAGCCCTGCGCCGTCTGGCGAAGCTCTGAACATGGGTCAGTATCTGCCCGACTTTGCCGAACCGCGCTGGTTTGTCTGCCATACCCGGCCGCGTTGCGAAAAGAAATTCGACGATCTCGTGGAACGCGAGCGGTTCGACCACTACCTGCCGCTGATCCGGAGCGTGCGCCGTTACGGCACGCAAAAGAAGACCTTCACCAAGCCGCTGTTCCCCGGCTACGTCTTCGTGCGCATCGAGCCGGCGAAGAAAACCCGCATCTACCAGCAGGATCTGCTGGTCCGCGCCATGCTGGTGGAAAACGAGCCGGTTTTCCTCCGACAACTGGAGGATGTGAAAACCATCTGTGCCTCCGGCCTCGAGGCCGCCGTGCACCCGCTCATGAAGAAAGGCACGCATGTGCGTGTGGTCGGGGGCCCGCTTCACGGCCTGGAAGGCTATGTGGACAATCCCGCGAACCCGCAGGGCATCGTCGTGTCAGTGGACGTGCTCCAGCAGGGCCTGCTGGTGCGCCTCCCGCTCGAAAGCCTCCAAATCCTGCCGTGACTTCCACCTTGCGCCGACTGGCGCTCGTTTGCGCCCTCCTCTTCACCTCTGGCGGAGCCAGCCGCGGCCAGACCGCCGGGCCGGCAGAAATCCCGCAGACCGCGCCCGAGAATCGATCGCTAATCACCCGCGTCCGCGGGCTCTTCGATCTCGAACTGCCCACCATCGATCCCCCCGGCACCGTCAAACTGACCCTGCACCCGCATTTCGGCGATCTCGTGCGCCGCGACTACATGCGCATGGACACCGGGTTCCGCTGGGCGGTGAACGATCACTTTGAAATCAACCCGGAGGCGGCGGTTTATTTCACCCACGGCTTCGGCGACGAAGACCGCGGCTACGGCATCGGCGAGCTGCGGTTCGGTTCGAAATACATCCTCCGCGGCTGGCCCGACCCCGACATGGAGACCAGCCTGTTCCTCAACGTCGAGGTGCCGGTCGGCGAGCCGCCGGTGGACCTCACCGACGGCCTGAACCACTTTGCCCCGGGCTTACTTGTGCAGCACCGCTCATCGAAAAACCCGAAGCTCACGACCTTTGCCGGTGCGGGCGCGGACCTGGTATCGGACAGCGAGATCGCGGGCACGCCCGTGCGCAACCAGCCGCTCGACGACTCGATGAACTTCACCGCCGGCGCCATCTATGATCTGGGACAGGTCAAATGGACGCTCTCGGCCACCTACGCCACGACCGCCGGGATCGGGAAAGCCGCCGGGCACTTCTACTACCTGCGGCCCAGCCTGCTCTGGAATGTGCCCAGAAAATACACCTTCAATTCCAAGACCGGGTGGCTGCTCGGCCTGGGCGTGCGGGCCTCATGGGGACCGGACGGCAGCGAGGTGAGCTTCTACAACCGTGTGCGCGCCGAGATCACGTTCCGGCAGGTCGTGGAGAAAATCCGCCCGCGCAAGCACGGCAACGGCACGCCCGAAAAACGCTGACGCATCTGCCTGGGGCGAGCCCGGGTTGCCTCCGGCCCGAGGGGCGGGCGCGAACCGCCCCTAGCGCCAGGCCCACAACCAGCCGGCGAGATGCAGCGTGCCGCAGGCGGCCAGCGCCGCGGCAAAGTCGTCGGCCACGATGCCCCACCCGCCCGGCCAGCGTTGCAGCCGCGCGATGCCGAAGGGCTTCAGGATGTCGAACAGCCGGAAGAGCCCGAACCCGAGACCGAGCACCGCCCACGGCGGCCAGCCGGCCAGATGTCCGCCCGGCCAGCCGAGAAACACGAGCGGCATCACGATGAACTCGTCCAGGTTCACCTCGCCGGGGTCGCTCCTGCCCAGCCGCCGCGCGGCCTCGCCCGTCAGGCCGACCGCCACGTAGCTCAGCACGACCGTGATGAGCAGCGCCGGCACCCAGCCGAGGCGGCCGAAGAAGACCAGGGTGTAGAGCACCCCGGCCAGCGAGCCCCAGGTCCCGGGCGCCGGCAACCGCGTGCCGAGCGGGCCGAGGGTGGCGACTGCGACGACCAGCTTCGCCGGCAGCCACCGCGGCCATTGGGGCTCCGCCAAGCGCATGACTCAGTCCAGCACCACGGAGCCGTGACGCCGGAAATACGACCAGCCCGACGTGATCGTCAGCACCGCCGACAGCACGAACAGGCCGATGCCGGTCCAGTGCACGAGGTCGATGATCAGCCGGTCGATGCCGAAGTCGCGCGAGAACATCCGCGCGCCCATCAGCCAGCCGATGGAATTGAGCTGCACGAAGGTCTTCACCTTCCCGCCCTGGTCGGCCTCGATGGTGATGCCCTTCACGGCCGCGGCCATGCGCATGCCCGACACCGCGAACTCGCGGCCGAGGATGAACAGCAGGAGCACCATCGCGGCGACCTCGTGGCCGTTGAAATATCCGCCCACGATCAGGGCGATCATCAGGCCGATCACCATCACCTTGTCGATGATCGCATCCATGAAGCGGCCGAACGACGACACCTCGCCGCGCGCCCGCGCCACCATGCCGTCGAACCAGTCGGTGAGCGCCGCCGCGATGAACAGCCAGAAGGCGATCGTCGCCGCCCAGGCGAACTCGCGGTTCATCAGCCACACGATGACGAACATCGCGGGCACGCGCGAGACGGTCATCCAGTTGGCCACGGTGAATCGCATGGCGCGAGTCGAGCGCGGCCCTCGGGGCTTGGCAACCGGGATTTGACGCAAAACTTCCTCGCCATCGGCCGCGCCGCGGCAATCCTGTCATCCCGGCCGCATGAAGCACTGCATCTACCCCGGAACCTTCGACCCGATCACGAACGGCCACCTCGACGTGCTGGAGCGGGCCGCGCGCCTGTTCAGCCGCGTGACGGTCGCGGTGGCGTTGAGTTCGACCAAGACGCCGCTGTTCAGCGCCGAGGAGCGCGTGCAGCTGATCCGGGCCAACGTCGGGCATCTCCGGCACGTCGAGGTCGTGAGCTTCGACGGCCTGCTGGTGGACTTCGCCCGCCAGCAGAAGGCCAACGCCATCATCCGCGGTCTGCGCGCGTTCTCCGACTTCGAGTTCGAGTTCAACATGGCGCTGATGAACCGCCACCTCGAACCGAACGTGGAGGCCATCTTCGTCATGCCCAACGAGGCCTACAGCTACACCAGCTCCACCCTCGTGAAGCAGATCGCCAAGCTCGGCGGCGACGTGTCGAAATTCGTGCCGGCCAACGTCGCCGCGGCTCTGAAGGCGGCGAAGTGAACTCCCGGCTGGAACCCGCGCCCCGCGCAGGGCAAACCCCGCCGGAGGTCGGGCTCCCCCTCCCTCACCCCGGCATCCCCACCTGCCGCAGCGCCTCGTAGGTCGCGATGCCGGCGGCCGTCGAAAGGTTGAGCGAGCGCAGCTCGCCGTTGACATGCGGGATCTTCAGCCGCTGGGCCTCCCCCACCTCGGCATGCAGCCACCCGGGCGCCCCGGCTTCCTCGTTGCCGAAGACCAGTCCGTCGCCGTCGGCAAAGCGCGCCTCCCAAAAACCCCGGGGCGCGTGGGTGGTGAACAACCAGAGGCGCTTGGGCGCCGCCGGACTGGCCTTGAACGCCGCCCAGTCCCTGTGGTGATGCACGTCGAGCGCATACCAGTAATCCATGCCCGCCCGCTTGAGCTTCCTGTCGGTCACCTCGAAGCCCAGCGGATGGATCAGGTGCAGCCGGGAACGCGTCACCGCGCACATCCGGCCGATGTTGCCGGTGTTTTGCGGGATCTGCGGCTGGAACAGCACCACGTGAAGCATGGGGCCAAGCATGAGTTAAATCGCTGGACGGCAAGCCGTTTTCCCCTCAAAAGACTGCCGCTGCCCGGGCCACGGCAAACCGCATGTCACATCCCGCTTCCAAAAACGGAGAGAAGATCGTCGTGCTCGTGGACGACGAGTTTTCCTACATCGATCTTTTGCAGCAGCTCCTGAGCGAGCACCTCGCCTGCCCGGTCCACGGCTTCACCAAGCCCGCCGACGCGCTCCGCGCGCTGCCCAGGCTGAACGTCGGCATCATCATCACCGACTACCAGATGCCCGACATGAACGGCCTGCAGTTCGTCGCCGCCGTGCAGCAGATCACCCCGGACATCCCGGCGGTCATGATCACGGCCTACAACATGTCGTTCACGCCGCGCGAGCTCGCCGCCGTTCCCTCGCTGAAATGCGTCGTCCGCAAGCCGTTCAAATGGACGGCGCTGGCCGACGAGGTCGTGAAATACTGGCCCGACGCGAACCCGCCCAAGGTCATTTCCTCGACCAATCCGTTCAAGACGACCTGACGATCTCCAGGCCGTCGTTGTCGGCGTGGAGCTGGTGCACGGTCGCGGAGAGCTTGTGCGCGGCGAACGCGCCGGCCATCGCGCGGCCGACCTTGGCGGCGTCCTTCGGGCGCGCCACGCAGAGCACGCTCGAACCGCTGCCGCTCAGCCAGCCGGTGAGCGCGCCGGCGGCGACCCCGGCCTCGATCGCGGGCTTGGCACCCGGGATCAGCGGCAGGCGGTAGGGCTCGTGCAGGAAATCCTTCACGGCATGGCGCAGCCGGTCGTATTCCCCCGACAGGAACGCCGCGACGACGTAGGTCGCGCTGTTCACGCTCTTCACGGCGTCGAAATACGGCAGCTCCTTCGGGAGGATGCCGCGGGCCTTCTTGGTCTCCAGTTCCTGGTCGGGCGAGGCCACGACAAAACAGAGTTCGCGGCCGATGGGCTTGCGCAGCACGCCGAGCAGTTCGCCGGTGCCCGGGTCGCAGCGCGCCACGCAGAAACCCCCGATCACGGCGGGCGTGGCGTTGTCGGGATGGCCCTCGAGCTGGGTCACCAGCGAGCAGAGGTCGTCCTTGGAAAGCTTCGCCCCGGTGAGCTCGTTGAGCGCCGCCACGACGCCTGCGCGCAGGGTCACGCTGGAGCCGAGCCCGCGCGACATCGGCACGTCGCCCCGGATGGCGAGGGTGTAGCCGATCTCGTCCACGCCGGCGCGCACGAAGAACAGGCCGGCGGCCTCGTCGGCCATGTCGAGGCCATGCGTGTCGCTCGCCCCCGCCGGACGCGCGCCGCTCCAGTCGCCGTAGGTCAGCGTGATTTCGTTGTAGATGCTCAGCGCCATGCCGAGCGAGTCGAAGCCGGCGCCGCAGTTGGAGGTGCTGCCGGGCACGCGGACGGTGACCTCGGTCGGGAGGCGGCGGGAGCGGGAGGGGGTTGGCTTCATCGGCGGGTGTGGAGGGCGCGGCGGGCTTCGAGGTTTTGTTCGCGCTTTTTGACGTCGGCGCGCTTGTCGAACTGCTTTTTGCCGGTGGCGGTGGCAATCTCAACTTTCACCAGCGCCCCCTTGAAATACAGGCGCAGGGCCACGAGCTGGCGGCCGGCGGTCTCGACCTCCGAGGCGAGCTTGCGGATCTCGTTCGCGCGGAGGAGCAGCTTGCGGGGGCGGCGCGGGGCGTGCTGGGAGAGCCCGCCATGCGAATATTCCTCGATGTAGGCGCCGTGCAGCCACACCTCACCCCTCTCGACGCGGGCGAAGGCGTCGGCCAGCTGGGCCTTGCCCGCGCGAATGGACTTCACCTCGGTGCCGGCCAGCTTGATCCCCGCCTCGAACTTGTCGTGGATGAAGTAGTCCCGCAGAGCCTTCGGGTTCCGAAGCTCGGTGTAGCGGGCGGCGTCTGGCGGCTTGGCGGCCATGGTCGGGGAAAGTCATGCGCCGGGCGGCGCGGGGCGGCAAACAAAGAAGAAGCGAGGCCGGGGCCTCGCTTCGCGGGAAACTGTGGAAATGGGCCGGACGGGGGCCGGCTCAGGCCGTGTGCAGCTCGTAGCTGATCTTGCCCTCGGCGATCTCGCGCAAGGCGATGTCCTCGGGGCTCAGTTTTTCGAGCGACTCGACGAGCGGACGGCTGCCGCGACGCAGTTGCTTCACACGGCGGGAAACGACATTGATGAGGATGTTCGGGTCCTGGATGATCTTCTGGGCTTCGCGGATGTATTCGTCTCTCATGGGCGGCAAAAGTGGAAGGGATACCCCTAGGTTCGCCCCCCGGAGCGTCAAGGGCTAATTTGAACCGGATTTTGGCTTTGCGGAAATCCCCTGGCCGGCGAAACTGCCTGCATGTTCGTGGCTTGGACAACCACCGCCAACCGCCCTGAGGCCGACCGGCTGGCCCGCGGGGCGGTCGAGGCCCGCCTCGCGGTCTGCGCGCACGTGGACGGCCCCATTACTTCGCACTACCACTGGGAAGGCCGGCTGGAGCAGGCGGAGGAGTTCCGGGTGTGGTTCAAATACCTGCCGGCCAACGCCTCGTCGCTCAACGCCTGGGTGCACAACCATCACCCTTACGCCGTGCCGCAATGGATCGAAATCAGCGCCGAGAGCGTGGGTGAAAAATACTTGTCATGGGCGATGGCGAACTCTACACCCCGCCCCTTCATCCAGTCAAAATCACCTTAACCAGCCCCTTTCCCATGTCCCAGCATCCCAGCCTCAAGGCCTCCGGCGGCGGTCTCGTCGCCAAACGCAACGTCCTCAAGCGCTTTGAGCGCGTGGCCCTCCTCAAGAAGCGCGGCCAGTGGAAGGAAGGCGACCGCGTCCAAGGCCTGCGCAAAACCAAGGCCGACGTTTAAGCCAGCCGACCGCAGTCCACCCGGGCAGGATCGCAAGCCGACCTGCCCTTTTTGTTGCCCGCCATGCTCGACCTCGCGAAAAAGCTCTTCGATTTCATCCTCCACATCGACCGCCACCTCGCGGAGATCATCGCGCAGTATGGCCTGTGGACCTACGGCATCCTCTTCCTGATCATCTTCGCCGAGACCGGGCTGGTGGTCATGCCGCTGCTGCCGGGCGACTCGCTGCTTTTCGCCGCCGGCGCCTTCTGCGCCAAGCCCGAGACCGGGCTCAATGTCCACTCGCTGGCGTTCCTGCTCTTCATCGCCGCCTTCCTGGGCGACACGCTCAACTACTGGGTCGGACACCGGATCGGCCCCGCCGTCTTCAAGCGCGAGGACTCGGTCTGGCTTCGCCAAAAACACCTCGAACGCGCCCACGCGTTCTTCGAGAAATACGGCGGCCGCGCGGTCATCCTCGCCCGCTTCGTGCCCATCGTGCGCACCTTCGTGCCCTTCGTGGCCGGCGTCGGCGCCATGACCTACTCGCGCTTCATCGCCTACAACCTCCTCGGGGGCTTCGCCTGGATCTACTTCTTCACCTACGCGGGCTTCTTCTTCGGCAACCAGCCCTTCGTGCAGCAGAACTTCAAGCTGGTGATTCTCGCCATCATCATCATCTCGGTTGTGCCGATCGTCGTGGAATTTTTCCGGGAATGGCAGAAGTCGCGGGCGAAGGCCTGACAGGCGCCGTCCACGCCGCTGGTTCGCCCGCGGGAGCGGCTGACATAACTGGTTCTTGCCAGTGGAGGGCAAACCCCTTTCAACAGTTGGCCTCAACTCATGGCCACACCCAAGATCCTGGTCGTCGATGACCAGCCCATCAACGTCCAGCTGCTGAAGCGAAAGCTGGAGCGCGAGGGCATGAACGTGGCCGCCGCCTACTCCGGCCAGGAGGCGCTCAACCTCGTCGCTGCCGACAAACCCGACCTCATCCTGCTCGACGTCATGATGCCCGAGATGGACGGCATCGAGGTCTGCTCCCGCCTGCAGGCCGACGACGAGACCAAAAGCATCCCCATCATTTTCATCACCGCCCGCACCTCCAAGGAGGGCAAGATCGAGGGCCTCGGCGCCGGCGCGGTGGATTACATCACCAAGCCCATCGACCTCGACGAGACGCTCGCCCGCGTGCAGACGCAGCTCCGGTTCGTCCAGATCAACCGCGAGCTGGTGGATCTGCAGCGCCGCCTCGGGGATTCCCGCCGCGCGGCCACCATCGGCGCCGTCACCCAGGGCATCGCGCACAACCTCAACAACCTGCTCGGCGTCGTCATCGGCTACGTGGACCTCATCAAGGCCTACCACGACAAGCCCGACCTCGTTCGGAAAAACGCCCAGCACCTCGAGGATGCCGTCAACCGCATCGTCGTCATCATCAAGCAGCTCACCGGCCTCGTGGTGAAAAACCGCCCGCCCCTCATCCGTGCCAGCCTCCCCCGGATGATCGAGAGCGGCATCCGCCGCTACCAGATCGAGCACAAGATCGACCAGCCCGTCACCATCGAAAACGGCGCCGGCGAGATCCTGATCGATACCAACGTGGAGGTGTTCGAGGAAATCCTCTCCAGGGCCCTCATCAACGCCTGGGAAAGCTACGGCGACGCCCCCGATGACCAGCGCCCCATCCACATCCGCACCGAGATCATCGAGAAGCCCGAGGAAGGCCGCTTCGCCCTCATCCACATCGAGGACCGCGGCCGCGGCATTGACCCCGAGATCCGCGAGCACGCCTTCGAGCCCTTCACCAGCACCAAGCACACCGTCGGCGTCGGCATGGGCCTGACCATCGCCCGCCACTCGATGCGCAACCTCGGCGGCGAGGTCACCCTCGCCGACCGGCCCGGCGGCGGCGCCGTCTGCACCATCCGTCATCCGCTCGAGCGGCGGAACAAATGACCGGTGCGCGGCACCGGCTTTCCGATGCCCACCCCACGAATCGCCTTCCTCGGCGCCGGCAACCTCGCCTCCGCCATTGTCCGCGGCCTGCTGGCCAGGCAAGTCTGCGCGCCCGCCGACATCGCCTGCACCAGCAGGGGCGGTGAAACGGCCGCCCGGCTCGCCGCCGCCACCGGCATCGTCCACGAGCCCGATCTCGCGCGCCTGCTGGACGGCGCCGACACGGTGATCGTCGCCTTCAAACCGCAGTCGCTGGCCGCCGCCGACCCGCGCCTGGCCGAGCTCACCCGCGGCAAGCTGGTCATCTCCGTGCTCGCGGGCAAGCAGCTCGCCACCCTCGCCCGCGCCTTCCCGCTGGCCCGCAACCTCGTGCGCACGATGCCCAACACGCCCGCCGCCATCGGCGCCGGCATCACGCCCTACTGCACGCGCACCCCCCTGACCCTCGCCGACCGCACCCTGGTTGACCGCATCCTCGACGCCCTCGGCCGCCACCTCCCGCTCGAGGAGCAATATTTCGACGCCCTCACCGCCGTCGGCGGCAGCGGCCCCGCCTTCCTCTTTGAGTTCGTCGCCGGCCTGCGCGATGCCGGCGTCGCCGCCGGCCTGCCGGCCGACACCGCCGCCACGATGGCGCTCGAGACGACGCTCGGCGCCGCCCGCTTGCTCGCCCGCACCGGCGAATCGCCCGAAACCCTCCGCGACAAGGTCACCTCGCCCAACGGCACGACCTCCGCCGGCCTGCAGGTGCTCGCCCAGCGCCGGTTCCGCGACACGCTCAAAGAGACCATCCTCGCCGCGACCCGCCGCGCCGGGGAGCTGTCGCAGGACTGATACTTGCCACTTGCCACTTGTGGCTTCCCGCCTTCCCCTCCCCCGCATGGGCATGGAATTCGGCTGGTGGGACAAGGATGAGGACGGCAAAAAGTGGCAGATCAACGTGCGTTTCCACGGCGGCAACGTTGTGTTCAGCCGCAAGCACGGTCACCACACCTCCTGGGAGGACTTCGAGCCCACCGACGAGCAGTGGGACCGTCTGCTCAGCGAAGCCGAGCGCCGGTTGCCCCGCCGGCTGATGAGCACGAAGGAATTCAACGCGCTCAAGGCCCGGCGGCCGCAGTGAGAAGTTTGCCCGTGGCTCGCCCCTACAATTTGCCCCTGGCCAGCGGCCAAAGGTAGAGCAGTGCCGGTGCAATCTCCTGCGGCCGCTCCGCCAGCCACCGGTCAATCTCCGCCGGCGTGAACCAGTCGCCGCGTTCGATCTCCTCCGGGTGCAGGGTGAAAGGTCCCTCGGCCTCGACACGATAAACCCAAACGAACTCCTGTCCGGTTTCCTCGCGGGCCTCGATCTTGAAAAGCCGCTGCGGCGGCTTCTCCGGCCGGCAACCGAGCTCCTCTTCCAGCTCGCGCACCGCGGTGCCGTCGTAGTCCTCGCCCGCCCCGACATGCCCGGCGGCCGACGAATCCCACACGCCGGGGAAAAGATCCTTCCGCGTCGAGCGTTTGTGCAGAAAAACCTTCCCCGCCCGGTTCGCCACCAGCAGGTGGACGGCGCGGTGACGCAGCCTCCGCCGGTGCACCTCACCCCGCGGCAACTGCCCGATTACGCGGTCCCGCACGTCCACCACATCGAAAAGCTCGTCCGGATCTTGCGCCATGGCCCCACGTTGCCCGGCGCGCTGGGCGCGTCAAGACATGGGCCGGGGCTGGCTCCGAGCGAGGCGCCCTTTATCCGGAGCGAAACCGCTCAGTGCCGCCACCGGTGGTGACCGTGGCCACGATAGTAGTGGTGGTGGTGGCCATGATGGCCGGAAATGTAACCGATGCCCAATCCGAGCACCAGCGGGGGCCAGAAATCGTCCCAGCGATCACGATAAACGACGCGCGTGCTGGGGTAATAGGGCCGCTCGACATAGACGACCTCGGGCTCGCGCTCGATCACCGTGGTCGTGCGTTCCACCACCTCGACCGGCCGCTCTTTGACGCGGTCCGTGTTGCGGGCGGAGCCCAGGAGCGCATAGCCGAGCGTGGCGGTGTGGCCGTCCGGATACTTGTAGGTGACCACGAGACGGTCGGCGGTCTTGTCGAGGCGCAGGATGGTCAGACCGCCGGCCTTGGCGTCGGCCATCAGGTCTTCGGGCTCGGGGAGGAAGCTGAGATAGACCATGTGGTCGATCGCGGGCGTCTTGGCGACCGTGGTGGTGTCCTCCGCCCGGGCGGCCAGCGCACCGGCCGCGAGAACCAGGATCAGGGTGAGCTTTTTCATGGGAATGTGCCGGTGAGACGGATGTGACCCGGGGTTTATTCAATTGTTCGGAAAAAAAAGGCGCCCGGAGGCGCCCGGCAGCAGACGTGGAGCCGGCGGTCCGGCACCGCGGGGGTGCTTTCAACTCGACCCGAGATCCGGCTTCATCTCGATCATCTCCGAGTGGCTCCGGTCGGTGTTCTTCGCCATGTCCTCCAGGAGCTCGGTGTGGGAAAGACCGAGTTCCGTGAAGGCTTGCGACTGGCTCAGGACATCGGCGTCGAGGTCCTTCCAACCGGCCTTGAGGCGGCGGACGATTTTGAACTGCGGCTCGCCCGACATCTGCGCCGCATAGACCGCGACGTGGAAACCGCGCTTCTCCCAGACTTTCTTCCAGGTCTTGAGGGTCTCGCGTATCGCCGGCCCGCGGCCAGGCTTCGGATAGACCGTGGTGATCGACGCCTTGGTGGAAAAGGCCGTGAGCGCAACGGTGCTCAGTTCCTCCTCGTAGCTCAGAAAGGCGTCGGCGGTGGTCTTCTCGACAAGCGGGGCGATGCTCGTCTCGTAGTGCTTGTTATGATCGGGCGCGAGATCGCCGCGGTCATCGAACGCCGTCCAGGAAAACGGGCCCTCGACGATCTGGTAGGCACCCGAGTCGGGACCGGACAACACGCTGTAAACGCGCCAGCGGAAAGCGCCGGTATGATACTTCTTCGCGTGCGCGCCGAGGGCGGCCTTGAGGGCTTCGTTCTGCCCGGCCTTGGCGAAGATCCGGTAGGACGAGATTACATTCTCCTTGGGTGTCTTGGCTTCGGGCGGCTTGGCGTCCTGCGCGGCAAGCGACAGGAATGCGGTCAACAGGACGACGATACAGGCTGTTTTTTTCATGGGGGGGAACGACCGACGGGTTGAGGCATCGCTGCTCTGCCGGGGTGGGGTGAGCGCTGAAGCGTGGCGTCCAGCGTGCGGCCATCCTCCGCGCCGCACCCCGTTCAGTAAACGCTCATTGTGAGTAGCATCGCTACTAAGCGCCGGATTGATGCACATGACCGGCGTTAAAACAGCGATTGGGACCCAAGGGTTGGGACGCTCCGCCCCGGTTGATGATGCGAACAGGAGCGCCCGCGCGGGGAAGGCTCACCGGCCGTGTCGCCTGCGCTCGCAGCCGATCCACCGGGGATCCGTGCAAGCCACGCGGCGCAAAACAAAACTGCTGCCAGCGGCCTGCGGGGGCATCCCCGTCTGACTGGAAGTGCGGGTTCTCGGCAGGCTCAGGGCAGAGCTTACGTTTTCGGAAACTTCATCCACCTGGCGCCGGCCTTGGAAGACTTCACGACCGTCTCGATGAAGGCCATGCCCTCGACGCCGTCGTCGATCGTGGGAAAATCGAGGTCCTTGGGCAACGGTTGGCCGGCGACCTCGGCGCGGATGGCGCGGAAGGCCTCGCGGTAGATGTTGCCGAAGGCCTCGAGGTAACCCTCGGGGTGGCCGGCGGGGACGCGGGTGACCCCGGCGGCGGCCTTGCCGACGTAGCCGTTGCCGCGGCCCCAGACCTCGGTGGGCCTGTCGGGATACTTGACGATGAGCTGATTGGGATGCTCCTGGTGCCACTCGAGCCCGGCCTTGGTGCCATAGACCCGGATGTTGAGCGCGTTCTCCTCGCCCACGCTGATCTGCGAGGCGTGAATGATGCCCTTGGCGCCACCCTTGAAGCGGACGAGGATGTTGCCGTCGTCATCCAGCGCGCGGCCCCTGACGAAGGTGGAAAGGTCGGCGCAGAGCGAATCAATGTGCAGACCGGTGATGTAACGGGCGAGGTTCTCGGCGTGCGTGCCGATGTCGCCGATGCAGCCGGCGGCGCCGGAGCGCTTGGGATCGGTGCGCCATGCGGCCTGCTTCTGGCCGCTGGCTTCGAGGTGGGTCGAAAGCCAGCCCTGCGGATACTCGGCCACGACCTTGCGGATCTCGCCGAGGCACCCCGAGCGCACGAGCTCGCGGGCCTGCTTCACCATGGCGTTGCCGGTGTAGTTGTGGGTGAGGACGAAGACCTTCTTCGTCTGCTTGACGATGGCCGCGAGTTTTTTCGCCTCGGCGAGGTTGAAGGTCACGGGCTTGTCGCACACAACGTTGAAACCGGCCTCCAGGAACAGCTTCGCCGGAGGAAAGTGCTGGTGGTTGGGCGTGACGATGACGATGAAGTCGAGGCGCCGGTCGGCGGGCATCTGCGCCTCGGCCCTGGCCATTTCCTGATAGCTGCCATAGACGCGGGCGGGATCGAGGAAGAAGTCCTCGCCCGAGGCCTTGGAGCGCTCGGGGTCGCTGGAGAAGGCGCCGGCCGTGAGCACGGCCTGGCCGTCCATGATGGCGGCGATGCGGTGGACGGCGCCGATGAAGGCGCCCCGGCCGCCGCCGATCATGCCGTAACGGAGCTTGCGATTGGTAGCCATGATGAGAGCTGAGAGTTGATGGAGGAAAGATTAAGGCAGCATAACCACAGAACCCACGGAATGGAAATCAGGCAAGGACTCGGCCGACGGCTCGGATTCCGGGCATTCCGCGGTGCCCCGCCTTACTGGTTATCCTTGTCGAAGGCGGCGTCGAAGGCGATCGCGCTGCGGGCGAAGTCGAGCTTGCGCAGGAAGGCGCAGGACTCGGCGGCGCCGTGCTCGCGGTCCATGCGGATGTCCTCCCACTCCACGGAGAGCGGCCCCTGGTAGTTGATGTCGTTGAGGGCGACGATGATCTCCTCGAAGTTGATGTCGCCGCGGCCGACCGAGCGAAAATCCCAGTAGCGGCGGGCGTCGCCGAAGCCGGTGTGGCCGCCGAAGACGCCGACCGAGCCGTCGCCGTGGCCCCACCACACGTCCTTCATGTGGGCATGGAAGATGCGTTTCCCGAAGGTGCGGATGAACTTCACGTAGTCCACGCCCTGGTAGCCGAGGTGCGAGGGGTCGTAGTTGAAGCCGAAGCGCCTGTGCCCCTTCACCGCAGCGACGGCACGCTCGGCGCTGGCGATGTCGAAGGCGATCTCGGTCGGGTGGACCTCGAGAGCGAAGTTGGCGTTCTGCTTCTCGAACTCGTCGAGGATCGGACCGAAACGCCTGGCGAAGTCGGCGAACCCCTTGTCCCAATAGGCCTGCGAGGTCGGCGGGAAGGCGTAGATCGAGTGCCAGATGGAGGAGCCGGTGAAGCCGTTGACCACGACCGGGGCGCCCTTCTTGCCGCCGGGCTTGGCGTCGAAGAAGCGGCGCGCGGCCTTGGCGGTGAGCATCATCTTCTTCGCGGCCCGCTTGCGCACGCCCTCGGGGTCGCCGTCGCCCCACACGTCGGGCGGGAGGATGGCCTGGTGGCGCTCGTCGATCAGGTCGCAGACGGCCTGGCCGACGAGGTGGCTGGAGACGGCGAAGCAGGTGAGGTTGTTGTCGAGCAGGACCTCCCATTTTTCCTTGAGGTATTTGTCGGACGACGCGGCGGCATCCACCTCGAAGTGGTCGCCCCAGCAGGCGAGTTCGACGCCGTCGTAGCCGAGGCGCTTGGCGAGCGGGGCCAGTTTGGCGAGTGGCAGGTCGGCCCATTGGCCGGTGAAGAGCGTGATGGCACGGGGCATGGCGGGGAGAAGTTTTAAGCGACTAACATCTAGAGACAGGGGAAGAAGCCGGCAATCCGCAGTTGGCAAGGATCAGGAGACCTCATGGTGGTCTTGCTCCTTGCCACTTGTCACTTGGAACTTCCGGCGTTGCGCCGGGCTCAGGCGTGGGCCTGCGGCGCCTTCTTGTGCATGATGACCAGCACGAGGAAGACGACGGCGAGGATGCTGGGCAGCACGGCCACCTTGCCGAGGGTCTCGAGGCCGGCGGCGGCCTGGATGGCGGCCGAGGCGGTCGCGGGATCGGCGCCGGCCGGCAGGCGGGCGGCGATGCCCTGGTCGTAGAACCGGCCGATCAGCGGCACCATCTGGCTGGCGCTGAGCATGCCCGCGCCGCCCATGACCGCCAGGCCGAGTGCGCCAGTCTTGGGATACTGCTCGTTTACGAAACCGAGCATCGTGGGCCAGAAGAAGCACACGCCGAGGGCGAAGACCGTGGCGGCGGCGAAGAGCATGCCGCCGCTGGCCTTGCTCATGGCAAACAGGCCGAGCGCGCTGAGCACGGCGCTGAGGAGCAGCATGCCGGAGGGCGCGAGCTTGTGGACGAACGGACCGGCGAACTGGCGCCCGACCGCCATCAGGCCGGTGATCCACACGAGCACGAGGATGCCGGAGACGCCGGCGTTGGTCAGAATGTTGGGAATCCACTGGCCGGGCCCGAGCTCGGTCGCCGCCGTCATGAGCATGCACACGACCATGAGCAGGAAGCCGGGGCGGAAGCACTCGGCCCACATCGCACCGGTCGAGACGCCCTGCTGGACGCGCTCGGTCTGCGGGAGCTTCTGGCCGAAGAACATGAATCCGTAAGCCACCAGCGGAATGAGCATCGAGGCGAACTGGGCCTTCCAGCCGAGTCCGGCCTCGGCCAGCGCAAAGGAAACGAGACCGCCGATCACGATGCCGCCGGGGAACCATACGTGGAAATGGTTCAGCTTGGTCGTCTTGTCGTTCGGATAGAGGGTCGCGATGAGCGGGTTGCAGGCCGCCTCGACCGAGCCGTTGGCGATGCCGAAGAGCAGCGTGCCGGTGTAAAGGCTCCAGAAATCCCAGGCGAAGATCGTCAGCAGGATGCCGGCCGTATGGCCGATGAACGCCAGCCCCACAATCCGCCCGAGGCCGAGCGCGTCGCACAACGGGCCGCCGAACACCATGGCGAGCGTGAAGCCCCAGAAGGCCGTGGAATTGATCCAGCCGACCTGCTCGTTGCTCAGGTGGAACTCGGAGGCCCAGGCGCCGGCGGCGGCGCCGCGGAGCGCGAAGCTCATGGCGGTGACAATCAGGGCGATGCAGCTCGCCCGGAACAAACGATTGGGATTCATGGGGTATGGGTGGGGGTTGGGGACGAAAAGGGCCGCGTCAGTGAAAACAGTTATGCGGCGATTTGAACACTCCTTTTTTGTGAGGGATTGCCGCGCATTGGCAACCGGCCAAAGGGCATAGGACTTGGGGACTGGCCGGCCAACACAGGCCAGCCCGCGCAGAGCGCGGGCTCCACCTCAAGCCAGCCCGCGCAGCAGGCCGCGGATATAGCCGGCGGACTCGGCGAGTCCGGCGACGGGGTCGTTGGGGTCCTTCTCGTATTCGAGCCAGGCTGCGTGGGAGTATTTCACCTCCACGAGCGTCCGCAGGATGGCATGCAGGTCGAGCCTCCCCCGCCCCATCTCCACCGGCGTGTCCTGCCGGTCACCCACGGCGGCGACGGTGTCCTTCAGATGCACATCGTAAATCCGGGTGTGGTGCCGCCGGATCATTTCGCCCGGATCCTCACCGCTGCGGTAACAATGCCCGACATCGAGGCAGAGGCCGACGCGTTCGTCCACCCCCTTGAGCGCCTGCAGGACTCCCCCGACCGAAGGCCAGGACTTGTCCTCGGGGCCGTGGTTGTGGATGGCGCAGCGCAGGTCGTATTCGCGCACCAGTTTTTCCAGCAGCGGCAGCGCCGCCGGCTCGGGACTGCAGCTGAAGAAATCCAGGCCGTGCGCCTTCACGTAGTCCATCATCCGGCGCATGGCCGGTTCGTCGTCCTTCAGATAGAGCACGCCGCAGCAGAGCGGCCGGACGCCCGCGGCGCGGATGGTCGCGGCGGCGGCGGCCCACTGGCCGGGCTGGTTCTCCCACGGCGAGTGGGCCCGGTGCAGGGAGATCGCCTCGAGCCCGACGCGTTTCACGGCTTCCAGCATGTTTGCCAGCGGCAGGCTCTTGAGGCTGACGGTGGCGACGCCGAGGGCGAACGATGGCGGAGTGCGGGTTTCGGCACGCGGAGCGACCGAGGCGTGCGCCCGGGCTCCGAGCAGCGGCAGCGCGGCCCCGGTGGCGAGAGTCTTGAGGGCGGTGCGTCTATTCATGAAAATCCATTTAACCCAGAGGCCGCAGAGTTCTCCAAGGGACTAAAGCAAGGGTCTCAGTGTCCTCTGTGCTCCCGGGGTTTAAGTTCAAGCCAGCCCCAGCTTTTCCAAAACCTCCGGGGGCGGGCCCTTGAATTCGGCGAGCGGCATGTTGCCGACGTAGCCCACGTCCTTCATGCCTTCCGGCGTGGTGAAAAAGCCGCCGGCCGTGAGATCACGGAACCTGGCGAAGAACTTCGCGCCCTCGGCGTGCTCGGGCCTGGCGTCCGGCGCATGACAGAGGTCGTCGGCGATGGCGCACATCTGCGCGTGGCTGAGATCGGCGAAATCCGCCCCGAAACGGGCGCGGGCCTCGCGGTCGATCCAGGCGAGACCGGACAGCACGGTCTCGCGGTCGCCCTGCTGGTCGGCATAGGGCGAACTGATCCATTCATCGATGAAGTCGTGGACCTGGAGGTCGGCGGCGCTTGGGATCGAACCCTCGGCGGGAATGATGAGCCCGCACAGGGCGGCGGCGGTGCGCCGCTGGTGGCCGGTCATCGTGAGCGGCCAGAAGGCGCCGGGGGCGTATTCCCGGTTGAGGACCGGATCGAGGCCGTAGCCCTTGGTGGCGGTGGCGGAGGCCTGGTCGCGCGCGCCGGCCGCGGCGCGATCGGTCACGGCAAGGGCGGCCGCGGCGGTGAGCATCCACTTGAGGGCGGTGCGGCGGTCGAGGCGGGGCAGGTCGCTCGTGCTCATGGTCAGAAGCTCCCTTTTTTCATCTCGGCGAGCATGTGCTCGGCGGCGCGCCAGGCGAGGGCCATGATGGTGATGGTGGGATTCTTGTCGGGACTCGAGCAATGACACGCCCCGTCGGTGATGTAGAGATTGGGCACGTCCCAGGTCTGGCACCACTGGTTGGTCACGGACTTCCTCGGATCGGCGCCCATGATGGCGCCGCCGACCTCGTGGATGACCCGGCCGCCCTTTTCGATGGGCGAGTGCTCGTTGATGCGCCGGCGGGCGGCGCTGCGGCCGACAACCTTGCCGCCCATCGACTCGATGATGGCCCGGAAGGTCGCCTCCATGTGCTCGGCCTGCTTGAGTTCGTGCTCGGACCACTGCCACGAGAAGCGCAGCACGGGGATGCCCCACCGGTCCTTCACCACGGGATCGAGCTCGCAGTAGGAGCCCTCGTTGGGGATCATCTCGCCGCGGCCCGAGAAATACATGAACGAGCCGTAGTAGCGGCGGGCGTCCTCCTTGAACTTCAGGCCGTAGCTGCCGCGGGTGTAGCGCTCGAGGCCCGCGCCCGTGCCCATGCCCGGCATGCTGCGGCCACCCCCGAACTCGATGTGGTAGCCGCGCGCAAAGCCGAGTTTGCCCGCCAGTTGGTCCTTGTAGAAGGCCCACGGGGCGTAACTGTGCGCGCCGCCCGCGCCGTCCTCGTTGTGCGGCGGGAGGTTTTCCATCGCCGGGATCTGCCCGCTCATGCTCGCGCCGACGGTGTCCATGATGTATTTGCCGAGCAGCCCGCTGCTGTTGGCAAGACCCTGCGGATGGCGGGCCGATTTGGAATTCAACATCACGCGCACCGACTCGCACGAGCTGGCGCCGAGCACGACGACCCGCGCCTTCGCGCGGTTCTCCCGGCCCGTGGTTTTGTCGATGTAGAGCACGCCGTCCGCCAATCCCCTCGCGTTGAGCGTGACCTCGCGCACCATGGCGTTGGCCACGATGTCGAGATTGCCCGTCGCCAGCGCCGGCGGCAGGTGGACCGTGGTGGACTGGTAGGTCGCCCGGATGGCGCAGCCGCGGCCGCAAGGCGTGGCCCAGAAGCAGGCGGCGCGCTGGCGCATCGCCTCGGCGAGGATGCGCTGGGCCCTGGCGTTGCCGGGATGGAGCTTCCTCGGGAGCACGTCGGCGTCCTGCCGCTGCGTCAGCACCGCCCGGTGGATCGGGATGACCGGGAAGCCCAGCGGGGCCATGTGCTTCTTCGCGAACAGCTCGTTGGCGCGCGGGGCCGGCGCGGGCTGCAACACGCCGGGCGAGGAGTCGGGCGTGTTTTCCAGCCCCTCGTTCTCGCCATAGACGCCGATGAGCATCTCGACCCGGTCATACCATGGCGCGATCTCGTCGTAGGTGAACGGCCAGTCGAACCCGAGGCCGTCGCGGCTGCGCGGCTTGAAGTCATAAGGGCCGTTGCGCAATGAGTGCCGGGCCCAGTGGTTGGTGCGTCCGCCCATCATGCGGGCGCGCCACCATTCGAATTGGCGCGCCGGGTCGTCCGACACCTGCGTGTAGGGTTCGTCGGGGATCTGCCAGCCGCCGTCCACCGTGGCATCGTGGAATCCGAAGGGCTTGTCCGGTGTGCTCACGCCGCGCAGCGGGGCCTGCCCGTTGGTCTGGAACATCGGCGTCTCCCGCACCGGATCGTAATCGCGGCCCGCCTCGAGCATGAGGACCTTCGCGCCCTCCATCGTCAGCGTGTAGGCCGTCTGGCCGCCGGCGGCGCCGGAGCCGACGACAATGACATCATACTCGGATTTGACCTGTTCAGGGGTGATGAGCGGCATGGGATGGGCCGTGATGGGGTGCGGCCTAAGGAGGCCAACCCGGCGGTTTCGGCAAGGCGAATTCTGGACGGGCGGCTGTCACTCGGGTGACTCCCTCGGGATCTCGCCAACCGTCTCAAAAACCGGGCAACAAATCTCACCCGGAGCGGCCGGATGTTTTTTCGTGTCCTTTCGGGATTTTCGTGGTTCTCCTCTCCCTCCTCCCCTTTTCCCTCATGGCCAAAATCGAAGTCAGTCAGGTCGCCGAGATCCTCAAGAAGCACAAGCTCGACCCCTCCGTCCTCCGCGAGATCGTCGAGGAGATGAACGAAATCACGGCGCCGGCCGCGGATGAGGACATCAAGCCGCCCGCACCCAAGAAGCAGTTTGTCGTCCTTCTCTCCGACCCCGCCAGCAAGCTGCCCAGGCAGGACCTCGTCGGCTGGGTCGTGCAGATTCCCGAAAACGCCAGCCCCCACTCCACCGTCGAGCGCATCTTCAAGGGCGCCTACGACTTCAACGCCTCGAAGAAAGGCCGGCTCCTGCCCGTGAAGTCCGTGGGCGAGGCCCTCGAGAGCGCCAGCGCGAAATATTTCAAGGAGGCCGAGCTCTGGGTGAAGACCAGGCTCCCCGTCGCCGTCATGGTCACCGACAACATCCTGCCCAAGGACGAGTTCAAGGTCGAGAAGGTGGACCGCCGGCGGAAGCTCGACGAGGAGTGACGCCGCGAAGGTCCGGCCTCACTGCGCGCGCTGGGCCTGACGCGCAACCTCGACGTCCTGCGCGACCTCGTCGCGGATGCGCGCCCAGTGGAAGAGATTGTCGGGGTTGGCGTGGAAGAAATTGTGGTTGTAGTGGACGAGCGGCATGTCGCGGTAGAGCGGGCGCGTGATCTTCACGACCTCGTCCCAGTGGCCGACGGCGCGCTCCAGGTGCGCGATGGCGGCCTGCCGGTCGGCTTCGGGACCGCCGAGGC
The DNA here is from genome assembly GCA_049322455.1 of Verrucomicrobiota bacterium. Lineage (GTDB taxonomy): Bacteria > Verrucomicrobiota > Verrucomicrobiia > Opitutales > Opitutaceae > Lacunisphaera. The sequence continues at coordinate 30,596 of JBMOQY010000003.1, read as the reverse complement.
GGTAGCGCTGGAGCGCGACGGCGCCGCGCAGCTTCGCGGCCAGGTGCAGGCCGAGCTGCGCCCAGGTCCGCACGTCGGCGATCTCGTAACGCAGCGCCGTGCTGCCGGCCGGATCGATGCCCTCGGTGAGACGCCACGCCTCGCGGCAGTCGCGTTCGAGCAGGTCGGCCAGCACCGGCGGCGTGATCCGTTCCGGACCGAAGGCCTCTCCTTTCGCCAGCGCAGCCACGTAATCCTTCACCGACACGTAGTCGGGATCCATCACCGGAGATTCGATGAGCCGGTCGATGCCGATGTATTTCGTGTATTGGCCCTGCAACGCCAGGAACCCCTCGCCGTAGAGCGTGAAATCCCAGCGCGTGTCGTAGAGCGAGTTGAGCCGGAGCTGGGTGGCCGAGGCCAGCGCGTAGGCGCGCAGGAGGCTGTCGCCCTTCGCGCCGTAACGGCGGTTGAACTCCCGCTGGAACACCGCGTCGGGCGTCGCCGGCTCGTAGAGCAGGCGGCCCCAGAGCCGGTAGAACAGCCACTGGCGCTCGAAGGCCCATTTCCACTCCACCTGATGCGGAAGAGCGGTGAAGTAGTCCAGCGCGGGGATGTAGCACTCCGAGCCGATGAAATAGCCGCCGACGCAGTCCTCCGCGGCGTTGAGCGCGATGTGCTGGCGGATGAAATCGGGCACGCCCCACCGCAGCGCGAAGAAGTCCTCGTTGCGCGCCATCCAGGTGATCTTGTAGTTCCGCGGCGCGGGCCGGAAGTAGGTGTCGCCGAGCCTGCCGCCGTGCACCTTGACGAGCTTCGGCGTGGAGTGCGCATGCGACCAGTTGAACTTCATCTCGACCCAGATCGGGCCGTCGAAGCGGTCCCCCAGCTTCTCCATCGCGGCGCGGGTCACCTGCTCCACCTCGGCGCTGGTGCCGCCGGCCGACGACAGCCCCGAGGAGAACGGCACCCGGTGGATGAGCTTCACCTTGCGGTTGGTGTCGAGCATGCCGGCCACGATCACGTCGTCCATCCACTGCTGGCGCTGGAGCGGCGTCATGCCGCCCATGCCCTCGCCGTGCGAGAGGCCGATGCCGTCGAGGTCGGGATATTCGTTGAGCACCTGCGTGACGCTCTCCCGGATGTAGCGGCGCACGATCTCCGAGGTGTCGCCGTCCACATAGTAGTGCGGGTAGAAATTCTGCTTCGCCACGCCGTGCGCCGCGGCGAACTCCCGGCTCACAAAGATGCTCCAGTGCACGATGTAGGTGTCGAGCCCGCGCTCCTTCGCGAGGCGGAAGATGCCGCGGTAGAGCCGCCGCCACTCCTCCTGCTCCGCCTCCGACCACGGGCTGGCCTCGGGAAAGTTCCGCGGTCGCACCATGAACGTGAACGGGTGCATGTTCCAAAGGCTCACGACGTTGAAGCGGTTCTCCACCATCATGTCCAAAAACGCCTCCCAATACCCGAGGTCCTTCGCCACCGGGATGTGCTGGCTGAGCGCCGTGCTCTCGCGGTAGGTCTCCCACGGCAGGTTGTATTTGATGCCGCGGAATGCGAGGCGCGGCTTCTCCTCCGCGGCCTTCACGTCCGCGAGCGCCGTGCCGTGGCGCAGCGCTTCGGCCAGCGCCAGCGTGCCGTAGATCAGGCCGCGCCAGTCGCCGCCATACACCGTGATGACCCTGCCTTCGGGGATGATCGCAAACGCCTCCGGCCCGTAGCGCTGGCGGTTCACCGCGAGGCTGATGAGCCGCTCGTAGCCCGCGCGGTCTCGCAGCAGTTCGTGCTGCTGCCGCACCAGCTCCTCGCCGAGCTTGCGTGCCGCGTAGGCCGCCTGCGGCGCGCCGGCGTCGTGGAGGACATACACGCGCTCGGCCCGCAGCGCGACGGCAAGCAGGCAGACCGGCACGATCAGGACGCGGGGTTTCATCAGCCACGAATGAACGCGGGGGCCCCTCCGGCACAAGACCGGCGTTGGGCCAACGATGGACTGCGCGGGCGCGCCGACCGCTGACTGCACCGCGTTTTCACCCGCGGGGGCGGTGAATTATTTACCGGATACCCGAAACTTTTTCTGGCACTTTCCGGTGGCGGTGTTGTATTTGGATGCGGGGTCGCTCACGTTTCGACGCCCGTGTTTCGCTTCTCTCGTTGCACTCGAGATCGGATTCGTGAGCGGCGTCATCGCCCCGGACTCGCCGGGGCCCGCGGTCACGGCCGCGTCAACGCTCACCTGCCACCGCCTGCGACTCACAGCCTGCGGGGGCCAAACCCATCCAGTCCATGTCAGTCAGCCTTCCTGAGTCTGCGCTCCCGCGCATCGCCATGGTTTCCACGCACGGTTACGTCGCCGCCGAACCCCCGCTGGGGGCGGCCGACACCGGCGGCCAGGTCGTCTATGTCCTCGAATTGTCCAAAAAGCTCGCCCAGCTCGGCTTCGAGGTGGACATCTGGACCCGCCGCTTCGAGGACCAGCCCGAGATGGACGTGGTCAACGACCGCGTCCGCGTCCTGCGCGTGCCCTGCGGCGGCCGCAACTTCCTCGGCAAGGAATACCTGGTGAAACACCTCCCCGAGTGGTCGGAGCATGCCCTGCGTTTCATCAAGAAACACGGCCTCAAATACCAGTTCCTCAACAGCCACTACTGGGACGCCGGCTACGCCACCCAGCGGCTCGCCGAGGCCCTCGACGCGCCGCATGTCCACACGCCGCACTCGCTCGGCCTCTGGAAAAAACAGCTCATGGAACGCGATTTCCCCGCCGACGCCGCCTCGTTCGAGCAGAAATACAACTTCACGCAACGCATCAACGAGGAGACCCTGCTTTACCGCAATTGCGACGAGGTCATCGCCACCACGCCCGACCAGCTCGACATGATCGTGAAGGACTACGGCGCGCCCGCCGAGCAGGTGCACATGATCCCGCCCGGCTACGACGACAACCGCTTCTTCCCGGTCAGCGCGGCCTCGCGCAACGCCATCCGCCAGCGCCTCGGCTTCGAGGGCAAGGTCGTCCTCGCCATCGGCCGCCTCGCCCGCAACAAGGGCTACGACCTCCTGATCGACGCCTTCTCGGTCGTGGCCCCGCGCATCCCCGACGCCATGCTGCACCTCGCCGTCGGCGGCGCCGAACTCAACGCCAACGAGCAGAAGATCCTCGACGAACTCCAGGCCCAGGCCGCGGCGCTCGGCATCGCAGAGCGCGTGAAATTCTCCGGCTTCGTGGCCGACGCCGACCTGGCCGACCACTACCGCGCGGCCGACGTGTTCGTGCTCAGCAGCCGCTACGAGCCCTTCGGCATGACCGCCATCGAGGCCATGGCCTGCGGCACGCCCACCGTCATCACCACGCACGGCGGCCTCTTCCGCGCCGTCACCTTCGGCCGCCACGCGCTCTACGCCGACACCTTCGACAAGGAGGACCTCGGCATCTCCATCGTGAAGGTGCTCCGCCACCCGCGCCTCTCGAACCGCATGGCGCGCATGGGGGCGCACAAGGCCCGCAGCCTCTTCACCTGGACCGGCATCGCCCAGCAGCTCACCAGCCTCATCGAGGAACGCGCCACCGCTCTCGCCTTCACCGACAACGAGTGGGACGAACCCTGGAACGACGGCGATTGAGCGGATTTCCGGAGGACGCTGGACGGATTGCAGCCTTTCAATCCAACCCGTCCTCCGCGCCCCCCGCCGCCGCCCCTCGTTAATCGCAAATCGTAAAATCTGAATCCCGCCACCCATCATGTCCGATTTCTCCCCCGATCAATCCACCCTCGTCCGTCTCATCGAGACCGCCGTCATCCTCGTGGTGGCGTTCGCCCTCTTCTTCGGCCTGCGCGGGCGCATCCTGCAGTTTGCCCGCTGGGCCGGACTGCCCCGCCTGGCCTTTGCCCCGGTGCGCCTGCTGCTGCGCTATACCATCCTCGTCGTGGCGCTCGCGCTGATCCTCAGTCTCTGGGGCTTCCAGATCGGCACCATCCTCGCCCTGATCGGCTCCGTGCTCGGCCTGGTCGCCATCGGCTTCGTCGCCGTGTGGAGCGTGCTCAGCAACTTCCTCTGCACCTTCGTGCTCGTCGTCTTCAAGCCCTTCTCCGTGGGCGACGAGCTCGAACTGCCCGCCGACAACGTCAGGGGCCGGGTCTCCGACCTGAGCCTGATCTTCACGACACTCGAGGTCTCGGCCAACGAGACGGTTCTCATCCCCAACAACACATTTTTCCAAAAGGTCTTCAAGCGGCGCCTCGGCACCCACACCACGGGCCTCGGCGAACAACTCCGCCACCACCACACCGGTGAAACCACCACCCAAGGAATCCCCGCATGAGCTCCGCCCCCGTCCGCTCCGTCCTCGGCCGCGTCCGTGCCTCCTACCCGCGGCTGCTGCGCATCCTCGTGCCGCTCGATTTCTCGGGCAAGTCGCGCCAGGCCCTGCGCTACGCCGTGCCGCTTGCCCAGAAGTTCTCCGCGCGCATCCACCTCGTCCACGTGCTGCCCGACCCGGGCAAGACGCCCCAGGACGAGCAGATCCGGCAGCGGCTGGCCGCGATGAAACGCCTCGGCCAGACGGCCGCCCAACTCATGCCCCCGCGCCTGCGCGCCGAAAACGCCGTGCTCACCGGCAAACCGGCCGACGAGATCCTCGCCCTCGCGCAGAAAAATGCCATCGACCTCATCGTGCTCACGACCAAGGGCCGCAGCGGCCTCCGGCGCGCCCTGGTCGGCAGCACCGCCGAGCACATCATGCGCCACGCCCCCTGTCCGGTCATGTCCGTCCGCCGCCGCTGACGCCGCGCGCATGCAGACCCTCGACTACGCCATCATCGGCGCCTACCTGATCGCCCTGGCAGTCATCGGGCTGGTGCTGGCCCGGCGGGCCGGGCAGAGCGCGGAGCATTATTTCCTCGGCGGCCGGGCATTGCCCTGGTGGAGCCTCGGCGCCTCCGGCATGGCCAGCAACCTCGACGTCGCCGGCACGATGACGATCGTGGCCCTGTTCTGTCTCTACGGACTGCACGGCTTTTTTATCGAGCTGCGGGGCGGCGTGGTGCTGCCCATCGCCATCTTCCTCGCGTTCATGGGCAAGTGGCACCGGCGCAGCGCGGTCATGACGACGGCCGAGTGGATGCTCCTGCGGTTCGGGGACGGCCCGCAGGGACGGGCCGCGCGGATGACCGCCGCCCTCACCTACCTTGTCATCACGGTCGCGATGACGGTGTTCTTTTTCACCGCCGGCGGCCGGTTCCTGGCCGAGTTTCTGCCATTCAGTCCGTGGCAATGCACCGTGGGCATGGCGCTGGTCGCCTTCAGCTACACCCTGCTGGGCGGTCTTTACGGCGTGGTGTGGACCGATGTCTTCCAAGCCGGCATCATCGGCGCGGCGGCGGTCTATCTTGCGGTCGTGGCCGCCGCGGAGGTCACGCCGGAACTCCCCGCCGCCTGGCCCGGAGCCGCCTTCAACCAGTTCGTGCCGCGCTGGAGCGACCCGGGGCTCGCCCCGTATTCCGCGTTCGGCTGGTTCTTGTGTGTCTGGGCGGGCAAGGGCCTGCTGGAGGGGCTGGGCGGCAGCGGCGGCTCGGCCTACATGGCCCAGCGCTTCTACGCGACCCGCAGCGACGCCGATTGCCTTAAGATCGGGATGCTGTGGACGGTCCTGTTCGCCTTCCGGTGGCCCATGGTGCTGGGCATCGCGGTGCTGGCTTTCAAGCTGGGCCTCTACGGTTCGGACCCCGCCGCCGCCGAGCGCGTGCTGCCGCTGGTGCTGCAATCCGACTTCATCCCGACCGGCATGCGCGGCCTGATCGTGGCGGCGTTGCTGGCCGCCGCGATGTCCACCTTCGACAGCACCGTCAACGCCGGGGCTTCCTACCTGGTCAACGACCTGTATGCCCCGCGACGCCCCGGGGCCGGGGCCCGCGAACTGGTGTGGGCGGGCTACGGCGCATCGGCCTTCATCGTCGGTGCCGGCCTCGTGATCGCCCTGCTGGCCGGCGCCTCGGTGCTCGGGATATGGGTGGGCATCGTCATGCTGCTCTTCCCGGCTTTCCTCGTGCCGTTCGCCCTGCGGTGGTATTGGGCGCGCTTCAACGGCGCCGGATTCGCCGGGGGTGTCGGGGTGGGCTTTGCCGCCGCAGTCGGCGGTCACCTGCGACCGCCCGCCGGCTGGAACGAAGCCCAGCTCTTTCTGGCCGTCGCCGGGCTCTCCCTGGCCGGGTCGGTGGTCGCCACGCTGGCGACCGCGCCGGTGCCCACGGACGCCCTGCGGCGCTTTTACGACCGGGTCGCTCCCTTCGGCTGGTGGCCCCGGGCTTGGCGCGCGCCGCACCGGCGCGAGCACCGCGCCGATCTGCTCCGGCTGGCCGCTGCCCTCGTCTGGCAGGTGCTCACCTTCCTGCTGCCCATGGCCATGGTTCTCGGCCGCTGGGACACGGTCGCGCTCCTGGCCTTGCCCTGGGCCGCCATCCTGCTCTTCCTTCTTGCCGAAATCCGGAGGGCCGCACCCGGTTCATCCGCCCGGGAATCCCCACCGCCCCAGCCCGCCCTCTCGCCATGAGCCCCGAAGCCGTCCCTCCGCCCGTCCGCCTCTTTTCCTCCGACCTCGACGGCACGCTCCTCGGCAACCCCGAGTCCACCGCCCGCTTCAAGGCCGCCTGGGAATCGCTCACCCCCGAGGCCCGCCCGCTGCTCGTCTATAACAGCGGCCGGCTGGTGGACGACCTGCGGCGCTTCGTGGACGACGGCATCCTCCCCGCCGCCGACTACTACATCGGCGGCGTCGGCGCCGAGATCCACGACGTGAAGGCCGGCCGCCGCCTCGACGACTTCCGCGAGCACCTGAGCGAAGGCTGGGACCTCGCCCGGGTCCGCGAGATCGCCGCCGCCTTTCCCGGCATCCGCCCCCAGCCGCCGGACTACCAGCACGAGTTCAAATCGAGCTGGTTCCTCGACCACGCCACCCCCGGCGCGCTGCGCGACCTCAAGCAGCGCCTCGCCGACGCCGGCCTGAGCGCGAAGATCGTCTATTCCAGCTCGCGCGATCTCGACATCCTGCCCCGCAACGCCACCAAGGGCGGCGCCCTGCGCTGGCTCTGCGAGCGCCTCGGCATCCCACTCGACACCGTGCTCGTCGCCGGCGACAGCGGCAACGACGCCAGCATGTTCCGCCTGCCCGGGGTGCGCGGCATCGTGCTCGAGAACACCCAGCCCGAACTCTACGAGGCCACGGTGGACGTGCCCACCTACAGCTCGCGGGCGATCCTCGCCGACGGCGTGCTCGACGGCCTCTGCCACCACGGCGTCGTCTGCGTGATCCCCACCAAGGACAAGACCCGCGTGCGCCGCGACGACATGGACCCCGGCTTCCGCATGCTGTTCACCGGCACGAAGCTGGGCTCGCTCACGGAAAAGGAGCGCGACTTCCTCGCCACCGCCTACGGGCAGGCCATCGCCGCGCTCCGGCGCAACATCACCCCCCTCGGCTTCTCCGCCTGCTCGCTGAACCACAACACCGTCACCGGCACCGACGCCAACTACCGCAGCGTCTGGGCCCGCGACGGCGCCGTCACCGTGTGGAACGCGCTCTACCTCGACAACGAGGACATCCGCCTTTGCTCGCTGGCCACGCTGGAGACCCTGCTCAACGCCACCACGCCCACGGGCCAGGTCCCGGCCAACGTCCGCATCGAGACCGGCGAACCGGACTACTCCGGCGTGGGCAACATCGCCTCCATCGACAGCGGCCTGTGGCTCATCATCGCCATCTACAACTACGCCAACCACACCGGCGACCTCTCGCTGCTCTACCGCCACGCCGCCCGCCTGCAGACGATCATGAACTGGCTCGGCGCGCAGGACGCCAACAACGACGGCCTGCTCGAGATCCCCGAAGCCGGCGACTGGACCGACCTCTTCGGCCGCAGCTACAACGTGCTCTACGACGAGGTGCTCTGGTTCCGCGCCAACGTCTGCTACGGCCGCATCCTCGAGCTCATGGGCCAGTTCGACCGCGCCGCCGACTACCTCCGCGCCTCCCAGCGCATCCGCAGCCGCGTGCTCGACCTCTTCTGGCCGAGCACCAAGCCCGGCGACCCGGCGCAGGCGCCCGCGCAGAACCGCTTCGCCCACCGCCAGTCCGGCCTCGGCGACTCCCAGTATCTTTTGGCCGAGATCACCCCGTTTTCCTACAACTGGCGCTGCGACACCTACGCCAACATCCTGGCCTCCCTCATGAACCTCCTCGACCTGGACCGCGCGCGCACCGCCTTCCGTTTCATGTGGGGCGTCGGCGTCAACCAGCCCTGGCCCGTCGCCAACCTCTACCCCGTCGTGCAGGCCGGCGACCCCGACTGGCGCGCCTACTACACGGTCAACCTCCTCAACCTCCCGCACCATTACCACAACGGCGGCATCTGGCCCTTCATCGGCGGTATGTGGGTGCGCTTCATCCACCGCCTCGGCTTCCACGAGGTCGCCTGCCGCGAGCTGGTGCGCCTCGCCGAGCTGAACCGCCTCGGCGCCGACCACGAGTGGGAGTTCAACGAGTGGGCGCACGGCCAGACCGGCCGGCCCATGGGCAAGGCCTTCCAGGCCTGGAGCGCCGCCTCCTTCATCCGCGCCTGCCAGGAAGTCGGCGTCGAGCCGGCCGCCATCACGGAGTAGCCGCGGCCCCCCCGAAACCCTGCGCACTTCCCGCTCTGTGCACCCTCCCCACTCTCCGTGACCTCTGTGACCCGGCCTCAACTGCGGAATTTAGGTTCAGTGACGTGGGAGGGGCTCTGCGCCCGACATTCCATCCGCAACAACCGTGTCCTGCCTCGCGACGTGAAGTCGCTCCCACAACTCACCGCAGCCCGAAATCCGCCGGCTTGAGGCCGCGCGCGCGTATGGCCGCGGCCACGGCGGCGAGGTCGAGCCGGTCCCCGGGCTTCACCCCGGCCGCGCGATACCAGCCTTGGTTCATTTCGAGCGCGAACTGCATCCGGCCGCGCGAGGCCACCGGGCGCTCGTCGCGGGGATACATCGGGTAGATCTCGCGCAACACGCCCCCGGCGTCGAAGTAACCGATGTCGAGCGGGATCTCGGTGTTGCGCATCCAGAAGCTCATCGGCTGCGTCCGATCGAAGACGAAGAGCATGCCCTCGTCGTTGCCCAGGCTCCGGCGGTGCATGAGCCCCCGCTGCGTTTCCAGGGGCAGCAGCGCCACCTGCGCCTGCACGGTGCGGGCGCCGACCTTGATGGCAAAACGGTCCGCGATCGTCTTCGTCGCGGTTTTCTTCGCATCCTCGTCGCCGCAGGCGGCGAGCAGGGCGAAGCCGGCAAGGGCGAGCAGGGGCAGGCGGCGGCGGAAAAACATGGGAGGAATTTATGATTTACGATTTATGATTTGGCGAAGCAATCTTCCGCCAAGCCGGCCAATCGCAAATCGTCAATCGCCAATCACTCATGCTCCCTCCGCTCCTCTATGCCAGCACCCGCCACAGCGCCGATATGCTGTATTTCGGCCGGGTGGAGGTCCACGATCCCTTCATCGCCTTCGGCCTGCCGGATGGCACGAAGGTCACCGTGCAGAGCGCCCTCGAGTTCGGCCGGGTGAAGAAGACCGGCGCCTTCGACCGTGTGCTCCCGTTGGAGGAATGGCGGACGCGCGCAAAGGCCGGATTCGGCGCCAAGGCCGGCATCGCCGAGATCATCGCCACCCTCGCCCGCGCGCACCGCCTCCGTCGTTTCCGCGTGCCCGACGACTTTCCGGCGCACCTTTACGTGAAGCTGACGAAGCTCGGCCTGAAGCTCGCCCTCGCCAACGGCCTCTTTTTTCCCGAACGCGAGATCAAGACCGCCGCCGAAGCCGCCGCCGTGCGCGAGGGCAACCGCCTCTGCGCGGTCGGTTTCACGGTCGTCGAGCGGATCCTGCGCTCCGCCCGCATCAAGGGCCGCACACTCGTGCATCGCGGCAGGCGGCTGACCTCCGAGAGCCTGCGCTTCGCGCTCGAGACCGCCATCCGCGAGCAGGGCGGCGACCCGCGCGACACCATCGTGGCCGGCGGCGACCAAGCCTGCGATCCGCACGAGCGCGGCTCGGGGCCGCTGCGCCCGCACGAACTCATCATCGTGGACATCTTTCCGCGCGTGCTGAAAACCGGTTACCACGGCGACATGACCCGCACCTACCTCAAGGGCCGGCCCCGCGAGGTGCAGCGCCGGATGGTCGCCACCGTGCGCGCGGCGCAGCAACGCGCGCTCCAGGCCATCCGCGCCGGCGTGGACGGACGCGACGTGCATGGCGCGGTCGTGGCTTGCTTCGAGGAAGCCGGCTATGAGACCCGCCACGGCAAGGGCGGCTCCGTGGGTTTCATCCACGGCACGGGCCACGGCCTCGGCCTGGAAGTCCACGATCCCGGCCGCATTTCACCAACCGTCTCCGCGCCATTGAAAAGGGGCGCCGTCCTCACGGTCGAACCCGGTCTCTACTACCCCGGCCTCGGCGGCTGCCGCTGGGAGGACGTCGTGCAGGTGACCGCCACCGGCTCGACCATGCTGTCGCGCCATCCCTACCGATGGGAAATCACCTGAAAGAGACCTGAAACCGGAAACCTGGCACCTGAGGATTGAGTATCATACCCTATCCCCATTCCGTGTGTTCTGTGTGTTCCGTGGTTGCTTCAATCTGACCCATGCCCGAACTCGCCGAGGTTGAATTTTTTCGCAAACGCTGGAGCGCCGGCCACGGTGCCAGAGTGCTCGCCGTGCGGTTGCACGAGGGCAAAAAGGTTTTCCGCGCGTGCGACACCACCCGGCTCAAGCGCCGCCTGACGGGCGCGAGGCTGCTCGGCTCCGCAGCCGCGGCCAAACAGATGCTCTTCCGCTTCTCGGGTGACAACTGGCTCGGGATTCACCTGGGCATGAGCGGAGAACTCCGGGTCGAGCCACCGGATTACGGCGCCACGAAACACGACCACTTCATCCTTGTGCAGAAGGAGCGGCAGCTCGTCTTCAACGACCCGCGCATGTTCGGCGGGGTGCTTTTTCACCATGGCAAGGAGCCGCCCGCGTGGTGGACGAAGATCGCCCCGGCCATCCTGTCACCCGCGTTCACCGTGGAGGCCGTCGCCGGTTTCCTGCGCCGCCGCGCCCGCGCCCCCATCAAGGCCGTGCTGCTCAGGCAGGAGCGCTTCCCCGGCATCGGCAACTGGATGGCCGACGAAATTCTCTGGCGCGCCGCGATCCACCCGCAGCGTCCCGCCGGCTCGCTCACGCCCGCCGAGGTGCGCACGCTCCACCGCGAGTGCCGCAAGGTCTGCCGCCTCGCCCTCGACACCATCGCCGGCCGGGGCAGCTACCTGCCGCCGGACCTCAACGCCCACATTCCGCAGACGTGGCTCTTCTGGCACCGCTGGGAGGACGGCGGCCGCTGCCCGCGCACCGGCAAGCCGCTCCGTCGCGAGGAAGTCGGCGGCCGCACCACGTGCTGGTCCCCCGCCCGGCAAAAGCTGCGCTGATCCTCATGCCGGCCAAGACCCGACTCGACGAACTGCTGGTGGCGCGCGGCCTCTCGCCCACGCGGGCGCAGGCGAAGGCGCTCATCATGTCGGGCCGCGTGCGCCACGGCACCGAACGCCTCGACAAACCGGGCAAGGAATACCCGGCGGACATCGAGCTGAGCGTGGACCAGCCGCCGCGTTTCGTGAGCCGCGGCGGCGACAAGCTGGCGGCCTACCTGGAGCGGTTTCCCCTCGATCTGGCCGGCGCCCACGTGCTCGACGTCGGCGCCTCGACCGGCGGCTTCACCGACTGCGCCCTCCAGGCCGGCGCCGCCAGCGCCACCTGCGTGGACGTCGGCCACGGCCAGCTCCACGAAAAGCTGCGCCGCGACCCGCGCGTGACGAATCTCGAAAAGCTCAACGCCCGCCACCTCGCCCCCGGCGACCTGCCGCGCACCGCCTACGACCTCGCCGTCATGGACCTGTCGTTCATCTCCCTCAAAAGCGTGCTGCCGGCCGTGTGGCCGTTCCTGCGGCCGGGCGGCACGCTCGTCGCGCTCGTGAAACCCCAGTTCGAGGCCGGCAAGGCCGAGGTGGACAAGGGCCAGGGCATCATCCGCGACGACGCCGTGCGCGCCCGCGTGCTGGCCGGCGTGCGCGACTTCGCCTTGCGCGAACTGCCCGGCGCCGCCCTCCGCGGCGTGCTGGAATGCCCCGTCCACGGCGCCGACGGCAACCGCGAGTTCCTGCTGGGACTGAGGAAGCAACCACAGATGCACCCAGATTGACACAGATAGCCCCGATCTGACGCAGAAAGGGTTTTCCAAATCTGCGTTTATCTGTGTTCATCTGTGGCCAACCCAATGCCCCCCATCCGCAGACTCGCCTTCGTCGTCAATCAGGACAAGTCCGGCGCCGCCGCGCTGGCGCGGGAACTCATCGCCATCGCGCGCACCGTCGGCGTGCGCCGCATCAAGTCGCGTCCCGCCCGCCGGCTGCCCCGCGGCTACTTCAAGGGTTGCGACGCCGGCTGCGTGATCGGCGGCGACGGCACGCTCCTCGGCGCCGTGAGCGAGGCCGCCCAGGCCGGCGTGCCGCTCATCGGCGTGAACCAGGGCAGCCTCGGCTACCTCACCAGTTTCTCGCCCGACGAGGCCCGCGCCTGTTTCGGCGACCTCCTGCTCGGCCACCACCAGATCGCGCGGCGCACCCTGCTCGAATGCCGCGCCGGCGGCCACCGCCACGAGGTCGCGCTCAACGACGTGCTCGTCAAGGCCGAGGAAAATTCCCGGCTGGTGCGGCTCGAGGTCCACGCCGACGGCGAACTGGTGACCGACTACCTCTGCGACGGCCTCGTGTTTTCCACCCCCACCGGTTCGACCGCCTACAACCTCTCCGCCGGCGGCCCGATCATCCACCCCGACGCCGGGGTGATCGCGATGACGCCGATCTGCCCGCACACGCTCAGCAACCGCACCATCGTCTTCAAGGACAGCGTGAAGCTCAGGGTGCTGAACAGCTCGCCCGGCTCGCGGTTGCTGGTCGCGCTCGACGGCCAGCGCAACCGCACCGTGGTGAAAGGCTCCAGCATCGAGGTCACGATCGCCAAACGCCAGCTCGGCCTCGTGCACCGCCGCGACTACCGCCACTTCGGCGTGATGCGCGCCAAGCTCAAGTGGAGCGGCGGCCTGACGGACAAGAAGTGATCCTATATTCCGCAGTCGGGTTGAGCCCCGAGTTCGCGGGGAAGCCTTTGCCAGATCAGCGGCCGCTCATCAGCCGTTCACCTCCCAGGTGAAGGTCGTGGTGCACGGTAATCTCGGCCCAACCTCTGGGGTTCTCGGGTTTGCCTCCGTGCGCTCGGTGTCCCACTGCGTTTTCTGGGGTGATTGCCCGGCGGGATTTCCCAATCCCGCCATCCGATTCCGGCGGGGTTCGGTGTCCCCGCCCTGCAACTGATGATCCCGCCTGCAGGGCGTTCGCGGCAGGAGGACCAGCAGCACCACCCGGCGAAACAAAAAGGCCCGGGATCACTCCCGGGCCGGTGACCTGATGGCAGGCACGCGCATTACTTCTCCGCCGCCTTCTCCGCCTTCTTCGCCTCGCGTTCGGCCTTCCTGGCTTCCCTGGCGGCTTCCTCGTCGGCCTTCTTCTGGGCTCGCTCCTCCTTGTCGAGCTTCCCCTCCCGGGTCTCCTTCGCCTTGGCCTTGGCCGCCTCCCGGGCCGCGGCCTTTTCCTCGTCGCTCAGCTTGCCGTCCTTGTCGGCGTCATACTGCTGCTGGTTCTTGGTGAGCTTTTTCTCGGCGGACTCCTCCCCAAACAGGACGGGGGAGCCGACGGACAGGGCGAGCGCCAGCAGGACCGGCGCGAAACGGAATGTGTGGCTGGGAGCTTTCATAATAGCCCCGCCAGATAATCCGCGAAGCACCTTCGGGCAAAACCCCTCCACCCACCTAAAATCAGGCTGCGCGCTCAGGGTTTCACGATCAGTTGCACGCGTTGACGTCGCTCGAAATAGCGTCGGGCGAAGGCCTGGATGTCAGCCGGCGTCACGGCGTCCACGCGCGCGTCGTAGTCGCGCCAGTCGTTGACCGGCAGGCCATAGACGGCGTTGAGGGCGGCCTGCATGGCGCGGGCGGAGTTGGTCTGCAGGCCCATGCGCTTGGCGGCCTTGAGGCGCACCTGGCAGCGACGCAGTTCCCCGGCCGTCACGCCGCCGGCGCGCACGCGCTCGATCTCCCGATCCAGTTCCTCGATGACCTCGCCGTGCCGCTCGGGACTCGTGCCGGCGTAGAAGTAGAACATCGCATCGCGCAGCCCGACGATGCGGCTGGAGCGCACGAAGTAGGCCAGGCTCTTCTGCTCGCGCACGCGCTCGAAGAGGTTGGACGACATGCCGCTGAACAGCTCGTCGGCCACCTCGCTCACGGTGTAGTCGGCCGCGAGCATGCCCGGACCGGGGAAGGCCTGGAACACGATGGCTTGCTGGCGCGGCTGCGTCTCGGTGAAATCGCCCGGGATCACGGTCAGCTCCGCCTGCATCTTGGGCGCGGCGCCCCGGGGAAGCTTCGCCAGGAAGGCCTGCAACCGCGGCACGAGCCTCTTCGGGTCGAAGTCGCCCGACACGGCCAGCACGGCGTTGCCCGCGACGGCGAGGCGCGCGTGCAGGGCCTTGAGATCGGCCACGCCGATCGCCTTCAGGCCGGCCTCGTCGCCGCCGCTCTCGATGGCGAAGGGATGGGCGCCGAAGAATTTCTCGCGGAGCTTCTTGCGGCCGACGGTCACAACGTCGTCGAGGCTCTCCTTGAGCGAAGCCAGCGCCGCCGCGCGCTCAACCTCGAGGCGCGCGGGCTTGAAGGCGGGCCGCAGCACGGCGTCGCTGATGAGTTCCAGCGCCAGCGCGGCGTCGCCCGGCAGCACCTCGGCGGCGAGGCCGAAGCTGTTGTTGCCCGAGAATTCATGGAACGAGCCGCCCACGGCCTCGATGGCCTCGGCGACTTCCTCGGCCGAGCGGCGGGCGGTGTCCTTGGTGAGCAGGGTGGCGAGCAGGCTGTTGGCCCCGCGGCGGCCGGCCGGCTCGGCCATCGGCCCGCCGGCGAAGGCGAGGCGGCAGTGCAGGTTGGGCAGGTTGCGGTTGGGCTGGAGCAGCAGGCGCGCGCCGTTGGGGAGCTTGATCTCCTCGAAGTCGAGGCTGCTGGCGGCGCGGGTAGCCGGACCTCCGGTGGTGGTGGCGGCGCCCGCGGGATTGGAGGAGACGACGGTGAGGCGCGCCGGCACGAGGTAGGCGCGCATCACCTGCCGCAGCCTCGCGGGCGTGAGGGCGAAGAGCCGCTCGAAATACTGGCGCGAGTGGTTGATGTCGCCCACGACGACTTCGCCGGCGCCGAGGCGCGAGGCCTGGCCCGACATCGTCTTGCGCATGTTGATCTCGGAGGTCACGGCCTGGCGCACGGCCTTGGCCAGGGCGGCGGCGCTGATGCCCCTGCTCGCGACGCGGTCGAGCTCGCGCAGGATGGCCCGTTCGGCGGGCTCGCGCTTGTCGGGATCGGCAAGGTAGGAGACATAGAACAGGCCGCTGGTGCCGGGGCTCCAGGACATCGCGTCAATGGTGTGCACGAGGCGGGCCTTCTCGCGGATGGCCTGCCAGAGGACCGAGCTGTCGCCGTGGCCAAGCACCATCGCGAGCATGTCGAGGGCGGGCGCGTCGGGGTGCGCGAGGCCGGGAATCTGCCAGCCGAGGCCGGCGCGGGAGACCTGCACGTCCTCCTCCAGATGCCGGTCGCGGCGCGCCAGTTGGGCCGGCTCGTCGGGCACGAGCACGGGCGCGAGCCGGGCGCGCGGGACCCGGCCGAAGTGCTCCGCGATGGCCGCGCGCGTGGCGCCCGGGTCGAAGTCGCCCACGATGACCAGCACGAGGTTGTTGGGCACGTAGCGGGCGCGGTAGTAGGCCACGAGGTCGTCGCGCGTGGTGGCGGCGAAGACGTCGCGGTGGCCGATGATCGGCTGGCGGTAGGGATGCGCGCGGAACGCCGTCTCGAAGAGCGCCTGGGAGAGCCGCTGATCGGGGTCGTCGAGGCACATGTCGATCTCGCGCAGGATGACGTCCTTCTCCTTGGCGACCTCGTCGGCGGGCAGTGTGGAATGGAGCACGGCGTCGGCGAGCAGGTCGATGGCGACGGCGGTGTGGTTGCCGGGCACGTCGATGTAATAGACGGTGCGGTCGAAGGTCGTGTAGGCGTTGAGGTAGCCGCCGTGGGCCTGGACGGTGGCGGAGATCTCGCGGCCGGCGCGGCGCTCCGTGCCCTTGAAGAGCATGTGCTCGAGATAGTGCGAGAGGCCGGCGCCGAGGTGCGCCCCTTCGTGGATGCTGCCGGTCTTCACCCAGACCTGCACCGAGCTGACGGGCGCGGCGCGGTCGGGTTTGAGGAGCACGGTCAGGCCGTTGGGCAGCGTGTAGCGTTCGACGGATTCGCGCCAGAGACTCTCGAGCAGGGCGAGATCGCGCGGACGGGCGGAGGGGGATTTCGGCATTGGCGCGGGAAGCGGCGGCGGAGCCGGTTCAGGCCTGGTCGGCGGTGGAGCGGCGCGGACGGCGGCCGGTCGCGGGCAGGAACGGCTTCACGAAGGCCTCCTCGAAATCGTAGATCTCGGCGAAGTCCTCGCGGCGGTCGCTCTCGGTTTTGCTGAACACATTGTATTCGATGAGATTGAAGACGATGTCGCCGAAGTCGGCGCAACGGTGCACGCCCCAGGCGTTGAGCACCGTCTTGGCGAGCGGGCCGTATTGCTCGATGGCATAGTCGCGGATGCCGTGCAACAGCTCGGCGCCGGTCACATGCTGGGACTTGCCGGTACGCTCGGGTTGCCTGCGCTTCACCTCCTTGACCGTGTGGTCGAGGGCCTGGCGCACGAAGTTGTAGGCCTTCCGGTCAAACCGGGGGTCCTCCTTGCAAATCAGTCCGACGATTTCGCTGAACTCGAGATCCTGCATGTAAAGTGGTGATTGTGGCTAGCTAGCACAGCCTTTTACGGGCCGCAACCCTGCAGCCGCCGGAGTGGCGGTGAAGCAGCCGGACCGTCTTTGCCTGCCTTCCGCGAAAAGTTCAACTCGCCATCCGCACAATATCTAGTCCATTTTCCCCTGTCGCATGATCGCTGCCACCCAGTCGAATCATCCCTTGGCCGCGATATCCGGCCGGGACACGGTGGCGCTCTGCCTTGACGAGGCTTGCAACCGCATCCGGACCGCCGGCATGCGCGTGACCAAGCCGCGCATCGCCCTGATCGAGGCGCTGCTCCGGCAGGAGGGGCCGGTCAGCATCGAGCGCATCCACCACGAGGTGGGCGTCCGGTCGTGCGACCTCGTGACGATCTACCGCTGCCTCGCCGCCTTCGAGAACCTCGGCCTCGTGCGCCGCAGCTACCTGCACAACGGCACCTGCCTCTACGAGCAGACCATCAACACGGCGCGCCGCTATCACATCATTTGCAAGGCCTGCGGCCGCACCGACCGCGTGGATTACACGCTCGCCGGCGACATCGAGCAACGCCTGCACGAGAAGGGCTACGCGCAGATCAGCCATGTCGTGGAGTTCTTCGGCGTGTGCCCGGCCTGCCAGCAGACGGCCAAGGCCGCGCGGCAGACCACCGCGAAAATGCCGGTGGTCTGAGCATGCGCCGCCTGCTCCCCGCCCTCGGCTGTTTCACGCTCGCCGCCGCGCTGTGCGCGGAACCCGCGGGCATCGTCGTTTACACGGTCCCGGAAACGATCCGCGAAAACCACGGACGGCTGCCGCGCCGCGAACCCTTCTTTCAGGCCCTGCGAAGCTTCACCGAGGGCGGCGAAATCCTCGCTCTGCGCGCCCCGCCGGAGTGGGGCCGCACCGTGCCCGGAGCCGCCGGCTCCGTCCGGCTGCACCCGCCCGTGGCGGAGGGCCTGATCCTGCACGTCGCCCTGACCGGCCTCCGCCCGGACCACCGCTACATCCTCACGCTGAACGGCCGGCCCGACCTGCCGGGCAACGACCTGCTCCCGAGCCAGGTGCCGGGCCTCCCGGAGGAGCGCTACGTGGATTTCCACACGATCACCACCGGGGCCGACGGGGCGTTCGCAGCCGCCTTCGGCCTGGTGCTGCGCCCCGGTGAATACCGCGTGCGCTTCTACGTGAAGGACACGGACGACTTCAAAATCGTCCTCTACCACGATTATTTCCCCTGCGCGGTGCGGTGATCCGCCGCGCCCAGCGGGTGGACCGCCCTCACCCACTCCGCCACCGGCACGCCGCCCTCGAGATGCTCGCGGCGGATGCGGTCGAACCGCTCGGGTGTGACCTGCGCATACCAGACGCCCTCCGGATAGACGACAAGCCACGGGCCGTCGTGGCACATGCGCAGGCACGCCGCCTTGGTGCGCAGCATCGGCACGGGGCATTCCCGGAGCGAAGCCTTGAGGCGCTCCCAGGTCCGCTCGCCTTCCGCCGGGGTGCAGCAATCCGGCCCCGCGCACAGGAACAGGTGCCGCCGCGCCGCCGGCCCGCCGATGTCGGCGAAGGATTTGGACTGGGGGGACACAGAGGACACAAAGTTTGCCCCAGCGATCACAGAGGAAAGTTCATGCTCTGGGAACTCTCTTCCTCACTCCTTGCTCTCCGTGACAAAAATCAGGGTTTCAGCGCCCGGGCGTAGTTCACCTCGGCCTGCGTCCAGTTCAGGACGTTCCAGAAGGCCGCGACGTAGTCCGCGCGGCGGTTCTGGTAGTGCAGGTAGTAGGCGTGCTCCCAGACATCGAGGCCGATGACGGGGGCGAGGCCTTCGGAGAGCGGCGAATCCTGGTTGGCGGTCGAGTGGATGAGCAGCCTGCCGTCCGGCTGCACGCTGAGCCAGGCCCAGCCGCTGCCGAAGCGGCCGAGGGCGGCGGCGGCGAACTGCTTCTTGAACTCGTCCATCGAACCGAACGTGTCGGCGATGACGACCGGCAGTTGCTGGATGGCCATGCCCTGGTCGGGCGCGAGGAGTTTCCAGAAGAACGCGTGGTTCACGTGCCCGCCGGCGTTGTTGCGGACCCCGGGGCGGATCGCCTCGGGCACGCTCGCGAGGTCGCGCACCAGCGCCTCCGGACCGCGGGCCAGCAGGCCGGGGTGGTCCTTGAGGAGGCTCCTCGCGTTGGTGACGTAGGCCTGGTGGTGTTTCGTGTGATGGATTTCCATCGTGCGCGCGTCGATGTGCGGCTCGAGCGCGCCGTAGGCGTAGCCCAGGGATGGCAGATCCCAGCCGAGCGGCTCGGCGCCGGCGGCTTCGGCCGCGGCGGCCCGGCGCAGGCCGAGGCCGGCGGAGGCGGCGGTGACGCCGATGAGCTTGAGGGCCGTGCGGCGAGAAACGTGGGTGGGGTCGCTGGCGTTCATGCCGGCACGATGCGCGGTTTCTGCGTGCCACGCAAGGGCCGTCCGGCCCTAGCGCGGCACGCGCGCGGGGCTTGTTTTATCGGGCCGACCCGGCTAGCAAGTGGGCATGTCGATTTTCCGGCGGATTTTCAATTTCGAGAAGAGCAAAGTCGAACAGTTGGAAAAGCGCCTGAACCAGCGCTATTCCATCGGGAGCGGCTTCCCCCTGCAGGCCACCGTGCGCGCCGGCGGCCGGGATTATTCCGCCAGGATCCACGACATGTCCGTCAACGGCGTCAGGGCGCAGGTGCAGTCCGGGGCCGCCCTCGCCGCCGGGCACCATGTGCAACTGCTCCTCATGCTCGGCCAGCACCGCCTGGAGATCGAAGCCCGTATCGCCCATCAGCAGGCCAGGGACGGGGGCCAGTATCTCGGGCTCGGCCTCGTGTTTCCGGAGTTTGAATTGCAGAAGACCTACCTGCAGCTCCTGCAGCCCGTGGTCATCGGCCAGTCGCTCCGTCCCATGCCGGCCGAGACCGTCGTGCAGGACGATCCCCGCTTTCACAAGCAGACCTACACCGGCGAATCCGACTCCCAGCTCACCGTGCGGCTGGATCAGGCCCGGGGCATGGCCCTGCAGGGTTTCGATTTCCGGATGCAGAACTATTTCTGCCGCGGCGACCTGCAATCGGACAAGACCGAGGCCGGGGCGCTGGAATCGTCGGACTCCAGCCTGACCAACCCGGTCTTCGAGACCTCGGGCGGCCTGCACGACGAGATCCACCAGCTTTTCCGCTGGGTGGTGCCGAACCTCGGCGACGCGGTGCCCGAAGACGTGCGCGCCTTCCTCCAGCGCTTCGCGGCGTGAGGCGACTGCGCTGTTGACCCGGAGCGGACCGCTGCCTTGCTAGCAGACGGGCCCGTTACGAATCCGCCGACGCCGCGTGAGAGCGCCGGCAGGTCTTCATTATGCCCAAACGCCATCGCCTCACCGTTTCCCCCTCGGGCAAAGCGGGGGCCGATTGCGGCCGGGCCACGCTGCAACGCGTGCTCTTCATCCACGAGCGCCTGGGCAACGGCCACCCGGCCACCGCGGCCAGCCTCGCCAGCACCCTCGAGGTGTCCGAGCGCACGGTGAAGCGCGACGTCGAGTTCATGCGCGACCAGCTCGGCGCCCCCATAGGGTGGGATGCGTCCGCCCACACTTACGCCTATACCCGCGAGTGCGACATCCTGCCCCTGCTGCGGCTCGACGCCGGCGAAGCCCTCGCCCTCACGCTCGCCGGCCGCACCTTCGCCGCCTGGCACGGCACCCCGCTGGGCCGCGCCTTGACCGCCGCTCTGAACAAGATCGCCAGCGTGGTCGGCGGAGCCGTGTCATTTCCAGTCGCCGAGATCAGCCAACTGGTATCGCACCCCCACGATCCGCCGACGGCCGAGACCGAGCTGCGCTACTTTGCCACCACGCTGGAAGGCATCCGCCGCCGCCGCGTTCTGCGCATCGTCTATCAAAAACCCCGCGCCGGCACTCAGCCCGAGACGCGCCTGATTCATCCGCTGCACCTGGCCTATCTTGATCACCGCTGGGTGCTCATCGCCCATGATCCCGCCCGGCACGCCCGCCGCAATTTCCTCCTCGCCCGCATCCGCGAAGCCTGCGCGACCACCGCCACGTTTTCCGTTCCCCCGGACTTCGATCTGAAAACCTACCTGCGCGGCAGCCTCGGCCGCTTCACCGGCGGCGAGGAGACGGAAGTCCGCCTCGCCTTCGACGCCGAACTCGCCCCCTACCTCCGCGAACGCCCCTGGCACGCCTCGCAGACCATCACCGACCGCCCCGACGGCTCCATCGAGGTCACGCTCCACCTCAACCACCTCACCGACGTCCGCCGCCACATCCTCGCCTGCGGTCGGCACGTCGAGGTCCTCGCCCCCGCCACCCTCCGCGAGACCATCCGCGCCGAAGCCGCCGCCCTCGCCGAGCGCCACCGCGGACCAGCAATATGAGACTAATTTTCTACCGGGACAGCCTTTGTCCCACCTCGTCCCTATAATGAGCGGCGCCATGCAGACTGAAAGCAACGCTGAGCGCCGCTTGATGCGCTACTACGCCCACACAGCAGAGGACGAGGAAGGCAACCGGATTGACGACCGGACCAAGTGGCAACCCTTGGCCGACCATCTGCGAAGCGTCGCCGAGCTTGCCGCAAAATTCGCCGCCCCTTTCGGCGCCAGCGATGAAGCCCGCCTCGCCGGCTTGCTGCACGACTTGGGGAAATATGCCGCACGGTTTCAGCAACGGTTGAACGATTCGTCGATTCTTGGAGTGAACCATTGGTCGGTCGGAAGCGCCGAAGCCTTTGTGCGGCGCGCGCTTGGCGCTGCTTTTGCTATCGAAGGGCACCACACCGGGATACCGGCCTACCTGGAGAACGATGAGGAAACCGGGCTCGAGTGTCTCAAGGAGCGGATCTGGAAGCTCCGATCACCTTCTGCGTCGGAGGTGAACGGTTTTCCCGAATCGCTGGACGAACTCCTCGCTCGCTACAACGCTGAGAACCCGACTCCGCCCAAGACACTTGCCGACAACCGGAGCGGCCAGGACTTCGCCACCGCGCTGCACACACGAATGCTCTTCAGTTGCCTCGTCGATGCCGACTTTCTCGATACCGAGGTTCATTACAATGAGCACCAATCTCGCCTGCGAACTACACCCCAACTGCAGCCGGAGCGCGCGCTCTCGCTCTTGCTGACGAGCCTGTCCAAGCGCTCCGCTGAGGGCGTGGTAAATCAATTGCGCCGTCGCTTGCTCGCTGATTGCCTTGCAAACGCGGCAAAGCCACCCGGCCTGTTCACGCTTACCGCGCCGACTGGCAGTGGCAAAACGCTTTCGGGTCTCGCGTTCGCCCTCGCCCACGCCAAGGCCCACACGAAAAGCCACGGGCACCGGCGCGTGATCGTCGTCATCCCCTACACGAGCATCATCGAGCAGACGGCCTCTGCCTATCGCAATCTGTTCGAGCCCGAGTTCGGACCGCACTACGTCCTCGAACATCACAGCGCCGTCGCGCCGCGCGAGCGCAAGGAAGATACGGCCCGCGATGCCGAGGATGAGCGCCTGCGGCGCACCCGGCTGGCACAGGAAAATTGGGATGCCCCGCTCGTGGTCACCACCAGCGTCCAGTTCTTCGAGAGCCTGTTCGGGCACAAGCCGTCGCAGTGCCGGAAGCTCCATAACATTGCCCGCTCCGTAGTGCTCTTCGACGAGGTGCAGACGCTGCCGCTGAAGCTCGTGCCGTCGCTTCTCTCGTCTGTGAACCTGCTGGTGAAGGACTACGGCGTGTCCGCCGTGTTCGGCACCGCCACGCAGCCCGCCTTTGCCGCCGCAGCCGCAGCCATTGAAGGCGGCTGGTCCCCGACGGAGATCTCATCGCAACCCCGTGTGATGGCCGAGGCCCTGCGCCGCACCCGCATTTGCCGGCGGCCCGATGAACAGCGCCTGTCCTGGCCGCAACTCGCCGGGGAACTTGCCACGCACCGGCAGGTGCTCTGCGTGGTCAACATCCGCCAACACGCGAAGGAGCTCTTTCTCGCATTGCGCGATCAAGCGACAACGGAATCTGACGGCGCCGCCTTTCACCTCTCCGCCTCGATGTGTCCTGCGCACCGTCATGCAAAGCTCTCTGAAATCCGCCGTCGGTTGCAGGCAGGTGAGCCGTGCCGGTTGATTTCGACGCAGCTCATCGAGGCGGGTGTGGACGTGGATTTCCCGCGTGTCTACCGCGCCCTTGGTCCGCTCGACTCTATTGTCCAAACGGCGGGCCGCTGCAACCGCGAGGGCCTCAGTGTCGAGCCTGGCGAGGTCACGGTCTTTCGACCGGAGGACCACCGCATGGCGCGCGGCGCTTATGAGCAGGCGGCCAAGATTTCCGAAAGCTTCCTCGCCGACAACCCCGGTGCCGATCTGCAACTGCCCGAGACCTACGCCGCCTATTTCGCACGTCTCTACGGTACCCTCGGGCCCCAAGCTAAGGCTGACGATCCTGCCTTTGCAACCTCCGCCAAACTCCATTTCCCCGCCGCCGCCCGCGCCTGCCGACTCGTGGGCGAGGACACCCGCGCCGTTATTGTTCGCTGGGGCGAAGGGGAGCATCTCGTCGAGAGATTCCGCCGCGAAAAACATCTTTCGCGCGAGAACTGGCGCCTCGCCCACCGCTTCTCCGTGAGTTTCTACCAGTCCGAGTTTCTCGGCGGTTTGGGGCGCGGCGAAATTGTGCAGCCGATCCCCGACATCGAATTCTATTTCTGGAATGGTCACTACGACGCCGACCTCGGAGTCACTTCACCCGAACTCAAGGATTTCAGCCTATGAACGAACGCATCCACATCCACGCCTGGGGCGACCTCGCCTGCTTCACCCGCCCGGAAATGAAGGTCGAGCGCGTGAGCTACCCCGTCATCACGCCGAGTGCCGCCCGTGGCCTGCTCGAGGCCATCCTCTACAAGCCGCAGTTCCGTTGGCGCATCCACCGCATCGCCGTCCGCCGCCCCGTGCGCTTCCTCGCCTTCCGGCGCAACGAGGTGAAATCCAAGGCCGCCGCCCGCAACCCGCAGCCCATCCTCGCCGAGGATGACCGCACCCAGCGCAACACCCTCGCGCTGCGCGAGGTGGACTACGTCATCGAGGCCAGCCTCGAACTCACCGCGCTCGCCAACCGCCCGCACCGCAAGCGGCCCGGCGAGGACGAGCCCGCCGGCGACGATAGCCTCGGCAAGTATTACGGCATGGCCCGCCGGCGCCTCGAAAACGGCCAGTGCTTCACCCAACCGTGTTTCGGCTGCCGCGAGTTTCCGGCGCACTTCGAGCTGGCCGACAACTCCGCCATGCAGGTGCCCGCCGGCCTCAACACCGATGCCGACCTCGGCCTGATGCTCTACGATGTGTTCGATCTTGATGCGCCGCACACCGGCCAGAAGTCCGACGCCCGGCCCCAGATCACGTTTTTTCGCGCCCGGCTGGAGAACGGCATCGTAGCCGTCCCCGCCTGGCACGAGGTGAAAAAGCAGCTCGGAGGTGCGCCATGATGCTCCAAGCTCTCATCGCCTACGCCGAACGCGAGAACCTCGGCGACCCGGATTTCGAGTCCACCGCGATACACTGGCTCCTTCCCGTGAGCCTGGACGGACGCCTCGCCGGCAGCCCGATTCCCCTCTACGCAGATCCCGACGCGAAAAAACCGCAGCCTAAGAGGCTGCAGCGCCCGTTCACTTCGCCGAATGAGCTGAACCAAGGCGATAAGGCGTACTTTCTGGCCGACTGCTTGGAGCGCGCCCTGCTTTTCAACCCGAAGGATCCAGGAAAGGTCGAGTCACGCCGGCTCGCGCACGCCTACTTTAAGAAGCTCTTCAGCGAAGCCGCAACGGCGTGTCCGTCGGTTGCCAGCCAGTTGCAGGCAGTTGCTGCGTGTCTCGACTCACCGGTCGAACTTGCCCGCATTCACGCTGCGATGGCCGAGACCAAGGCCAAGCCCACCGATAATGTGACCTTTCAGGTTGCCGGCCGAAACCTCCTTGATGAGCCGGAACTCAAGCAGTTCTGGCGATTACGCCGCAGTGCGATGCGAGCATCTGCCAAACGCAGCCAGCGCGTCTGTCTCGCCACCGGCGTCCTCGCCGAGACGCTGGATACCACGGAAAAAATCCGCGGCGTGCCGGGTGGCCTGCCGATGGGCACCAATCTCATCTCCTTCGACAAGGACAGTTTCGCCTCTTACGGACTAGCGCAGGCTCAAAACGCCGCCGTGAGTCCCGATGCGGAGTTGAAGTTTCGCTCCGCGCTGAATCGCCTGATCGCTGACGGTCTGCGCATGAGTGATGTGGTTCACCTCCACTGGACTCGCGAGCCGGTGTCTACGGACGTCTTTGCGCTACTCGAGTCGGCGGACGCAGCGGACGTGCGCAACCTGCTGACCGCCCCGCGCACCAGGCACGCGCCCACCACCCTACAGACCAACGCCTACTATGCGATGAGTTTGTCCGGCAACGGCGGGCGCATCGTGGTGCGCGACTGGCTCGAAGCCACCGTGCCCGAGGTCGAAGCCAACGTCCGCCGCTGGTTCGCCGACCTCACGATCATCGATCCGGAAGGCACCGGCAGGGAGTCAGCCTTCAAGCTCGGCCGCCTCCTCTTCGCCCTCGTGCGGGAAAAGATCGACGAACTGCCGCCGCAAATTCCCACCCAGTTGCTCTACTCCGCGCTGCGCGGGACGCAGCTCCCCCAGACCGCGCTCGCCGCCGCCCTTCGCCGCCAGCAGATCGAGGCCGGCGATCAACCCAACCCCGCGCGATTTGGCCTCATCAAGGCCTGCCTGCTCCGTTCCTCAAATCACTCCACCTCCAACCCTCAACCATCCACCACCATGACCGAATGTCTCAATCCTGAGTCCCGCGACCCCGCCTACCTATGTGGGCGTCTATTCGCCGTCTTCGACCGCCTCCAATACCTCGCTCTCGGATCGTTGAACGCCGGCGTGGCCGAGCGCTTCTACGCCAGCGCCAGTGTCACACCCGCGCTGGTGATGGGTCGCTTGTTCCGCAACGCGCAATTCCATCTCGCCAAGGCCGGCGGCGGCATCGCCGAAAACGTCCGCAAGGACTTCGAGGAAATCACCTGCGCCCTCGGCAACCAGTTCCCGCCCGCGCTCGACCTCGAAGGCCAGGGGCGATTCGCCCTCGGTTACTACCATCAGAAAGCCGAATACCGCCGCCGCACCGCCGAGCGCAAGGAACAGCAAGCCGCCGAAACCACCGCCTGATTGCCTCCTTTCTCAACCAACCTCAACTCCCAGAAAACAAAATGAACAACCGCTACGACTTCGTTTACCTCTTCGACTGCAAGGACGGCAACCCCAACGGCGACCCCGATGCCGCCAATGCCCCGCGCGTGGACCCGCAGGACATGCACGGCCTCGTCTCTGACGTGTGTCTCAAGCGCAAGGTCCGCAACTTCGTGCAGCTCGCGAAGCCGGGCGTCGCCGGCTACGACATCTTCATTCAGCAAGGTGCGGTCTTGAACGACCGCATCGCCGATGCGCACAAGGCGCTTGGCCATGATGTGGACGCAAAATCCGAGAAGAAAAAGGCCAGCCGCGACCAGGTGCGCGACGCTCGCGCTGAGATGTGCCGCCGCTACTTCGATGTGCGGACCTTTGGTGCTGTCATGGCTACCGGCGCCAACGCCGGTCAAGTCCGTGGACCTGTTCAACTCAGCTTCAGCCGTTCAATCGATCCCGTGCTTCCACTCGACCTCTCCATCACCCGCATGGCCGTGGCAGAAGCCAAGGAAGCAGATAGTCCAAACCAGACGATGGGCCGTAAGAACCTGCTGCCCTACGGACTCTACCGTTGCCACGGCTTCATCAGCGCGCACCTCGCTGCTGAAACCAAATTCAGCCCCGATGACCTCGAACTCCTGTGGCAGGCGCTTACGCAGATGTTTGATCACGATCGTTCCGCCTCGCGCGGCACGATGGCCCCGCAGAAGCTTGTCGCGTTCAAGCACCAGTCCGCCCTCGGCAATGCGCCTGCGCACAAACTCTTCGAGCGCGTCACTGTCCAGCGCAAGGCGGGCGTGAATGCCGCCCGGGCCGTTTCCGACTACGACATCGCGGTGAATCGCGACGGGCTGCCGCCGACGGTGGAAGTCCTCGAACTGCTCTGACCCGGTCGCTTGGAACCTGCGTTCCCCAATCCAGCATTCGTTGCGGGGCGGGAGCCACTCCCCCTCTCCGCCCTCAACGACTTTCTCTACTGCGAGCGCCGGGCCTACCTGAAATTCGTGGACGGACTGCGCGGCACCAACGAGCACACGCTGCTCGGCGATCTCGCGCACGAGGCCGTGGATACCCCGGGCTACGAGCACCGCGCCGGCTGGGAACTCCTCCGCGCCCTGCCGCTCTACTCCGACACCCTCGGCCTCACCGGCAAGGCCGACCTCGTCGAGGTTCGCCACGACGCCTCCGGCCGCGTCGCTGAAGCGCGGCCCGTCGAATACAAGAAAGGCCCGGCCCGGCGCTGGTCCAACGATCTGGTGCAGCTCTGCGCCCAAGCCCTCTGCCTCGAGGAAATGTTCAGCCTCCGCATCAAGGCCGGGCTCATCTACCACGCCGCCTCCGCCAAGCGCGACGAGGTGGTCTTCGACGCTCCGCTCCGCGCCCTCACCCTCGCCGCCCTCGACTCCCTCCGCGCCGCCCTGGCACGATCGGCCGTTCCACCAGCCGAGTTGAAACCCCAGTGCGAGGGATGTTCGCTACACGAGACTTGCCTCCCTGAAGCCGCGGCGAGCCGACGCACCACGCTGTTCGAGCCGCGGAACTACGTGTGACCGTTTTCTTTGGTCCAGAGACTTCAGAACACCCTCTACCTGCTCACGCCCGGCCTCTCGCTCCGCCGCGACGGCTTGGCGCTGCGCGTAGAACACGAGAAACAGCTCAAGCTCTCCCTGCCGGTGCACAACCTGGAATCGGTCTTCGTGTTCGGCGCCGACATCTACGTCTCACCTTCGGCAATGCGCCTCTGCTGGGAACACGGCGCCAGCGTCTGTTTCTTTACCGACTGGGGGCGGTTGGAGGCACGCGTCGAAGGCGTGCCGCAAGGTTCGATGCTCCTGCGCCGGGCGCAGCACGCCGCCGCGGAAACCTCCGCCCGCTCAGCGACGCTCGCGCGCGCCTTTGTCGCGGGTAAGCTCCACAACACCCGCTGGCTGCTCTCTCGCAGCGCCCGCGACGCCGCTACCGAAGAGGATCGCCACCCGCTGGCCACCGCCGCTGACGCCCACGCCCACTTCCTGCGCGAGCTGGCTCGCACGCCCGACGATCTCGACGTCATCCGGGGTATCGAGGGCCGGGCCGCGGCCTGGCACTTCGAGGTATTCCACCGCCATCTCCGGCCAAGCTTGCGCGCCGGCTTCCCCTTCGACGGACGCAACCGCCGCCCGCCGCGCGATGCACTGAACTGCCTGCTCTCGTTTCTCTATGCCCTACTCCGCCACGACTGCGTCTCCGCCCTGACCTCCGCCGGCCTCGACCCCTTTGCCGGCTATCTCCATGCTGATCGTCCGGGCCGCGAATCGCTCGCCCTCGACCTGATGGAGGAGTTCCGCCCCTGGGTCGAGCGGCTGGCGCTCACGCTCGTGAACCGCGGGGAATTGAAGGTCGGTCAGTTCCTGTCGCGCGATGGCGGCGTGGTGGAATTGAGCGATCCGGCACGCAAGACGCTCGTCGCCGCCTACCAACAGCGGAAGTCCGAGGAGATCACCCATCCCCTCTTCCAACAGAAAGTCAGGCATGGGCAGTTGGTTTTCATCCAAGCCCGGTTGCTGGCCCGCGCTCTTCGCCACGAGACCGATTACACTCCGCACCTTTTCACCTGAACCATCATGTTCCTCGTCATCACCTACGATGTCAGCACGCGCGAGGAGCGCGCCGGTGCCCGCCGCTTGCGCCGGGTGGCGAAGGCCTGCACCTCCTATGGCGTGCGCGTGCAGAAGTCCGTTTTCGAGATGCAGCTCGGGCAGAAGGAATGGGTCGAGCTGCGTGCCCGGTTGCTGAAAGAGATTGACCAGACCCAGGACTCCCTGCGGGTCTACTTCCTCGACCAGACCGCCCCAAAGTGGATCGAACACCACGGCGTCGAAGCCCCGGTCAATGTGGTCAATGACTCGTTGATGATCTGAACACGTGGGGCATAGGCGAACCCAGCGCCTCGACAGCCCGTGCACCCCCTCGCAGACAGCGGAAACACCTGATGCCGAGGCATCAGAAACCGCCCTGCCGAGCCTCTCTATTCTCAATCACACTGTTCTTTGACAGTTCCGCAAAAGCGACCCAGAAGTCTTTTGCGTTCAGCATCAAACCCTGAGCGCAGTCGCCCCGCTCCCACGAGCGGGGCGTGGATTGAAACGAGTCCATCGCGTGCGGTTGAATCGCCGCGTGTGCGTCGCCCCGCTCCCACGAGCGGGGCGTGGATTGAAACACTCGCGATAAAAGAAGATCCGCTTGCCGATCGGCGTCGCCCCGCTCCCACGAGCGGGGCGTGGATTGAAACGTATACGGTGTTTTGGTGCACGGTCCGAAAGATTGTCGCCCCGCTCCCACGAGCGGGGCGTGGATTGAAACATGATCCCGGCCGAGGGGACCAACTACCAGGTGCGTCGCCCCGCTCCCACGAGCGGGGCGTGGATTGAAACACGCCGCCTCAAGCGATAGCGCCTGCGACGACGTGTCGCCCCGCTCCCACGAGCGGGGCGTGGATTGAAACATTTGACGCTTCACCACATTCTTGAGCCTGTCAAACGTCGCCCCGCTCCCACGAGCGGGGCGTGGATTGAAACCGTTTTCGCCGTATGCACAGGTGTCTTCATCCAGGTCGCCCCGCTCCCACGAGCGGGGCGTGGATTGAAACTCACGAAAGATCACAACACGATCAGCGGCGTAAGTGTCGCCCCGCTCCCACGAGCGGGGCGTGGATTGAAACGTCACCACGGGCGTCGCCGATCTGAAGACCGCCGCGTCGCCCCGCTCCCACGAGCGGGGCGTGGATTGAAACCACTGATAGCCACCATCGATGGCAACCTTAGAATGTCGCCCCGCTCCCACGAGCGGGGCGTGGATTGAAACATATCCTCCCACGTGACACCACCATCGCGAAGCAGTCGCCCCGCTCCCACGAGCGGGGCGTGGATTGAAACTCGACTACGTGCCGGCGAGCGGGAGCCAGGCCGCGTCGCCCCGCTCCCACGAGCGGGGCGTGGATTGAAACTTGGTATAAACCCGAATGCGAAGTCTGCAATTCGTCGCCCCGCTCCCACGAGCGGGGCGTGGATTGAAACAGGTGGCGATGCCGGTGCCGAGGCCGGAGACGCCGTCGCCCCGCTCCCACGAGCGGGGCGTGGATTGAAACAGCAGGTTGGGGCGCGTAACGTGTCACCTGGTGATGTCGCCCCGCTCCCACGAGCGGGGCGTGGATTGAAACATACTCCATTGACCATTCCTATGGTTCCTCCTGGTCGCCCCGCTCCCACGAGCGGGGCGTGGATTGAAACGCAAAGGTCCCACGGCGTCCGGGGCGAGCTGGGGTCGCCCCGCTCCCACGAGCGGGGCGTGGATTGAAACAATGATGATACCCTTAACCGTGGTCCAGACAGCGCGTCGCCCCGCTCCCACGAGCGGGGCGTGGATTGAAACCCACGCACAGCGGGAGGTTCCCC
>JBMOQY010000002.1:0-38918 GCA_049322455.1 Verrucomicrobiota bacterium | reverse complement strand
GAGCAGGTCGCGGTTGGCCTCGTAGGTGCGGGTCTGGGTGTAGCCGGTCTGCGAATCGGAGATCGCGGACAGGAGGTTGGAGTTGGCGAGGTAGGTGTAGTTGAATACCCAGGCCTGGCTCAGGCGGCCGTAGGTGTCGTAACCGTAGGTGATGGCGTATTCACCGCCGGGGCTGGAGGTGAGGCCGACGCCGAGGGAGTTCACGCGGCCGAGGGAATCGTAGCCGTGGCTGACCGAGCGGGTGCCGACGAAGGCGCCGAGGTCCTCCTGAGTGAGCTGGGTAGTCGTGGGCGAATACTGGAAGGCGCGGGTGCCGGTGACGTCGGTGACGGTGGCGGTCTGCCCGAGGCGGTTGTAGGTGTAGGCGAGGTCGGGGGTGGTGTCGGAGTAATCGATGCCGGTCTGCTCGCCGGTGGTGGCGGAGTAACTGTAGGTGGTGGTGACTCCCCTCGCCCAGGTGCGGGTCTTGAGCTGGCCGCGGGCGGTGTAGGTGTAGGCGACGGTGCGGTTGGCGGCGTCGGTCTTGGAGAGGAGCACGCCGGACGCAGGATCGTAATTCCAGGTGGTCACGTCGCCGAGGCCGGCGTTGCCGGGGAGGGCCTGCTGAGTCCAATCCACAGCGGGATCGCGCCAGGTGTGCAACGCGGCGAGTTCGCCGTAGTCGTTGTATTCCTTGAGGGAGGGATAGGCCGCCGGACCCCACGTCCAGGTCAGTTGCCCGCGGTCGTTGTAGTCGAAGTAGCTGCCCTTGCCCAAGGGATTGGTCTCGATGGCGAGCCGGCCGGTGTTGGACTGGTAGGTGTAGGAGGTCTGGTTGCCGGCGGTGTCCTGCCGCCAGGCGACCTGGCCGGTCTGGCCGGTGCCGGAGGTGTGATAGCCGATGCGGGCGGGCGTGGGGTTGGGGTCGGTGCGGGGGTCGGTCGTCTTGGTGGGCCGGCGCAGGCCGTCGTAATAGGTGCGATAGACGAGACCTTCCTTGGACTGACGCTTCTGGAGCAGGCCGTTGCGGGTGACGGCGACCTCGTCGGTGGTGGAATCGGGGTGATCGACCGTCTCGGTGACGAGGCGGACATCGGTGGCGAAGAAGCTGGAGCCGCGCTGGACGGCGACTTTCCGCGTGGTGGTGTTGCCGAAGATGTCGGTGGCCTGCGTCTCGGACTGGGTGTAGTCGGCGAAATAATAGCCGTGGTTGGAGTATTTGTTGAGCCGGGTCTTGGTGACGGAGGTCGTCACGGGCGCGGCGGAGTTGTCCACGTTGTAGGCCTTGGTGGTGGTCTTGGTCCACCAGGCGCCGTTGCCGTCCTTCTCGAAGAGGGTGTCGGTCTCGGTGATCCGGTCGGTCGAGGCGGGATCGAGGGCGCCGTTCGCGTTGAGGTCGAGGCCGGTGCGGAAGGGCTGCTGCCAGGCGTTGTAGGCGACGAGGGTGTCGGCGAGGGCCGTCTCGGTGGTCTTGGAGAGCTGGCCGGCGGAGTTGTAGTAATACTGCTTGGTGAAAGTGGAAGGAGTCGCCCCCGGGGGCGCGGGGCGCTCCTCCCGGATCGTGCGGCCGGCCCAGTCGGTGGTGACCCTGGTCCAACGGGGGGAGGAGGCGCCGGCGGGACCGGCGCAGGTGGTGCGGGTGATCGTGCCGTCGCCGTTGACGGTGGCGGTCTGATAGGAAGGCACCACGGCAGTGCCGGTGACCGATTTGACGGAGCCGTCGAGCCAGCGATCCGTGATCGTGGTGGCGCCGCCCGGATGGGTGGCGGTGACGGTGCGCCCGCCGTTGGCGTAGGCGAAGCTCGTCGTGAGACCGGCAGGCGAAGTTTCGCTCAAGAGCTGGCCGGCGACGTTGTAGGTGCGGGTGGTGAGCAGGCCGGGATCGCCGGCGTTGCCGGAATCGGAGACTTTCTCCGTCAGCACCCGGTTGGCGATGTCGAAGGTCTTGTGGGTGTAAAGGAAGCCTTGGGCGGGGTATTCGCCGGAGGCGTCGAGATACCAGTCGCGGACCAGATAGTCGCGACCGAGGGGGTCGCGGGTGAACTCGGTGTAGGTGCCGTCGTTGCGGGTGAGGCCGGAGAGCCAGCCGTTGCCGTAAAGCCATTTCTGGTCGCGGTGGCCGTTGAGCGCGGTTTGGATGGTGAGCTGGCCCTGGGCGTAGGCGAACTCCTGCATGCCGGTGAACTCGAAGGCGGGCACCCCGCCGGGGGCGCCGGTGAACACATAGCTCACGCGCCAGCCGACGCGGCCCTCGGCATTGAAGATGTCGAGCTCCACGGTGGAGCGGTTGGGCACCATGTAGAGCGGGGAGAAGGACTGGCCGTCCCAGGAGCTGACGGCAATGGAGTCCTGCACCTGGGTGCTGAAGCCGGAGAAGCGGTATTCGCCCCAGGTGGGGTTGCCGCCGGACTGGCTGAAGACGGTGGCGTTGTTGTCGCCGTAGTTGAAAAAGTAGGCCTTGTAGCGGAGGGCGGAGATCTTGGTGCCGTCGGGGTTGACCTGGGTGTAGAGCCGGCCGAGGAAGTCGGCCGAGCCGGCGGTGGGGTTATAGACCGTGCGGGTGGTGGTGAGGGTGGAACCGGCGGCGGTGTAGGTGGCAATGGTCTCGGTGCGGAGGGGGTTGCCATTGGGGGCGTTGCCGGGGAAGGAGTAGCTAACGGTGTTTTTGGCCGTGGTGGCGCCGAGGATCTTCGTCTCCGCGCCGGCGGGGAGGTCGAGGAAGACGTTGCGCTCGCCGGCCCAGCTCAGGAGCGTGGCGTGGCAGTTGGCAGCGGTGGCGGAGGCGGGGTCGGCGGGGCCGTCCTGCCAGGGGCGATAGACGGCGATGAGGTTGCCGAAGCCGGCGGCGGAATCGTCGTAGTCGTAGCGCACCCAGGAGCCGTCGGGAGCGGTGACGGACTTGAGCCGGCCATAGCCGCCGGTGCCGGCGGTGGTGTGGTAGGCGTAGGTGGTGGCGAGGGCGGCGCCGTTGACGGCGTCGGGGTTGGCGACTTCCTCGGTCATTTCTTCCTGGCCCCAGGCGAAGGCCTGGTAGGTGCGGCGGAGCTTGGTGGCGACGTTGTTGGCGGCGTCCTTCACCTCGACGGTCTCGACGCGCGGGCTGGAGCCGGAGGAGGTGCGAGTGATCGTGCGCAGGCTGTTGGTCTCGACGACGGTCCAGTTGGAGCCGGATTGCGAGACCGTCCACGTCTCGGTGAGCGCGCCGCCGATCTTCTCGATCCTGATCTGGTTGTTCCAGGTCGAGCCGTTGGGATTTGAGACACGATAAATGCGGTAGGGCGACTCGCTGTAGGTGTAGGGGCCGTCGCCGGAGCCGGTGCGGGTGACGTAGGGGTTGTAGATCTCGATGTCGTAGCCGGTGCCGGGCGTGGCGTTGCGGCGGACGTAGAGCAGGAACTGGAAGGTGCGCAGCTCGAGGAGGGCGCCGTCGCTGTGCCAAGCGGTGGCCACCTCGGCGCTGTCGGGCTCCAGGTAGCTCAGGCTGGTGGGGTCGAGCAGGCCGGCGGAGAGGTTCGGCGTGCGCCACTGGACGGCGCCGGCGGACAGGCCGGTCGAGTAGCGACCGGCACTGATGCTCCAGATGAGGTCGCCGACCTGGGGTGGCAGGGCCTCGCCTGCGGGCAGGCGGCCGTCGGTGTCGGCGCGCAGCTCGATTTTGAAGATCAGCGTTCCGCTGTTGACGGTGGCCCGGAAGGTCGTGGCTGGCCGGTCGTTGATCCAGATGCTATAGCCGGCCGGGGCGCTGAACTTGATTTCGCCATATTGCCATGCTCCTGCAGACAAGACCGCCTGATAGTGGCGGTTGGGGGTCATCAGCGCATACATGGCGCCCGGATCGGTAAACACCCCGGAGCCGCTGCCATTCCACGCTCCGTTGATGCGGTCGGTCTCGCCCCCGCCATATACCCGGAGGTAGAGCAGGGCGTTGGCGGGCACATCATAAGCCTGATAGCGCACGCCCACCAGAACCTGGGCGTTTTCCTTGGGCTTCTCTTGCGCGAACGCAACGGAGGGCAGAGTGAGAGTGAAAGTGAAGAGCGCGAGCAGCCAGCGTTTCATGGGGCCTGTGGTTGGTGGTCTTTGGTCTTGTGGTCTCTCGTCTCTGCTCAGCCCCGGGGTTTGCCTTCAGCGAGCTGGTCGCGCTTGGCCTTCTCGACCGCCTGGTAGGCACGGGCGGCCTCGGCCATGCGGGCGAGAACCGGCTTCTCATCCTCGGCGAGCTTGTCGCGGTGCTGCTTCCTTTCCTTGTCGTCCTTGGCGGCCTTGACCTTGTCGAGGGCGGCTCTGCGCAGCTCGACCCACTCGGCGCGGCGCGCCATGTATTCCTGCATCAGGCGCGTGGACTCGTCCTGGGTCTGAGCGAAGGTCGGTAAACAGAAGACGGAGGACAGCAGACAGAGGACTAAAAGGCGGAGTTTCATGGGAAAAAAGGTTACGATGGGGAGAGCGACTCGTTCAGGGCAGCGGAGTGAAGACCTCGAAGGAGCCGGTGGTGGTGACGTTCAACGTGGTCTGTGGGGACTCGTTCCCACCAACGATGGCGGTCACGCCATAAGTGTAGGTGGTGCCGGCCGACAGGTTGGAGTCGGCGAAGGCCGTGCCGGTCTGCGGAGAGCCGGTGAGCTTTACGCCATTGCGATAAACGTTGTAGCCCGTGGCGCCGCTGACGGCGTTCCAAGAAAGGCTGACCGAATAGGACTGCACGCTGGTGGTCTGCAGACCCGTGGGCGAGGAACCGGTCATCACAAAGCTGATCCACTGATCCTTGTAGTTGGAATAGGTGTCCACGACCCGGAACTGATACCAATAGGTGCCGGGGCCGGCATTGGGTGTATAGCTCTGCGAGCCAAGCTGCGCGTTGCCGAGCACTTGGGCGCTCCCGTCGGGCTTCCAGATGACATTCTCGGTCCAAGCCAGGCCGAAATTGGCCGAGCCGGCGCGCGTGAGCGTCACCGAAGTGCCGATGGTGCCACCCGACGGGGAGACCGAGCCATTGGCCACGATGTTCGCCGCCGTAAGATTCCACACGAGGGTCTTGCTGTCGGTGCCCACCGTATTGGTCGCCGTGATGGTGGAGTTGATCGTGCTGTTACTGCCTTGGACGCCACCGTTGGCAGGGATGATCCCAGTGATCGCACCGGTTGAGGTGTTGACTGACAATCCTGACGGAAGATTGGCCGCGCCGTAGCTGGTGGGACTATTGGTGGCGGTGATGTTGTAGGACACCGTCTGCCCTTGATTGATGCCGACCGAGAGCGAAGAGGTGATCGTGGGCGCCGGGTTTGGCACCCCGATGGCGTAAGTATAGACGGCGCTGTACCACGGGCGCCCGTCCATGAGCTGCACGCGAATGTAGTGCGTGCCGGGATCGTTCGGCGTGAAGCTGGTCCAGGCGCTCGCCGGAGTTTGCCACGTGCCGAGCCAGTCGTGAAGATTGGTCCAACCCTGCCCCGGACGCTGCACATCGATGATAATGCGCAGGATATACGGCATGGTTCCGGCATTCCAATTGTTGCCATCGGAGTTGTCGGAATATTCCCCGTGACCACCGGCCCCAACACTCACCGACTGGCCGACGGTGGCGGTGGAGGGCACGCTGACCCAGTCAACCACGGGAGGTGTCACCAGTGTGGCATGGGCATTGATCACCAGCGTGAGGCCGACGAGCAGCCCCGCCAATCGCAGAAACGTGCGCATGGCGGCTTACTCCTTGGGCTGGATGACACCGAGGATGACGGGGGCCGTGCCGGGCAGCGGCCGGTCGAAATCCACGAAGACGGCGAACTTGCCGGACTTGGCCGTGGAGGCCGGCGTGACGCTGACTTTCCAAGTATTGGCGCCGGCAGTTTCCAAAACGGCATGGTGGCCGCCAGTCACCCGGACCTTCTTTGGCGTCACCGTGCCGGCCGTCACGGTAAGCGTGGCGGATTTGGCCGAAGCGGCATCGCCCGCAGTCCACGTCAGCTCCCGAGTGTCGAATTTGACCGCCGCTTCGCGCACGATCTTCACAAGGATTTCCTTGATTCCCTGATCCGTCAGCACGCGGATCAGATCAACGTCGCCATCCGTATTGTCCGCCGCCTCATAGACAAAGAAAATCTTGTCCTCCTGCTTGGCCCCGATCGTGGTGGGGAAGTCACCGATGAAGATGCCCCGGGTGGCCTGCACGCCGAGCACCTTGAGCGGCTTCTCCGATTCGTTCTTGAACGGCACGCTCAGCACCGTCGCGGAGCTGCGCTCGTTCCACTTGGCCGTCAGCTCGTAGGTGGGCGGAGCCGGCTGGACCGGATCGGAAGGCGGCACCAGCCGCAGCGGCACGTTGGCCGGAGGCGTCGAGGGCGTGCTCGTTTGGGCCAGCAAGGACACTGGCATCAAGGCAAGACAGACTGCGGTCACGAGAAACGAAGCAAGGGTGGTTTTCATCGCGGAATAAAGTTTTGCACCGATTCGCAGGCGCCCGGTGGCCTCCGGGCGTGCTCCTGAGATTCGGCGATGAAAAGGTGACCGGAGTTGCAGAGAACCGATGTGGCTCAACACCGCATCGACGGTCGCGAAAAAATAAATCACCCCGTTTCCGTCAAGCCCGCGTTCGTGTTGTGACGAGAAATTTTCAGAGGCATCACCACCTGCCTCCCTCGTATGCGCGCTCCGGCAGACGGAATCCTCGCCGGCCCGACGGGCTCCCGGTCACCGATTCAGAGCCACGGCGCCCTTCTGGAGCGAGTCGCCCTCGATCCATTCGCTTTCGACCATCTCGGTGCGGGGCGTGGCGGGGATGCCGAGGTCGTGGTTGGCGATGCGCGCGGCGAGCAGCTCCACGGCCCAGGCGCCCATCAGGCGCTGGTTCTGCTGGAGGCCGGCGAACCCCGTGCCCTCGACCTGGTGGCTGAGCACGACCACCCCGAGGCGCCGGGGCACGTTGATCTGCAGGCGGCGCAGGACGGCGCGGAGCCGCGCCACCATGTCCGGCAGGTGCACGAAGACCAGCACGTCGGGGCGCTGCCGCACCAGCCATTCGGTGAGCGGGGGCTCCTCAATCTCGCGGAGGCGCAGGATCGGCAGGGCGGCGCCGGGGCCGAGCACGTGCTCGCACCAGCCGAGGTAGGCCGCGCTGTGGGCGTAGGCGCTGCGGGTGTCCTCGTGCGTGCCGAGCACGAGGCCCGGGCGCTGGTAGCCGAGCGCGTGCACGCGGTTCAGCGCCGTGAGCGTGTCGTTGTAGAAGTGACTGGTGACACGGTGCAGGTGCGTGCGGATGCTGAGGCCGATCGTCACGATGGCGTGGCTGCCGAGCTCGGCGGGAAACTCCTGGTTGAAATCGGGGCTGCCAAAGCAGAGCAGGCCGTCGATCCCGCGGGCGACAAGGATGTCGTCGAAGCGCCGGCAGGTCATGCCCGGGGCGCGCAGCCAGAGCGGCTCGAGGCGGTAGCCCAACTGCGCGGCGCGGGCCTGCATGCCGGCGTGGATCTTGGCGAGATGCGGCGATCTTTCCCACGGCCGGAGGGTGTCGTAGAAGGAGATCACGCCGAAGCACGCCTGCGGGCGCACGCCGCGCGGCTTCCGCAGGTGCCGCATCAGGTCCACGATGCGGGCGTCGGGTTGGTAGCCGGTCTCCCGTGCCAGCTTGAGCACGAGCGCCTTGGTCTTGGGCGAGATGCGCGGGCTGTCGCGCAGTGCCAGCGACACGGCGGAAGGCGACACCCCGGCGAGCTTCGCGATGTAGCGGACGTTCATGCGGTCAACAGCCTAGCAGGCGACGCCCGCCGGGCGAGCGGGAAGAGACCCAAACAGATTGGCCGCAAAAAGCACCCCAAAAGCCAAAATGAATCCGAGCAAACTCATGACATTCACTCGCTGTCGTGCTGACGAATCCAGAAGTGGGCGTTGATCGGATGCCATCTGCGAACATCCCGCTGGATGCTACGCTCCGCGCTGCATGACACGGGACGGAGAGTCCATTCTGTTCGTGAATCCGCCCTACCCCCGCGGGCTCTCGGGCGGGCCGAGGTGGCTGGGGCGGACGCCGGGCACCGGGCGCACGCCGCGCGGCAGCAAGGCTGCGGGGTTGACCGGCGCGGTGTCGATGACGATGCGCTCCAGCACGACGCCGGGGTCCACGAGCCAGAATTTCAGCGTGTGTTTCCCCGGGGCGGCCAGCCGGTGCGTGGTGGCGACGCGGCGGACGCTGTCGGAGACGGCGGCCTCCCAGTTGGCCTGCGGCGACCAGGTGCCGACCTTCACGATCTGCGGCGGCTCGTCGTCGAGCGAGACGGCGTAGCGCAGGCCCTCCCCCGACTGGAAATCGAGCGACGGCGCCAGGTGCACCTCCACCTGCACGTCGCCGGCGGAGAACGTGTGCAGGTCGTATTCGAGCCGGGGCGAGCCGCCGCCGGGGGACACGGCGGGCAGGGTC
Organism: Verrucomicrobiota bacterium; assembly: GCA_049322455.1. Lineage (GTDB taxonomy): Bacteria > Verrucomicrobiota > Verrucomicrobiia > Opitutales > Opitutaceae > Lacunisphaera. The sequence continues at coordinate 30,529 of JBMOQY010000002.1, read as the reverse complement.
ACGGGAAAGGCGGTGACGCCGCCGTGCGTGCGGCCGAAATCCGGCAGTCTCTGCCAGGTGACACCGGCCGTTGCCACTTCGCGGTCGAAATTGAGCGCATTGATGGCGATGTGCCGGTCGCTTTCGACGAAGCCGTGCACCGGTCCGGCGGGTTTGTGCACGGGCAGTTGCACCGCGAAGCGGCCGGCAGCGCCGGCCGTGAAGGTGACGGTGGCGGTGGCCAGTCCGGCAGGCAGGGCGTCCCAATCCACGCCGATCTCGACCCGCACGGTCTGGTCGGCCACGCGGCCGGAGACGGCGGAGGTCTTCACCCACGGCTGGTCGGCGGAGACCCGGAAATCAAACGGTTCGGCGCCGCGGTTGAAGAGCTCGACCCAGCGGGTGGCGCTGCCGTGGAGCACGTTCAGCTCGGGCAACACCGGACGGGGCGCGCCATAGACCGGCCAACCGGTCTCGGCGCCCTCGATGGCGGCGCCGAGCGAGGCTCCGGCGCGCGGCAGCACCTCGTGGACGGCCGGCATGACCTCCATTTCCGGAGACTGCCAGTAGGTGTAGCCGAACTTGATCTGGCTCGCCAGGTGGTTCCACTTGCCGCCGCCGAGCCGGTGATACCGGTCGGCCAGCGCGCGGTCGGCGGCGAAAAGCTCGCGGGCGCGGGCGGAGAACCGGTTGGCGTCGGCGCGGCCCTGGCGCGCATAAAGACGGTTGAGACCGACGGACACGTAGAGTTCGTGCACGCCGGCGCTGGCCTTCACCGGGTAGAGCACGAGCTGGAAGAAGGCGTCGCGGTATGCGGGGGCGAGGGCTTCGTTGACCTTCTCCGCACGGGCGACGAGGTCGCGCCATTCGGCGAGCAGGCGCTCGGCCTCGCGGTAGTTGGTCAGGCTGTAGGTGTCGGGCGCGAGGAGCTCGGGTGTCCGCCGGCGGTTGAGCTTGCTGTAGCCGTTGACGAGGGCGGCGATCTCGGCGGCGTGCGCGGAGCCAAATTCACGCGCGGCCCACCGGCGGGAGTAGTCGTTGAGCTTCTCGTAGGGCCAGCGGGCGGGGTTCCACGCGTAGCGGATGAAGAACTCGGTGGGAAACTCCATCGGCTTCAGGTCGCCGACGTTGACGATCCAGATCCGGTTCGCCTCGAGCCGCCAGGCGAGGTGCATCTGCTCCCAGACCTTGGTGATGGGCGTGACGTTGATCCATTTGTAGTTCCGCGGACCGCCGACGTAGTCGAAGTGGTAATAGACGCCCGCACCGCCGGGGCGCTGGCGCTCCTCGGGCGTGGGCAGGCGGCGGATGTTGCCCCAGTTGTCGTCGCACCAGAGCAGGATGACGTCGTCGGGCACGCGCATGCCCTTCTCGTAGTAATCCTGCACCTCCTTGTAGAGCGCCCAGAGCTGGGGCTGCTGCGTGGCGGGCTTTCCCGTCACGGAGGCGATGATCTCGCGCTGGTCGGCAACGATGCGTTCGAGGAGCCTGGTGTTGGTCTCGGCCGACATGGCCTCGTCGCCGTCGCCGCGCATGCCGAGGGACATGATGTTCTCGAAGTTTTTCGTGCGTTCGACGCCGGTGCGCCAGAACTCGCGGAGCACGGCGTCGTTTTTCGAGTAGTCCCACGGACCCCGGCCGTATTTGCCCCACTCGGCGTGGGCGCGCATGAGCGGCTCGTGGTGCGAGGTGCCCATGACGATGCCGTATTCGTCGGCGAGGCGCGGGTTCTCCGGATCGTCGTCGTTGAAGGCGCGGGGCAGCCACATGGCGGGCCAGAGGTAGTTGGCGCGCAGGCGGAGCAGCAGCTCGAAGAGGCGGCCGTAGAACTCGCGGCCGAAGCGGCCGTATTTCTCCTGGACCCACCCGGTGAGGGCGGGCGCCTCGTCGTTGAGGAAGATGCCGCGGTATTGCACGGCGGGGCCGCTGACCACGGTGCGACCCGGCGCGAGGTGCAACTCGGCGCTCTTTTTCACCGGCACGTCGGCCCACCAATACCAGGGTGAGACGCCGATCTGTTCGGAGACCTCGTAGATGCCGTAGATGGTGCCGCGTTTGTCGCTGCCGGCGATGACGAGCGCCCGGTCCACGCCGGGCAGCGGCTGCTCGACGGTCTCGATGACGAAGGCCTCCCACTTCCCCCGGATGGCGGCGACGTCGAGCTTGCCGGTGGCGACAAGGCCGTCGATGAGCGCGCTCTTGCCGACGGTGCCGAGGAGCACGACGGCGCCGGAGTTCGCGGGCGCGTCGGCGGACAGCTCCGGTTTGCGGCCGGTCACGCGCTCGATGTCGGCCTGCAGGTCGCCCGCGGCGCGGCGCACGCCCGGCCAGTCGTTGCCGGCGACGCAGAGCGCGGCCGCTGCCTGTGCGCCGACCAGCGGGAAGGCGCCGGGCGCAGCGGCCTCGGCGAGCAAGGAGCGCTCACTCAGGCCGGCGCGGCCGGCCGCCATCAGCGCCAGAAAACAGGGAACGAGCAGCGAGCGGAAGCGACGGCGATGCATGGGACAGAGAGATGTGGGGCGGTTGGAGGGCGCGGGCCACGCGCCGGACACGAGCATCGCAGGCGCCCCCCGCAGAACGCAAACGCCAGCCTCCGTATTTGTCGGTCTAAGATAAGACTGCCTCCGCAATCGCTGCGGAGAGTTTGCTTTTGACCGTGCCGGCGCGGGTTCCAATCTTTTGACCCCGCGATGCACGTTGCGTCATCCCCGCCCCCATCCCCGCCCCCATCCCCGCCCCCATCCCTGCCGCCTGCAGTCAGAGCCGGTCTGGTCTTGCTCGGGCTCACGGGACTGCTGCTGACCGCGGGCTGTGGTCGCCGCGAACCGGCCCCCGCGGTGGCGACCAGGCCGGCCGCGCGCGGCACGGTGGACGACACCGGTTTCCTCCAGCCGCAGCATGTCGGCGGGCCCATCGGCCGGCCGCCGTGGATCGCCCACGTCAACGCCATCGACCTCGATCGGGACGGCCGGACGGACCTCGTCTTCTGCGAGGCGCAGGACAACGAGGTGCGCTGGGTGCGCCAGACGGCGCCGGGCGTGTTCGCGGAACAACTGCTCGCCGGCAATCTGAAGGGCCCGGTGCACGTCGAGTCCGCCGACATGGACGGCGACGGCGACCTCGACCTGATCGTCGCGAGCATGGGCGCGGTGTTCCCCAACAACGACCGCATCGGCACCGTTTACATCCTCGAAAACGACGGCCGCCAGAATTTCACCGCGCGGGCGGTGCTGGAGAACACCACCCGCACCGTGGATGCGCGCGCCGCCGATCTCGACGGCGACGGGGACCTCGACCTCGCGCTCGCCCAGTTCGGCTACGACCAGGGCGAGGTGGCGTGGCTGGAGCGCACCGGTCCCGGGGAATTCCGCCGCCACCTCCTCTCCGAACTCTCCGGCTCCATCAACGTCTGCATTGCCGACTTCAACGGCGACGCCCGCCCCGACGTCGTCGCGCTCATCTCGCAGCAGTGGGAGGAAGTCCACCTCTTCGAGAACCAGGGCGGGGGAAAATTCGCCGCCCGCCGCCTCTGGGGCTCCACCAACGAGGACTACGGCAGCAGCGGCCTGACCATCGCCGACCTCAACCGCGACGGCCGCACCGACATCATCTTCACCAACGGCGACGGCTTCGGCCCGGCCGCCACGCCCGGTCCGCGCCCCTGGCACGGCGTGCAGTGGCTCGAGAACACGGGCGACGGCGGGTTCCGCTACCATCGCATCGCAAACCTGCCCGGCGCCTACTCGCCCGTCGTGGCCGATCTCGACGGCGACGGTGCGCCCGACATCGCCGCCTCCGCCGCCTATGCCGACTGGAACAACAAGAACCGCAACGTGGTTTCCCTGGTCTGGTATCGCAACGACGGCCGCGCCCGCTTCGAGCCGCGCATCCTCGCGCGCGCGCCCAAGGACCTGATCACGCTCACCGCCGGCGATTTCGACGGCAGCGGCCGCGTGTCGCTGGCCACGGGCGGCTTCTACATCTACCCGCCCTACGACGCCATGAGCCGCATCATGCTCTGGCGGCGCCCCGCCGCGCCATGAACGCCCGGCGCATGGGGATCACTCTCGCCGTGCTGGCCGGTGTCATGCTGGCCGCCGGCGGCGCCTGGTGGTGGCGGGCCGGCAATACGCGGCACACCATCGCCGCCGCGCTGCCTCCCCTGCCCGACCTCGCGTCCGCGCCCGCGGTCATGCGCGACCACCTCACGGCCGCCGACGCGCAGGCGCGCAGCCGCTTCGGAGCGGCCGGGGGGCTGCGCCGGCTCAGCCGCCTCTATCACGCCAACGGCTTCCCCGAAGAGGCGCTGGCCTGCTATCGCGCGCTGCAGCAGCTCGAGCCCGGGGAGCCGCGGTGGCTCCACCTCGCCGCGCTGCTCACGGCGGGCTACGGCGAACTCGAACCGGCCCTCGAACTCTGGCGCCGCGCCACCGCGCTCGCCCCCGACTACACCCCGGCGTGGCTGCGCCTCGGCGAAACCCTGCTCAAGGCCAACCGCCCCGCCGAGGCCGGGGCCGCCTACAACGAGGTGCTCCGCCGCGCGCCGGACGACGCCTACGCGCTCTTCGGCCTCGCGCGCCTCGACTTCGAGGCCGGCCGCTGGGAACCGGCCCGCCAGAAACTGGAGACCGTCGTCCAGCGCACGCGCTTCACGGTCGGCTACGATCTCATCGTCAGCCTCTACGAGCGCCTCGGCCAGGCGGACCGCGCCACCGCCATCCGCGCCGCAGCCAAGGCCTCCGGCGCCTACCGCGACCCGCCCGACCCGTGGTTCGACGCCCTGGTCGAGGACTGTTACGAGCCCTACCGGCTGGCGCTCGCCGCGGGCAACCTCGCGCGCAACGGGGATCCCGCCACCGCGGTCCGCCTGCTTCAGCGCGCGATCGAGATCACCCCCGACGACGTGTCGGCCGTCTTCCAGCTCGGCTCGCTGCTCGTCCAGCAGGGCGATCAGGCCGGCGCGCTCCAGCAATTCCGGCGCTGCACGGAGCTCGCCCCCGGGTTTTCCGACGGCTGGGCCAACCTGAGTGCCTTGCAGGCCGTGCTGGGCGAGACCGCCGCCGCGGAGCGCACCCTCGCGCAGGGCCTGAAAAACTGCCCGCAATCGCCCGGCCTGCACCTCCAGTTCGCGCGCAACCTTGAGAAGGCCGGCCGCACCGGCGAGGCGATCGCCGCGTTCCAGACCTCCATCCGCCTCCGCCCCAACGAACCCGACGCCTACCTCGAACTCGGCACCCTCTACATCCGTCAGGGCCGCAACGCCGAGGGGGTGGCCGAGATGCAGCGCGCCCTCGTGGCCGAGCCCGGCCACCCGATGGCGCTCAGCGTCCTCGCATTCAGCGCGATCATGGCGGGCGACGAGGCCGAGGCGCGCCGCCGGCTGGCCGCGGTGCGCGAGCAGCCCCGCGTGTCGCGCGAACAGCTGCAGCAACTGATCGGCGCCTACCGGGAGAAATTCGGCCGCGCGCCGTGAGGCGCCTGGATGGCGGGGCGCACCCGGTCGCATCCGCGGCGCACGAGCCTTGCTACCGCGGCGCCTCGATCGCCACGCTGCCCGCGGCGTCGCCGGCCAACTCGTGTTTCGACGTGGAGCCATCCGGCCAGGTGACGGTGAGCGCGGCGGGGCCGGCGGGCAGCGCGAGGAAGACAGCGGGCGAGGACTGCGAGTAATAACCGGAACCGGCGGTCACTTCACTGGTGCAGGTGTTGCCGTCAGCCCGGGTGAGCGTGAGCCTGGCGCCGATCGCGGTCGGGTTGCCGGGCGGGCCCTGGAGGCGGATTTGCAGGGGCCGGCGGCCGGGGAGGCCGCGGTGTTTGAAGGCGAGGGCGGGCCGGTCGTTGCGGCTGGCGACGAGATCGGGCCAGGCGTCGCCGTTGAGATCGGTGACGACCAAGGCCTTCGCATCGCCGGGCACGAGGAGACCGCCGGCCTGCGGATCGAGGGAGCGGAAGCCGCCGCGGCCATCGTTGACGAGGATCAAGCCGAGTCCGCCGGTGAAGCGGCCGAGCGAGGGAGTCGGGGCGAAGGAGTTCTGCACGAGCGCGAGATCCGTGTGGCCATCGCCGTTGAGATCGAGGGCGACCATGCCCTGGATCGCGGCGAGCTGCGCTTCCCACGGCAACGGGACGAAGCGGTGCGGACCGGCGGGCTGGCTCAGATAGACCCCGCTGCGCAGCTCGGCGGCCTCGAAGCGCTGCGCCCGGGCGAGGCGCTGTTCGCCGACGATCCCGGGCAGGGACGCCCTCGCAAAGTCATCGTGCCGGGGAAAGCGGCGGAGCAGGCCGGCGATGCGCGCGCCGAGCTCGTTGCGGGAGCGGCGGGGGTAGAGCTTGCCATCCTCCGCAATGGCTTCGAGCAGCAGCGGCGGACCACCGTCGCCGAAGCGTCCGTGGAAGAGGATCGCCGGACCCGCGCGATAGGGCGTGTTGAGGCCGAGGTTGCCGGCGGCGTAGTCGGGGCGGCCGTCGCCGTTGAAGTCGGCGGTGACGAGCGAGGTCCAGAGCCCGGTGTGGGTGAACCCCTGGGCGGCGCTGCGGTCGGTGAAGCCGCGGCCCTGGTCGTTGTGCAGGCAGGTGATGGCGCCCCACTCGGTGGCGAGCAGCAGATCGGGCCAGCCGTCGGCATCGAGGTCGCTGAAAACGGCCGAGGAGACGAGGCCGAGTTCGCCGTTGGCCGGGAGCGGAACTTCCGCAAATGCGCCGCCGTCGTTGCGCAGGAGGACGCTGCGGGGGGTGAGCGGGTATTTGCCGGGCAGCACGCGGGCGCCGAGGAAGAGGTCGAGGTCACCGTCGCGGTCATAGTCGGCGGGGGTGACGGCGCCGGTGCTCTGCGGGATGGCGGGAAGCTGTGCAGGAGCGAATCCGGCCGCGGCGCCCGCGTGCAGTTTGGGCTGGTAGTCGGGACCGAAGGGCCGGCTGGTGCCGGCCTTGGTCTGGAGCAGGTCGGGGCGGCCGTCGCCATTGGCCTCGAAAACCAGCAGCGGACCATCGTCCAGGGTGTCGGCAGGGAAACCCTTGAGAGGATCACTGGTCGTGCCGCCGAGGAGCAGTTCCTCGCGACCGTCCTTGGGGAGGACGGCGAGCGCGGGTCCACGCCGGTCGAAGCGGAAGGGGATCAGCGGCTGCGGATTGGCGTCGGTTTCGGGCGCTTCGCGGGAAACGAGGTCGAGCGGAACTGTTGCAAAGAGGCCGGGGGTGGCCGGTCTGGATTGTTCGCGCGAAGCGGGGCCGGCGGGTTCGGTGATCGTCAGCTTCCGGTCGGCGGGCAGGTCGGCGAAGCTCTGCTTGTGACCGCCGGGCCACTCGACGGTGAGCTTGGTGATGACGTTGTCCTGCCCCAGTCCGAAGTGCAGGACCGGCTCGCTGGTGGAGAGATAGCCGCGCGCGAGGACGAGGGTGCGCACCTGCCGGCCCGCCGTGGCGCTCTCGATCCGCACGGTGGCGCCCACGCCGAAGCGGTTGGAGCGCGTGCCGCGCAGGGCGACGACCAGCCGGTGGCCCGTGTCGCTGTCGTTGCGCAGCACCGTGGGTCCGGTCTGGTAGTTGGTGCAGACAAGATCGAGGTCGCCGTCGCCATCGAAGTCGCCCGTCGCCGCCCCGAAGCTCACGTCCGCCTGGCCCAGCCCCCACTCCGCCCCCACCTCCCGGAAGCGCAGCCCGCCCTCGTTGCGATAGGCCAGGTTCCGCTCCGCAAACACCGGCGCGGCCTGCATGGCGCGCCGCGAGTCCGCGGGATTCTCCAGCGCCATGATGCGCGCGAGCAGGTCGGCGTTGTGGTATTCGCGGACCATGCCGTTGGTGACGTGGAGGTCGAGCCGCCCGTCGTTGTCGAAGTCCTCGAGCCGCACCGACCAGGTCCAGTCCGTGGCGGCCACTCCGGCCAGGCCGGCGCCCTCGCGCAGCCAAGGCGTGCCCGTGCCGAGGTAGAGCATGCTGCGCATGTATTGAAATGCGCCCTCGGGGAGACTGGCGGCCGAATCCAGCAACGCGCGGATTTTCGCCATGCCTCGCTGGTCCTTTTCGCGCGTGGTCGCCGCCATGTCCGCCACCAGCAGGTCGGGCCGGCCGTCGTTGTCCACGTCCCCAAGATCGGCCCCCATCGAGGAGTGCGGCGTCTGGGCGACCGCCTCGGAGATCACGTCGGTGAAGGTTCCGTCGCCGTTGTTGCGGTAGAGAAAATCCGGCACGGCGTAGTCATTGGCCACGTAGAGATCGGGCCAGCCGTCGCCGTCGTAGTCCCACCACGTCGCCGAGTGCCCCGCCGTCTCGATGGCGGCGATGCCGGCCGGTGCGGTCACCTCCTCGAACGTGCCGTCGCCCCGGTTGCGGAACAGATGGTCCTTCTGCCCTTGCGGCGCCTTGACGGTGTCGAGCAGGTTGGTCTGCACATAGGCGTCGAGGTCGCCGTCGCGGTCGTAGTCGCAGAAGGCGGTCATCCCGCTGGCATCCGTCACCGCCAGCCCGCGGGCGGCCGCCTCCTCTTTGAACGTGCCGTCGCCCTGGTTGATGAAGAGCAGATTGGGGGCGCCGAAGCGGCCGAGGCAGAGATCCAGCCGGCCGTCGTTGTCCACGTCGGCGAAGGCCGCGCCCTGCGTCCACGCGGCGGGTTTGCCCGGCTCGACGATGCCGGCCCGCGCCGTCACATCCTCGAACTTCCAGTCGCCCAGGTTGCGAAACAACCGGCTTTGCTCCGTCTTGCTCACCACGAAAATGTCCGGCCGGCCGTCGCCGTCGTAGTCCCCCACCGCCACCCCGGTCCCGATCGCGCCGTAGATCAGTTCCTGATAGCGGTCGGTCCACATGCGCGGATCGGCATAGCGGTTTTCGGCCACGATGCCCGTCTGCGTGGCCGGCAAGGCGCGGAACAGCGTCGCGCCGCGCGCGGCGGTGCGGGGCGCCAGCGGTTCGCTGACGGGCAGAGGGGTTTCCGCCGTCGCGATGGCGGCCAGCAGGCCGAGCGCCGCAGCCGGCCGGAGAAGTCGGCTCAGCCCGTTTTTCATGGAAGGAATGTGCGGCAATGGGGCAAAAGCGGGGATGGCAACCGGGCCATCAGATTGCCGGAATCCATCGCGGTCAAGGCAGGCGCGCACCCGCGAACCGCACTTGCCACTGCCCGCGCACCGGGCGTATTTTCCGCGCTTCCCGCCCCGTCCTGATGAACCGTCTTTTTCGCCCCACTTCGCCCGCCTGGCTGGCCCTGGTGGTGGCGTCGGCGGCCTGCGTGGCCTGGATGGACGCCCGGCGCATCGCCCGGATCGAGCGCGTCAGCAACCTGGTGCCCGCCGCCCCGACCGACGACACCTCGCCCACGGGCTACGCTCGCGGCACGCGCAACCTGTTGCTGCCAGCGGACGGCGTGGCCGGCCAGCCCTGGATCATGGATGTCCAGGCCATGGCGGCGACGAACACCTGGCGGGTGCAACATGCCGGCTACGACAACGCGCCGGAAGGCCGGGCCGTGCACGGTGCCGCACCCTACCGCTGGTGGCTGCGGCTGGTCGCCGCGGGGTTGGACGGCAACCGCGGCCGCGCCGTGGAGCGCGCCGCGTTGCTGGCCAATCCCGCGTTGCACGTGTTGCTGTGCGCAGGACTGGGACTGCTGGCCGCGTGGCGTTTGGGCGCGGCGACCGGCGGCCTGCTGGCGCTGGGCCTCGCCGCGCTCCTTTCGCAAGCGCAGGTCTTCGCCCCCGGCCAGCCGGATGATCACGGACTGTTGCTCGCCGCCAACCTGACCGGCCTGCTGCTGATTCTCGCCGGTTTCCACGCGGATGGCGGGCGCGCGCCGCGAGCCTGGCTGGCCGCCGCCGGTGTCGCCGGCGGATTCGGCATGTGGCTGGACGCCGGCAGTCAGTTGGCGGTGCTGGCCGCAACGTGGACGGGCGGACTGGCCGTCACCTGGTTCCGGGCGGGCAGCGGCACCCTCGCACCGCCCTGGCGCAGTTGGGCGCTGGGGGGGGCGACCGTGGCGATTTTGGGCTGGTTGATCGAGGGACGTCCGGATGGCGCCTGGGGTCTCAGCCTCGAGGCCAATCATCCGCTGCTCGCACTCGCGTGGTTTGGCGCCGCGGAGACACTGGTTCGTCTGCACGCCTGGCGGCAGGGCACGGCGCGGCGGAGCGGCTTCATCGCCCTCGCAGCGGGGGCGCTCGTTGTGCCGGCCTCCCTGGGCTGGTTGTTCCAGCGCGGCGGTGCGTCCGTCTCATTTGGCCCCGGCAGTCCGGTGCTGTCCGGCCACGAAAGCCTGGCCGGCTGGCTGCGCGCCGATGGCGCGGGCTTCGGGCTGGTGGCCGCGCTGGCGCCGTTGCTGCTCGTGCCCGTTGCCGGCGCGTTGCTTTGGAGGAATTTCTCTTCCCGGGCCGGTCTGGTCTTCACCCTGGGGACCGTGGCCGTGTTGCTGCCGCTCGGAGGCTGGCAACTCCGCTGGTGGGGGTTGCTCGACGTGTCGCTGCTCGGGCTCCTGGTCGCGGTGGCGTCCACCGCCTCCGCCGGATTCATGACCATCGTCTGGCGGACCGGCCTGGCGCTGCTGTTGCTGCCGGGCCTGATCGCGGCCTGGCCGCGGGCGACGCCCGACGAAACCCTCGCCCCGGCGGAAGCGCGCGCCCTCGTCGAACGCGACCTCGCCCAATGGCTGGCGGCGCGCACGGTGCCCGGCGCCATCGCCTTCGCCCCGCCGGCCCTCTCGGGCTCGCTTTGCTACCATGGCGGACTGCCCGTCGTGGCCTCGCCCTATCCGGGCAACCGCGACGGGCTGGCGCTGGCGGTGCGCATCGCCGCCGTCGGCTCAACCGACGAGGCGCAGGCGCTCGTGCAACAGCGCGGCATCCAATTTCTCGTCCTGCCCTCGTGGGACGACACGCTGGACCGGCTCGCCCGGATGAGCACGGAAGCCCCGGAGCGTTCGCTCATCGCGCTGCTGCGCCAATGGCTGCCGCCGCGCTGGCTGCGGCCGGTGGCGTATCAGCTCCCGGTCATCCCCGGATTGGAAAACGACTCCCTGGCGGTCTTCGAGGTCGTGGAACCGCAGGAAAACGCCGTCGCCCTGAGCCGGCTGGCGGAGTATTTCGTGGAGACGGGCCGCCTCGAGCTGGCCGCGGCGGTGGGCGACTCGCTGGCCCGGTCCTTCGCGACCGATGCCGGCGCGCTGATCGCGCGCGCGCGGGTGGCGCTGGCCCGCGGCGAGAGCCGGACGCTGGCGCGCATCATCCCGGAACTGCTGCCGGCCGTGGCCGACGGCAAGGACGAGGACCTGCCGTGGGAGCGCCGCGCCAACCTCGCCATCGTGCTCGCCCAAGTGAAGCAGGCGGACCTGGCCCGCCGGCAGGTGGAGTTCTGCCTGGCGGAGGCCGACGACGAGCGGCTGCGCTCGCTCGGCCCGATCAGCCTCTATCGTCTCCTCACGCTCGCGCGGGCCTACCGCCTGGAGTTCGCCGAACCCGGGCTGCGCGACGCCGCGCTCGGGCTGCTGCCGGAGGAGTTCCGGACGCAGCTCCGTTGAGCGCGCGACCTCCCGTGCCATGAAATCCTCCGGTGTCAAAGCGACCGTCGCCCTGCTCGCCGTGGTGCTCGGCGGCGGGCTGCTCTGGCTGGCCAAACGCCGGCTCGAGACACCGCCACCGGCCCCGGCCGTCACCATCGCGCAGCCGGTCTTTGCGCCCCTCGCCTACGAGCCCGTCGCCATCGGCGCGCCCGCCGGCCCGGAGGACCGGCCGATGGTCACGAATCTGCAGATCGCCGATCTCGACCGGGACGGATTGCCCGACGTGCTCTACAGCGAGTGCCGGGAGAACACGGTGCGCTGGATCCGGCAGGCGCCGCGCGGCGTGTTCACCGAACAGATCATCGCCCGGGAGCTGCCCGCCCCCGCGAACGTCTGGGCGGCCGACGTGCAGGGCGGCGGCCGCCTCGACGTGCTCGTCGCCTGCATGGGCCAGATCATGCCCAACAACGACCGCATCGGCTCCGTCGTCGTCCTGGAAAACCTCGACAACCGCAGCTTCCGCCCGCGCGTGCTGCTGGAAAAGACCGCGCGCGTGACCGACGTGCGCGCCGCCGACCTCGCCGGCCACCGGGACGGCCGCCTCGACCTCGTGGTCGGGCAGTTCGGCTACGCCCAGGGCGAGGTACGCTGGATGGAGAACCAGGGCGGCTGGCGGTTCGCGAGCCGCATCGTCAACCGCCAGTCGGGCACCGTGCACACGCCGGTGGCGGATTTCGACGGCGACGGCCGGCCCGACTTCGCCGCGCTCGTCTCGCAGGAGTGGGAGGAGGTGCACCTTTTCCGCAATCCGGGCGCAGGCGGGGAATTTCGCGATGCGCTCGTGTGGGGCTCGACCAACGAGGACTACGGCAGCAGCGGGCTCGCGGCGGCCGACGTGAACCGCGACGGGCGGCCCGACCTGATCTACACCAACGGCGACGGCTTCGACTACGCCGTGCGCGGGCACCGGCCGTGGCACGGCATCCAGTGGCTGGAGAACACCGGCCAGGGCAATTTCCGTTTCCACCGGGTCGGCGACTTTCCCGGCGCCTACGCCCCGTGCGCCGCCGACCTGAACGGCGACGGCCACACGGACCTCGTCGCCGTGAGCGGTTTCGCCGACTGGGAGGATCCGCAGGCGGTCTCGCTCATGGCCTGGCTCAACGACGGCCGGCAGCGTTTCACGCCCGTGCCGCTGGCCCGCAGCCCCATCAAGCTCGTGACCGCAGCCGTCGCCGATCTCGACGGCGACGGCGTGCCGGAGATCGTGACCGGCGCGCTGCACGCGTTCCCGCCCTTCGAGAAGCTGAGCAACATCACCCTCTGGCGCCGCAAGTGAGCCCACCCGCCACCCCCTCCGTCGTCCCCCGCCGCCGGCGTTGGTTTCACGCCGTGCTCGTGCTGGCGCTCTGCGGCCTCGCCGCGGGCGGCGGCGCGTTCCGACTGCGGCAGGCGCGCGCCGACCGGGTGCGGGCGGCGCTGCCCGCCGTGGCCACCCCGGCCGCCAACGCCATGCTGCGCGCGCTGCTGTCGCAAGCGCAGGCCGACGCCGCCGCGGGCAGCCTGCCGGCCGTCGCCGAACTCGGCCGGCTCTGTCACGCCAACGGCCTCCGGCGCGAGGCCGAAGCCTGCTGGAGGCTGCTGATCCGCGAACAACCGGGCGAACCGCGCTGGCATTACTATCTGGCGGATCTGCTCCGCACCGCCGGCGATCACCCTGCGGCGGAAGCCGAATTGGAGGCCACCGTGGCCGCCGATCCCGCCGCCGCAACGGCCTGGCTGCAACTGGCCGAGATGCAATTCAAGAGCGGGCGCCCCGAGGGCGCGGCGACCGGTTACATGCGCCGGCTGGAACTGCTGCCCGACGACCCCTACGCGGAACTCGGCCTGGCCCGCGTCGCCCAACTGCAGGGCCGCACCGACGAAACCCGCCGGCGCCTCGAGCGGATTCTCCGGTTGCACCCGCAGTTCTCCGCCGCGCACAACCTCTACGCCGAGCTGCAGGCCGCCGCGGGGCGCGAGGATCTCGCCGACCACCACCGCTGGCTCGGACGCGAGGCCGGCCGCTTCCGCGAGGCGGACGACCCCTGGATGGACGAACTGCATGCGCGCTGTCACGAGCCGAAGCGGCTCTGCCACCTGGGCGTCATCGCCTACCAGACCAAGCGCGGCGATCTGGGCCGCGCGTCGTTCGAGCGGGCCATCGCGCTCGCACCGGGCGATCCCCTCGCCTACCAGTTGCTCGGCGACCTGCTGCTCCAGCAGGGAGCGGCCGGCGAGGCGCGCGACTTGCTGGCCCGCGGCATCGCGCTCGCCCAGACGGTTGCCCCCACCCCGGCACACTACCTCAAGCTCAGCGAGGCCGGCCAGAAACTGGGGCGCGGCGACGAGGCCCGGCAGGTCCTGCGCGACGGTCTGGTCCGGCACCCGGATTCGGCCGAGCTCCACCACGAGCTGGGCAACCTCCACCGCGCCGAGGGGAATGCCGCCGAAGCCCTCGCCGCCTACCGTCGCGCCCTGGAACTGGATCCGTCCTTCGTCGAGGCCGATTTCGCCCTTGCCCTGACACTGCTGGAATCGGGCGGAACGGAGGAAGCCGTGCAGGCGCTGCAGCACGCGCTGACGATGCAACCGACCTTCCCCAAGGCCCTGCTCCTGCTGGCCCGCCTGGAGATGGAGGCCGGCAGGACCGAGGACGCCGGCCGTCACCTGCTCCCGCTGCTCAAGGCGAATCCGGGTTCACCCGAAATCCGGCGGATCGTGGCCCGCTGGCGATTGCAGACGGGACGCGCCCTTGAAAAGGCCGATCCCGCCGCCGCCGAACGGCATTATCGCGACGGTCTCAAGCTGCAACCCGACGACCCCGAGTTGAACGCCAGCCTTGGCGTGTTCCTGCTGGTCGCGGACCGCGCATCCGAAGCCGTGCCGGCATTGGAAGCGTATCACCGGCTTCAGCCGGCGAGTCCGCAGGCCGCGCTGTTTCTCGGCCAAGCCTATGCCCGGAGCGGACGACTGGCGGAGGCCCGCCGCGTGCTGACCGCCGGCCTGCAGCAGGCCGAGCAGGCGGGCCAATCCCCGACCGTCCGGCATTTTCGCGAGATCCTCTCGATGCTGCCACCGTGAGCGGAGGCGGATTTTCCCGGGAGCGTCCGCGCCAGAAGCGGAACGTGTTCGTGAGCGACCGATACTGTCGTGGCGCGATGAGGCAGCCGGCCGGCGGGCCGGGTCGTGATCGGGATCAGATCGTTGCCCTTGCCCACGCTGCGCACGTCGAGCTGGTGCGCCAATCGACCCTGTCGGCCCGCTTGCGCCCGTAGCCGATCCAGAGGTTGCTGTCGGTCTCGGCCGGACCCTTGTAGGGATTGCCGATGTCGAAGCCGTATTCCGGACAGGAGACGGCCTTGTCGGGATTCGGGAGGCAGGATTGCGTGGGCTCCGTCTTCCGACCTCCGTCCACTGCCTTCAGAGTTGCACCCCCGGAGCCGGCGCGTCCCAATCTCTGCCGCCATGCCCCAGCAGATCCCCCGCCGGCACGTGCTCCGATGGCTCGGTCCTTGCGTGATCGTGCTCGCCTGCCTGGTTTGCTATTGGCCGGCGTTGAATGGAGAGGTGTTGTGGGATGATCCCGCCCACCTCACCGCTCCGGAACTGCGCACCCTGGCCGGGCTGGCCCGGATCTGGACCGAGGTGACGGCCACTCAGCAATACTACCCGGTGCTGCACACCGCCTTCTGGCTGGAACACAAAATCTGGGGGGATGCGGTCCGGGGTTATCACCTGATCAACGTCCTGCAACACGCCCTGGCCTGCTGCCTGCTGGCGCTGGTCCTGCAACGGCTGCGGACACCGGGACGCGACCAGTTGACCGAGACCACCGCAAACCGCACCGCAGCCTCACGCCCCCCGGGTCATTCGACTGCGGTCGAACCAGCCGGGTGCACCGACTGGTTCGCCTGGGGCGGCGCCCTGATGGTCGCCGTGCACCCGGTCTGCGTCGAATCCGTGGCGTGGATTTCCGAGCAAAAGAACACCCTCTCGACCCTCTTCTATTTCGGCGCGGCCCTGGCCTGGCTGCGATTTGTGGAATCGCGCAAGCCTTCCGCCTATGTGACCGCCAGCCTGTGCTTCCTGCTCGCCGTGGGCAGCAAGACCGTCACCTGCACGCTGCCGGCCGCGCTTCTGGTGGTGCAGTGGTGGCGGCATGGGCGGCTTGACGCGCGGCGTGACGTCGTGCCGCTGCTGCCCTGGTTTGGCTGCGCGCTCGCCGCCGGCTGGGGCACGGCTTGGATCGAACGCAACCTGATCGGGGCCGAAGGAGCGGACTATGCCCTCACTTTCGCCCAACGCCTGCTGCTCGCCGGGCGCATCGTGTGGTTTTACCTCGGTTCGGCCGTGTGGCCCGCCGATCTCGCGTTCTTCTACGAACGTTGGGACGTGGCGGCGGCGGCGCCGGGATGGTGGCCGTTTCTCGCCGCGGCCCTGGCCACGACGATCGTGTTCTGGTCCGTCCGTCGGCGCACCCGGGGGCCCTTGGCGGCCTGGCTGCTGTGGGTGGGCACCCTGTTTCCGGCCCTCGGCTTCTTCAACGTCTTCCCTTTCGCGTTCTCGTATGTCGCCGATCATTTCCAATACCTCGCGACCTTCGGCTTGATCGGCGCCGCCACGGTCGGCGTCGCGGGCTGGGGTGCACGTTCGCAGCGCCGGCTCCGCCATGCCGCCCTGGGCGCCCTGAGCGGCGCGCTCTGCCTGGTCTTTGTGGCGCTGAGCCGGGCGGAAAGCCGCCATTACCAAAGCAACCTGGCCCTCTTCTCGGCCTCGGTGGCCACCGTGCCCGGAAACTGGATGGCCCAACGCTGCCTCGGCTGGGCCTGGTCCAAAGTCGAGGGCCGTGAGGCCGACGCGATTCGCCACTACACCGAGTCCCTGCGGCTCAACCCCGACTCGCCCGACACCTGCCACGATCTCGCCAGCGTTCTGCTGCGCGATCCGGACCGCACCGCCGAAGCCACCGCCTTGTTGCGCCGGGCGATCGAACTGCGCCCCCACTTCGCCGAGCCCCGCGTCGCCCTGGCCCGCCTCCTGCGCGACCAGCCCGACCGCACGGACGAAATGCTCGCCCATCTCCGGATCGCGCTGGCCACCAAACCCCGCTACGCGGAAGCCCACCGCCTGCTCGCCGACGCGCTGTCCCGCCTGCCCGATCGCCAGGCCGAAGCGGTGACCCACTACCTGGAGGCGCTGCGGTGGAACGAGTCCCTCGTTGCCGCGCATCTCGGTCTTGGTCGCCTGCAATCGCGGCTGCCCGGCCGCCAGGCCGAAGCTGCCGCCCGTTTCCAGCTGGCCCTGGCCCTCGACCCGCAAAACGCCGCCGCCCATTTCGAGCTGGCCAACCTGCTCGCCGGCCGGCCCGAGACGGCCGCCGCCGCCGAACAACACTATGCCACCTTGCTGCGGCTCCAGCCCGCTTTCCCCGCGGCCCATTTCAACTATGCCAATCTTCTCGCCCGTCTTCCCGGGCGCACCCACGACGCCCTGCGCCACTACGAAGCCGCCCTGGCTCTGGAGCCGGATTCCCCCGACATCCACGGCAACCTGGGCAACACCTACAACCAGCTCGGCCGCACCGCCGAAGCCATCGCCAGCTACCGGCGTGCACTCGCCCTGGCGCCCGACTTGCCCTGGGTTCACCAGAATCTCGCCCTCGCCCTGGCACCGCTGCCCGGCCAATCGGCGCAGGCTCTGCGGCACGCCACCGAG
Source organism: Verrucomicrobiota bacterium (assembly GCA_049322455.1). Taxonomy (GTDB): domain Bacteria; phylum Verrucomicrobiota; class Verrucomicrobiia; order Opitutales; family Opitutaceae; genus Lacunisphaera. The sequence goes on along the minus strand of JBMOQY010000002.1, from coordinate 13,314 downwards.
GCCGTGCGACTCGCCCCCGGCAATCCCACTTCGCACAACACCCTGGCCATCGTGCACGCGCAGCAGGGCTCTCTCACCGAGGCCCGCGACGCCTGGCAAAAAGTCCTCGAGCTCGACCCGCAGTTCGCCTCCGCCCGCGAAAACCTGGCGCGGGTCAACCAACTGCTCAAACGCTGACCGCACCGACGCCCCGCGCCGTCCCGACCACCAAATCGGCCCCGAACTTGCCCGAGATTCGCCGGCTCCTGTCGATCCTAAATGCGGCCGTTGAAGGCCGGATTTGGGGCTGAGGCCGTGGCTTTCACGCGGGCAAAGGCGCGACGGTTTCCGACTGCGGTGCAGTTGCGCCGACCCCTTCGTGCAACCACAGGCAGCCGTCCCTGATGTGCCCGGCCAGCCGCGGCGCACCGAGATTAGCCCCTCCTGCTACCGGCCGGACTTGACCAGCCGAGCGGCGACGCGCAGCAACCACCGCCGTCCGCGTTTGGCCTCGCCGTGCTTTGCGGCGCGATGAAGCGCGCGTACAGCTCCCCAGGTTGCCGACCGGCAGCCCAAGCCGGTCGGCCGGTTCGACTTGGGGGTTGGCTGCACTTTAGCGGGCGCATTTCCCCCAAGCCGCCGCGAACACGCCCCACCGTCGAATGGGCTTCCCTTCCACGGACGACTCGCGTCGCCGCAGTTGCCCTTCGGCCGGACCTTCCCTCTGCCGGGCGACCATCAGACTGACATGTTGCCTTGGACTTCATATTGCCCTGACAAGCAAGAAGCAGGTGCGCCCGCCCTGCCGGACGCACCCAAAAAGAAGCGCCTCTCCCGAGGGAGAGGCGCGAGGGATTGGCGGACGGGCGTTCGCGTTAGAAGCGGAACGTGTTCGTCAGCGACCAATACTGTCGTGGCGCGATGCGGTAGCCGGCCGGCGTGCCGTCGGGCTGGGTCGTGATCGGGATCAGATCGTTGCCCTTGCCCACGCTGCGCACGTTGAGCTGGATGCGCCAATCGACCCTGTCGGCCAGCTTGCGCCCGTAGCCGATCCAGAGGTCGATGTCGGTCTCGGCCGGACCCTTGTAGGGATTGCCGATGTCGAAGACGTATTCCGGATAGGAGACGGACTTGTCGGGATTCGGGATCGCCGGATAGCCGATGACCACATCGCTTTGGTAGCGGAGCGCGGCGCCCACGTTCACGCCTTTCAGACGACCTTCGGTGAAGTCGTAGTTGGAGATGGCGTTCAGGCGCCACTCGCGGAGTTCGGGCACGTTGCTGTTCTCCTGCAGGTGGCGGGCGAGGTAGTTGGAGCCGACGTTCAGGTTCCACTGGTAGAGGGCGGTTTCGTTGCCCGCGCCGCCCCACCAGATGCGGAGATCGCCGCCCGGGCGCCAGGTGGCGCCATTCGCGTCCACGGCGGTCTTGTTGAGGAACGTCTCATAGGCCTGGACGAACTCGGCAAGGTTGGCGCCGCCGATGTTCTTGCGGGTGGCGGAGGTCTTGCTGGCGTTGAGCGTGAGGCGCCAGTTGCGGGTCGGCTGGGCGTTCAGCTCGATTTCATAACCCTCGGAGAAGCTGTCTTCCGTGATCGTGAAACCGGCCGGCGCGGTGCTGCTGAGGCCCGAGGTCCGGTTGTTCACGTCGATGCCCCAGGCGGTGGTGAGTTTCTTGGAGATCGGATCCTGCTGCCACGCGCGCCAGGCGGCGATGGCGGCGGCCTCGCGGTCGGGCGCATCCTGCCAGTTGTAGCGGCTGTTCGTGGGGTTGGGCGGATTGTCCGCCGTGGAAGCATCGCCACCGCGCCAGTTGAGCTCGAAGATGTTCACCCAGTTGCCGGACCATTGCTGCGAGGCGCCGATGAACCAGGAACCGTTGAGGGAATTGCTGTTCGCGTTCAGCACCTCGGTCTCATACTTGTTCAGCTTCAGCGAGTATTTGCCGTCCTTCGTCTCAAGCAGGATGCCGAGGTCCTTCGTGGTGCCGGCCGGGAGCGCGATATCCTGGCCATACACATCCCTGCGGCCCGCGAAGGGCTGGAAGTTCTCGGCCTTGTTGTAGAACAGCGTGACGCGCACCGGGAGCTTCTCGCTCAGGTTCTTGAGGCCGGGAAGTTCGTCGGTATGTGCGACGATCGAGTAGCTGCGCGAAGTGCCGCTCAGCTCGTTCCAGGTCTTGCCGTCGAGGGTGTAGAAGCTCGGATCCCAGTTGAGGAAGCCGGGCGCCGGCCGGGCGCTGGCCTGCTGGGAGAATTCGGAAGCGCCCGCGGTATCCTCGCGGTAGCCGTAGGTGCCGACCAGACCTCCATCGAAGAGGTGCGCCTGCCAGACGAAGGCCTTGGATTCGACCTTGTTCCGGCGGAGGCGGGCATTGGTGGTGAGGGCGTCGCGATTCTGCTGCGAGGCCTCGGAATCGGTGATCTGGAAGGGCAGATTGACCCAACCCACGTAGTTGGCCGAGTTCTCGGATTGGAAGGAATTCCGCCGGGTGTCCGGGGCGGTTCCGTTCGCCTGGATCACCGGGTAATAGGGGTTCTGCCACGGATCAGCCGGGTTCACATTGGTGGCCTTCCAGGTGGAATCGAAGAAGCGGATCGTGCCGCTGGTCGCATTGTTGACGTTCTGAAGGCGCGGCAGATAGGCGCCGGACGCGCTGGAGCGGCTCGCCAGGGAATTGCCGAGGTAGATGATGCGATTGACCGCAAAGGCGTTGTCGGTGAAACGGATGCCGCTGCCGCCGTCGAACATGGTCCAGTAGTTCATGTCGAGCACGGCGTAACGCTGCCAAGAGCGGTCCTCGCGGTCCAGATTGTCCTCCGACCACAGACCGGTGAAGGTATGGCGGCCGAGGAACTTGGCGAAGCCGCTGTCGGAGTTCTTCGTGAAGTCGTGGATGAAGAAGGCGGTGGCCCGGCTGGATTCCCGCTTGGATTCGTAGCTGCGGTTGCCGCCCTGGCCGCTGTCGGTGACGAAGGCCCGCCCGACATTGGGATTCGGAGTGCCGTCCTGGAACCGGACCCCGTCCTTGCCGGCGGCGGTGCCGTCGGAATAGACGCTCATCATGTCGATGTAGATGGCTTGGCGTTCGCCATCGAGCAGGGCGAGCTGGCCGTTGCGGTAGTTCTGCTCGTTATAGACGAACTCGAAGCCGAACTTGTCGTCCATGAAGGTCTGCGCGAGCGACGCGGTCATGGAATCGAAATCCGACCACTCCGACTTGTTCGGGCCGTCCAGCAGGTTGTTGTAGAAGTCGAAGACCGTGGGGTCGGAGAGGTTGTAATTCTTGTAAACCTCGGCAAAGGGCAGCTTGGCGTTCTTGGCGAAGGCCGCCGCCGTGGCAATGCCGACCGGACGGTGGAAGGCGAACTCGCCCACGTTGTTGTCGTCCACGCCGTTGGAGTTGATGCCGCGGGTGCCGCGGATTTCCCAGAGCCAATAGCTGGGGGTTCCGCCGTCGGTCGCAAAGAAACCGTTGGGGCCGCCGAACTGCTGGCCGTAGTTGCCGAGCCAGGGCTGATAGTAGGGGCTGAGGCGGCCGTTGTCCACGCCACCGTTGATCTTCGGGCGAGCGTAACCGGCATTGGGCAGACCGGAGTTGTCGTCCATCACAGTGTGCGGGTTGAACGTCTGCTTGTTCAGGTTGTTGAAGGTGCGCGGGGCGCCCTTGGTGTAGGTGATGATCTGGCCGGTGTTGGGATCGCGGATTTGGGTCGCCGGATCATCGCTCGGGTAACGGCCCTGATAGGTGCCGGTGAGGAACCACGGTGTGATCAGATCGAGCGGGGGCAGGGTGCGGGGACGGTTGCTGCTGATGTTGCCGTTCTCGTAGCTGGCCTTCACGATGGTGCGGGCCGAGCCCTTGCGGAGGAACTTGGGCTCCCAGCGCACGGCACCCATGACGCGGTCGTCGTCCTCGAAGGCGGGATCCTGCTGGAACTTCTCCTTTTCGCGGACGGCCATGACGCGGACGGCGAGCTCGTCCTTTTTGAGCACGCGGTTGAAGTCGGCCGTAAGGCGGGTGCTGCCCCACTGGTCGGTCTGGAAGGCGACTTCGTTGGCGTTGCGATAGGACGCCTGCTTCAGGCCGACATTGATGATGCCCGCCGGGCTGCCCATGCCAAACAGGATCGAGTTCGGACCGCGCTGCAGGTCCACGCGATCCACGTTGAAGCCGTCCCACGGGATGTCCGAGAGGAAGTAATCGCGGGTGTTGTCGGCTTCCGCCAGACCGCGCACGCGGGTGTTCTGGTTGGGATTGGTGAACTTGGTTGACTCATCGAGGAAGGCGCTGTCGCCGGTGCCGGCGAAATTGCCCTGGACGCTGCCGACTTCGGTGCCGACCGTGTATTGCAGCAGCGTTTCGTTGTTGGTGGCGGCGATGTCCTTCAGGAACTGGCTGTTGATGACCGTCACTGCGTTGCCGATGTCGCGCAGTTCCGTGTTGAGACGGTTGCCGGCGAGCGTCGTGGCACTCGCGTAACCGGTGTCTTCTTCAGCCGAAACTTCGAACGGCGAGAGGACGAGGACTTCCTCATCTTCCTTCGGAGCCTGTCCTGCCGCCGGCTGGGCCGTTGACTGTGCATATCCCCACGTGGAGGACAGCACGATGGTGCCGAGCATGGATAGCCCGCACCGGAGTGTGCGTTTCTTGGTGTTCATACGAGGTAACGAGGTAAGGTTCGGGGTATGGGGTGACCCGGGGAGGTCGTGAACCTAGGGTGCTTCACCTGAATCCAACCCTTTGCCGGAATCAAAGTGCGCTTCGGTCTAACTGTAGCGCGTTTTCTGCGTAGCCACATGCCTGCAATGAGGATAAGGTCGCCGGGATATTCGCCACGCTGAAGAAATCCTGAATCCTTGCAGTCACCCCACTTCTATTTCTCCCCATGTCCCTCTACATCGGCATCGACAGCGGCACCCAGAGCACCAAGGCGGTCGTCCTCGACCTCAACGATAAGAAGATCATCGCCGAGGCGCGCGCATCCCACTCCCTCATAGCCGGCCTGCCCGCCGGCCACATGGAGCAGCACCCGCAGGAATGGACCGCGGCGCTCGACTCCGTCATCCAGCAGGTCGCCGCCAGGATCGACCGCGCGCGCGTGCGCGGCATCGGCGTGTCGGGTCAGCAGCACGGCTTCGTGCCGCTCGATGAAAACGGCGCCGTCATCCGCCCCGCCAAGCTCTGGTGCGATACCAGCACCACCGAGGAATGCGCCATCCTCACCAAAAAACTCGGCGGCACGAAGGCCGCGATCCGCGCGGCCGGCCTCGCCTTCCTGCCCGGCTTCACCGCGCCGAAGATCCTCTGGCTGAAACGCCACGAGCCGGCGAACTACCGGCGCCTGCGCCATGTGCTGCTCCCGCACGACTACCTGAATTTCCACCTCACCGGAAACTACTTCATGGAATACGGCGACGCCTCGGGCACCGCGCTCATGGACGTCCGCAAGCGCGTCTGGTCGCAGCCCGTCATCCGCGCGCTCGACAAGAACCTCGCCGACTGGCTGCCGCCGCTCTCGCCCTCGCACGCGCCCGCCGGCATGCTCCGCCCCGCGCTCGCGCAACAATACGGCTTCCCCGCCGACGTGATCGTGAGCGCCGGCGGCGGCGACAACATGATGGGCGCCATCGGCACAGGCAACGTCACACCCGGCGTCGTTTCCGCCAGCCTCGGCACCAGCGGCACGATCTACGCCTACGGCGCGAAGCCCGTCGTGGACCCCCACGGCGAGATCGCCGCGTTCTGCTCGTCCACCGGCGGCTGGCTGCCGCTGCTCTGCACGATGAACGTCACGCTCGTCACCGAGCAGTTCCGTGCGCTCTTCAACTGGGACCACGCGCAGCTCGAGCAGGCTGTCGCCAGCACGCCCGCCGGCGCCGGCGGGCTGTCGCTCCTCCCCTACCTCGCCGGCGAGCGCACGCCCAACCTCCCGAAGGGCACCGGCGTGTTCACCGGCCTGAAGCTCGACACGCTCACCCCCGGTCACCTCGCGCGGGCTGCGATGGAGGGCGTGACGATGAACATGAACTACGGCCTGCGCCGCCTCATCGCGCTCGGCATCAAGCCGAAGGAGATCCGCGTCACCGGCGGCGGCGCGCGCTCCGCCTACTGGCGGCAGCTCATGGCCGACATCTTCGGCGTGCCGGTCGTCGCCATGGTCGAGGACGAGGGCGCCGCGCTCGGCGGCGCGCTCCAGGCCGCGTGGTGCGAGGCCCTCGCCCACGGCCGGAAGGCGAAGATCACCGACTTTACCACCGGCATCGTCGCGCTCAACGAATCCACCCGCTGCACGCCCGACGCCAAGCGCAGAGCCCTCTACCGCGACCTGCAGGCCAGGCACGAGGCCCTGAGCCGCGCGATGCGGCCGCTATTTGCGTGATGTCCCTGTCCCCAATCTTTGATGCAGACCCCGCCGCTTTTGCCCCGCCAAAAGCCGCGGCGGGCGGATGGTGGACGCTACTGGACTCGAACCAGTGACCCCGTGCGTGTGAAGCACGTGCTCTAACCAACTGAGCTAAGCGTCCGAAACGAGGGGCCGAAGGTTGCGAGCCCTCGCCCGTGAATCAACCCATTTCTTGACCGCTCCCGGAGGCCCCGCCGGAGACGGTCATTCCCGTCTGCCGGGACGGAGTCTGGCCCAGCACCTGCGCCAGGGCCCTGAGCAATTCCTCTTCGGTGTAGGGCTTGCGGAGCGTCTGGCGTACGCCGGCCGATGGCAGGTCGAACCCGGTCGCGGGATTGGTTTCGCCACCCATCTGACCCGTGACCAGGAGGATCGGGACGGCCGGGGCCGAGGCGTGGATCTGGCGGGCGAGCGCCACGCCGTTCATCCGCGGCATGACCACGTCGATGATCGCCGCGGCAAAGCCCGGCGGATCCGCCTGGAATGCCTGCCAGCCTTCGCGCCCGTCCGCTGCGGCGACGGCCACGAAACCGTGCTTCTCGAGCAGGAGCGTGGTGATCAGCCGGATGCCCTCCTCATCGTCCACCACCAGAATCTTGCGACCGCCCCCCGGCAACCCGGGCGCGGCGGAGGCTGTTTCGGCCGGCGGATTCTCCGCCGACGCGGCCGGCAGCACCACCTCGAAGGTCGTGCCCTCGCCGAGTTTGGTCTTCACCTGGATTGCCCCGCCGTGGCTGCGCACGATGCCATAGACGGTCGAGAGCCCGAGCCCGGTGCCTTTCCCGCGCGGCTTGGTCGTGTAGAAGGGCTCGAACATGTGCTCGAGCACCTCGGGCGTGATGCCCGAACCGGTATCGGCGACCGCGAGGACCACGTGCGCGCCCGGCTTGAGCGGCGTGCCCGGCGGCGGCGTGTCCAGTGTGCAATCGCGCGCGGACAGCGTGAGCACCCCGCCCTGCGGCATGGCGTCGCGGGCGTTGACGGCCAGGTTGAGGATCACCTGGTGCAGTTGGGTGAGGTCGCCCCTCACCGGACGGACATCGCGTGGCGCCTCGTAGCGGACCTCGATGTTGCGCGGAAACGTCTCCTCGATGAGCTGCCCCACGTCCTTCAGCAGGTAGCGTGGCTGCACCTCGGCGCGCTCGCCGTCGATGCCCCGGGCGAACGTGAGCACCTGGCGCACGATGCCCGCGCCACGCTGCGCCGCGGCCTCGACGGTCTCGAGGTGCTTGCGGCCGTCGCTGGCGGGATATTTGGCCTTGAGCAGCTCGATCGAGAGCAGGATCGGGGTGAGCACGTTGTTGAGGTCGTGCGCGATGCCGCTGGCCAGCATGCCGATGCTCTCGAGCCGCTGGGTGCGCGTGAGCTGCTGCTCGAGCTGCTTGTGCTCCGTGATGTCGGTCTTCATCGCCACGAAGTGCCGGATGCCGCCGTCGGCGTCGCGCACCGGGACGATGGTCATGTGCTCCTCGTAGAGCGTGCCGTCCTTGCGCCGGTTGCAGAGTTCGCCCGCCCAGATTTCGCCGCGCAGGACCGTCTCCCACATCTGGCGGTAGAACTCCGTCGGCTGCCGGCCGGAACGCAGCAGACTGGTCTTCATGCCGAAGGCCTCCGCCGCCGCATACCCGGTCAGGCGGGTGAAGGCGGGATTGGCCCACTCGATGATCCCTGCAGCGTCGGTGATGACCCAGCCGGCGGGCGCGGCCTGCAACGCGGCGTGCAACAGGCGCAGGTTCTCCTGCGCGTTGCGCTCGTCGGTCACATCGTCGAGCAGCAGCAACAGGTGCCGCTCTCCCACGTAACTGAACGGCACGAAGCGGGCCTCGACCCACAGGTCGCGGTCGAAGCGGGTGTGCAGCGGACCCTTGAAGATCCGCTCCTTTCCCGTCTGCAAAGCCTGTTCCGCCGCCGCCAGCAGCCCGCTGCCCTGCCAGGACTCGAGGGTCCGGAAATTCTGCCGCAACAGGTCGGGCACATTGCCCCCCAACAGGCGGGCGGCCGAGGCGTTGGCGGTCTCGCATTTCCCGTCCGGACCGTAGGTGATGATGCCCACCGGCGACGAGTGGATCACGGCCCGCGCGAAGGCCAGCGCGTCGGCGATCCGCGCCTCCCCCAGCTTCCGCTGGGTGATGTCGGTGCGCGTGCCGAGCATGCGCCGGGGTCGCCCCTGCGCGTCGCGCTCCACCACGCGGCCGAGCGAGAGAATCCAGCGCCAGCCGCCGTCCGCGGTCCGCACACGGAACTCCACGCGATAATGACCGATGCGGCCGGCGAGGTAATCCTCATAGTGCCGCAACGCCGCCGCACGGTCCTCCGGATGCAGACGTTCGCGCCACGCGGCGTCGGTCTCGTGAAAGGTCGCCGGTTCGTAACCCAGCATCCGGGCGTAGGCGGCGTTCACCACCGCCTCCCCGGTCTCGAGGTTCAGGTCGTAGAGCCCCTGGTCGGTCGCCTCCAGCGCCAGCGCGAGACGCTGCTCGCTGTCCCGCAGGGCCTGCTCGACGCGGATCTGCCGCCGCCATTGGCGGCGGTTGAACAGGAACAGCAGCCCCGCGGTGACCGCGACAAACAGCAGACCCTTCAATGAATCCATCATCCAGGCGTCCCACCCTTCCTGCTGCCACCAGTGCAGCAGCGCATCGCTGCCGAGGATCCAAAGTCCCGCCCCCAGGGCATAGCTCAGCGCCAGTCTGACCGAAGGCTCCTGGAGCGGGCCGCTTCCCTGGCGTGGCGTGGACATGGCGGTCCGAGTATGCCCGGTCCGGACCGCCGCTACTGCGCATATTTTGCCCAAGCCGGTGCTCGCGCTGCCACCGCCAACCCGCCGGCCGGTCAGGGGCGACCGCCTCGCCCCGCCTTCCGCCCCGGGAACAGCGTCCGGCAGATCTCGCACACCGTGCCGTCGCAACCGCGGGCCGTGCAGTGCTCGCGGCCGTAGAAGATGATCCGCAGGTGCAGCTGGTTCCAATGGCTCTCCGGGAACAGCCGCTTCAGGTCGCGCTCGGTCCGTTCGACGCGGCGACCGTCGCTCAGGCCCCAACGCCGGGCCAGCCGGTGGATGTGCGTGTCCACCGGAAACGCCGGCACACCCCACGCCTGGCTCAGGACGACCGACGCCGTCTTGTGCCCCACGCCGGGCAGCGCCTCCAACTCCTCGAAGCTCCGCGGCACCGCGCCGCCGTGGCGCTCCGTGAGAAGCCGCGAAAGCTCGCTGATGGCCCTGGATTTCTGCGGCGAGAGGCCGCAAGGGCGGATGATCTCCTGGATTTTCGCCACCGGCACGCGCGCCATGTCGGCCGGATTGTCGGCCAGCGCCCAGAGGTGCGGCGTGACCTCGTTCACGCGCTTGTCGGTGCATTGCGCCGAGAGCACCACCGCCACCAACAGCGTGTAGGGGTCGCGATGGTCCAGCGGGATCGGCGTCTCGGGATAAAGCTCCGCCAGCCGCCGGTCCACGTAGTCGGCACGGGCTTGCTTGGTGGGGAAAGGGTTTGGGGCCGTCATGCAGGCGTCTGCTTGCAGGCGATGAACACGGATGCGCGCTAGCAAGCCTCTACATGACCGATTAGCGGCGCCGAATCGCCCGAGACAGCGCAGTAATGGGTTCCCGACGCGCCGAAATCTCAGTTGCGCGGCCCTGTGACCGCGGCGTAGCGTCCCACATGGCATTGCCGCGCGAATCCCTCGCTCCTCTCGACACCTTTGAACGCCGCCACACCGGCTCCCCCGACGCCGATGTCGCCTCCATGCTCCAGACCGTGGGCTACCCCTCGGTCGAGGCGCTGGCCGACGCCGCCGTGCCGGCCGGCATCCGCCTCAAACGCCCCCTGCGCCTGCCTGCCGCCGTCGGCGAACGCGCCGCCCTGACCGAACTCCGCGCCATCGCGGCGAAAAACAAGGTGTTCCGCAGCTTCATCGGCCAGGGCTACTACGATACGGCCACGCCGGGTGTCATCCAGCGCAACATCCTCGAAAACCCCGGCTGGTACACCGCCTACACCCCCTACCAGGCCGAGATCTCCCAAGGCCGCCTCGAGGCGCTGCTGAATTTCCAGACGATGGTCGCCGACCTCACCGGCCTGCAGATCGCCAACGCTTCCATGCTCGACGAGGGCACCGCCGCCGCCGAGGCCATGATGCTCGCCCACCGTGTGAAGCTCGGCGACAGCCACGACGCCTCCGTCTTCTTCGTCTCCGACAAGTGCCACCCGCAGACGATCGACATCGTCCGCACCCGCGCCAAGCCGCTCGGCGTGTCCGTCGTCACCGGCGACCACCGCACCTGCGATTTCGCCGGCAGGATCTTCGGCGTGCTTGTGCAATATCCCGACACCACCGGCAGCATCCACGACTTCGCCGCCTTCTTCGCGAAGGCCCGCGCCGCCGGCGCGCTCTGCGTCGTCGCCACCGACCTGCTCGCGCTCACGCTCCTGCGCGCCCCGGGTGAGTTCGGCGCCGACGTCGCCGTCGGCTCCGCCCAGCGCTTCGGCGTGCCCCTGGGCTTCGGCGGCCCGCACGCGGGCTTCCTCGCCACCAAGGATGAGTTCAAGCGCCAGATGCCGGGCCGCCTTGTCGGCGTCTCCAAGGACGTGCACGGCAACCCCGCCCTGCGCCTCGCCCTCGGCACGCGCGAGCAGCACATCCGCCGCGACAAGGCCACGTCCAACATCTGCACCGCCCAGGTGCTCCTCGCCGTCATGGCCTCGATGTATGCCGTCTATCACGGCCCCGAGGGGCTGAAACGCATCGCCGCGCGCACCGCCCGGCTCACGCGGCTCCTCGCCGACGCCCTCAAGACCGCCGGCCTCGCAATCAACCCGGAGCCCGTCTTCGACACGCTGACCGTGTCCGGCGTGGACGCGGCCAAAATCCATGCCGCCGCCGCGGCGCAGCAGCTCAACCTCCGCGCCGTGGACGCCTCGACCGTCGGCCTCTCCCTCGACGAGGTCACCACGGTCGAGGAAGTGCAGACCCTCCTCGCCTGCTTCAGCGAATCGGCGGTCTTGGATGTCGCCGGGCTCGGTGAGCCCGGTCCGGGGTCACCGAGCTTGGCGACAACGTCCGAGCTGCCATCCACGCTTGCCCGCACCTCGGCCTTCCTCACCGCCAAGGTCTTCAACAGTTACCACACCGAGCACGAGATGCTCCGCTACATCCGGCGGCTCGAGGCGAAGGACCTCTCGCTCTGCCACTCGATGATCTCGCTCGGCTCGTGCACGATGAAGCTCAACGCCACGAGCGAGATGTTCCCGGTCACCTGGCCGGAGTTCGGCCGGCTGCACCCGTTCGCGCCCGCCGACCAGACGAAGGGCTACGCGAAGCTCTTTGCCGACCTCGAAAAATGGCTGGCCGAGATCACCGGCTTCGCCGCCGTCTCGCTCCAGCCCAACGCCGGCTCGCAGGGCGAATACGCCGGCCTGCTCGTCATCCGCGCCTACCACGAGTCGCGCGGCGAGGGCCACCGCAACATCTGCCTCATCCCGACCAGCGCCCACGGCACCAACCCCGCCAGCGCCGCGATGTGCAACTTCAAGGTCGTGCCCGTCGCCTGCGACGCCGGCGGCAACATCGACGTCGCCGACCTCAAGGCCAAGGCCGCCGAGCACGCGAAGAACCTCGCCGCGCTCATGGTCACCTACCCGTCCACGCACGGCGTGTTCGAAACTTCCATCCGCGAAATCTGCAAGGTCATCCACGCGCACGGCGGCCAGGTCTATATGGACGGCGCCAACATGAACGCCCAGGTCGGCCTCACCTCGCCCGGCCACATCGGCGCCGACGTCTGCCACCTCAACCTGCACAAGACCTTCTGCATCCCGCATGGCGGCGGCGGCCCGGGCGTCGGCCCCATCGGCGTGGCCCGGCACCTCGCGCCTTTCCTGCCGGGCCATGTCTTCACCCATGATCCCAAGGCCCAGAACCCAGGCCCTCGCCGCGGAGCCGTCTCGGCGGCTCCGTTCGGCTCCGCCTCCATCCTCGTCATCACCTGGATGTATGTCCGCATGATGGGTCCCGACGGTCTGAAGCGCGCCACGCAGTTCGCCATCCTCAACGCCAACTACGTCGCCAAGCGCCTCGAGAACTTCTTCCCCGTCCTCTACAAGGGCGCCTCCGGCCTCGTCGCCCACGAGTGCATCCTCGAGTTCCGCCCGTGGAAGAAGCACGGCCTCGAGGTCGAGGACGTGGCCAAGCGCCTGATGGATTACGGCTACCACGCGCCGACCATGTCGTTCCCCGTCCCCGGCACGCTCATGATCGAGCCGACGGAGAGCGAGACCAAGACCGAGCTCGACCGCTTCTGCGACGCGCTCGTCAGCATCCACGGCGAGATGGCGGCCGTCGCCAGCGGCGAGAGCGACAAGCTCAACAACCCGCTCAAGCACGCCCCGCACACCGCCGCGGCCGTGTGCGCCAGCGAGTGGCCGCATCCCTACTCGCGCGAGCGCGCCGCCTTCCCCGACAAGTGGACGCGCGCCTCGAAGTTCTGGCCCGCCGTCGGCCGCGTGGACAACGTCTATGGCGACCGCAACCTCGTGTGCTCCTGCATCGGCATGGAAGCCTACGCGGAAACGCCGAAGGCGTAAGAGCTACCGATCCGGTTTTTAACCCCCAATGCTCCGCCCAACGGCTGCGCTTGGAAATCCCCTCCGCCCAATCGGCTCCGGTTTAGGTTCCGGGGAGCGGCTGATCGCCGCATGGCTGATTTTTCAGCCGGCGATTTGCCGGCCCCCGAAGCCCCGTGGCGAAGCCGATTAGGTGGAGCCGCACCAAGTAGCGCAGCCTTTCGGCGGAGCATTCGTGGTTAAACCCGGATTCCGTGATTGGAAGTGCATCGTTCCGTTCGAAGATAGGATTCGTCAAGTTGTTGGGTGATGAAGACCAAGACTTGCGAAGTGGACGGAACGATGCGGCATCAATTTCGTCGTTTG
>JBMOQY010000001.1:0-42414 GCA_049322455.1 Verrucomicrobiota bacterium | reverse complement strand
CCTGCTCGCCCTACCGCGTGCCGGTCGCCCGTCTCGCCGCCGCCCAGGCGGCCATCGCCGATTCCAAGAAGTAATCGCCAGCGATCATCATTCCGAGACCCCGGTGCCCGGCCGGGGTCTTTTTTTTTTGCCTGCTGCGCCTGTTGGTCATGGCCTTTGTGGAGGGAGATGCCGGCCGCGTGTCTCGCGGCCGCCCGGGCCGCGACCGCTGACAGCGGAAGCAGGCTCCATGTGGAGGTGAGCTTGCACGCGAACACTTCCGAACCGGCCGGAAACGGCGGGTCCTTTTTTCGCAAGTGCTCCCGTGCCACACCTCCCCTCCGTGCGGCCGGCATCTCAAGGAGGTCGCCCTTCCATGCCGTTCCACCGCCGTCTTCATCTCTGCCTCGGCTGCTTCTTCGCGCCGCTGCTCCTGTTCTTCACCCTCTCCGGCCTGTGGCAGATGCAGCAGCCCATGGGTCGGAGTGGTCCCTGGCTGGCCGTTCGGCTCTCGACCATCCACCCCGGTCGCAGCCTGAAGGCCGACGTGCTGCCCTCCCTGTCGTCGCCCGCGCTTCGCGCGCTTCATCGTCGCTATGGCCGCCTCGCTGGTGCGCAACGTCATGCTCGGCCTCATGCTGGCGTTCCGCTCGCCGGACCGCCGGACCGCCTTCTGGAGCCTGTTCGCCGGGGCGGTGGCGCCCGCCGTGCTCGTGGTGCTCGTCCTCTGGCGGGTTGCGCAATCGCTGCCGTGGCATTAAACCCTTTCCGCCCCGCCGGCATCTCCTCGATTATGGATGATCGCCACCTGTCCGCATGAAACGCCCCTCCTGACCCGTCCCGTCGTGGAAACCGACGACGAAGCCGAGCTTGTCCAGCGCGCCCGACAGCGGGACCAGCAGGCTTTTGCCCGGCTCTACCGCCGGCATGTCGGGCGCGTCCACGCCCTCTGCCGGCGCATGACGGGCGATATCCCGCGGGCCGAGGAACTCACGCAGACGGTCTTCGTCACCCTTTGGAAGAAGCTCGGGCAGTTCCGCGGCGAGAGCGCCTTCGCCTCGTGGCTGCACCGGCTCGCGGTCAACACCGTGCTCATGGATTTCCGCACCACGCGTCGCCGTGAGGCGCGCGTCTGCGGCACCGAGGATCCCACGGCCCTCGAAACCCCGGTCACGCCGCCCGGCGCCGGCCTCCGGCTCGACATGGAGCAGGCCATCGCCGCCCTGCCACCGCGCGCCCGCGTCGTGTTCGTGCTGCACGATGTCGAGGGTTACACGCACGAGGAGATCGCCGCCCTCCTCGAACTCGAAACCGGCACCACCAAGGCGCAGCTCCACCGCGCCCGCCAGCTCCTCCGGGAGGCCCTGCGATGAACGATGCCGAACCCGATCCCCTGCGCGACCAGCTCGCCCGCCTGCCCCGCGAGATCGAACCCTCGCGCGACCTCTGGCCCGGCATCGAAGCCCGGCTGCCAGCCAAACCTGCCCGTCGCCCGCGGAGGATTGTCTGGCTGCTCCCGCTCGCCGCCGCGCTCGTGATCGCGGCGCTCGTGTGGCGGATGCCGTCGGGTCCGTCCTGGTCCGTCGCGACTGTCGCGGGCGCACCACGCGTCGGCAACCGCACCGTGGTGGAACAGGCGCGGTTGCACGTCGGCCAGTGGCTGGAGACCGATGCCGGCTCGACGGCCCGGATCCAAGTCGGTGCCATCGGCGAGGTGCAGGTGGAGCCCAATTCCCGGCTGCGGCTCGTGAGCGCCGCCACCACCGACCACCGTCTCCAGCTCGCGCGCGGCCGGATGTCCGCGCTCATCTGGGCGCCGCCACGGTTGTTCTTCGTCGAGACGCCTTCGGCCACCGCCATCGACCTGGGCTGCGCCTACACCCTCACGGTGGACGACCAGGGCGCCGGCACCCTCGAGGTCACGGCCGGCTACGTTTCCCTCGAATACGGCGGACTGGAGTCCATCGTCCCCGCCGGGCTGATGTGCCTCACCCGACCCGGCTTCGGCCCGGGCACTCCCTTCGCCAACAACGCCTCCCAGGAGCTGCGCGACGCGCTCGCCCTATTCGACGCCGGCGATGATACCGCCGTGCCGCGGATCGTCGCCGCGGCGGTCGCGGGTGATGGCGTAACGCTCTGGCACCTTCTGGAACGCGCGCCGGCCGCGGCACGCGGGGCCGTGTTCGACCGGCTCGCCCGCCTGCATCCCCCGCCGGCCGGCGTCACGCGCCCGGGCATCGTCGCCGGTGACGCCGCCATGCACGACCGCTGGGCGCTCGACCTGGGACTCTGGCCGTTGGGAGCGAAGAAGGAAAAATTCTGACCGCCACCCGACAAGCCCAGACGGAATTGGCCGCAAAAAGAAAGGCGCAAAAGGCGCAAAAAACTCAGAGCACTTCGGAAAGCGCGTATTTTCTGATCTGCAGCTTGGGCGCCCTGAAATTGATGATCAGACCATGCTCCATGCGGGACGCCCGCAGGCAACCCAGCAATTGTGCCACATGCTCGTCAGCGAGTGTTTTGCAGGCTTTCAGTTCAATGATCAGTTGTCCTTCGACGAACAGGGCCGCCAGATAGTCTCCGATCACCGTGCCATCTTCATCGCGGACTTGCAGGGCATGCTGCTGCATGACCTGCCTGCCTGACTTTCGCAGGCGATGCGCCAAGCCGTTTTCATAAACCTTCTCAAGATGGCCGCGGCGCAGGAAACGGTGCAGAGCGAAACTGGTTTCGCGGATGCGGTCGCAGAGGGCAAAGATGTCTTCTGAAGGGTTCATCAGGATTTTTTGCGCCTTCTGCGCCTTTTTGCGGCCAGCAGGACAACCTTTTTTAAGGACGTGGCATCAGAACAATGAACCACGTCCACCATGAAAATCATCCTCCCCATCCGCGCCGCCCTGGCGGTGCTTTGCCTCCTCGCCCTCACCTCCGTCGTCCATGCCGGGCCGCCGCTCATCTGCCACCCCTACGACATCGGCAACGCGAAATGCCTGCCCGGCGGGACCAGGGATCATTTCGGCCTCAGCGCCGCCTACGACCGGGCCAATCTCGTCGCCGACACGGTCGCGTTGCTGACACCCGACACGCCCGTGATCGTGCGCATGGAAACGCTGCGCCGCGCCGCACTCTACGCGACGAACGAAATGAACGCCTGGCGCGAGAATCGCGCCTACGGGGCAGCCGAGCGCGAGCTCGCGCTCGGCCTGCTTGCGAAACTCCGCGAGCGCACGCAGGACGCCGCCGTTCCGCGCGACCTCGCCCTCTTCGACCTCGGTTTCTATGCGGAGACGCTGCACCAGACCCGGCTCGACCCAGCGCTCGACGGCTACGCCCTCCTGGCCAAGGCGGCCGAGCTGCGCCCCGCGGATCCCGACGTGCAGTTCGCCCTCGCGCTCGCCAGCGTCCATCCGAAACGGAGCGAACACGCGGCCCACCTCGCCCAAGCCCGCGCCGGCGCCGAGCCCGGCACCTTGCTCGCCCTCAACCTTCGCAGTCACTTTTCCCACTGAGTTCTGTCCGGAGAAGCAGGAGGCGCCTGTGGCGGGTGGAACATGTCCCACCCGCCGCAGTCACCGGAGATTTCCGTTGCACGGGCCTGAGAATAGTCTTTCACCGCCGTGACAGCCGTCATTCCCGGTCCAAACTTCATGAAGCTACGCCTCCTGCTCCTCCCGCTCCTTTTCATCAGCGCCCTTCCGGCCCGTTCGTCCGCCGAAGAGCCCGCCGGCGCCCAGGCGCCTGCCGATGCCGTCCGCGCCGACCTCAAGGCCTTGGTGGAAAAGGTCGGCGCCAAGATGCGCACCGGCGCCCGCACCGCCGGGGAGCTGAGTGCCGAGATCGCGGAATTCGACGCCCTGCTCGCCAAATACGCCGGCCAGAAAACCGACCCGGTCGCGGAGATCGCCATCATGAAGGCCCTGCTCTTCATCCAAGTGATCGGCGACAAGACCGTTGGCCGCGAATTGCTTGCCGGTGTGAAGCAGGATTTCCCCGACACCCAGCCCGCCGCGGTCGTTGACGAGATTCTCGGGCAGCTCGAGCAGGACGCCAGGCGGGAGGCCGTCAAGGCCGCCCTGATCGGCCAGACGGCGCCCGAGCTCAACTTCAACTGGTCCTCGCGCGAAGGTCTCAAGAAGCTTTCCGAGCTGCGCGGCCAGGTCGTGGTGCTCGACTTCTGGGCCACGTGGTGCGGCCCGTGCATCGCCTCGTTCCCGCAGATCCGCGAGCATGTCGCCCATTTCAAGGGCGCGCCCGTCGTCTTCCTCGGCGTCACCAGCATCCAAGGCCGGGTCAGCGGACTCGAGGCCAAGCCGATCGACACCGAGGGCGACCCCGCCAAGGAGACCGGCCTCATGCCCCGCTTCATGGAAGCCAAGGAGATGACCTGGGACGTGGCCTTCAGCGACGAGCCGGTTTTCAACCCCGACTACGCCATCGAGGGCATCCCCTATGTCGCCATCATCGCGCCCGACGGCACGGTGCGCCACGCCGGTCTGCACCCCGGTGATCCGTCGTCCGATGTCGCCGGCAAGGTCGAGGCGCTGCTCAAGGAGTTCAACCTGCCGCTGCCGGCCGGTTCCTGAGCAGGCACCGCCCTTCCGCCCTGTCACCCCGAGTCGTAGCGAAACGCGTTTGGCTCAACCGCCCGGCTACGTCGTGATGAAGGCCAGCACCTCGGGCTTCGCCAGCGCCTCGAAGTCCTCGTAGCGCATCTTGATGACCTCGGTGTGCGTGCCGGCGTTGAAGGCGATCTCCTCCTCGTCGGCCAGGCTCTCCGCCACATAGACCGGCAGCCCGTAGAGGTTGCCGAACGGCGGCATCGCGCCCAGCTCGCAGTCCGGGAAGAGGTCGCGGAACTCCTGTTCCGTGGCCAGGCGCACGTGCGGCACCTGCAGCATCTCCCGCAGATCCGCCAGCACGATGCGCCGGGTGGCGGGCAGCACGACCATGGCGAAACCGGCCTCGGTGCAGACCACGATCGTCTTGGCAAAATCACGCCCGGCCACGTGGACGGACTGCGCGACCTCCTGCGCGGTGAACGCGGGTGAGTGCTGGAGCGACACATATTTCACCGCACGGCTGTCGAGATACTCCCTGAGCTTGTTGGCTGGCATAGGCCCTCCTCTGGTTGATGGGTGCGGGGGAAGCGGCCGGCCGCCGGCGGCGAGGCATCCTCCGCCTCCGCGGCCTTCCGACGCCGGCAAACTAGGACGCTTTCGGCGGGAAATCAACCCGCCAGCCGGCACCGCCCCGCGGTTTTCTCCACATCAATATCCGCACACTCTTTGCCAAGATCGGCCTCACGCTGCCCGCGCCGCCGGATCATAATGGGCGCATGACCTCACCCCGGGTCAGTGACCGCGCTGCCTGGCTGCAAGGAGGCGGGGCGTGTTGCTCGCAGCCACCTCCGCAGGTGAGCCGCCCGTGGCGGCTTGTGCTGCTCGGTCCGCCCGGCGTCGGCAAGGGCACCCAGGCCGACCTGCTCAGCCGCGCCCTCGGCGCGTGCCCGCTCTCCACCGGCGACGTTTTCCGTCACGCCCGCCACCGGCCGCTCCCGCCCGGTTCCGCGCTGGCCGAGGCCTGGGAATACATGCAGCGCGGCGAGCTGGTGCCCGACGACACCGTGCTCGGCATCATCGCCGAGCGTAGGCGCTGCCTGCACTGTCGCGGCGGCTTCATGCTCGACGGTTTTCCGCGCACGCAGGCCCAGGCGGCGGGCCTCGACGCCCTGCTCGCCCGCGAAAACCTCCGGCTCGACGCCGCGGTGTGCTACAACCTGCCGACCCCGGAACTCGTCGCCCGCATCTCGGGCCGGCGCGTCTGCCCGCAGTGCAAGGCCGTCTTTCATGTCAAAACCCACCCGCCGCGCACCGCGGGCGTCTGCGACCACTGCGGCAGCCACCTCGAGCACCGGGCCGACGACCGGCCCGAGGCCGTCACCATCCGGCTGGAGGCCTACCATACGATGACGCTGCCGCTGGTGGAATACTACCAGGCACGGGGCCTGCTCGTGCCCATCGGGGCGGACGGCCGCGCGGAGGAGATTTTCGAGGAGACTCTCGACGCCCTGCGTTCGCTGCCCCTTTGAGGCCGGCTCTTCCGCAGTCGCGCCTTGTTTCCCGCTTATGCTGCAGCGGCCAAACTCGACCGCACGATCTCCCGATGGCGGTATGCCGCCTGTCTGCCGTGCCTGCACACGCGCCTGTTCAACGCCCACTTTGCCCTCCGCCAGCGCAAGTTTCCGTCATCGTGATCGTCTCGGGCGCCGCCGGCGCCGGCAAAGGCAGATTCGTCTCCCCGCTCTCTGGATGCTCATCGCGGGCAACGACAAGAGGTTTGCCCGCGTCCAGAATTTGAAGACGATGGTCCGCCGGCTGGAAACCGCGCTCTGAATCCGGGGCGCGGGTTTCCGCCTCCCACCCCCACCCCGTGACCGCCTCCGCCCATTCCATTCCGGCCGGCCCCGCCCGCGCCGGCCTCGCCGGCGACCTGTGGGGCGGCTTCGCCGCGATGCTCGTCGCCCTGCCCTCGTCCATCGCGTTCGGCGTGACCGTCTATGGGCCGTTGGGTGCGGAAGGCATGGCGCATGGCGTGCGGGCCGGCCTGCTCGGAGCGATCGCAATGGGCCTGGGCACGGCGGCGATCGGCGGGGCACCCCGGCTGATCTCGGCACCCTGCGCGCCCGCGGCTGCCGTGATGGCGGCGCTGGCCACGGGTCTGCTCGGCGAGGCGACCGGCCCGGCCGCGGCGGAGCGCGTGCTCGCCCTGCTGACGCTGGTCGCCCTGTTCTCCGCCCTGCTGCAACTGCTCTACGGCTTCCTCGGCGGCGGCCGGCTGATCAAATACATCCCCTACCCGGTCGTGTCGGGCTACCTCAGCGCCGTGGGCGTGATCATCTTCCTCGGCCAGTTGCCCCGCTTTCTCGGCCTGTCGGCGGGCACGTCGCTCGCTGCGGGCTTGCTGGACCCCGGCCTCTGGTCGGTGCCCGCCTTGGTCGTGGGCGCCGCCACCATCGCGGGCGTGCTGGCCGCGCCGCGGCTCACCAAAGCCGCGCCCGCGCCCATCATCGGACTCGCCGCCGGGCTCGTGGCGTATTTCGCCCTCGCGCTGCGCCGTCCCGAACTGCTCCGCGTGACGGACAACCCGCTCATCATTGGCCCGGTGGGTGGCGGTCCGGGTGCCCTGTTTGCCGATCTGGCGGAACCGTGGCGGATGCTCGCGGAGCTGCACTTGGCTGATATCCAGGCGCTCATCGTGCCGGCGTTGACGCTCTCCGTGCTCCTCGCGGTGGACACGCTGAAGACCTGCGTCGTGGTGGATGCGCTCACCAAGGGCCGGCACAACTCCAACCGCACGCTGCTCGCCCAGGGCACCGGCAACCTCGCGGCCGTGTTCCTCGGGGGCATGCCCGGTTCGGGCACGATGGGACCGACGCTGGTGAACGTGGAGGCCGGCGGCCACAGCCGCGTCTCGGGCCTGCTGGAGGGCGCCTTTGCGCTGACCACCGCCCTCGTGCTCGGCGCGGCCGTGGCGTGGGTGCCGGTCGCGGCGCTGGCGGGCATCCTGCTCGTCGTGGCGGTGCGGATGTTCGACTGGGGCAGCCTGCCGCTGCTGCGGGATCGCGACACCCGGCTCGACTTCACCGTTATCGCCACCGTGGTCATCGTCGCGGTCGGCGTGAACCTGATCGCGGCGGCGGGCGCGGGCGTGGCGCTGGCCATCCTGCTGTTCATCCGCGAGCAGATCAACGGCTCGGTCATCCGCCGGCGGATCGCGGGCGGCCGCATCTCCTCGACCCAGCAGCGCCTGCCCGCCGAGCAGGCCGTGCTCGAACAGCACGGCGGCGAACTGCTCGTGTGCGAGCTGCAGGGCAGCCTGTTCTTCGGCACCACCGACCAGTTGCTCACCGAACTGGAGCCGGCGGTGCACGGCTGCCGCTACCTGATCCTCGACCTGCGGCGCGTGCAGTCCGTGGACTACACGGCGGCCCACCTGCTCGAGCGCTTCGAGGCCGACCTGGCGGCCCGCGACGGCTGGCTGCTCTTCAGCCGCGTGCCGGCCCACCTGCCGACCGGCCGCAATCTGCGCGATTACTTCGCCAAGCTCGGGGTCGTGGACATCGGCCGGCGCGTGCGCCTGTTCTCCTCGCTCGACGACGCGCTGATGTGGGCGGAAGACCGCATCCTCGCCGGACACCTGCCCACCCGTCCCAGTGACGATGCCCCGCCGCTGACCCTGGCCGACTTCGACCTGCTGCGCGAGTTCGAGACCGACCAGACCCTTGCGCCCTTCGCGCCCTGCGTGACCGAGCGCTCCTACCCGGCCGGAGCGACGATCTTCGCCAGTGGCGATACCGGGCAGGAGCTGTTCCTGGTGCGCCGCGGCGTGGTGCGCGTGAAGCTACCATTGAAGGACGGCAGCCATCACAACCTGGCGTCGTTTGGCCGCGGCGGCTTCTTCGGTGAGATGGCGTTCCTCACCGGCGCCGCGCGCTCCGCGGAGGCGATCGCCACTGCGCCCACCGACCTCTTCGTCATCGACCGTCAGCGGTTCGACGCGGTCTCCCGCGCCCACCCGCTGGTGGGGTTGAAGGTCTTCGCCCGCATCGCCCGCACGCTGGCCGTACGCCTGCGCCACGCGGACGCCGAGCTCCGCGCGCTCTACGAGGCGTGAGCCGGCTCAGATATTGTAGGCCATGACAAAGAGGAGTTGACGGCGCCCTTGCTCAGGCCGATTTCGGAATATCGAACAGTTTTCCTGAATCCCCACAGCATGTCTCAGCCCAGGAAATCCGCACACCTCGATTCGATACATCGTTCCCGGCTGTGTATTTTTGAAAACGAGAGCGAGATCGTTCTCGTTTCAGCCGCGATGACGGCAATAGTAGTGGCGAGAATCGAGGACGCATCGCGGGTGGAAATCGCCCCCAGCATTCCCACCTTCTGGCTTCCCGAGAAGGACAGACATGCCGCGATTGGTTCAGGCAGCTGGGACGACGCATTGAGACGGATCGGCTTCGCCTTGGTCGGCACTCCCCATGCCGATTGGAATGAGGAAACCCTGCTGCAACGATTACGGCTCCACTTCCCGACCATCGAACCGTCTGAAACGATGGGGTGATTGGCGAATAACGCCAATATCCTTCAAGAGCGCTCTACAGTTGGAGCGAAGTTGGCGTTGAGTTTCTCGGACGGTGTCGATTTGAAGCATCCTACTTCCACGGCGTTTTCGCTTTGTGAGTAGCAGCGATTCCACGTCGCTGCCGTGATGTGGGGCCACACATCGCGCTGCGTTCAGCGTCAGTTACCCATCAACTCCACGGCCCCACGCATGAATACTGCACAATGTGCGATTGTTCGGACTGTCGCGTTTATCGCGAAGCTCTGCTGTGTTGAGACTCGCGTCTCGGATGTTTGCGGACTCGCCCAATCGTCGCCAGTTGCCGCCCAATTTGGCGCGGACAATTCAGCCAGTGGCATGGAGTGCCAATTTTCCTAGAACCCCTGAGAACCCCATGAAATGTCCACGCCTAAAATTGTGTTTTGTCGCGCCACTCTTGGCGCTTTGCAGTGTTGGATACCTACTCGGAGGCGATTCGTCTCCGGCCAACGCGAAGCCCGCAAAAATCACCATACCGCAGGGTCTCGTTCGGCTGGCCGGCATGCCGTCGGAGCACGGAGGCGCTCGAATCCCCGCCGAGGCGATCTCGATCGTGGAGATTGATTCTCCGCAGGCAGCGGGATCGGTGGGACGCGTCGCCTCTCAGGGAATGATCCGCTACCTCTCGCTCCCTCCTGGGGCGGAATGGAGCGTCCCGCTCCGACAGCGGCGAAAAGGTCCGAACTACGTCACGTTCACGATGCACGCTTCCGTGGGTTCGGTCGTGTTCGTCGATGGCGCGCTGGTCTCGCTTGTGAAGAGCGAGCAGCCGGACTACGCATCCGTGGTGGTGGGCTACCCCAAGGGCGATACCATTGAGTGGATGCCGCTCCTTCTCGATGTCCCGGTTCGCAACTATTCCGGACAGCCCATGGGCACCCTGGCGATTGTCACGATTTGCACCGACACCGAGTCCGGGAGGTGGTCGATCACAACCGTTGACCGGCTGGCTGCCCACGATCTGCCACTCGGGCCACTCGACACGGCCGGCCCGCGAGTATTGACGGTGAAGACCGGCGCATCCGGTGCCTGGGTGTGCGGCGTGGCCAGTTCCGACGAGAACCCCGTGTTTGAGGATGTGAACCACAATGGCGTGCGCGACAGCTTCGAGATCAAGCTACTTGGCGCACCGCTGAGTCGCAACGCTTCCCGCGAAGCGATGGACCGGTTGCTGCACCTTTGGAAACATCGGTCTTATATCCAGCCGTCGGATTATGCTCTAGCGACGAACGAGGGGGCAGGCGGCCCTGACTGGGAAAATGTGCCCGTGAATTACCACCCGGATATACCCGGCCCCGATCCAAGGCCGGAGCCTGCGGTGCGCATTCTCCGCGACCTGCCCACGGCCAAGATCCTCAACCCGAATCCCACATCCCCATGAGATCCTCACGTTTTCTGGTCTTGGCCCTCGCCGCGGCCCTTTTGTCTCCTCTGCTCCGGGCGGATGTCTATGTAACGAACAACACCCCCTGCACCACCCTGATGGTGATGATCAAGCAGTACGTCCTCTATGACGGATGGCTGGACAGTTGCCCCGCATGGGAGGAACCCGTGGCTTACGGGGCCACCCTCAGCATCACCAACGAACTCTACTCTTATTACGAACCCGACGCATGGGGAAATATGCAGTATCACTCCCGCGAGATCCGCTACGAGCCGCAGTACACCTACAGCGTCGCCGCATCGTGCCCGTGCCCTGAAGTGGCTTCGGTGCAAGCGCAGGATACCGATCACCCTGGGCGCGTGGCTGGCACCGGAGGTACCCTGTATCTCGTGGGTGAAAATAGCGCGACTATTTCGGCCACCAGTGCTGGAGGATCGTTTGGTCCAAACTGCCCGCAGTGGTCCGGCGGCTATACCGGAACCGGGCAGCAGTTCATCAACACGGATGCGTCCGATGCTTCGTATACCGCCGGCGGAAAGACCGTGAACGTGGTTCGTAAACAAACAGGGAATATAAGCTATAACCCCGGCTCACTTGATATGCTCCAGTGGAAAACGAAGGCAGAAACCAAATTTCGCTTTCCGGGCTGCAATACCAGTTTTTCGGCCTCGATTAACATGGGAAGCACATCGGTTAGCGCTGCACGGGCGGAAAAATACAACAACCCCAACTCTAGCTATAAGTTCACGATTACCGCCGGATACTCAGGAAGCATAAGTGGGCGCATTGTACATCCAACATTGTCGCACAATTGGGGCTTCGCGAAATACGAGGTATATGCGGATGCAGGCCTTTCCCTCGGAACAAGTGGTTCAGTTGCATTTGATCCGTCGAAGGAAAATCCTTGGACAGCAAATAATCCGACCCTGTCGCTGACCGGAAACTTCAAGATCGGTGTCGATGCCTGGGTCGACATCGGCTGGTACGAAGCAAGAGGGAGTCTCGCCGCGTCCACTTCCCTGACTGGAGAAGCACGGCTCTCAGGCCCGGAGATTCAGCTTAAGGTCAGCTGGACTGGTGTCGTGGGAACAGTGAACGTAAAAATATGGAGCGATCCGGCAAATCCGATACTTGACATCAACAGCAGCTACACGCTCTGGGAAGGAGATAGCACTGACTGGGAAAAGATCTATAGTATCAATGATCCTCCTGAGAACCCGTCCTGACCATAATTGCGTTATCACATGAAAGGCAAAAAAACTGCCCTTGTGGCCATCTGCTTCACCCTGATCGCGGTTTGGGCGCTGTATTTTTTTGGTCCCGGCAAGCGGGCCAAATTCGCCTTAATCAGCTTCGGCACCCATATGATGGCATTGGAGGAGTGTGCCGACCTGCTAGGGGCCTCGTTGGACACTTTTGCTTCGCAAACTTCCGATGAGGCCGCCCGCACCTTCGTCCGATACTTCACTGTTTCCACTCTCGAAGAATATCGCTCCCTCTTCAAATCGGGCACAGCTCCTAACATTACCAACGACGAGTTTGCGCAATGGGCAGCGGGTCGCTCGCGCTTCCGATTGGCATTGCTCGCAAGATATGAACTCAGGGGTGATAACGTTCGTTACAGCCTCCTGCGCTACGATGCCACCCAAGGCCTCGTTACCATGCCCAGCACGCTGTTGCTCCGCGCCGACGGGGAGAAGTGGATGGCCGTGGGTCCCGCTGAAAACAAGGAATTAGCCCTGCTGCATAGGTTTTTCCTCAGAATCCGAACCAATGCCCTCGCTGCGATTAACCGCAACTTGGTTTCCCGGCAGGCATTTCCCAAAGAGCTGCCGCTGGAACATGAATTCGCCAATGAGGCAATTTCGTTTCAAACAAGAACGATTGATGCCGCACACACCTTAGCGCTGGCTGACAGGCTGGAGGTTTCTTCTGATGAAACCGTGCGCCGGCAGATCGCTATAATCGCCATCAAAGCAGGTCCGTCGTATGCCAAAGTAGAGCCTGTCACGTCAGCGGATCGACAGGCAAACAGTGCCCTTTGCGCCTATCTTCACGGCAAGGGATTCTCGGCCGAAAAGATCGACGAAGCCCTGCTCTTGATCAAACAACAGCGTTATCTTGCGGTGGCGACGATGGCGCAGGAACACGATCATGCTGCATCGGTGCGTGACTACGTGACCAAGATCCGGGAACTTTATGGGGAAGATAAAATCAAATCGCTAAAGCAGTCCCAATAGAAGCCTGTTCGATGATTGTCGCCGCATGGACCATTGTTATTGGCTGCCTCTTCTTCGGACTGTGGCTGGCCGGCATCTGGGTGTCGGAATTGAGGGCTGCCGTGCGGCGCAAATCGTGGCTTCCTGTGCAAGCGCACGTGGTCGGCACAAAAACCGAATCGTATCTGGGAACGTCCGACTCCATCACGCCGCTGCAATACAGCACCCGAGTTTTCTATGAATATACGGTGGACGGAACCAATTATCGTGGTGAATGCGCCGGCGGACTGGTTGAAACGGCAAGCTCGGCCAACGGGGCGATGCACAAGGTCGGCGCGCTAAGGAAAGGCAGCCCTGTTCCCGTTCTGGTCGATCCCTTGGAGCCAAAGAATTCGTATCTGCCCAGCCCTGCCCGCGTTTCACCTCTGGCCACAGCACTGATGTCGGGTGCATTCCTGCTGGGTTCTGCCGTCATGGCTTACTTTTCGTGGCGGCTTTCACGCCACTGACCCTGGATTCCACCCGAGTGCCGGCATTCGAGGACCACGCTGAGTGAGGTGACTGTTATCATGAATATTCTGCCGCCAATCTCGCGACGTAAAGTCGCTCCCATAGCTCCAGCTTACTTTTCAGTGTCGCGGAACATCCACCGCAGGATGTCGGGCAGGAGCGCGCCGCCGTGGTCGTCGCTGTGGGCGCCGTCACCCCACTCGTGCTTCACGTCGTAGCGGGGGCCGTCGAGCTTCTGGCGGTCGGCGCTGGCGTTGGCGAAGTTCAGGGCGGCGAGCATCTGCTGGTTCGCCAGGAACCAGTTGCCGTGGGGATTATCGAGGTCGTTGGACCCGTCCTGCAGGAAGATGCGGATGTTCTTCGGCGGATTCTTGCGGATGAGCGTCGGGTAGAAATCTCCGCCGGGCACCATGGGCTGGTTGCCCCGCGCCGGGCGGTAGGCGATCGCGGTGTAGCTGCCGATCATGCTGATGACCTTGCGGAAGGCGTCGGGCCGCTCCCACGCCGTGGTCCACGCGCAGATGGCGCCGCTGCTGGTGCCGCCGATCACGCGCTGCTCCACGTCGTCGCTGATGTTCCAGGTTTTTTTCAGTTCGGGGATGAGTTCCTCGACGAGCATCCGGGCGTAGGCGTCGGTAAGGACGTCGTATTCCTGGGCGCGGTTGTTCGGGTTGTTTGTCCCAAGGTTGTCCGGGTAATGCTCGCTCAGGTTGCCGGGCGTGACGAAGAGACCGATCATCACGGGAATGTCCCGCTTGTGGATGAGATTCTCCATCACCTGGTCCACGCGGAGCGGTCCCTTGGGATTGAGCGCGCGCTGGCCGTCGTGGAAGACAAGCAGGCCGGCGGGCTTATCAGCGGTGTATTGGGCCGGGACATAGACCCAGTAGCGGCGCACGGTGCCGCGGATGATCGAGCTGCGCCACTCGAAGGGACCCTCGAGCCGGCCCTTCGGCACACCTGCCTGCGGGAGGGAGTCGGCGGTGAGCGGGTAGTCGCCGGGTTTGCGTGACACCGTTCCGGCCTGCTGGCCGGCCGGTGTTTGTCCGGGCCGGTCGCCCGGCAAAGGCGCGGCGTCTTGGGCCGGGGACAGAAGGCACCCGCCTACTCCGAAGGCTACGGCGAGGCTCGTCCTGATGCATCGCATCAGGCGAGGAAGGACGGCAAACGGCAGACAAGAGCGGGGTTTCATGGAGTATGGGGGCAAGGGGTTCACCACAAAGGCACGAAGACACAGAGAGAAAATCCTCCGCGTTCACAGGGTGTTTGTCGTTCCAACTATAGAAACGGAGCCATGAACGGCTGCCGTTTCAGCCAGTCCGTCAGCTCGGCGGCCATGGCGCGGTGGTCGCTGACGCGCGGATGCTGCTCCGACCAGTGCTGGAAAACGTAGTGACTGATGCGCGGATCGCCGGCCTCCAACTCCTTCACCGCGGCTTCCCACGCTTTGCGCAACTCCGGGCTCTTCGCCCCGCCCCACATGCCGCCGCGCAGCAGCACGATCTGCGCCGCGGGATACGCCGTGCGGACGGCGCGCACGAGGGCGACATAGCCGGCGGGGAAGCCGGTGGGGAACGGCCGCCTGTTCACCCGGGTGAACGAGTCGTCGTTTTCGCCGAAGTTCAGCAAAACGACATCGGGTTGCCAGGCGAGAAGGTCGGCGCGGGACGCAACGGCGCGCGGATAGACTTTGTCCCACACCTCGCCGGCCTTCATCTCCACGTAACCCTCGCAGATGCCCATGCCGCTCACCGCCATGGCGCGGTGATCGGCCCCGAGCGCCTGCGAGGTCAGGAAACCGTAGCTCAACGCGTGGTTGTGCGTGCGCCTGTCCTCCCATTGGTCCGTGGCGCCGTCCTCGTTGCAGGCGCCGACCGTGATGGAGTCGCCGAGAAATTCCATTTTCAGCTTATAGGCGCGTGGCGCCGGCGGCCAGGCCCGGGCGCCGGCGGCCGGCTCGACGCCACGAAACACAACGTGCCCGGCGTCGGCCTCGCTGCGCTTGAAAAGCTCCAGCCGGTGCCGCCCGGCGCCGAGGCCATGCGGCCAGACGAAACGATGCCCGTGGCCCGCCGGCACACTGGCGATCTCGGTGACCCCGTCCACCGTGACGTTGAAAAAACTCTGCCCCGTGGCCTCTCCGAACAGCACCACCAGAGCCCCGCCCTCGAACTCCAGGCCGATGCGGCTGCCGGCCCAGATGACGACCGGTTGCGCGGGATCGCTCCGGTCGAAGCGACCTTCGTAAAGAAAACGGGAATCCGACGCGGGGAGCGCGGTCATGGCGGAAGCAGCGGGTTGGGAGGCAAAAGCGCCGGCGGCAAGCGTCAGCCCGGCCAGCAGGACCCTGGATCGGGGCAGCATGCCGCCTTGTTAGGCGGGTCCGCTTTCCTCCGCAACCCCACACTTCCAGATTTGCCTCAACTGCCGCGATTTCCGGCCGATTTGACCCCGGTTCCCTCCACGCTGCCCATGGCTACAGCCGCCCAACCCATTTCCGACACCCTCGTCCAGGAGTCCATCATCCGCGCCGTCCGCAACGTCTGCGTGACCATGCTCAAGCAGGAGACCTCGTTCGTCGAAAAAAACGTCGCGACCGCCTACGACGGCTTCAAGGAGAAGCCGCACGTCTTCGGCAGCGTGGGCTTCGCGGGCGTGATCGCCGGCATCGTGTATCTGTGCATCCCCGACGACTTCGCGCAGGAGGCCGCCGCGCGTGTGCTCGACATGAGCCTCGCCGAGGTCGAGATGAGCGGCGACGAGGCCGTGAAGGACGTGGTCGGCGAGATCACCAACATGACGGTCGGCGGCTTCAAGAACGCGCTCTGCAACGTCGGCTTCCCCTGCAAGCTGACGCTCCCGACCATCGTGCGGGGCGACAATCTCGCCGTCGCCAGCCTCAAGGGCGCCTCCCGCCACACCTTCCACTTCGACTGCTCCGGCCACCGCCTGATCGCGGACATCCAGTTGAAGCAGGATTGAACCAGGAAAGGAAGAATTAGGAAGAAGGAAGGAAGAACCCCGCAGCGCCCTTCGATGCGTCATTCCGTAGTCCTTCCTTCTTACTTCTGCCTTTCCAGTTCCTCCCACCGCGCGAAGGCCGCAGCGTGCTCGCGTCCGACGGTTTCGAGGCGCGCCTTCACGGCGGCGAACTTCGCCGCCTGCGACTTGTAGAAGGCGGGGTCGGCCAGCTTCGCGGTGAGCTCGGCCTGCTCCTTTTCGAGCGCCTCGATCGTCGCCGGCAGCGATTCCAGCTCGTGGCGTTCCTTGTTGGAAAGCTTGCGGGCGGGCTTGGGATTGGCGGCAGGGACGACCGGGCCGGTCGTCCGCTCCGGCGCAGCGGGCCGCTGCACCCTGCCCGCCTGCTTCGCCTTCTCCTGCTGCCAGTCGGTGTAACCGCCGACGTAGTCGCCGATGCGGCCGTCGCCCTCGAACACGAGCGTGCTCGTGACGACCTCGTCGAGGAACTCGCGGTCGTGGCTCACGAGCAGCAACGTGCCTTGGAACTCCACGAGCAGATCCGCGAGCAGGTCGAGCGTCTCGGCGTCGAGGTCATTCGTCGGCTCGTCGAGCACGAGCACGTTGGCCGGCTTGGTGAAAAGGCGCGCCAGCAGCAGGCGGTTGCGCTCGCCGCCGGAGAGCACTTTCGCCGGCGTGCGGGCGCGGGCGGGCTCGAAGAGGAAGTCCTGCAGGTAGCTGATGACGTTCCGCGTGCGGCCCTCGATCGTGACGGTCGGGTTGCCGTTGGCGATGTTGTCGGCCACGGTCTTGTTGTCGTCGATCTGGGCGCGGAGCTGGTCGAAATACACGACCTCGAGGTTGGTGCCGTGCTGCACGCTGCCCGCGGTGGGCTGGAGCTGGCCGAGCAGGAGCTTGATGAGCGTCGTCTTGCCCGCGCCGTTGGGGCCGAGGATGCCGATCTTCTCGCCGCGACGGATGACCGTGGAGAAATCGCGGATGACGGGCGGGGCGCCGGCGGTGTAGGCGTAGGTGACGTTCTCCGCCTCGATCACCTTCATGCCGGAGCGGTCGGCCTCGGCGAGCTTGATGACGGCGGTGCCGGTGCGATCGCGGCGGGCGCGCGCCTGGGCGCGCATCTCCTTGAGCGCGTTGATGCGGGCGGTGGCGCGGGAGCGCTGCGCCTTCACGCCGCGGCGGATCCACTCCTCCTCCTGCGCCAGCTTTTTGTCGAAGAGCGCGCGCTGCCGCTCCTCGGCCTCCAGCACCGCCTGCTTGCGCACGAGGTAGGTGTCGTAATCGCAGGCCCAGCCGGCCAGCCGGCCGCGGTCGAGTTCGACGATGCGCGTGGAGATTTTCCGCAGGAAGGCGCGGTCGTGGGTGACGAAGAACAGCGTGGGCTTCTTCTCGAGCAGAAACTCCTCCAGCCAGAGGATGGACGCGAGATCGAGGTGATTGGTCGGCTCGTCGAGCAGGAGCAGGTCGGGCTGGCCGGCGAGGGCGCGGGCCAGCAGGACGCGGCGTTTGAGGCCGCCGGAAAGCTGCGCGAACACCTGGTGCGGCTGCAGGCCGGTGGCGGCGAGGAGATCCTCGACGCGCACATCACGCTCCCATTCCTCCTCATGGTGGTCGTCGTTGGGCCGCAGGCCGGCGGCGACGATGTCGTGCACGCTGCCGCTGAGGTCGGCCGGCACTTCCTGCGTGAGGCGGCGGCAGACGGCGTTGGCGGGCCGGAACACGTCGCCGCTGTCGGGCTTCATCTCGCCGGTGATCACCTTCATCAGCGTGGACTTGCCCGCCCCGTTGCGCCCGACCAGGCAGACGCGCTCGCCTGGATCGATCTGGAAATTGACCTTTTCCAGGATGGCGGGGCCGCCGAAGTGGAGCGTGACGTCGAGCAAGGTGAGGAGAGCAGCCATGGGAACGGACCAACGTAGAAGCCGGGCCGGCCAAACCAAGCCATTTCTCGGCGACGCGGGCGCCAGGCAATGATCTCCCGCGGGGGTGGACCTTGGCCCGCCTTCGCCAGGGCACACCAGGTGCGTCCTTGTCCCGAGGGCCGTTCCACGTCTCAGGTGTCCGCCGGCGGCGCCGGCGGCGGGCGCGGACCGAGGATTTCCTGCACGAGCTTGAGCATCGTCTGCGGCAGAAAGGGCTTGGGCAGCACCCGGTCGGCGCCGAGCTGCTGCGCCGATTTGAGGAAATCCAAACCGATCTTCGAGGGGTTCCCGGAAGTGGCGATGATGCTCGGCCGGTGCGGCGTCTGCTTCAGCTTCATGATGAGCTCATAGCCGTCCACCTCCGGCATCAGGATGTCGGTCACGACCAGGGCCGCGGGGCGGCGTTGCAGCAGCTTCAAGGCTGTGTGGCCGTTGGTCGCGCTCTCGGCCGAATAGCCGGAACGCCGCAGAAACTCGGTCATCATCGAGGCGATCTCGCGGTCGTCATCCACGAACAGCACATCGAGGCCCCCCCCGGGGGCGGCGGGCGCCTGCGGCTCGGTCGGATTGGACATGTGTTGTTCCATATTGTCGGCGCTAACCGGGCCAGTTTTGAAGCGCGCGCAAGTTTTCACGAGTGGTAAACCCGCCGGGGAGGATTTTTGCGTTTTTTTCATCTTCGCCCACACTGTTTCCATGACCAAAACCCCACCCATCGCCGCCGGGGTGCGCATCGGCCACGTGCACCTGAAGGTCGCCGACCTGCAACGCGCACTCGATTTCTACTGCGGGGTGCTGGGTTTCCAACTCAGGCAGCGCTACGGCACCCAAGCGGCCTTCATCTCGGCAGGCGGCTATCACCACCACATCGGCCTCAACACCTGGGAAAGCCTCGGAGGCCGGCCGCCCCCGCCCGGCAGCACCGGCCTCTTCCACACGGCGATCCTCTACCCCACGCGCGCCGACCTGGCCGATGCGCTGCGCCGGCTCGCCGCCGCGGGCATCCCGCTCGACGGCGCCAGCGACCACGGCGTGAGCGAAGCCCTCTATCTGCGCGATCCCGACCAGAACGGCGTGGAGCTGTATTGGGACCGGCCGGAAAAGGCCTGGCCGCGCACACCCTCCGGCGAACTCGCCATGGCCACCGCTCCGCTCAATCTCGAATCCCTCTTGTCGGAGAAGTAACGCAAACAGGGACGCCGGTCCGCTAGGCGGGCCGGCGTCCGGGCACTTACACACACTTGGTCGGCGGAGCTACCTGCCTCCGTCGCCAAAACTGAATTCCTGCACGGCGGCCACGAGCACAGGCCGGCCGCGGCTGGTCGGCGGCTCGAACTTCCACCGCCGCACGGCCTGGACCGCCTGCTCCAGCAGGTAGGGATGCCCGGCGGGCACGGCGCTGACAAACCGGACCTCGCCGTTTTCGTCGATGTAGAAGTGCACCTGCACCCGGCCGCGCACACCGTCCTTGTCGGCCGCCTCGGCATAGCGCGGTTGCTCGCCCGCGACCCGTTGCGGCAGCCGGTCGAGCCGGCTGGCCGGACAGAGATGGCTGGTCACGGCCATGTCGCCCATGCCCGGCATGTTGTCGAAGAAGAAGTGGTTGAGGATGTTCGTGGTGATCACCGCGCCCTCGAGGTTGAACTCGATCGTCAACTCGGTCTGGACGGGCACGGGCGTGCCATCGAGCCGCGCGGGAATGAAGCGCCACTCACGCAGGGCGGCCAGTGCGGTGTCGGCCAAGCGCTCCTGCGTGTGCGCCAGCACCATGGCGTCCTGCACCTTGCCCTCGGTGTCGATGCTCACGGCGGCTACGACGGTCCCGCGGGTGACACCGGCCATCTGGAGCGACGGCGGATACGGCGGCATGACGTTGTCAGGGTGAAACCGGGCGGACTCGAACTGGGCCAGGACTGGAACCGCGGGAGTGAGCAGCGCGGCGAGCAGAAGGGGACGGAGGACTTTCATGATGGACGGGGGGTTCGCCGGGCATAAACCCGGTGGCCGCCGCATCCCTTCACACCTTGGAAAATATTCCGGCAACGAAGCTGCCCATCCGATCCCCGCGTGGCAATTGCGGCAACACGGGGATGGATGAGTGCGGCAGGCCGATGCCATACTCCGCACTCGCCACGCCCGCCCTCCTCCGGCTTAGTCGGCGGCCATGTCGCGCGTGCTGACCTGGTTGACCAACGCTTTCCCCCTGTGGGTTGTCGCCCTGAGCGCGGCCGCGCTGTGCCAGCCCGCGTGGTTCACGTGGTTCAGCGGGCCGTGGATCGTGTGGGGGCTGGCGGTGATCATGCTCGGCATGGGGCTGACACTCACGGTGGACGACTTCCGCGCCATCGGTCGCATGCCCCGCGCGGTGGCGCTCGGCTTCGTGGCGCAGTTCAGCATCATGCCCTTCCTCGGCTGGGCCATGGGCCGGCTGTTCGCACTGGAGACGCCCTACGCGGTCGGGCTCATCCTCGTCGCGTGCTGCCCCGGCGGCACGGCGTCGAACGTCGTCACCTACCTCGCCCGGGCCAACATCGCGCTTTCGGTCGTCATGACCATGTGCTCGACCTTCGCCGCCGTGGTGATGACGCCGCTGCTGACCACGTGGCTGGCCGGCACGCTCGTGCGTGTGGACGGCTGGGGCCTGTTCTGGAGCACGTTCCAGGTCGTGGTGCTGCCGGTGGGGATCGGTGTGTGGCTCAACCGCCTCGCCCCGCGAGCCGTGCAGCGCGCCCAGCTCGGGTTGCCGCTTGTGTCTGTCGTGGTCATCGCGCTCATCTGCGCCAGCATCATCGGCGGCAGCGCCGTCGCGGTTAAGGGCGCGGCGTGGCGGCTGCTCGGCGCGGTCTTCGGCCTGCACGCGGGCGGTTTTCTGCTGGGCTACATCGTGGCGCGCGTGCTGCGCTTCGATGTCATCGTGGCACGCACCGTTTCCATCGAGGTCGGCATGCAGAATTCGGGCCTCGGCGTCGTGCTCGCCCGCAAGCATTTCGCCGACCCGCTCACCGCCGTGCCCTGCGCCATCTCCAGCGTGTTCCACTCCGTCATCGGCAGCCTGCTCGCCGGCTGGTGGCGCTGGCGCAGTCGGGGCTGAGTCTCACGGCTCACGCCGCCACCGGCTCGGGATGAAGGCGCGCGGCGAGGCCGCGCAGGCCGTTCAGCAGCGACTCGAAAAGCATCTCGTAAGCCTCGTCCGGCAGCCCCGCCGGCTGACGGCAGGCGGCGCGGATGATCGCGCCGCCGTCGCCGTCGGAGCGCACGCGCAGCGGTATGACGGCCAGCCAGCCCGACACGTGGCGCAGGCGCAGGTCGATCTCGCCGGCGATGTCGTCCACCTTCGTCTCGACGGCGAGTTCGCCGAGTGCGGTGTAGGCCCACCAGCCCTCGCGATGGAGTTCGATCCATTCGCACAGGCCGCCGGTCCAGGCGGGCAGGTTTTCGATGTCGGCGAGGAAGTTGAAGGCCGCCGCGTGCGGCGCGGCGAGGGTGAGCGTGAGCTGGCGGTGTTGCATGGCGGGGGAATGTTGGCGGAGTTTCAAGGACGGCGCGGCGCGCGCCTGTTCACATAAACTGTCAGGTTGATTCCGAGCGGACGGAGTCGGAACGGCGGAAAGAACCTAGTTTAAGGTGTGGCATCTCGGTCACGGGAATCCCGCTGCGAGCAATCAGGCGGTGCGCTTGCGCTGATGCAGGAACAGCTCGTTGCCGTCGGGATCGCGGAAGCCGACACTGCGGCAGGCGGCGCACTCGTGCGGTCCCCACGAGAGGGCGATGCCGGCGGCCTGCACGGCAGCAAGCGCCTGGTCGTAGTTGGTGATCTCGATGGCCACGCCCGGGCCGCCCGACGCCGGCACGGTGGTCTGGCCGTAATTCGTGATGGCGAGCCCGCTCGGACCGCACGCGTCGTATTCGATCCACCACTGGCCGGGGGCGAACTCCATCTCGGAGCATACCTTGAAGCCGAGGGCACCCTCGTAGAATTTCCGGGCGCGGGCGACGTCGGTGATGTGATAGAGCGCAAAGGCGATGCCGGTGGGATTGAGCATGGGGGAGGCGCGGGCGAGGATGGCGAAAGCGGGCGGCGGGTCAGGAGAGCGGGCTGCAGAGCTCGACGAGGTGGCCGTCGGGATCGCGCACGCAGGCGACGATCTGGCCCCAGGGCTTGGCGACCGGGGCGGCCACCGCCAGCGCACCTGCGGCGACGGCGTGATCATAAGCGGTCTTCACCTCGGGCGTGACGAGGGCGATTTCGGAAGCCTGCGGCGGAGCCGTGCGCGACGCGGCCGTCGGCGCGACCTTCAGCGTTTCCTTCGCCAGGGCCAGGCTGACAAACGACAGCCGCGTGGCGCCGGTCTCGAGTTCGCCATAGGCCTTGCCGTTGTCGTCGTGGAAGAAGCGCCGCGAAAAGCCGAAGGCTTCCTCGTAGAAAGCGAGGCTGGCGGCGACATCCTGCACGTAGAGGATCACGTAGCCGAGCGTGAGGGAGGGTGCGGGAGAGGGCATGACGGACTTGAGGTTGCGCCCATCCTACCACCCCGCCCTGACAACCCTATGTCAGGAGCCTTTCACCCGTGCTTCGCCACCACTTTCTCGGCCGCCGCGCGCACCAGTTCGCGCAGCTTCGCCGGGGCGACGGCCTCGGCACGGTCGCCGAACGACAGCAGCCAATGCGCGGTCCACTCGAGCGAGTAGGAATACAGCGTGAACTCCGCCCCGCCGTCGCGCTTCCGCTCCTCGATCAGCGTGGCGTAGCTTTCGCGCTGGGCGCGTTCCTGCGCGAACTGGTGGAACCAGATGCGCACCGGCTCGCTCTGCCCCTCGGCGCCCGAACGCTCCATGTGCTCGGCCAGCGAAAAATCGTCGCGCGGCGTGAACGTCACCGGCAGCAGCTCCAGCCGGCGGATGCGGTCCACCCGGAAATGCCGGATGCCCGTGCGCAGGCGGCACCACGCCACCAGATACCAGGCGCCGCCGTAGAACACCACGCCCAGCGGCTCCACGTCGCGCTGCGTCTCCTCCTCGCGTTCGAGCCCGCGGTAGGCCAGGCGCAGCACACGCCGCAGGACGACGCCCTGCTGCACCGTCACCAGCCAGCGCTGGCCGGCGATGTCGGGCGCGGCCCGCCCCACCCGCCCGCGCACGATCGTGCGGCTCACGAGCTTCTCGACGTGGTCCTGCCGGTCGCGCGGCAGCACGGCGCGGAGCTTGTCGAGCGCCGAGGCCATCGGCCCGTGCAGCGAGGCGTCGGTGAACTGCTTCACCATCTCGCCGCCCACGAAGAGCGCGCTCGCCTCCTCCGCCGTGAACATGACGGGCGGCAACTGGTAGCCCTTCATCAGACTGTAGCCCACGCCCGCCTCGCCCGCGATCGGCACGCCGGCTTCGCCGAGGGCGGCGATGTCGCGGTAGATCGTGCGCTCCGTCACCTCGAAGTGCGCGGCCAGCTCCGCGGCGCGCACCACGCGCCTGCCCTGCAGGAAGAGCACCATCGCCACGAGCCGGTCGGTCCGATTCATGCCCGCCAGCAGAAGGGCGCGCGCCGCAAACTACAATCCAGTTCCGTGCCGCCGGCTCAGGCCGCGCCCGCGGCGACCGGCGCGAGGTGGGGCGCACACACCCGCGCCAGCCGGTCCATCGTGAAGGGCTTGGCCAGCACCGGCACGCCCCAGCGCGCGATGTCCTCCTGCAACTGGCCTTGCCCCATGTGACCGGTGACGAAGATCATCCGGGCGGCCTGCGCCGGACAACTGTCCCTGAGCCGCAGGTAAAACTCCGGGCCCGTCATCCCCGGCATGCGGATGTCGGACAGGATGAGGTCGTAATCGTGGAGGGCGGCCTGATCGAGACCCTCGCGGCCGTCGGCGGCGCCGTCCACGATGCAGCCGTAGAGACTGCGCATGGCCTCCATGAGGAAATTGCGGATCACGGGCTCGTCGTCCACCACCAGCACGCGCCGGCCGGCCGGACAGCGGACTTCACCGGCAAAGGGCGGCTGCGGGGATCCGCGCTCGGTCCGCCCGCTCCGGGACAGGACCGGCAACCAGACGGTGAAACAGGCTCCCTCGTCGGGCTTGCTCCGCACCTCGATGCGTCCGCCGTGCTGCCGGGCGATGCTGTGGCAGATGCTGAGGCCGAGGCCGGTGCCCTTGTCGGGGCCCTTCGTGGTGAAAAAAGGGTCGAAGATGCGCCCGACGATCTCCGGCGGGATGCCGCACCCGTTGTCCTGCACCGTGAAAAACACCCCCGCCGCGTCCCGGCCGCCCGTGAGCCGGAGCTCCGGCGCGACGGTCTCCTCCATGGCGTGGAGCGCGTTCAGCGCGAGGTTCATCACCACCTGCTTGAGCAGCGAGGCGTCGCCGCTGACGGTGAGCGGCTCGTCGCCGGTCTCCACGCGGATGCGCGCCCGCGCCTCGCGGGCCTCGAAACGCAGCATCAGCGCCGCCTCCGTGATCACATCGCGCAGGTCCACCGGCTCCATCGCGCCGCCCTCGGGCTTCGACAGCCGGAGGAGCTGCCGGATGATGTGGGCCGATTCCTGCACGCCCTTCCGGATGTAACCGACGAACTCGACCTGCGAGGGCGTCGCCTCCTGCGCGATCAGCTCCGCATAACCGAGCACCGGCGTGAGCTTGTTGTTCAGCTCATGCGCCACGCCGCCCGCCAGCGTGTCGAGCAGCTTCTGTTTCTCCTCCCGCTGCAGGCGCCGCTCGAATTCGCGCTGCTGCGTGATGTCGTCCACGCAGACGCACGCCTGGCTGGTCTCGGCGATCCAGCCGAGCGAGAAGTGCATCGTGCGCGGGCCGCGGCCCGGCACCGCCAGGTCGAAGTCCCGCGCCAGGCTCGGCGCGGCGTTGCGCTCCAGGTCAAGCAACAGCTCGCGCCACGCCGCCCGGTCCGGCTCCGGCAGGAGCGCCTCCAGGGTCAGGTCCTCCGGCAGGTTGGGTTCCAAACCCAGGAGCTCGCCGAAGCGCCGGTTGCAGGCCTGCAGGCGGCCGGCCGCCGACACCAGCGCCACGCCGACCGCGCTGCTGGCGAACAACCCGGCGCTGAGCGCCTGCGCCTGCCGCACGGCGTGCCCGGCCTGGAAGAGCTCGAGGTTCTGCCGCTGCAGGGTCTCGTGCTGACGGCGCATCTCCGCCAGTTGCGCATGCACGAGCCGGCTTTGCAGCCGCACCAGCGCCTCCACGGGAATCAGCCCGATGAGGCGCAGGTCATGGTCCACCAGCGCCACATCCTCGTAGAACTCGTCGTCGTGACGGCCCAGCGCCGCCTGCAGCACCTCGCGCAACGGCGTGTCCTCCGGGAACACGAGCGGCCGCTTGACGCCCGCCACGTGCGCCGGGCTCCGGGCGTTCAGGGCGAAGCCGAAACGCGACCCGAGCAGGAATCCCAGCTGGGCGCGCCCGCAGATGCCTGTCACGCGCCCGTCGCGCACCAGGGCGGCAAAGTCGGTCTGCCGCTCGTTGAAGAAACGGTGCACGTCCTCGAGGCGGGTGTCGTGCGCGATGGATTCCCGGTGATGGACCAGCCTCCGTAACGGCGTGGCCTCCACCTCGGCGACGGTAGGCGCGGAGGTGCCGGGCGATTCGGGTTCAGGCGACAGGGTCGGTTTCATCCAAGGCAAACTGCCTACAAGACTCATCGACCCCTGACCAGTGGGCGACCGTGACAGTTGCGTGACACTTGGCTCACATCGGCAGGCCAACCCGGTTTGGCGTCCAAAGAATCCACCCTACTGCCGCCGATAATCACGACTGAACTCCATCGCGCTCGCGGTCTTTGGGTTGCCCTGCCCGGGGGCGGCTGGCAGCGTGCGAACCGTTGCCCACCCACGCCGTGAATCCCGCTCCCGCCAACGGTTCCCGTGCGACGACCGTCTCCGACGGCCGCCCCGTCTTCCATGTCCGCGGGCTGACCAAGGTCTATGGCGAGGGCACGGCGCAGGTCCGGGCGCTGGCCGGGGTGGACCTCGATCTCGCCGAGGGCGAGCTCGTCGTGCTGCTCGGCCCCTCCGGCTCGGGCAAGACCACCCTCCTCAACCAGCTCGGGGGCCTCGACCTCCCGACCGCCGGCACGCTCCGCTACCGCGACACCGACCTCACGCACGCCACGGAGGAGCAGCTCACGCTCTACCGGCGCCGTTCGGTCGGCTTCATCTTCCAGTTCTACAACCTCATCCCGAGTCTCACCGCCCGCGAGAACGTCGGCCTCATCACCGAGATCGCCGACCATCCCCTGGAACCCGAGGAGGCTCTCCACCTGGTCGGCCTTGGCGCGCGCCTCGACCACTTCCCCGCGCAGCTCTCCGGCGGCGAGCAGCAGCGCGTGGCCATCGCCCGCGCCATCGCCAAGCGCCCCGAGGTGCTCCTCTGCGACGAGCCCACCGGCGCCCTCGACGTGAAGACCGGCATCGTCGTGCTCGAGGCGCTGGAGCGCGTGAACCGCGAACTCGGCACGCTCACCGTCGTCATCACCCACAACGCCGTCCTGGCCGGCATGGCCGACCGCGTCATCCGCTTCATGGATGGCAAGGTGCTCGCCGAACACCGCAACCCCTCGCGCGCGGCGCCCGCGACGCTGAAGTGGTGAACCCGAATCAGCCTCATTCTCGTTCGCCTGCTCGTCCTCCCTTCCGCTCCTTGGCCGTCTCGAATCCCGGAGCACGATAACGATTAAGAGAACGCGAACGATTTCCGCACCATGCTTCCCCATCTCGACCGCAAGCTGCTCCGCGATCTCCGGCGCCTCCGGGGGCAGGTCGCCGCGGTCTCGGTCGTCATGGCCTGCGGCCTCGCGATGATGATCACCACGCGCAGCCTCATCGCCTCGCTCGACGGGACGCGCGCCGAGTATTACGAGCAGCACCGCTTCGCCGACGTGTTCGGTTCGCTCAAGCGTGCGCCCAACTACATCCGCGAGCGCCTCGCCGCCCTCCCCGGCGTGGCCGGCGTGCAGACCGACATCGCCGGGCAGGTGACGCTCGACCTGCCGGGCCTCGACGAGCCGGCCAGCGGCCTCGTGCGCTCGCTGCCCGATTTCGGCGAGCCGGAACTCAACCGCCTCTTCCTGCGCCGCGGGCGCTGGCTGGCGCCCGGCTCGCGCCGCGAGCTGCTGGTGGGCGAGGCCTTCGCCGAGGCGAACCGGCTCGCACCCGGCGACACGCTCGCGCTCATCATGAACGGCCGGCGGCAGGATTTCCGCATCGCCGGCATCGTGCTCTCGCCCGAATACATCTTCGAGTCGCGCCCCGGCGCCGCCCTGCCCGACAGCCGCACCTACGGCATCTTCTGGATGACCTACAAGGAGATCGCCACCGCCTGGGATCTCTACGGCGCGTTCAACCACTTCTCTCTCAAACTTGCTCCCGGCGCCAATCCCGCGCCGATCATCGCCGCCGCGGACACCCTCCTCAAGCCCTATGGCGGCGCCGGCGCCCACAGCCGCAAGGACCACCCGTCGCACATCCGCGTGACCGACGAGATCCGCGTGCTCACCATCCTCTCCATCGGCTTTCCCACGATCTTCCTCGGCGTCGCCGCTTTCATGACCAACGCCGTGCTCGCGCGCCTGCTCGCCCTCCAGCGCGAGCAGATCGCGATCCTCAAGGCCTTCGGCTTCACCAACGGCCGGATCGCCGCCCACTACCTGAAATTCGCCGCCGTGATCGGCCTCGCGGGCACCGTCCTCGGCGGCCTCGGCGGCCTGTTCCTCGGACGCTGGATGGTGCGCCTCTACGACCTGTTTTTCCGGTTCCCCGAGCTGGCCTTCCGCCTCGACCGCCAGGCCGTGGTGCTCGCCTTCGGCGTCGGCCTCGCGGCCGTGATCGCCGGCGTGCTCGCCTCGGTCCGCAAGGCCGCGAAGCTTCCGCCTGCCGAGGCCATGCGCCCCGAACCGCCGGCGAACTACCGCCCGTCGTTCGTCGAACGCCCCGCCCTCGTGCGGCTGTTTTCCCACTCGTTCCGCATCGCCGTGCGCAACCTCGAGCGCCGGCCCGTGCAGGCGCTGTTCACGGTCGCGGGCCTCTCGCTCGCCACGGCCCTGCTCATCCTGCCCAACACCCTGAAGGCCGGCATCGCCCACATCCTCGACTACCAGTGGGACCTCGTGCAGCGGCAGGACCTCAACCTCGGCTTCGCCGAACCCACGTCCGTCCGCACCATGCACGAGCTGGAGCGCCTGCCCGGCGTGCTGCACGTCGAACCGTTCCGCTCCACCGCCGTGCGCATCCATTTCCAGGGCCGCGACCGCCAGATCGGCCTGCGCAGCCTCGACCCCGGCTCCGCCCACACCCGCACCGTGGACCAGGCCGGCCGCGAGATCACGCCGGCCGGCGACGGCCTCATCGTCTCCGCCAAGCTCGCCGACGTGCTCGGCGCGCGCGTGGGCGATGAACTCGTCCTCGAGGGCCTCATGGGCAAACGCCCCGTGCGCCCGGTGCGGTTGGCCGGCCTCGCCGAGGACTTCACGGGCATCGCCGCCTACATGGACCGCGCCGCCATCAACCGCTTCCTCGGCGAGGGCGACATCGTCACCGGGGCCAGTTTCACGCTCGACATGGCGCGGCGCGCCGAGTTTCTGCGCGCCATCAAGGAGGTGCCGCGCATCAGTTGGGTCTCCGTCAAGGAGTCCATGCGCGCGAGCTTCCGCGAGACCACCGCGCGCATGATGGGCATGCTCACCACGCTTTACCTGAGCATGGCGGTCATCGTGGCCTTCGGCGTCATCTACAACAACGCCCGCATCTCGCTGGCCGAGCGGGCCCGCGAACTGGCCACGCTGCGCGTCGTGGGCCTGACCCAGCGCGAGGTCGGCGCCGTCATCGTCACAGAGCTGACGATCCTCGCCCTGCTCGCCGTGCCGATGGGCCTGCTGCTCGGCACCGGCATCGCCACGGCCATCATCTCGTCGGTCAACACCGAGACCGTGCGCCTGCCGCTCGTGTTCACCCCCTACACCTACACCTTCGCCCTGATCGTCGTCGCAACCGCCTCGGCGCTCTCGGCCCTCGTCGTCCTCCGCAAACTCAAGCACCTCGACCTCATCGGCGCATTGAAAGCCCCCGAATAAAACCACAGATTAACACAGATGCACACAGATACATGCCTCCTTCGAGCCACAAGATTCCTTCATCTGTGTGCATCTGTGTTAATCTGTGGTTAAACCTTCTCCCATGGCCACTGTCTCCAAACCCTTCCGCTGGATTCCCTACGCCCTCGGCGCGGGATTGCTCGCGCTCATCGCCGTCGGCCTGCGCCCGCAACCCGTGCCGGTCGAGACCGCGTCGGTCGCCGCCGGCCCACTGCGCGCCACCGTCAGCGAGGAGGGCAAGACCCGCATCAAACAGCGCTACGTCGTCGCCGCGCCCGTAAGCGGCCAGCTCCGCCGCATCGCCTTCAAACCCGGCGCCACGGTCGAGGCCGGCGTCACGGTCGTCGCCATCATCGATCCCCTGCCCGCCTCGCCGCTCGACGAGCGCAACCGCGCGCTGGCCGAGGCCCGGCGCGAGTCCGCCCGCGCCGTGCTGGAGAAGAGCCGCACGGCCCACGAGCTCGCGCGCAACGAGCTGCGCCGCATCCAGCAGATGTTCGACGCCGGCACCATCTCCCCGCAGGAGCTGGAAAGCGCCAAGA
The DNA here is from genome assembly GCA_049322455.1 of Verrucomicrobiota bacterium. Classification (GTDB taxonomy): domain Bacteria; phylum Verrucomicrobiota; class Verrucomicrobiia; order Opitutales; family Opitutaceae; genus Lacunisphaera. Next base: position 12,638 of record JBMOQY010000001.1, on the reverse strand, counting down.
TGCGCGAGACCGCCGCCGCGCGCGATGTCGCCGCCGCCGAGGGCGCGCTGAAGCAGGTCGAGACCGAACTCGCGGTCACCGGGCTGACCGGCGCTTCCTCCTCGACACCGGTCGAGGTCCGGGCCAACGCCACCGGCCGCGTGCTCCACGTCTTTCAGGAGAGCGCCCGCGCCGTGGCCCAGGGCACGCCGCTCCTCGAAATCGGCGACCCCGCCGACCTCGAAGTCGTCGTCGAGATGCTCTCGCGCGACGGCGCGGCCATCGCCGCCGGCGCCCCGGTGTCGCTGGAGCAATGGGGCGGACCGGCGCCGCTCGAAGGCCGCGTGCGGCTCGTCGAACCCGCCGCTTTCACGAAATACTCGGCGTTGGGCGTCGAGGAGCAGCGCGTCAATGTCGTCGTGGACATCACCAGCCCGCGCGACCTGTGGACCACGCTGGGCGACAACTTCCGCGTCGAGGCCCGCGTCATCACCTGGGAGAGCGACCGCGTGCTGAAGGTCCCGGTGTCGGGGCTCTTCCGCCAGGGCAACGCCTGGGCCGCCTACGTGGTGCGCGGCGGCCGGGCCGTGCTCGTGCCCGTGCAGGCCGGCCGGTCCAGCGGCGCCGAGATCCAGATCACCGACGGCCTGAAGGAAGGCGACGAGATCATCCTCTACCCCGGCGGCCGCATCAAGCCGGGCCAGCGCGTGAAGCCGACGAAGGTGTGAGACCGGGGCCCACACTTTCCCCGGCTCCGAGTTCCTGCAAATAGGCCGTCATTGGGGATCGACCCGCGTTTCGTTGTTGGCGGGCACGCCCAGCCGCTTATGACACGGGCATGATTAATTCCCCGTTGTTCCGTGGCGCCGCGCTGGCGGCGCTGTTCACCGCCGCCGCGTTTGCGGCCGACCGCAATCCCACGCAGGAGCGCGCCGACCGCTTCCTCGCGCTCGTCAACGCCTCCTACCAAGCCCTCGCCTATGTCGAGAACGAGGCCCAGTGGGCGGCGTCCACCGATGTGAGCCCCGTCCACGACGCCGCGGCCGAGACCGCGGGCAAGGCCAGCGCGGCGTTCATGGGCAACCCGGCCGTCATCAACGAAACGAAGTCTCTCCTCCTCCAGCGCCACGAGCTCGACGACCTCACCGTGCGCCAGCTCGAGAAGGTGCTGCTCCTCGCCGCCGAGCAGCCCATGACCAACCCGCAGCTCACCCAGGCCCGCATCGAGGCCGAAACGAGGCAGGCCTCCACGCTCAACGGCTTCGAATTCAAGCTCCGCGGAAAGCCGATCTCGGTGAACGAAATCGACAACCTGCTCGCGACGAGCACCGACCTCGCCGAACGGCAGGCCGTGTGGCTCGCGTCGAAGGAATCGGGCAAGGCGCTGCGCGACGGCCTCATCCAGCTCCGCGATCTGCGCAACGGCGTGGCGCAGGAGATGGGTTACCACGACTACTTTGCGCTCCAGGTCGCCGCCTACGGCATGACGACGGAGGAGATGATCCAGCTGAACGAGGGCTTCATGGCGGTGCTGCGCCCGCTCTACCTCCAGCTCCACACCTGGGTCAAATACAAGCTCGCCGCCAAATACGGCCAGCCCGTGCCGAAGCGCATCCCGGCACACTGGCTCAACAACCGCTGGGCGCAGGAATGGGGCGGCCTCGCCGACGGCGCCGACCTCACGGAGCATTTCAAAAAGTTCACGCCGCAGTGGGTCGCAGAATCATCGGAGAAATTCTACGTCGGCCTCGGCTTCCCCGCGCTGCCGAAGTCGTTCTGGGAAAAGTCCGACCTCTACCCCGTGCCCGCCGGCGGCCCGCGCAAGAAAAACACCCACGCCTCCGCCTGGCACCTCGACTTCGAGCACGACCTCCGCTCGCTCCAGAGCATCGAGTCCACACCGTGGTGGTTCAACACCAACCACCACGAGTTCGGCCACATCTACTACTTCATGGCCTACACGCGGCCCGAGGTGCCCGTGCTGCTGCGCGACGGCGCCAACCCGGCCTTCCACGAGGGCTTCGGCGAACTCACCGCGCTCGCCGCGGCGCAGGTGCCCTACCTGAAGTCGCTCGGCGTGCTGCCGGCGGACTTCCAGGCCGACGACACCGCGTTCCTGCTCAACACCGCCATGACCCCCGGCATCCCGTTCATCTACTGGTCCTCCGGCGTGATGGCCCACTGGGAGGCCGACATCTACGCGCACAACCTGCCCGCCGACCAGTGGAACGCCCGCTGGTGGCAATACGTGCGCGACTTCCAAGGCGTGGAGCCGCCCGTCGAGCGCGGCGAGGAATGGTGCGATCCCGCCACGAAGACCCACATCAACGACACCCCCGCCTACTACTACACCTACGCCATCGCCCAGGTCTTCAAGCACCAGCTCCACGACCACATCGCCCGCAAGATCCTCAAGCAGCCTCCGCAGAACTGCAATTACGCCGGCAACAAGGAGGTCGGCGCCTTCCTGCGCAGCATCATGGAGAAAGGCCAGACCGAGGACTGGCGCAAGGTCATCAAGGATGCCACGGGCGAGGAGCTGAGCACGCGCGCCATGATCGAGTATTACGCTCCGCTCATGGAATGGCTCGTCGAACAGAACAAGGGCCGCCCGATCGGCTGGGAATGAGCGCCGGGGGGAGCCCGCACTCCTTGCGAGCCTCTTAATGCAGAGCCTCCATGCCCCGACTTGGATCACTCGATATCGAAAGAGTCGGGGCATCAAGCCCCACCCACCTTCGAGCCCTCCCGCGCATCTTCACGATCTCCGCAACCTCCTCTCTGCGCAGGGATTGACCCTCCCATAAGGGTGATAAATGGCCCTACTGCCGGGCCTCTGTGCACGCTTATAGCCAAAGGGTTCTGCCGCTCCGCGACCCAACCCGCTCTTTACGCCGGCCGGTTCCGGGGCTATATCTGCTCCCTCTCTACCCCTCTCATGGTCAGCCCGAACACCTCCGCGGCGACCGGCGCCTCAGCGTCGTCCGCCACCACCATTCCCGATGTAGTCATCCGCCTCGCCGGCAATTCGCAGGACGGCATCCAGGCCGTCGGCGGTTTCCTCGCCCGCCTCGCCGGCCGCTCCGACCAGGACGTGATGACCTACATGACGATCCCGTCCACCATCTCGGGCGGACCGTCCATCTTCCAGGTCCGCATGGGCTCCGGCGACATCCTGTCGGCCGGCGACCGCGCCGATGTGCTGGTGGCCTTCTACCAGCACAGCTACGACAGCCACCGCGCCTCGCTCCGCCCCGGCGGCGTGCTCCTCTACGACAGCGACCACGTGAAGCCTGATCCGGATGACAGGCAGGTGACCGCCGTCGGCGTGCCGTTCACCACCGCCACAGTCGAAGCCGTCGGCGGCTCCGCCAAGGAGAAGGGCAAGAACATCTACGTGCTCGGCCTGCTCGCCCGCATGTTCGACCTCGACGTGCCGAAGCTCTCCCAGCTCATCAAGGAGCGCTTCGCCGGCAAGAACGAGGACGTCGTGCGCAACGCCATGCTGGCCTTCGACGCCGGCTACGCCTACCCGGCCGAGAACCTCCGCTACCGCCTCGACAAGCCTGCGGCCCCCACACCCGGCGCCCGCCCGCAGGTCACCGGCGACGGCAACTCCATCCTCGCCTACGGCCTGCTCGCCGCCGGCGTGCGCTACGGCGCCGGCTACCCGATCACCCCCTGGTCCTCCATCATGGAAACCCTCCGCACCGAGCTGCCGAAATACGGCGGCATCTTCGTGCAGTGCGAGGACGAGATCGCCGCGGCCTCCACCGCGCTCGGCTTCGCCTACGGCGGACACCTCTCCGTCACCGGCAGTTCCGGCCCCGGTCTTTCCCTCAAGATGGAGGCGCTCGGCTGGGCCACCATGGCCGAACTCCCGCTCATCGTCATCAACGTCCAGCGCGGCGGCCCCTCCACCGGCCTGCCCACCAACATCGAGCAGAGCGACCTCATGCAGGCCATCTACGGCTCGCACGGCGACACCCCGCGTGTCGTCCTCGCCCCGAAGAACGTCGAGGACTGCTTCTACATCGCTCTCGAGGCCGGCCGCATCGCCCGCGAGTTCAGCACCCCGGTCATCATCCTCACCGACCAGGCCATCGCCACCCGCATCGAGGCCTTCGAGGAACCCGACCTCAAGAAACTCCTGGTGGACGTGAGGCCCGACACGAGCCCGCGCCCGCCCGAATTCAAACCCTACCCGCTCGGCGGCCTGACCCGCCACGCGCCCCCGGGATCGATCATGACCTCGGGCAAATACCCGACCGTCACCGGTCTCGAGCACGACGAGCACGGCCATCCCACGGCGAGCCCGGCGCTGCACACCAAGATGACCGAGAAGCGCCGCGAGAAGATCAAGGCCGTCGCGAACTCCATCCCCGCCCCCGAACTCGCCGGCGACGACTCCGGCGACGTGCTCCTCGTCGGCTGGGGCTGCACCTACGGCCCGATCCGCGAGGCCATGGGCCGCCTGCGCCACGCCGGCGTCAAGGCCGGCCACATGCAGATGCGCCATCTGCACCCGCTCGCCCACGGCCTCGAGCAGACCTTCGCCCGCTACAAGCACATCCTGGTGGTCGAGATCAACGACGAGGGTCTTTACGGCCACGGCCAGCTCGCCACGCTGCTGCGCGCGCGCTACTGCAATCCGGCCATCGGCAGCATCACCAAGACCGACGGCCTTACCTGGAAGGTCAGCGAAATCGTCGAACGCGTGGCCAAGAAAATCGACCTTCCCGACACCACCATCGGCATGCGCAAACAGAGCATCCTTGCCGTCACCCCACGCTCCTGATCCCGCCCCAATTGCAATTCGCAAATCTTAAATCGTAAATCTCATGTCCGCTCCCACCGCCATCCCCGCCCCCGCTGCGATTTCCGCCGACGGCACCCGCGCCCCGCTGACCAAGAAAGCCCTCGCCGCCGACCACCCCACCTGGTGCCCCGGCTGCGGCGACTTCGCCGTGCTGGCCTCCTTCTACAAGGTCCTCGAAAAGCTCAACTACCCGCAGGAAAAAATCGTGACCTTCGCCGGCATCGGCTGCTCGTCGCGCTTCCCCTATTTCGTCAACAGCCACGGCGGCCACTACATCCACGGCCGCGCCCTGCCCTTCGCCGCCGGCATCTCGCTCGGCCGCGACGACCTGCACGTCTTCGTGTTCGGCGGCGACGGCGACGGCTTCTCCATCGGCGGCAACCACCTCGTCCACACCGCCCGCAAGAACGTCCGCCTCACCTACGTCATCATGGACAACTCCGTCTATGGCCTGACGAAGAAGCAGACCTCGCCCACCTCCCCCCTCGGCTTCAAGTCCAAGACCGACCCCTGGGGCGCCCTCGACCAGCCCGTCAACCCGATGCGCACCCTCCTCAACAGCGGCGCCACCTTCGTCGCCCGCTCCCACGCCACGCAGGTCAACCACATGGTCGAGATGATGCTCCGCGCCGCCCAGCACGACGGCTTCTCGGTCGTCGAGATCCTCTCCGAATGCGTCGAGTTCTTCGAGGGCGCCTTCGACGGCGCCAACCCCCGCAAGGGCGGCGCCTGGCAGACCATCGAATTGAAGAAGAACGACGGCACGCCCGAAGACGCCCTCCGCCACGACCCGACCGACGAGATCGCAGCCTTCAAGCTCGCCTCCGAGCCCTGGCCCGGGAAGTTCGGTGTGTTCTACGAGAACAAGACCCGCCCGACCAAAAACGCCCTCGAGCAGAAGCTCATCGCCACCACCCGCGAGAAGACCAAGCACGCCAGCGACCTCGACCTGCTCTCCAAGACCTTCGCGCGCATGCGGTGAGCGCAAGGGGCGGTCCTGCCGAGCCGGACAGGACCGCGGGACAGTACCCTTCCCGGCCCGTTGCAGGGGGTTGCACGTTCTTAACCGTGCGCATTAGCATCGGCACTACCGCCATCCCAAGTCCGCCAAGGTGTGGCCATCGCCCGCGGACGTGCGACAATGGCGCCCTCGGTATGGACAACGTTTTCGCCAACGCATTCGGCCATGATGGCCGCATGCTGGCCGCGCAGGAGAAGCAGTTGTTGTTGTCCCGTCTGCTGGCGCGGCTGGCGCACGAGATCCGCAATCCGCTCAGTTCGCTCGACATCCATGTGCAGCTGCTTGAGGAGGATCTGGCCCAGGTCTCCCCCGCCCTGAAGGAACGGACCGCCGGCCGGCTGGCCTTCATCCATGGCGAGCTGCAGCGGCTCGAAAACATCGTCCGGCAGTTCCTGAACCTGGCCGGACCGTCCGACCTCGAATTGCAGCCGGTCGAAATGCCGCGGATCATCGGGCATGTCTGCGAGCTCCTGCGGCCCGAGGCGGCCGCCCGGGGCATCGAGATCGCCATGCATGTCCCCGCCTCGCTCCCCATGGTCGCCGCCGACCCGGTGCAGCTCACCCAGGCGCTGGTCAATCTCGTGATCAACGCCATCCAGGCCACAGCGGGCCGCGGTCGCATCGACGTGACCGTCCGCACCGACGCCACCTGGGCGTCCATCGAGGTCCGCGATACCGGCTCCGGCCTTCCGGCCGGGCGGCACGACGCCATCTTCGAGCCGTTTTTCACCACAAAGCCGGAAGGCAGCGGCCTGGGACTCTGGATTGTGCAACAGATTGTCACCGCCCATGGCGGGGTGGTGACCACCGCCAGCCCGCCCGAGGGCGGGGCCATCTTCACCGTGCAACTGCCGCTGCCCAAAGCGGAGCCCGCCCATGAACAAAGCGCACATTAACATTCTCGTGGTCGATGACGAAAGGGGCCTGTGCCTCGGCGTGCAGGAGGCCCTGCGACGCGAAGGCTACGCGGTGGACACGGCCCATGACGCCGACACCGCCCTCGGATTGCTCCACTCGCGACTCTATAATCTCGTGCTCACCGACGTCCGTCTGCCGAAGATGAACGGGCTCGATCTGCTCCGGCGGGCCCGGTCAGAGAATCGCGACATCCAGTTCATTCTCATGACCGCGTTCGGCACCGTGGAGAACGCGGTCGAGGCCATGAAAGAGGGAGCCTACGACTACCTGATGAAACCCCTCGACATGAAGCGCCTCCGGGCCCTCGTGATCAAGTCGTTGGAATTTCAATCGATTGTGGCGGAGAACAGCGAGCTGCGCGCGCGCCTGCGCCGGCGCACCGAGCCCAGCCTGCTGATCGGCGAGAGCGAAGCGATCCGCCGCGTCATCCGGATTGCGGAGGAGGTCGCCCGCAGCGACGTCACCGTCCTCATCGAGGGCGAAAGCGGCACCGGCAAGGAACTGGTGGCCCGCGCGATCCACCTGAAAAGCGAGCGGGCGCGCCGGCCGTTTGTCTCCGTCAACTGCGCGGCGCTGTCGGAACAACTGCTCGAGGCCGAGCTGTTCGGGCACGTCAAGGGCGCGTTTACCGGCGCGCTGGCGACCAAGCCCGGTCGCTTCCAGCTCGCCGACGGCGGCACGTTGTTTCTCGACGAGATCGGCGACCTGTCGCCGAAGGGCCAGGGCGACCTGTTGCGGGTGATCGAGGACGGGGCCTTCCGCATGGTGGGCGGCACCGAACTGGTGCAGGTGAACGTCCGCGTCGTCGCCGCCACGAACAAAAAGCTGTCCGAGGAGATCGCCGCCGGCCGCTTCCGCGAGGATCTCTTCTACCGTCTGCAGATCGTGCCCATCACCGTCCCTCCGCTGCGCGAGCGCGCCGGGGATGTCCCCTTGCTGATCGAGTCCTTCCTCGCGCACTTCACCGCCAAACACAAGCGCGGCCGCCGGAAACTCTCGGGCGAGGCCATGCAGATCTGCCAGCGGTTCCCCTGGCCCGGCAACGTGCGCCAGCTCCGCAATGTCATCGAGCGCCTCGTGCTCACCTGTCCCGGCCCGACCATCGACGTCGCGGCGCTGCCGGATTTCCTGCGCGAGCACGACCGGCAGGCACCGGTGTTTGCCCTGCGGCCGGGCATGACCCTGGCCGAGGCGGAAAAACTCCTTATCCGCCAGACGTTCACCCATGTGACCGCCAACCGCGAGGAGGCCGCCCGGCTGCTCGGCATCAGCCGTCGGACGCTACAGTATAAACTCAAGCTTCACGGACTGCTGGAGCCGACATGCCCGCCGGCGGAACGCACCTAGGCGGCCTTTGCACATCCGATGTCGCACCGGTGCAATTTTTGCACCGGCGGCGCCCTCGCGCCTGGGCGCCGCCAAGCCGCGAATGACACAACTGCCTTGCTCCGCGCTCGTTGGCCGACCCAGGCCTGGCGCGGCACAGACGATGCAGTGTCCCGAGGAGCCCAATTCCGGGCATGCTAATCAATCATCATATGAATCCCGATCCCCTCAATCCCACTGGTGCCACATCCGCACCCAAGGCCACGCCCACACCCGCCACCACCGGCGCTGCCCCTGGCAGCACGCCCAAACCCAGCTCGCCGCCGGCGGCGCCCGCCACCGCGACCGCCGCCACTCCGGCCTCATCCGCCAAGCAGGGCAAGGCGCGCTTCTGGAAGAAGGCAGCCTCCGTCTGACGCGTCGAAACGTGCCGGCCTTCCTTGTGGCCGGCATCCCTTCCCCATCCATCCAAAACCGAATTCTCCAGCATATGAAAACCCTCAACCTCCTCACCGCTTTCGTCTGCACGTTTGCGTTTGCCGGACTGGCCCGCGCGGCGGACGAAACCAAGACCATCTCCGGCGAGGCCAAGTGCGCCAAGGCCGATCTCAAGCTGCAGGACAAGTGTCAGACTGTGATCCAGGTCAAGGAAGGCAACAAGGCCGTGGATTACTACGTAGCAGCCAATGATGTTGACAAGGCCTTCCATCCGCAGATCTGCCATGCTCCCAAACAGGTAAACGCCACGGGCGTCGTCAAAACCGTGGATGGCCGGCACGAGCTGGTCGCCTCGAAGATCGAACTCAAAAAGTAACCCGTCAGCCGTGTGCCAGCGGACAGGATCCCCCCGACCGCTCCCGCATCCCCCGGGTGACGGAAATCAACCGTGATCCGCCACCCGGTTGAAGCGACCGCCGGACCGCGCCGTCAGCCCGGCGCGGTCCCATATCCATGATGAGAACCGCCATCGAACAACTGTTTGCCCTGCAAAAACTGCTCTTGCCTGCCAATCCCTCCGCCCCGCCCCCACGGGCCGAGATCGCCGCCCTGCGCAAACTGGTGCCGCCGCCCATCCTCGGACACTTCGACCGCATGGTTTCGCAAGGGAGGCATGGCGTGGCCCTCGTCCGCCACGGCGTGTGCGGCGAATGCCACATCCGTGTCCCGGTCGGCACACTGGTCAGTCTGATCAAGCCCCGGGATGCCTACCTGTGCGAAGTTTGCGGCTGCTACCTCATGCTCCCGCTTGATGAACTGCCAACCACGGCCAAGGCGGTGAAAAACCGTCCCGCCGTCCGCCGCGTGCGCCCCAAGGCCGCCGTGCCCGCAGCCACCACCGTCGTGTCATGACCCTCGCCGATTTTACCAACCCCGGATTGATTGCGCCACGCCTGGCCGGCCGCGATGCCGCCGGTGTCTTGCAGGAACTCAGCCTGTTGCTGCACCAGTCCGGCTATGTGCCGGACTGGCTGCCGGTATGCAACGACGCCCTTAACCACCAGTTTCTGCTCAGCACCGATCCCACCTCCAGCCTGGTGTTCCCCTACGCGCACCTGCCGGGCATAAAGCAACCCGTCTTCGCCTTCGGCCGCAGCGACCATCCCGTTGACTGGCGGCCCAAGCGCATCGTGCCGGTCAGACTCGTTCTCTTGATCGCCGTGCCGGCGATGGATTCGTCCGACTATTTTCATCTCACCTCGGGCCTGATCCAGTTGGCGGGCCATGCGCGCCAACTGCGCCGGATTCTCGCCGCCGACGACGCCCCTGCCATCCACGCCATTTTCGCCGAGTTCGACGTCCGCGACCGCCAGGCGGCCGTCTCTGTTTCGTCGCCCATATCCCGCTGCCCGGGAGCCAGCTGATCACTCGTGCCCGATCCCCGGTCTGCACGGCGCGGGCGGCGTGTGGTCGTCAGGGGAGAGCTTCTTCGGCGCGTCGGCCAGTTCGAGCGTGAGCACCTCGCGCAGCGCGGCACCGATGCGCAGAATCACCGCGCACACGTGCTCCCGCACGGCCGGATCATCCGGCCGCACCGGGCACCCGCGGCGCTCGGCCTCCAGCCACGTCTCGTCGGCGATGATCTGCTGGATCACCGGCAACTGGCGGAAGAGGACGGGGTCGAAGGCGGCCATCGGGAAAGCCGTCCAGTTAGCGGCACAGGGCTCGCGGAAATTAATACCACCGGCTTTTTGTTGGCCTCTCCGCGTCCAACTCGCTTGGCTTTCGCGGCATGTCGAAGGTTTATTTCTACTATTCGGCGATGAACGCCGGCAAATCGACGGTGCTGCTGCAGGCCAGCCACAACTACCATGAGCGCGGCATGCGCACGCTGTGCTTCATCCCGGCGATCGACACACGCGCCGGCGTCGGGATCATCCGATCGCGCATCGGCCTCGAATCGCCGGCCCTCGCTCTGCAGCCCGACGAGGACCTGCTGCAACACGTGAAGGCCGCCCACGCCGCCCAGCCCGTGGCCTGCGTGCTGATCGACGAGGCGCAGTTCCTCACCCGCGCCCAAGTCGAGCAGTGCACCGACATCGCCGACCAGCTGCGCATCCCCGTGCTTTGCTACGGCTTGCGCACCGACTTCCAGGCCCGGCTTTTTCCCGGCAGCGCGGCGCTGCTCGCCCTGGCCGACGATCTCTGCGAACTGAAGACCATCTGTCACTGCGGCCGCAAGGCCACGATGAACCTCCGCATCGCCGCCGACGGCCGCGCCGTCAAGGAGGGCGCGCAGGTCGAGATCGGCGGCAACGACCGCTATATCGCCATGTGCCGCAGGCACTACAAGGAGGCCCTCGCCCAGGCCTGAGGCAAGGGGCGAGAAATCATTCCCAACGAATGCGCACGTTAGGCGTTCGCCAATCCGCCCGGCGGAACGGTAAATTGCCGCCATGTCTTCCCTTCCCACGCCCAACCTGAACTGGAAAGCCCGCGCCGTCGCACCCGCCGACGCCGTCGCCGCCGTCCGCTCGGGCCACAACCTTTTCATCCACGGCGCCGCCGCCACACCCACCCCGCTGATCGAGGCGCTCGCCGCCCGCCGCGACCTGGAGGGCGTCCGCCTCTGGCACCTGCACACCAACGGCCCCGCCCCGTTCGCCGAGCCTGGCCGCGAGAAGGAGTTCCGCTCGGTTTCCCTCTTCACCGGCGCACCCCTCCGCGCCGCCATCAAGGAGGGCCGCGCCGACTTCGTGCCGATCTTTCTCTCGGACATTCCCGGCCTGTTTCTCTCCGGCCAGGTGAAGCTCGACATCGCCTTCGTCCAGCTCTCCCCGCCCGACCACAACGGCCTGTGCTCGCTCGGCACCTCCTGCGACGCCGCCAAGGCCGCCACCGAGACCGCCCGCCTCGTCGTGGCCGAGATCAACGAACGCATGCCCCGCACCCACGGCAACAATGTCGTGCCCTTCAGCCGCGTGGACGCTTTCATCGCCACCAACCGCCCCCTGCACGGCCACCACATTGCGGCCGAATCCGCGGTCGAAGCGCGCATCGGCGAGATCATCGCCGGGCTCGTCGAGGACGGCTCCACCCTCCAGATGGGCATCGGCGGCATCCCCGACGCCGCCCTCAGCCGGATGCGCGACAAGCGCGACCTCGGCATCCACACCGAGATGTTCTCCGACCGCATCGTCGAGCTCGTCGAAGCCGGCGCCATCACCAACCGCTTCAAGAAGGTCGGCCAGGGCCGCATCATCACCAGCTTCATCAACGGCTCGCAGAAGCTCTTCGACTTCGTCCACGACAACCCCCTCGTCAACTTCTACCCCTGCGACTGGACCAACGACACCTCCGTCATCCGCAAGAACCCCAAGGTCGTCGCCATCAACTCCGCCATCCAGATCGACCTCACCGGCCAGGTCTGCGCCGACTCCATCGGCGACCGCATCTACTCCGGCATCGGCGGCCAGATGGACTTCATCCGCGGCGCCGCCCTCTCGCCCGGCGGCAAGCCCATCATCGCCCTCCCCTCGCTCGCCATGGGCGGCAAGGTCTCGCGTATCGCCCCGCAGCTCGCCCCCGGCGCCGGCGTCGTCACCACCCGCGGCCACGTCCATTGGGTCATCACCGAATACGGCGCCGTCAACCTGCACGGCAAGACCCTGCGCGAGCGCGGCGAGGCCCTGATCTCCATCGCCCACCCCGATTTCCGCGCCGACCTCCGCGCCGACCTCGCCAACCGCCGTAATTTCACGCTGGCGTGAGCGAAACTGGATGCACAGTGAACCCCACAAGCCAACCAATGCACGGTGAGGACCAGCGTGCCAACGGATGAAAAATTGTCGCTTGAACAGCTTCTCGATTACGAACCCTCCTGAAGCGGAGTTAAACTCATCTACTTCTGACTGAACACCCCAACGCCATGCCCTCCTCGTGGCGCTTGTCCCCGGTCAACTCAGGAATGCCGCCGCCTCTTTCATCGGCGATGCACTCGTGAAAACTAACAGGCTGCTGAAAAAGTCCGACAGAGATTGAACAAAGTGCGGTGCGCTGCGTCGAAGCAGGCGACATGCGTGGCCAACTTCCCTCCCAACCGAGTTTCGTGAGTCTGATCAATGTCGAGACGATGAT